>CAKRVA010000004.1 GCA_934408585.1 uncultured Lachnospiraceae bacterium
TGAAAATACTGACTTTTTGCCTCTCTAATACGGCAAAATCCTCGGCTTTTTGCCGAGGACTTTGTCTACAGTCTGATCATACATAAATAAAATTACCGGCAGTTTTTGCTGCCGGTAATTTTATTTATGTATGATCTAATTTCATGAATCTTTAAGACGGATATGTTATTGAGGGTATAGCAAATAAATATGTTACAAAATACCCAATGAAAATTGCTATTGAGGGTATAGAGGAGTAAAAAATTGATAAATACCCAAGAAAATTTAAAACTGTGGGTATATAGGACAAATATATTCTAAAACACCCAAATTATCAGAACTGCGAGGGTAGAAACAGCAAAAGATACCGCCAATACCCACAACAGTTCGCCGGCAAGGGTAGAAATGGCAAAAAATTCCGCCAATACCCACAACAGTTCGCCGGGACGGGTAGAAACAACAAAAATGCTCCACAATCCCCAAAGCAAAGAAACAAAAAACGGGTGTACGGCACGTACACCCGAATTCAAAAACAAATTCAAAACTCAATTCCAATTATGAAATCTAATTTTCCGCTTTCAGATACTTTTTAAGTGGAAGCCAGATAACATAGGCCAATGCACTTCCGATTAAGGCAGTTGTGAGCTGCGTAATGGAGAAGGTTACCTTAGCGGTTGCGAGAGCCTTAGGTAAGGCATCCGGATTTGGCAGCTTGGCTGCAATGTTGTTACCGAAAACAGGAAGTATAATAAGAACAATAACAACGCCCATGAAGATTGCCTTTAAAACAGAGCCGGCAATCAGACCAGCAGGAAGCTTTCCTTTAAAGGAAAGTTTGTTCTGGAAATACCATACGGTAACGGCAAGAACCGCATTGCCTGCCATAACAGCGGGAAACATAAGCGGAATAGCGGCCATGATCGGCGAGCCGGTAAAGAAAAAGGCGGTAATTGGGGCAATAATACTTAAAAGAATTCCGCTCCATAAACCTACGGCAAGTACGGCAATGATAATGGTCAGATTAACGATTGGTCCGGTAATGTAAACGGACAGATTTTTGAAGTATTGGCTTGCAATACAGATTGCGAGTAAAAGAGCAGTCTGCACCAACTGTTTGGTTGTGATTTTCATAATAAAATCCTCCTGATTGTAATTTACAGATTGGCCTGCATTGCTTTGGCAGTTACCCCTTCAATTCTTCCGAGACGTCCGGAAAGTGCACTGATACGGTCAGGTGTTGTGCTGAGAATAATGGAAATGACATGCAATCCTTTTTGACGATAGGGGATGCCGATTCGTCCGATAATATCCTCGGCATAATCGTGCAGGATTCCGTTTACCATTGGAACAGCGTCAAAATTCTTAATAAAAATTCCAATAATCGCAGCTTTTTCTTCCTTTGCTTCCATAACAGAAAGTCTCCTTTTTGAAAATTTGCAATAAAAAACTGTTCGGGTATTCTCTTGAGAGAATATCGGGAACAGCTGCGGTATCATCCAAATGAAACAATATGAGGAATGATAAACTCATAAAACTTTACGTCAGGAAGACCTTCAGCTCAGAATATGTGTGGGTAGCTGCAAGGACAGAAATTTAATAAAGCAAAAACTCTCCATGCAGGTTATCTTTATTTATTGTAATATAAAATGAAAAAAAAAGCTAGTCAGATTATGGCAATTATGCTATAATCGTACAATGACTGTGATTGTACACAGGAAGGGTTAAGGAGGTTTTGTACAAAATGAGCGTACAGGTAGAAAAATTAGAAAAAAACATGGCGAAGCTTACCATTGAAGTTTCCGCAGAAGAACTTGAGAAAGCCTTAGAGGATGCATTCCTTAAGAATAAGAATAAAATCAGTGTTCCTGGTTTCCGTAAAGGCAAAGTACCACGCCAGATGGTAGAAAAAATGTATGGTCCTGAAATCTTTTATGAGGATGCAGCAAATGCATTGATTCCTGAAGCATATGGTAAAGCAGTAGATGAAAGTGAAGAAGATATCGTTTCTTCTCCTGAAATTGATGTAACACAGATTGAAAAAGGAAAGCCTTTTATTTTTACAGCACTTGTTGCATTGAAGCCGGAAGTAAAACTTGGCAAGTACAAGGGAATTAAGGTAGAAGAAATTGATACTACCGTAACCGATGAAGAAGTAGATGCAGCACTTGAAAAGGAAAGAGAAAATAACGCAAGAAATATTGAAGTAACAGACAGAGCTGTTAAGGATGGCGATATGACCGTTCTTGATTTTGAAGGCTTTGTAGATGGCGTCGCTTTTGATGGCGGTAAGGGAGAAAATTATCCATTAACAATCGGTTCCGGAGCATTCATTCCCGGATTTGAAGAACAGCTTGTTGGTGCTGAAATCGGAAAAGAAGTAGAAGTTAATGTAACATTCCCGGAAGATTATCAGGCAGAAGAACTGAAGGGAAAAGCAGCAGTATTTAAATGTACGATTAAGGAAATCAAAGAAAAGGAACTTCCGGAATTGGATGATGAGTTCGCAAGTGAAGTTTCTGAATTTGAAACATTGGCAGATTACAGGGCAGATGTTAAGGCAAAATTAGCAGAAAAGAAAGAAAAAGAAGCTAAGGATGCAAAGGAAGCAGCAGTCATTGATGCTATCGTTGAAGATGCAGATATGGAAATTCCGGAAGCTATGGTAAAAACCCAGCAGAGACAGATGATTGATGAATTTGCACAGAGAATGCAGATGCAGGGATTATCCATGGAACAGTACTTCCAGTTCACCGGAGCAACTTTGGACAAGATGATGGAACAGGTGAAGCCACAGGCAGAAACCAGAATTAAATCCAGACTTGTATTAGAAGCAGTTGCTGCAGCAGAAGGTATTGAAGCTACCGAAGAAGATTTTGAAAACGAAATTAAGGCTATGGCAGAAGCATATCAGATGGAAGCAGATAAGGTAAAAGAAATGCTTCCTGAAAAGAGCGTAAAGGGAATCAAAGAAGATATCGCTGTAAAGAAAGCCGTAGAATTTGTTGTTGAAAATGCAAAAGCTGGTAAGGCTGCAAAGGCTGGTAAAACAGAAAAAGCAAAATAAAGAAAAGAGGTTTGCGTATGAGTTTAGTACCTTATGTCATTGAACAGACAAGCAGAGGGGAACGCTCCTATGATATCTATTCAAGACTTTTAAAAGAAAGAATTATCTTTTTAGGCGAAGAAGTAAATGAAACAACAGCAAGTCTTGTTGTTGCACAGATGTTATTTCTGGAAGCCGAAGACCCGGATAAGGACATTCAGCTGTACATCAATAGCCCCGGTGGCAGTGTGACAGCAGGAATGGCAATTTATGATACCATGCAGTATGTAAAATGTGATGTTTCCACATATTGTATGGGTATGGCAGCCAGCATGGGAGCTTTCCTTCTGGCAGGTGGTACCAAGGGAAAACGTTTGGCACTTCCCAATGCAGAAATTATGATTCACCAGCCACTTGGTGGAGCTCAGGGACAGGCAACGGAAATTGAGATTGCTGCTAAGCATATCTTACAGACGAAAGAAAAGCTGAACAGAATGCTTGCGGAAAATACTGGTAAGGATATTTCCATTATTGCTGCTGATACTGACAGAGATAATTGGATGACAGCAGAAGAAGCAAAAGAATATGGATTAATCGACCGTGTGGTTTACAAGCGTTCGGAAGTATAGAGAATTATTGTGACGAGGTAAATTATATGGCAGGAAAGAATTCTGACAGTATCAGATGTTCTTTTTGCAACAAAACACAGGATCAGGTCCGCAAACTGATTGCGGGTCCCAGCGGCGTATATATTTGTGATGAATGCGTTGGTATCTGTGCGGATATTGTAGAGGAAGAATTTGAAGATATGGAGGAAGAGGCTGCGCAGGAGATGGAAATTAATCTTCTGAAGCCTGTTGAAATCAAGGAATTTCTTGACGATTATGTAATTGGACAGGACGAGGCAAAAAAGGTTCTCGCGGTGTCCGTATATAATCATTATAAAAGAGTAACGGCACCCAAGGAAGAAGATGGTGTGGAGTTACAGAAAAGTAATATCATTATGATTGGACCGACAGGTTCGGGCAAGACTTACCTTGCACAGACACTTGCGAAAATCATTAATGTACCATTTGCTATTGCAGATGCTACAACATTGACAGAAGCCGGATATGTTGGAGAAGACGTCGAAAATATTCTGCTGAAACTGATTCAGGCAGCAGATTATGAAGTGGAACGGGCACAGCTTGGTATTATTTATATTGATGAAATTGATAAAATCACCAAAAAGAGTGAAAATGTTTCCATTACACGTGATGTTTCCGGCGAAGGAGTACAGCAGGCACTCCTTAAGATTATTGAAGGAACCGTAGCAAGTGTTCCACCACAGGGAGGACGTAAACATCCTCATCAGGAATTGATTCAGATTGATACTTCCAATATTCTGTTTATCTGTGGAGGTGCTTTTGACGGTCTTGAAAAAATTGTTGAAAATCGTCTGAATCGGAACTCCATTGGTTTTGATGCAGAAATTGCGAGCAAAAATACTCGTGAAATCAGTGAATTATTAAGTGAAGTGACACCACAGGATTTGGTGAAGTTTGGTTTGATTCCGGAGTTTGTGGGACGTGTACCCATTAATGTATCCCTTCAGGGACTCGATAAGGATGCACTTGTCCGAATTCTTACAGAACCTAAGAATGCATTGGTTAAGCAATACCAGAAACTGTTTGGATTTGACCACGTAGAACTTGTATTTGAACCGGATGCCGTAGAGGCAATTGCGAAACAGGCATTTGACCGCAAAACCGGTGCCAGAGGTCTGCGTTCCATTATGGAAAAAGTAATGATGAATGTGATGTATCAGATTCCATCCGACAGCACGATTGAAAAATGTGTGATTACAAAAGAAGCGGTGGAAGGAACACAGGAACCTGAAATTATTCATAGGGAGTCTGTGCGGAAAGCAAGATAAAAGGAAAGCGGACACGTTGTTTATGCGTGTCCGTTTGTTGCATTAAAAGAGGATTTGAAATGAGCAAAAGAGAGAATTTACCCGTGATTCCTTTGTGCGGGATGACTATATTACCGGATACCGTAATTCATTTTGACATACAGCGGATAAAATCCCTTCGGGCAATCGAATATGCGATGACGCAGGAGGGACGGATTTTTCTGGTAACACAGAAGGATGGCGAATGCAAAGAACCTTTGCAGGACGATTTATACCGTACCGGAATTATTGCAGGAATTCGACAGGTAACAAAATTACAGAATCATGTTGTGAGAATTCTTGTTTCCGGAATACAAAGAGGTGTTTTGACCGAAATCAGGGAAGAGAATGAAGCGTTTTTGGAAGCTGTTGTTGAAACCGAAGAGGAAAAGGAAGTCCTTGATGAGGCAGAAAATGAGGCAATGCTCCGCCAGATAAAGGAATATTTTACGCAGTTTGCATCCCTTTACCCGAAGCTTGATAAAAACGCAGTCAGCCGTTATACACAAATGGAGGATATCGGAAGTCTGCTGGATCAGATTGCCATGAATCTTCCGGTGGAATATGAGAAGAAGCAGCAGGTGTTAGATGCGTTTTCGCTGGAAGAACGTTTTCAGACCGTTTGTGCGCTACTTCTAAATGAAATTGAGGTGGCAAAAATAAAAAATAACCTTGCCCAGAAACTAAAGGGAAAGGTGGAAAAAAATCAAAGAGAGTATCTTCTCAGGGAACAGCTTCGTTACATCCGCGAGGAGCTTGGAGATGAAAAATCTTTTTCCGACACCGAACAGTTTGAAGAGGCATTGGAACAGCTGGAAGCTTCGGAATCCGTAAAAGAAAAAATCAGAAAAGAAATTTCGCGTTTCAAATCACTTTCCGGAAGCAGTTCGGAAAGTGCCGTAGAACGGGGATATATTGAAACTTTGCTGGAACTTCCGTGGGATAAGGCATCCATAGACAATGAAAGTATGAAGGAAGCCAAAGAGGTGCTGGAACGGGAACATTATGGTCTGGAGCAGGTTAAGGAACGTGTTCTGGAGTTTTTGGCAGTACGGTGCCTTACAAGAAAAGGAGACAGTCCGATTATATGTCTGGTCGGTCCTCCGGGAACCGGAAAAACATCGATTGCGCGTAGCGTAGCGAAGGCATTGAACAAAAAATACATCCGGATCTGCCTGGGAGGTGTCCGCGATGAAGCAGAGATTCGTGGCCACCGGAAAACATATGTAGGTGCGATGCCGGGAAGAATTGCAACCGGATTAAAGCAGGCAGGTGCTAAGAACCCGTTAATGCTTCTGGATGAGATTGATAAAGTGAGCAATGATTATAAGGGCGATACGTTTTCGGCACTTCTGGAAGTGTTGGATGGAGAGCAGAACGTCCGATTCCGTGATCACTATGTGGAAATCCCGCTGGATTTGTCCGAAGTGCTTTTTATTGCAACAGCAAATTCGACACAAAATATTCCAAGACCGTTGCTTGACCGTATGGAAATCATTGAGGTAAACAGTTATACCGAAAATGAGAAATTCCATATTGCGAAGGAACATTTGATTCGCAAGCAGATGGAAAAGAATGGAATCACACCAAAGATGCTTTCCATTACGGACAGTGCAATCAAAGGAATCATTTCTTCTTATACGAGAGAAGCCGGTGTACGTGAATTAGAACGTAAAATTGGGGATATTTGCCGAAAAGCGGCAAAACAGATTCTGGAAGACCGGGAAGAAGGAAAAGAGCAGAGCAAAATCAAGGTTACGTCTGCAAATCTGGAGAAATATCTTGGAAAGAAAAAGTATTCTACGGATTTGGCAAACAAGAAACCGGAAATTGGTATTGTACGTGGATTGGCATGGACAAGCGTTGGTGGAGATACGTTACAGATTGAAGTAAATATTATGCCTGGAAAAGGTGATATTGATTTAACCGGTCAGATGGGGGATGTGATGAAGGAATCTGCCATTATCGGAATGAGTTATGTACGTTCCATTGGCGAAGAACATCATATTGATCCGTCAGTATTTAAAGAAAATGATTTTCACATTCATATTCCGGAGGGAGCAGTTCCCAAGGATGGTCCGTCTGCGGGAATTACGATGGCAACCGCAATTTTTTCGGCAATTACGAAAAAGCCGGTGCGGTGTGACCTGGCAATGACCGGTGAAATTACATTACGTGGAAATGCACTTCCGGTTGGCGGATTGAAGGAAAAAATTCTTGCAGCCAAAATGGCAGGAATCAAAGAAGTGCTTGTGCCCGCAGAAAATAAGAAGGACATTGAAGAAATTCCGGAGGAAATCCGCGATGGAATTCAGATTTCCTATGTAAAGAATATGAAAGAAGTTTTAAAGAAATCACTTTTGGAGAATTCGTATGGTAATTAAAAATGTAAGCTTGGAAACAGTTTGTGGAATTACAAGTACTTTGCCGGAAAACCCTTATATGGAATTTGCGTTTGCCGGTAAAAGTAATGTGGGAAAATCTTCTCTTATCAACGGATTGATGAACCGCAAATCACTTGCCAGAACGAGTGCACAGCCTGGAAAAACCCAGACAATCAACTTTTATAACATCAATGACCAGATGTATTTTGTGGATCTTCCGGGATATGGCTATGCGAAGGTAAGTGAGCAGGAAAAGGCAAAGTGGGGAAAAATGATTGAAAATTATCTTCACAAGTCAACGCAGTTAAAGGCGGTATTCCTGTTGATTGATATTCGCCATGAACCGTCGGGGAATGATAAGCTGATGTACGAATGGATATGCAACCAGGGATTTCATCCGATTATCATTGCAACAAAATTAGATAAAATTAATCGCAGTCAGATACAAAAACATGTTAAAATGATAAAAGAGGGTCTGAAGGTAGAAAAAGGCACTCTTGTAATTCCGTATTCTTCCATGACAAAGCAGGGCAGAGAAGAAATTTATGCGCTTCTTGATTCTTATTTGGAAGGAACAGACGGAGAACTTACGCAGGTATAGACAATCCAGAAAGAGAGGATTGAGGAGTATGAAAGAAAAAGGTTCCGGACTTGTTTATGTAAAAGTTATTGTGAATTTGATTATTATGCTGGCATTTATCCTGTTTTGCTTTTTCGCAATTCCAAGGGTAATCATATATTTTATGCCATTTTTTATCGCATGGATTATTTCGTTGATTGCAAATCCCATTGTCCGTTTTTTTGAAACGAAGTTAAAAATCAAACGAAAAACGGGCTCTGCGGTGGTAATTATCGCCGTAATTGCCGTGGTGGTTCTGGCAGGATATTTTACGATTTCAACACTGATTGAGCAGTTAATCAGTTTTGTGGATGAACTTCCGCAGATGTGGAAGAATACCCAGAAGGATTTTGACACAATTGGAAAACAGCTTACGGTTATGTATCAGTACTTTCCGAAGGATGTGCAGAATACGATTGATGTCATGGTTGGAAAATTCAATAATATCTGGGGAGAAATGGTTGGTCAGTTAAGTACACCAACGATTGAAGCCGTAGGAAATTTTGCGAAAAATCTTCCATCCATTATTATTGGAATTATTATGTGCCTGTTATCCTCTTACTTTTTTGTCGCAGATAAAGATTATATACCGAGGATTCTGGATAAAATACTTCCATTATCTATTCTGGAAAGAATGAATATGATTAAGCGCGGTTTAAAACGTGCAGTGGGCGGCTATTTCAAGGCACAGCTTAAGATTGAAGTCTGGATGTATCTGCTTTTGGGAATCGGATTCTGGATTCTGGGAGTACGGTATGCATTTATTATTGCAATCGGAGTGGCATTCCTCGATCTGCTTCCTTTCTTTGGAACAGGTACAGTGCTGGTTCCCTGGGCAATTATCAAATTATTAAATAATGACTACCGGATGGTATTTGGTCTGCTGATTATCTGGGGAGTCGGACAATTATTCCGACAACTGATTCAGCCTAAAATTGTGGGAGATTCGGTGGGACTTTCTCCGATTCCAACATTGTTTCTGCTTTATCTGGGATATCGGATGGGCGGTGTCGGCGGAATGATTTTTGCAGTTCCGATTGGAATCATTTTGTTAAATATGTATGAAGAGGGCGTCTTTGATACGACCATAAAGAGTATTCAGATTTTATACTCCGGAGCAAGTATTTTCCGCCATATTACGGATGAAGACATGGAACCGGTAGAACGTTACCGTGAGATGGAGCAGAAAACACTTCAGCAACGCAGGGAACGTCAGGAGAAAAAGGAAAAAGAGCGCGAAGAAGAAATTGAATCTTTACGTGAAAAGTAGAGATTTGTAGGAGGTTTTTGTGGCAAACTATAAAATGGTTCTGCAATATGAGGGAACCCGTTATCGTGGATGGCAGAGACAGGAAAGTACCGACAATACGATTCAGGGGAAACTGGAATCAATACTCACTAAAATGTGCGGATATCCGATAGAGATTCAAGGGGCAGGAAGAACAGACGCGGGGGTCCATGCTCGTGGACAGGTGGCGAATTTTCATATAGAAGAGGAGCAGTCTACGGAACAGATAATGAATTATGTAAACCAATATCTTCCCGAAGATATTGCCGTAATTTCGATGGAACAGGTGCCGGAGCGATTTCATAGCAGATTGAATGCAAAAGGAAAAACATATTGCTATCAGATTATCCAATCTCCGATTCCACATGTATTTGAACGAAGATATGCACATAGGATAGAAAAGAGACTAAATGTGGAAGAGATGCGCCGTGCGGCAGAATTCCTGACCGGAAAACATGACTTTGCAGCTTTTACATCCACAAAGAAAAGCAAAAAATCCACAGTACGTACCATTGAAAAGATTGAGCTGGAAGAAACAGGTGATATGCTTCGGATTAAGTATTCCGGAGATGGTTTTTTGTATCATATGGTACGAATTCTGACAGGAACCTTAATAGAAGTGGGAACCGGAGAACGCCGCGCAGAGGATATCTGCGCTATTTTGGAAACCGGAAAAAGAGAGTGTGCAGGTCATCTGGCACCTGCGGTTGGACTTACGTTAATGGAGGTTCGCTATTAGTGAAAAATAAGTTGTCTGCGGAAACGTCCGGACAACGTAAAATACCATGGATACAGATTGTATTTATCCTGTATCTGTTATTACTGGTGAAGCTGATTGTGTTTAAATATCCCATCGAACAGCTTCGGGCAATTGCCCAGACCTGGAGAAAGGATGTTATCCTTGAAGGGCTGGATACTGCCAATTTTACGCCGTTTAAGACAATCCGCATGTATATTGTTTATGCATATAAATTAAATAGTTTTGAAAATCTGGTCGGAAACATTCTGGCATTTGTGCCATTTGGCTTTTTACTTCCTTATGTTCATAAGTGGGGAAAGAATTTTTTTGTAATGCTGTTAAACGCATTTTTACTTGTTCTTGGAATTGAAGTTTTTCAATTGTTTAGTGCATTTGGCGCCTTTGATGTGGATGATATTATTCTGAATTGCCTGGGAGCAGTTTGGGGATATTTATTTTATATTATTTTTGAAGCAATAAAGAGAAAGCAGATTCGCAAAAATAAAAAAACAGATACCGAAAAGGAGACAACCGTATGAATGCAATAAAAAGTCTGAAGATGAACTATTCTGTTACGGCGTTGATTTGTGCAGTACTTGGTCTGATTCTTCTCATCTGGCCGGGACAGAGCACCCAGATTGTGTGTATCACAGTAGGAGCTGTTCTTGGCATTTATGGGGTATTGCAGATTATATTTTATCTGGCAACCAGGGAAAAAACCATGATGTCACACAGTATGATGGTTCTTGGCATTGTGCTGGCTGTGATTGGCGGTTTTATTGTGTGGAAACCGGAAACGATTATGAAAGCCATTCCGATGATTGTTGGAATTTTGATTATTATACATGGACTTCATAATGGCGTACAGGCAATTGACTTGAAAAAAATGGGTTATTCGAATTGGTGGATTGCACTTTTACTTGCGGTATTGACGGTTGCATTGGGAATCATTCTGGTATGCAATCCATTCGATGCTTTGGATGCTGTCGTAAGACTGATTGGAATATTCCTGTTGTACGATGGTTTGTCTGATATGTGGATTCTTTCAAGAGTTTTTAAAACAAGACGAAAGAATGCCAAAATTATTGATACAGATGCAGTAATTGTAGAGGATGAATCTACAACGAATGAATGATTGTTAAAGAAAAGACATATTTGACGTGTGATGCATTTTGGTATAAAATAATAGTACAAATTTACTAGAGGAAGGGAGTCATTATGCAGATAGGTGCTTTAAGTTTTCAGCCATATATTTATAATACCAATACCTTGAGCAGGGCAAGCCTTTCCAGAATATCCGGAATTCGGGAGGAAGACCTTACCTCTTCAAAAACGGATTATTCATCACTTACCGATATGAGTCTGAATGAGAATCCGTTAAAGCCGGGAGAGACTTTAAATTTTGATGATATATTGGAAGAGCAGATGCAGATGAGTCGTATGAACCAGTCCAGAGTAATGCAGCCTTTACCGGAAGAGGAAATATGATTGCATAAATAATTGAAATATTAAGGCTATCGCCAGACACGATAGCTTTTTTTTATAGAAAAAACAGGGAGAAGAGAAATGATTTATACGGTAACACTGAATCCCGCAATCGACTATGTGGTATCCGTTTCGCCGTTTGCAATGGGTGAGACAAACCGGACTGGTGAGGAGCATTTGTATCCCGGCGGAAAAGGGATTAATGTGTCATTTGTTTTAAAGAACCTGGGAATACAGAGTACAGCACTCGGTTTTGTTGCAGGCTTTACCGGGGATGAAATTGTAAGAATGTTAAAGCAGTATGGAGTTTCCAATGATTTTATCCGTCTGAATGAGGGGTACTCCAGAATTAACGTAAAAATAAAATCCGTAGAGGGAACGGAAATAAACGGTGCAGGACCGGTTATTCCGGAGGAGGCTGTTTCCAAGTTGTTAAATCGTCTGGAAAAGTTACAGGCAGGCGATGTTCTGTTTTTATCAGGAAGTATACCATCTTCCATGCCGTCCGATATTTACTGTGACATGATGCGGCTTCTTGATAACAAAGGAATCCGGATTGTCGTGGATGCCGGTGGAGAGCTATTGCTGAATACCTTGCAGCATCATCCATTTTTGATTAAACCGAATCAGAGAGAACTCGAAGAACTTTTTCACGTTTCGCTTTCAAAAAGGAGTGAGATTATTCCATATGCAAAAAAGCTGAAAGAGATGGGGGCAGAGAATGTACTTGTTTCCCTGGCGGGAGAAGGAGCTGTTCTCGTTGCTGCAGATGGTAAGGTGTATGAAATGGCAGCACCTCAGGGGCAATTTGTAAATGGAGTTGGAGCAGGGGATGCAATGGTTGCCGGGTTTATGGCAGGATGGCTGGAAAAAAGAGATTACCGGCATGCTTTTTATATGGGAATTGCAGCGGGCAGTGCAAGTGCATTTTCCGAGCATCTGGCAGAAAAGACGAAGATAGACGAAATCTATCGACAGATTTTGATGACAAGGATACCAAAAGTAATCTTATTTGATTTTGACCGTACCATGGCATATTTGTATTCTGACAAATCATTGTTATGTAAACTTGCAGAAAAGATGATTGCTTATTATGAAGAATATCTGGAAGTTCCTATGGAGGAAAAAGAAGCCGGCAGAGATGGATATTTTGTATGGCATCACATGCATCATTTGGTCGAAGAGCAGTTTCCGGAAGATATGGCAATGAAAATAAATGCGGGAGCTGAAAAGCTTGTTTCTGAATTTGAGTTACAGATTATCATGCAAAAGGAACTGATTCCGGGAACAGACAAGACAATTCGGGCGTTATGGAACAAAGGAATTGTTTTAGGTGTGGTTTCCAGTAATGCAACAGAGGTATTGGAATATGCATTGAAAAAGGCAGGTATTCTGGAATGCTTTTCTTATGTGGGAGGAAGATTGCTTCCTTTTCATCCGGAACAACTGAAACCAAGTCCTTTTCCAATCCGGGAGGCTTTGAAGAAGCTTGGTATTATTCCTGCGGACCAGGGAGAAGTCTGGTATGTAGGAGATGACAAAATTGATTTGGAAGCAGCGAAGGCCGCAGAGGTAGTATCCGTTGGGGTGGCATCCGGAAGATATTCCATGGAAATCATGCAGCAGGCAGGGGCACAATTGGTCTTTTCTGATATGAATGAACTGGGCTATCTGACCGATATGGAAAGAGAATAAATAGATAAATAGGTGATTGCGAAACTCAAAGCACTGTGGGAATATGCAGGCAATCTTTCTTCTCAAGTCCCATATGCCAAGCACTTCAATGAGTCTCAGACATAAAAAACGTGTTTAGCAAAGGCTTCCACGTTTTTATGAGTCTCATTTCCGTGGCATATGAAGGCTTTTCGCAGAAAGATTGCCTGTATATTCCAAAAAGTATTTGAGTTTCGCAAACGCCTAAAATAGATAAATACTATGAGGAGAAGTCTATGTTATCCAAAAAAGATATGATTCGAAAAGCTATGGAAATGGCAACATTAAATCTGAAAATCAGTCAAAAGGGAAAAGAGGAGCTTACATTAGAAGAGCAGGAACTTTTGAAATCCCAGGAGGAACTTTTTCGTGTTGAGGAAACGGATGTGCTGGGAAAAATAAAAGACAAGATATCCGGTGGCAAGGAATTAGAGGAAGAAGAAATACACTACCTGGAAATGAATGTGCCGGAAATGTATGAAGATTATCTTGATGTGATGCAGGAACGAAAGACATATATGGAGCAAATTAAAGCCTGCCGGACGAAAAAGGAAGTCAAAGAACTACATAAAAGAAAAGTAGATACCTATATGGGGCTTGTACAAAAGGCAGGACCAAATGGCAAAGCTTCCAGGGAAGAAGGATGGAAATATCTGGAAAAACTCTTATCCAGAGTGGCAGCAGCAGAAGATGTTTACCGAAAATACAAGAGTTCCACGGAGTTTAAAAATTTAAAATAAAATTTTTCATTTACCTATTGACATAGTAGATTAGTGGGTATATAATGCGATTATCAAATGAGATTTGAACGAATAAAAAAGAACAGGAGGCGGATAAAATGAATGCACTTAAAAGTATATTAACAACAGAATCCATGTGTTGTTGTCAGATGCTTTTCTCCCGGGCATATACGAATGGCCAGGTGCGTAAGCATTCATTGCTATGCGCCGAAGAAATGCTTGACAGCAGGAAGTAGTACAAAGTCAAGAGCCATTTGCCCGGGAGTGATTTACCCCCGGGCTTTTATTTTGCCCAAAATGAAAAATCAAAAAACCAGAAAATGAAAGAAAATGAAAAAGGAGAAAAATATCATGAGCCAATTAAAATTTGAAACATTACAGTTACACGTAGGACAGGAAGAAGCAGACATTGCAACAGGAGCAAGAGCCGTACCGATTTACCAGACAACATCTTATGTTTTCCGTGATTCTGCACATGCGGCAGCACGATTCGGTCTTGCAGATGCAGGTAATATTTATGGAAGACTTACCAACTCCACACAGGATGTTTTGGAAAAACGAGTGGCAGCATTAGAGGGTGGTGTGGCAGCACTTGCACTTGCATCCGGAGCGGCTGCAATTACGTATACGATAGAAGCACTCGCAGCAGATGGCGGACACATTGTTGCACAGAAAACAATCTATGGTGGAAGCTACAATCTTCTGGAACATACACTTCCCCATTATGGAATTACAACGACCTTTGTAAATGCACATGACCTTGCGGAAGTGGAGCAGGCAATACAGCCGGATACAAGAGCCATATATCTGGAAACACTGGGAAATCCAAACAGTGATATCCCCGATATTGATAAGATTGCAGAAATTGCTCATCAACATGGAATTCCACTTGTCATTGACAATACGTTTGGAACACCTTATCTGATCCGTCCGATTGAACACGGTGCTGATATTGTAGTTCATTCGGCAACCAAGTTCCTCGGAGGACACGGAACAACGCTCGGCGGAATTATTGTGGATGCAGGAACATTTGATTGGAAAAAGAGCGGAAAATATCCGGCAATTGCAGAAGCAAATCCAAGCTATCATGGAGTATCTTTTGTGGATGCCGCGGGACCTGCAGCATTTGTAACTTATATCCGTGCCATCCTGCTTCGTGATACCGGTGCAACCATTTCACCATTCAATGCATTTTTACTGTTACAGGGAATTGAAACATTGTCATTGCGTCTGGAGCGTCATGCAGAAAATACAAAGAAAGTAGTGGAATATCTGAAGAATCATCCTCAGGTAGAAAAAGTAAATCATCCATCACTTCCGGAACATCCGGACCATGCACTTTATGAAAAATATTTTCCGAATGGAGGAGCATCTATTTTTACATTTGAAATCAAAGGCGGACAGAAAGAAGCACATCGCTTTATTGACCATTTGAAGATTTTTTCACTACTTGCCAATGTTGCAGATGTGAAGAGTCTTGTTATCCATCCGGCAACAACAACACATTCCCAGCTGACCGAAGAAGAACTGGCAGACCAGGGAATTAAGCAGAATACGATACGATTATCCATTGGTACCGAACACATCGATGATATTCTTGCAGATCTGGAAGGTGGATTCGTAGCAGTAAAGGAGTATTCTGCATAACATAATGCAGGGGGCAATTATGAACTGGGAATTTATTTTGAAATATCTACCAATGTATGAAACGGCCGCATGGCTGACTTTGAAAATTGGATTGGCGGGAATCGGCCTTGCGATACTTACAGGCATTCTTTGTGCAATGGTTCAGTATTTTAAAGTGCCGGTTCTTCAAAAAATCGTAGCCGTTTATATTGAACTGAGTCGAAATACACCACTTTTGGTGCAGCTGTTCTTCCTTTATTACGGACTACCTAAGGTGGGAATTGCGACAAATGCAGAAGCCTGTGGAGTTGTCGGACTTGCATTTTTAGGCGGAAGCTACATGGCAGAAAGCTTTCGGAGTGGTCTGGAGGCGGTAGAAACCGTACAGATGGAAAGTGCACTGAGTCTGGGAATGCAGCCATATCAGGCAATGGGATATGTCGTATTTCCACAGGCAGCAGCGTTGAGTTTTCCGTCTTTTATGGCAAACGTCATCTTTCTTTTGAAAGAAACAAGTGTGTTCAGTGCCATCAGCCTGATGGATTTGATGTTTACGGCAAAGGATTTGATAGGTATTTATTATAAAACGACAGAGAGCCTCTTTTTACTGGTCGTATTTTATCTGTTGATACTACTTCCGGTTTCCATAGTGGGCAGTCTGGTGGAAAGGAGACTTCGACGTGGTGGATTTGGGACTTGAGGTATTGCTGAAAGGAAAAAATATGGCGCGTCTCCTTGCGGGACTTGGTGTGGCACTTCAGATAAGTCTGGTTTCGGTTGCAATCAGCATTCCACTCGGTATCCTGCTTGGCATTGTGATGATCGGAAAAAACCGGGTAATTCATGCATTGACTCGGATTTATCTTGAAATTATCCGGATTATGCCGCAAATGGTATTGCTGTTTCTCATTTATTTTGGAACAACCCGGTCTTTTGGATGGAATTTATCCGGAGAAGCATCTGCGGTGATTGTGTTTGTGTTTTGGGGAACTGCAGAAATGGGGGATTTGGTCCGGGGAGCATTGATTGGAATTCCAAGACATCAATATGAGAGCGCGGCGGCACTTGGAATGACTAAGGGACAGATTTTACAATATGTGATTTTACCACAGGCAATTCGAAGATTACTTCCGGTTTCGCTGAATCTGATTACCCGAATGATTAAGACAACAAGTCTGATTCTGATGATTGGTGTTGTTGAAGTGTTAAAGGTCGCACAGCAAATTATTGAAGCAAACCGGATGAACAGTCCGAATGCTGCATTTGGAATTTATCTGGTGGTGTTTTTGCTATATTTTGCAGCCTGCTGGCCACTGAGTCTTATTGCAAAGTATATGGAAAGGAAATGGGAATGATGGCAGAGAAAGAAGTTTTACTTGGCATAGAGCATATATCGAAGCAATTTGGAGAGCATGTGGTTTTGCAGGATGTCAGCTTCCAGGTACGCCGTGGAGAAGTGGTGGTTCTGATTGGACCAAGCGGCTGCGGAAAGAGTACCCTGCTACGATGTCTGAACGGGTTGGAGCCTATTCAGAAAGGCAGAATTACCTTGCAGAAACAGGAGATTCTTTATCAGAGCCGGAAGCTGTATCAATTCCGGCAGAAAATTGGTATGGTTTTTCAAAGTTATGAGCTTTTTCCCCATTTGACGGTGTTGGAGAATATCTGCCTTGCACCTGTCAAGGTGCAGAAACGTCAAAAGGAAGAGGTTCGTACAGAAGCTTTGGAATTGCTGAAACGAGTCGGACTGGAGGAAAAGGCATCCAGCTATCCGCGTCAGCTTTCCGGAGGTCAGAAACAGAGGGTGGCAATTGTTCGTGCATTATGTATGCACCCGGAAATCCTGTTGTTTGATGAAATTACCGCTGCATTGGACCCGGAAATGGTCCGTGAGGTTCTGGAGGTCATGCTTCAGCTGGCGGCACAGGGAAGAACCATGATTATTGTTACCCATGAAATGCAGTTTGCAAAAGCAGTTGCAGACAGAATTCTCTTTTTGGATGAGGGAAAAATCCTGGAAGATACTACACCGGAAGAATTTTTTACAAATCCAAAAACAGAACGGGCGAGAAAGTTTTTAAAGGTATTTCAATTTTAAATAACAGAAATTACCTGAAATAAAATAGGTAATTGCGAAACACAAGGCGATGTGGAAATATGCAGGCAATATTTCTTCTCAAGTCCCATATGCCGGGCACTTCAATGAGCCTCAGAGATTAAAAACGTGTTCAGCAATGGCTTCCACGTTTTTATGAGTCTCATCTCCGTAGCATATGAAGACTTTTCGCAGAACCATTGCCTGCATATTCCAAAGGCATTTAAGTTTCGCAATTGTCTATGAAATAAAAAGAAAAGAGGAGAAAAATTATGAAAAGAAATTGGAGCAGCAAATTATTGGCAGCAGTACTTACCGTAGGTCTTGTTTTTGGAGCAACGGCATGCGGAAAGACCCAGCAAACAGGAGATTCTTCAAATGGGGATACCATTTATCGAACCCTGGATGAAATCAAGGAAAGTGGAACCATCAATATCGGTGTTTTCTCTGACAAAAATCCCTTTGGATATGTGGATGAAAATGGGGAGTATCAGGGATATGACATTTATTTTGCCAACCGGATTGGAGAGGACCTTGGAGTAAAGGTGAATTTCGTTTCGACGGAAGCAGCAAACCGTATTGAGTATTTACAGACCGGAAAGGTGGATATTATTCTTGCAAACTTTACGGTAACACCGGAGCGTGCGGAAGAAGTTGATTTTGCATCCCCTTATATGAATGTTGCACTTGGAGTGGTTTCGCCGGACAGCAGGGTAATTACCAGCCTGGATGAAGTAGGAGAGGAAGAACCGTTAATCGTCATTTCCGGAACGACTGCAGAAACTTATCTGATTGAAAATTATCCAAATCTGTTGTTACAGAAGTATGATTCTTATGCAACCGCAAAGAATGCACTTGAAAATGGTAACGGAATCGCATGGGTAAATGATAATACCGAAGTAATTGCATTTGCACTTCAGAATGAAGGATATACGGTTGGAATTCCTTCCCTTGGAAGTCAGGACACGATTGCACCGGCAGTAACAAAGGGAAATACCACTTTACTTGACTGGTTAAACGAAGAAATCAAGTCTCTTGGCAAGGAACAGTTCTTCCATGCAGATTATGAAGCAACACTGGTAGACACCTATGGACTTGATTATGAGGAAAGCCTTGTGGTAGAAGGAGAATAAAAAAATATCATTTTCCCCTAAAGAAATGAAAACTGTATGACGATATATCAAACAGAATAGGAAATGAGGGAATGCTAGGGACAGCAACAATAAGTGCTGTCCCCTTTTTTATATGATAGAAGGTCATTTTGACCTTTCCATGATATAAAAGATTCCGAGCTGGCAGGATGCTATTTCAAAAGCAGGAGGAAAAACGGGATGCAGGTAAATGGATATGGAACAAGCTGGTTACATACAACAAAATCGTCAAAGAGCACAGTAACGGGAAATGAAGCAGTTAATAAACAGGAGGAACCGGGAGATTTTTTTGACATCCTTGGAAATGCAAAAAATAATCTTGGCTCCATAGAATTGCGCCAGGGAAGAAGTACAAGTGGCGTATTGGGATTGGCAATCAGTGCATCCGGAGCGGGAATGTCGGCATGGTATGACGAGTCTTCTACGATAGAGAATCCAATCATTAAAGTCCGGATGGATGGAGGAGAAGAACAGACCGTTTCCGTAAAAGATATAGATGTGGAGAATGCAACAGAGGTGGAAATGTTTGCATTATGCAGCTATCTGGATGAACAAAGGGGAAGTGTCGGAAAAAGCGACGGTGTGTGGCATAACTACAATTATCTGAAGTATAAAGCAGGGGAAAGCGAAGAAGATAAGGAAGAATTATCGGATTATATGCAGCTTATTGCAGATTATAAAAAAGAAATATTTGAGAAAGTAAAAAACAATGAAGCCGAAGAGAAAATTGTGACAGGCGGAAATGCTTATACCCAGTCGGAATGGCAGAAGATAATGGACCATGTGGATGAACAGATTGAAGATGTGCAGGAAGAGCAGGAGGAGCGCACAGAAAAACAGGAAAAACGTGCAGCAACACAGCGACAGACAAAGCGTTCTGAGGCACAGCAAATTTATGAGGCAGTAACATCCGGGAAAACTCCGGCAATGGATATTCCACATAAAAATGCAAATGTACCATATGGGGAACTGGCACAGGATGGTCTGATTACTTATAATGGTGTGGTGTTTGTCTGTGACGAAAAGACAAACAGTATCTGTCTTGGAGATATGAGCGACAAGTCAAAGGTTTTGAATATTCCATTATCCGGCGGGGGATGTCTGAAGGTGAACCGTGCTAATATCGGGGATTTATCTGCCTGTGCCGGAATGTTTTCACCGGAAGATTTGAATCTGATTTTAAGAGCCATCGCGCAGGATACCAAGGTGCAGCAGATGCAGCTGGAGAAGGATGATATGGAAAACCGCGTGGCAAATGAAATTTAGTTGATAGAATAGAATATTCTTGACAAAATGCCGGCTTACAACTAAGATATCATTAAATGGAAAAATAAAGGCGTGGAAGAAGAGGAGTACACATCAACCACCTTTCAGAGAGAAAATCCCGCAATGCGGTGCTGAGAGATTTTTAAGGATGGAGTGTGGAAGGTAGCTTTGGAGCCGGGAAGCCGAACAGAGTAGCTGGAGTATCAGTGAGGCAAGTAGGTTTTCACGAGTTATCCCCGTTACAGGATAGGACTTTGCAGGAAGTCACTGAGTGAAAAATAAAGGTGGTACCGCGTTAGTAAATGACGCCCTTTACAGATATATAATCTGTAAAGGGCTTTTTTATTTATGGAAATCTCATTGGAAAAAGAAAGGAACATGGTATGAGCAAAGAATTAGCAAAGACGTATGACCCGAAAGGAATGGAAGACCGTATCTATGAGAAATGGCTTGCCAAGAAATACTTCCATGCAGAAGTAGACCATAGCAAGAAACCATTTACGATTGTTATTCCACCCCCAAATATTACCGGTCAGCTGCATATGGGACATGCACTGGATAACACGATGCAGGATATCCTGATTCGTTATAAAAGAATGCAGGGATATAATGCACTCTGGCAGCCGGGAACAGACCACGCAAGTATTGCGACCGAAGTAAAGATTATTGAAACCTTAAAGAAACAGGGAATTGATAAGCATGACCTTGGCAGAGAAGGATTCCTTGAGCGTGCGTGGGAATGGAAAAAGGAATATGGCGGAAGAATTATCGAGCAGTTAAAGAAGTTAGGTTCTTCCTGTGACTGGGACAGAGAACGTTTTACCATGGATGAAGGCTGTAACAAAGCAGTTACTGAAGTATTCTGCAAGATGCATGAAAAAGGATGGATATACAAGGGAAGCCGTATTGTAAACTGGTGTCCGGTATGTAATACCTCCATTTCTGATGCAGAAGTAGAATACGAAGAGCAGGCAGGGCATTTCTGGCATATCAAGTATCCTTTGATTGAGGATGACGGAAGTGTAAGCACGACAAAATTCATTGAATTTGCAACCACACGTCCGGAAACCATGCTGGGTGATACAGCAGTTGCAGTAAATCCGGACGATAACCGTTACAAGGATTTGATTGGTAAAAAGCTGCTTCTTCCTATCGTAAACCGTGAACTTCCGATTGTAGCAGATTCTTATGTAGATATGGAATTTGGTACCGGTGTTGTTAAGATTACCCCGGCACATGACCCGAACGACTTTGAAGTTGGAAAGCGTCATAACCTTCCGGAAATCAATATTTTGAATGATGATGCAACCATTAACAAAAATGGTGGCAAGTTTGAGGGCATGGATCGTTATGCGGCAAGAGATGCCATTGTAAAAGAACTTGATGAGATGGGACTTCTGGTCCGCATTGAGGATTACAGCCATAACGTTGGTACACATGACCGTTGTAAGACAACGATTGAACCAATGATCAAGCAGCAGTGGTTCGTAAAAATGGATGAGCTGATTAAGCCTGCCGTAGAAGCGGTTAAGAACGGTGAGATTGAGCTGATTCCAAAGAGAATGGAGAAGACTTACTTCAACTGGACCGATAATATCCGTGACTGGTGTATCAGCCGTCAGCTTTGGTGGGGACACCGGATTCCGGCATATTACTGTGACGAATGTGGTGAAATCGTAGTTGCAAAAGAAGCACCATCCAAATGTCCGAAGTGTGGATGTACGCATCTGACACAGGACCCGGATACCTTAGATACCTGGTTCTCTTCTGCACTGTGGCCATTTTCAACCTTAGGCTGGCCGGAACAGACTGAAGATTTGAAATATTTCTATCCGACCGATGTATTGGTAACCGGATATGATATCATCTTTTTCTGGGTAATCCGTATGATTTTCTCCGGATATGAACAGATGGGCGAGCGTCCGTTTAAGACGGTTTTGTTCCATGGACTCGTTCGTGACTCTCAGGGACGCAAGATGAGTAAGTCCCTTGGCAATGGAATTGACCCATTGGAAATTATTGACCAGTATGGGGCAGATGCGTTAAGACTTACCCTGATTACCGGAAATGCACCAGGTAATGATATGCGTTTCTACTATGAAAGAGTAGAATCCAGCAGAAACTTTGCAAATAAGATTTGGAATGCTTCCCGTTTCATCATGATGAACATGACCGAAGACCTTGAAATTCCAGCTTCTGATATTGATGTAAAGAGTCTGGCATTAGAGCCTGTTGACAAGTGGATTCTCTCCAAGGTAAATACGCTGGCAAAAGATGTAACAGACAATATGGACAGCTTTGAACTCGGAATTGCAGTTCAGAAAGTTTATGATTTCATTTGGGATGAGTTCTGTGACTGGTACATCGAAATGGTAAAACCGCGTCTGTACAACACAGATGATAAGGAAAGCAAAAAGGCAGCATTGTGGACACTCAAAAATGTACTCATTCAGGCTTTGAAACTGCTTCATCCTTATATGCCATTCATTACCGAAGAAATTTTCTGTACCCTGCAGTCGGAAGAGGAGTCCATTATGATTTCCAAATGGCCGGAATATCAGGATGCATGGAATTTTGCAAAAGAGGAAAAGGATATTGAAATCCTGAAGGAAGCAGTTCGCGGAATCCGTAACGTACGTACCGAGATGAATGTTGCACCGAGCAAAAAGGCAAGTGTTTATGTTGTCAGTGATAATGCAGAAATCCGGAGAGCTTTTGAAGAAGGAAAACTGTTCTTTGCAACACTGGCATATGCATCGGAGGTAAAGATACAGACAGATAAGAGCGGCATTGCAGATGATGCCGTGTCAGTAGTAATTGCCAATGCAACCATTTATATTCCTTTCGCAGAATTGGTTGACATAAAACAGGAAATTGAGCGTCTGAAAAAAGAGGAACAGCGTTTACAGGGAGAACTTGCCCGCGTAAATGGTATGTTAAACAACGAGCGTTTTATGAGCAAAGCACCCGAGGCAAAAATTGCTGAGGAACGTGAAAAGCTTACAAAGTATACACAGATGATGGAACAGGTAAAAGAGCGTTTACAGACACTTGCATAAGAAAAGCCTGAAAAAACGCAAAGGAAGAAAGCAATGAACACGTATCAGCAGGCAGAACAATATATTTTATCCATCCCGAAATTTGCCGGAAAACATACGCTGGAGGATACCGGCAGATGGCTTCATGCAATGACGGATGGAGCTTGCAACTCCAAAATAGTTCATGTGGCAGGCACAAACGGAAAAGGTTCCGTTTGTGCCTATTTGCAATCCATTTTGATGGAGGCAGGGTATCGGGTAGGTTTATTTATTTCTCCACATCTGGAAACGATGCGGGAGAGAATTTCCATCAATGGAGAGATGATATCGGAAAAGGACTTTGTCCGGCATTTTGAAAAACTAAAAGCATATGCGGACCGGGAGAAAAATGAAGCAGGGCATCCGTCTTTTTTTGAATTTTTATTCCTTATGGCAATGAGCTATTTTGATGAGCAGTGCCTGGACTATGTGATTTTGGAAACCGGACTTGGCGGACGGCTGGATGCAACGAATTGTATTTCAAACCCGCAATTATGTATTATTACTGAAATCGGATTTGACCATATGCAGTATCTTGGCAATACGCTGGAAGAGATAGCGGGTGAAAAAGCAGGCATTATAAAAGCACATGTGCCACTCGTTTATCTTGATAAAAGACCACAGACAAGCAGAGTTTTAGAAGCGGTTGCGAGTGAAAAAAAGGCAAGGACAGTTCCTGTCGAAAAAAGTCAGATTCAGAATGTGACTATGCGAAAGAAAACCATTGATTTTTCTTTCTTTAGTAGTTATTATAATTATAATGGTCTTGTGCTTCATACGGTTGCACCGTATCAGACGGAGAATGCAGCGCTTGCAATAGCAGCGGCAGAAGAACTGCAGGATAGCAGAATTACCGGGGAAGCAGTGCGAAAAGGACTATGCAATGCGTTTTGGCCTGGACGGATGGAGGAGATTCTTCCAAATGTCTATTTGGATGGAGCGCATAATGAAGATGGAATTGAGGCATTTCTGGAAGCGGTTCGCCAACAGAAAGAGGGAAGAACCTTTTTACTATTTGGTGTTGTCGCGGACAAGCAGTATCATAAGATGATTGCACAGATTGCAGGTGCAGGGCTGTTTGAACATATTGCGGTAACCGTTTTGGAATCGGAAAGAAGTGCTGCCATAGATAAACTAAAGGTGGACTGGGAGCAATATAAGAATGTGAATTGCAGCTTCCATAAGAGTGCAGAAGAAGCATTTTGCTATTTAACATCCATGCAGAATGCAACAGATACGATTTATATTGCCGGGTCGTTGTATTTGGTAGGTCAGATAAAGACCTTAGTTAGGAGAACATCGGATGATAGACTTTGAAGAAGAATTGAAAAAATTCCATCCAAGTCTTGAAGTGGAAGACGCGGAGGATGCCATTTATAATCAGGATTTGACAGATATGGCAGACATTTTGATAAAGATGATTGATAAAGTAAAACCTTCAGAAGAATAGGAGAAAACGGTATGATTTGTTATCGTTGCGGATGCCGTTTGTCTGAGAAGGACTTTTGTACCGGATGTGGAGCAGATGTAGGACTCTATAAGAGAATTATGTTTATGTCGAACCGCTTCTATAATGATGGTCTGGAGAAAGCTTCTGTAAGAGATTTATCAGGAGCCATCAACAGTCTGCGGCAAAGTTTGAAGTTTAATAAAAATAATATTGATGCGAGAAATTTATTAGGACTCATTTATTTTGAAATTGGTGAAGTAGTTGAAGCATTGGGACAGTGGGTAATCAGTAAGAACCTTCGCCCCAAAAAGAATATTGCGGATGATTATATCAATATGATTCAGATGAACCAGGCAAGATTGGATGGTTTGAATCAGACACTCAAAAAATATAATCAGTCATTGCTGTATTGTTATCAGGATAGCCAGGATTTGGCAATTATCCAGTTGAAGAAAATTCTGACAGTCAGTCCGAAATATCTCCGGGCGCACCAGTTACTTGCATTATTATATATTAATGCCGAGGAATGGGAAAAAGCGCAAAAGGAATTAAATAAGTGTATTCAGATTGATACCAATAATACAACAACGTTGCGATACTTAAAAGAAGTAGAGCATATGCTGGTGCCGGAAGAAGGAAGCAAAAATATTTCCAAAAAGAAGGTTACCTCGGAAAGTGTGATGCGGTATCAAAGTGGTAATGAGACGATTATCCAACCCATTAAGCTAAAGGAAACCAAAGGAGTTTCTTCTTTATTAAATCTTGGAATCGGTGTTGTGATTGGTGTTGCAATCGCAAGCTGCCTGATTTTGCCGGGAAGAATTCAGAAAGCAAAATCAGATATCAATGCAGAACTGCGGACGGTCAGTGAACAGTCGGATGCCAAAACAGCAACCATAGATGAACTGGAACAGCAGGTTCAGAAGCTTACCGATGATAATAACAAGATGAAAGAAGAACTGGGAACTTATATCGGAACGGATGGAACGCTGAGAGCATCGGATGCGTTGATGATGGCAGCAGATTCTTATCTGAAAGACAACAATGATATTGCGTCAATTGCAAAATATATGGAATCGTTGGAAGTCGAAGAAACGGACGAAGAAAACACCAGTTATAAGACAGAATCGTTCACAACGTTATACGATGACCTGATGGGACTTGTTGGTTCACAGCTTGCATCTTATTATTATGATCTTGGATATGAGAGCTATCGGCAGGATAAGTATGAAGAGGCAATACCAAATCTGGAACGTGCTTACCGGTATGATGAAACAAACAGTGAAGCGTTGTTCTATCTGGGTAATTCTTATCGGAGAAATAACGAAGAGGATAAGGCAAAAGAAGTATATGCCCAGATTATTGACAACTTCCCGAATACGGATCGTGCAAGCAAAGCAGAAACGTATCTTGCTGAAATAAATAATGCAGAATAAGAAATAACATATAAAATACGAAAGAGAACAGACTTGGGTTTGTTCTCTTTTTTATTTTGCCCAAAAAGAAAAGGAGAAGAAGCATGGAAGAAGAATTTAAAGTGATTGAAAACTATCTGATGGTTAAGATGCCGGAAGAAGTGGATCATCACAAGTCGGTTTACATAAGTAAAGAGGCTGACAAATACATTATGAAAGACGGAGTTGGAAATGTGGTATTCGACTTTGAAAATACAAAATTTATGGACAGCTCCGGAATCGGAATCATTATTGGAAGATATAAAAAAATCTCCTATTTTGGCGGAAAGGTATTTGCAATTAATACAGATACCAGAATTAAGCGTACACTGATGATTTGCGGTTTACATAAAGTGATAGAGATTATGGAATAAAGGGGAAACTATGGAGACGGATATGAAAATTGAGAACAGAAAACGAGTAAGCACCAAAAATGAAATGGAAATGCATTTTGATGCCGTATCAGAAAATGAAGCTTTTGCAAGAATTGCGGTTGCGGCGTTTGTCGGGGCACTGAATCCTACACTGGAAGAAATTTCAGATATCAAAACAGCTGTTTCCGAAGCAGTTACCAACGCAATCATTCATGGCTATGAAGAGGATGGTGAAGGGCAGGTATGGCTGCATTGTACCATCCGGGAGGATGTTCTTGTGGTAGAGGTAAAGGATTATGGCCGTGGAATTGAGGATGTTGAACAGGCAATGGAACCTCTTTTTACCACGAAGCCGGAAATGGACCGCTCCGGAATGGGCTTTTCTTTTATGGAAGCTTTTATGGATGATCTGGAAGTAACTTCTGTGCCGGGCGAGGGAACGGTAGTACAGATGAAAAAGAAATTGGGAACATCTTCGTGGATTTTGCATGAGGAGTAACCTATGACAGATAATGCAGTATTGATTGAACGTGCACAGTCAGGAGAAAAAGAGGCTCGTGAAATACTGATAGAACAGAATCTGGGATTGGTTCATCACATCATAAAACGTTTTGCCGGTCGCGGAGTGGAAATGGAAGACCTGTTTCAAATTGGAACGATTGGATTGATGAAATCTATTGATAAGTTTGATTTTCAATACAATGTAAAGTTTTCTACCTATGCCGTTCCGCTGATTACCGGAGAAATCAAACGGTTCATCCGGGATGATGGCATGATAAAAATCAGCAGAACGGTAAAAGAAAACGGAATGAAAATGAATGTTGTAAGAGAAAGAATCCGCAGGGAACAAAACCGGGAACCGACCATAAAAGAAATTGCAAAAGAGGCAGAGCTTACCGTGGATGAAGTAATGCTTGCCATGGAGGCAAACACGCAGGTAGAATCCATTTATCGTTCCGTTTATCAGCAGGATGGCAAGGAGGTTTTGCTGGTCGACCAACTGATTTCACCAAATAGTCATGAAGAAGAGACGGCTATGAACCGCGTTATTGTCAGCCAGCTATTGGAAAATCTGTCGGAAATGGAAAAAAGGCTGATTCAGCTTCGCTACTTTGAAAATAAAACACAGACGGTGGTTGCGAAAGAGCTTGGAATCAATCAGGTCCAGGTCAGCAGAATGGAGAAAAAAATACTGATTCATCTGCGAAAGATTTTGGGTGAAGGATAAGGAAATGTGATGGTTCATTACCAGATAAAGGATAAGAAAAGCAGACTATTTAGTTGACATAATTATGGTATCATGATAAATTGTATTATGTAAACGTATAAGAAAAAAGGAATGAAACACGCATGAAAAAAACAAGAATAGCAATCAGCTTTTTAATAGGAATATCATTGTTGCTGCAAACCCAGATAACCGGTTTTGCAGCAGAAGCATCTAATGTGGATGATGTGACGTCTATACAGGATATGGAAGAATCTGAGGAAACAGATGACTTTGTCGATGATGAGGCGGAAGAAGTGGATGAGGAAACTTCTGCAGAAACAGAAGATATGGACGAACGGGCACAATTGCAGGATTCCTTTAAAGAAGTTGTCGATGAGAATGATTTGTGGGCATTGCTTTATCTGACGGACAGTTATTCGGTATATACAACACCTGATGTGGAAGGTGACACCTGCGTGACGATTCCATCGGGAACTCTGGTGAAGATTATAGGAATCGATATGGATGAGGACGGCGGTGTTTATTATCAGGTATCGTTTACGTATAATGACAGTAACTATTCCGGCTATATAGAAAAAGATTATCTTGCCTGTTCCAATGAAGCATTTGTATCATGGAGCAATGAGACTTTTCCGCCGATAGCAACGATGCGGAGCGCAAGGGTGGCAGCAGGATATCCGGATGTGGAGCAGTTCCCGGAATCTTACCGGGAGGAACTGCGCAAACTTAAATCGGCGCATCCCAATTGGATTTTTGTAAAACAGAATACCGGACTGAACTGGAGCGTAGTAGTGGCGAATGAAGACTATGAAACCAGAAGTCTGATATCATCTTCGATGCCGGAAGCGTACAAGAAGCAAAATTACGGAGCGGGATGGGCAATTGCTTCGAGAGCGGCAGTTGAATATTACTTAGACCCACGAAATTTTATCAACGAAACATATATCTTTGAATTTGAACAACTGACATTTAATTCTTCCTATCATACGGAAAGTGCAGTACAAAGTATTATTAATAATACGTTTATGAGTGGAGAGCTACCCGGTGCCGGAATGAGCTACGCACATGCGTTTTATGAAATCGGACGGGAACTTAAAGTGAGCCCGTTCCATTTGGCGAGCCGTGTATATCAGGAGCAGGGCGTAGGAAATTCCGGATTGATTTCAGGAACTTATCCGGGATATGAAGGATATTATAATTACTATAATGTTGGCGCATCCGGAAAAACCGTGCCACAGATTGTTGAAAGCGGTTTAAAGGAAGCAAAAACAAGGGGATGGAACACACGCTATGGTGCATTGAAAGGTGGAGCAGGTATTCTGTCAAAGGATTATATTTCCTGTGGGCAGGACACTCTATATTTGGAAAAATTTGATGTAGACAATAGCAGTAAGCAGATGTATTGGCATCAGTATATGCAGAATCTTGCAGCACCGAGTGCAGAGTCAAAGAAGGTCCGCAGTGCTTATGAAAAATCAGGCTCCGTAGATAATACATTTGTATTTAAAATTCCGGTATACAATAATATGCCAACTAATGCCTGTCCGGTTCCCGGAAAGGTTGCGAAGCCAACTGCAACGCCGACGCCGACACCAACAGCAACGCCGACACCAACAGCAACGGCGACGCCAACCGCGACGGCGACACCAACCGCGACTGCGACACCAACCGCGACGGCTACCCCAACCGCGACTGCGACACCAACAGTAACGCCGACCGCGACGGCGACCGCGAAGCCAACAGCAACACCAACAACGAAACCGGCGGCAACGGAAACCGCGAAGCCAACAGCCACAGCGACCGCGAAACCGGCAGCCACGGCGACCGCGACAGCAACGCCAACGACGAAACCGGCGGCAACAGCGACGGCGACACCAACAGCAACGCCGACAATGACACCGACAGCAACAGCAACTGCGAAGCCAACGGCTACGCCGACGATGAAACCGGCAGCCACGGCGACCGCGACAGCAACGCCAACGGCGACACCAACAGCAACGCCGACAGCGAAACCGACGACGAAACCAGCAGCGACAGCAACCGCGAAACCGACAGCCATAGCGACCGCGACACCAACAGCAACACCGACAACGAAGCCGGCGTCAACGGCAACTGCGAAGCCAACGGCAACGCCGACGATGAAACCGGCAGCCACCGCGACTGCGAAGCCAACTGCGACACCGACGACGAAACCAGCAGCCACAGCAACAGCGAAACCAACTGCAACGCCGACGATGAAACCGGCGGCAACTGCGACCGCGAAGCCAACGGCAGCACCGACAGCGACGCCGACACCGGTACAGACAAATAATAACGAAACGAATACAACTGCAGCTGTGCAGCCAACCTTAGAACCAACAGTTCAGCCACAATTACCAACTGCTAATCCGCAGGAAACACCTGCTTCCGTACAGACAGTGGAAACACCAACTCCGGAAGCAACACCGCAACCTACAACACAGAACATTGTAGCGGCAACACCTAAGCCACAAACGGCAGAGGATGAAAGACCTACGGTAGAAATGAATATGGAAAACACCTCCAAGATATATGGAGACACCTTGAAGATGATTCAGGAAAAGGGTGTTGATGTAGTGCTTACCATGAATCCGGATGTTACATGGACAATTGATGGAACATCAATTGATACAAATGAGGTCCAGGATGTAGATTTGAATGTAACGCTTGGAAATAGTGAAATTCCAAGAGAGATGCTTGAAATCCTGACGGAGCAGGAAGATTATATTGAACTGAGTCTTGCTCATGATGGCAACTTTGGATTTACGGCAACATTGACCTTGTTACTGGAACAGGGACGCCCAGGAGAATATGCAAATCTGTACTATTACAATGAACAGGAAAATTGCTTTGAATTCCAGTGCGCATCCGAAATCAATGTAGCTAACAAAACATCCTTTAAGTTTGAACATGCTTCTGATTATGTCATTATCATAAGTAAAGAAGCAAAGAGCAATTTGGTAGAGGAGCATCGTGCAGAATTTGAGCAGATAGTGCAAAAGGATGAGGTAGTACCTGCAATGGAAAATACGCCATTACAAGAAGAATTGCCGGCAAAAGATACGAAGAAGGCAATCGGATATCTGGCACTTATCATCTTAGGCAGCATCGCAATTGGAATTGCAATATTCCTGATTGTAAAGGGAAGAGAAGATAAGTAAGCGAGTTTGTGTTTATGCGGGATAAGTGATTTTCTATATGCAGAATGACGCGTTGAAAACTATCCAAATGAAACAAGTGATTTTCTATATGCAGAAATATGTGTTGAAAATCTCCCAAATGAAATAAGCGAGTTTCTATATGCAAAAAAATAGCCTTGAAATGTCCAAAACAACAAGAAATTTTGGATATTTTGGGGCTATTCGTTTTTGATATAGAAAATATTGGGATATTTTTTAAAAAGAAATTTTGATATAGAAAAAATTTTGCAATTTTTGGGATACTTTCAGGAGGAAAAGATGCATATAGAAAATGAGTACCTGAATTCCGAATTTAAGAGCCCCGTAGCACCTGATTTAAGCAAGTCATTTTCTATATACGAAAATAAGCGTTGAAAAGCTCCCAAATGAAACAAGTGGTTTTCTATATGCAGAAATATGTGTTGAAAATCTCCCAAATGAAAGAAGCGAGTTTCTATATGCAAAAAAATAGCCTTGAAATGTCCAATATAACAAGAAATTTTGGACATTTTGAGGCTATTCGTTTTTGATATAGAAAATATTGGGATGTTTTTTAAAAAGAAATTTTGATATAGAAAAATTTTTGCAATTTTTGGGGTATTTTCAGGCGAAAAAGATGCATATAGAAAATGAGCACCTGAATTCCGAATTTAAAAGCTCATTACTACCTGATTTAGGCAATTCATTTTCTGAATGCAGAATTATGCAATGAAAACCTCCCAATGAAGCAGGCGGTTTTCTATATACAGAAATAAGCAATGTAAATCTCCCAAATGAAACAAGTGATTTTCTATATGCAGAAATAAGCAATGAAAACCTCCCAAATGAAACAAGTGATTTTCTATATGCGAAAATAAGCGTTGAAAATCTCCCAAATGAAATAAGCGAGTTTCTATATGCAAAAAAATAGCCTTGAAATGTCCAAAACAACAAGAAATTTTGGACATTTTGGGGCTATTCGTTTTTGATATAGAAAATATTGGGATATTTAAAAAAAAGAAATTTTGATATAGAAAAAATTTTTCGATTTTTGGGATATTTTCAGGCAAAAAAGATGCATATAGAAAATGAGCACCTGAATTCCGAATTTAAGAGCCCCGTACCACCTGATTTAAGCAAATGGTTTTCTATATACGAAAATAAGCGTTGAAAACTATCCAAATGAAACAAGTGATTTTCTATATGCGGAAATATGCGTTGAAAATTTCCTAATCCAAGCAAGCGAGTTTCTATATGCAGAAATAAGCATTGAAAATCTCCCAATCCAGGCAAGTAAGTTTTTGTATACAGAATTACACACTCAAACCCACTCAAATTCCTACCCCAATTTCTTTACCGTCTGTACAAATCGCAAAACATCATCCGGAGCATGCAGGCTGTACAGCAAGCCATAAGGGATGCTGTATTCCCAATTGACGGGAATCGTTACAAGACCGGGATGGACATCCTGCCAGCATTCAATGGATAAAAGTACATTTCCGGTTTCGGCACAACGGTTAAAAACCGAAAGGTCATAAAAAGGCGGGGTATCTTCGATATGAATCTGCGGATGGTTGGTTTGAAGGTCATTGCGGATAAAATCATTTACGCCGGAATCTCCACGCTGAACCATCATTAAAGTTTCTCCATACAAATCACTGATGTCCAGACATGTTTTGGTAGAAAGACGGTGTTCTCTGGAAACGGCAATCATTTTGCGGTATCTGCCAAGCGGAAGAAACTGGCAGAGGGATAGCCATGCTTTGGAATCGCAGACACCAATCAGAAAATCAAATTTTTCGCCCAGTTTTTCGATTTCGCTCAGAATTCCTTCGTGGTTGTCCTCAAAAGGAACGAGATGGAGCTTGTAGTCCGGAAAATCCTGATTTACCCGATACCATAAATCCATAAATGGTTTGGCAGGATTTAAAAGAGAAGTGCCAACACAGAAGGTAGTGTCGTAGGCATGGGAAGCATTTCTGGCAGCGGCAATGGATTTGGCAGAGTAATCCATCAGATATTTTGCATCACGATAGATGATTTCTCCGGCAGGAGTAAGCTGTACTCCGGCAGAAGTGCGTTCCAAAAGAGTCAGATCCAGATGCTTTTCCAAAGCATTCATCTGTTTCATGACGGCAGTCGGGGAAATATATAATTGTTCTGCGGCTTTTGTAAAACTGCCAAGGTCAGCAACCGCAAGAAAAGTAGACAGTGCAGGATAATACATAAAAACCTCCCCCTATGGCGTGAACTAAAAGTTAATACAATGATAACATATTGGAGATTCCGGAGCAAGACGGAATTCGCTATACTGTTTTCATCGGAAGGATAGGAGTCTATCAGAAAATAAGAACCTATCAGAAAAAGGCAGAAAGGAAGAAGAAAAATGGGAAAGAAATTAATTGCATTTTATTCAAGAGCAGATGAAAACTATGTGAACGGAATGTTAAAGCATCTGGAAACCGGAAATACAGAAATTGTGGCAAATTATCTGCAACAGATAACGGGAGCTGATTTGTTTAAAATAGAACAGAAGGTGCCTTATGCAAAAGGATACAATGACTGTATTGCACAGGCGCAGGAAGACCAGCGGCAGGGAAAACGTCCGGAGCTTGTCAGATATCCGGAACAGATAGAACAGTATGATGAAATTTATCTTGGCTATCCCAATTATTGGGGAACCATGCCAATGGCAGTATTTACATTTTTAGAGCATGCTGATTTTAGTGGAAAGGTAATAAAACCATTCTGTACACATGAAGGAAGCGGAATGGGAAACAGCGTTCGTGATATTCAGAAGCTTTGTCCACAGGCACAGGTGGAAAAAGGACTTGCCATTTATGGAAGCCGGGCAAAACAGAGCCAGAAGGATTTGGAACAATGGGCATAAACGAAAGGAGATAAAAAATGAAGTATCTTGAAAAAGAGCAGTTTGAAAAAGCAAATATGTTTGGAACGGGTATGCCAAATGATGCATACGCAAAATATTTTATTGGAAATTCTTTTTTGAATCCGTTAACGAAACCCGGAGAAGACCCGATTTTTCTTGCAAATGTGACGTTTGAACCGGGATGCAGAAATAACTGGCATATTCATCATGCCAAAAGTGGTGGCGGACAAATTCTCATATGTACTGCCGGCGAGGGCTGGTATCAGGAAGAGGGAAAAGAAGCTGTCAGTCTTTCGGAAGGAAGTATTGTAGTGATTCGGCCGGGCGTAAAGCATTGGCATGGTGCCAAGGCTGATAGTTATTTCAGTCATATTTCGTTGGAAGTTCCGGCAGTAGAGGGCTCCAATGAATGGCTGGAGCCGGTATCGGATGATGTTTATAATAAGTTAAAATAGGAGAAAAGAGTATGGAAAAAATTGTACAGACAGCAGGCCGGGATGCACTCGGAGAATTTGCACCCGACTTTGCACATTTTAATGATGATGTTTTATTTGGCGAAAACTGGAACAACGAAGATATTGATTTGAAAACAAGATGTATCATTACCGTAGTTGCGTTGATGGCATCTGGAGTTACAGATTCTTCCCTGATGTATCATCTGGAAAATGCAAAGAAGCATGGAGTAACCAGAAATGAAATTGCTGCGATTGTTACGCATGTTGCATTTTATGCCGGATGGCCAAAGGCATGGGCGGTATTCCATATGGCAAAGCAGGTTTGGAGCGAAAAATAGTTTTTTGAAATTCCCCTTTTTTCGGAAATATGGTATATTTAATTTGGATGTCAGAAGAGACAGGATTCTTTTGACATCCAAATCTTTATAGGCAGTTGCCTATCGAAATTTTTATGAAAAAAGGAATCCTATAAAAGATGAAATTTTTGCATACGGCAGACCTTCATATTGGAAAAGTGGTAAATGATTTTTCCATGTTGGAGGATCAGAAAGATATTTTAAATAAAATTTTGCAGGCAGCATGTGAAAACAGTGTGGATGCAATTGTGATAGCCGGGGATATTTATGACCGTTCGATTCCACCGGCAGAGGCGGTAGCTGTTTTTGATGACTTTATTACCCGTGTTGTAGAGGCAGGAATTCAGGTCGTTCTAATTGCAGGAAATCATGATTCGCAGGAAAGAGTCAGTTTCCTTGAAAATATTTTGTGCAGACAGGGCGTACATATTGCAGGTGTAGTAAAGGAAAAGTTAAGCCGGTTTACCCTGGAAAAGAATGGAATTTTGACAGAATTTGTACTGCTCCCGTTTTGCCGGCCGGCGCAGGTACAGTGCCAGACCAGCCAGGAGGCAGTACAGAAGCTGTTGGAAGGATATTGGAAGGAAGAAAAAGAGCAGGAACCGGAACTGGGAAAAATGCGTGTTCTGGTAACGCACTTTTTTGTCACAAATGGTGGACATACACCGGAACTTTCCGACAGTGAAACAACGATACATGTAGGAAGTCTGGATAATGTGGATGCATCGGTGCTAAAAGGCTTTGACTATGTTGCACTGGGACATATCCATAAAGCACAGCAGATAGGGGAGGAACATATTTATTATGCGGGAACCCCATTGAAGTACTCGTTTGGAGAAACCAATCAGGTAAAAAGCGTTTCTATTGTGGAGCTTTGCCCGGCGAAGATAAGTGTAAAAAAAGTGCCTCTGGTTCCGCAGCATGATATGCGGAAAATAAAAGGAACATTGCAGGAGCTTCTGGATCAGGGAAGAGAAGAGGGAGCCTCCAGAGAAGACTATATCCAGGCATGCCTTACGGATTCCGGAGAACTGCTGGAACCAATGGAAACATTGCGAAGCGTTTATCCCAATGTCATGCAGATTATCAGAGAGCGCGAGGATGCCGGAATAGTTGGAAAAGAATTTGGAACGGGAGCAGAGGATATTTTTGTAAAGCGAAAAGAACCGAATCTCCTTTTTGAAGAATTCTATCATGAGGTTCAGGGAACCGGACTGACCGAGGAGCAAAAGGCGTATATACAGACGGTTGTTCGCGAGCTGGAGGAGAACTGATTTATGAAACCATTACAACTAACCATTTGCGGATGGGGACCATATAAAGATACACAGCACATTGATTTTGAACGAATGGAAGAGCGTGGACTTTTTCTGATTACGGGAGCTACCGGAGCAGGAAAAACAACGGTCTTTGATGCCATTATGTATGCACTGTATGGCGCCATGAGTGGAGAAGTGAGAGAAAAAGGAAGTGTCCGTTCTGACTTTGCAGCCGTAGGAACGCCTACGTATGTAGAACTTTTGATGTCCCATCATGGCAAACAGTACAAAATATACCGGAATCCGGAATACGCACGTCCCAAGAAACGGAAAAATGGTGAGGGAACGGAGTACACGAAAGAAAAAGAAAAATCAGTGCTTACCCTGCCCGATGGAACAGCAGTGGAGGGAACGAGTGAAGTAAACCGTAGAATACAGGAATTGCTCGGACTGGATTATCGTCAGTTTAAGCAGATATCTATGATTGCACAGGGAGAGTTTACGCGTCTGCTGCTTGCATCATCCGGAGAAAAAACAAGGATTTTCCGCGAAATATTTGATACGCAGATTTATGAAAAAGTAGCACAGACCTTAAAGGGAAAATCGAGTGCGCTTTATCGGGAAGTCAGTGAATGCCGTCATAAAATGGAGGAAGATCTGGATTTGTATCTTCCTATGGAAGAAAAAAAGGAAGAGTTTCAGGAGCTTACCGCAGGAAAAGCATACGATTATAAAGCAATAATACGATATCTGGAAGAAGAAAGAAAGTGTCTTCAGACATCTTTGCAGAATGCAGAAGCGGAGCTTCAAAAAAAGGAGAGTTTCCTGCTTCAGGCACATTTATATCAGGAGGTGCTGGAGCAGAAACAGCTGCTGGAGAGAAAAATCAGAGAAAACGAAGATAAACTCAGGGAATTGAAGGAGGAAGGAACGCAGCTTGCCTTTTTTGAACAGTACCGGGAGGCATTTGAGGAATTATTTGACCTCAGAAAGCAGAAGGAAGATTGGGAAAATAAAGAATTACATAATTCAACATTATGTAAACAAGAAAAGAAAAATACAGAAACCGCAAAAAATATCTATTTAAAAGGAGAAGAAGAGGAACGGCAATTAAGACAGAAGTTTGAGAATCAGCAGACTGCCTACCGGCACGGAATTGCAGGAATTCTTGCCGATGACTTGCAGGAAGGAAAGCCATGCCCGGTGTGTGGTTCCGTTCATCATCCGTTACCGGCGGAAAAAGAAGCGGATATTCCGACAAAAGAGCAGGTTGACCGGCTGCAGGATTTGTGTAATAAAAAGCAGGAAGAGGTCCGGATGCTTCATGGAAAGTTAATGGCATCCCTGGCAAAAACGGAGCAGCTGGAGGAACAGGGAAAAGAACTGCAAACACAGGGGTTGGAAATCGAAAAGAAATATCAGTCATATCCGGAGCGTCTCCGGGAAGTGCTGGAGCAGCATTCCGTGGAAGAAATCCGGGGGAAACTGCGCCGGGCAGAACAAATTTCTGTATTGTGTGAGGAAAAAGAAAAGCAACAAAAGAGTTTTCGTGAAGAATTGAATCAAAGAGAGGAAGATTGCAGACAGCGGAAGCAGGAGTTTCAGAACTATGATATGGAGAATGGAAGCCTGACGCCAATTGATACAGAGAATATCACAGGACTTTTGCAGGAGGCAGAAAAGGCAAAGAGTGTGGCACAACAGGAGTATGCAAAGAAAAAGAGTGTTCTGGAACGGAATCTTCAGATTAAGGATTCATTGTCTAAAAAGTATCATCAGATGACGAAACTGATGGAAAAGTATTCTCTGGTAAAAGGACTTGATGATGCGGCAAATGGGAATAATAAAAGAAGAATGGTGTTTGAGCAGTACGTTTTGATTTCCTACTTTGAAGAAATTCTGATGGCAGCAAATCTCCGGCTCAGAATGATGAGCAGTGGAAGATATGAACTGCGGCGTGTTCAAGAGATTCAGGATGGAAGAAGTAAAGACAGTCTTGATATGGAAGTGTTGGATTATTATACCGGAAAATACCGTTCGGTAAAAACACTGTCAGGAGGGGAAACCTTTAAGGTGGCATTGAGTCTTGCGCTTGGTATGAGCGATGTGATTCAGGCAGGAAAAGGCGGCATTCAGGTAGAAACGTTATTTATTGATGAAGGATTTGGTACGCTGGATGCAGAATCTCTGGACCAGGCATGCCAGGTGTTACAGGGACTTACGGAAAAGAACCGGCTGATTGGAATCATTTCCCATGTGCCGGAATTGTCGGAAAAAATAACCGATCAGATACGCATTGAAAAAACAAGCAGTGGAAGTAATATCCATGTTGTGGTATCTTAAATTACAAGGTAGTATTAGTCAGAAAAGAAAGTGGTTAATGGATGAAAAATAGAAGAATATATGCATGGCTGCTTGCGATTGTGTGTAGTATCAGTATGCTCCTTACGGGATGTGCGGGAACATCACCGGAAGGACAAAAGAAAAAAGTGGTACTGACAGCCGGATTTAAGAAAAACGAAGTATTTAAGATTGAAGATGTTTCGGGAACACTTCCCGAGATTATGGTATATCTTGTAACGATGCAGAATCAGTATGAAGCTTTATATGGAAAAGAAATCTGGCAGACAAATCTGGGGGACCAGACACTGGCGGATAGTGTGAAGGAAACCATATTGGCAAATCTGGCGCAGGTCAAGGCAATGAATCTGCTGGCAAAAAAGTACGACGTGACGTTAAGTGCCGATGACCTGGAAAAGATTACACTGGCATCCAGAGAATATTATGGAAGCCTGAATGATACCGAAATCCAGGTGATGGGAGTTACACCTGAAATCATTGAACAGATGTATCAGGAGTATGCCCTGGCACATAAAGTTTACCGTTATATCATTAAAGACATTAATCCGGAGATTAGTGATGATGAAGCAAGAACCATTACCGTAGACCATATCTTTATCAAAACATATGAGATGGATGGTACGGGAACCAAAATCGAATACTCCGAAGAAAGACGTCAGGAGGCATACGAGAAGGCAAAAGAAATACTGGCGATGGCAAGGGAAGAAGGCAGTGATTTTAAAGAACTGGTGCTGCAATATAGTGATGGCGATAAAGGGACGTATTCCTTCGGTAAGGGAGAAACTGAACCGGCCTTCGAAGAAGCAGCGTTCAATCTTGCAACGGGAGAAATCAGTGACATTATTGAAACGCCCTATGGCTTTCATATTATTAAATGCCTGAGTACATTTGACAAAGAGCAGACAAGCGCGAACAAGGTTAAGATTGTAGAGGAAAAGCGGGAAGAGGTCTTTGGTGAAGAATATGATGTTTTTGCGGGAAATCTGACAAAAGATCTGAATAAAGAGCTTTGGAGTTCCGTACAGCTTGTAGATCAGGAGGACGTTACAACGCAGGATTTTTTTGTGATATACCGCAAGTATATGGAGAAAGCAACCGAATAAAAAGATTTGTTAGCACTCATTTTTGATGAGTGCTAATTTTTTCTTGACTTTTAAAATAAACGGAATTAAAATATGTTCTATAGTAATAAAAAAGGAGTGATTATTGTGGCAGAAAAACATGGTAGTTTATCAATTAACAGTGAAAACATATTCCCAATTATTAAGAAGTGGTTATATTCCGACCATGACATTTTTTTCAGAGAATTGATTTCCAATGGTTGCGATGCAATCACCAAGTTGAAAAAACTGGACATGATGGGTGAGTATACATTGCCGGAAGATTACAAGGGTAAAATCCAGGTACTTGTAAATCCGGAAGAAAAGACGCTGAAGTTCGTGGATAACGGTATTGGTATGACCGCAGATGAGGTTGAGGAATACATCAATCAGATTGCATTTTCCGGTGCAACGGATTTTATTCAGAAGTATAAGGACAAAACAAATGAAGACCAGATTATCGGTCACTTCGGACTTGGATTTTATTCCGCATTCATGGTAGCCAATGAAGTCCATATTGATACTCTTTCCTGGCAGAAGGACGCAAAACCGGTACATTGGGAATGCGACGGTGGAACAGAATTTGATATGAAGGAAGGAACCAGGGAAGAAGTTGGTACAACCATTACCCTGTTTCTGAATGAAGACGTTCTGGAGTTCTGCAATGAATACAGAGCACGTGAGGTAATCAAGAAGTATTGTTCCTTTATGCCGATTGAAATATATCTTTCCAAAGAAAATACAACAGAAACACAGACCATTAAGGCAGAAGAAAAACTGGATACCGATGAGGTACTGGAAGAGATTAAACCAGAAAAGGAAGAAGATGGCCTGAAGCTCAAAATAAAGAAGCGTCCGGAACTTTTGAACGAAACACAGCCATTGTGGATGAAGCATCCAAATGAGTGTACAAAGGAAGAATACCTGGAATTTTACCGGAAAGTATTCCAGGATTACAAGGAACCATTGTTCTGGATTCATCTGAATATGGATTATCCGTTTAACCTGAAGGGTATTTTGTACTTCCCGAAAATCAATATGGAGTATGAATCTATTGAAGGAGTCATCAAGCTTTATAACAATCAGGTATTTATCGCGGATAATATCAAAGAAGTAATTCCTGAATTCCTGATGCTTTTGAAGGGCGTTATTGACTGCCCGGATTTACCGTTGAACGTATCAAGAAGTGCTTTGCAGAATGACGGATTTGTAAAGAAAATTTCTGATTATATTACGAAGAAGGTTGCAGACAAGCTTTCCGGAATGTGCAAGACGGAGAAGGAAGAGTACGACAAGTATTGGGATGACATCAGTCCGTTTATTAAATTTGGCTGTCTGAAAGATGATAAATTCTGTGAAAAGATGACCGACTATATTCTGTTCAAGAATCTGGACGGAAAATATCTGACACTTCCGGAATGCCTTGAAGTAAATAAGATTGACCCGGATGAAGTAGATAAGAACGAAGAAGCAGATGCTGATGTGGTGGATGAAAACGGAAATGAAGCAGACAACGAAGAAACGTCTGAAGAATCTGAGAAGAAAGAAAAAATCATCTACTATGTAACCGATGAAAAACAGCAGGCTCAGTATATTAATATGTTCAAGGCAGCAAAAATGGATGCCGTTATCCTGACACATAATATTGACCAGCCATTTGTTTCCCAGTTGGAGGCAAAGAATGAAGGTATCAAGTTTATGCGAATCGATGCAGACCTGACAGATACCTTCCGTGCAAAGACGAGCAAAAAGGCAGAAAAGGAACTTGAAGAAGCAGCAGAAGCCATCACCAAGGTAATGAAGAAAGCTTTGAAGAAAGACAAAATTACCGTGAAAGTGGAGAAGCTGAAAAACAAAAAGATTTCTTCAATGGTTACGTTGTCTGAGGAAAGCCGCAGAATGCAGGATATGATGAAGATGTATTCTATGCCCGGAATGGATATGGGAGCCTTTGGAAAAGAAGGAGAAACCCTGATTCTGAATGCAAATCATCCACTGGTAGAATATGTAATGAACCATACCGACGGTGCTAACGTAGAAATGATTTGTGAACAGTTATACGACCTGGCATTGTTGCAGCATGCTCCGTTAGAGCCGGAAGCAATGGCAAAATTTGTACAGAGAAGTAATGATATCATGATGCTGCTTACAAAGTAATTTGGGAGAGCAACCGAAATAAAGACCTCTGCATACTATATAGTAAATATAGATGCAGAGGTTTATTTATGCCTGAAAATGAAAACGGCCAGGTGACGTCTTCCGACAGAGGAAAGCTGCAGATTATGGTAACATCTTCCGTAGGATTTCTTCCAATTCAGAACGCCACAGTGACCATCTCCTATAAAGGTGTTCCGAACAATACCATCGAGGAGTTGAATACAGATTCTTCCGGTCAGACAGCAACGATTGAACTGCCGTCTCCACCGGTAGAATACAGTATGGAACCGGAACAACTGGAACAACCGTATTCCGAATACAATATCAAAGTAGAAGCAAATGGGTATGAGCCCGTAGAGGTTTCCGGAACGGAAATTCTTCCGGATGTGACTGCGTTACAGGGAATTTCGATGAATCCTTTGGAAACGGCACAAAGGGAAGACGAAGTAATTGTTATTCCGGACCATACCCTGTATGGAGAATATCCGCCTAAAATCGAAGAGGATGAAATCAAACCCATCGAAGAGGGTGAAATTGTATTAAGCCGGGTAGTGATCCCGGAGTATATTGTGGTGCATGACGGGGTGCCCGATGATTCCACAGCAAGAAACTATTATGTCCGTTATCGGGATTATATCAAAAATGTGGCTTCTTCAGAAATCTATGCCACATGGCCGGAAAACACCATTTACGCAAACGTGCTGGCAATTATGTCATTTACACTGAACCGTGTTTATACGGAATGGTATCGGAACAAAGGGTACAATTTTACAATCACCTCATCTACTGCTTATGACCAGAAGTGGATATACGGACGAAATATCTATTCCAATATCAGTCTGATTGTAGATACGATTTTTGCAAATTATCTTTCCAGACCGGGGGTAAGACAGCCTATTTTCACATCATACTGTGATGGACAGCGGGTAACCTGCAGTGGTTTGAGCCAGTGGGGGTCCAAATATCTGGGGGACCGGGGATATACTCCGATTGAAATTATCCGTTACTATTATGGAAATGATATGTATATTAATTCCGCCGTCAGCGTGTCGGGAGTACCTTCTTCCTGGCCTGGCTATAACCTGAATATTGGTGCATCCGGGGACAATGTGCGTACGATACAGCGTCAGTTGAATCGAATTGCACAAAACTATCCGGCAATTCCAACCGTTACGGTAGATGGTATCTATGGACAAAGAACGGCGGAAGCCGTCCGTACATTCCAGCGTATTTTTAATCTGCCACAGTCCGGAATTGTGGATTTTCCGACATGGTACAGTATCTCCAATATTTATGTAGCGGTATCACGTATTGCAGAACCGGGATAAACATTGATTTTGTGCATATGGATGCGATGGGTGTTCATATGCACAAACATTTTGTCTTGAAGTAGTTTTCTAAGGTTTGGTGTTGCGAAAAGCAACGTCAGAATGGTATACTGATTATGTATATTTTGATGTGGTTACTACCGGAGGAAAACGTGTTGTGCGGGAAGCGATAGACAGAATTTTGGAAGGAAAGTTTAATAATGATGTTCACTCCCTTGATTTTTCGAGTCCAGTAATTGAACTGGTATTACAGCCGGGAGAGCAATACGAGGGAAACTTTACCATTTTAGGTCGCGCAAATGTTTATACGGAAGGAACCGTTTCGTCTACCCGTTTAAGAATGAAGTGTCTGGTAGAACAGTTTGTAGGCACGAAGGAAGAAATTCCGTATGTATTTGATGCCAGGGGAATGGCTGACGGGGACGAATTAAAAGGAGAATTTCGAATCGTATCGAATCAGGGAGAATATTTTATCCCCTATGATATAAAAATTAGAACGGAAAATCTGGATTCAAGTCTTGGAAAGATCAAGAACCTTTTTCACTTTACAAATCTGGCAAAGACCAATTGGGAGGAGGCAGTTGCACTGTTTTACTCTCCTGATTTTGTGCGCATTTTGGGTGGAGTGGACAGACAGTATCGTGAAGCATACCGTGGACTTGTGAGCGGAGAACACAAGGAGCAGTACGTCGAAGAATTTTTACTTGAAGTCAAAAAGAAACAGGAAATTGAGTATCTGATTGAAGAACAGGAAATTCGTGTAGACAATCCGATTGGAACCATTGAAAAACGTATTGCCATTCAGCGGAATGGATGGGGATATTCCGAGCTTTCGGTGCAAATCGAAGGAGATTTTCTTTCGGCAGAAAAAACGCAGTTAAGGGATGAGGATTTTCTGGGGAACCACTATCAGTTTCCTGTTTACATATCGGAAGAGAAGCTTCATTATGGAAAAAATTATGGAGTCGTCAGATTTTGCAATGCTTATACCAATGTGGAGGTAAAAATCATTGCGTATAAGCAGCAGATAAACCGCAGATTTTTGGAAATCAAGCGGCAGAAAAAGCATGCTATCGTAGAACTGATGCAATATTATCAGGCTTTCCGGACGAAAAAGATCGGCGCGCCTCTGTGGATGAGTGAAACGGAAAAAATCATTGATCGCCTGATTGAACTGGACAGTAATGATCCGGCGTATCTGCTGTTGCGGGTTCAGCTGTTAATTACACAGGAACGAAATAACGAAGCGGAATGGCTGATGGGACAGATTGACGGTATGCTGGTGGAGAATTATAATCCGACGCTTTACTGTTATTATATGTATTTGTCTACCTTGCTGAATCGCAAAGAAGACTATATTGATGAAATGGCAACGCAGGTAGAGTATGTTTTCCGGGAAAACAGGAACAACTGGCGGATAGCATGGCTGTTGATTTATCTTTCCGGAGATTATTCCAGAAGTCCGTCCAAAAAGTGGATGGTACTGGAAGAGCAGTTTTTAAAGGGTGCAAACAGTCCGGTCATTTATATTGAGGCATACCATCTGATTGCAGCAAATCCAACGTTGTTAATGCAGCTTGGCGAGTTTGAAATCCAGGTGCTTTCCTATGCGGCAAAAGCAGAGCTTCTGACCGCAGACGTTATTGAACAGATTATTTATCTCGCACAAAAGAAAAAAGGATACCATAAGCGTATTTACAGTATTTTATGTGCATGCTATCAGGTATTTCCGACCGATGATGTATTACAGGCAATCTGTACGATACTGATTAATGGAAATGTTACCGACAAAAAGGCATTTTCCTGGTATGAAAAGGGAATCCAGAAGGAACTCCGGATTACGAGATTATATGAATATTATATGATGTCTTTGGAATTGGACGAGCATGTGACAATTCCTAAAATGGTATTGATGTACTTTGCTTTTGACAGCAATCTTGATGTGATACACAATTCGTTCCTGTATGCTTATATCTATCGGAACAAATCCTTATATCCCGAATTGTTTGAAAGCTATCGGGAGCAGATAGACCGATTTGTTGTTTTTCAGATTTTAAAGGGAAAAAGTAACAAATGGCTCGCTTATTTATATAAAAACATGATTACGGAAGGTCATATTACGGAAGAAAGTGCTGTAGGACTGTCAACAATTCTGTTTACTTATCAGATGAAGTTGAAGCGCAAAAATATCTGCAAGGTGATTCTGATTTATAAATGTCTCAGAAGAGAACTGGAATATCCGGTTTCCGGACAGGAACTTTGTATTCCGGTATATGGAAATGATTATCGTATCATTTTGGAAGACACTGCCGGAAATCGTTTCTGCAGGGAAAATGAATATGAACTGGTCCGGATGATGATTCCTGATAAAATTGCATCGATGATTGAACCATATATCAATGATCAGGTTTTGTTTGACTTATGGTTATGCGAACACGGTAGAGAGTTCTCTTCCGTTTCCGAAGAAAACGTCGAGCATATGAAACGAATTATGAATTCTCCAATGATTAAGGAAGATATTCAGCGTGAAATCCGTATGAAGCTGATACATTTCTTTTATGATAAGGACCGGATGCAGGAACTGGATGAATGTCTGGAAGAAATGACCGTGGAACAGGTTTCCGCGGATGCTATGTCACAGGTAATCCGGTTTATGGTCATCCGGGGGATGTATGAGAAGGCCTATGAGTGGATTTGCGTCTGTGGTGGTGAGGGCATTGAGGCAAAACTGATTGTACGGTTATGCAGCAGACTCATTGCACAGAATGAAATAGAAGATGAAAAAATGATGACAGCACTTGTGCATCATGCATTTCTGGCAGGAAAATACGATGAAAATCTTCTGAATTATTTATGCCGTGCATTTTGCGGAACGATTAAAGAAATGCGTGATATCTGGAAAGCTGCGGAAGATTTCGGCGTAGACACCCGCGAACTGAGTGAACGTATCCTGGTGCAGATGCTTTATACCGGGGCGTTTGTGGGAAACACCATGGCTATTTTCAAAAGCTATGTGGAAAAAGGAGCCAATACACAGATTGAGATGGCATTCCTGGCACAGTCCTCATATGACTATTTTGTGAAGGACAAGCTTACGGATAAAATCCTGCTGGAGGAAATTCAGCGGTTGCTGAAGCAGGGAGAGGAACTGCCTTTTGTCTGCCGGCTGGCTTATACAAGATATTACGCCGAGCATAAGAAGCAGATTGACGAAACGGTTTCGGCAAATCTGCTGGTATTTCTCCGGGAACAGCTTGCACAGAATCTGAGTTTCCCGTTCTACAAGGAATTTGCAGAGCAAATTACATTTATGCATAAATTTATGGATAAAACGATGGTGGAATACCGCATGAAAGAAGGAAACCGTGCCATCATACACTATGTCATTGAACGGGAAGGCAATGATGAAAACGAATATATAAAAGAAGAAATGCGGAACATGTATGGCGGGGTCTGCGTAAAGGAGTTTACCCTGTTTTTTGGAGAAACCCTTCAGTATTATATTATTGAGGTGGAAGATGACAAGGAACAGCTTACCGAAAGCGGCACCTTCAGCCGTAGTGATACGGATGTGATTCAGAGTATGAGCCGTTATAATCTGATTAATGATATTGCGATGGCAAGAACACTCAGTGATTATGATACCATGGAAAATCTGTTATATGAATATTATGACCATGCATATCTGCTTGCAGAACTGTTTGATATGAAAAAATAGGAGAACTTGTGAAACATGTTTCAGGAGCAAAAGGAAAATCAGGCGAAACGAAATGCCAAAGTGGTAATTGGATATGATTTGGGAAATGCTTTTTCACAGATAAGCTATTATGTGGTGGGAGAGCAGGAACCCAAAACCGTTTCTTCGGTTGCCGGAACAGAACAATATAATATTCCTACGGTGTTATGTAAACGTGTTGGTGTAGGGCAGTGGTTTTATGGAAAAGAAGCAATCAAGAATGCCGGGGATGACGGAATTCTCGTTGAACAGCTGGTAGATAAGGCATTGCAGGGAGAAGAAGTCCTTGTGGAAGAGATGACCTTTGACCCGGTGGCGTTATTGACACTTTTTGTAAAGCGAAGCCTTGCACTGTTAAATATGCAGATTTCCATGAGCCAGGTGGAAGCCTTTATGTTTACGGTGGAGGATTTATCGCCGAGAATGGTGGAGGTGCTTAGCCGCGTAGTGGCAGGACTTCAGTTGAAGTGTTCTAAGATTTATTTCCAGAGCCATATTGAGAGCTTTTATTACTATACATTGCGGCAGCAACAGGAGCTTTGGAAAAATGAGGTAATGGTATTTGAATATAATGATAAGCTGAAAATGCTTGATTTTTACTGTAATCGAAACACAACACCACATGTAGTCCTGATTCAGCATATGGAATATGAGGAAATGAAGCGTTGCCAATGGGCACAGGAAGAAAGCCTGAGAAAAGAACAGCAGCAGAATCTGGACGTGCAGTTTGAACAGATTTGTGAGGAAAGCCTGAAAGAGAGAAATGTAACAACCATTTATCTGATTGGTGACGGTTTTAAGGAAGGCTGGGCGCATGATTCTTTAAGGGTATTATGTAAAAACAGACGTGTATTTCAAGGTAACAATTTGTATAGTAAGGGCGCCTGCTATGGGGGTATGGAAAAACTGTATCCGGGTGAAATTTCCGGTAATTATGTTTATTTAGGGGAAGAAAAACTGAAATCCAACATTGGAATGAAAGCTTTGCGCCACGGGGAAGACTCCTACCTTGCCATACTTGATGCAGGAGTAAACTGGTACGAGGCGAAGAATGATTTTGATGTTATTCTGGAGAGTGGAGATTCCGTTTCCTTCGTCATAACACCACTTACCGGTGGAAAGATACAGGAAAAAACCGTCATTCTTGATGGCATTCCGGAGCGGCCGAGAAGTACAACGAGATTACGGATTCATGCAGAAATGACTTCCGTTAATCAGCTGTCACTTGAAATTATGGATATGGGCTTTGGAGAACTTTTTAAAAGCAGTGGCAGAGGATGGTCGCATAGTATTTCAGTATAAGAAGAGGAATAAAACATGGGAAGAGTATTGGTATGTACAGGAAAATATGCAAATGAACCATATTATTTTGGCAATGTATGTGTAAACGTATATTGTGTGGAAGAATTATGCTATTTATTTGCCAATAATCCCTTTATGATTAATACCGACATTATGGATAAAAAGCTGATTCAGTGGCTTGCCGAGCAATGTGACTTAAAAGAATTGTCGGAGCAGCTGACCGCAGCAATGCGAAAAGGAATTCAGGCAGGTGAATTTGTGGACATAATTTTAAATTATGTAAACTATTGTACCGAAGAAGAACAACAGGTCATTGACCAGGTGCTGAAAAGCAATGCCGGTTTGAATGAATTTGAACGTCGGAAGAAACAGGCAGATTATTTATTGGAGAATCAGCGGTATCAGATGGCACTTAACGAATATGAAAGTCTTTGCAGAGTGCTTCCGGATACGGAGAGCGCATTACGGCCACAGATATATCACAATATGGGTTACACCTATGCCGGATTATTTATGTTTGATGTAGCAGCAAAATATTATAAGCGCGCTTATGAGATGTCCAAGGATGCCTCTTCGGGGATGCAGTATCTTTCTGCACTCCGGATATCTCTGTCAGAAGAAGAGTATATCGCTTTTATTGCAGAACATCCGGAATATCATGATTTGTCAATGATGCTTGAAAAGAAGCTTATGGCGGCCAAGGGTGAGTTCGAGGCATCCAGAGAGCACCGGATGCTTTCAGCTTTGAAAATTTACAAAGAGGAAGGAAATGTTGCTTCCTATTATGAAGAAATCGATAAAATTATTTATCAGTTAAAGGAAAACTATTTACAGTTGGTAATGGAGTAAACGGAAATGGGATTTTTAAAGAAATTTCTTCAATGGAAACAGAATATCGATGATCCGGTTTACGAGATTGAAGACTGGAATGAAATTATTTATGACAGGGATGACCTGCAGATTCATAACCGCAAGCAGCGTCAGGAATACGTTCGGGGATGCCTGGAGCAGATGGCAGAAGCATCCAGGGAAGTCGCAAATCTGCAGCATGAATATCAGGTAGTTACTTCCTATCTGAAGGATATGGAAGAAATAGAATCTTTGCCGGAGGGAGAAAAGCAGCTTCTGGCAGAGTGTGCAAAACAGATTGAGAATCTCGAAAAACAGCAGTCAGGTTATCTGAAACGTAAGAACCGGATGTCGGATGAAAAATTTCATCAGATGGAACGGATGGAAGATGAAATCCAGGAAAACTATGAGAAACTGCTGAAAACCGAAGAGTACCAGGATTTAATAAAAAGAGATTTGAAAAAGCTGGATGGAGAACGACAGGCTTATCAGTATCGAAAATCAGAACTGAAGCATATCATCCAGGATACCCGCTCCATGACGATTGTCTGTGGAGTAGCGGTCGTGTTTTGCCTGTTGTTATTATTGGTGTTGCAATATGTGTTCCATCTGAACACGCAATGGGGATATCTGGCAGCAGTTGGAATCGGTGCGGTTGCCATTACAGCAATTTTTGTAAAATACAATGATTCTGTGAGTGAACTGAAACAGGTGGAAAGTGGAATCTGCAGGCTGATTCAGTTACAGAACACGGTAAAAATCCGATATGTGAACAATACACATTTACTGGATTATCTGTATCTCAAATATAATGTATCAAGTGCCGGAGAACTTGGAAAAGACTGGCATCAATATCTGGAAGAGAGAGAAGAAAGACATAATTATCAGCAGGCAGAATTACAACTGGATACAAACCAGAAGGAACTGCTTCATATTTTGCGCCGGTATCAGGTAAAAGACCCGATGATCTGGTTACACCAGACGGGTGCATTGCTGGACCATAAAGAGATGGTGGAAATTCGGCATGATTTGATTGTGCGAAGACAGTCTTTGCGAAGAAGAATGGATTACAATAAAGAGGTCGTTGCCGGAAATGCACAGGCAGAGATTAAAGACCTCGTAGAAAAATATCCGAAGTATGCAAAAGAAATTTTGGGAATTGTTGCAGAATATGAAAAGGATTTCACTTGACTTTCCGTTAGGCTCATGATAGCATGATTTACGGATGCACTTTATTGTGATAAAGAAGTGCAGTATTGCATCTTTGAAAAAAGAGCAAATAACGAGGAAGGATGGAGTAATTATGAAGAAATTATTAGCACTGATGGTAACTGCTACGATGGTTATCGGACTTATGACAGGCTGTGGTTCTAAGGAAGCAGCTACAGAGGAAACAGCAACAGAAGAAACAACAAATAGTGAAGACACAGAAAATGCAGAAGCAACAGAAGCAGATACAGACGCAGACGCTGCAGAAGCAGAAACAGCAGATGGTACAACATTTACCGTTGGATTTGATGCAGAATTTCCACCATATGGATATATGGATGAAAATGGAGAATATACCGGATTTGACCTGGAGCTTGCACAGGAGGTTTGTGACAGAAATGGATGGACTCTTGTAAAGCAGCCAATCGACTGGGATGCAAAGGATATGGAACTCAGTTCAGGTTCTATTGATTGTATCTGGAATGGTTTTACGATGAATGGACGTGAAGATCAGTACACATTCTCTGTTCCTTATGTAGATAACAGCCAGGTATTTGTAGTAAAGGCTGATTCCGGAATTACCTCACCTGCAGATCTGGCAGGAAAGAATGTAGGTGTTCAGAAGGATTCTTCCGCACTTGCAGCATTAGAAGGTGATGCAGCAGATCTGGCAGCTACATTTGCAGGATTAAATCAGTATGCAGATTACAATACAGGCTTCCTTGATCTGGAAGCAGGTGCTATCGATGCAATCGCAGTTGACATCGGAGTAGCAGATTATCAGCTGGAGTCCAGAGGTGATGCTTATGTGATTCTGGATGAGAAGCTTGCAACCGAACAGTATGGTATCGGATTTAAACTTGGAAATACCGAATTAAAGGATCAGGTAGAAAAGACCTTATTAGAAATGGCTGATGATGGAAAGTTTATGGAAATCGCAGAAAAATATGGATTAGAAGATAGTGTATGCCTGGGTAAATAATCAGACATTAGGGGCAGAATGAAAATTCTGCCCTATTTGATTTTAAGAAGCTGGAGTATGGAAAATGAGTTTACAGATGATTGTGCAACAATTAGGACAGGGAATGTTAGTAACGATAGAAATCTTTTTTCTGACGTTACTTTTTTCATTGCCTCTTGGATTACTGGTAACGTTTGGAAGAATGTCCAAGCATACCATCCTAAGAAGTATCAGTAAAATATATATCTCGATTATGAGAGGTACACCGTTAATGTTACAGTTAATTGTGGTGTATTATGGCCCGTACTATTTGTTTCACATGAATTTGAAGGGATATCGTTTTCCTGCGATTATTATTGCGTTTTCAATCAATTACGCAGCTTATTTTGCAGAAATTTACCGTGGAGGAATTGAATCTATGCCGGTGGGACAGTATGAGGCGGCAGAGATTCTGGGATATGGAAAAGCACAGACGTTTTTCAAAATCATTTTTCCACAGGTAATGAAACGCATTCTCCCCTCCGTTACAAACGAAACAATTACGTTGGTAAAGGATACGTCACTGGCATTTGTTCTGGCACAGGCAGAAATGTTTACGTATGCAAAACAGATTGCTGCCGCAGAAACAAGCATTATGCCGTTAATGGCAGCAGGCGTCTTTTATTATGTATTTAACCTTCTTGTGGCCTTTATCATGGAGCGGATTGAAAAATCCATGAACTATTATCGATAGGAGAATGTCGGAATGAGCGAAATTTTACTGCAAATGAATCATGTAAAAAAGTGTTTTGGAGATTTGACGGTTCTGAAGGATATTTCTCTGGAGGTTCACAAGGGAGAAGTGGTTTCGATTATTGGACCGTCCGGTTCCGGAAAATCAACGCTACTGCGTTGTGCAACTTTATTGGAGCATATGGATGCAGGAGAACTGATTTATCTGGGAGAAACAGCAGCCCATGAAAAGAATGGAAAATGCGTTTATGCATCTAAGGAGGATTTGAAGAGAATCCGCAAATACTTTGGACTGGTATTTCAGAATTTTAATCTATTTCCACATTATAATGTTTTAAAGAATATTATTGATGCACCGGTTTGTGTAGATGGTGTACCAAAGGCAGAAGCCATTGAAAGAGCACGGCAGCTTCTGAATCAGCTGGGACTTGCAGACAAGGAACAGGCTTATCCCTGCCAGCTTTCCGGCGGACAGCAGCAGCGTGTATCGATTGCACGTGCGTTGGCATTACAGCCACAGATTTTGTTTTTTGATGAGCCGACATCCGCACTTGACCCGGAGCTTACCGGGGAAGTGCTGAAAGTAATTAAAGAACTTGCAAAGCAGCATATGACAATGATTATCGTGACACATGAAATGCAGTTTGCAAAAGAAGTATCCGATAAAATTATATTTATGGAACAGGGAATCATTCAGGCACAGGGAACGCCGGATGAAATTTTTGCGTCAGGAAATGCAAGAGTTCAGGAATTCATTGGAAAACTGAACTCATAAAAAGAATATCATTTTAATTGCGAAAGCAGAAATGGAGGAAACTATGAAAAAAATGGAACAGCTTTACGAAGGAAAAGCCAAAAAGGTATTTGCAACAGATGATCCGGATGTAGTAATTGTGGACTACAAGGATGATGCAACAGCTTTTAACGGTGAAAAGAAGGGAACCATCGTTGGAAAGGGTGTAATCAACAACCGTATGACCAACCATGTATTCAAGCTTCTTGAAAAGGAAGGAGTACCTACCCATTTAATCGAGGAGTTAAGTGACCGTGAGACAGCTGTAAAGAAAGTTGAAATCGTACCTCTTGAGGTAATTATCCGTAACGTGGCAGCAGGAAGTTTCAGCAAAAGACTTGGTGTTCCGGAAGGTACTCCATTTGCAGAACCTACGATTGAGTTCAGCTATAAAAATGATGAACTGGGTGACCCGTTGATTAACAGCTATTTTGCAGTAGCACTTGGACTTGCAACATGGGAAGAAATTGAAACCATTAAGAAGTATGCATTTAAGGTAAATGAGGTTTTAAAGGCATATTTCCTGCAGGCAGATATTAAGCTGATTGACTTTAAGATTGAATTCGGACGTTTTCACGGACAGATTCTTCTGGCTGACGAAACTTCACCGGATACCTGCCGTCTTTGGGATGTACATACCAATGAGAAGCTTGACAAAGACCGTTTCCGCAGAGATATGGGAAATGTAGAAGAAGCTTATAATGAAGTATTTAAGAGACTTGGCTTGGCATAAGCTGAATACCTGATAAGTGGAGGATGTAGATGAGTACAGATAGATATGTAAGTCCGTTGTCGGAGCGTTATGCGAGTAAGGAAATGCAGTATATTTTTTCACCCGATATGAAGTTCCGTACATGGAGAAAGCTTTGGATTGCACTTGCAGAAACAGAGATGGAATTAGGACTTTCCCAGAATGGAAAGCCGGTAATTACACAAGAACAGATTGATGAGTTAAAAAGCCATGCAGAGGATATTAATTATGAAGTAGCCAAAGCGCGCGAAAAAGAAGTTCGTCATGACGTTATGAGCCATGTATATGCATATGGACAGCAGTGCCCCAAGGCAGCCGGTATTATTCATCTTGGTGCAACCAGCTGCTATGTAGGGGATAATACCGATATTATCGTGATGACAAAAGCGTTGCAGCTTGTAAAAAAGAAACTTGTTAACGTGCTGAAGGAGCTGGCTGATTTTGCAGATAAATATAAGAACCAGCCGACACTTGCATTTACCCATTTCCAGCCGGCACAGCCAACAACCGTAGGAAAGCGTGCAACTCTATGGATGCAGGAATTCTGCCTGGATCTCGAAGACCTGAACCATGTACTTTTCGGAATGAAGCTTCTTGGTTCAAAAGGAACAACAGGTACACAGGCTTCTTTCCTGGAGCTTTTTAATGGAGATCAGGAAACGATTGACAAGATTGATCCAATGATTGCAGCAAAAATGGGATTTAAGGAATGCTATCCGGTTTCCGGACAGACGTATTCCCGTAAGGTAGATACAAGAGTGGCAAATGTTCTGGCAGGAATTGCAGCAAGTGCCCATAAAATGTCAAATGATATTCGTCTGCTGCAGCACTTAAAAGAAGTAGAGGAGCCTTTTGAAAAGAGCCAGATTGGTTCTTCTGCAATGGCATATAAACGGAATCCGATGAGAAGTGAACGAATTGCATCCTTATCCAGATATGTGATGATTGATGCATTGAACCCTGCAATTACATCGGCAACACAGTGGTTTGAACGTACACTGGACGATTCTGCAAATAAAAGACTTTCGATTCCGGAAGGTTTTCTTGCTATTGACGGAATTCTTGATTTGTGCCTGAATGTTGTGGATGGTCTTGTTGTATATCCGAAGGTAATTGAAAAGAGACTGATGAGCGAGCTTCCGTTTATGGCAACCGAAAATATTATGATGGATGCCGTAAAAATGGGTGGAAACCGTCAGGAGCTTCATGAAAGAATCCGTGAGCTTTCCATGGAAGCAGGCAAGAATGTAAAACAGGAAGGTAAGGAAAACAATCTTTTGGAACTTATTGCAGCAGACCCTGCGTTTAATATGACGCTGGAAGACCTGCAAAAGACCATGGAACCTTCCCGTTATGTAGGTCGTTCCAAGGAGCAGGTGGACGCCTTCCTTAGCAAGGTGGTAGCACCGATTTTAGAGGAGAACAAAGACCTGCTTGGAGTACAGGCTGAAATTACAGTTTAAGGAAAGGAAAATTTATCATGGGTGGATTTTTTGGCGTAGCGTCAAAGAAAGATTGCGTGTTTGATTTGTTTTTCGGTACAGACTATCATTCCCATCTTGGAACCAGAAGAGCAGGAATGGCAGTATATAACAAAGAGACCGGTTTTGAGAGAGCCATACATAATATTGAAAATGCTCCTTTTCGAACAAAATTCGATAAAGATGTAAATGAAATGAAAGGGCATCTTGGAATCGGATGTATTTCCGACTATGAACCGCAGCCGTTGCTCGTGCGTTCCCATCATGGCACGTATGCCATTATGACGGTCGGAAAAATCAATAATATGGATGAAATTGTTCAGGATATTTTTTCGTTTGGTCATTCCCATTTCCTGGAGATGAGCGGAGGCGATATCAATGCGACGGAGCTGGTTGCTGCAATTATCAATCAGAAGGATAATCTGATTGAAGGATTACAGTATGCACAGGAAATCATTGATGGTTCCATGACAATTGCATTATTGACGCCAAAGGGAATTTATGCTTCCAGAGATCGTCTCGGAAGAACTCCGGTGGTAATCGGAAAGAAAGAAGATGCATACTGTATTTCTTTCGAAAGCTTTGCTTATCTGAATCTCGGATATACCGATGCAAAAGAACTTGGTCCCGGAGAAATTGTAATTGTAACACCTGAAGCGGTACAGACATTATCTGCCCCGGGAAAAGATATGAAAATATGTACGTTCCTGTGGGTTTATTATGGATATCCTTCTTCTTCCTACGAGGGAATCAGTGTAGAGAAGATGCGTTATAACTGTGGAGCACTTCTTGCAAAAAGAGATGATGTAAAACCGGATAATGTGGCAGGTGTTCCGGATTCTGGAGTGGCACATGCGATTGGATATTCAAATGAATCGGGAATTCCATTTTCCAGACCATTCATTAAATATACGCCAACCTGGCCGCGTTCCTTTATGCCGACAATTCAGAGTCAGCGTAACATGATTGCAAAGATGAAACTGATTCCGGTACATGACCTGATTCAGGACAAGAGTCTGTTGTTGATTGATGACTCTATTGTACGTGGAACACAGCTTCGTGAAACAACAGAATTTTTGTATCAGAGTGGAGCAAAAGAAGTACATATCCGTACGGCATGTCCGCCATTATTGTATGGATGTAAATATTTGAATTTTTCCCGGTCGTCTTCTGAAATGGAACTTATTACAAGAAGAACGATTGAAGCAATGGAAGGAAATGTTGCAAACGTAAATCTGAGTGCATATTCCAATCCGGATTCTCCGGAATACCAGGAGATGGTAAAACGAATCGGAGTACAGCTCAACTTTACTTCGTTACGATTCCACCGGCTGGATGATATGATTGAGTCTGTCGGAATTGACCGTTGCAAGCTTTGTACCTATTGCTGGGATGGAAAAGAATAAAAAAGGAGAGAAGAGCAATGTTAGAATTTAAGTATGATACACAATTACTGATTGACGGTGAAAATCTCGATGAAGATGAAATCAGTGATTACTTTACAGAAAATTTTAAGGGCGACTGCCTTCTTGCAGTTGGTGATGAGGACATGATTAAAATTCATTACCATACGAATGAACCCTGGAAGGTTTTGGAGTATTGTGCTACCCTTGGAGAGATTTATGACATTGTGGTAGAAGATATGGATCGTCAGACAAGAGGATTAAAAGGATAAAAAGTAGTTGACATCGGCACATCAACGTGCTAAACTACATTGCAATTGGAGATAACCAACGAAGGAGTCTATTTTTATTATGATTCAAAGTAAACTTACAAAGCAGGCATACCTTTATTATTACTACTACCAGAGACGTATTAGCTTGTAACATTTGTGATTGCACAGTTATAAGCGATAGGTCTTATATGTCTGTGCAGAAATAAATGTGAGTTTACGGAATAAAAACGCATTGATTTGGCATCGGACATATAAGTTGTCCGGTGCCTTTTATTTTTGTATTGACAAATAGGAAGAACTTGGTTATACTTCAATAGATAAAAGCGTTAAAGCGTCAACGCGGATAAGCGTCAACGTGCGAAAATGTCAAAGGAGTAAAGAAAGATGACAATTGTAGATGTATTGGAACAAAACAGCAGAAGTTACGGAGATGATGTCAGTTTGGTAGAAATCAATCCGGAAGTAAAAGAGGTAAGACGTGTTACCTGGAAAGAGTATGAATTGACGGAGCCGAATCCGATGACTCATTACCGCAGAGAGATTACCTGGCGTGTCTTTGATGAAAAGGCAAACCGTTTTGCGAATCTGTTGCTTTCCAGAGGAATCAAAAAAGGAGATAAGGTAGCAATCCTGTTAATGAACTGCCTGGAATGGCTGCCCATTTATTTTGGAATTTTAAAGACCGGAGCACTGGCTGTTCCTTTGAACTTTCGATACGCACCTGACGAGATTGAATATTGTGTAAAAAAAGCAGAAGCAGATGTACTTGTTTTTGGACCGGCATTCATTGGACGTGTAGAAGAAATTGCAGATAACATCAGCAAGAACCGATTGTTATTCTTCGTTGGAGATAATTGTCCTTCGTTTGCAGAAGATTATAATTCGCTGACCTCGAACTGCTCGAGTGTGGCACCTAAGATTCCACTGACCGAGAAAGATGATGCGGCAATTTATTTTTCCTCAGGAACCACCGGTTTTCCGAAGGCAATTTTACATAATCATGAGAGCCTGATGCATGCCTGCCGTGTAGAGCAGAATCATCATGGACAGACAAGGGATGATGTATTTTTATGTATCCCACCCCTTTATCATACCGGAGCAAAGATGCACTGGTTTGGTTCTTTGTTATCCGGAAGCAAAGCCGTGCTGCTGAAGGGAACAAAACCGGAGTACATATTGGATGCTGTTTCCAAAGAAAAATGTACGATTGTATGGCTGCTTGTTCCGTGGGCACAGGATATTCTGGAAGCTCTCGACAGCGGAGAATTGAAATTAGAAGATTATGAATTATCCCAATGGAGATTGATGCATATCGGTGCACAGCCGGTACCACCAAGCCTGATTAAGCATTGGAAAAAGTATTTCCCGAATCATCAGTACGATACCAACTATGGTCTGAGTGAATCCATCGGACCGGGATGTGTTCACCTCGGAGTAGAAAACATTCACAAGGTTGGAGCAATCGGAAAGCCGGGCTTTGGATGGAAGGTCAAAATTGTGGATGAAAACCGGAAAGAGGTTCCACAGGGCGAAGTCGGAGAACTTGCGGTATTCGGTCCCGGTGTGATGACCTGTTATTACAATGATGAAGAAGCCACAAAAGAAGTTATGGATAAAGAAGGATGGCTTTACACCGGAGATATGGCAAGGATGGATGAAGATGGGTTCATCTTCCTGGTAGACCGTAAGAAGGATGTCATCATCAGTGGTGGAGAAAACATTTATCCGGTACAGATTGAAGATTTCCTGAGAAACCTGAATGCCGTTCATGATGTGGCAGTAATCGGAATCCCGGATAAGCGTCTTGGGGAAACCACGCTTGCAGTTATTGAATTAAAACCGGGCATGACCTGTACGGAAGAGGAAGTGAATGAATTTTGTCAGAAGCTTCCGAGATATAAGAGACCACATAAAATTATCTTTGCGGAGATTCCAAGAAATCCTACCGGAAAAATTGAGAAGCCGAAGCTGAGAGAAAAGTATTGTGGTATGCGGCTTGTAGAAGCACAAAATAAGGCATAAAGTATAAAGTGAGGAGTGTGTGAGCGATGTTTATTAAAATATTGATGTTAGTAATTTTCTTTGGTGTAATGTTGGGAATCGGATTTTACTGCCGGAAGCATGCGACGGACGTAAACGGATTTGTTCTTGGTGGAAGAAGCGTAGGTCCATGGCTGACTGCTTTTGCATATGGTACTTCTTACTTTTCCGCAGTTATTTTTGTAGGATATGCAGGACAGTTTGGATGGAAATACGGAATCGCTTCTACATGGATTGGTATTGCAAATGCACTGGTTGGTTCTATGCTTGCCTGGGTAATTCTTGGAAGAAGAACAAGAATTATGACACAGCATTTGGACAGTGCTACGATGCCGGAGTTTTTTGGTAAGAGATTTCAGTCCAAGAAGCTGAAGGTTGGAGCATCCATCATCGTGTTTATTTTCCTGATTCCTTATACGGCATCCCTGTACAATGGACTTTCCAGATTGTTTGGAATGGCATTCCATATTGATTACTCGGTATGTATTATTGCGATGGCAGTTCTTACCGGTATCTATGTAGTAGCCGGCGGATATATGGCAACTGCAATTAATGACTTCCTGCAGGGACTTGTAATGTTGTTTGGTATTGTAGTGGTCATTGCAGCTGTATTAAAGAGTAATGGAGGATTCCTGGAAGCAATCAACGGACTTGCCTGCGTTGAGGATGCAACAGCCTCTACACAGCCCGGTGTATTTGCTTCGTTCTTCGGACCTGACCCATTTAACCTGTTGTGTGTCGCTATCCTGACATCACTTGGAACATGGGGACTTCCACAGATGGTACAGAAGTTTTATGCAATTAAGAGTGAAAGCTCAATTAAAAAAGGTACTATTATTTCAACGATGTTTGCAATTATTGTTTCCGGAGGATGTTACTTCCTCGGTGGATTCGGCAGATTGTACAGTGATAAAATTGATGTGACAGCCGAAGGCTTTGATGCAGTTGTTCCAACGATGCTGTCAAACCTCCCCGATATTTTGATCGGACTTGTAGTAATTCTTGTATTATCGGCATCCATGTCCACCCTGTCTTCTCTTGTTATGGCATCCAGTTCCACCCTGACGCTGGACGTTTTAAAGGGTCATGTGGTAAAAAATATGGATGAGAAGAAACAGGTTTTGACCATGCGTATTTTGATCATTGTATTTATTGCGATTTCCGTAGTTATTGCAATTGTTCAGTACAAGAGTAATGTTACATTTATTGCACAGCTCATGGGTGTATCATGGGGAGCATTGGCAGGAGCATTCCTTGCACCGTTCTTATATGGATTATACTGGAAGAAAACAACCAAGGTTGCCTGCTTTGTAAGCTTTGTCTTTGGTGCCGGATTTATGACACTGAATCTGTTCTTCCGCAGTGCGTTCCCGACTTTCTTACAGTCGCCGATTAACGCCGGAGCATTTGCAATGCTGGCAGGACTTGTTATTGTACCGCTGGTAAGTCTGGTGACAAAGAAGCCCGAACAGCAATGGATTGAACAGACCTTCTCCTGCTACAACCGCAAGATTGAAGTTTCTGTAAAACAGTCCCTGGACGAGTAAATAGTATATTTCTATATTAAAAAAATTACAGCCACATATTCGTGATAAATTCCTTTTTGCACGATGGAGATGAGACTTTGGAATCGTGGAAGCCAATGCTGAACACGATTCCTGCCTGAAAGGCTCATCGGAATGTTCCGTGCAACGGAATTAGAACGGATATGTGGCTGTAATTATTATAAAAACATAGAAATAAAACTAGTAAAATGGTACTTTTCTTTTGCAAAATCGTGTTGTATAATATGCTTTAGAACTTACAAATCATTTGCAATTCGTAATAAAATCCCGAAGAAAAATGAAATACATAAATGAATAATCATAATTAGTTTGGAGGAAAGTATGAGAGAAAAGTATGAGTCTTTGGCGCTTGCTGACTTAAAAGCAGTAGCGAAAGCAAGGGGGCTTAAGGGCATTTCCACGATGAAAAAGGACGAGCTGGTGGAAGCAATGCTTGCAGCAGACGAAAAGGACAAAATGGAAGGAAAGCCCGTACAGGTAAAATCAACCGTGCCACCAAAAACAGCAGAAGAAAAGCAGGCATCTGAGGATGAGAAAACAATTGCAGAGCTGGATAGTGGAATTACGGCACATGGTATTCTGGAGGTTATGCCGGATGGATTCGGATTTATCCGTTGCGAGAATTATCTTCCCGGAGAACGCGATGTTTATGTGGCACCCAGCCAGATTCGTCGTTTTGGATTAAAGACCGGTGATATTTTGGAAGGAAATACGCGTGTCCGTACGCAGGGAGAAAAATTTGCAGCACTTCTTTATGTAAAGAGCATAAACGGATACACACCCGAAGAATGTGCGAAACGATATAATTTTGAAGATATGACACCTGTTTTCCCGAATGAAAGACTTCATCTGGAAATGCCGGGTGCAAGTATTGCCATGCGTGTAATGGATTTAATCAGTCCGGTTGGAAAAGGACAGCGTGGTATGATTGTATCCCCGCCGAAAGCAGGTAAGACAACGTTATTAAAAGACGTTGCAAAGTCGATTAAGCGTAATGCACCGGAAGTACATCTGATTATCCTTCTGATTGATGAACGTCCCGAGGAAGTAACGGATATTAAAGAAGCTATTGAGGGAGAAAATGTAGAAGTTATTTATTCCACTTTTGATGAATTACCGGAGCATCATAAACGAGTATCTGAAATGGTTATCGAGCGTGCAAAACGTCTTGTAGAGCATAACAAAGATGTTATGATTCTGATTGACAGTATTACCAGACTGGCAAGAGCATACAACCTGACCGTTCCACCAAGTGGAAGAACGTTGTCCGGTGGTCTTGATCCGGCAGCACTGCATATGCCCAAGCGGTTCTTCGGAGCAGCAAGAAACATGCGTGAGGGTGGTTCGTTAACGATTCTTGCAACAGCACTTGTAGATACAGGTTCCAAAATGGATGATGTGGTATATGAAGAGTTTAAGGGAACCGGTAATATGGAACTTATGCTTGACCGGAAGCTTTCTGAAAAGAGAATTTTCCCGGCAATCGATATTCCACGTTCCAGTACAAGAAGAGAAGACTTACTTCTTTCCGATGATGAGCTGGAGGCAATCAATATTATCCGTAAGGCATTGAACGGTCTGAAGGCAGAAGAAGCCGTAGATAAGATTCTTGACCTGTTTGCAAAGACCAGAAACAATCAGGAATTTGTAAATATGGTAAAGAAAATGAGATGGCTGTAAGAGAATTCGAAAAAGTGCTTGCAATAGAAAAACAGCTATGATATACTTAAAAAGCTGTTTCGTAAGGAATAGCCGTCTTTGGACGTAGCGGATGAGAACAAAAATAACAATGGTACAATAGAAATAGAGAGGTGAAATCATGAAAGAAGGAATCCATCCTAATTATTATCAGGCAACTGTAACCTGCAACTGTGGTAATACTTTTGTAACAGGCTCAACAAAGGAAGATATCCACGTTGAAGTTTGTTCCAAGTGTCATTCATTCTACACTGGTCAGCAGAAGGCTGCTAGAACTGATGGACGTATTGATAAGTTCAATAAGAAGTATGGCGTAGCAAGCAAATAAGTTATGAGGTGAAGGTTGAGGTGTTGCACCTCAACCTTTATTTGTTTTACAGAGTATTTTGGGAGACAACATTATGGCAAAAAAGAAAAGAGGTAACCATTATTCCGGAATCGGCGGTCAGGCAGTTCTGGAAGGGGTTATGATGAAAAATAAAGAGGACTATGCAATTGCCATCCGTAAGGCAGATGGTGAGATTGATGTGGAAGTGGACGTATTCCGCGGGATTCTTCATGACCATAAGATTACGAAAATTCCATTTATACGTGGAATCTTCAACTTCATTGATTCTCTGCGTCTTGGCATGAAATCAATTAACCATTCGGCACAGTTTTATGAAGACGGAGAAATGGAAGAAACAAAGCTGGATAAAGCACTTGATAAAATATCCGGTGGTCGTGGAGAGAAGATTTTGATGACACTTACCACGATATTTTCCGTTGTCGTAGCAATTGCCATTTTTATTGTGCTGCCGTATTATTTATCTTCTTTATTGAATGGATTTATCCGGAATGATTCACTGCTTGCAATTATTGAAGGTATTATCCGTATTGTGATATTCCTTGCATATATCGTGGGAATCAGTCTGATGAAAGATATTCATCGACTGTATCAGTATCATGGGGCAGAACACAAATGTATCAACTGTATTGAAAAAGGGAGACCTCTGACGGTATATAATGCGATGCGAAGCTCCCGAATTCACAAACGTTGCGGAACAAGTTTTATGTTTCTTGTTATTTTTATCAGTATCATTTTGTTTTTCTTTATCCGGGTACAGAATCCGGCATACCGCGTACTGATTCGAATTGCATTAGTTCCGGTGATTGCAGGTATTTCCTATGAAATTATCCGGCTGGCAGGAAAAAGCGATAACATTCTGCTGAAAATTATTTCTGCACCTGGTATGGCATTGCAGAAGCTTACAACGAAAGAACCGGATGAAGAAATGATTGAGGTTGCCATTAAGTCCGTAGAGGCAGTCTTTGATTGGAAAAACTATCTTTATGAAGAATTTGGATATGAAATAGACGATTCCTGGCTGGAGGATGGTCCATCTTCCAAAGAGGATGATGAGGAATAGTATGAAGTATGCAGAACTGTACCAGCAGGGAGTTGCGCTGCTGCAAACGGCAGGCATCGAAGAAGCAAAGCTGGATGCCAGATTACTATTGGAAAAGATATGTGATACCGACCGGAATACCCTGCTGAGTCATGGGGATATGGAAGTGACAAAGGAGCAGGAAACTTCCTTTTTACAATGGGTGGAACAGCGTGCAAAACATATTCCGTTACAGCATATTACCGGAGAACAGGAATTTATGGGACTTTGCTTCCTGGTAAATGAACATGTCCTGATTCCACGGCAGGATACGGAAATTCTTGTAGAAGAAGCCATGCAGCATCTGCATGATGGAATGCGTATTCTGGACATGTGTACCGGCTCGGGTTGTATTTTGCTAAGCCTTTTGAAATATTCAAATGACTGCACCGGACTTGGTGTGGATATTTCCGGAGAGGCATTACAGATAGCCGAAGAAAATGCCCGGTTACTCGGCATTCCGGCAGAATTCAAAGAAAGTAATCTGTTTGAACGGGTAGAAGGAAGATATGATCTTCTTGTTTCCAATCCGCCATACATTGAACATGATGTGATTCCTACACTGATGGAAGAGGTCAGGGAACATGACCCAATGCTGGCACTGGATGGTGGAACGGATGGTCTTGATTTTTATCGAAGAATCATTAGCGAGGCACCGGAATATCTGTTCCGCGGAGGAAAGATTCTTTTTGAAATTGGAAACGAACAGGCAGAGGCCGTAAGTGGACTGCTTGCAGAAAATGGTTATACCGAGATTGAAGTTTATAAAGACTATGCCGGACATGACCGTGTGGTATCGGCAACATGTATCAAGATAAGAGAAGCAAAGAAAACAGAGAATGAATAGAAAGGTAAGAAATTAGGATGTTTGACAAGTTAGAGGACTTATTGATTCACTTCGAAGAGATTATGAGTGAATTGGCAGAGCCCAATGTGGCAGATAATCAGGAACGTTTCCGTATGCTGATGAAAGAGCAGAGTGATTTGACGCCTATCGTAGAAGCATATAAGGAGTACAAAAAATCCAAACAGGATATTGAAGACTCTCTGGCAATGCTGGATGAAGAAAACGATGAAGATATGAAGGAAATGCTGAAGGAAGAGCTCAGTTCTGCGAAGAAACGTGTTGAAGAGCTGGAGCAGAAATTAAAAATCCTTCTGTTGCCCAAAGACCCTAACGATGATAAGAACGTTATCGTTGAAATCCGTGCAGGTGCCGGAGGAGATGAGGCAGCTCTTTTTGCTGCGGAAATCTATCGTATGTATGTGCATTATGCAGAGAGCCAGCGGTGGAAGGTTGATTTAATCAACGTCGATGAAATCGGCATCGGTGGTATGAAGGAAGTAAACTTTATTATTTCCGGACAGGGTGCTTATTCCAAGATGAAATATGAAAGTGGTGTTCATCGTGTACAGCGTGTACCGGAGACAGAAAGCGGTGGTAGAATTCATACATCGACGATTTCCGTTGCAGTAATGCCGGAAGTAGAAGACGATATTGATATTGTGATTGAAGACAAGGATATTCGTATTGACGTAATGCGTGCTTCCGGTAATGGTGGACAGTGCGTTAATACGACAGACTCTGCAGTTCGTCTGACACACTATCCGACCGGAATCGTGGTGTACAGCCAGACCGAAAAATCCCAGATTCAGAACAAGGCAAAGGCATTTGCTATTCTGAAAGCAAAGCTGTATGATATGGAATCCCAGAAACAGCATGATGCGGAAGCAGAGCTTCGTAGAAGCCAGATTGGTACCGGAGACCGTTCCGAAAAGATTCGTACCTATAATTTCCCACAGGGAAGAGTAACCGACCACAGAATTAATCTTACCTTATATAAGCTGGACAAAATCATGAATGGTGACATTCAGGAGATTATTGACGCATGTATCGCAGCCGATCAGGCTGCAAAGCTTGCAAAGATGAATGAAAATTAAGAAGGTGCCCCTGACTTTTTGAAGTCGGGGGCGTTTTTTGGTAATTTTTATGGTTTTTCGTTGAGAAAAAGGCAAAGTTATAGTATAATTATACTATTATATGTAAATTTGTATTTACAAAAACATTCGAATGAGAAGGGGACATCAAATGGAGAACAGAGAAATACAGTTTAAGAAAAGCGCGAATCAGAAAGCACTCGTTATCTGGATGTTATTGAACATTATTTTGTCAGCATCCTATGCGATTGAAATTTTGAAAGGACTGCGGACCGTAGGTTATTATATTACATTTATGCTGGTTGCATGGATTCCTTTTTTGGTAGGACTTATTGTACTGAAGGTAAAAGGACGTGCAGCTGAATTTTACAAAGATGCAGTAGCAATCGGTTATGGAATTTTGTATGTGTTTGTATTGTTTACTACGAATTCTACCCTGGCATTTGTATACATTCTTCCACTTACCAGCATGCTGATTCTGTTCAAGGACAGAAATTATATGTTGCGTTATGGTATTTTTACAATGATTGCAATGATTGCTTCGATTGTTAAGAATATTGTGATGGGAATGAATGCAGCTTCGGATATTACGGCATATGAAATACAGGTAGCCTGTATATTTATGTGCTATGTAGGATATATTTTATCCATCAACCATTTAAACTTTACTGATGGTGCAATGCTGAAGGAAGCAGAGGACAGTCTGAAGAGAGTGGTACATACGATTGAAACTGTAAAGACCGCAAGTACATCAGTCGTAGATGGCGTAACGGTTGTAAGAGAACTTGCGGATGAAAATAAGACAAGCGCGGATGTGGTAGTTGAAAGCATGTGCACGCTGGCAGAGAACAATACAGTATTACAGGAAAAGACCCAGTCGTCCCTTGATATGACCCAGAAGATTAGTACCCAGGGAGCAAACGTAGCGGACCTGGTTGAAAAAATGGTAGAATTGACGAATGAGTCCATGGTACATGCACAAACCAGTTCTCAGGAACTGACCGGTGTTGTGGAATCTACAAATACGATGGCAGGTCTTGCGAACGAACTGGAAGGAATTCTTACCGAGTTTAAGGAAGAATTTGAACGTGCCAAAAGTGAAATTGGAACCATTGAAGGAATTAACAGCAAAACAAACCTGCTGGCATTAAATGCATCCATTGAAGCAGCAAGAGCCGGGGATGCCGGAAAAGGTTTTGCCGTTGTTGCAAATGAAATCCGTGAGCTGAGTCTTGGAACGCAGAGTTCTTCGAACCGTATCTGGACGGCATTGGAGCATTTGGAAGAAACATCAGCAAAAATGACGGATTCCATTACACAGACGCTGAATCTGATTCATACAACCCTGGATAAGGTTACACATGTTAACTCCAGCGTTTCCAGTATTGCAGAAGATTCTACCCAGCTTGGCAGCAATATACAGGTAATCAAGGAATCCATGAACGAAGTAGAAGAATCCAACCGTGGCATGGTTGACAACATGAAACAGATTTGTGATGTTATGGATTTAATGACACAGAGTGTTCATGGCGCAGACAGAAATACCCGTGTCATGAGAAGCAAATATGAAGAGACGATGAACAGTGTTACCAAAATCGAAGAAACTGTTGGCAAGCTCGTCGAAGAACTTGGTGGTGGCGGTTTTATGTCGATTGGTGATATCAAAGTCGGAATGTGGGCAACGATAACCTCTGACAGCAATCCGCAGAAGGAATATAAAGCAGAAATATTAGAAATCTCTCACAATTATATCATGACCGGAAAGATGAATCATGCAGGAGAAGCATTGGTGTTAAATGCCAAAGAGAAGTATCATTTACTTATCGTTGTAGATAATATGTTATACCGCTGGGAGAATGCGGAAGTAACTATGGCGAAGGATGGAAGATACAAAGCAGTGGTATCCGGCAATCCTATGGTACATAATCGTCGTAAGTATCCACGTATGCCGCTTGAAAACACATGTGAAGTGAAAATATATTCCCGTACAGCCGTATATCCGGCTAAGATGGTAAATTTATCAGCCAATGGTTTTGCAATTGTAACGAGTGCAAAAGAACTTGGTGAGGCCAAAGGTCAGAATATTACAATGAAGATGCAGGATTTTCCGCTTCTTGATGGAGTGACTTTAAAAGGCTATGTAATTCGTGTCAGTGAAAATGACGGAGAGTATATACTTGGATGCCGTATGCCGGAGGATAATCTGGACATTCGGGATTATGTAAAAGCAAATTATAACGGACAGTAGAAATCGCACACAAGCAACAGGGGGATAATCGATGACCATAAAAGAACGTCTGAATTATCTGAACAGAGGGTTCACATCGGACCAGATTAATGAGATTGAGCAGGGGCTGGATGCAGGTCTGGATGTTTCTATTTATGCCAAAACCTGTTTTCTGGCAATTCAGATGCGTCAGATTCGTAAAGCACTTATGGATAATCTCCCTATCAAGGAGTATGCAATACCGGAGTACGACTGGTTTCAGCTCGAAGAAATCCGGGAAGGTCTGCGTTCTTTTATTGATGTAAAAAAATATGCGTCACCGGATATTCCCTATGATAAAATGCGTCAGATTCGTAAAGGATTGGAACGCGGCGTAGATTTATCAAAATATATCGATTTGGATGCAGGTGTAATTCGACAGCTCCGGAAGTCCATGATTTCGCAGGTGGATATCCGCGTATATGTGAACGAAGGATATGATCAGGAACAGCTGGCAGAAATTCGTCAGGCGTTGGAGGACGGACTTGATATTCACCAGTATCTGAAAAAGGAATTTCGAGGAGTTTCCCTGCAACAGATTCGGGAAGGTCTGAAAGAAAAGCTGGATGTTTCGATTTATGCAAAAGAAGAGTATGATTGGCGTCAGATGCGTGAAATCCGTCGGGGATTGTTATCACAGGTGGATGTCAGCCAGTATACGAATAAATGGTATAGCTGGAAACAGATGCAGCAAATCCGGCTTGGATTGGAAAGTGGTCTTGATGTAAGTGAATACAATTCCTTAATGTACACTGCTACAGAAATGAAAAAGCGACGTACCAGACTGATGGAGCTTGGCAGTGAACACGTCATATTCCCGGAACAGCAGGAAAACAGCGAGGACAAGGACGAGCTTGCGCAGTGCAGGGATGGTATGCTGATTACCATCAGTGCAGATGGTATGGAAGCGTATGTGCGTGTTGTCGATACAACCGTAGAGCTTACCAGAAAAGATGTGCTGCGTGATTTACGCTACGAGGGGATTGTCTATGGAATTGACCAGCGGGAGGTTGACCGCCTGGTAGCAAAGAGAGATATTGATGAACCGATTCTGATTGCAAGAGGAAAACCGGCGGTTCAGGGAGAAGATGGATTTTATGAATTTTTCTTCCGCACCCAAATCGACCATAGTCCAAAGGTGCAGGCGGACGGTTCTGTGGATTATCAGAACGTAGACTGGTTTGAACAGGTAAAACGAAATCAGAAAATTGCATATTATCATTCTGCCGGTGCCGGTGAAGTCGGATATTCGGTAGAGGGAAAACGACTTCCTGCAAAAAGAGGAAGAGAGCAGATTCGTCTTCGTGGCAAAGGATTTATCATTATGCCCGATCAGAAGACTTATATATCCAGCATGGATGGACGAATTGAACTGACAGATTCCAACCGGATTGAAATTTCCAAGATGGTAGAATTCAAGGATGTTTCTCTTTCAACAGGAAATATCCGTTTTGACGGTAATGTTTATATCCGTGGAAACGTAGGAAACGGAGTCGAAATTATAGCCGGTGAAGATGTGGTGGTGGATGGTTTTGTAGAGTCTGCGGTTATTGAAGCCGGTGGAAATATTATGCTGCGAAAAGGAGTAAATGCTTCCGGAAGCGGACTCTTAAAAGCAGGAAAAAATATCGAAGGAAAATTCTTTGAAGCAGTAAAGATTATTGCAGGAAATAATATTCAGGCGAATTACTGTATGAACTGTGAAGTTTATGCGGATGGAATGATTACCATCTGTGGTAAAAACGGATCGGTAGTAGGCGGAGAAGTTACGGCAGTAAAATCCATTGAAGTACAGAATGCCGGAAACCGCGCAGGACGTCTGACAAAGATTAACCTTGGTGTTACCGAGAAAATGTGTGGGGAATTGCGTGCGGTGGAAGATAAAATCCGTGAACACCGGATGGAGCTTGTCATTCTTGACAATGCCAAAAAGGACATGCAGTTTAAGTATCCACCGGAAGTCCGAAATAATCTGGAAATGTATCTCAAAATTGAGAATGCCATTTATACCAAGAACAAGTTTATTGAGGACCTTTTAGTGCAAAAGAACGCTATCGAAGAGCGGATTTCTTATACAGCAAACTCCAAAATGGTGGTTAACGGCGATCTGTTTGATGGCGTATTGCTTGATATTAACGGAAGAAAATGGAAATCCCAATATGTAAAGAATGTAACAGTCCGTATTACGGACGGCAAAATTGCATTGTATGCAAACAAGGCTTACTAGTAGCAGAAAGGATGGCCGGATATGCGTAATACGATTTTATTAGTAGATGAAAAGAAATCCAATCGTGAAATTCTTGCAGAGATTTTGGAAAATGATTACGAAATAATGGAAGCAGACAGCGGGGAAAGCGCAATTTCCATGGTGGAACAGGTAAAAGATGAAATTGCGGCAATCCTGCTAAATGTGACAATGGCAAATCTGGATGGAACGGAAATTCTTGAAAAAATGGCACAACAGGACTGGTTTTCCAGGATTCCGGTCGCAGCACTGAGTGATGAGGATTCCATTCGCCTTGAGAAAAAATGTTACCAGCTTGGCGTTTCAGAGTTTATCCGGAAACCATTCGACAATTATGTTATGCTGACAAGGATTCAGAACATCATCCAGTTACGGCTTGGCAGAGCAGAATTGGAAGAAAAAATCCAGCATCAGTCGGAAGTCATGAATAAACAGTATAAGCTGCTGACTATGCAGGCGGGGGAAATTCAAAAGAATACGTCCAGTGTAATTGATATTCTTGGAACCGTAGTAGAATACCGTAATCTTGAAAATGGGGAACATATCAGAAGTGTAAAGCATTATACGGAAATTCTGGCAAGACGGATGATGAAGGATTATCCCGAGTATCGTCTGGATGAAAAAACCGTAAATACGATTGTTTCGGCGAGTGCACTTCACGATATCGGTAAGATTGCAATTCCGGAAAGCGTATTGCTAAAACCCGGGAAACTCACATCCGAAGAGTATGAATATATGAAATCCCACACCTTGCGCGGAGCAGAAATTCTGGAGCAGATTAAGGACGTCTGGGATGAGGACTTTACAAAGACGGCATATGATATTTGCCGGAATCATCATGAACGTTATGATGGAAACGGTTACCCGGATGGACTTGTCGGAGATGATATTCCTCTTTCGGCACAGCTGGTATCACTGGCAGATGTCTATGATGCACTTGTTAATGAGCGTGTATACAAGGAAGCTTATACAAAGGAACAGGCATTTCAGATGATTATCGTGGGCGAGTGTGGAATGTTTTCACCCAAATTGTTGGAATGCTTCCGTAATACGAGAAAGGAATTTGAGGAACGGGCAGATTCCAGCAAGGAAATTGAGGGAAAATATTGAATTGCTTCAAAAAATACCGTATAATAGTTACGGTATTTTTTTGTGATAAAAAACCATGCAAGAGATACAAGTACGTAAAGAAATGAGGTCAATTATGGTACAGTCAAGAACACACACATGTAATCAGCTTCGCCTTAGTGACGTTGGCAGCAAAGTCACAATCGTGGGCTGGTATGACAATATGAGAAAGGTCAGCAAAAATCTGGGATTTCTGATTCTCCGTGATTTTTACGGAGTGACACAGGTTGTTGTGGAAACCGAAGAAATGATGGAAAAACTGAGTGGAATCAACAACGAATCCACACTGTCCATTACCGGAACCGTAAGAGAACGTTCCAGCAAAAATGCAAATCTTCCTACCGGAGAGATTGAAGTAGTACCGGAGGAGATTACGGTACTTGGAAAATGTATTTATAATGAACTTCCATTCGAAGTAAATCGAAGCAAAGAAGCAGATGAAGCAACCAGATTAAAATATCGTTATCTGGATTTGCGTAATCCGGCAGTAAAAGAAAAAATCGTAATGCGTAGTAAAATTGTTGCAGAGCTTCGTCAGAGAATGACCGAGCATGATTTCCTGGAGATTACAACACCGATTCTTACCTGTTCTTCTCCGGAAGGAGCAAGAGATTATCTTGTACCATCCAGAAATCATCCGGGTAAGTTTTATGCACTTCCACAGGCACCACAGCAGTTTAAACAGCTTTTGATGACTTCCGGATTTGACCGTTATTTCCAGATTGCACCTTGTTTCCGTGATGAGGATGCACGTGCAGACCGTTCTCCGGGTGAGTTCTATCAGCTCGATATGGAAATGGCATTTGCGTCCCAGGAAGATGTATTTGAGATTATCGAAGATGTATTGCCACCGGTATTTGCAAAATACGGTATTTATAAAACCGCATCCAAGGCACCTTTTGCAAGAATTTCCTATAAAGATGCACTGGAAAAGTATGGTTCCGATAAACCGGATTTGAGAATTGACCTGACATTGCAGGATGCAACCGCCTGTCTTTCCGACTGCGGATTCGGACCTTTTGACGGACAGACCGTAGAAGCGATTGTGGTAGATCAGTTTACCGCAACCCGTAAAGTTATTGATAAAATCTGTGCTGATGTAGAAGTACAGAGCGGACAGAAAGCATATTGGTTCAAGCTGGATGAAAACGGCGAACTCGTTGGTGGAATTGCAAAATTCCTTCAGGAGAGAAAAGAAGATGTCATTCGTACACTTGGACTTAAGAATGGTGATTTTGTCGGACTTACCGCAGGCAAAAAGGGTGATGCACTGAAGACCGCCGGTGTTCTGCGTAAGTTCCTTGGTATGAACTGCGAAGCACATATGAAGCAGGAATGCTATGAATTCTGCTGGATTGTAGATTTCCCAATGTATGAAATCGGAGAAGAGTCTGGAGAATTGGAATTCTGTCATAATCCATTCTCTATGCCACAGGGTGGTATGGACGCATTGTGTAAGGAGGACCCGCTTTCCATTAATGCATATCAGTATGATCTAGTATGTAATGGTGTAGAGCTCTCTTCCGGTGCTGTTCGTAACCATGATCCTGAAATTATGGTAAAGGCATTTGAAATTGTTGGTCTGGGAGAAGATGATGTGAAAGCAAAATTCCCGGCAATGTACAATGCATTCTGTTATGGAGCACCCCCACATGCCGGTATTGCACCTGGTGTAGACCGTATGGTCATGCTGCTTGCAGGTGAGGAAAGCATTCGTGAAATTATTCCATTCCCGATGAATAAGACCGCACAGGATGTGATGATGGGAGCACCTTCTGCCGTAGATGAAAAGCAGTTGCGTGATGTTCATATTAAACTTGACTTACCAAAAGAAGATTAAAGTGTGATAATAAGAATGATTTGGAAAGGGCAGCTTCGGCGAGCCCTTTTCCTGATATAAAGGAGAATAGATGGACTTTTATTTTGCACCGATGGAAGGAATTACCGGATATCTGTTTCGAAATGAATTTCACAGACAATTTGACTGTGGAATTGCGAAGTATTTTACGCCATTTCTTGCCATTACGCAGGAGGGCATTTCGAAATCGAAGGAAAAGAAGGACATTGCACCGGAGAATAATCAGGGGATGCAGGTAGTTCCACAACTATTGGGGAACCGCGGAGAATATGCAATTCCTTATTTTGAAAAGCTGCAGGAAATGGGATATACGGAAATTAACCTGAATGTGGGATGTCCTTATGGAACGGTGGTTTCCAAGAAGAAAGGAGCAGGTCTGCTTTTGGACAGGGAACTGCTACAAACCTATCTGGACACCATTTTTGATTGGAAAATAAAAACAAATTCGCCCTGCCGGATTTCGGTAAAAACGAGGAGTGGAATGAACAGTCATGAAGAGCTTCCTGAAATTCTGGAACTCTATAATGATTATCCACTCTCGGAAGTTATTCTTCATCCAAGAGTTGGAACAGACTTGTACAAGAATACTCCATGTCTGGAAGATATGCAGGAAGCCATGAAAATCTGTAAACATTCTCTGTGTTATAATGGCGATATTTTTACAAAAGAGGATTATCAGAGTCTGTTGCAGAAAATTCCCGGAGTAAATCATCTGATGCTGGGAAGAGGACTGCTTGTAAACCCGTCCTTGCTTCGTGAAATTATGGATGGCGCAAGTATTTCCAAAGAAGAATTTCTTACTTTTGAAAGCAACATAACTAATAGTTATGTAAATCAACAGTGGGGAGATAAGACGGTACTATTTAAAATGAAGGAACTGTGGAATTATTGGCAGTATCTTTTTACGGAAAGTGACAGATGTCTGAAAAAAATACGAAAATCGCAACGTGTTGTAGATTATGAAAATGCGGTGCATGAACTGGTAAATACCTGTGAAATAGATACTTCAAGGGGATTTGGGGGCTGAGCTGCGATATGAAAAACAGAATAGATAAATGGAAGAACTTTTTCAAAAAACAGGTCGTGTTTGTTTCGGCAGTTTCTTTGGCAGTGATTTCGGCTTTCTTTGTAAAACCGTCTGGAAACTATTGGAACTATCTGGACTTCCGGGTATTGGCGCTGTTGTTCTGTCTGATGTTTTTAGTGGCAGGCTTTCGGGAAGAAGGCGTTTTTCAATATCTGGGAGGACGGCTTGCCTGCTATGCGAAGAACTATATGCAGCTGGAGCTGATTCTGGTGCTTTTGTGTTTCTTTTGCAGCATGCTGATTACGAATGATGTTGCACTGATTACGTTTGTTCCGTTTGGAATCGAACTTTTAACAGAAATAAAGAAGGAGAAGCATCTGATTCCGCTGATTGTGCTGCAGACAATAGCAGCAAATCTTGGAAGCATGCTGACCCCGGTGGGGAACCCGCAGAATCTGTATCTGTATTCCGTTACGGGAATGGGATTTGGAGCATTTGTAGGTCATATGCTTCCGCTGACAATAGTATCGCTGGTACTGCTTCTTATTGTAATATGTCTGCGGGGAAGAACTACACGAAACGAACCGGTACTTCCTGTTCCGACGGAGAGCCTGAAATCTTCGTTTCATCAATCAAAGCTTTTGATTTTAGGGATATTATTTCTGATTTGTATGGGAACGGTTCTGCGAATTCTGCATTATCAGGTGAGCTTACTGATGGTAGTCGTTATAGGGGTGATTTTCTTTCGGTCACTTTTTGCCAGGGTGGATTACTTCCTTTTGGGAACGTTTGCCGGCTTTTTCATCTTTGTCGGAAACATGCAGAATATCGAAGCAGTCAGTGAATTTGTCCGGAAACTGATTCAGGGCAGAGTGTTTTCATTATCCGTTATCTGTTCACAAATTATCAGTAATGTTCCGGCAACCATGTTATTATCGGGATTTACATCCGAATATGGGCAGATGCTCTGGGGTGTCAATGTGGGTGGACTCGGAACGCTGATAGCATCACTTGCAAGCCTGATTTCTTACCAGTTTTATGCATCTGTCAGTGGCGCAAAATGTGGCAGATACATAAAAGTTTTTACCATATATAATGTTCTGTTTCTGGTGGTACTCTGTTTAATGTCGAAGATACTTTTGCAGTAAAAATAAAGCACTGACACTTGGAATTACCATAAAGGCATTGATGAGATCGGCACATTCCCACACAAAGGAAAGAGGCAGGATGGCACCAATAAAAATCATCGCCAGATAGATGAGCTTATAGGGCAGGTCATTTGAACTTTCAGACAGATACCGATACGCCTGCTGTCCCATATAGGACCAGCCAATCAGGGTGGTGACGGCAAAAGCCGTCAGGCATAAGGATAAAAAGGTGTTTCCGCCAAACGGAAGATAGGAAAAGGCAGCATCCACGAGGCTTCCGTCTGCAACATTTTTAACAGAAGCCGGATGGAGAATCATATTTGTAACAATCACAAGACCGCTCAGAAGACACATCACCACCGTATCCCAGAAAACGGCAGTCATAGAAACGTATGCCTGACGGATGGGATTTGTTTCTTCCGTGGCAGCTGCGGTGATGGCAGCCGTACCGATACCGGCTTCATTGGTAAATAGTCCCCGGGCAATACCAAAACGCGCGGTAAGCATCAGGGACGAACCTACGGCACCGGAAACAGCAGCCCTGGGAGCCAGTGCATGAGTCAGAATCAGGCGGATGGCAGGAACAATCGCAGTGTGATTGAGCGCAAGCAGATAGAAACACGCAACCGTATAAAGTATGGCTAAAAGTGGTACAATTTTCATACATGCGTTTGCAATGGAACGGTTTCCTTTCAGAATGACAAATGCAATCAGAATCACGGTCAGAAGTCCGGTAAAATAGGGAGATAAATGAAAGGTCAGTTCATTTGTCTGGGTAATGGAATTTGCCTGTGTAAAGCAGCCGACAAAAAGGGCTGCCAGAAATGTTAAAAAGGCATAGATTTTCCCAATAGATTTGTTATGTAAACCATTCTCCCAAATATACATGGGTCCACCATGATAGATACCCTGGGAATCCCGATGGCGGAATCGGACACTGAGAAAGCATTCTGCATAGGAGGTTGCCATGCCGAGGACGCCGGTCAGCCAGCACCAGAAGATAGCCCCGGGACCACCCAATGCGATGGCAGTAGAAACTCCCACAATGTTGCCGGTTCCGAGCGTGGCGGCAAGCGTGGTTGAGAGTGTGGCAAACATGGAGAAATTTTTGGAATCATTTTGTCCCGGATGGAGCGAAAGACGGATGGCTTTTCCAATGTTCCGTTGAGGGAAACGAAGTAACAGTGTAAAATAAATATGTGTACCGGAGAGAAGAAGCAGGAGCGGTCCGCTCCAGAGAAATTCATTTAATTTTTGAATCAGGGAAAGAGTCAGATTCATAGAGGTATCCATATCAAAGGTTGGTATAGTGTAAGTTATGAGGAGAATAACAATCTTATGTCAAAAAAACAGATTCCCCTGTTGTTTTTATTCCTATCGATAGCACTTAATGTAATCGCACGGATTTTTCCGCAACTTACAGAAAGTTATGTAAACCATATATTTCCAATCTGGGTGGAAACTTACGGAAGAGTGACGGGAGCCATTCCGTTTTCTGTTGGGGAATGGATGTTGTATCTTGCAGTGTTCCTTCTTTTTATCTGGATACTATGGGGATTGGTTGTTTTTATTATTAAAATAAGTAAACATAATATAGAATTATGTAAATATGATTGCTATAAAAAATATACCATGTTTCTCTGGTGGACGTTTGGAATCGTATGTGTAATTATGACATTAAACTGCTTCATGCTTTATCAGGTTCCGACCGTCACCGAGCGTTTTTCGATGGCAGACCATTCCGGCAAAGAAGTATCCTATGGAAAAGAAGAACTTGCCACATTGCGGGATTATGTAGTGGAACGAGCGAATGAACTGAGTGAACAGATGGAGAGGGATGAGCAGGGATATATCATCACAGAGGTTGATTTGGAACAGACAGCAAGGCAGGAAATGAGCCGGCTGGGGGAGCAGTTTCCGAATCTGGGCGGATATTATCCGAAACCGAAAAAGTTTTTTGCTTCGGAATTTTTTAGCCAGCAATATATTATGGGATATTATTTTCCATTTTCAATGGAAGCCAATTACAATGATTTGATTTATGTGACAAATAAACCGGCAACGATATGCCACGAACTGTCTCATTTGAAGGGATTTATCCGTGAGGATGAAGCAAATTTTATCGGTTATCTGGCATGTGTGGATTCCGGGGAACCACTTTTTCAGTACAGTGCATATCTTAGTGTAATCGCATATCTGGATCATGACTTTTATAAGTCGGTTGGAGAAGAAGAGTATTGGAAACATCCTGCAATTTCCACCCAGGTAAAAAAGGATGATGTTTTCCTGACAAAAGAAGCCTGGGCGCAGGTAGAAAACGTATCGCCGTTTGATACGGATATGGTGCAGCAGGCGTCCTATGACTTTCTGGAAACAACATTGAATCTGAATGGCGTGGAGGATGGACTGGACAGCTACAGCCGTGTCGTGGAGTTGCTCTTGTGGTATTATGATGGTAAACTATAAGTAGAACATATCATAAAGGAGGATAACGATGGAAAACATTATTGAATACGTGAAAACATATGGAACGAATACTTTAGCAGAAAAGCCGTTTAACGAAGTCGATTCTTTGGTGCTTTGCCAGCTATCCTACATGAATTTTGCTCCGTTTGTACCGGGAATCCAGGACAACAAGCGGGCAGTGACAATTCAGAAAATTTTAAAGCAGGATCGTATTCCGGAACTGTTGGAAGGATACTGGTATAAGCAGGAGAATGAAACCTTGTTCCGTGCCGTAGCTGACTCCAAACGTTTTGGCAGTATGAAGCTGAATTATCATGTAAATATTATCAGCGAAGAAACGGAAACCCAGTTTTCGGCAATGACGTTTTTATTGGATGAGCAGATTGTATATGTCGCATACCGTGGAACTGATGCGACTATTGTCGGCTGGAAGGAAGATTTGAATCTGGCACTTTCGGAGCCTACGCATAGCCAGGAGCTTGCAGTACAATATCTGAACCAGGTGGCTGCTCATATTGCCGGCGGATTATATGTCGGCGGACATTCCAAAGGAGGCAATCTGGCTTCTTATGCAGCCATGAATTGCAGCCAGAAAATCAGTGACAAAATCATTTATGTTTATAATCATGATGGTCCGGGCTTCCGTCCGGAAATCTTTGCAAAATGCAATTATCAGGCAGTTGCAGACAAGATGGTAAAATTTATTCCCAAATCTTCCATTGTCGGTGTAATCATGGAAACCTGCCAGAACTGTGAGATTATAGAAAGTCAGAGCATTGGTGCGATGCAGCACAATTCTTACAACTGGCGGATTGAAGAAGACCATTTTGTACGCTTGCAGGACCGCTCCGCAATTAAAAAGCTTCAGGATGAAGCATTGAATGAGTGGATACTTTCTTTGAGCCAGGAGCAGCTTCATACGTTTGTTGATACCTTGTATGAAGTCATCAGTGCATCCGGTGCTGCCGACGTCTTCCAGTTTGGCGGAGATTTAAAGGGCAGCATTACAAGAAGCTACGAGGCATTAAAGGATTTGGATGAGGATACGCGCAAGGCAGTTCATTCCATCCTGCACACTTTATATGATATTGCCGGCGAGAAGTTCCACGAAGAATTTAATGAAAAGTGGGAGGAACTTCAGCAAAAATTTGCCATGGGGAAAAAGAAAATGGCTGAGAGTGCAAAATCTGTAGCCGAAAAAACAAAAAGAGTTGACAATAAGAGCAAAATTCGTTAGAATGGATTTTGTTCGCAGGAGTGGCGGAATTGGCAGACGCGCACGGTTCAGGTCCGTGTGATAGCAATATCATGAGGGTTCAAGTCCCTTCTCCTGCATGAATCAAATAAAACCCCAGAGAACGGAAGGTTCTCTGGGGTTTTTGCGTGCCTGAAAGTGTCTCCTGTGGGGGAGGTGCTGATGGTTTGTGTTTCTTGATGGTGTCTATTTCCTTATGGTTCCTGTCTTTTGATTGCTTCTGTTTTATGATAGTTTCCGGAGCTTTGTGATATTCTTTTGATGTTCGTATGCTGTTCTTATGATGTTCGTATGTTGCTGTGGGTATGGAGAGGGAATATTTTGAAAAACACCCTTGGGACGGCGGCGTTGTGGGTATAGGAAGAAGATATCTTGAAAAATACCCTTGGGATGGCGATGCTGTGGGTATAGGGAGGAAATGTTTTGGAAAACACCCTTGTGACGGTGCTGCTAGTGGGTATAGGGAGAAAAAATGCTTGAAATATACCCATTGAGAAGCGCTTGTGAGGGTATAAATGAAAAATATGCTGTAATATACCCATTAGGCAAGTGGATTTTCTATATGTGAAAAAGCAAGAAGAAAATATCCAAAATGAAGTGAAGAAGATGGGGGAATTTTCTATATGCAAAAAAGAAAGGGTAGAATATCCAAAACGCTTTGAAAGTGGCATTCGAATTTTCTATATGGGGAAAAAAGAAGAAGAGAATCTCCCAAAATGAAAGGTGCGTTTTCTATATATAAAAATAGCAAGTAAAAATATCCAAAGGGATGGGAAATTTTGGGAGATATTGTCTTGATATTTTACTTTATAGAAAAGTTTGTGCTATTTTCAAAAGATAAATTTCTATATCGAAAAAAAATTCCCTTTTTTAGGATACAAAATTAGAAAAAATTTATATATAGAAAATAGCCTATTATGAAACGACAGAAGTCTATTTCTGCGGAAACATGAAAAACAGTATGATATAATTCATAGAGTATAAATGTTATGACGATTTTTTTTTTTGAAATATTGTAAATGGCGTGGAGCCATGTTATAATTCAGTCAGTTCTCATACATAGTAACAGTATGGAAGCTGACTTTTATTTTTATAGAAGAGGGGATAAAAATATGAATGACAAAAAAATGACAAAAAGGAATTATTCCAAAAACACATTAGCTCTGTTAACAGTTATGGTTATGCTTATGGCAACCTTGCTTACCGCTTGTGGTTCTGGTAAGGAAGCCAATACGTCTGCAGCGGAAGATACAACGAATGTAGAAGCAGTAAAAGAAGCAGATTCCACAGAAACTACAGAAACCGAAGAAGTAGCAGAAGTGGAAACGGCAGTAGAAGAACCTACAGCAGAACCTACGCCCGAACCTGTGGTATATGAAGGAATTGATATGGAATCTACACTTCCTGGCTTGGAATGGATTGAAACATTTAATGGGGTTATAGATGAACCTAAAATGGTAATCTTCAATGATGACACCAATAAGAAGGTTATTGTAGAGAATGGACAAGAAGTTGAATTTGTTAGTGATAGCGATAATCTAGCTATATTTTATCCAAAAGATAAAGAAGTAGTAGAAAACACTGCAGAAAATGTGAAAATTGGACTGAAAGGTTTTCTTAATATAGCAACAGAGAATGATGTTAGGCTGATTGGAAAAATGAATTCAAATGTTGAAAATGGCTCAAAAGTTGATGTGGAATGGAAAGTAGGCGTAGATGGAGAAGACATCGTTTTAAAAGCAACACTGGTAATTAAGAAATGAGTATGTTACGCTCTATCTTGTTGAGTTAATTCTCGCAACCAACAAAAAATAGATAAGATATGTATAAAAGTGCAGGAATCAATACATTCCTGCACTTTTGTTATGTAAACCATTCGAGGATATCCTTAAATCTGAAAATAAAAAAGTCCATCGATAAAATTATGGCGGAGTCGGCTCTTCTCATTTTTTGCGGGATAATATATAATAATGAGTATGGTACATGGAATACGGAAAGGAAGGGTGAAAATGACGTCAGTAGAAATTGCAGGAATTGTTGAAAAGCAAAAGCGTTTTTTTGAAACAGGTGATACCTGGAATCTGGATTTTCGAATTCAAATGTTACAGCATTTGCAGGATGAAATCATAAAGCGGCAGGAAGATATTTTTATTGCACTGAAAAAAGACCTGGGAAAAAGCTTTATGGAAAGCTATATGTGTGAAGTCGGTCTGGCATTGAATGAATTGACGTATATGTGCCGGAATCTGAAACGGTTTGCACGGAAAAAATATGTGCCGACGCCGATGGCGCAGTTTGCAGCGATAAGCTATGTGCAACGATGTCCATATGGTACGGTGCTGGTAATGAGCCCATGGAATTATCCGTTCCTGCTTACGATAGACCCGCTTGTAGATGCGATTGCAGCCGGAAATACCGTTGTGGTGAAGCCGAGCGCTTATTCTCCGGAAACGAGTAAGGTTCTGGCAGAAATTTTGCAGGCTGTATTTCCAGAACGATATGTAGCTGTTGTGCTGGGCGGACGTGCAGAAAATGCGTGCCTGCTGGAACAGAAATTTGATTATATCTTTTTTACGGGCAGTCCGGCAGTGGGACATGAGGTAATGCGTAAAGCAGCAGAACATCTTACACCGATTACCCTCGAGCTTGGCGGAAAAAGTCCGTGTATTGTTGATAAATCCGCGAATATTCGACTGGCGGCAAGAAGAATTGTGTTTGGAAAATATCTGAATTGTGGGCAGACCTGTGTCGCACCCGATTATATATACTGCCATAAGTCGGTAGAAGATAAGCTGATTCGTGCCATCCGAGAGGAAGTGGTTCGTCAGTTCGGCTGTGCACCATTAGAGAATACGGATTATGGAAAAATCATCAACCGGAAACATTTTGAGCGTATAGAGGGACTGATTAATCAGGAAAAAGTAGTAATCGGTGGCAGGAGCCGGAAAGAATCGTTGCAGATAGAGCCTACGGTAATGAATCATGTTTCCTGGTCGGATGCCGTAATGAAAGAGGAAATTTTCGGACCGGTACTTCCAATACTTACGTTTGATAAATTGGATGATGCAATCAAAGAAATAAACAGGCATCCTCATCCGCTGGCACTTTACCTTTTTACATCCAGAAAAGAAGTAAGCCACAAAGTCTTCCAAAGCTGTAATTTTGGTGGTGGCTGTATCAATGATACGATTATCCATCTTGCAACTCCTTACATGGGATTTGGCGGGGTTGGAGAAAGCGGAATGGGGTCTTATCATGGAAAAGCCGGATTCGATACGTTTTCCCATAAAAAGAGCATTGTGGATAAGAAAACGTGGATAGACCTTCCAATTCGTTATCAGCCGTATACTCCATTGGCAGAAAAGGTATTACACAAGGTTTTGAAATAGGGAGCGTACAATTTTATGATAAAAAATGTGATTTTTGATATTGGAAATGTATTGGTGGAGTTTACACCGCAAAAGACGATGCGGAAAATTGGGATTCCGGAAGAAAAAGTAGACGCACTGCTTGTCGCAAGCGTTTTTAATAAATGGTGGCAGGAGCTGGACCGCGGATTCCTTCCTGAAAAGGAAGTACAGGAATATATGATTGCGGATCATCCGGAACTGGAAAACGAAATACGTTGTTTTTTTGAAAAAGGAACGCCACACATTGTCCGGTCGTTTGACTATTCGGCAGGATGGCTAAAATCATTGAAAGAAAAAGGCTTAGGAATTTATCTGCTTTCCAATTATCCGGAGAGTTATTTTGAGATTCACAGTAAAAATGAGTTTACCTTTTTGCCTTATGTGGATGGGAAAATTGTTTCTGCCTATGTAAAGAAAATTAAGCCGGACCCCGATATATATCGTGTGCTTTTAGAAACATACGGACTGAATGCACAGGAGTGCGTATTTTTGGATGACCGGAAAGAAAATATTGTGGTGGCACAGAAACTTGGATTCCATACCATCTGGTTCAGAAATTATGAGGAAGCATGTCAAAAATTGGCAGCGATGCTTGAAAAACAGGCAGAAATTTGCTAAAATATGATTGAGTAAATATGACGTTTTTAATGAGAAAAACGTCTTGTTAGGACACGGATGTCCGCAGGTAGAAAGGCAGGGAGGTCATATGGGAATACAACTTAATTTAGGCAGAGGATTGAAAACAGATTATACGGGACTTTTTCAGAGTTTGTCCAAAACCGGCGTGTCGAATTTGAATTTTCTTTCGGATTACGCAAGCATAAAGAACGGCAGCTATGGCAAACTGATGAAGGCTTACTATGCAAAAGAAGGCGCAACAAAGAAAGCAGCTTCTTCGATTGTAGACAACAAGAAGAGCAATATTGCGACTTCTAAGGATTCCGCAGAAACGCTGAAGTCGGTAGAATCTGCGGCAGATACGTTAAAGAGTTCCGCAGATAAGCTTATCAGCAAAGAAAAGGATAATGTTTTCGAAAAAGGAAAGGAAGACATTTACCAGGCAGTAAACAGCTTTGTAAATGATTATAACAAGTTGATTCAGGGAAATGAAAAGGTTGCATCCGACAGCATTGCAAATCGTGTAAAAACACTTACCGTAATGACGGACGCAAACAGCAGAATGCTTAGCAAGGTCGGAATTACAGTAAATAAGGATAAGACATTATCCCTGGATAAGGAAGCGTTCCTTAATGCAGATGAAACAACGATTAAATCATTGTTCCACGATACACCGTCTTATGCATATCGTGTTTCAGCACAGGCTTCTTTGATTGACTATGCAGCCAATCGTGAAGCAACTAAGGCAAATACCTATACCGGAACAGGAAATTATAGCAATAATTATGCAACCGGTAATTTATATGATTCTATTTTCTAATAGGGAAAAGAATGGTTTTGGGCACATTTCAACAGAAATGCGCCTGTTTTTTATTAAATAATTAGTAAAAATTCATAAAAACCATTGACAGAAAATCTTAAATCTGTTATTTTATAAACACTTTCAAAAATCATATTTTTCAGAGCAGTGAAAACTGTGTGAAGAGTTCTTTTTCAGAACAATTTTTTCAAAGCAAATCAGAATATAGGAGGGAAAAGCTTGCAAAGACAAGAGGTGCGGCAGGAGTTTTTTCTAATGGCATTTACCGGGGAACAAATAGCGTTTCGCAAGGTGACGGCAATGGAATTTGGGCAGTATCAGATGAAATCTGGGAATATGAAAGTCACTTTATTCTATAAAAATGAACGTTGGCATGACGGTAAAGGAAGTGAACTTGTACAGGACAGATTGATTGAAGTAGAGGGAGAGCTGGGCGAACCTGTGACACTCTATTTACAAAAAGCTGAAAACACGTTTGGGGGAACCGGTAGAGTGAATCTGGAAGACGAGAACCGGCTGGTGATTGGATGTGATTATGGAAATACCATATATTATGAATTTTACAGGCATGTGAAGCAAAAGCATATCATGGTTCTATTGGAAGACGGAATTGTAACATTGCAGAATATGGCAGATGGATGTTATGTAAACGGACAGAAGAAAACGGGAGATTTGGTACTTCATACGGGGGACCGGATACAGCTTTATGGTTTAGAATTATTGTTTTTACATCCCTATATTATTTGTATGTTTCATATGGGAAGAGGGCGCCTTGCAGGGAAAAGCTTTTCACCCGGCAGACGATTATCTAGCCGAAAACCGGTACAAAGAGTTGAGTTTTTGCCGGAAATAACAGAGGAATTAAGAACCGAAGAAGTAGAAATTCTTTTGCCACGTGAACTGCATAAGAATCGGGGAACACCTGCATTTCTGAGCCTTGGACCGTCTTTGACCATGATGTTTCCCATGCTGCTGATGTCGTATTTAAACAGTACCATGAATGCGGGGACAGGGAAGAACTTTTATTATGTGACCATAGTAACCGGGATTTGCAGTACCTTTTTTACACTGGTCTGGGGAATTGCCAATTACATTTATGGAATGTGTGAGCAGCGTAAGGAAGCCAGAGGGCGTTGCAGACAGTACCGGGATTATTTACAAAGGCAGGACAGGGAATTGGCAGATTTCCAGGAACAAAACAGAAGAATTTGCAATGAAAGGTATGGCACCATTGAAGAACTGCTTGGGAATGGGAATCTGATATATCTGCGATGGAACAGGCAGTGTTCCGGAGAAGATTTTCTTTTTCTAAGATTGGGAACCGGGAAGATATCCAATCTTTTTGAAATAAAGCTTGCAGCAAACAGTAAGAAAATATTGCCGGATTATCTGACCGGAGAGGCAATGGCATTAAAGGAACGATATGAAATTGCGGATAATATGCCAATTGGAGTCCATTTACAGGAAAAACACTGCCTTGGAATAGAGGTACCGGAGAATCGCAGTATCGAAATTCTGTTTCAGATTTTGGTTCAGCTAACGGCAGGCTATCGGGACACCGTGTTGAAGCTTGCCTGCTTTTATGAAGAGGAGTGTGACTGGCAGAAGCAATTTGCGGAAGGAATAAGATGGGTGCCGCATTGCTGGTCGGTGGATGGAAGTACACGATTTGTAGCCGGAAACCGGGAAGAAGTGGCAGAAATTCTTCCGACGTTGACAAAAGAAATTTCAGAATCGGACGGAAAACCATATTATGTGGTGTTTTTGCTAAATGAGGAATTATTACGTGGGGAGATGTTGCTGGATTATTTTTGCGAAGAGCGGATTTCACATTCGGTCAGCGTTATCGGAATCCGTACAGAGCATAGTATGCTGGAAGGAAAGTGGGATTGCTGCATACAGGATTTGTTTGAAACAAAGCAACTGCTGTTGTATGAACATGGTCTGGGGGTGAAAACACCACTTGAAATCGCATATTGTAACGAATTCGAGGGGCAGAAATTTGCAAGAAGACTATCGCAGTTGTTTTGCACAAAAGAAAGAATCTCAACACAGTTGCCTGAAAAAGTTGACTTTCTGGAGTTGTTTGGCTGTCACCGAATCGAAGAACTTGAAAGTGAGAACCGATGGAAAACGGCAAGACCGGAAAAACGATTAAAAGTACCTATTGGGAAAGCCATGGGAAATCATATAGTATATTTGGATGTTCATGAAAAGTTTCATGGACCGCACGGACTCATTGCAGGAACTACCGGCTCCGGAAAAAGTGAATTGTTGCAGACGTATCTGCTTTCTCTGGCAGTCTGTTTTAGTCCACAGGATGTAACCTTTTTTATGATTGATTATAAAGGTGGAGGAACCGGCAATTTCATAAAAAATCTTCCGCACTGTGCAGGCGTGGTTTCCAATCTATCCGGAAGCCAGATACGTAGGGCAATGCTTGCAATCTCCAGTGAAAACCGACGAAGACAACAAATCTTTTCTCAATTTGAAGTAAACCATATCGATGCCTATACAAATCTGTTTCGAGAGGGAAAAGCATCTTTTCCATTACCACATTTGTTAATTGTAGTAGATGAGTTCGCAGAATTAAAGCGGGAAGAACCCGATTTCATGCAAAAGCTGATTTCACTTGCACAGGTAGGAAGAAGTCTGGGCGTGCATCTTTTACTGGCGACGCAGAAACCGGCAGGAACAGTGGATGACAAAATATGGAGCAATGCAAGGTTCCGGCTGTGCTTAAAGGTACAGGACCGGCAGGATAGCATGGATATGCTTCATCAGCCGGATGCCTCGCTCTTAACGAAGCCGGGACAATGCTATCTGCAGATTGGAAATAATGAACTATATCAATATTTTCAGACCGGCTATTGTGGGGGAAACTATCATCCCCAGGAGAAGAAGCAGGATGCGGCAATGCTCCTTTCCAGAACAGGGGAACGATATTACGCATCTGTTTCGAATAAGGAGGATAATAAAACAAAGTTAATTGACATAATTATAGATTATGTTAATCAAATAACAGAAAAATATCATTACAAAAGGGCAGGAACTTTATGGATGGAGGAACTTCCGGAAAGTCTTTTTTATGAAGAAATAGAAAATTTTTATTCCAATCGTAAGGCAGACACAGGGGAAAATACGCTTCTTATTGGAATTGCGGATGATCCGGAAAATCAATGCCGTAAGGCATTCACATATGCACCGTTACAGCAGGGACATCTGGTAATCTGTGGGGGACCATCGACCGGAAAAAGTACGTTGTTACATACCTTATTGGAGCAGATGGTCCGCTTTTATAACCCGCAGGAGATGAGTTATCTGCTAATTTCGTTGGAAGAGCAGAGGAATGTATATGCGGATGCACCACATTGTATCGGATATCTGGAGCATACAGAGGGAGTGGATGTGTTTTTTTGCCAGCTGGTACAGCTGGCAAAGACAAGAAAGAGGCAAATGGCAGGACAGAATTATAGGGAGTATCAAAGAAGCGGTAAAAAAACATTGCCGATACTGATGGTCTGTATAGATGATTTTTCCAGATTGAGGAAAAAGCTCCGGGACGAACAGGAAGAAGCACTTTTGCGGATGGTTTCCGAGGGGATTGGGATAGGAATGTTTTTCGTGATGACGGGAAGCGGAACAGGTGATTTCCCGGCAAAGCTGTTTCAAAAAGTTAAGTTGACCATTGCACTTGAAATGAGTGACCTGTACCAATATGGGGATGTAATGCGAAAATATCATGGATTTCCATATCCGAAAAGCGGTGTTGCCGGAAGAGGATTATGCAAAATAGAGGACCGGATTTTGGAATTCCAGACGGCATTATTTAAAAAGCAAATGTTTTGCATTCAGAATGGAACTGTAGTGTATCCGCACTTCAGGCATATTCCTTTAGAACCGGAATGGAAGGACATGGAGCAGGTACAGGATACAAAAATATCCCGGAAAATACCAGTTGCCTATAATCGGAAAACGGGTGAGGTGGAAGCTTTTTCATTGGAACGGACAGGAGCTTTTCTGATATCCGGAGGATATCGAACCGGAAAAACGAATGTTGTTCAAAATATTCTTTCCTCTCTGTGCTTAAGAAAGCAGGAGATTCTGTTAATCGATTTTTCAAAAGAGCATTGGGACTTCAGAACGCGGGAAAGGGTACAATATGTGACCAGTGAGTCCGAAACAGATGGTATTTTGAGAATGAACATGCATAAGAGGGGTACATGGATTGTTGTAGTGCCACAGCTTCAAAAGTTTACGGATTACCTATCTGGCGGTGGACAAGACGGTATGGAGAGAACCAGATTTTGGGAAAAGAAAATTTGGGAACAGACGTCCTGTTTTGTCATTGGCAGCTATCATCCGCAAAAGGATTTGAATTTGCAGATGAGTGTTTTCTTTAAGAAACTTGCAGAGTTTCAGTGTGGCATACACCTGGGAGGTAATGTTGCAATGCAGCGTGTCCTGGAATTTGATGACCTGTCATTTGCTCAAATGAATGTACCGGAGAAAGCAGGGGACGGCGTTTATAAGAACGGAGCAGGAAGCGGTACTAAGGAAATCAGGATTCCGTTGTGGGGAAAGGAGGAAGAAAAGCATGATGCTTGTGGAAGTGGAGATACCGGCTCTTTGGGAAACGTTTGATTTTGAGGTAGATGAAGATGCCCGGGTAGAGGAAGTAATCATACAAATGGAGCAGACCATTGCACAGAAGAAACGGATGAAATCGGATGAAGCCGAAAAATATCTTTATGCCATGAATCAGGAACAGGTGCTAAGCGGAGAAAAGACTTTGCGGGAGCAGGGAGTCCAGGCAGGTGAAACATTGCTTTTGATATAAAAGGAGAATGCTATATATGAATGGGACAATCGAGTTACATACGGAAAGTCTGGAAGTACGGATAGAGGAGCTTCTGTTGGAAATTACGAAGATGAAGGATGATATTTCACTTATGGCGGAAGACACTGAAATTTTACAACAAAAATGGAAGGGACAGGCAAATTTTATCTGGACGTTACGGTTTCATAAGGAACTGGAGGAAAGCATGAAAGTTGTGAAAAAATTGCAGCAAAATATAGGTGCAGTATGGGAAATGGCTGTTTGTCTGGCAGATGCGGAACAGAAAATTCTTACCATGATAGAAACTTGTTAGGAGGAACTTATGGAACAGACGTTGAAGGTAACACCGGAGCAACTATATGCGATGGAGCAAAGCTACAGGGAAATGCTGCAAAAAATAAAAAGCCAATACTGCGATTCATCCGATAAGCTGGAACAATTATCCTCCTTGTTGATTGTGGAGGGAATGGATATTTTGTTACAACGACAAAAGCAGGAGTGTATGGAAGCACAGCAGGTGTTTGAGAGAATGGAAAAACAGATTTTAAAGCTTTCCCAAATAGCGGATTGGTATGATTATGCAGAAAGGAAAAACGTGGATGGTATCAGGGGTAATTGAAATACAGTTTCAAAAAATGAAGCAGCTGGTTGAAAGGATGAATGGTCTGGCGGATGGTCTGCAAAATCTGGGAGAACAGCAAATGATGGAACAGATTTGCCAGACGAAGAACATCTGGATAAGCCAGAGCGCCGATACGTTTATCGGGAAGGAGGTGAAACAGAGTGTGCAGATTACCGCCATGGCAGAAAGCCTGCGCAATGTTGCAGATATCATTGAGAAGCAGGCAAAACTAATGTACTTTGCAGAAAAAGCAAATGAAACAATCGCAGTAAAAAGAATTTATTAGGAGGAAAATGTATGGGATTTTTTCAGGTTACAGCAAACGAGTTAAGGAGTAAGGCAGGAACTTTACAGGATTTGAACTATCAATTTTACACAAAATCGACAGAACTTGCCGAAAAAGAAAATTCATTATGTGGAATGTGGGAAGGACAGGCGAGAGATGCATTTCATCATGCCTTTTTAAACGACCGTCAGCAGATGGAGGTTTTTCATAAACTGATTGGACGCTACGTACAGGCATTATTTGAAATTGCAGCACGCTACGAAGAAGCAGAAGCAAGAAATGCAGAGCTTGCCGCATCAAGAAATTATTAAACAGTATAAAAACAGGAGGAAAAGAAAATGGAAGGTATTTTAAAGGTAACACCGGAAAAATTGATTCAATCGTCAGGAGAATTTGCCATGACAGGAAATCAGGTTCGAAATCTGACCGGAGAAATGATGACTTTGGTACAGTCATTAAAAGGACTTTGGATGGGAGATGCTTCGGGAGCGTATGCAGGAAAATTTCAGGGATTACAGGGAGATATGGACAAACTGTACCGGATGATTCAGGAGCATGCCTCTGATTTGCAGGAAATGGCAGGACAGTATCAAAAGGCAGAAAGTGGAAATACCGAACAGGGAAACAGCCTGGATGCCGGCGTGGTTGTTTAGGAAACAGACAGTATAGAGGAGAGCAAATTTGCAGGAACGAATTACAGAAGCTGAAATCAGTATGGTGCTGGATACCTATATGTATATGAATTATGTGGCAGACGAAAAACAGGAGTATTCCGTTTCCCAAATCATAGATGATATGGGGAAAAGACCCGAGTATCAGCAGGGGGGAAAGTATTTTGGAGAGTATCAGATATTACAGCAGGCAGCCGAGAATCCGCAGGTCGGTAATCTGATTGTAAAGTACCAGAGCAGTCAGATGGGATATGATACGGGAACCTGTGCGTGTACCTTTGTGGATGAAACAGAAGGAAAGGTGTTTATTGCATACCGGGGAAGTGGCGATGGAGAATGGCCGGATAATGGGCTTGGTCTGACAACAGAAGTAACCACGCAGCAACGTCGGGCACTCGATTATTTTGAACAGGTGGTGGAGGAAGAACAACTGGATGGTTCCATGCGTGTCATTGTTACCGGACATTCCAAGGGAGGAAATAAGGCACAATTTGTAACCATGGAAACAAGATATGACCAGGTGATTTCCAAATGTTATTCTGTGGACGGACAGGGCTTTTCCGAACAGGCAGTTGAAAGATGGAGGACAAAATATGGAAAAGACGGATATGAAGACAGAATTGCCAGACTTTATGGAATTTCGGGAGAAAATGATTTTGCAAGTGCATTTGGCTGCATAATCATTCCGGAGGAGCAGACAAGGTATCTTACTACACCGATTGATGGAGAAAATGACGGGAGAAATATTGCAGGAACGCATGATATTAAATATATGTTTGCTACAAAAACGTATGATGATGTGACAGGAACGTACATTACCCGTTTTCAGGGAAGAAAAAACAGTGAGGTCACACAGGCAGGGGTACTCAGACGTTATACATTGCAACTGTCGGCAGCAGTAATGGCACTTCCTGTGGAGCAGCGTGCCGGAGCAGCAATGGTAATTATGCAATTTGTAGAATCCCTGCATGGAAGTAAAGAAGGAATCAATGGTGAGCAGGCATCCTTTGAAGATTTTATGGCATTTATAAAAAGAGGAATTCCCGCCATTGCAGATATTACATTAAAAACGCCCGAGGGAAGAGCTTTTCTGGAGGAATGTCTGAATGGTGGAAGTTTTATAGCAGGAATTTCCCAGGTGGGTTCTGTAAAGATTCAATATCCGGAGTTAAAAAAGGGAGTACAGGAACTTGAAACAATTTCCGTAGAATTGCAGGAAATGGCTGAGCAGATAGAAAATTGTCAAAGAGAAATGCCATGGTATCTGCTGGGGAAAACAATGGTAAATGTGCAATTAAAATATGCCGTAGAAGAATTGGATAAGATAAACAGGAAATTAAAGAAAATGGCTGAGCTTCAAACTCTGATTGCGGAAACATATCATACGACAGATATGGCAAGCAGAGAGATTGGCTCAGCGCAAAATACATCGTCTTAAAGGATTGGGTTGTCGAAGGGGCGTAAATTAGGCTCATGTTTTACTTTCTTCTTATATTCTTTCGGCGTGCAATTCAAGTATTGGCGAAAGACTTTGTTGAAATAGCTTGCATTGTTAAAGCCGACACTGAATGCCAGATCAGAAGAAGAAGCAGCAATCGGATTATTGCTCTGAATCATGTTGGCAGCCATAAATATACGATACTTCATCAGGTATTCAATGGGAGTAATATTCAGAGTACGCTTAATACAACGGCAACATTCACTTTTGCTGACGTGAAGATGGTTTGCCATATCCTCCAGAGTGACTTTTTCTGTATAATGTGCCTCTACATATTTTATAATGCTTTTTGTCCGAATCTCATCCATATTTAAAACAGGTTCCGGATTCTGTGATTTATCAATCGTTTCAAGCTTTTCCAATAATAATAACCAAAATTCACACAGATAAGCTTTTGTAGTAATTTCATAACCAAATTTCTGAACCAGATTTGTAGCGATGATATTGTTGATTTTTTCAAGCAGTTTTTGCAGCAAAGGGTCTGATTCATCAAGAACCATGGTACGCAAAGAGGGTGCGCTTACTATGGGGGTAAGGTATTTATCGGTCAAAGTCATATTGCCATAGCCAAACAGGAAGGATGGATGAAAGACGCAGGAATAAATACTGCATCCTCCTTTGGCATCTACGGAATGTACAGCATGCATAACATTCTGGTTAATCAAAACACCCTGACCGGGTTTGAGCCGGATACTCTGGTCTTCGGAATAGAAGATGGCATCACCATGGTTAATAATAATGACTTCCATTTCGGAATGCCATTGCCAGCGGATTCGTTTCATATATAGTTTTGAAAGCTCCAGAAAAGAAACGTGAACCGGGTAGTCGATATCACCGGTGGCTCGGTTCTCTTCGGCAAGCATATCATTTGATGGCAGATTTGTATTCATAAATTCCCCTTTGAGTATACATCAAAATATTTTTATTTACTTTCATAATAGCCGAGTTGAAGAGGGGATTCAATAGATACTTTTGCATATGATAAAAAAAGCTTTTTACTAAAATGGTGTAATGTGGAAAATCAAAAACTGGAAGATGTGTTTAACTTATCGCTGGAAGCAACGCCACAGGAAAGAGCAAAATCGTTGCAATTAGATGTTGGATTTCTGGAGAACGAAAACCGATGGGAGTTGATTGTAAAGCATAATGGAAGTCTGGAACGTCTGAATAGCGAGTTGATTCAGGTGGAAGAGCTGATTGCAGGATATGCAATTGTAACATTACCGGAGGCACTCATAGAGTCGTTTACCGAGCTGCCGGAAGTGGAATATGTAGAAAAACCCAAACGATTATATTTTTCTACGCTGGAAGGAAAACGGGCATCCTGCATTCCGGAGGTCACGTTACGGGAACCTTTCCTCACAGGAGAGGGTGTCCTGATTGCAGTTCTGGATTCTGGAATTGACTATCAAAGTCCGGAATTCCGACGGAAAAATGGGAATACGAGAATCCGGTATCTCTGGGATCAGACACTTTCCCCGGAAGAGGTAGACCGCATATATCAGGCGAGTTCATTACAGGAAGAACGGTGGCGTACAAGTAGTCCACCGGAGGGATTGGGACCGGGCGTGTTATTTTCGGGAGAACGTATTGATGCAGCATTGCAGTCAGGAACGCCAGAAGCTGTTGTCCCAAGCGTAGATGCTTCCGGCCATGGTACAGCAGTTACTACAATCGCAGCGGGAAATGGAAGCTATGCAGATGGACGATATCAGGGAGCCGCACCCAAGGCAGAACTTCTGGTTGTGAAGATTGGGAATCCACTGCCAGATTCTTTTCCGAAGACAACGGGATTGATGAGAGGACTGACATTTGCTGTACGGACAGCATTGCAATTATCGATGCCACTTGTCATTAATCTCAGCTTTGGAAATACGTATGGAGCCCATGATGGAACTTCTTTGTTAGAACGGTTTTTAGATAATATTACGGAAATTGGAAGAACGGTGGTATGTGTCGGCAGTGGAAATGAAGGAGCCGCCGGCGGGCATGTATCGGGAAATCTGGAGCAGCAGGGCGGAAGATCAAAACAAATTGAGTTAAATGTGGGAGCATATCAGTCTTCCTTTAGCGTTCAGTTATGGAAGGAATATACGGATGATTTTCAGATACGGCTCCGATCTCCCGGAGAGCAGGAGATACGTTTGAATGCAAATCAGATGGGAGCATCAAGGTATCGATTGGAAAATACTGATTTACTGATTTATCAGGGGGCACCATCTCCGTATTCTGTCCGTCAGGAGGTATACCTAGATTTTATACCGATTGATAGTTATGTAAACCGAGGCTCCTGGGAAATGATTTTAGAACCTATAAAGATTGTGGAGGGAGATTTTGATTTATATCTTCCAAGCAACACCGTGTTAAGTACGGGAACACAGTTTTTTTCCCCGACGCCGGAAAAAACGCTGACAATTCCGTCTACCTCTGCCAAGGTGATTACCGTGGGTGCTTATGATGTTTTTACCGGTGCTTATGCAGACTTTTCCGGAAGGGGCGGAACACAGGCAGAACGAAAACCGGATCTTGTGGCACCCGGAGTTAATATTGCTACCTTATCGCCCGGAAATATTCCTGTCATGGTTTCCGGAACGTCCTTTGCAACACCGTTTGTATCGGGGGCAGCAGCATTACTTATGGAATGGGGGATTGTAAGAAAAAATGATGTCTTTTTGTACGGCGAAAAAGTAAAGGCATATCTCCGGCGGGGGGCACAGCGGATAAGTGGAGAGAGTCTTTATCCCAATAACCGTGCGGGCTGGGGGGCACTGTGCGTGTCGGCAAGTATACCGCAAGCATAGTTATTATATGGAAGGGAGTATGGAAATAAAAAATAGAATAATTGAAGTTCAAAATGTGCAAATTGCAATTTCTAAACAAGATTCGGAAGAATATATTTGTATTACGGATATAGCAAAAGCAAAAACAGGAGATTCGCGTAGTGCGGATGTTGTAAAAAATTGGTTGAGAAATAGAAGTACATTAGAATTTTTAGGTACGTGGGAGTTGATGTATAATCCTAATTTTAAAGTGGTCGAATTCGACCACTTTAAAAAGGAAAGTATGGTGGTACTTATGCACACAAAGATATTGCATTTGAATTTGCATCAGCAATTAGTCCGATATTTAAGCTCTATTTGATAAAAGAGTTCCAAAGATTAATGGAGAAAGAAAATAGTCTTAAACAAATAGAATGGAATGCAAAGCGCTTTCTTAGCAAGGATAATTATCTGATACAGACGAATGCTGTAAAAAAATATTTACTACCTCAAATGAATTACAAAGAAAACTTACAGTGGCTCGTATATGCAGAAGAAGCGGATATATTAAATGTTGCATTGTTTGGATTTACAGCAAAAGCGTGGCGGGAAGCAAATCCTGATTTGGCTGTGAGCAGCAATGTCAGGGATTTTGCAAATATAAATGAATTAACAATACTTTCTAATCTCGAATCTCATAATGCACAAATGTTACGGGAAGGAAGAGGTAAAGAGGAACGATTTAAGATATTAAAGGAGTTGGCGGAATATCAAATGAGCGTTTTGAATATGGCTGAGCAGATAAAGAAAAAAGAGTGCGATAGCAGATTACCACAGGGATATTCATTGGCAAACAAATAGGGGTATGCTATAATGAAACAATCATTGCAAGATACAATTACGTTTGGAAAAGAGGAATAATTATGCTTCCGGAACTGTTTGTAAATCGAATGAGAGAAATGCTTCAGGGGGAATACGAGGATTTCCGGAAGTGTTATGAAAATGCAGAATATCATTCCCTGCGAATCAATACTTTGAAGGGAACGGTGGAACAGTATCGGAACAATCCTTTTTTTGAAGGGCATCCCCCTATTGAGGAACAGGTTCCCTGGGAAAAGAATGGATACTATTATGCGGAAAAACTTCAGCCGGGGAAACATCCTTTTCATGAAGCGGGGGTATATTATATCCAGGAAGCAAGTGCAATGGCACCGGCTTCCATTTGTTGTCAGGCATCGGTACGCTGGAGTGGACAGGAAGAGGAAGCGGATAAGTTTTCTTCCGAAAGAGTGCTGGATTTGTGCGCAGCTCCGGGTGGTAAAAGTACACAGATGGCAGCAGCAATGAACGGAAAAGGACTTCTTGTATGTAATGAAATCCATCCGGCAAGAGTAAAGATTCTTTCAGAAAATATTGAGCGTATGGGAATCAAAAATGCAATCGTAGTGAATCATGATCCGAAGGTGCTGGCAAAACGATTCCCGGGATATTTTCATAGAATTCTGGTAGATGCGCCATGCTCCGGTGAAGGAATGTTTCGCAAGAATGAGGAAGCTGCGGCACAGTGGAGTATGGAAAATGTAGAAATGTGTGCGCAGAGGCAGGATGAAATTCTGGAGTGCGCATATGAGATGTTACAGCCGGGGGGTGTACTGGTATATTCCACATGTACCTTTGCACCGGCAGAGAATGAAGGAAGTATCAGCCGCCTGTTAGAAAGACATGAAGATATGGAACTGCTGGAGATAAAAAGAAGTGGTGGAATGGAGTCCGGGAAACCGTATCAGGTTCCAAATCCGGCAGAGCAGATTGCAAGGACAGTTCGTCTATGGCCGCACAAAGTCAGGGGAGAAGGCCACTATGTGGCATTGCTGCAACGAAAAGGAACTGCCGTCAGGGCAAAAGAGGAGGAAGACCACCGGCAATTACGTGTAAAACGAGAAAAGAGCAAAACAAAAGAAAAAGCGAGTGAAATTGAAACTTTTTGGAATAAATTTGAGCAAGAGGTAATTTGTCCAGCGTGGATGGAACAGATGGATGGCTACCGGTTACTGAATTTTGGGGAACAGCTTTATCTGTTGCCAAAGAGCGCACCGGATTTCAAGGGACTTAAGGTTTTGCGGCCGGGATTGCATCTGGGAACGATAAAGAAAGACCGCTTTGAGCCGTCGCATGCACTGGCACTTTCTTTAAAACCGGAGAACGTAAAAGAATCCATTGATTTGTCGGTGGAAGATGCGATAAAATACATACAGGGTTATACTTTTTCCAGTGATAAACAGAACGGCTGGTATCTGATTACAGTCTGTGGCTATAGTCTGGGATGGGGAAAAGTAGCTGCCGGAACATTAAAAAATCACTATCCGAAAGGACTGCGAAAGTCCCTGATGATGTGAAAGGACAAACGAAAATGAAGAGAAAAACACTTGCGGCAGGCGTACTGACCGGAATATTGATGATGGCAGTTGTAGGCTGTGGTTCAAAGAATACAACAAATATTGATGCAGGAATGGAAGCAATCGCTGCTCTGGACTATGATGCAGCACTTACCAGCTTTGAAGCGGCAAAGGAAGCCGGCGAGGATACTAGACTTTTGTATCGTGGAGAAGGAATTGCATACATGGGAAAAACCATGTACAGTGAGGCAGTTGAAGCTTTTGAAAAGGCATTATCCAGCAGCAATGGCGTCATTGAAAATATGGATTATGATATGAATTATTATCTTGCAACCGCCTACTTTAAACAGGGAGATTATGATCAGGCGATTGCGGTGTATGATGCTATTTTGAGTCTGCAAAAAAATGAGAAGGATGCTCTTTATTTCCGGGGAGCTGCCTATACAGCCAAGGGGGATGTGGAGCAGGCAAAAGCAAATTTTGATGCAGCAGTTGCACTGGATGCAACAGATTATGACCGCATAATTGATATTTTCTGTGTCCTAAATGAGCATGGATATAAGGAAATCGGTCAGGAATATCTGCAGACTGCCATGGGAAACGAAAGTAAAAAAATGACGAATTATGAAAAGGGAAGAATCAGTTTTTATCTCGAAGATTATGAAAATGCCAGAACATATCTGGAAAAGGCAAGAGATGAGAATGGATATGAAGCAGTTCTTTTCCTTGGAAAAACGTATGAAACATTAGGGGATAACAATTATGCGATAAGCGTATATAATACTTATCTCGAAAGTAACCAGCCGAATGCGGAAGTGCTGAACCAGTTGGGGTTATGTAAACTTAATGCGGGCGATAACCAGGGGGCATTACAGGCATTTGAAGACGCTATGAAAATTGAAAATAATGGAATGCTTCAGACATTGAAAATGAATGAAATTGTTGCGTATGAACATCTGCACGAGTATAAAAAGGCAGCAGTTTTGCTGGAAGGATACCTTAAAACCTATCCGGATGATACCGAGGCACAACGGGAATATACATTTTTAAAAAGCCGGTAATTTTTTCTTTTTGTGAGGAATCCATAAAAAAACAGAATAAAAATTGTTTAAAAAGCACAAGATTTATGTTTATGACGTTATGTAAACACAATATCTTGTGCTTTTTATTGACTTTTGATGAAGCGGATGGTAAACTTTTATCTAACGGGTTATAAATCCGTTAGGAGAATATTTTAGGAGGGGACCGGTAGTGTTTCAGGTAATCAAAAGAGAAGGCGAAGTCGCAGACTTCACACTGACGAAAATCAGCGATGCAATTATGAAGGCATTCAATGCTACAGATGTGCAGTATAACAATGATGTAGTAGATTTGCTTGCACTTCGGGTAACAGCAGATTTTCAGGGAAAGGTAAAGGAAGATGGTATCCATGTAGAGGATATTCAGGACAGCGTAGAGAAGGTGCTGGAGCAGGCAGGCTATGCAGAAGCAGCAAAGGCATTTATCCTTTATCGTAAGCAGCGTGAAAAAATGCGTAACATGAAGTCTACCATTCTTGATTATAAGGATGTTGTAAACAGCTATGTAAAAATTGAGGACTGGCGTGTTAAGGAGAATTCTACCGTAACCTATTCTGTTGGAGGACTGATTCTGAGCAATTCCGGTGCAGTTACGGCAAATTACTGGTTGTCTGAAATTTATGACCAGGAAATTGCAGATGCACATCGGAATGCGGATATTCATATTCATGATTTATCCATGCTTACCGGATATTGTGCAGGCTGGTCTTTGAAGCAGCTTATTACAGAAGGATTGGGCGGAATAACAGGAAAAATTACTTCTGCACCGGCAGCACATTTATCTGTACTTTGCAATCAGATGGTAAATTTCCTTGGAATTATGCAGAATGAATGGGCAGGTGCACAGGCATTTTCTTCCTTTGATACGTATCTGGCACCTTTTGTAAAAGTAGACCATTTATCATATAAAGAAGTGAAAAAATGTATCGAGGCGTTCATTTACGGTGTAAATACACCAAGCCGTTGGGGAACGCAGGCACCATTCAGTAACATTACATTGGATTGGACCGTTCCGGCGGATTTGGCAGAGCTTCCTGCGATTGTAGGTGGCCAGGAAATGGATTTCTGCTATAAAGACTGTAAAAAAGAAATGGATATGATTAACAAGGCATTCATCGAAACCATGATTGAAGGGGATGCCAACGGAAGAGGATTCCAGTATCCGATTCCTACTTATTCCATTACAAAAGATTTTGACTGGTCTGATACCGAAAACAATCGTCTGTTATTTGAAATGACTGCAAAATATGGAACACCGTATTTTTCCAATTATATTAATTCCGATATGGAGCCAAGCGATGTACGTTCCATGTGTTGCAGACTTCGTCTGGATTTAAGAGAACTTCGTAAAAAGACCGGAGGATTCTTTGGTTCAGGAGAAAGTACCGGTTCTATCGGTGTAGTAACGATTAACATGCCGAGAATTGCATATCTTTCTTCAAATAAGGATGATTTCTTCAAACGGTTAAATAAGATGATGGATATTGCGGCACGTTCTCTTAAGATGAAAAGGGAAGTTATTACCAAATTATTGAATGAAGGCTTATATCCATATACAAAGAGATATTTGGGAAGCTTTGAAAATCATTTTTCCACGATTGGATTGATTGGAATGAACGAAGCCGGTTTAAATGCAAACTGGTTACGTGCCGATATGACCGATAAGCGGACACAGGAATTTACCAAAGAGGTTTTGAACCATATGCGTAACCGCCTTTCAGATTACCAGGAGCAGTATGGTGATTTGTACAATCTGGAGGCAACCCCTGCAGAGAGTACAACTTATCGTCTTGCAAAGCATGACCGGAAGCGCTGGCCGGCAATTAAGACGGCAGGAAAATATGGAGATACACCATATTATACAAATTCCTCACATCTTCCGGTAGATTATACGACAGATATTTTTGATGCACTTGATATTCAGGATGAACTGCAGACACTTTATACATCGGGAACTGTTTTCCATGCGTTCTTAGGTGAAAAGCTTCCGGATTGGAAGGCGGCGGCAGACTTAATCCGTACGATTGCTGAAAATTATAAGTTACCGTATTATACGTTGTCACCGACGTATTCTATTTGCAAGGAGCATGGATATCTTGCAGGAGAACAGAAAAACTGTCCACATTGTGGAAGAGTAACAGAGGTTTACAGCCGTATTACCGGATATTATCGTCCGGTGCAGAACTGGAATGATGGAAAGCTTCAGGAATACGCAAACCGAAAGGAATATGATGTTGCACATTCCACATTGAAACGACCGGTGGTTACGATGGTAACACTTTCTGATTATGAAAAGGAAAAGGCAACCGTTACTGTAGAGGCACCTGAGAATATCATTTATCTGTTTACGACAAAGACTTGTCCGAATTGCAAGCTGGCAAAAGAATATTTGAAGGATGTTAATTACATTCTGATTGATGCCGAGGAAAATATGGAACTTGCAACCAAGTATGGTGTCATGCAGGCACCGACGCTGGTGGTAGTGCAGAACGGAGAAGCTAAGAAGTATGTGAATGCTTCCAGAATCAAGCAGTTTGCAGACAGCCTTGAAATGGTATTAAATTAGTAAAAATGAAAAGAGCAGGCATTATTTGCCTGCTCAATGTATGTGAATATAAAAGGATATCAATAGGAAGAGGAGAAAACAATGATTAACAAACTGGTTCAAAAAATCAAGCAGACAGGGGCACCGATTGTAGTAGGACTTGACCCGATGATGAAATTTATTCCGGAGCAGATACAAAAGAAAGCATTTGCTGAATTCGGAGAAACATTGGAAGGCGCAGCAGAGGCAATCTGGCAATATAACAAAGCAATTGTGGATGCAATTTATGATTTGGTTCCGGCGGTAAAACCACAGATTGCCATGTATGAACAATTTGGAATTCCCGGTCTTGTCGCATTTCAGAGAACTGTTCAGTATTGCAAAGAGAAAGGACTTCTTGTTATCGGAGATATTAAGCGTGGAGATATCGGTTCCACATCGGAAGCATATGCCGTAGGTCATCTTGGTAAGGTACAGGTTGGCAGCCGGCAGTTCTATGGTTTTGATGAGGATTTTGCCACGGTAAATCCATATCTTGGTTCCGATGGTGTTAAGCCGTTTATCAAAGTATGCAAGGAAGAAAATAAGGGAATCTTTGTTTTGGTTAAAACCTCCAATCCAAGTAGTGGAGAATTCCAGGATCGAAAACTTGCAGATGCCGAAAACCGTCCACTTTATGAGGTGGTAGGAGAGCAGGTTGCCAAATGGGGCGAAGAACATATGGGCGAGCAGTACAGCTATGTGGGAGCAGTTGTTGGAGCTACCTATCCTGAAATGGGTAAGATATTACGTAAAATCATGCCAAAGAGCTATATCCTTGTTCCAGGCTATGGTGCACAGGGCGGAAAAGGTGCAGATTTAGTACATTTCTTTAATGAAGATGGTCTGGGTGCCATTGTGAATTCCTCCAGAGGAATCATTGCGGCATACCAGCAGGAAAAGTATTCTTCTTATGGTGCAGAGAATTTTGCAGATGCATCCAGAGCTGCCGTTATTGATATGAGGGAAGATATTGCCCAGGCACTCAAATGCTTATGATTGAAAACCGCTTGTTTTTATGATAGAATCGGAACAGGCGCAATAAGATAAAAGGAGAATGAAAACTTGGAACAATATAAACAGGAATTTATTGAATTTATGGTAGACAGCCAGGTGCTGAAATTTGGTGATTTTACTTTGAAAAGTGGACGTAAATCCCCCTTTTTCATGAATGCGGGAGCGTATGTTACAGGAACACAGCTTCGTAAGCTGGGAGAGTATTATGCCAGAGCCATTCATGATCATTTTGGACTTGATTTTGATGTGTTGTTTGGACCGGCTTATAAGGGAATTCCTCTTGCCGTAGCTACAGCAATGGCAATCAGTGAATTATATGGAAAAGATGTCCGTTATTGTTCCAATCGTAAGGAAGTAAAAGATCATGGGGATACCGGTATTCTTTTAGGAAGTAAGCTGAAAGATGGCGACCGGGTAGTCATGATTGAAGATGTAACAACTTCCGGCAAGTCGATTGAAGAAACATTCCCGATTCTTATGGCACAGGGAAAGGTATCCATAAAAGGACTTATGGTTTCCCTGAATCGTATGGAGCGTGGACTTCACAGTGACAAGAGCGCATTATGTGAAATAAAAGAGAAATACGGTATCGATGCAAAGGCAATTGTTAATATGGATGAGGTTGTTGAATATCTGTATGAGAGACCGTGCCAGGGGAGCATTTTGATTGACCAGAAAATAAAGGAATCCATTGATGCATATTATGAACAATATGGTGCAAAGTAAGAAGGAGGTAACCGGGTGGAAGAAAAGATTTATAAAATTATGAATAACACGGGAGGATGGAGCATTGCATTAGGCGTTGTGTCATTAGTCGCAGGTTTGGCATGCGGAATTATGATGATTATTAATGGCGCAAGACTTCTTTCCGGAAAGTCAAAAATATTATTTTAGGAATGATTATGACTAGAACCAGAGGCTATATTTTTACCAACAAGGTACACTCACAAAAAGGTATTATGTCAACTATATTAGGACTGCTTTCGCTAATTACATTAGGGACGGCAGTCTATCTTTCGTATCTGCATCAGGGAGAACCATCCGAACGGTATGGGACAGCTGCATTTCTGGCGGCTGTGTTTATGGTTACAGGTCTGATATTAGGTGCAGTGTCCATGACTGAAAAAGAAAAGTTTATGCTTTTCCGGGTTTTGGGAATTGTATTGAATGTATTGGCATTTGCTGTTCTTAGTTTGATTTTATTTGCAGGAGCGTATATAGATTGAATACTATTTTCGAAGAACGATATATACTTGCGAAAAACAGAATAATTGAAATTATATCTGAGGAGCCGTTATTTTTTCAGGAGTATCATGCTTATTTCGCGAAGACGGCTTCCTTTTTAAAGATGCTCTGTGAACAATATGAATTTGTGAAAGCAGGATATCTGAAGTCCTGTTCCTTGAAAGAACTTCAGGAAAAAAACAAGGCATTGTATGAGGATATACTGCCGGAGTCCTATGAGTGTAGCTATGGAAATCCGAATTACTGCGCATCGGTTTTGGGAGAACATTACGGAAAATATTTATGCTTTTTATATGCCGAGCTGCGTTCATTAATTCCATGTGTATATGAACTGCGGGAGGAAGATTTGACGGCGGGGCTGGAATTGTTTCTGGAGATGTATGGATGTTTTGCATGCAGCTATGAAGAAGAACAGAAGCTTCCACAGGAAAAATATCTGCAGGAAAATCTGTATTATTATATTTATGATTATACGAGAAGGGCATACCATGCAAAAATCCGGAATATGCTGGAGCCATCCGCAAGCTTTGCATTGGGAATTCTGGAAAAAGAGGACCTTTCTGATGAACGATATCTCTATTATTTTGGAGAATATATTTCGGAAAATGAACAGAAAACATATGAGCATCTGAAAGAACTGCCGGAAGAAACGATTCAGAAAATGGCAGATACGTATACCGAAGGATACCGAATCGGATTTCAGATGGGGAATAAGGATATTACAAAAAAGAAGACTGTGAATATCAGATATTGTCTTGGCTTTGAACGAATGATAAAGCGGGCGATACAGAATTTCCGGAAGATGGGACTTGAACCCACCATATATCGTGCAACAGGCAGCGTCCTGGAAGGTCGGGGAATGAACCGGATTGGGTATTATGGCGGAATTCCAAACAAGCAATATGATTTTGACCATAAGGATGACCAGGCTCTTATTCTGGATAAGAAGCTGCTGCAGGTAAGATTTGAGGCATTGCAGGATGCTTATGAACAGTATAAGGAGCAGGCAGCTGTTTTTGGCGGACCCGCGGTGGTAGAAACATTCGGCGAAAAGTCGGTAACGCTTGAAACAAAGAGCAATGCTTTGCAGTTATCAGCGGAACAACAGCAGATGCTGGTGGATTTTGCTTCTACGGCAGGAGAGTTGCAGAATCGGTATATTAAGGGAGAAGAGCGAAGCTTTACGATTATTGCGTTCCCGGTTCCGGAGATTGGAGAACAATATCCTGCTATTTTTGATGAGGTCATTAAGATTAATACACTCGACTACCAGAAGTACCAGCGGATGCAGCAATGTATCATAGATGTTCTGGATAAAGGAAAGTATGTGATTGTAAAGGGATGCGGCAAAAACCATACCAATATGCGGGTGATGCTCCACAAATTGTCCAGCCCGGAGAAACAGACGAACTTTGAAAACTGTGTGGCAGATGTAAATATTCCGGTCGGTGAGGTGTTTACCTCTCCGGTTTTGACAGGTACAGAGGGAATCCTTCATGTGAGCCGGGTATATTTGGGAGAGTTGGAATATAAGGATTTGACGCTGCACTTTGAAGACGGAATGATTATGGATTACAACTGTGCAAATTTTGAGAATCCGAAAGATAATAAGAAGTACATGAAGGAAAATGTGCTGTTTCATCATGATACACTTCCGATTGGAGAATTTGCGATTGGAACAAATACCACAGCATTTGTCATAGCAAGAAAATACCATATCGAAGACAAACTGCCAATCCTTATTGCAGAGAAAACGGGACCACATTTTGCAGTGGGCGATACCTGCTATTCTTACAGCGAGGATGTGCAGGTTTATAATCCGGATGGAAAAGAAATTATTGCAAAAGACAATGAATGTTCTATAAAACGTAAAGAGGGCAATCAAAAGGCATACTTCCATTGCCATACCGATATTACGATTCCCTATGATGAACTGGGAGAAATCAGTGTGATAACGAATGAGGAAGAAGTCATTCCTATTATAGTGGAAGGCAGATTTGTGCTGGAGGGCTGCGAGGAATTAAATGAGCCTTTTGGGTTGCAATAGAGAAGTTAGTTATAGTATTATATTTTTATATGAGATTAAATGTATATTATAGGAGGAAAAACAATGCCACGGGTAGGAATTGTAATGGGAAGTGATTCGGACCTTAAAATTATGAAAAGTGCGGCATCTATGCTGGAAGAACTGGAAATTGATTATGAAATTTCTATTATTTCCGCACATCGTGAACCGGATGAATTGATTTCATGGGCACGTGGAGCACAGGAAAGAGGAGTAAAGGTTATTATAGCAGGAGCTGGAATGGCAGCCGCATTACCAGGAATGTGTGCAGCGTTATTCCCATTACCGGTAATTGGTGTTCCGTTATCCGGCAAAAATCTGGAAGGAATGGACGCAGTATTTTCCATTATGCAGATGCCACCCGGAATTCCGGTTGCAACCGTAGCAATTGATGGAGCAAAAAATGCCGCAATTCTTGCTGCAAAAATTCTTGCCGTAAGTGATGAAGAAGTTTTGGAACGGGTAGAAATGTATACCAAGAGCCTGAAAGAACAGGTAATCGCCAAGAATGAGAAACTGCAGGCAGTTGGATATAAAGACTATTAAAAATCGTAAGAGGAGAATATTATGGATTACAAAACAGCAGGTGTGGATATTGAAGCAGGATATGAATCAGTAGAACTGATGAAGAAATATGTGAAAGGAACAATGCGTCCGGAAGTATTGGGCGGCCTTGGCGGTTTTTCCGGTGCGTTTTCATTATCAGAGATTAAGAAAATGGAAGATCCTGTTCTGTTGTCCGGAACCGATGGATGTGGAACAAAGGTAAAGCTGGCATTTCTTATGGACAAGCATGACACAATAGGAATTGATGCCGTAGCAATGTGTGTAAATGATGTGGCATGTGCCGGTGGAGAATCTTTGTTTTTCCTGGATTATATTGCATGTGGCAAGAATTATCCTGAAAAGATTGCAACGATTGTCAAAGGTGTGGCAGAAGGCTGTAAGCAGGCAGGAGCAGCACTGATTGGTGGTGAAACCGCAGAACATCCCGGACTGATGCCCGAAGATGAGTACGACTTGGCAGGATTTGCGGTAGGAGTCGTAGACCGTAAAGATTTAATTACCGGAGCATCCATTCAGCCGGGTGATACGTTAATCGGTATTGCATCCTCCGGGGTACATAGCAATGGATTTTCGCTGGTTCGTAAAGTGTTTGAAATGACGAAGGAATCGTTAGAAAAGTATTACGATGAATTGGGAACAACGTTAGGAGAGGCACTGATTGCTCCTACGAAGATTTATGTAAAAACATTGAAAGCAATTAAGGATGCCGGCGTAACGGTAAAAGGCTGCAGTCATATTACCGGTGGCGGCTTCTATGAAAATATTCCGAGAATGTTGCCGGATGGCGTACGTGCCGAAATTCAAAAAGACAGTTATCCGGTACTTCCGATTTTTAAATTGTTGCAGAAGACCGGAAATATTGCAGAGCAGATGATGTACAATACGTTTAACATGGGACTTGGTATGGTACTTGCGGTAAGACCTGAGGATAAAGATACGGTACTCAAGGCCATTGCATCTGCAGGAGAAGAGGGTTATGTAGTAGGAACCGTAGTTGCAGGCGAGAAAGGTGTGGACTTATGCTAAAAGTTGGCATTCTTGCAGCAGGCGGCGGAACGAATCTGCAGGCAATTATTGATGCAGTAGAACAGAAGAAAATTACGGACGTGGAATTGTCCTTTGTCCTTAGTAACAAGCCGAATGTAAAGGCATTGGAACGTGCTAAAAAGCATGGTATTAAGGATATTGTGGTTGATATGAAGTCCTTTGAAAGCCGAGAAGCTTTTGAGAGGGTTCTGATTGATACTATCGATGCAGAAAAACCGGATTTGATTGTTCTGGCGGGTATGATGATTATGATGCCGATAGAACTGATTCGGAAATATCCAAACCGTATCATTAATGTACATCCGGCATTGATTCCATCGTTCTGTGGAAAAGGATTTTATGGAATCCGTCCACATGAAGCAGTATTAAAGAGTGGTGTCAAAGTAACGGGCGCAACCGTGCATTTCGTAGATGAAGTCTATGATCATGGTGCAATTATTATGCAGAAAGCAGTTGATGTAAAAAATGGTGATACGCCGGAAATGCTGCAGCATCGTGTCATGGAAGAAGCAGAATGGCAGATTCTGCCAAAGACCATTGATTTGATTGCACATCAGAAAGTGCAGGTAGTGGATGGAATTGCCATCGTACAGGAATAACATACTGGAGGAAGAGATGAAAGTTTTAATTGTAGGCAGTGGCGGAAGAGAACATGCAATTGCTACCAGCGTAGCAAAAAGCAGTAAGGTAGATAAGATTTATTGCGCACCAGGAAATGCAGGAATCGGCTTGATTGCAGAATGTGTTCCAATTGGGGCAATGGAATTCGATAAAATTGTTGCATTTGCAAAAGAAAAGGAAATCGACCTGACTATAGTAGGAATGGATGACCCTCTGGTAGGAGGCTTGGTGGATGAATTGGAAAAAGCAGGATTACGTGCATTCGGACCTCGTAAGAATGCAGCAATTCTTGAAGGAAGTAAAGCATTTTCCAAGGATTTGATGAAGAAATACCATATTCCTACGGCGGCATATGAGAACTTTGACAATGCAGAAGAAGCTCTGGCATATCTGGAAACGGCATCTTTTCCAATCGTATTAAAGGCAGACGGGCTGGCACTTGGAAAAGGCGTGTTAATCTGTAATACATTGGAAGAGGCACAGGAAGGTGTGAAATCCATCATGCTGGACAAGCATTTTGGAAGTGCCGGAAACCGTATGGTTATTGAAGAGTTTATGACAGGACGTGAAGTTTCTGTTTTGTCTTATGTGGATGGAAAGACCATTAAGACAATGACATCGGCACAGGATCATAAGCGTGCCGGGGATGGTGATACCGGTCTGAATACCGGTGGTATGGGAACTTTTTCCCCAAGTCCGTTCTATACAAAAGAAGTGGATGATTTCTGTAAGAAGTATATCTATCAGGCAACCGTTGATGCGATGGCAAGTGAAGGCAGACCATTCAAAGGAATCATCTTTTTTGGACTGATGCTGACACCGCAGGGACCGAAGGTGCTTGAATACAATGCCCGGTTTGGAGATCCCGAAGCGCAGGTAGTGCTTCCGAGAATGAAAAATGATATTATTGAGGTAATGGAAGCATGTATCGATGGTACATTAGACCAGATAGACCTTCAGTTTGAGGATAATGCAGCCGTATGTGTGGTACTGGCATCCGAAGGGTATCCGGTAAAATATGAAAAAGGATTTTTAATCCATGGACTTGAAAAGTTTGAGAATCAGGAGAATTACTTCTGTTTTCATGCAGGAACAAAGCAGACTCCGGAGGGAATTGTAACAAACGGAGGAAGAGTTCTAGGAATTACAGCGAAGGGAAAAGATTTAAAGGAAGCGCGAAAGAATGCTTACGCTGCAACCGAATGGATTACCTTCGAAAATAAATATATGCGTCACGATATCGGAAAGGCAATTGATGAGGCTTAATCAGTAGGCTGCAGAAAGGAATTGCATATGGATATACAAAGACATAGGCGTATTTCATTAGATGGACTAAAGAGACCGACAATATGCAGGGAATGTGGAGGTATTCTGGTTTACCGCGGACTTGGCGAGTATGTATGTGAAGACTGCGGGAAGAAGGAATATGATGATTATGGTCTGGTAAGAGAATATCTGGAAGCCCATAAGGGAGCGAATGTCGCAGAAATTTCAGAACGCACCGGAGTATCGCATAAGGCAATCCGGGACATGATAAAAGATCAGCGTTTTGAACTGGTGGAAAACCGGGGAGGATATCTTCGCTGTGAAATTTGCGGTGAAAATATAAGAACCGGCCGGTTGTGTCAGAAGTGCGAAATTGAGTACCACAGACAGATTGAAGCAGAAGCAAGACAGAACCGTAACAACTTTAAGAACATTTCGGTATATAGCGGTGAAAAGAATGAGGGAGACATTGGACGGAAACGTTTTGAGAGATACAGATAGAAAGGTGTGGAGTGTTATGAAAAAAGGATTATTGGGATTGTTGACTGCAGTTATGGTATTTGGATTTTCTACCATTTCATGCTTTGCAGCAACCGGAACAGTTACTGCACAGACAGCTAAAATCAGAGAAAAAGCAAGCACCGAGAGCAGCGTGGTTGCTTCTACTGCAAAAGGCAGCAAAGTAGATATTGTGGGAGCTGAAAAGGACAGTTCCGGAACAGTCTGGTATAAAGTACCTGTTGCAGGCGGCTCTTATGGATATGTGCGTAGTGATTTGATTGAAACAAGTGATAATATTGAGGTGAACAGTGCTCAGCCTGCAGCAACACAGGCACCTGCGGAAAAACCTGCGGCTACGGTTCCGACTTCAATTGGAGAGCAGCAGGCAACCGTAAAGTGTGATACAAATGTAAAAATCCGTTCCGGCGCATCCACTTCTCATGATGTCGTAACCAGTCTTCCAAATGGTACTGCAATTACACTGATTGGGGAAGCAAATGATGCCGCAGGAAACAAGTGGTATCAGTTGAGATGCAATTATAATAATAAGGACATTGAAGGATATATCCGTTCAGATCTGATTACGATTGGGGCACCGGCAGGAAGCAGTGAAGAAGCACCGCAGGAGACAGAAACTCCGGCAGACGGAGAACAGCCTGCTGATGCAGAAACAGAAAATCCGGAGGAAACACAGGAGCCGGAACAGGAAGAAGTTCCGGAAGAACCGGTAGAAGAACATAATGATTATGAAATCGTATATCTGGAAGATACAAATGCACCAGGAGAATTTCACTATTATCTGTATGATAACCTGGATGGAACCAGAAGAAATGTTGAAGATTTGTTGAATGCAGTTTCTGTTTCCAATGAGAATATCAATATTATGCAGAAGGAAGCATCGCGTGCAAAGATTATCATTATTGTTCTGGCAGTTGTTGTAGTATTATTGTTTGCAGCATTGACCATCCTGTTTATTAAGCTTCGTGGAGCAAATGAATACGAATATGAAGATTATGAGGATGAAGAAGAGGACGAAATCGAAGAACCTGCTCCGGCACCAAGAAGACGACGGGTACGGGAAGAGGAAGAATATGAACGTCCGGTAAGAAGAGAACGATATGAAGAACCGGAAAGAGAAAGACGTACGGAAAGACGCCCGGTAAGAGAAGAGCGTACCGTAGAAAGAGAGCGGGTACAGGAAAAGGCAGCACCTGCGGAAAAACCGGAACGCGCACCAAGAAAGGCACAGAATTTCCTGACGGATGATGATGAGTTTGAATTTGAATTTTTGAATATGGACGATAAAGATTTATAGAAATACGTAGGAAAAGGAATAGCATCTGCTATTCCTTTTATGCAAAAATATAGTTATAGTTTCCGATAGCGGACAGTGATATGGAGGAAATTAAAATGTGGTCAGGTGAATGGACAAAAAATGCAGAGAATGCATTGTCACTGGCAGAAAAAGCAGCAACAAAATTACATGCAGGGTATGTAGGAACAGAACATATTCTGGTGGGACTGTTAAAAGAAAAGACGGGAGTTGCAGCAAAGGTCCTTGAAGATAATGGAATTGAAGAACAAAAAGTTATGGAGATGATACAGGATCTCATTACTCCGGAGGGGAATGTAGCGGTAAAAGAACGCGGCAACTTTTCACCAAGGGCGCAGGCAGTATTGGAAGAGGCGGAGGTGCAGGCAGAACGTTTCCATGCGAAAGCAGTAGGTACCGAGCATATTCTGCTTGCATTAATTAAAGATGTAGAAAATGTGGCAGCCCGTCTTTTAAATACATTGGGCGTTCCGGCGCAAAAGGTATATATTGATACCCTGATAGCAATCGGACAGGACCCGTCCCTCTATAAAGAAGATTTTGCAAAAAAATCAAATAAAAGAAAACAACCTTCTACGTTGGATCAGTATAGCAGAGATTTAACAGCCCTTGCTGCGGAAGGTAAATTAGACCCGGTAGTCGGACGTGAAAATGAAATAAAGAGAGTTATCGAAATTCTGAGCCGCAGAACGAAGAACAATCCCTGCCTGATTGGGGAACCCGGTGTGGGAAAAACGGCAGTGGTCGAAGGACTTGCCAGCAAAATAGCATCGGGGGATGTTCCTTTTACGGTACAGAATAAGCGTCTGCTGACACTGGATTTATCCGGTATGGTTGCCGGTTCCAAATATCGTGGTGAATTTGAAGAGCGAATTAAGCGTGTTATCCGTGAAGTGCAGGAAGATGGCAATGTTATCCTATTTCTGGATGAGCTTCATACAATAATCGGTGCAGGTGGTGCAGAAGGAGCAATTGATGCATCCAATATTCTGAAGCCTTCTCTGGCAAGAGGAGAACTCCAGCTGATTGGTGCAACAACCATTTCGGAATATCATAAGTATGTGGAGAAGGATGCTGCCCTGGAACGGCGTTTTCAACCGGTTAATGTGGAAGAGCCAAGCAAAGAAGAAACATTAAATATTTTGAAAGGAATTGCCTATAAGTATGCGGATCATCATCGGGTAGTGATTACCGACGAAGCGCTGCAGGCTGCAGTGAATCTTTCGGAACGTTATATCAATGACCGGAATCTTCCGGACAAAGCCATTGATTTGATTGATGAAGCATCTGCAGCAGTGCGTTTGAAAAATACAAGCGTACCGGTTGTATTAAAGAATTTACAGGAACAACTGAAAGATATGGATGCACAGCTGGAAGAATTTATGAAACAGGGAAATCTCGAAGAAGCATCCAATCTGAGAAAAGAACAGGAACAGCTTTTAAAGAAGTATCAACGGGAAGAGAAGAAATATCACAAAAAGCAGTCAGAAACACAACTCAAAGTGGGGGAAGAGGATATTGCTGAGGTGGTTTCTACCTGGACAAAAATTCCGGTCAGCAAATTGAATGAAAAAGAAAGTGATCGTTTGTTACGTCTGGAAAAAGTACTTCATAAACGTGTCATCGGACAGGAAGAAGCGGTAAATGCAGTTTCCCGTGCAATTCGACGTGGAAGGGTCGGACTTCAGGATCCGAACCGGCCGATTGGTTCCTTCTTATTCCTCGGACCGACTGGTGTGGGAAAAACGGAGCTCAGCAAAGCACTGGCAGAAGCAATGTTTGGTTCAGAAAGTGCACTGATTCGTGTAGATATGTCAGAATATATGGAAGGTCATTCCGTATCCAAGATGATTGGTTCACCTCCGGGATATGTCGGATTTGAAGAAGGTGGACAGCTGAGTGAAAAAATACGGAAGAATCCATATTCCGTTGTATTGTTTGATGAAATTGAAAAAGCACATCCCGATGTATTTAACGTTTTGTTGCAGGTGTTGGATGATGGACATATTACGGACTCCAAGGGACGGAAGGTGAGCTTTAAAAACACCATTCTGATTATGACCTCCAATGCAGGTGCGCAGAGGATTGTATCTCCGAAAAACCTCGGATTTTTTACAGATACCACAAAAGAACAGGATTACGAGAAAATGAAAAGTGGTGTCATGGATGAGGTAAAAAAGCTGTTTAAGCCGGAGTTTATCAACCGTATTGATGATATTATCGTATTCAAAACGTTGGAAAAGAAAGAGATGCTGCAAATTGTCCAGCTTCTGAGTGAGAATCTGGCAGCAAGGTGCATGAAGCAGATGCAGATAAAACTGCAGTTCAGCAGTGCACTCAAAGAACATCTGGTGGAGAAGTATGCCGATTATAAAATGGGGGCAAGACCTTTAAAACGTGCAATTCAGAATCAGGTGGAGGACCTGCTTGCAGAAAAGATTCTGGAAGGAAAAATCCATGCAGGGGACAAAGTACTTGTAGGGTTCCGAAAAGGTGAGATTTCCTTTGACGTTAAAAACTAAATAGTTTATACTGAGGATAGCAAATGTACAAATCAGGAGGAAGTTACAAAATGGCGGTTGTAGATGAATTGATTCGAAAAGAAACAGACGATACCATCAGTTTTGGAAATCATTTATTGGCAGATAAGAAGAAACTGGAGGATTTTGAATTTGACGGGAATCTTTATAAAGTAAAAACTTTCCAGACAATGACGAAGCTGGAGAGAAATGGATTGTTTGTTTATGAATCGGTACCTGGAACAAGCGTATTTCATTTTCATGAAACTTTTGAAGGGGTAGATTTTTCAGTGTCTGGTGCGGAAGATGCACAGATTACGTTAGGATTGTGTGAAGATACCGAATATGAGGTATTCGTAAACGGAAAGAGCACCGGAAAAATGAGCACGAACCTTGGTGGAAAATTAAACATCAGTGTGGAACTCGAAGGTGCTGAAGAAGTTCATATAAAAGTAGTTCGATAAAATCAGTTTTCAAACGCTGTTCTGTTTGACAGAACAGCGTTTCGTTCTTGTGTGCCTGTGGACACACATTTTTACTCCAGATAGGTGAGGTGTTTATGGCAAAAGGAAAACAGACAACCGTTTTTTTCTGCCAAAGTTGCGGATATGAATCCAGTAAATGGATGGGGCAGTGTCCGGGGTGCAAAGAATGGAATACCATGGTGGAGGAACGGGTCGTTACCACAAGTGGGAAATCCATGCGGCCAATTCATGAAAAAGCAAAACCAACGGTATTGGCAGATATATCTTTGGAAAAAGAAGACCGTATACAGACACATATTGAAGAACTGAACCGTGTACTGGGCGGAGGTCTGGTGGCTGGCTCGCTGGTATTGGTAGGAGGAGATCCCGGAATCGGAAAATCCACATTGCTGTTACAGGTATGCAGGGAAATTGCTGCGGATGGACGTAAGGTGTTGTATATATCCGGAGAAGAGTCTTTGAAACAAATAAAGATCCGTGCGAACCGGATTGGCGAGTTTAACCAGAATCTGTTTTTGCTTTGTGAAACAAATCTGGAAACCATCGAAGAAACCATCCGGGCAGAAAAACCGGAAGTAGTCGTTGTAGATTCCATACAGACGATGTATCTGGAAAGTGTATCAGCAGCTCCCGGAAGTGTTTCGCAGGTAAGAGAGGCAACAAATGTATTTTTGCAGCTTGCCAAGGGATTGAACATTTCTATCTTTATCGTAGGACATGTGACCAAAGAGGGAACAGTAGCAGGCCCCAGGGTTCTTGAACATATGGTGGATACGGTTTTATATTTTGAAGGCGACAGACATGCATCTTACCGCATTCTGCGTGGCGTAAAGAACCGTTTTGGATCGACAAATGAAATTGGCGTGTTCGAAATGGAAGCAGGAGGTCTGAAAGAGGTAAAAAATCCTTCGGAATTTATGCTGAGTGGAAAACCCGAAGAGGCAAGCGGCTCTATTGTAGTCTGTTCGATGGAGGGAACAAGACCATTGCTTGTAGAAATTCAGGCACTGGTATGTCATAGTAATTTTGGAATACCGAGAAGACAGGCAATCGGAACAGACTTTAACCGTGTGAATTTACTGATGGCAGTATTGGAGAAACGTTTGGGATTGCAGCTTGGAAATTGTGATGCCTATGTAAATGTTGCCGGAGGAATCCGGATTCAGGAGCCGGCGATTGACCTTGGAATTGCACTTGCAGTAATTTCCAGTTTTAAAAATAAAATTATTGATTCCGGAACAATCGCTATGGGAGAAATCGGTCTTAGCGGTGAGGTGCGTGCAGTCAGTATGATACCTGCACGTGTGCAGGAGGCAAAGAAGCTTGGATTTACTACCTGTATCATTCCGGAAGTCTGCCGGGATAGTGTAAAAGACATAAAAGGGATTAAGATTATTGGAATAAAGAATATTGGAGATGTCATGAAATGGACAGAAAAAAGTTTATAAAACATCTTCCGCTTTATCTGGTGGAGATACTGGTTCTTGTGGTGGCAGCCGGCTTTTTATATTTCACGGTTCAGGCGACAAGGGCAGAGAGAAGAGAAATTAAAGAAGAGAATATCACAGTAAATGAGGAAGTAAAGGAACAGATTGAAAAGACACAGGAAGAGAATGCCGGAAAGAATCTTACCGGTGTGTTTAATGTGGCACTCTTTGGTGTGGATGCAAGAGATGGAAGTCTGGGAAAAGGTACAAGAAGTGATTCCATCATGATTTGTTCCATTGATATGGACAAGCATGAGGTAAAACTGATTTCGGTACTTCGTGATACGTATCTGAATCTCGGAAACGATACTTACAATAAATGTAATGTGGCATATGCCAAGGGCGGACCGGAACAGGCCATCAGTATGCTTAATGTAAATACGGATATGTATATCAAAGATTATATTACGGTTGGATTTGATGGATTGATTCAGGCAGTGGATGCCCTGGGCGGGGTAGAGCTGGATGTCAGCGAGGCTGAAATTCCCCATTTAAACAATTACCAGATTAGTATGGTAGGTACAACAGATGATGGCATTACATTTGTTGCCGAGGAGGGAAGTTATGTACCTGTTACAGAACCTGGATTGCAGAAACTGAACGGATTGCAGGCTACGGCTTACTGCCGTATCCGGTATGTGGGGGATGATTTCCGCAGAACACAAAGACAGCGTGATTTGATTACGGCAATGATTGAAAAAAGCAAAACCGCTTCCATCGGCGAGCTGACACAGGCAGCAGAAGCAGTATTTCCATATGTGAGTACCTCGTTGAAGGTTGAGGATATCTTTACGATGTTGAGCGTTGTTGGAGATTATCAGGTAACGGTAAGTGAAAGCTTTCCGTTTGCTGGAATACGAAATGGCGGTAATATCAAAGGATACGGTTCCTGTGTTGTTCCAACGGATCTGGAGCAAAATGTAATAAAACTCCATGAGCTGCTGTTTGATGAGCAGGATTATGTACCTTCGGAAGAAGTGAAGAAGTACAGTGAAATTATAAAAAATGATACACAGGCATATTTACAATATTAGCCTTGACAAAGAAACATACCTTAAGTTATAATAGCTTTCGGTGGTTCAAACACCGAAAGAAAATAGGGGCATAGTTCAAAGGTAGAACAGCGGTCTCCAAAACCGTCGATGTGGGTTCGATTCCTACTGCCCCTGCTCTAAAACCCTAGTATTTACTAGGGTTTTTGTTTTTGTGTCAACTTTCGTGTCGACTTTCGTGTGAACTTTTATTTATTTTTACAATTTTTCCTTCTGAGGGAAGTAAATCAATTACAAAATCGGGCATATCAATATAGTGGTCGCTTGACTTTGTCTTTGGAACCTTTGTTATCCAATTATTATTTTCATCCAGGACCATAGCAGCATGAACATGAATTATGTTGCCGGACACATCAGAAGCATCTAAGGCACATATCTCTGAACGCCTCAGAGTGCCGTAGGCGGCAAGACAACATGCAATCAGCATATTTCTATCATAGCTTTTAAATTCTTCAATTAAGGCGGATACATCACGGTCTGTGGGAACATATAAATTACTACCTTTTCGCTGGGGCAAAACTACCCGGAAGTGAAGGTCGGGATACAGGGTGTTTACCATGCTGATGAATTGTCCATATACATTACGGACAGTCTTAGGAGACCGGTCAGTGGAAATGTCCTGTATCCATCGTTGTAGGTCCTTGTTCTTGATTTTTTTTATTGGCATATCTTGTATTGAAGTCATGTGATTCTTAAAATTAAGTTTGTAGCATCGAATGGTAGATGGTGAAATCACGCCTTCTCTGGATGAGATATAAATATCCATTCCCTCTTTCACAGTAAATTCCTTTTCCTGCTTCGGTCGGTTGCAGTAATATTGTGTAGCGAGAAGTTCAGCGTCTCTTTTGGTATCAGCGGTAAATGATTTCAGATGCTTTTTACCTAAACTGTCTGTATAATCCAATACTCTCACTCGCCAGCTCCCTGATGGTAATTTTTGAGCTTTTGCGATAATATCACTCTCCTTTTGGGCATAAAAATGCCCGGTGCTTGTAATTTCACCGGGAAAATGATACAATTCACTTGCGAGGGTGATTGTATCGGGTTTCCCGATATGGTTCCAATCTGCTCTGGTGTTGGTAGCACCGGGGCAGATTTTTTATTGTTTAAATTGCATAATTGACAATATAAACTCATATGCTATAATACAAGTAAGATAACTTGTGAAGGAATAACACTGGGTCCCAGAATGGGGTAGGTATATACCGAGCATTCCCATGTGCCTGGGGTTATCTTATTTTTTTGGATTTTTTCAAACTATCAACAAAATTTGCAGGATTTTTTTCTATTTCTGATATAATAAAATCTATAAACTGTTGTGAATATGTGTACGAATGCTGATTGCCAATTATATGTTCATATGCGTATTTGGGTTCTCGCTTTATATCATAAAATTCTACCACTAAGTTTAGTACATAAGGATTAAAACCAGCAGCATAGCCTAATCGGATATTTTTTTTCTTTAACCTTTCCTGAATAGCAGTAACGACATTATTGTAAGAATACTTATGCGTGTCAGAGGGGTCTTTTAAATCCTTAATCATAGTCACTTTGGCATCGGAGTTGGATGCTATACTTACAGAAAAATCGGCTTCATCTCTTTTCTTTGTAATATATAAATTTTGACGAATGTTGATGGCAAATTTAGATGAATTGTATTCTTCGCTTAATACATCAAGTTCATTACTCTGTTTTATGAGCTTTTCTGCAATTTCAGGAGAGTATTTTAGACGAATTTCTTCATTACTCAGGGGCTCATAGCGTGCAGAGAGCGTAAGAAAATTCTGCGCAATATATTTTGTGATATCAACTCCATGAAAACGTTGGATTTCGTTAACAAAATTTAATACACAAGCTTGAAATAATGGAGCATATTTTATTTCATAATCCTCTGTGATATAGTGCGTACTGATATTTCTAAGATCTATTATTTTCTCAAGATTAAGCCGAATGCGTGTATTTTTATCCGTGTATATTTTCCTGATTACAACATCAACACTTAGAGTTCTATCCGGCTTATCTGGAAAGTAAATGTTATCTCCGCGTTTGAGCAGAGCAGCTTTCAACATTAGCTCCCATGCATTTATTATGAAAAAAGAAAAACCTTCAATCCTATATTTTATGGTTGGCTTGTTATAGATTTCCAAACCCATAATAAAGGCTTCGATACTTTTGTCCACTAATCTTTTTTCAATATCTTCCATGATTTGTGTTCCTTTCATAATTAAGGTTTTAATTGCTTGGAATTCCATATGGTTATATATTCTTCCGCTCCTGGTTGCAGCCGGGGGCGTTTTTTTAATTATTCACTTATCAATTCACAGTATTTCATATCAAGAGATACGTCATTGCTTGTAGTTCCCGTTAAAACATTTTTAGATTCTGACATACCGTTAAATGTTCCATACACACGGATAATATCATCCTCAAGTACATTTAAGTAGTTATCAGCATCTTTATCTTGCCTGTCTATAATATATAAGAAATCACCTAGCCACATATCATATTTATCATTTGTGTATGCTTTATAATATATATCGTAGTCAGAATACCATTTCCCATTTACTTTCTGTGAGATTTTTACATCTACAACAAAGTTTTGACCGATATAATCATCTGGATTTCTTGCAATTGTTTTATAATTGAATTGCTGGCAAGATGCTTTGAAATCATCTTCTGATATAACAGGTTCTTCGGGTGTAATGGCTTCTTTCTCGGTATTTTCAGTTGATTCTTCAGACATTTCCATTGAATCTTCAATGTTTTCTTGTGGTTCCGCAGATGGTTCCAGCGAATCTGTTCCAGGATTTTGCGTAGGCGCAGGTGTTTCTGTAGGTATTGGACTCTCCTCAACGGAAGCAATTGTTGTAGTGTTTACATTATCTTTTTTAACCATATTACCAATCCCACCAAGTAACCAAATTCCAGATATTACAAGTGCAGCAATGGATAAGGATTTTTTTCGTCCATCCTTTTTACATAAATCAATAATAGCCAAGATAATAGCAACAAAGAAAGTGCATCCTAAAATTGAGAATATAAGAGCTAATATACCTAAAGCAGAATTTCCTTGCTTTTGGGGTGGTGCAGGATAAGTAGGCGGTGGTGTCTGATTTGCCGGTGTTCCGCAATTAGGACAGAAAGCACCGTCATAAGTGGTTTTACATTTTGTACATACGTTCATTTTTAAAATTCTCCCTTCATTAGAAAAAGTGTTTTCCTGTTTTATAACTAATTTTCGCATTAGTTCTGTTTGTTTTTCAGATTCGGATAGTGAATTAAACCATTCTTCATACGCGAGATTCTCTTGCTCTTTTCTTATTTGACGTTGTTCCAATTCATATTGTTCTTGTGTAGTACCTGATTGATTATATGGCGTAATACGCATCCCACATTGCTCACAATAGTCGGACGATGGTGGATTGGTGGCACCGCAACAAGTGCATATAATTTCCGGTGGCTTTCTTGATATTTCTGCTAGTGGATAACCACAATAAATACATGCATGAACTTTATCACTAATTTCTTTTCCGCATTCAGGACACTTAATAAGTGACATAATAAATTCCCCCGTATATAAATATTTATCTGTTTTCCTCAACCATCCGGCGCATAAGTTCTGTCTGCTTCTCAGACTCACTTAAAGAATCGAACCATGCATTATATTCACGTTTATAATTAATTCTGTTGATTCTTTCCTCACGTTCGTATTCACTGTCATAGAATTCTTGTTTATGCTCTTTATGGTTTTTATATAAATATATAGCAGGAGCAATTACAAGGATTAAATACCCTAATACAAGACGTCCAATTAAAATACTGAATACTATATACACTAGAAATAATAGTGCTACAATGATTATATATATGTAAGCCTCGCGCTGGAGAAAGGAACCGTCTTTTGGAATAAATTCTATCAATTCAGGTTCAATGTATTCATTACGTTCCTCTGGTGTAGAATAATAATTGTTTATTGTATTTACCGTATTATTATTACCTTTTATATTTGTTGTTCCTTCTTTTGGCAGTTCGCTACCGCAGTAATTACAAAATCTTCCTTCTGTAACTTCTGCACCACAGTTTTCACATTTCATCAAGATATCCCCCTTTTATCATTATGTGCTTCCAATTCTATTATATTGGAATTGCCTTTTTCAAAATCGTTATTTTGGATGTGGTTGAGAGCATGACGGTAACATTCCAACTGCCGTTCATGGGAAAGGCGGGAATTGAGCAGAATAGTATAACTATCGTCCCTATTTTTTATTATCTGTTCGCCTACAAGCACGTCCATATCTATTAGCTGTGTATTAATATCCAAATTTCATCACCCGTTATACATATAGCATTTTGTATGTACCATAATTAGTACTTATATGTTTTCACCAGTTTCTTGTTTATATAGATTCTTCATAAATTCCATATGTGCTTTGAATCTTTCCGGCGGCATATTTTTTTTCATATTGAAAAGAGAGCGCATATCCGGGTCCTCAAACATTTCTTGTGCCGTTTTAGCGGTTTCTTCATTGAGATAGTAGCCGGAGGTTTCTTCTCCGGTCATTATGTACTCTACGGATACACCAAAATAATCAGCTACCTTTTCAATGGTAGAGTGTCTGGGTTCTTGGGTTTTCCATTTAGTAACAGACCCCTTGGCTATTCCTAAGTCCTTCTCTAGTTTAGATTGAGAGATTCCCTTTTTTTTACATAAATTTACAATTCGTTCATTTAGTGTCATAATTTTCTCTTTCTGCTGATAAAAATCAACAAAAGGTACTTACAAACTGATAAAAAGTAGTATAATAAAATCATACCGCTGATAATTATCAACCAAATACAACTTTGATGCTGATTTTTATAGCAATGTTTTGTGGTAAATTCATTGTAGAATAAAATCAGCAAAATGTCAATAAAATCGTTGATAATTATCAGACGAATAAATAAGGAGGTGATTGCGACGAGCGTATATGATAATGTATCAGTGCTTTGTGCCAAGAAGAAGAAATCTATTCGTTGTGTTGAGAGAGAAGCACATTTAGCCGTTGGAACAATTTCCAAATGGAAAAAATCAAATCCTACTGTGGATAACCTTAAGGCAGTAGCAAAGGTGCTTAAAGTCAAAGTAGACAAGCTGTTGGAGTAGGAAGGAGAGCAATGGATATTATTGAAAGCAAGTATATCAATGCTTCGAAAATGACAGTGTCTTTCGAAGTGTCAAGTGACGATTATCTTAGCATTTAAACTTGTAAAAAGCTCATTTCCGAGAAAGATACTTCCACTATGAAGGTTGGTAATATCTGTAGTGGTTTTTACAGACGTAAGGGGAACAATACTGACTACAGGAGAAGATTTAGGGTTGTTTTTTTTCTATTACAACAGCGTAGTGCAACCCGCCCTCTTCACTGCCAATATTAAAACCAAGATGAACCTTTATAATTTCTGAAAAAAAGGACATTTTATCTTTGATTGAAAATGAGAATATTGTATAAGTAGAAGCAGTTTGACTGCACACCAGAATAGTTATGCAGTTAAAGCAAACAAAAACCCCCAAGATTTCTCTTGGGGGTTTTCGCTTGTGTAAAAGGGGAATTTTTCCGGAATTGCTAATTAGCCTTACCGATTTCTCAATCGGTACAATTAGCATTATATGGTCTATAAGGGTTATAATCTATAATTATTTTGACAAATTATAACACTATATTGATTTATTCCCCTGCTGGATTCTCTTTTTTCTTTCCAATCATAGTAAAGCAGATGATTGCTGCAATGATATAAAGAACAAGAGTTACATATAAAACCGTCTGATATCCGACCGGATTGCAGCTTACTACGTTGCCGTCTGCAAGTGTTACATCTTCAAATGTACCGAAATGATTTACAATATAAGTTGCAAGCTGATTTCCGGTAAGTCCTGCAAAAGCCCACGCAGAAAGGCAAAGTCCGTGAATGGCACTGATGGTTTTCATTCCGAAATGATCGGAAAGCAGGGTAGGAACATTTGAGAAGCCACCGCCGTATCCTGCATTTACCATAATTAACAATGCAACACATAACCATACAATTTTGTTCGTGATTCCGCCGGTAAGAATTGTTGCGCCGGTGAAAACAATCGACAAAAGGAAGATTACTTTGTATATGGTATTTCGGTCTTTCAAACCATCTGCTGCTGCAGAAAAGCCAAGACGACCGGCAGCATTTGCAATCGCGGTTACACTGGATAACACACTGATTACAGCAAGGCTGAGTCCCATGGTTTTTAAAATCGGTTTTTCCTGAGAAATTAAAGCAAGTCCACAGGTAATGTTGATGTAGAACATCAGCCAGATGCCAATGAATGTTTTGTTTGTAAATGCCATTTTGATGTTTGAGCCAAGAGCTTTGAAGAATGCACCAAGACCACCCTCGTCATCATGTTCTTCCACCCAGCCTTCCGGCTTTTTAAGAAGAAGATGACCAATGAACATCATAACAAAATAAACAGCACCCATAATAAAGAACATTGGTGCAGGATTTGCAACACCGTCTACGGTGAACTTGGAAAGAATTGCCTGCATAATCGGGCTGGCAATTGCTTTTGCAGCACCAAATCCGGCAACTGCCAGACCGGTTGCAAGACCTTTTTTGTCTTTAAACCAAAGCATTAATGTTTTTACGGGAGATAAGTAACCGGTACCAAGACCAATACCCATAATACAACCGTAAAAGAGATAAATACCAACCAGAGATTTCATCATAATGGAAACTCCGGTTCCAATCATACCGATGGTAAAGCAGATTGTAGCAATCAGGGAGGATTTATGAATATCCTTTTCGACTACGTTTCCTAAGAATGCAGCGGACATTCCGAGGAAGAAGATGGCAAAACTAAATGCCCATTCAACGGCACTTTTGCTTTTGCCGATGTAGTCAGCAACTTCCTGACTGAATACGGACCAGCAATAAACGGTACCAATACTGCAATGAAGTAATAATGCGGGGATTGCAGCTCTCACCCATTTGTTGTTTGAACCTTTTTTCATTTCGTACTCTCTTTCTATATGTATTTGTAAATGATTAATGAAAATCAACAAATATTATACCGTAGTAACCATGTTTTTCCAAGCATATTTTGGAAAATCTGTATTTTGAAGTTTTTTTTCTGAAGCTTTTATGGTAAGATAAATAAGTATACTTGCAAAAACTAGGGGAGGTGCGTGATTTCTATGGAAAATGAAAATGTCTATTTAGAGGAATTGATGCAGAAATATCGTGAGAAAAGCGAATCTTTGCTGCGATATATTCCTTATTTTGAACAGAAAATCGGACAGAGAAACTATGATATTTACCAGGGAAGCGGAGAAATGAAAACTTCCGTGCCCATCCCAATTTATGATAGTACGCTGCTTGCCTTTGTAAAAGAAGTGCAGAAGACAGGACTAGTAGACCGGAATTATGTCTATGTGCTGTCAAATCATGGAATACGTAAGCCTGCCGATGAACTTCCGGCAGTACAACGTGCAGAATTCAAGGATATTGAAGTTATTTATGCAGTTATGGCAAAATATGTACTTGGTGGAATGACAAGGGGAAGTATGTGGTCCCAGGCAGTTGAAAATGGAACTTTTCTGGAGTGCCTGAAAAAGTTAAAAGAAGTTCTGAATGTGTGGGAGCATCCATTAGCGTAAGGAAAGAAAGCAACGAGGGTTACAGATAAGATGAGTGATAAGTCTGTTCAAAAGAAACAGTATATTGTAGATACAGCCAGAAAGGTATTTCAGGAAAAAGGATTCAAGCAGGTTACGATGAAGGATATTGTGGATGCATGTGAAATCAGCCGTGGAGGCTTGTATCTGTATTTTTCAAGTACCGAAGAATTGTTTGAAGAACTGCTGAAGCAGGAACAGGAGCGCGAAGACTCCTTTGGAGAGGGAATTCCGAAGAATGCAACAGCTGCTGAGGTTCTGGCATTATTTATGAAAGAACAGAAGAGGGAGCTTTTAAATAAGGGAGCATCCCTGACGGTTGCCATCTATGAGTATTATTTTGGAAAGAAAGTACCTGCAAAAGAAAATCATATCAAGAAACAGTTTGATATTGCCGTATATGTTCTGGAACGGCTGATTGCAGAAGGCGTGGAAACAGGAGAGTTTTATTGCGTGGACGCCCAGCGTGCAGCAAGCAATATGATGTATGTATTGGAAGGATTGAAGGTCGCTGCCAAAACAAGAGGAATTACAGAAGCTGCAGTTGACCGGGAAATACTGTATATGATGAGTGGTTTGATCGCAGAAGAATAACATTCGGCTGCTTTTAAATAAAGAAATGATAATGGAGGATGATAGGAGTTTTATGAATACTGTAAAACGTGTCTATGTGGAGAAGAAAGAGCCCTTTGCCGTTAAGGCAAAAGAATTACAGGAGGAGATTGAAAACTATCTGGGAATTGCAGATGTAGAAAAGGTCAGAGTATTTATCCGCTATGATGTGGAGAATATTTCAGAGCAGGTGTTTGAAGAAGCATTGTCCTGTGTATTTTCCGAACCGCCTGTAGATATCTATTATTTGGAAGAAATTGAAATTCCGGAAAATGGACATGTCTTTAGTGTAGAATTCTTACCGGGACAATTTGATCAGCGTGCAGATTCCGCTGTACAGTGTATTAAATTCTTAAAAGAAGATGAGGAACCGGTAATTCGTACCGCAGTAACATATCTGATACAGGGTGATGTCACCGAACAGGAAATTTCCCGTATAAAAGCATATTGCATTAATCCAGTGGATTCCAGGGAAGTTGGAATGGAAAAACCGGAAACACTGATTGCAAATTATGAAGAGCCTGAGGATGTTGCTATTTTCGAAGGCTTTACAGAAATGAAAGAAGATGAGCTGCGCGGACTATATGAGAGTCTGGAGCTCGCAATGACATTTAAGGACTTTTTACATATTCAGAAGTATTTTGCGGGAGAAGAACACCGCAATCCTACAATGACGGAAATCCGTGTACTTGATACCTATTGGTCGGACCATTGCCGTCATACCACGTTTTCCACAGAATTGAAAAACGTGACATTCAAGGATGGATATTATAGAGAACCATTAGAAACAACATATGAAAGCTATCTGGATACCAGAAAAGAAATTTTCGCAGGCAGGGAGGATAAATTTGTCTGCCTGATGGATCTTGCATTGATGGCAATGAGAAAATTGAAAAAAGACGGAAAACTCGATGATATGGAGGAATCCGATGAAATCAACGCATGTTCTGTAGTTGTTCCGGTAGAAATGGATTATGGCGATGGACCGGTAACGGAAGAATGGCTTGTATTCTTTAAGAACGAAACACATAATCATCCTACGGAAATAGAACCGTTTGGTGGTGCTGCTACCTGTCTTGGCGGAGCAATCAGAGATCCGTTGTCCGGTCGTGGCTATGTATATCAGGCAATGCGTATCACAGGAGCAGCAGACCCGACAGTTCCTGTCGCAGATACCTTAAAAGGAAAACTTCCACAGAAGAAGCTGGTGCGTGGAGCAGCAAGCGGATATTCTTCTTATGGAAATCAGATTGGTCTGGCAACAGGCTATGTAAAAGAACTTTATCATCCATCTTATGTGGCAAAAAGAATGGAAATCGGAGCTGTTATGGGTGCGGCTCCACGTAAGAATGTCATTCGTGAAACCTCCGATCCGGGAGATATCATTATATTATTAGGAGGAAGAACAGGACGTGACGGTTGTGGTGGTGCAACCGGTTCTTCCAAAGTACATACAGAGTCTTCCCTTGAAAAGTGTGGTGCGGAAGTTCAGAAGGGTAATGCACCTACGGAACGTAAGATTCAAAGATTATTCCGTCGTGGAGAAGTAAGCCGTCTGATTAAAAAGTGTAATGACTTTGGTGCAGGCGGAGTTTCGGTTGCAATCGGAGAACTTGCGGATGGACTTGTTGTTGATTTGGATAAGGTGCCAAAGAAATATGCAGGTCTGGACGGTACTGAACTTGCAATTTCAGAATCACAGGAAAGAATGGCAGTTGTTGTTGCACCAAAGGATGTAGACGAATTCCTTTCTTATGCGGCAGAGGAAAATCTGGAGGCAGTCCCGGTAGCAGTTGTTACCGAAGAACCCAGACTGATTTTGAAGTGGCGTGAAAAAGAAATTGTAAATATTAAGCGTCAGTTCCTGGATACAAATGGAGCACATCAGGAAACAAACGTAGAAGTAGATATTCCGAATGAAGAGGATGACTACTTTAAGAAAATTGCACTTCCTAAGGTGGAAGAAGAACTTGAAAAAGGAAACATTAAGGAAGCTTACTTAGAAACATTAAAAGATTTGAATGTCTGCTCGCAGAAGGGACTTGTCGAAATGTTTGACTCTTCGATTGGAGCAGGTTCTGTGCTGATGCCATATGGTGGAAAATATCAGCTCACAGAAACGCAGACAATGGTAGCAAAGCTTCCGGTACTAAAAGGAAAAACAGATACCGTAACCATGATGAGTTATGGATTTGATCCATATTTATCTTCCTGGAGCCCATACCACGGTGCAGTTTATGCAGTGACCGAATCACTTGCTAAAATTGTGGCTGGAGGCGGTGACTTCCGTAAGGTACGTTTTACATTCCAGGAATATTTCCGTCGTATGACTTCAGACCCATCCAGATGGAGCCAGCCGTTTGCAGCATTGCTGGGGGCATATGATGCACAGCTTGGTTTTGGACTGCCTTCCATCGGTGGCAAGGACAGTATGTCCGGTACATTTAACGATATTGATGTGCCTCCGACACTAGTATCTTTTGCGGTGGATGTGGCAGAAGGAAAGCATATAATCACGCCGGAATTAAAGGAAGCAGGAAACAAGCTGGTACAGTTCTGGTTTGATAAGGATGAATATGAAATCCCTGTTTATGATCATGCAATGAGGACCTTCCGTTTTGTTACACAGCTTATCTGGGATGGAAAAGTAAAATCTGCCTATGCACTTGATGCCAAAGGTCTTGCAGCAGGACTCAGCCGTATGGCATTTGGTAACAAGCTTGGAGTTACTTTCGAAGAAAGCCTGAAAGCAAAAGATTTATTTGAAAACTGCATTGGTGACCTTGTGCTTGAAATGAGTGCGGAAGATGCAGCATCATTACAGCAGATGTGTGAAAACATGGAAGATATGGATGATTTGAATTTCCGTGTGGTTGCGACAGTAACGGAAGATGCAAAGTTCTGTTATGGCGAAATGGAAATTTCCATGGAAGAAGCATTACAGGCATGGAAGGGCACATTGGAAAAAGTATTCCCGACGAAAGCCGAAAAAGGAACAGAGCCAATTGAAACCAGACTTTATCATGCAGATTCTGTTTATGTCTGCAAGCATAAAGTAGCACGTCCTACCGTATTCATTCCGGTATTTCCGGGAACAAACTGTGAATACGACAGTGCAAAGGCATTTCAGCGTGCCGGTGCGCAGGTTATTACAAAAGTATTTAAAAATCAATCGGCACAGGATATCCGTGATTCGGTAGAAATATTTGAAAAAGAAATCGCGAAATCTCAGATTATTATGTTCCCGGGTGGTTTCTCGGCTGGTGATGAACCGGACGGAAGTGCAAAATTCTTTGCTACCGCATTCCGTAATGAGAAGCTGAAAGAGGCTGTTATGAAGCTGTTACAGGAACGGGACGGACTTGCACTTGGTATCTGTAACGGATTCCAGGCACTGATTAAGCTCGGTCTTGTGCCATATGGAGAAATAACCGGACAGAAAGAAGATTCTCCAACACTTACATTTAATACCATTAACCGTCATATATCCAAGATGGCATATATGAAAGTTGTTTCCAATAAATCACCCTGGTTACAGCAGGCTGTTCTGGGAGAAACATATTGTTGTCCTGCTTCTCATGGTGAGGGACGTTTTGTTGCTTCCAAAGAATGGATTCAGCGTCTGTTTGAAAATGGTCAGGTGGCAACACAGTACTGTGACCTGAATGGAGCAGTATCCATGGATGAGGAATGGAATATTAACGGCTCTTATGCATCCATTGAAGGAATTACCTCTCCGGATGGAAGATGCTTTGGTAAGATGGTTCATGCGGAAAGACGTGATAAGGGTGTAGCTATCAATATTTATGGCGAACAGGATATGAAAATATTTGAATCCGGAGTAAGCTATTTCTCATAATGGAATAGGTACATAGCCTGACATAGTTATCATTACTACTTGTTATTGAAAATATAATGAGTTAGTGATACAATCTTTTCGTGAAAACGCAAAAAAGAGAGGTTGACTTGAATGAATGATTTTGTACTCAGCTGCTGTTCAACAGCAGATTTAGCAAGAGAACGTTTAGAATCAAGAAATATTAAATATGTATGTTTCCATTTTGAACTGGATGGAAAAGAATACATGGATGACTTGGGAGAATCCATAGAATTCCATGATTTTTACAATGCAATGGCAAACGGAGCAGAAACAAGAACTTCCCAGGTAAATGCCGAAGAATATGAAGCTTATTTTGAGGGATTCTTAAAGGAAGGAAAAGATGTTCTGCATCTGACTCTTTCCAGTGGAATTTCCGGAAGCTATAACTCCGCAATGATTGCAAAGCGTGATTTGGAAGAAAAATATCCGGATCGCAAGATCTATGTGGTAGATTCTTTGGGAGCTTCTTCCGGTTACGGTCTGATTATGGACACTCTGGCAGATATGCGCGATGAAGGAAAAAGTATTGACGAACTTTACGAATGGGTAGAGGCAAACAAGTTAAAGCTTCATCACTGGTTCTTTTCCACGGACTTAACCTTCTATGTAAAAGGTGGCCGTGTATCGAAGACAGCAGGATTTGTAGGAAGTATTTTGGATATTTGTCCATTGTTAAATATGGATAATCTGGGAAAACTGATTCCGAGATTTAAGATTCGTACCAAGAAAAAGGTTATTCAGACCATCGTAAGCAAGATGATTGAAAATGCAGACGGTGGTACGGCATATAACGGAAAATGCTTTATTTCCCAGTCTGACTGCTATGAGGATGCAAGAGCAGTAGCTGATTTGGTTGAAAAGAATTTCCCGAATCTGAAAGAACCGGTTTCCATTAATTATATTGGAACGACAATTGGAAGTCATACAGGTCCCGGAACCGTAGCATTGTTCTTTTGGGGAAAAGAAAGAGTCGATTAAAACAGTAAAAATATGGGAAAATGTTTAGGAAGATGCGTCAGCATCTTCCTTTTTTCGGCATATTTACCAAAAAATACAAGCAATTTTTTCGAATATAACCTATTGCAATCTAACATATTAGGTATTAATATATAATTAATTCTTGGAAACGTTACCGAAAACGGTGCCGGAACTTTCCGGATATGATTTTTCGGTAGTTTTAACAAAAAAATAAAGACGAAGGAGAGGGAAAATTTATGAAAAAGAAATTAATCGGCGCACTTCTTAGTGTAGCAATGATTTCCAGCCTTGTAATGGGTTGTGGCGCAAAGGGAACTCCGGCAGAGAATACCGGTGACAGTACAGCAGAAGCAGAAGCTCCGGCAGAGAGTACTGATAGTACAGCAAGCAATGCAGCAGGCGGAAAAGTGTATTACTTAAACTTCAAACCTGAAGTAGAAGATGCATGGAAAGAAATTGCAGCAGCTTATCAGGAAGAAACAGGTGTAGAAGTTAAAGTAGTTACCGCAGCAAGCGGAACTTATGAAGAAGTTTTGAAATCTGAAATTGCAAATACAGATGCACCTACCTTGTTCCAGATCAATGGACCGGTAGGATACAATTCTTGGAAAGATTATTGTATGGATCTGACCGATACAGACTTATATAAGAATCTCTCCGATAAGAGTCTTGCAATTACAGGAGCAGATGGTGGCGTTTACGGTGTTCCTTATACCGTAGAGTCCTATGGTATCATTTATAATGATGCAATCATGCAGAAATACTTCGCAATGGATGGCGCAGTAGTATCAAGTGTTGATGAAATCAACAACTTCGCTACGTTAAAGGCTGTTGTAGAAGATATGCAGGCTAAGAAAGATGATTTGGGAATTCAGGGTGTATTTGCCAGCACATCATTACTTCCTGGTGAAGATTGGAGATGGCAGACTCACTTAGCAAATATTCCGGTATATTATGAATACAAGGATAAGGGTGTAAGTGATCTCGCAGAATTGGAATTTACCTATAGCGATAATTATAAGAACATCTTTGATTTGTATATTAACAACTCCACATGCGCACCTACTTTGTTAGGCAGCAAGTCTGTTGCAGACTCCATGGCTGAATTTGCACTTGGTGAATGTGCAATGGTTCAGAATGGTAACTGGGGATGGGGACAGATTAACGGTGTCGATGGTAACGTAGTTGCAGAAGAAGACGTTAAGTTTATGCCAATCTATACAGGTGTTGCAGGAGAAGAAAATCAGGGACTTTGTACCGGTACTGAGAACTTCTGGTGTGTTAACAGCCAGGCATCTGATGCAGATAAGCAGGCAACATTAGACTTTGTAAATTGGATGATTTCTTCTGATAAGGGCAAAGACTACATGGTTAATACTTTAGGAAATGCAGCTCCATTCTCAACATTTGGTGATGATGAGAAGCCTCAGGACCCTCTTGCAAAAGAAATGTTCCGTTATATGGAAAGTGGAAAGACTTCTGTAAGCTGGAACTTTACAACATTCCCAAGCCAGTCCTTTAAGGATGACTTTGGAGCAGCATTATTAGAGTATGCAAACGGAAATTATACCTGGGATCAGGTAAAAGATACCGTAGTAACAAGATGGGCTGAAGAAAAGGCAGCAACAGCTGAATAATCAGCTTAACCAGAGAGAGCCTTTTGCAGCATTGCCTGCGAAAGGCTCTCTTAAAATAACGTGGGAGTGATTGGGAGGTAAGATATGGAGAAAACACTAAAAAAATATTTTATTATTTTCACAGTTCCAACGGTTATTGCCTTTGCCTTTGCATTCATTATTCCATTTTTTCAGGGCATATATTTGTCCTTCTGTGAATTTACAACTGTAGATAATGCAAAATGGGTGGGGCTCTCCAATTATGTGAAAGCGTTTCAAAAAAATCAGGGATTTGGATATTCCCTTGGATTTACTGCACTTTTTACACTTGTGTGTGTAATATCCATTAATGTCCTGGCATTTATCATTGCATTGCTGCTGACAAGAAAAATAAAGGGAACTAATTTGTTCCGTACGATTTTCTTTATGCCAAACCTGATTGGTGGTATTGTTCTTGGATATACATGGCAACAGATGATTAATGCAATTTTGTACCAGTATGAAACAACAATTGTTGCAAATGCAAAATATGGATTTATTGGTCTTGTTGTTTTGATGAACTGGCAGATGGTCGGCTACATGATGATTATTTATATCGCAGGACTTCAGAATGTACCTACCGACCTGCTGGAAGCTGCCAAAATCGATGGAGCAACTTCCATGCAGACATTGTTCAAAATTAAAATTCCAATGGTAATGAGTTCAGTTACCATTTGTATGTTTTTAACTTTATCAAACTGTTTTAAACTGTTTGACCAAAACAAGGCACTGACAAATGGTGCACCAATGAATAAAACGAGAATGCTTGCATTGAACATTTATGATACTTTCTATGGTAAGACATCCTATGAAGGCGTCGGTCAGGCAAAAGCAGTTATCTTCTTTATTCTGGTTGCAGTCATTGCATTGGCACAGTTATCCTTTACGAGAAGTAAGGAGGTGGAACAGTAATGATGCAGAATTCGAAAACAAAAGTAGGAAATGGAATTATTTTTGCAATACTGTGTGTACTGTCCGTATTTGTAATTTATCCATTGCTATTTATATTAAATAACTCTTTTAAAGGAAAATTCTATATCAGCCGTGATCCGTTCGGATTACCTAATGCAGAGACATTTTCCGGATTGACAAACTATGTAAACGGATTACAAAAAACAGGACTGCTTTCCGCAATTAAATGGTCCTTCTTCATTACAATCGTATCCGTTATATTGATTATTTTATTTACGTCCATGACAGCGTATTATATTACCAGAGTAAAATCGGTATATTCGACAGTGCTTTATTATATGTTTGTATTTTCGATGATTGTACCGTTCCAGATGGTAATGTTTACGATGGTAGCATTGGCAAATAAGTTTAATCTCCGGAATCCGCTTGGTATGTGTGTATTGTATCTTGGATTTGGAGCCGGTTTATCGGTGTTTATGTTTGCAGGATTTATCAAGTCGGTGCCATTGGAAATCGAAGAAGCGGCAATGATTGATGGATGTAATCCGTTACAGACCTTCTTTGGAGTGGTATTTCCGATTTTGAAACCTACCGCAATCACAGTTGCAATTCTGAATGCAATGTGGATTTGGAATGACTTTTTGCTTCCTTATCTGGTAATTGGTATTGCGACAGAATACAAAACCATTCCGGTAGTCGTTCAGATGTTGGTTGGTTCAAACGGAAACAAAGATATGGGTGCTATGATGGCAATGCTTGTATTATCGATTATTCCAATTGTAATTTTCTACCTGGCATGCCAGAAATATATTATAGAAGGTGTTGTGGCTGGTGCTGTAAAAGGCTAAGTCTTAATATCTTAACTCCCAAAGAAAGAGCCCCGCGAAAGCGGAGCTCTTTTGCATGTCCGGGAATCTTATTTTTCTTTTGGAAAATCAGTAATGGTGTCCTTTTGGGTAACTTTACCATAAATCCAGATATATGCCCATAAAAGAACCGGAAGGACAATGGTGGCGGTAATGCAGGCAGCAAATAATTCCGTTGCACCATCAAAATTCAATAAAGATACTACCAAAGTGGCAATGTATAACAATAAAAGTAAAATCACACAGATTAGTGCGGCAATCCGCTTTTTCTTTGAGTTCATTCCTATTCTCCTTTAACCACATACAATGTTTCTGCATACATTATAAATTGAGTCATACTTTTTTTCAATTTCTTTCTCGCTGTTTTTGTGCTAAAATAAGAAAAAAATTTAGGAGATAGCAATGGCAGAGTTAATTATATTATTTGTTCCACTTCTTGGAACATCTCTTGGAGCAGCGATGGTTTTTTTGATGCGAAAGGAGATGAACCGTTTTTTGGAAAAAGCGTTATTAGGATTTGCAGCAGGAGTCATGATTGCTGCTTCGGTATGGTCACTTTTGATTCCTTCGATTGATATGGCAAAGGAACAGGGAGTAATTTCCTGGATTCCGGCAACCGTAGGATTTTTACTTGGAATCGCATTTTTATTGCTGATTGATACGATTACACCGCATTTACATTTGGACAGTACCACGCCGGAAGGGGTAAAAAGCGGATTCTCCAATACGACGATGATGCTGCTTGCCGTAACCATTCATAACATTCCGGAAGGAATGGCAGTTGGAGTGGCTTTTGCAGGGGCAGTGATGGGAAATGCCGGTATTACGATGTCAGGAGCATTGGCACTGGCATTGGGAATTGCTATTCAGAATTTCCCGGAGGGGGCGATTATTTCGATGCCGCTTCGAAATGAGGGAATGACAAGAAAACGAGCATTTGCCTGCGGAGTGGTGTCGGGAGTTGTTGAGCCAATCGGGGCATTCCTTACGATTTTGCTCACATCGAGTATTCGCCCTGCATTACCGTATTTTTTATCTTTCGCAGCAGGAGCAATGATTTATGTCGTCGTAGAGGAACTGATTCCCGAAGCACAGAGTGGTGAACATACCAACATTGGGACGATTGGAACCGCATTAGGATTTGTTCTGATGATGGTACTTGATGTTGCATTAGGATAAAATCCCCATGTCTTGACATTATTGAGAAAAAGTATATAATAACGGTTAGAGATAACTAACAAGGCGCAGGGAAACCTTGCGCCATCATTTAAGTATATAGGTTAGAAAAGACTAACCCAAAAGGGAGAGTACATGCTGGGAAGTTTAACAGAAAACGAAGAAGTGAAATTTGAACCGACAAATATGCAGAAGGAATTGATTATCCGCAGATTACGTGAAAAGGGATGCCGTATTACCAAAGCGCGTCTGACATTACTTGATGTGGTAATGAAGCAGGAATGCACCAGCTGTAAGGAAATATATTATATTGCATCCGGTAAGGTGCCCGGAATTGGAATTGCCACCGTATATCGTATGATGAATCTGCTGGAAGAAATCGGAGCAGTGAATCATCGGAATTCTTATAAAGTATCGTGCTGTGAACATTGTCCGGACAGTGGAATGGATATTGATTATCATGACATCATTGAGTGCATTACCGGAGCTTTGGATGCGAAAGATAATTATACGGCCGGACATTCACAGAGAGTAAGTGATATGGCGTATCAGATTTGCAAATTAGTTGGTTTATCCCATAGGGATACGGAACGGATACATATTGCGGCACATCTTCATGATATTGGTAAAATCGGTGTACCGGATCATATTTTAAAGAAACCCGGAAAATTAAGTGAGGAAGAATGGGAGCAGATGAAAAAGCATCCCGAAATTGGTGCAAATATATTAAGTAAATCGCATCGCCTCATGGATTTATATGAAATGGTGCTGTATCATCATGAACGTTATGATGGTGGAGGATATCCGGCAGGATTAAAGGCAGAACAAATTCCGGTAGGGGCACGGATTATTGCAATCTGTGATTCGATTGATGCAATGACCAGTAACCGCCATTACCGGAAAGCGATGAGTTTAGATTATTGTTATAACGAGATAGAGCGTAATCTTGGAAAAATGTATGATCCGATTATTGGCCGTTTTGTTCTGGAGCACTGGCAGGAGATTGTCTGTGCATAACATGAATCAACAGACCGATAAAAAGACCAATCGCGGCTGGACAGAGCCATCCGAGTCCAAGTGCGGAAAGCGGCAGTATTTTTCCAATTGCAGAAAGCGGTGCATCCAGATGACAGGCACTGCGTAGAGCTTCCGGCAACGCACATAGCAAATCATAAACAGAGGCAATTAGCGTAAAACCAATGGTACAGATATAAACCACGCGGTCATGCTTAAAAAATCTGCTGAAAAGGGTCAACAAAATCAATACGATGGAAAGCGGATATAAAAACATCAATACCGGAAGAGAGTATCCGATAATGGCGTTCAGTCCGAGGTTTGCAATGAGAAAGGACACAGCACTGAAAATAATTGCCCAGGTCTTATACTGAGGTCCTTTTGGAAACATGGCACAGAAGGTTTCTGCACAACTGGTAATCAGACCGACTGCCGTTTTCAGGCATGCAAAGGTAACAGTGCATGCAAGGATAATCAGACCGGTATTACCAAGATAATGTTGTGAAATCTGTGCGAGTGCCACGCCACCATTTTCAGCGGGGGCGAATAGACCTCTGCTCTGGACACCAACAATGGTAACGGCAAGGTAAATCAATCCCATAAACAGACAACTGAAAATACCGGAACGCACGGTGCTTCCGGCGATAGCCTCCGGTTCTTCAATGCCAAGGTCACGGATAACCTGTACTACAATGATTCCAAATGCCAGACTTGCAAGTGCATCCATTGTATTATAACCCTCCAGAAATCCGGCAAAAAACGGATGGCTGGCATAATCGGAAAGTGGTTCTACCTCCGCAATCTGTGCAGACGGAGAGAGTAATGCAACGATAATCAGAATTCCAAGGAAAATAAGGAAAACAGGATTCAATATTTTTCCAATCCAGGTCAGAATTTTACCGGGACGGAGAGAGAAGAATAATGCTACCGCAAAAAACAGAACAGAAAAAAGAAGAAGATAAAGCCAGCTCTGTTCGTTTTGCGGAAGAATCTGCTCCAGACCAACGGTAAATGAAGTAGTTGCACAACGTGGTATTGCAAAAAAAGGTCCAATGGTAAGGTATAACAGACAGGTAAAAAAGAATCCATAAGGACGTCCGATTTTGCTGGATAGCTCAAATAAACCATTGCAACGGCTGATGCCTAAAGCGGCAACGCCAAGTAGTGGAAGACCGACACCGGTAATAAACAATCCGGCAAAGGCAGACCATAGCTGATTTCCGGCATGTTGTCCGAGTGTTACCGGGAAAATAAGGTTACCGGCACCAAAAAACATACCAAACAGCATACTTGCAATGGTAATATATTCTTTATAGTTCAATTTTTTCTTCATGACAAATTTCCCCCCTTAATCACACTAAATATAGTATTGTTCACGGGACAGTCTTTGTCAAGTAAACTATGCGAATGGATAGTTGACGTTCAAAGAAATATATAGTATATCTTTTTCTTGAGGGAAAAGAACGATGAACAAAAATACAACATTTACACAGGGAAAAATTTTACAACCACTGATTTTATTTGCACTGCCGGTATTGCTTGCCTTGTTTTTACAGGCAATGTATGGAGCGGTGGATCTTCTGATTGTAGGAAAATTTGCACATCCGGAGGATGTATCGGCGGTATCAACGGGTTCGCAGATTATGATGACACTTACCAATCTGGTGAGCAGTTTTGCAATGGGAACGACGATATTACTTGGTCAGCAAATTGGATGCGGAGAACGGCAGAAGGGCGGAAGAACAGGTGGAACAGCAATTGTTATGTTTATGGGAATTGCACTTGTTATGACTGCACTGCTGGTTATTTTTGCACCACAACTGAGCAGTTTAATGAATGCACCCGAAGAGGCATTTGATAAAACGGTTGCTTATGTAAGAATTTGTGGCGGCGGTATGCTGGTTATTATTGCATATAATTTGATCGGATGTATTTTCCGGGGATTGGGAGATTCCAAAACACCGCTTCTGACTGTGGCAATTGCATGTGTGTGTAATATTTTCGGGGACCTTCTATTGTGTGCAGGATTTAAAATGGGAACAGAAGGTGCAGCGTATGCAACGGTATTTGCGCAGGTTATCAGTGTGGTGGTATCTTTTGCGGTAATTCGACGCAAAGAGCTTCCGTTTGATATGAAGCGTTCTGATTTGAAAATACATGGCTGGACACTTCGAAAAATGATCGGTCTTGGGGCCCCGATTGCGTTGCAGGATTTACTGGTAAGCATTTCCTTTCTGATTATTCTTGCAATTGTAAATTCCATGGGATTGATTGCTTCAGCAGGCGTCGGTGTGGCAGAAAAGGTTTGTGCATTTATTATGCTGATATCATCGGCATTTATGCAGTCCATTTCAGCATTTGTTGCACAGAACTATGGTGCAGGGCATATGGAACGTGCCCGCAAAGCTTTATATTATGGAACAGGAGTTTCCTTGCTGATTGGTATAGGAATGTTTTTCCTGTCATTCTTTCATGGAGATATCCTGGCGGGAATCTTTTCTTCGGATGCAAGTGTAGTTGCGGCGGCAGCTGATTATTTAAGGGCGTATGCGATTGACTGTATGTTTACGGCAGTGTTCTTTTGCTATATTGGATTTTATAATGGTATTGGCATGACAAAGTTTGTAATGATTCAGGGAATCATAGGAGCATTTGCGGTGCGTGTTCCGGTTTCATATTTCATGAGTATTCAGCCGGAACCCTCGCTGTTTCACATTGGTCTGGCAACGCCGTTTTCTTCGATTTTGCAGCTGTTGATGTGTGTGGCATTTATGGGATATGTAAAAAAGAAGTACATCAGGGAAAAGAGTGAATAGATGAATGAATACGACAGAGTTTTTCGGAAAAGAGAGTATTGTAAAAATATTATGTAAACTTGCGCCGCCTGTTATGCTGGCACAGCTGATACAGGCACTTTACAATATAGTAGACAGTCTGTTTGTAGGCAGATATTCGGAATCGGGACTTACTGCATTGTCGATTATTTATCCGATGCAATTATTGATGATTGCCCTGGCAGTTGGAACCGGTGTTGGTATTAATACGGCTATGGCGGCAAAATTGGGCGTTGGAAGTAAGGAAGAAGCAGACGCATATGCCGGAGTTGGAACACCACTTGCAATAGGCATGTGGTTTCTTTTTGCACTGATCTGCTGGTTCATCATGCCGCTTTATGCAAAAATGTCTACGGATTCCGAAGAGGTTATCCGGGATGTAATTGTATATGGCAGAATTGTATGTGTGTTTAGCTTCGGGTTATTTTTGGAAAGTATCTGGACGAAAGTGTTGCAGGCAAATGGAGATATGAATACTCCGATGGTGGCACAGATTTGTGGGGCAGTTACGAATATGATTGTGGACCCATTATTGATTTTTGGCATGCTTGGTTTTCCGGAAATGGGGATTGCAGGAGCTGCCATTGCTACGGTTGCAGGACAGATTGTTGCTGCACTGATTGTATTTCGTAAGGGATTTCGTAAATCACCGGAAAAAGAGGTTTATCCACGGCTGATAGCAAGAATTTTTCGACTTGGAATTCCGAATATTTTGATGCAGTCGGCTTATACCTTTTATATTTTAGGACTTAATCTGATTCTTTCCACTTTTTCTGATCAGGCAGTTACCGCGTTAGGATTGTATTACAAATGGCAGACCTTCTTTTTTATTCCGCTGGGGGCAATGCAGACATGCATCGTCCCAATTATCAGTTTTAATTATGCGGCGGGAAATCTGGGAAGGTGTAAAAAAACGCTGTACACATCAATTGCATTTGGCTTGGGACTGATGGCACTTGGGACATTGTGCTTTGTAACAATACCAGCTCCTATGCTGCGTGTATTTACGACAAATCAACAGGTGATTGCTATCGGAAAAACAGGGTTTCGTTTTGTTGGAGTCAGCTTTTTGCCAATGGTAACATCTTTGATATTTCCGGTATTCTTCCAGGCAATCGGATCAAGCCTTAAAAGCTCATCCCTGACAGTAATACGTACGATGATACTGTTTGTTCCGCTGGGCTACCTGTTTTCACGATTCGGTCTGAACTGGTTTTGGATGACGTTTCCGGTAACAGAGGTGATTACGAGCCTTGTTGGTGCCGGTTATTATCGCCACTTTTTGAAAAAGGCACAAATAAAGTCTGCTATGGAAAAAGTATGCTGAATCTGATATGATAATGATAGTTATGGTAGCAAAAATACAAAAATGAGAGGGAAGGATATTGTTATGAAAGCAAAAAATATTTTTGTGGCAATGCTTATGGCAACGAGCCTTGTATTGGGATTGGCTGGATGTCAGAAAGAGGCAGTAACCACAGAAACGGACGTTGTGAACGAAACGGTGGAAGAAACTGCTGATGAAGCTGAGACAGAGCAGGAAACAGAAACTGAACCGGCAGAAACAACGGAAGAAGAAACACAGGAAGAGGAGACTGTGGTAAGCGGTCCCAAGCAAGTTATCGTTTATTTTGCAAACTGGAATCTGGATGGTAAGGCTGCAGAAGAAGGCGGAGAGGTTGCAAGTATTCCATGGGATAGTGTGACAATGATTAATCATGCATTCTGGGCAACAGCACCGGCAGATGGAAGTACCGAAACTTCTTTTGAAAGACGAAGCAATGGTGAGGCTCCAAGAACCGAGTTCAAAATTGTTTCCACCAATGCAAAAATGGATTATGAAGATACAAATCCAAGTGCAGTGGACCCGTCCATGCAGAGAAATCACTTTGCAGAATATGCAGCATATTCCGAAAAATATCCGGATGTAAATATTATGATTTCCATTGGTGGCTGGACAGCCTGCGGTTATTTTTCAGAAATGGCATATACACCCGAAGGACGTACCAGCTTTGTAAAAAGCTGTGTGGATTTGATAGAACAGTATCCGTGGATTGATGGTATTGACATAGACTGGGAACATCCGGGCGGAAGCAATGATGGGGAAAGACTTCCGGAAAGTGACACCGACCAGGGATGCCCGATTTGGGGAACACCAAAAGAAGATACCGAAAATTTTGCAGCTTTGGTAAAAGAATTGAGAGAAACATTGGACGAAACATATGGTGCAGGAGAAAAGCTGGTTACTGCATGTGCATCGGCATCTACCGGATGGACACTTCCGAATCAGGACTGGGTAGCCGCAGAACCATATCTCGATTTTATCAATATTATGACCTATGACCTTGCAGGTGACTGGGATGGAATTACCGGACATGCTGCTTCCATTACCGGTGTAAAGGGTGCGATGAACTATTTTATGATGAAGGGAATCGACACCACAAAGATTAATATTGGTTCTCCAATGTATGGAACCGGATTTATGATGAATGAACAGATGTATACCGGAAGACCGGTAGGAGCAGTCATTACAACACCATCCGGCATCGATAAGGATAAGCTGACAGAAGATGCGATTCGTGATTTAGAAGCTGAGGCAGTCAGCGGTTATGAGATTACGTATGACGCTCAGGGAATTCCGACCATCGGAGAAGAATGGGATAATTCCCAGGATGGAGAGGTATGCGGCTGGCATTTTGCATACGATTCCAAAGCGGAAGGCGCATATATGTATAATGATGATGCGGATTCGGAAAATTACATGTGGTATATTTCTTATGAAAATCCGTTATCATTACAGGCAAAGCTTGATGTGATTGAAAAATACAATCTGGCAGGAATTATTGTCTGGGAATCCAGTGAGGATACCGCAGACCATCAGATGATTCGTCAGATGGGAGACTTCCTTTTGAAGTAAAATGAATAAAATGCCATGTGTTGGAATGGAAACTCCGCACATGGCATATTTTTTCTTTTGAGTAGGGGCATGTTATATTTGATGAAAGTCAAAGGAATAAGGAGAATATCGTGTATTTTGCATACGGAGAAAAAGAAATAGAATATCTGAAAGGAAAAGACAAGAAGCTTGCAGAAGTAATGGAACAGGTGGGACATATCGAAAGAGAAGTAGATCCTGATTTGTTTTCGGCGGTAATCCATCATATTATCGGACAACAGATTTCTACGAAGGCACAGGCAACCATCTGGCAGCGGATGCGGGGTGAATTTGGTACGGTTGATGCCGAAAAAATAGTAGCGGCAGGTATTCCAAAACTGCAGTCTTATGGAATGACATTTCGAAAAGCAGAGTATCTTTCGGATTTTGCAAATAAGGTACAGTCTGGAGAAGTCAATCTGGCGGCATTGTGGAACATGTCAGATGAAGAGGTGATACAGGAACTGGTATCACTGAAAGGGGTAGGAGTCTGGACCGCAGAGATGATTCTTTTATTCTGTATGCAGCGACCGGATGTGTTCAGCTATGGAGATCTGGCAATTCAGAGAGGGCTGCGCATGGTTTATCATCACCGGAAGATTGACAAAAAATTATTTGAAAAGTATCGAAGACGTTTTTCCCCTTATTGCAGTGTGGCAAGCTTGTATCTGTGGGCAGTTTCCGGCGGAGCAATCCCCGGAATGAAGGATTATGCCCCGCAGGTAAAGAAGGACAAATAATATGAAAATGTCAAAAAAACCATCTGATATTAAAATAGAACAGGAAAGTATATTATTACAGGGACATCGTATCCCATTGCTCATTCTGCGCCCGCTGAATCAGCAACAGGAGGCTCCCGGTGTGCTGTGGGTTCATGGAGGAGGCTATTGCCTTGGAATGAAGGAAATGGTTTATCGTTCAAGGGCAATGGATTTTGTCCGGAATTATGGAGCAGTTGTTGTTTCTCCTGGGTATCGTTTATCCTGGCAGAAACCATATCCGGCAGCAATCGAAGATTGTTATGAAGCTTTGCAATATATGAAAAAGCATGCAGCACGTCTGAAAATCAGAAGTAATCAGATATTTGTCGGAGGAGAGAGTGCCGGTGGAGGACTTGCCGCGGCACTCTGTATGATGGCACGGGACAGGCAGACGGTTCAGATTGCCTATCAGATGCCACTTTATCCGATGCTGGATAACTTTGATACCGAAAGCTCCCGAAACAATCATGGCAGGGTATGGAATACGACCAAAAATCATATTGGCTGGAAACTTTATCTGCGTGGGGAGGCAAAAAAAGAGGTTTCACCCTATGCGGCGCCGGCAAGACAGACAGATTACCGGAACCTTCCGCCGGCATATACGTTTGTCGGAACCGGGGAACCATTTTTTTCAGAGACAAAAACGTATATAGAACATTTGCAATTATGTGGTATCCCGGCAGAACTGGATGTATATGACATGGATATGCATGCGTTTGATATGATGAAACCGGAATGGGAGATCAGCCAGCTGGCAGCAAAACGGGTGAACGAACATTTTGCATATGCCATAAAAAACTATTTTTCGGAACAAAAGGAATGATGTTTGGTGATAATGCCTAAAAAACAAAAAAACAGAATGACGGTAATGTGCAAAATGGTGGAAAAGTATTGACTAATAAGGTACAGTTGATATAATTGTATTATATATAGGATTAAGTTCTTCAGGGGATTTATAAGGATTATGGAATCGGTTCCAATTTCTTGAAGTCAGTGTTATCTAAGAATTTTCAAATCAGAAAATCGGGGGAAAAAGTGTGAATCAGATGGAAATTGCGGTACAGATATTTACAGGCGGCTATGGTGAGAACAAAATCAAATATGAGACCATTGAAAAGAAACTGATAAAAATGTTTCGTATGATGCCGGTAAAAAAGGTAATTTTAGGATGGTCAGTAAATCAGGAACTGTATAAAAGACTGAATAACTTTTTACATAGAAATGGCGTGGAAAGTTATCTTTGGTTACCTGTTTTTTCTGAGAACGGTCTGTTGCGTCCGACGGACTTCTTAGTAGACGATCTGGGGCAGAAAGTAACGAGCTTTCGTGCCAAAGAAGGTGAGAATTTTGAATTCTATTGTCCGAATGACAGTTATAATGTAAGAAGTTTTCTGGAAATCTATGAGACTTATTATGATAATCTTGACTTCGACGGTGTCTTTTTAGACAAAATCCGTTACAGTACTTTTTCCAATGGATTGAGTGGCGTGTTTAACTGCTTTTGTTCTCATTGTATAGAGAAATATAAAGAAGCAGGAATTGATGTAGATGTACTAAAAGAAGAGATGCGCAAGGCAAGGGCGCATGAGGCCGGTTATGACAAAACACCATTAAAGATAACGGGATACCAGAATGGAAAATATACATTTGAAGAAAAAATCTGGGAAAGATTTTTCCAGATGAAAGCAGATAGTGTTTCTGCAGCAATGCAGGAGATTACCGACTTCTTCCGAAAGAAAGATAAGAAAATCGGACTGGATTTACTATCTCCGTTTGTAGCATATTTTGCCGGACAGGATTTTGAACGGTTAGGCGGAATGGTGGATTATATCAAACCGATGATGTATCGGATTACGAATGCGTCTGCCGGATTACCGTTTGAATATGCAAATTTCATGAAAGAAACTGTTGGTGAAAAAGAGAAAAAGGAATTTTCCATGGACTTTGTGGAATCCGAATTAGCAGTAGCGAAAAAGGCTCCTTGTGCTGTTTACAGCGGAATCGACGTAAACCGTATCAAAGGTGTTGTTAATGCAGACCCGAAATATATTATACAAACGTTGGATGGTATGGATCAGCAGGGCTTACAGGGACTCATCCTGTCCTGGGATATGTTGTGTGCACCGGATCGAAACCTGAAAGCAATTGGAAATTATTTACGGAAGAAAGGAGTCGCCAGATAATGGCTGACTATATTCTGGAACTTAAGAATATACATAAAAGCTTCGGACCGGTCGAGGTACTTAATGGTGTGGATTTTTCGCTGAAACGGGGAGAAGTCAGAGCTTTGCTTGGGGCAAACGGTGCCGGAAAGTCCACCTTAATTAAAATTGTGGGCGGTGTGTATCCGCCAACAAGCGGAGTAATGTTTTTGGACGGGGAACCGTTCACGGTAAAGAATGAAAGTGATGCAAAGGAAAAGGGAATCAGTATCATTTATCAGGAATTGAGTCTGGTTCCAACGATGACAGTAATTGAGAACATGTTTCTGGGACGGGAAGCTGTCGCAGGCGGTTTTTTAATGAAAAAAGAGATGCGTAAGGAATACGAGCGCATCTGTAAAGAATTTGAGTTTGATATAGATGCTGATCTGCCGGTTTCAAAATTGAGTATCGCAAAGCAGCAAATGGTGGAAATTATGAAAGCGGTATCCTGTGAAGCAGATATTATCATTATGGATGAACCCACCACCTCTTTGACGAACAACGAGAAAGAAGGTCTTTTCCGAATCATAAAGAAGCTGCGGGGAATGAACAAAAGTATTATCTATATTTCCCATATTTTGGATGAGGTTTTTCTGGTATGCGACAGTGTTACGATTATGCGTGGTGGCAGTATCGTTGGCAGTTATCCGCTGGAAGAACTGACCAAAGCCGGAATAGCAGAGCTTATGACAGGTAATCAGCAGAAGTTTACCGAAAAGAAAAACTGGTGTTATGCAGATTATACTGCGGAACCCTTGCTGGAAGCAGAGCATCTGGCAAGCACGCAGGTAAAGGATGTCAGCTTCCGGGTATATCAAGGTGAGGTTGTAGGTCTGGCAGGATTGGTTGGTTCGAAAAGAACGGAAATCATGAACCTGCTTTATGGGATTGATAAAAAGAAGAGCGGCATTATTAAAATGCACGGTAAGGAAATTACGATAAAAAATCCAAGGAGTGCAATTCAAAACCGAATTGGGCTGATTCCGGAAGACCGGAAGAATATGGGATTGATTTCTGAGCAGGAAATATACAAGAACGCTGCTGCAATCCAAAATGAAAATAGCAGATATCATGGATTTTTAAATAAAAGGGATGAACTCGCATTTGCAAAAAACGGTGTTCATGAGTTGGGGATTAAACTGGATAGTCTGAAGCAGAAAATTTTGGAACTGAGTGGCGGAAATCAGCAGAAGGTGGTTGTTTCCAAATGGCTGGACCAAAACATGGAACTGATTATTTATGATGAACCGACTAAAGGAATTGATATTTCATCCAAGGAGGACATTTTTCATACCATAGAGGAATTTGCCCAAAAGGGAATTGGAATTATATTCATTTCTTCAGATCTGGAAGAGGTAATTCGTATTTCAGACCGGATTCTTGTGGTAAGAAATGGAAGTATTATCGGAGAAATGAAAAACGAAGGAATTACCGAACAGGATATTATGAATCGGATATTCGACGTCTAGGGGGAGTATAACTACATGAAAAAGATATTAGCAAAAGTAAAATTTCGCGAATATGGTGTAGTTATTGGTTTCCTGTTACTATGCACGGCAATATCGATTGCAACACCTACTTTTTTAAGTCAGAAAAACCTGTTGAATTTATTGAGGCAGTCCTCTATTATTGGAATTATTTCCGCAGGAATGACATTTGTGATTATTTCAGGAAATTTCGATATATCGGTTGGTGCAATTGCTGCACTATCAGGAGCAATTGTTATGAAGCTTACCACCGGTGGAACAAACATCTTTGTTTCTATTTTGATAGCTTTGGTGGTATGTGGCGTGATTGGCTGCATCAACGGAGTGGCAGTTTCCAAAATCAATATCCCATCATTGATTGCAACAATGGCAATGGTCAGTGTGGTAAAAGGCTCCATGCTGATGTTTACCGGAGGATACCCGATTACGGAAGAGATTCCGGTATTGGATTTTATTGGAAACGATTATTTGCTTGGAATACCAATACCTGTTATTATATTTGCGGTAGTGGTATTGATTGCCTATGTGGTACTTTCCAGAACCAGATTTGGACGTCATGTTTATTCGGTAGGTGGAAACCGTCTGGCGAGTAAATTGAATGGTATTCATGTAGATAGCTGCATCATAAAAGTGTTTGTAATAAATGCGGTATTGGCGGCAGTTGCCGGTATTGTGCTGATTGGCCGTATGGGAACCGCAAGTCCGTCTGCCGGGGATGGCTATGATATGGATGCGATTGCATCAGTAGTCATTGGTGGAGCATCTGTTTCGGGAGGTGCAGGTTCTCCTCTGAAAACCGTAATCGGCGTATTGATGATGAGCGTAATTAATAACAGTTTCAACCTGCTGGGAATTGATATGTATTTTCAGTATATTTTCAAAGGCCTGATTATATTAATTGCAGTTGGAATAGATGCATACAGTAAGAAAAAACTTGCTTAGTAATAAAGTGTGGAAAAGGAGAATACTCATGAAAAGAAGATTATTAGCTTTCGCAATGGTATTAACTATGGCCATGGGTATGATTGGATGTGGAAGTGAACAAACAGGCACTGTTGCCGAAGAAAGTAAGGAAGGATATACGATTGCAGTTTTGTTGCCGGGACCTACCGGTTACTTTGTTGCGACAAAAGAAGGTGTAGATGCTGCAGCTGCAGAGAATGATGTAACCATCGAATATGCGGATGCTGAGTGGGATGCCGGAAAGCAGTTATCACAGGCAGAAGATTTTATTACAAAGGGTGTTGATTTAATCGCACTTTGCTGTGTAGATTCTGCATCTGCTGAAAAAATCGTAAAATCGGCACAGGAAGCAGAAATCCCGATTCTGGCATTCTGTAATGGAATTGGGGATAAGGAAAATGGCGAGTATGAAGGTCTTGTTACATATGTTGGACAGAATGAAGTAAATACCGGAAAAGTAACCGGAGAGATTGCAAAAAAACTGCTTGGTGAAAAAGGCGGAAAGGCAATTCTGATTGAAGGTGTTCCGGGAACAACTCCGCAGATTAACCGTAAAAAAGGTCTGGAACAGGCTCTGGAAGGAAGCGGAATCGAGATTGTTTACAACCAGACATCTAATTGGGAAAAAGAAGAGGCGCTTCGAATCGTAGAAGATGTAATCCAGAAAGGAACGGAATTTGATATTGTTATCTGTCAGGATGATAATTCTGCAACCGGTGCAGGACAGGCTCTTGAAGAAGCAGGACTCAAGGATAAAGTATTTGTTACCGGACTTGGTGGAAGCAAAGATGGTCTGCAGGCAATTAAGGATGGGCTCGTAGATGGCACCACGTATATGTCTGCTGTAGAAGAAGGAAAACTTGCAATCGAAACTGCAGTGAAATATCTGAATGGAGAGCAGGTCGAAGCAGTGACCGAAATCAAACAGGTAGAAGTAACTAAGGATAATGTAGACGATTTTCAGGGAGAATGGTAATTTCAGATAAAGAAAGTTAAAAACAGGTCTTTGTGACATGATGTCACGAAAACCTGTTTTTTATTGTTTCTTAATAGCTCATTGTTTGCAGACGGGCTTCGACAGCTTCAAGCGTTGGCATGGCAGGAATTCCGCCACGTTTTTCCACACATAGACTGGCTAATGCATTTGCAAATCGTGCGAAATCGATTGCTTCCGTAAGAGAAATATCAGATGGAGATTTCCGGCTCTGAATCAGCTTATATAAAAAGCCGCCCCAAAAGGAATCACCGGCTCCGGTAGTATCGACAACCTGACTTTTAAATCCCGGTACAATACTTCCGGCTATTTCATGATGTTCTTTTGTACATATGTAAGCACCGGCAGCACCAAGAGTGATGGCAACCAACGGAATTCCGTTCTCTACAAGATATGCAGCAGCATCCCTGGGTTCCAGGATTCCGGTTAAAAGTGTTGTTTCCTCGTCAGACATTTTCATAACGTCAACATAAGGAAGAATTCTGCGCATTTCCGAAATTGCGACATCTTTGCTGCTCCAGAGGGCGGCACGGTAATTTGGATCGTAGGAAATGATACATCCCGATTCTTTGGCTTTTTTTATGGCAAACAGGGTTGCACTTTTGGAAGGCTCGTCCGTTAAGGAAAGAGAGCCGATATGAAAGATCTTGGTCTGCTTTAAGATATCGACATTTACTTCAGATTCTTTTAAGCAGGTGTCAGCCCCCGGTTTCCGGGCAAATGAAAAATTGCGTTCGCCGGCATCGTTTAAAGACACAAATGCAAGCGTGGTAAATACAGAATCATCTACAATGAGTCCGTCGGTGTTGATTCCGGCGGTTTCCAAGGTGCTTTTTAAAAAACTGCCATGCATATCATTGCCAACCTTGCCGATAAATGAGGTTTTTAATCCGCATTTATTTAAAGCAGCAAGTACATTACATGGGGCACCACCGGGATTCTGTTCAAACAGATTCATTCCGGAAGAAGATTTTCCGTGTGGAGTAAAATCAATTAATAATTCACCTAATGCAGTTACATCAAACATATAAAGTCCTCCTGTATCTTATATTTCCTGACCTTTGTAATAATTATGCCGGTATAAATGGTCATCTACCAGACTGGCGAGACGATTCATTTCGGATTCGGTATCGCTTCCCATTGCAATGTTATAATAAGCATAAGCAAACTGCTTACTGAAAAAAGGATAAGCGGGAGTCTGCGGTCTTAAAAAGGAGGAATCCTTTAACTGTGAAAAAAGGATGTTGGTATGATTGGAAATGGAGTTAAAATTATCCATTACTTCATAAATTTCCTTTAAGACAGGGAAACCGGTATATTTACTTATTTTCAGCTGATTTTTAAAGCTGAACACATAGCGTATAAACTGGCAGCATAGTTCCGGATGCTTTGTCTGCTTGGACATACAAAGTCCCCAGCTTCCATGAGGAGTAGCACTTTTTAAACCATGTGGCAGAGGAATAATACCAATGTTGTCATTTTCTTTTATTCCCTGGAAATATGCACTTGGAAGAGAAAGGCTCATTGCAAAATTACCGGGGAAAAGCTCTGTATGGCTTCCAATGTGAGTATAATGATATTTATAAAACAATTCTCCCAGCCACTGCATCGCTTCTAGGGAGGCAGGTCCATTGATATATCCATTTGTCTGGGTAAAATCAGCATTAAAAAGTTGTCCACCGTTTTGAATAATAAATGGAAGACCGGAATAGCTGAGCCATTCACCGGATTTTGGTGAAAGTCCACGTCCGGAATCCATTAAAAGCGGATATTTAAAGGAAGTTTTACTTTGAATCAGATGACATATCTGTAAAAATTCGTTCCAGTCCCAGGCATCGGTATGGTGTTGTGGAATACGAATGTTGAGGGATTGAAATAAATCCTTGTTATAAAGAATACACAGTGTAGATTCTGTATAACCAAGGTGATAAAGCTTTCCCTGAAAACGTCCCTGCTCGAGAATAGGATTCAAAAACGAATTTAAAAAGCTGGATTCCATATAATCGTCAAACGGTAACAAGGAATTCATATATGCCCAATAGGCTACGTCGGGACCATCCAAAGAAAAGATGTCCGGAGCATTTCCACCGGCAAAGGATTGAAAAAGTGTATCACGTAAAGGTGCCTTATCATTGGAAAGGAACGTTGGCTGCACGATAAACCCTGAGTTTGATTCGTTAAATTCTGCAATCAGGGAATCCCAGAATTGCTGTTCCCCATGTTCCATAGGACATAAATAAAGGGACAAAACAATCTGATTGGCACTCTGATCACGAACGAAACTTCCTTTTCCCTGCTGACGGACAATGTATCCTTCCGCTTCCAAGGTTTTCAATGCCTGCGTGATGGTACTTTTGCTGACATTCAGATTATGCATCAGAACGTTGTCGGATGGAATGGCATCTCCGGGAAGATAAGTTCCATTGCGGATTTGCTCAATCAATTTGTTCTTGATAGCGACATATTTGGGCACTCTGATATTGTTGTTTGACATAATCCATACTCCTATGTATTTTTTCTGTGATAAAAAGAAATTGACAAATAAATTGATGTATGATATTATCATACCATAAGTTGTTCGAATAATCAATAAAAACTAAAAACTCCCCATTTCTTATAGGGGAGTAAAAATAAAAACCAAGTTGTTCGAACAATCGAATGACTTAGAAGGAAATGGAGGGATTACAAATATGGGTGAAGTGTTTTCGAAAGAACAGCTTTATGACAGAACACCGAGGGTATACCCAAGAGATGCTTCGGAAGTGCGGTTTTTACTCGGAGGAATCGGAACAGGAAATATTTCGGTGAACCCAAGAGGAAAATTGCTGGATTGGGAGATTTTTAACTGGCCATCAAAAAACACGAAATTTCCACTGGCATTTTTTGCGATCCGCACCGAAAATGAATGCATGACTCAGCCGGTAGCCAAGATTCTGGAATCTAGATTATTACCGCCCTATACAAGCTCGCATGGTTATTTACAGGCAGAGCTTGTGAATCTTCCACGTATGGAGGATTCAGAGATGGTATGTGAATATCCGTTTGCCAGAGTTCAATTCAAAGACTCGGAATTACCGGTGCAGGTATCCATGGAGTCATATACACCGTTTATTCCATTGAATACGGATGATTCCAGCATTCCCTGTGCCATTATCCGTTACAAAGTCCGAAATACAACGGAATATCCGACGAAGGTAAGTCTTGTTGGTACATTACCCAATGCTTCCGGCTTTGAAGGTTATGATGTAATTGAAAATCTGATTCTTGCAGATTCTGTAAAAAACGAATTTCGTGAGTACAAGGATGTCAAGGGACTTTATTATTCTTGTGAACATCTTGATGAAAACCATATCCGTTACGGAAATATGGCAATCCTGACAAAGGGAGAGAATATTACCTACAAGACGCAGTGGTTTGACGGAGAATGGGTGGATGGTATTCAAGACTTCTGGGATGATTTTACCGAGGATGGAATATTGGAAACGGAAACGGTTTCCGATAGTGTGGGTTGTGAATTTGCACAGTTTCATAATTTCAGCTTTTTGAAGCGCCGTGAAAAAATTGGTTCGATTGGTTCCTATAAAGAACTTGCACCTGGAGAAGAGACCGTTTTTGAGTTTGTGATTACCTGGTATTTCCCAAACCGCGTAAAGGCATGGATCGAATTTGATGAGGACTATGAAAATTTCCGGCAGGGAAAATACGGAACGGTTCGAAACTATTATGCAACAAAGTTTCAGGATGCATGGCAGGTTGGTACATATGTTTATGACCATATGGAACGGTTGGAAAAAGGAAGCCGTGATTTCTCAGATGCAATGTTCCATAGAACAAATTTACCGTATTATGTAATTGATGCACTTACTGCAAATATTACAAATCTGCGAAGTAATCTCTGTTTCCGGCTGGAGGATGGAACATTTGGAGGATTCGAAGGAATCCGGGATTATATCGGATGCGGATATGGCAGTGTACCTCATGTCTGGAATTATGCACAGACCGTAGCGTTTTTGTTCCCTGATCTGGAACAGAGCATGCGGCGGGTAGAATTCCTGAGGGAAACCGACGAAAACGGATGTATGTCGACCAGAATGTTTTCGGTATTTGACCAGGAACGTTATGCGATGGTTCCGGCGTGTGACGGACAGCTGGGCAGCGTGGTCCGCATTTATCGGGACTTTAAAAATACAGGTGATGTAACGTTTTTGAAAGAACTCTGGCCCAAAGCAGTTGCAGCCATGGATTATGCGTTTAAACAATGGGATCTGGATGGCGATGATGTGTTGGACGGTCAGCAGAATACAACATATGACATTGAGTTTTATGGACCGAATCCGATGACGGACAGTATTTTTCTGGCAGCATTGAGATGTTGCGAGGAAATGGCTGCTATTTTGGGCGACGAAGACCATCAGAAACAATATGCAGATGCTTACCGACAGGGATGTGAACGGGCAGATAAGCTGATGTTTAACGGAGAGTATTACAAACAGGTAGAGAAGGAACCGGATAAGTATAAATATCAGTTTGGCGAAGGGTGCTTATCCGATCAGCTTTTGGGACAGTTCCTTGCATATATGGCAGGGATTGGAGAAATACTTCCCCACGAACATCTTCGTTCTGCAATGGAAGCAGTTTTCCGTTATAACTACAAAATGGATTTTTACCATACGGATAGTGTGCATCGGGCATATGCAATCAATGAGGAACACGGAGTGGTAGTTGCAACATGGCCAAGAGGTGGAAGACCTAAGTTCCCGTTGTCCTATGCAGGAGAAGTCTGGACCGGTGTGGAGTATGAAGTCGCCGTAAACCTGATTTACCTGGGATGTCTTGAAGAAGGTCTTACCATAGTGAAAGCCGTGCGGGACCGCTATGATGGATATAAACGTAATCCATTCAGTGAAATCGAATCCGGACATCATTATTGCCGGGCAATGGCAAGCTGGGGAGTATTAAATGCACTCCTTGGATTAAAAAGCGATATGTATCAGAAAACGTTAAGCATTCATCCTGTAGTTCAGGAAAATGATATATCCAGTTTCTTTATTTGCGGAAAGGCATGGGGAGTCTACAGCCAGAAAATGGTTGATGGGAAATTGGAAAAAACTATTGATGTTTTGTACGGTTCATTAGATGATGTAACTGTAACAGATTAAACAGGAGGGAAAACAATGAAAAAGAATTACTTGAAGAAAATCTTATGTTTGGTATGTACAACAGCACTGGTATTTACAATGATGGCATGTGGCAGCACAACAACAGAAAGCCAGCCGGATTCCAATGCTTCAACAGAAGAAACGGCAACAGAATCTACGGATACACCGGCAGAAGATGTAACAATTACTTTTGCAGAGCATGTGGCAGATATTGAAGCACAGGAGCCACATATGATGAAGATTATTAATGCATTTGAAGAAAAATATCCCAATATTCATGTTGAGATTACCGGAAAAGAGGTTTCTGAACATAATACACAGATGACTCTTCTGGCAGGAGAAAATAAGCTTCCGGATATTTTCTGGTTAGAGCAGGCACCGGCGAAGGAGTTCGCAGCAAACGGATATCTGTATGACCTGACAAGTGCATTGGATGAATACGGAATTAATGATAGTCTTTTACCGGGACTTGTTCATTCCTGCACCGTGGATGGGAAAGATTATGGAATTCCAAGCGAAGTTATGATGGTAGGATTCTTCTATAATAAAGATTTGTTTGCACAGGCAGGTATTGAAAGTGCACCAATCACTTATGAAGAGTTTCAGGATGTAGTAAACAAACTTAATGACAGCGGAATTGTTCCTCTTACTGTAGGAGCACAGGATAATTACAGTATCTGGGCATTTGAGACCATGCTGGCAAGATACGGATTCTTCGACAAACTGGAAGGATTAAATGATGGAAGCATTTCCTGGGTAAACGATGATTTCCTTCACTATTTTGAAAAAGTTGAAGAAATGAGAAATAACCATACATTTACCGAAGATATTGCCAATATTGGATATTTTGAAGCAAAGGAACGTTTCCTTGGTGGAAATGCAGCAATGTTCAATACCGGTGCATGGGACATTGGTGATTTTGAAGCAAGTGATATTGCACAGAATATTGGATTCTTCTGGGGACCAACATTTTCAGATAGTTCATACCCACAGGAAATTGGTATAAAGGCATCCGGTGGTGTCTATGTAGTATCTGCCAAAGCAGCAGAAGATGAGAAGGTATTGGATGCCGTTATGAAATTCTGGCAGTTCTATTATGGCGAAGAAGGTACTAAGATTATTGCGGAAGATACTGCAAGTCTTCCATGCTCAAAATACGATGGTGAGATTGATGCGAGTGAACATCCGGTATTAGCTTCCATGATTGCCGCATTAAATGATGATTGGACAGCAGTTACCGAGCCGTTTAATTCCCTGTCTACGAATGTAGCATATGGATATTTTGATGCAACGTTTGGCGTAATGACAGGCGTTTATACACCGGAGCAGGCTGCTCAGTATGTAGAAGATTTACACGCAGCAGAACGCTAAGGAAAGGAACGAGAGTGGTATAACTCCCCAATACCACTCCCGTTTTACTTTTTAAAAACAAATAAAACTGGACAGAACAGAATGAATGGGAGGGTGAAAATGCATTGGTTAAGTACGCGAAAAGCAAAAACAATTATGTTACTTCCAACCTTACTTATCTATACGGTATTTATTGTAATTCCGGTGCTGGTAGCAGTGTACTATAGCTTTACGGATTATAGCGGCCTTGGAAAGGCGGTATATAGTGGACTTGAGAACTACAGCAGAATGTTTCATGATAAATTGTTTTTAGTGGCACTGAAAAATACGCTGCTGGTATTAGTATTTAGTCTTGTTTTTCTGCTGGTAGGGTCTTTTCTGGTTGCGTTGCTGATGAATAAGGATTTTAAGGGAAACGCATTTTTTAAAATGATTGTTTTCTCGCCTTATGTCATTGCACCAATTATCATCGGTATTATTTGGGGATATATTTTAAATCCCAATTACGGACTCCTGAATAGTTTTTTGAGAAAAATCGGATGGGACGTACTTGCCATTGAATGGATTGGTGGATTGAAATGGTCACCGCTTTCACTGGCAATCGTATTTACATGGCAGGTGCTTGGATTTCATGCAACGATATTTTTATCAGGCATAAAGGCCATTCCGGATGATATTTATGAGGCAAGCGCGATTGATGGTGCGAACGGATTACAGAAAATATTTTTTATTACGATTCCGATGTTAAAGGAAACCATTATTATCAATACGGTTTTAGTTATTACCGGTGCTTTTAAAATTTACGAACTGGTTTATCAGCTTACCGGTGGCGGACCGACACACCAGTCAGAGCTTCTGACCTCTTATATGTATTTTACGGTATTTACTTCCAGACGTTATGGATACGGAATGGCAATCGCAGTTGTAATACTGGTATTGTCAATTGCAGGTTCATTTGCATATATCAGAATTACTTCGAAGAAGCAAAGGAGGAGAGCATGAAAAAGAAATTATTCTACGTAGTTGTGTTTATCCTTTTGATTTTAATGATGATCCCGATTCTTTGGGCAGTTTTATTATCTTTTAAAACGAATAATGAAATTGTAAATGCTCCTTTGTCGCTTCCGACAGAGTGGAATTTTGATAATTATGAGCGTGCAATGGAAACCATTGATTTTGGAAGAATGTATTTTAATACGATTCTTCTCGTGGTGGTTGCTACCTTTTTCAGCATTGCACTGACCTTTATGAGTTCCTTTGCCATTGCCAGATTACAGTATAAAAAAGAGGGAACCGCAGATCGCCTATATCTGTATCTTTTAATTGGAATTGCAATTCCCATTTATGTATTGTTGTTTCCGATTTACAGAATTGATTCCATGCTTGGGATACTGGGAACGAGAGCCGGTTTGATTCTGCCATACATTGCAGTGAACATCTCGTTTAATACGTTGCTGTTTGTTGGATTTTTAAGAGGCATTCCAAATGAACTGGAAGAAGCGGCAATTATTGATGGCTGCGGTCTGTTTCAGCTTTGCACCAGGGTTGTGATACCGGTTATGAAACCGACATTTGTGACCATTCTTATTTTTAATGCCGTATATATTTACAACGAATTCCCATTTGCATCAACGTTTATTCAAAGTGATAAGCTCAATACGGTATCACTTATGACTTCTATGTTTAAAGGACAATATTCCATGGATTACAGCGGTATTATTGCAGCAAGTTTGATGATTATGCTGCCGGAATTGGTATTCTATGTGATTTCACAGAAATATATCATCGGGGGAATGACTGCCGGTGCTGTGAAAGGGTAGTGGATATTAACTTGGAAGTGAGGTAAAACAGACAATGGAAACAAGGAAAATAGAATGCAATAAATGCTGGAGACCGGAATTACATTTTACACCGGAGCATGGCTGGATAAATGACCCCAATGGATTGATTTTTTATAAAGGGAAATATCATTTGTTCTATCAGTATAATCCTTATCATTGCAATTGGGACAGTATGCATTGGGGACATGCTGTAAGCAACGACCTGATAAACTGGGAAGATAAGGAAATCGCTCTTTATCCGGAGGAACCCTATGATAAAGACCAGGCAGGTGGCTGCTTTTCGGGCTCTGTTGTGGTCAGGGATGAAAAGATGTATTTGTTTTATACCGGAAGTGTTATCAAAGAGGGAAAAGTACATCAGACACAATGCCTGGCAGTGACGGAAGATGGAATTCATTTTGAAAAGGTATCACAGAATCCGTTGATTTTAACTCCGCCGCTTGAGGGAGAGGAAGATTTCAGAGATCCCAAAGTAGTGTGGGCACAGGGAAAATATCGTATGGTTTGCGGAGGAACGGATGGAAAAGCGGATGATCCGGCGAGCCATGGGCGTATTTATCTGTATAGCTCTGAGGATTTGTACCATTGGGAATATAACGGGATAATTTATGAAGCTCTGCCAGGAGAGGGCTCTATGATGGAATGCCCGGATTTGTTTTGTCTTGGAGAACAATGGGTAATAACATGTTCACCGATGTACCGGGAGGATTACAGACAGACTTTTTATGCAGTTGGAAAAGCAGATTTTGACCAGTGTATTTTTCAGGTAGAGAAAAAGGGATGTCTTGATTATGGGCCATATTATTATGCACAGCAGACTTATTTTGATAAAAATCAGGTACCACTTTCCATTTCGTGGCTTGGAGGATGGCCGTGGATGCCATGGGCAAAAACGTTACCGCCAACCGATGGTATGGGATACCGGGGCGTATTAAGTGTACCACGGGTTCCCTTTCTGGATAGTGAAAATAATCTGCATTTTAAGCTTTTTCCAGAGTTGAAGGAGTATGAAAAAAATCATATTCAAAGAACCATGCTTTCTGTACCTGTGAAGGGTGAGGCAATAGATGGGGACGAAACGTTCTGGGAAGCTTTGAAGCAATTAAGTGGTGCTGTTCATCTTTGCTTTGCGATTGATATGGAAGAAACAGATAGTAAGCAGTTAATGCTTGTTTTAAAAGAAGGAAAAAATGAACGGATTGAGTTTTCAATAAACTTTGAGGAGAAGAAGTTTATTGCAGACTGTACCAAAGGGGATGCTTTTATAAAAGAGACATCCCAGGTCGTTTTATTGCAGGAGCTTTCTTCCAGGCTGGAAGTGGAGCTGCTGTTAGATAAATCCGTATATACCTTCTTTTTACAGAATGGCAGATATACTTATACAGGAACGTTTTATCCGGCGGAAGGAAATTATGGGCTGGAAATCTGCTCATTGGGAAATTCTGCCAAGCTGGAACAGATAGAACTTGGATTCTTTGCATAGATGTCTTGATTATCATGAACTTTTGAAATATGATACATGATAGGAAGAAATTTCAGAGTACATGATGAGTAAGACAGGAGTAAGGCAATGAGCAGGACGAGTGCAAAGATACTTTTAACGATGGTATTTATTGCAAGAGGAACATCTTTTCTTTTTTCTAAAATTTTAATGAACGATATGTCACCAATGAGTATTCTGGCAGTTCGTTTTATTCTCGCATTTGTTGTTCTGACGATAATCTTTCATAAAAAAATCAGAGAATGCAGTAGAGACAGCCTGAAGGGCGGTATTCTACTGGGAATCTTATATACGATTTGCATGATTTTTGAAATGTATGGGCTGCGCCTGATTGACTCAGGCGTCAGTGCCCTGATTGAAAATATGGCGATTGTTTTGGTGCCTGTTTATGCGGCTGTTTTGACGAAGACATTTCCAAAAGGGAAAACGATGCTATGCGCTGTGCTTGCAGTAGCAGGTGTGGGATTTTTGTCTTTGACACAAAACAGCAGTGCAAATGGCGGACTTGGAATTGTATTGATGATTTGTGCCGCACTAACGTATGCGGCATGTATTATGTCAACCGAAAAAGCAACAAAAAAGGGTGACCCGGTTATAATAGGAATGATTCAGCTTGGCGTTATGGGAGTGATATGCCTTTTGATATCATTGATATCCGGGGAATTCGGTCTTCCGCAAAATACAAATCAATGGGCAATGCTGCTTCTCCTGGTATTGGTGTGCAGCTGCTTTGGATTTACGTTTCAACCGGTCGGACAGAAATACCTGCCGGCAGAAACGGCTGCGGTATTTACGGTTATTAACCCACTGACAGCCAGTGTTATGGGAGTGGTAATCGCAGGAGAAGGAATGAGTATTCTCAAACTGATAGGCTATGTGCTGATTTTAATTGCATTGGTGCTCTATAATATCAAAGGAAAACAGGTAGAAGAGAAATGAAAATACACACGTTGCGGACAAGCAGTACAGGACCTGTTATCCTATGGGGAATGTATTCTCACCGGGACCAGGAACTGGAAAAAACCGTTCAGGCCATTTCCGACCTGGCAGGTACTGGACGATATACCCTGATTGCTTTTGAAGTGTCGGATTGGAATGGAAGCTTTTCCCCATGGAAAACGTCCCTGCTGGAGAAAACTTTTTCTGGTGGAGCAGAAGCTACATGGAATGATTTGAAGGAAAATGTGATTCCTGAAATAAGGGAACAATATGGACGGGAACGAAAGCTTTATCTGATGGGATATTCGCTTGCCGGTCTGTTTGCGTTATGGGCAATGTACCAGACAGACCTCTTTGAAGGGGCAGCAAGCTGTTCGGGTTCTTTGTGGTATCCCGGTTTTATCAATTATATGAAAGAACAGCCACCCGTTAAGGAAAAACAGATCTATATCAGCCTGGGCGGCAAGGAAGCAAATACACAGGACGAACTTATGTCAACCATTGCGGACTGTACCAGGGAAGCGGTTACTGTTTTTAAGGCTGAAAATACGGTAAAATATGAACAGAACGCCGGAGGACATTTTGCAGATCCGGGGAAAAGACTTGCAAAGGCAGTCCGGTGGATAATAGAAGAAAGTGAGGCATCATCATGCGGGGCTTAGGAACCATAATCAATGTACTTGCCATTATGGCAGGCGGAATTCTCGGCATTGTATGTAAGCGCTTTTTAAAAGACAGATATCAGGAAACCATTATGAAAGCAACCGGAATTTCGGTTGTGTTTCTTGGAGCAGCCGGAATGCTTACAAAAATGCTCGTAGTTTCTCCGGATGGAAGTCTGACCACGCAGGGGTCCATGACGATGATTTTATCTTTGGCAATCGGGGCATTGGCTGGAGAAATCATTAACATTGATGCACAGTTTGAACGGTTTGGAGAATGGCTCAAGCATAAAACAGGAAGTGATGGAGATAAGAAATTTACAACAGGATTTGTGTCGGCATCATTGACTGTCAGCATTGGAGCCATGGCGGTAATCGGTTCCATCCAGGATGGTATTTATGGAGATTATACAACGCTTGTTGCAAAGGCAATCCTTGATTTTATTATTGTTTTTATTATGGCATCTGCAATGGGAAAGGGATGTGTTTTTTCTTTTCTGCCGGTAGGTATATTACAGGGAAGTATGACAGCACTGGCTGTGCTTTTGTCAGGTGCGGTAACGGATGCAATGTTGGACAATATTTCACTTGTCGGAAATATTCTTATTTTTTGCGTAGGAATCAATCTGGTATGGCCCAAAACCATTAAGGTGGCGAATCTGTTACCGGCACTTATTGTAGCAGTGATTATGGCATTGTTTTAGAAAAGGAGAACGCTTATGACGGATCTTATTGCAAGACGGCAGTTTGCACCACTTTATATTTGGCTGGACATTGCCTTTCTTGTAATCTTTTTGTTATTGTTATTGATGAAAAAGAAATACATGACGGTAATCGTAGGACTGATAATGGGCGTGGTATATATGCTTGTGGATTATGGACTTTTTCATCTGGTGTTTCACTCCAGAAGCATATCCGAAGGATATAGCCTGTTTTGGGTATTGCTATGGATGTCAATGAGCTATGGATTTACAAATTTTACATGGATCTGGTTGTGGATATCCAGGGATGAACATCTGCTGGAATGGTCATTACTGATTCTTGGCTGGTGGTTCTGCTGTCCCCTGATTACGCAGACGTTTGCCGGGGATATGCCGCCAATCATTATTCAGCGCACAACCGGTGCTTATCATGGCTATATGGCAGTGATTCTTTTTATGGGATATCTTGGGGTGATTATTTATAATCTGTATCAAAAAGAGAAATGTAAGCAGATAAATATTCCATGGTTATTGGCGATTGGGATTCTGGTTCAGTTTGGATGGGAAGCAGGATTGCTTCTGGGGGGAATTCGTAGTGCCGGCTTTGCCACAACAGGCGAAAAGCTGCATACGCTTATTGTAAATTCCCTGCTCGAAACGAATCTGGGAATGCCTTATGTATATTGTATTTTTATCATGTATTCCAAAAAGTTTACGGAGCAGTTACACCGCAGAACAGAAACGCTATCATTCACGGAGCGGATTGCGGAAAATAATGATAAGAGATAGGGAGAACAGGAATGGAAAAGATTTGGGAAGAAATGTATTCGGCAGCAAAAGCCGTACAAAAAGAAAGACAGATTTCAAATTATATAGAGGCAGGAGGAGTTGCAGCAGCAGTTCTTTCAGTATCCGGGAAAATATATACCGGTGTCTGTATTGATACCTGTTCTACACTGGGAATCTGTGCAGAACGGAATGCTATTTTTCATATGATAACGGAAGGTGAAAATGAACTGAAAAAAGTTCTTGCAATTATGCCGGATGGGAAAAACGGTGCTCCATGTGGTGCCTGCCGGGAACTCATGGTTCAGTTGATGCCGGAGAAATATCGCGACGTGGAAATATTATTGGACTATGAAACGGAAAAAGTGATTACACTTGGGGAATTAACACCGGAGTGGTGGATTTAAAGTGAGGATCGTATGAATAATAATCAGGATGAAGGATTGAAGGGAAACGAAAAAATCGAAGAGGCAATACGGGAACTTCAGAACGAGGCAACCCCGGAACAACTGGCGCATACCCTGACGGTAATTCGAAGACGAATCAGAGAAGGCGGTCAGTTTATTGTGGATGTAGAGCCTTCCTATACCGGAGCACAAATGAATTTAAAAACGATTAAGACGGATGATGGCGCAGTCTGGTGGTCTGCCTTTACGAGTTTTGAAGAGGAATTAAAGGGCGCAGACAGCGTGAAATCCACGTTTTTATCCGATATGGGAAAACTGTTTGAAATGGCACTTACTGTCCCGGAGATACAGGGAGTGATTCTGAATCCATGGAACAGAACCATTATGTTGAATAAGGAGCTTATCCGAATTACGTTACCATAGGAAGTGGACAAGCGATTTGTAGAGGAGGCTGGTATTTGTGACACATGAGGAACAGAGAGTGTGGCTGATTAAGCAGTTACAAAAAGAGAAATCTGAATTAAGTGCTTATGAGATACCGGAGGATGAGCAGGAGCAAAAAAATCTGTTACGGGCACTGATGAATATCTGGATGCCGGAAAAGCTTGATGAAGAATTTTTAAAGATTCAGGATGAGTACTTAAAGGAGGAAAGCGAAAGAGCAGGCATCGTAGACCTTGCAGATTTGAAACCATTGCCCTACGATGACAGACTCTATTTATGGAAAGGTGATATGACAACGCTTCGTGTGGATGCCATCACAAATCCTGCGAATAGTGCTCTTTTGGGATGCTTTCGGATTCTTCACAATTGTGCGGATAATTGTATCCATTCCAAAGCCGGATTGGAGCTTCGATATCGTTGTAATAAGATTATGCGGGCACAGGGACATGAAGAACCGACCGGCCATGCAAAAATTACTCCCGGTTACAATTTACCATGTAAATATGTGCTGCATACGGTTGGACCAATTGTCCAGGGAAAATTACAAAGGAAGCATGAAGAACTTCTGGCATCCTGTTATCGTTCCTGTTTGGAACTGGCGGAGGAATATGAGGTTAAGAGTATTGCCTTTTGCTGTATTTCTACAGGAGTGTTTATGTTTCCAAACGAACGGGCAGCAGAAATAGCAGTCGATACGGTTCGGAAATACCTTGAAGAAACGGGAAGCCGGATGAAAGTAGTTTTTAATGTGTTCAAAGAGGAGGACTACGAGATTTACAGTAGAATTTTGATGAAGAAAATAACGTTTGAAACTTTTTTAAATGGAACGCCGGCAACAGATTATATCCATCAGAATACTCCCTATCAACAGCAAATCCATGAAGCTGCCATGATGCTGCGCGAGGCAGAGTATGTGCTTGTCGGCGCAGGTGCAGGATTGAGCACAGCGGCAGGAGCCGAATATGGAGGAACTTTTTTTGAAAAGAATTTCAGGGAGTTTCAGGAAATGTACGGGAAAGGTCCCTATATGCAGGATATGTACTCAGCAGGCTTTTACCCATATCCGGATGAGGAAAGCTATTGGGGGTATTGGTCGAAACAGGCATTGCTTGGGGGAGTGAATCTCGATGTGACGCCGCTTTATAAGCAGCTTCTTGCCATACTTGGCAAGAAAAAAATATTTGTGTTAAGTACAAATGTGGATGGACAGTTTGAAAAAGCCGGGTTATCCAGGGAAGATATCTTTTGCACCCAGGGAGATTATTTTCACATTCAGTGTCGGCGCGGATGCCATGCCAAGACCTACCATGCGGTGAAATTATTTCAGCAGATGGACCAGGCAAGACGGAATTGCAAAGTACCCCGTTACATGGTGCCGAGGTGTCCGGTCTGTGGTGGACCGATGGATATGAATCTTCGGAAAGATCAATATTTTGTACAGGATGAAGAGTGGTATGCTGCAGAAGCACGTTTTTCAGACTTTTTAACACGGGCAGTTTCAGGAAAACTTGTTTTGCTGGAGCTGGGAGTCGGATTTAATACTCCGACCATTATTCGTTTTCCGTTTGAAAAACTAGTCAGAGAGCATCAGAATATAAAATTGATAAGACTGAATCTGGACCAGGCAGTTGTTCCGGAAAGCTTTGGGGCAAAAGCGGTTGGAATCAACGCAGATATGGCAGAAAGTATCAGGGATATGGCGAAGGAACTTATGACTATAGAGAAAGCAAAGGAAAAGGAACTGCCTGAAATTCTTAGAATTTACGAAATTGCCCGAAGCTATATGCGTCAGACGGGAAATCCGAATCAATGGAAAAATAATTTTCCACCGGAAGAATGTCTGAAAGCAGATATACAGGCGGGAAATTTATATGTTGTTAAAGAATGTGGAATCATTCATGCAGTATTTGCTTTTATCATTGGAGAAGACCCTACCTATGCGGTTATAGAGCAGGGAGCATGGCGGTCGGATGATTTGTACGGAACGTTACATCGAGTGGCAAGTGACGGACAGCTACATGGAATTTTTGACAGAATGGTGAAGTTCTGTTATGAAAAAGTAAATCATTTGCGCATTGATACGCATGAAGATAACAAGGTGATGCAGCATTTAATTCTGAAAAACGGATTTACAAAGTGTGGAATTATTTATATTGCGGATGGTTCTCCACGTATTGCATATGAAAAGATATAGAACAAGGAGGAAATTATGCGACGACTGGACCGGGAAGTAAAAGAGTTTCAAGATATTGTAGCAATTATGGAGAGGTGTGATGTGTGTCGAATTGCCTTGAATGACAATGGATATCCATACATCCTGCCACTCAATTTTGGCATGAAGGTAAACGGAGAAAAGATAGAATTGTATTTTCACGGGGCAACAGAGGGAACCAAATATGATTTAATCGAAAAAGATAACAGAGCAAGTTTTGAAATGGATTGTGCACATGAATTGAGGACAGAAGCAGAGAGTGGAAACTGCACAATGGATTACGAGAGCGTGATTGGACGTGGACATATGGAAATTCTTTCGGACGAAGAAAAATATGATGCCCTGTGTATTTTGATGAAACACTACCATAAGGAAGACTTCCCGTTTAACAAAGCGGTAATGCCGAAAACGAAAGTGTTTAAACTTGTGGTAGAAGAAGTAACCGGAAAAGTCAGGAAGAAGAGAAAGATGGAGTAGACGATGGACTATATACATAGCTATTTATCCCCACTCGGGGTAATTACCCTGGCAAGTAATGGCGAAGCATTGACAGGTTTGTGGTTTGATGGACAAAAATATTATGCGGACACTATTTCAAAGGACTATGAACAGAAAAAACTGCCGATATTTGAACAGGCGGACGATTGGCTGGATATCTATTTCAGTGGTAAAAATCCAGACTTTATGCCACCATTATTTATGAAGACAACCGAATTTAGAAAAGCAGTATGGGAGATTATGCTTTCTATCCCCTATGGAAAGACAATGACATATGGAGAAATAGCGAAGCAGCTTGCAAAAGAGAAAGGAATTGCAAGAATGTCGGCGCAGGCAGTCGGCGGTGCCGTCGGACACAATTCGATATCCATTATGATTCCGTGTCACCGGGTGGTAGGAACGAATGGAAGTCTGACAGGATATGCGGGAGGTCTGGAGCGAAAGGTAAAACTGCTTACGTTGGAGAAAACAGATATGAGTCATTTTTATATTCCGACAAAAGGAACTGCGCTGTAAGGAAGGGAGAACTGCATAAATGAAGACAAACAGTAATATCGAAGAAATACAGAAATCATTTGGAGAGCAGGCAGCAGGATTTGAAAGCAATCAGTATCATCTCTCGAAGGCAGAATATCAGGAGTATATGGTTCAAAAGGCACAGCCCGGGAAAGCGGACCGGATTCTTGAGGTGGCAGCAGGTACCTGTATTTGTGGCCGAGCCTTTGCACCACATGTGGCACATGTGACCTGTCTGGATGCAACTCCGGAAATGCTTCAGATTGGCAAAGAAGAAGCGGAGAAGAAAAACCTGTTCAATATGACGTTTGTAACGGGAAATGCGGAGAAGCTTCCCTTTTTAGATAATAGCTTTGATCTTGTAATGTCGCGGCTTGCGTTTCACCATTTTGTAAATCCGAAAGAAATTTTTTCGGAGATGAAACGGGTGTTAAAAAGTGGCGGTAAATTGCTTTTGATGGATATGACTGTTGGTGATGAAGCAGTAAGGGATGAAGTCGATAGAATTGAAAGAATGCGCGATTTTTCACATGTAAGGGATTTGACGCTTGGGGAAATGCAAAAATTATATGCGGAAAATAATATGCAGCTGGAAATACAGGAACAGATACATATTCCGGTTTCCCTGCAGGGCTGGATGGACTTTACAAATACATCTGAAGATAAACAGCAGGAAATCAGACAACTTATGGAACGCGATATGGCTGGGGAAATTAACACCGGATTTTCGCCATATCGAAAAGAAAATCAAATATATTTTAATCATCATTGGGTTCTTAATTTAGGAAAGAAGGGAGAATAACATGGAGAAGATTAAACCAACACTTAACGGGGCAGCAGAAACAATGCTGCAAAGCTTTTATGCAAGAGCAAAGTATTCCAGAAAAAAGAATCATAAATTTTATGATGCAAAAGCAATAGAACTTGTAGAAAAAATAGATTATGATTTTGCCTCTGCGGAAAAGGATTCAACCATGAGCAATGGTGTCATTGCAAGAACCATTGTTTTTGATGAGCTGGTAAGTGATTTTATAAAAGAGAATCCCGATTGTACCGTAGTAAATATTGCCTGTGGATTGGATACAAGATTTTATCGGATGGATAACGGAAAAATCACATGGTATAATCTTGACCTTCCGGAAACCATCGAAATCCGTGACCAGATTTATGGAGAACATGGAAGAGTATCGACGATTGGCGCTTCGGTGTTGGATGAAACGTGGCCCGGGAAGGTAACGCAAAGAGGAAAGATGCTTTTCATTATTGAGGGATTGTCGATGTATTTTACTGCCGAGGAAAATGCACAGATGCTTGCAATCATACATAATCATTTTGACAATGCAACGGTTATGATGGAATGTCTTGCAAAAAAATGGGTTCATCAGGAAAAGATTGAAGAATCGATTGAAAAAACCGGTGCAAAGTTCCTGTTTGGAGCCGATTGCTTTGCAGATTTAGGTGACGTGGCAAGTGGTTTCCGAAAGGTAAAAGATGATGATATCACAAGAGGAATGACGACTATTATACCAATTCTTAAACCATTTCGAAAACTGCCAATGATTCATAAAATGACTCAGAAAATTCTGATTTTTGAAAAAGAGTAACGAAAGAAATCATCAGGAAAGACGGGAAAAAATCATAACGGCAATTCCTAAGACCACCAGAATGACACCGGTAACACGGTTCAGGGTTTTAGGAGTTGCCTTATTTGCAAAAACAGCAGCAATTCTTGCCCAGACTAATGTGAAAATAACACATAAAATCCATACGGTCGCATCCGGAAGACCACCGATGGCAAAGTGTGATGCTGCACCGGTAAAGGCAGTAAAGGTCATAATAAACACACTTGTACCAACAGCCGTTTTCAGTTCATATCCGAGAACGGAGGTCAGAATCAGCAGCATCATCATACCACCGCCGGCACCGACAAAACCACAGATGAAGCCGATTAAAATGCCACAGAGTACCGATTGGATGGCACGCTTTCTGGCAGAAACATTCCCCATGGATTCTTTCGTAGTCATAACGGGTTTCACAATGAATTTGATACCCAGAAGAAATGTCATAAATACAGAAAAGTTACCCATGGTCGTAGAGGGAACAAGGCTTGAAATATAACTTCCGACCACGGTGAAAATTAGCACACTGACCATCATAATCAGACCATTCCGGATGTCCAGGTTTTTGTTTTTTCCATAGGTATAGGCAGAAACCGCACTTGCAAGAACGTCTGAGGATAAGGCAATACCAACTGCCATGTACGGGTCAATACCAAGGAAGGTAATGAGAATAGGACTAATGACTGCGGCAGCACTCATACCGGCAAAGCCTGTTCCGAGCCCGGCACCCATGCCTGCAAAAAATGTAGCAATTATCGTATATAATAAATTCATCTTATCGTTCCTCCTCTAATATTAAATCAAGATTTTTTTCCATCTGGTGCATGCCCTCTACAAAAGCCTGGCGAAGAGTGTCATCCATATTGATAAAAAGCCGTTCCAAAAAGGTTTTTTGAAGAAGATGACCCTTTTCAATAATCATTTCTGCTTTGGGAGTACAGATAAGCTGTGTCTTGCGCCGGTCACCTTTTACCTCTTTTCGAATCAGGTAGCCATCCTTCACCAGCTTTTCAATATTGATGGATACGAGATTTGCCTTTAGCTTTCGTACCTCAACAATATCTCTTGCCGTAGTGTACTCGGGATTGTTCGCCAGAAACATTAAAATATCAAATGCCGTTTGGGGAAGGTTTAATTCATGACATAATGGTTTGCACATAGCAGCATATGCAAAAGACATTTTTCGTGCAAATTCAATACCTGTATTCATACGTTTCCTTTTATGTTCAAAATTGAATAGTTCATTTTTGAGCTATATTAGCATTATGGAGTAAAAATGTAAAGACAGAACAAACAAATAACTATGAAAAAATTTTATTATGGCGTAAAATAGGAGACATGAAAAACGAAAGAGGTGTTATGGAGTGAACATAATCATTAGAAAGTATCAGCAGAAAGACCTTGGAGATATGATTCGAATCTGGAATGAGGTCGTAGAGGATGGAATTGCTTTTCCACAGGAGGATTTACTTACGGAAGAAACCGGGAAATGCTTTTTTGCAGAGCAGACTTATTGTGGGGTAGCAGAGGATACGGAGACAGGAAAAATTTATGGACTTTATATTTTGCATCCGAACAATGTTGGTCGTTGTGGTCATATCTGTAATGCAAGCTATGCAGTCAGCCGGGACTCACGTGGAATGCATATCGGAGAAAAGTTGGTAAAGGATTGTCTGGAACAGGGAAAGAAGCACGAGTATGGCGTGCTGCAGTTTAACGCGGTAGTAGCTTCCAATATACATGCCAGACATTTGTATGAAAGACTTGGATTTGTACAGCTTGGTGTGATTCCGAAGGGATTTCGGATGAAGGATGGACATTACGAGGATATTTGTCCATATTATCATGAGTTGTAGGCAATTGCGAAACTCAAATACTTTTTGGAATATGCGGGCAATCTTTTTTGGAAAAAACTTCATATGCCACGAAAATGAGACTCATAAAAACGTGGAAGCCTTTGCTGAACACGTTTTTTATCTCTGAGGCTCATTGAAGTGCTTGGCATATGGGGCTTGAGAAAAAGATTGCCCGCATATGCCAGCAGTACTCTGAGTTTCGAAATTGCCTCTGCTATGAATTGTAGATAAGAGGAGAAAAATGATGGCTACATTAGGAGAAATAACCGGATGGCGTAAATTGACAGAGGAAGAAATTATTCGTGTTCGTCCGGTTTTGGAAGAGGAAGTGAAAAGCAGACGACGTATGGAAATTTTATTCCATACACTATGTGTAGTGACAGCGTGGCTCTGTGTCAGAGGATTTTTCTGGCTTCTGAAAAACTTATGGATTGAACTGCCGAAGAGGAAAATACAGACGTCGGATGATATTCTATTATTTCTTGTATTGATTATCGGCTGTCTTGGTTGCGGATTTTTGGGAGCGTTTTTGATAAGAGGGTTAATCTATTCCTGGTTTCATAGACAAAATGGAAAAGAAGCACTGAAGAATCAGGATTGGATTGCGATGGATGTTACATTTGAGCTTGACAATGATAGTGACTCGATATCTCCCTATGGATATATCCGTGATAGAAATGGACAATTGCTGGAAGGAGTCATTGGACGGGGAAAAAGGATACCTTCCAGTATTCCAGCAGAAGCATACTTTTCAGGCCCCGGGTTGCTTGTACGTGTTCCGGCTGATTTATATAAGTACAGCATTGTAGATTATGTTTTTAAAGCAGATGCTTCTTCGAAAGAAAATGCTTCAGTGAAAGCAGATGATTCGTTGGTTAATAGGGATTCTGAATAGTTGCGGATATAGGATGAACATTACGAGAGTGTTTGCTCATATTATTATGAATTGTAATAAGAGGAGAAAAGATGGCTACATTAGGAGAAATAACCGGATGGCGTAAATTGACAGAGGAAGAAATTATTCGTGTTCGTCCGGTTTTGG
>CAKRVA010000005.1 GCA_934408585.1 uncultured Lachnospiraceae bacterium
TTAGCACAAATTTCATAGGCACTAAGAAAAAGACTCCGAGAAACGTAAGTTTCTCGGAGCACCTTGTCTACAGTCTGGGGCTGTACTAAAAGTACAGCCTCTTTTCTTGACAATTGTTTCCATAGTAGTTACAATTTAATAGGTTTTATACCTTGTAAAAGATGTATAAGAAGAAAGGCATGGGAAGAGGAAATGGCAACACCATATAATCACAGAGAAATTGAAAGCAAATGGCAGAAATACTGGGAAGAAAACCAGACGTTTAAAACAGACGTATGGGATTTTTCCAAACCAAAGTATTATGCACTTGATATGTTCCCGTATCCATCAGGAGTCGGTCTGCATGCAGGACATCCCGAAGGCTATACGGCAACAGATATTATGTCCAGAATGAAAAGAATGCAGGGATACAATGTTCTGCATCCAATGGGATATGATTCCTTTGGACTTCCGGCAGAGCAGTATGCGGTAACTACCGGAAATCATCCTGCAGGATTTACAGAAAAGAATATTCAGACATTTACAGCGCAGTTAAAAGAACTTGGCTTTGATTATGACTGGTCAAAAATGATTGCCACATCTGACCCGAAGTTTTATAAATGGACCCAGTGGATTTTCAAACAGTTATATCTGGATGGATATGCAAAATTAGTGGATATGCCGGTGAACTGGTGTGAAGAATTGGGTACGGTTTTATCCAATGATGAAGTCATTGACGGAAAATCTGAGCGTGGTGGATATCCGGTTGTTCGTAAAAATATGAAACAGTGGGTAATCGATCAGGTGGCTTTTGCAGAAAAACTGTTAGAAGGATTGAACGAAATTGACTGGCCGGAGTCAACCAAAGACATTCAGCGCCATTGGATTGGACGTTCCGAAGGTGTGGAAGTAAAATTTCAGATTGTAGGTGGTGGAGAATTCTCTATCTACACAACGTGTATTGAAACTATTTATGGTATTACCTTTATGGTACTTGCTCCGGACGGACAGACGGTACAGAACCTGATGGACCGTGTGCAGAACAAGGAAGAGGTTCAGGCTTATATTGACGAAACCATTAAGAAAAATGATATGGACCGTACGGAACTGAATAAAACAAAATCAGGCTGCGAACTGAAGGGAGTAACCTGTATCAATCCGGTAAACGGAAAAGAAGTACCTTTGTATATTGGTGATTTTGTACTTGCAAATTATGGAACAGGTGCTGTTATGGCAGTTCCTTCTCATGACCAGAGAGACTTTGAATATTCGGAAGCACATCATATTCCAAGAATACAGGTTATTGATGGGGCAGATGTTTCCGAACATGCTTTTGAAAAGCAGGATTATCTTGGAAAAGGATGTAAGCTCATCAATTCTGAGGAGTTTACAGGTCTTACCGTGGAAGAAGCAAAAGAGGCAATTACCGATAAATTAGTAAAGATGGGTGTTGCTAAAAAGACCGTAAATTATCATTTCCGCGAGTGGATTTTCGCCCGTCAACGTTATTGGGGCGAGCCGGTTCCGATTGTATATGGCGAAGATGGAAACATTCATGCACTTGCAGATGACGAGCTTCCACTTGTTTTACCGGAGCTTGAGGATTACAAGGGTAAAAACGGTCAGGCACCGCTTGAAAATGCAACTGAATGGAAAAATTATAACCACAATGGACTTAAGGGAAAAAGAGAAACGTCTACGATGCCGGGTTCTGCCGGTTCTTCCTGGTATTATTTCCGTTATATTGACCCGGATAATGAGGAAAAATTTGCAAATCAGGAGCTTCTGAAGCATTGGATGCCGGTAGACCTTTATGTTGGAGGACCGGAGCATGCCGTAGGTCATCTGATGTATTCCAGAATTTGGAACCGCTTTTTATATGATAAAGGATTGTCACCGGTAAAAGAGCCATTCCAGAAGCTTGTTCATCAGGGAATGATTCTTGGAGAAAACGGAATTAAGATGGGAAAACGGTTCCCGGAATTTGTAGTTAATCCGAGTGATATTGTCCGTGATTACGGTGCAGATACATTAAGATTATATGAAATGTTTATGGGACCTTTGGAGGTTTCCAAGCCATGGAGTCAGCAGGGCGTTGAAGGTGCAAAGCGATTCATCGGAAGAGTATGGAATTACTTTAGTGAACCGGAAAATATCATCGAGGAAAATGATGAATCCTTAAAGAAGATTTATCATCAGACCGTAAAGAAAGTAACATCTGATTTTGAAGAGCTTGGATTTAATACAGCCATTGCGCAGATGATGATTTTTATGAATGCGGCAACAAAAGGAAAATGTCCAAAGGAATATGCAGAGGGCTTTTTGAAAATGTTCTCCTGCATCTGTCCTCATGTTGGCGAAGAATTATGGTCAAAGCTTGACCATGACAATACGATTGCTTATGAAAAGTGGCCGGAATTTGATGAGGCTGCCGTAAAGGAAGATACCGTAGAAATTGGTGTTCAGATTAACGGAAAAATCAAGGCAACGGTAACACTTCCTGCAGATGTTGATAAGGATACCGCAATCGCAAAAGGAAAAGAAGCAATTGCAGATAAACTGACGGGAACCATTGTAAAAGAAATTTATGTTCCGGGACGTATTATCAACATTGTAATGAAAATGTAGGTCAGATTGTTTTATAAGAATGGTCTTGATTTTTACAGAGTGGTTTAGTATATTAAAGAAAGACATAAACGGAGGTTCGTAAAATGGCTGATTTTATCAATGTGGCAGTAGATGCCATGGGCGGTGATAATGCACCGGTGGAAATCATAAAAGGTGCTGTTGAAGCAGTGAATGAAAACAGCCATGTCAGGGTATATTTAACAGGACAGGAAGATATTATTAAAAAAGAACTTGCACAATATACTTATCGTGAAGAACAGGTGGTAATCGTTAATGCAACAGAAATTATCGAAACTGCAGAACCACCGGTTATGGCAATACGCAGGAAGAAGGATTCCTCATTAGTAAAGGCACTTTACCTTGTGAAGGAAGGCACCTGTGATGGCTTTGTTTCTGCCGGAAGCACCGGAGCTACTCTTGTTGGCGGACAGGTGATTGTTGGTAGAATTAAAGGCGTGGAAAGACCGCCGTTAGCACCTCTGATTCCTACGGAAACGGGCTGTGCATTGTTGATTGACTGTGGTGCCAATGTAGATGCAAGACCGTCCCATCTGGTACAGTTTGCAAAAATGGGTTCCGTATATATGGAAAACGTTATGGGAATTAAGAGTCCCCGTGTTGGAATTGTTAATATCGGTGCAGAAGAAGAAAAAGGAAATGCACTTGTAAAGGAAACCTATCCTTTGTTAAAGAATTGTCCGGACATTCACTTTATTGGAAGTGTGGAGGCAAGAGATATTCCGGCTGGTGTGGCAGATGTAATTGTCTGTGAGGCATTTGTTGGAAATGTGATTTTGAAAATGTATGAGGGCGTAGGTCTTTCCCTGATTAAAAAAGTAAAGCAGGGAATGATGACAAACCTTCGCAGTAAAATTGGTGCATTGTTAGTAAAGCCTGCTTTGAAGAAAACATTGAAAGCGTTTGATTTAGAGCAATATGGCGGAGCACCGCTTTTGGGATTGAACGGACTTGTGGTAAAGACACACGGAAGTTCAAAGGCAATTGAAATCAAAAATTCTATTCTGCAATGTATTACTTTCTCAGAACAGAATATAAATCAAAAAATAAAAGAAAAAATTACAATGGAAGAGAACTAGAAAGGAATAAGAGTATGGAATTTGAAAAAATAAAAAAAATAATTGCAGACGTATTAAACGTCGACCCGGAAGAAATTACAATGGAAACCACATTCTTGGATGATTTGGGAGCTGATTCTCTTGATGTATTCCAGATTATTATGGGAATCGAAGAAGAATTTGATATTGAAGTTCCGGCAGAGGAAGCAGAGAAGATTACAACAGTGGAAGAAGCTGTAAACATGATTAAGAATGCAATCAATTAAAAAAGCCCTTTGGGGCTTTTTTTCCAGCTTGGACTGGAAAACAGATGTGGGGTTTTTATGTTACAAGAAGATTATGCAGTTTTAGAGAAAAAGATTGGCTATGAGTTCCAGGACAAAGCATTGTTGTGCCAGGCCTTGACCCATAGCTCTTTTTCCAATGAACAAAAAATAAATAAATCAGAAAATTATGAGCGGCTTGAATTCTTGGGAGATGCGGTTCTTGAGTTAATCTCAAGCCAGTTCTTTTTTAAACAATATCCGGACTGGAAAGAAGGACAGTTGACAAGAGTCCGTTCTTCGATGGTTTGTGAACCGGCACTTGCATATTGCGCCAGAGAAATTGAATTACAGAAATATATCCGGCTTGGCAAGGGTGAAGAAACGACCGGTGGAAGAAACCGTGATTCCATTATATCAGATGTCATGGAAGCCTTATTGGGAGCAATTTATCTCGATGGTGGCTTATCTTATGCAGAAACATTTGTACACACCTTTATTTTATCTGATTTAGAGAATAAACAGTTGTTTTATGACAGTAAATCGATTTTGCAGGAGCGTGTTCAAAAAGAAGGAAAGGAACTTTCCTATCAGCTTGTTTCCGAAACGGGACCGGACCATGATAAGGTTTTCGTGATTGAGGCACTTATTGATGGTAAGGTTGTCGGAAGCGGAACAGGAAGAAGCAAAAAGTCTGCAGAACAGCAGGCAGCATATCAGGTGATAAAGGGAAATAAATAGAATGTACTTAAAAAATATTGAAATTCATGGCTTTAAGTCTTTTGCCAACAAAATCGTATTTAAATTTCATAATGGAATTACCGGAATTGTAGGACCAAACGGAAGTGGAAAGAGTAATGTTGCAGATGCGGTACGCTGGGTGCTTGGAGAACAGAGAATCAAGCAGCTTCGTGGGGCGTCTATGCAGGATGTTATTTTTTCCGGAACAGAAATGCGCAAACCGTTAGGCTATGCGTATGTTGCAATTACGCTGGATAATTCCGACCATCAGCTTGCTATCGATTATGATGAAGTAACGGTTGCAAGAAGAATTTACCGTTCCGGTGAAAGTGAGTATTTACTGAACGGAACACCATGTCGTTTAAAGGATGTAAATGAGTTATTTTATGATACCGGTATTGGAAAAGAGGGTTATTCCATCATCGGACAGGGACAGATTGATAAGATTCTGAGTGGAAAACCGGAAGAACGTCGTGAACTTTTTGATGAAGCGGCAGGGATTGTAAAATTTAAAAAGAGAAAAATGGCTGCGCAGAAGAAACTGGAAGATGAAAAGCAGAATCTTGTGCGTGTAAATGATATTTTATCAGAATTAGAAAAACAGATTGGACCGTTGGAAAAGCAGTCTGAAAAGGCAAAGATTTACCTCAAAAAGCGCGAAGAACTGAAAATGGTTGATGTGAATATGTTTCTTCTTGAAAATATTCGCCTGCAGGAACAGTTAAAGTCTTCCCAGGAGAAATATCAGATTGCCAGTGATGATTTAGAGGAAACCTCCAAAAAATACGAGGAAATCCGTGAAGAATATGAACGGATTCAGGAAGAGATGGAGGTTCTTGACCAGACAATAGAATCAGAACGTGCAACATTGACCGATACCAGTGTGATGCGTGGAAAGCTGGAAGGAGAAATCAACGTTCTGAAAGAGCAGATTAAGTCTGCAAAGAACAATGAAGAGCATTTTATTAAAAGACAGAATTCCATTCAGAAAGAAATGGACCGGAAGCTTCTGGATAAAGAGGAAATTCTGAAAGATAAAGATGTGATTGATAAACAGGTTGCAGAAATCGAAGAAAGCCGTAATGCAGCGAAAGAAAAACTGTTATCTGTTCAAAAACAGATTGAAGAATTAAATAACCAGATAGAAGCTGGTAAAAATACCATTATAGAGGCACTGAATTCCAGAGCAACGATTAAATCAAAGCTCGGCCGTTATGATACGATGACGGAGCAGATTAATATACGGAAAGCAGAGCTTACTTCACGTATTCTGAGAATCAAGTCGGATGAGGCACAACAAGAAGCTGCTATTAAGGCTTTGGAAGAAGAATTTGAGCAGATTAATGCAGAAATCCGGAAGTTAAATGAATCACAGGAAAGTAAAGAAGAACAGCTGGCACTGATTCGTGAAGAATTAGCAGGAAAAGACCAGAAACTGCGTGATACACAGGTAAATTATCATCAGGAAAAATCCAAGCTCGATACCTTGACGAACCTGACCGAACGCTATGAAGGATATGGCGGAAGCGTCAAAAAAGTCATGGAGCGCAAGGAACAGGAAAAAGGTATTATTGGTGTTGTTGCGGATATTATTAAAGTAGACAAAAAATATGAAACTGCGATTGAAACAGCACTTGGCGGAAACATCCAGAATATTGTTACCGACAACGAAGATACTGCCAAGAAGATGATTCGATACCTTAAAGAAACAAAGGCGGGGCGTGCAACCTTTTTACCACTGACAAGCATTACACATCCGCAGGAATTTAAAAATCCGGAATCTCTTTCAGAAGAAGGCGTTCTTGGTATGGCTGATGAACTGGTGCATATTGATAAGAAGTATCAGAACGTGGCAAAAGCAATGCTTGGCAGAATTGTGGTCGTAGACAATGTAGACCATGCCGTAAAAATTGCGAAAAAATATGATTATGGAATCCGTATGGTAACGCTGGAAGGAGAACTTCTTGTTCCGGGCGGTGCCATCAGTGGTGGTGCATTCAAAAATAACAGCAATCTTCTTGGTCGAAGAAGAGAGATGGAAGAGCTCGAAGAAAAGGTTAAGAAATACCTGAAGGAAATTGATGCTCTTTTATCTGAAATTGAAGAAACAAAACAGAAGAGAAATCAGATTCGATTAAGCATTGAAGAGGATAAAGCAGCATTACAGCGTAAATTTATTGAGCAGAATACGGCACGTTTAAATGTGATTAAGGCTGAGGAACGAAGAAACGAAGCTTCGGAAGGCTCTATGGAGCTTAAAAATGAAGAGCGTGATATCGAAAATCAGATTCAGGATATTCAGATTCAGAAGCAGGAAATCCAGAAGGAACTCAGTGAATCTGAAGAACTTGAAAAGAATGTGGATTCGCAGATTAAAGAGTTTACAAACGAGCTGGAAGAACGCCGTGAGGAAGAATCTGCACAGTCTGCACTCGTTGCAGAATGGGATGTGGAAGTAGAAAAAATGCTCCAGCAGCAAAACTTCCATCAGCAGAATGTGGAGCGTATTGATGGAGAAATCGGCCGTCTGAAAGAAGAACTGGATGAAGTCGTAGATGGCTTGAAAACAAATGAAGAAGATGTGGTTCGTAAGAGAGCAAACATTGATGAACTTGAAAAGACGATTGCAGCTTCCCATACAACACAGGGCGATACGGAATTAAAGCTGAAGGATGATATTGCCCATCGCGAGGAATTATCCGCGAAGCAGAAGAATTTCTTTGCAGACAGAGAATCCCTGGCAGAGAAAATGACAGGACTCGATAAGGAAGTATACCGTTTGAATTCCCAGAGGGAGCGGATTCAGGAGAATCTGGAATCCCAGATTAATTATATGTGGGATGAATACGAAATCACATTGTCGGATGCTGCATCCATGCGGAATCCGGAGATGAATGACCTTCCTTCCATGAAGAAAGAAAGCAGTTCTTTGAAGGATCAGATTAAGAAGCTCGGAGATGTTAATGTCAATGCAATCGAGGATTACAAAAACCTGATGGAACGATATACATTCCTGAAAGGACAGCATGACGACCTCGTAGAAGCAGAAAAGACACTGGAAGGAATTATAGTGGAACTGGATTCGGCAATGAGAAAACAATTCCATGAAAAATTTGCAGAAATCAGCCGGGAATTTGATAAAGTATTTAAAGAATTGTTTGGCGGTGGTAAAGGTACCTTGGAGCTTATGGAGGATGAAGATATCCTTGAAGCCGGAATTCGGATTATTGCCCAGCCACCAGGCAAGAAGCTGCAGAATATGATGCAGCTATCCGGTGGTGAAAAGGCACTGACAGCAATTGCATTGTTGTTTGCAATTCAGAATCTGAAGCCATCTCCATTCTGTCTGTTGGACGAAATTGAAGCTGCACTGGATGAAAATAACGTTACCAGATTTGCAAAATATTTACATAAACTTACTAAGAATACCCAGTTCATCGTAATTACACATCGTCGTGGAACCATGGAAAAGGCAGACCGGCTTTACGGTATTACGATGCAGGAGAAGGGTGTTTCTACTTTGGTCAGCGTCAATTTGATTGATAAGGAGTTAGATGATTAATGGCAGGTATTTTTAGCAGATTAAAATCCATATTCAGTGGTTCTTCTGCAATTGATGATGATTTTTATGAAGAATTGGAAGAAACTTTGATTATGGGCGATATGGGTGTCAAAGCGACCGAAGACATCATTGACCATCTTAAAAAGCAGGTAAAAGAACAGCATATCAAAGAACCGGATGAGTGCCGGGAACTGTTGAAAAACAGTATTATGGAACAGATGCTTGTTCCTGAGGATGCCTATGCGTTTGAACAGCAGAAATCCATCATTATGGTAATTGGAGTAAATGGTGTTGGAAAAACCACATCCGTTGGTAAACTTGCAGGCATTTTTAAGAAACAGGGGAAACGTGTTCTGATTGCTGCTGCAGATACTTTCCGTGCTGCTGCCGGAGAGCAGCTTGAGGAGTGGGCAAACCGTGCCGGTGTAGAAATGATTGGTGGCACACAGGGAGCTGACCCTTCGAGCGTTTTGTTTGATGCGGTCAGTGCTGCAAAGGCAAGAAATGTAGATGTTCTTCTTTGTGATACTGCAGGAAGACTTCATAATAAGAAAAACCTGATGGAAGAACTGAAAAAAATGAACCGTATTATTGAGCGGGAATTTCCGGATGCTCATCGGGAAAACCTTGTGGTTCTTGATGGAACCACAGGACAGAATGCTTTGGTTCAGGCAAAGGAATTTGGGGAAACGGCAGATCTTACCGGAATCATTTTGACCAAGATGGATGGAACCGCCAAGGGTGGAATTGCAGTTGCAATTCAGGCAGAGCTTGGGATTCCAGTAAAATATATTGGTGTTGGCGAGAAAATGGAAGACTTAAAGAAGTTTGATGCAAAAGAATATGTGGATGGACTTCTGGAGATGAAAGGTGAGGAAAATGAGTGAGAAAATGTTGACGTTGGAGCGGTTTGAAGAAGCTTCTGAAATCGTAAAGAAAGTATCTCAGGAAACAAAACTTGTTTACAGTGATTTTTACAGTGCACAGACTGGAAATAAAGTCTATTTTAAACCGGAAAACATGCAGTTTACCGGAGCATATAAGCTGAGAGGTGCTTATTATAAGATTAGCACACTTACCGAAGAAGAGCGTTCCAAGGGACTGATTACCGCATCGGCAGGGAATCACGCACAGGGTGTTGCCTATGCGGCAAAATGCTTTGGCGTAAAGGCTGTAATTGTAATGCCAACTACAACACCATTGATTAAAGTAAACCGCACCAAGGGATATGGTGCAGAGGTTGTTTTGTATGGCGATGTATATGATGAGGCATGCGAAAAGGCATATGAGCTTGCAAAAGAGCATGGATATACATTCATTCATCCATTTGATGACCCTGCGGTTGCAACCGGGCAGGGAACTATTGCAATGGAAATCTTTAAAGAGCTTCCGGTTGTTGATTATATTCTTGTACCGGTAGGCGGTGGCGGACTTGCAACCGGTGTATCAACACTTGCAAAGCTTTTGAATCCGAAAATTAAAGTAATCGGTGTAGAACCCGAGGGCGCGAACTGTCTGCAGGAGTCTATGAAGGCAGGAAAGGTTCTTACTTTGGATCATGTCAGCACGATTGCGGATGGTACTGCGGTAAAAACACCTGGAACGGAAATTTTCCCTTACCTTGTTAAAAATCTGGATGATATTATTACAGTACCTGACGAGGAACTCGTTGTTGCATTCCTTGATATGGTAGAAAATCATAAAATGGTTGTAGAAAATTCCGGACTTCTTACGGTTGCTGCGTTGAAGCACCTTGATGTGAAAGGAAAGAAGGTTGTATCCATTTTAAGCGGTGGTAATATGGACGTTATTACGATGTCTTCCGTGGTACAGCAGGGATTGATTATCAGAGATCGTATTTTTACAGTTTCTGTTCTTCTTCCGGATAAGCCGGGAGAACTTAGCCGCGTTGCTGATGTAATTGCAAAGGAAAGCGGTAACGTTATTAAACTGGAGCATAACCAGTTTGTTTCGATTAACCGTAGTGCTGCTGTAGAACTTCGTATTACACTGGAAGCATTTGGAACGGAGCATAAAACACAGATTATAAATGCATTGGAGAAAAATGGCTATCAGCCAAAGCTTGTGCGTACCAATATTTAAGAATTCCATATAAATAATATTTTAAGAACCACATACAATAGGTATGTGGTTCTTTTTTATAATTGTATCGATGAAATGGAAGAGAAAATATGAAGTCAAAGTTATGGGGTTATATTAAAAAGTATCTGGTACTTACCGCAACGGCATTCCTGTTCAGCTGCGGAATTACGTTGTTTATTGATGCCAACAATCTGGCACCGGGAGGGGTATCCGGACTGTCAATTATATTAAGCAGAGTTTTTCCGCTGGAAGTTGGAACATTTTTCTTTTTGCTGAATATACCAATCCTGATTTTGGGCTGGGTAAAATTTGGCGGCAGATTTATTTTATCTACCATTTATGAAATCTTCCTAATTTCCTTGTTTTCCAATTTGCTGGAAGTATTTCCGCCTGCAACGGATGAACCGATACTTGGTGCATTGTTTGGAGGGATTCTTGTTGCAACGGGTATGGGGGTATCGCTCCGTGCTGGTGCAACGACAGGTGGACTTGATATTATTGTAAAGGTTTTAAAAAAGAAAATGCCACATGTAAAAACGGGCATGCTTTTTCTGCTTATGGATATTGTAGTAATCGGAATCGGGGGATTTGTATTCGGTAATCTGAATGCGGTATTCTTCAGTATTATATCAACGGCAACCACTTCAAAGGTTCTTGATATGATACTTTACGGAACGGATGGTGCGAAGTTGATTTTTGTAATCAGTAATGATGCAAAAGCAATCACAGAAAGAATTCTGATGGAGGTTGAGTCAGGTGTCACATATCTCAATGGAAGAGGCGCCTATCAGAACCGGGAAAAAGAAATCATTATGTGTGTCATCCGGAAGCAGAATATGCACCGGATGGAAGAAATTGTCAAGCAGGAAGATAAAAACGCGTTTATGATTGTTTCCAGTGCATCGGAGATTTATGGAGAAGGTTATAAAAGCTATTATGGTGAAAAACTGTAAAGCAATCCGGTTGAAAAAAACAACAATTCATACTATACTTGAAAAAGTAAACAAAAACACGAAAGTATAAGAGGAAAACAAAATGAACCGAAAACGCAGACAGCAGTTTGATCTCGTAATGAACATTGTTTTGTGTATTGTTGCATTACTGTCCTTAACAGCATGCATCTTCCTTCTTTTGAAAAATTATCAGATAAGTACGGATTCTGCACAGACCGTTGCGGAATTAAGTGAACAGATAGAAGAAAAGCAGGATTATATTTATACGCAGTCAGATTTAAATGCATATGTGGAAGAAGCAGTAACAAATGCACAGAACACAGAAGTTAAAAATATGCTTCAGAATATTAAGGGCAGAATGGAAAACGGCGACAGTACGTCGGCAGTTTTGCGCGACCTGTATCCGGAAAACATTGTCGTATATGCAGATAGTAAGTATAATTTTTTCCCATATTCCGATTCTCTGAAAAGAAACAATTATGTTTTGGATAATTTTGTACTGGATGAAGATTCTGCACGTATTTCTTACGTGGATGATGTTGGAGAAGTCCATTCCAAAATGGGAATTGATGTTTCAAGACATCAGGGAAAGATTGATTGGAAAAAAGTTGCCAATGATGGTGTGGAATACGCATTTATCCGTGTGGGCTTCCGTGGCAGTTCCGAAGGCAAGATGGTTGAGGATGAACAGTTTATAAATAACATCAAAGGTGCATTAGACAACGGAATTGATGTCGGTGTTTATTTTTATACCCAGGCAACTTCCGTTGAAGAAGCAAAAGAAGAGGCAAAGTTCCTTCTTGATTTGATAGAACCCTATAAAATCACTTATCCGGTCGTTCTGGATTTGGAAGAAGTAGAAGGAAAAAGCAGAACGGACGGAATGACACAGCAGGATTTCACCGATGCGGCACTCGCTTTCCTCGAAACCGTAAAAGGCGCAGGATATACGCCGATGATTTATGGAAATCTGAAAACATTCTTTATTATGTTGGATTTGGACCAGATAGAGGAATATGACAAGTGGTTTGCGTACTATCAGGCACCGGTATATTTCCCATATGAATTTTCGGTATGGCAGTATACAAGCAGCGGCACTGTGGATGGCATTAAGGGAAATGTAGATTTGAATGTTTGCATGAAGGATTATAAGTAGGTTTGTGAAACCATATGTTATTGCAAGAGATTTTAGGGCAACGTAAGCAATTTTGTAATATTTATGGGGATTTTATGGTGCGATTTTCTATATGGAAAAATAGGCGTCAGAAATATCCCAACGAACTAAAATTGGGAGTGCAAATTTTCTATATGGAAAAATTGATATGCTTATATGCCCAAAAATTCAGCTCCAATTTCTATATAGAAAAATTCGGATAGAAAATGTCCAAAGTAGTGCTGAAAATTTTCTATATAAGGAAAAAGTCAGTCCTAACATCCCAAACGTTTCTATATAGGAAAAGAGATGCACTCAAATGTCCAAAAAAGTCCTGAAAATAGGATGTAAAGAGGGCATATTTCTGCATATAGAAAATGTCTATGAATGGCAGTGTGTGCATGATATATGACAGTGCGTGCGCCATGAATGACACCATGAGTCCCGCCAAGATTCAATATATGTTTTAAAATAAAAAGATGTTTGTCAAGTAAAAGTGCTTGACAAACATCTTTTGTTCCTGTATATTAGTCAAAGTAAGCGTAATTTGCAGGTTTGTCAGGAGTTGATGAAATGGAGCGAATAGTGGAACAGGCAATGCTCTATGATTTTTATGGAGAGCTGCTGACAGAGCATCAAAGAAAAATATATGAAGATGTAGTCAACAACGATTTGTCTTTGACGGAGATTGCAGAAGAAAATGGAATCAGCCGGCAGGGTGTACATGATTTAATGAAGCGTTGTAACCGCATGCTTCAGGAATATGAAGATAAACTGCATCTGGTTGACCGCTTCCTGAGAATCCGGGAAGAGGTAGAAGGAATGCAACAGATGACGGAAGATGACAAGGTTTCCAGAGAAGAACTGATTCATGGAGTGCGTGAAATCTCGCACCGGATTATGGAAGAGTTGTAGGATAGAACAATATTGTTGTGAGGTTATGGAATGGCTTTTGAAAGCTTGACAGATAAATTACAAAATGTTTTTAAAAAGCTGAGAAGCAAAGGACGTCTGACCGAAGAAGATGTAAAGGTTGCTTTAAAAGAAGTAAAAATGGTACTCCTGGAGGCGGACGTAAACTTTAAGGTAGTAAAACAGTTTATTAAAGCTGTGGAAGAACGTGCGGTTGGCGCGGATGTCATGAACGGATTAAATCCGGGACAGATGGTTATTAAAATTGTTAATGAAGAAATGATTGCTTTAATGGGTTCCGAAACAACAGAACTTCAGTTCCAGCCGGGAAAGGCAATTACCACAATTATGATGTGTGGTCTTCAGGGTGCAGGTAAGACAACTGCTACCGCAAAGATAGCCGGAAAGCTCAAATTAAAAGGAAAGAAACCGTTGCTGGTTGCCTGCGATATTTATCGTCCGGGAGCAATCAAGCAGTTACAGATAAATGGTGAGAAACAGCAGGTGGATGTATTTTCCATGGGAGATAACCAGAAACCTGTAGATATTGCCAAGGCAGCAATCGAGCATGCTAAAAAGAATGGTCATAATGTAGTTATCCTGGATACGGCAGGTCGTCTGCATGTGGATGAGGATATGATGACCGAATTGGAAGATATCAAGCGTAATGTGGAAGTCCATCAGACGTTACTCGTTGTGGACGCAATGACCGGACAGGATGCCGTTACCGTAGCAAGTCAGTTTGATGAGCGGATTGGCATTGACGGCGTGGTACTTTCCAAAATGGATGGTGATACAAGAGGTGGTGCGGCACTTTCTGTAAAGGCAGTGACCGGTAAACCGATTCTCTTTGTCGGAATGGGTGAAAAGCTGAGTGATCTGGAGCAGTTTTATCCCAACCGTATGGCAAACCGTATTCTGGGAATGGGAGATGTGCTTACCTTAATTGAAAAAGCACAGGAAAACATTACCCTGGATGAAGAGAAAGAAAAAGAAATGGCTGCCCGGATGAAAAAGGGCAAGTTTGACTATAACGATTATCTGGAAAGCATGAAACAGATGCGGAATATGGGCGGACTTGGAAGTTTACTTTCCATGATGCCAGGTATGGGAAGCAAGCTTGGAGATTTGGAATCCATGGTGGATGAAAAACAGCTTGCAAAGACGGAGGCAATTATTTTAAGTATGACACCGGAGGAAAGAAGTAATCCGAAGATTATGAGCCTTAGCCGTAAAGGCAGAATTGCCAAGGGTGCCGGAGTGGATATTGCCGTAGTAAATCGTTTTGTAAAACAGTTTGAACAGTCACAGAAAATGATGAAGCAGATGCCCGGAATGCTTGGTGGCAAACGTGGCAGAGGAATGTTTGGTGGTATGAAATTTCCTTTTTAGGAAAGTTCCATATAGAATGAATTTATTAATTACACTATGGAGGTGAAAAAACATGGCAGTTAAAATCAGATTAAGAAGAATGGGTCAGAAGAAAGCTCCTTTCTATAGAATCGTTGTTGCAGATTCCCGCTCCCCAAGAGATGGAAGATGTATCGAAGAAATCGGAACCTATGACCCGAACACAGATCCCAGCACATTCAAAGTAAACGAAGAGCTGGCTAAGAAATGGTTAGCAAATGGCGCTCAGCCTACAGAGGTTGTCAGCAAGATTTTCAAGCAGGCAGGTATTGAAAAATAGCAGCATGTTGTCTGACCCTTTTGGAGGTGAACAATGAAAGAATTAGTTGAAGTTATTGCTAAAAATCTTGTGGAGCACCCGGAAGAAGTTGTTGTTACAGAAAAAGAAGAAGGAAAGCATATTGTTGTGGAACTTCATGTAGCAGCATCTGATATGGGAAAGGTGATAGGAAAGCAGGGCAGAATTGCCAAAGCAATCCGTGCGGTTGTAAAAGCTGCATCATCAAAGGAAAACAAGAAAGTAGACGTAGAAATTGTCTAAAAAGAAAGAGGGTGTTCTTTGGAACTCCCTCTTTGCTGTATTTGTGGATGCGAAAGAATCATAATGAGGAAAAACAGTTTATGGAACAAATGTTACAGGTGGGAGTAATATCATCGACACATGGAGTACGCGGAGAAGTGAAAGTATTTCCGACAACCGATGATATACAGCGGTTTAAAAAATTAAAAGAAGTTATTCTGGATACCGGAAAAGAATATAAAACCCTGAATATTCAAAGTGTCAAGTTTTTCAAAAATATGGTCATTTTGAAATTTAAGGAGTTTGACAATATAAATGATATTGAGATTTATAAAGGAAAAAGCCTTTATGTGACAAGAAAAAATGCCGTGAAACTGCAAAAGGATGAATATTTTATTGCGGATTTAATCGGTATGCAGGCAGTTTCAGAGGATGGTACATTAAAAGGAACTATCGAAGATGTGATTGAAACAGGTGCTAATGATGTTTATGCAATTCGTCTTGAAGATGGAAGGGAATTACTGCTTCCTGCAATCAAGCAATGCATCCTGCAGGTAAATCTTGACAAACAGACATTAACATTTCATTTGTTAGAAGGACTGCTTTCATAGCAGACAGGAATGAAAAGATGAATTTTCATGTATTAACTTTATTTCCCGAAATGATTGCCAATGGTCTTCATACGAGCATTACCGGCAGAGCATTGGAAAAAGGAACCATTTCTCTTGATCTGGTAAATATCCGGGATTATACCACAAATAAACATAAAAAAGTGGATGATTATCCTTACGGTGGCGGCGCCGGCATGCTGATGCAGGCACAGCCGGTTTATGATGCGTTTCTCAGTGTCACAAAAAATCTGAAAACCAGAATGCGTCCGAGAGTTATTTACCTGGCACCGCAGGGAAAAACTTTTCATCAGCAAATGGCATGGGAACTTGCCTGCGAAGAGGATCTGATTATTTTGTGCGGTCATTATGAGGGAATCGACCAGCGTGTTCTTGATACGATTGTGACCGATTATATTTCCATTGGAGATTATGTATTAACCGGCGGGGAACTCCCTGCAATGGTACTGATTGATGCGATTTCCCGGATGGTTCCCGGTGTGCTGGGAAATCAGGATTCCGGAGAAACCGAGAGCTTTTCGGATTATTTGCTGGAATATCCACAATACTCCAGACCGGAAGTATGGAATGGAAAAAGCGTTCCGGAGGTTCTTTTGTCCGGTGACCATGCGAAAGTAGAGGAATGGAGATTACAGCAATCTTTGGAGCGTACCAGACAGCTCAGACCGGATTTATATGAGAAATGGGCGGCAGAGCATGAGGATTATTTTATTAAATTAAAGAAAAAGGAAGAGCGGCAACGTAAAAAAGAAGAAAAAGCACGTTTAAAGCGAAATTCTGCTTGCATTTCAGATACAAATGTGTTAAATTAACATATGTTGTGGAATTGTGATGGTCCGCTGGTATAGAAGATATTAAGAACGTCTATTTTCCAAATAAGCAAATAGAGAGGAAATAAAAATGAACGAAATTATTAAGAAAATCGAAAACGAAGCATTAAAAGAAGTAACAGAATTCAACGTTGGTGATACCATTAAGGTTTATGGTAAAATCAAAGAAGGAAACCGTGAAAGAATTCAGGTTTTTGAAGGTGTTGTTCTTAAGAGACAGGGAACAGGCGCAAGAGAAACCTTTACTGTTCGTAAGAGCTCTAACGGTGTAGGCGTTGAAAAGACATGGCCGGTATATTCACCTAACGTAGAAAAGATTGAAGTTGTTCGTAAGGGTAAAGTTCGCAGAGCAAAATTGAACTACTTAAGAGACCGTGTTGGTAAAGCAGCAAAGGTTAAAGAAATCGTTAAATAAGAATGATATGCAGGGGCAACTGGAAAACAGTTGCCCTTTTCTTATCTTATAAATTATGCTAGAATATTGGACAGGGTGAGAAAAATGGCAAGACACAAAGGTTTAAGCTTTTATGAAAAGAAAAAGAAAATAAGCAAGGATACGGTTCATGAGATTTTTGTCATGCTCTTTTTTTGTTTTGCAGCTATTTTGCTGGCATTTGTAATTGTTCTTTCTCTTGGATTGAAAACGAGTGTAATCGGCGTTTCCATGGAACCCTCGTTGTATAATGGGCAAACGGTTTTTATCAATCGTTTTTCCTATAAGCTGTTATCACCTCATCGTGGTGATGTCATTGTCTTTCTGCCTAATGGAAACCAGAATTCTCATTACTATTTAAAACGTGTTGTCGGACTTCCGGGAGAAAAGGTGCAGATTGTCGGAGGTTATGTCTATATCAATGGGGAACTGTTAAATGAAGATGAATCTTATGATAAGATTGCAGACCCCGGAATTGCAGAGATTGAAATCACACTTGGCCAGGACGAATATTTTGTACTTGGTGACAACCGGAACAGCAGCGAGGACAGTCGTTCCGGAAATATTGGTCCCGTCAAGAAATCAACCATTATTGGAAAAGCATGGTTCCATCTTTCGAGTGATGATGGTGGATGGGGATTTGTAAAATAAGACAGGAAGGTTAAAAGAAATGAATTATCAATGGTATCCCGGGCATATGATGAAAGCCAAGCGGATGATGCAGGAAAATATAAAGCTGATTGACCTTGTCATCGAATTGACGGATGCAAGAATTCCCATGAGCAGCCGGAATCCGGAAATTGACGAGCTTGGAAAAGGAAAGTCCAGAATTGTAATTCTTAATAAAGCAGATTTGGCAGACGATACCTGTAATCGCAAATGGTGTGATTTTTTCAAGGAAAAAGGTTACTTTGTGTTGCCTTTGGATTCACGTACAAGAAATGGAATGAAATCAATTCAGACGCTTGTACAGGAAGCGTGTAAAGAAAAAATAGAGCGTGACCGCAGACGTGGAATTCTGAACCGGCCGGTAAGAGCAATGGTAGTTGGTATCCCGAATGTCGGAAAATCCACGTTTATCAATTCTTTTGCAGGAAAAGCCTGTGCAAAAACAGGAAATAAGCCGGGTGTAACGAAGGGAAAACAATGGATTCGTCTGAATAAAAATCTGGAACTGTTAGACACTCCGGGAATCCTGTGGCCTAAATTTGAAGACCAGAAGGTTGGGGAACACCTCGCAATGATTGGCGCAATGAATGATGAAATTCTTCACAGTGATGAGCTTGCGGCTGCTTTTATCCGGGAAGTGAAAGATTTATATTCAGGCTTGTTAGAAGAAAGATATCATATTATAATTGATGAGGATGTATATGAAACACTGAAAAATATCGCAATTTCAAGAAAGTGTTTTCAAAAGGGGGAAGTTCCTGACGTCGAAAGAGCATCTTCTATGGTGTTAGAAGATTTTCGCTCTGGAAAGTTGGGAAAAATTACGTTAGAGCGTCCGGAGGAATGACAGTGAATAAAAGATTAAAGGATTTATTATCAACCAGTATCTATCTGCTGATAGTGTTGGTAATGACGTTTTTGGTAGTAACTTATGTTGGACAGAGAACACGTGTAATTGGCAGTTCCATGGAGCCAACCTTTTCGGATGGAGACAATTTAATTGTCGATAAGATTACATACCGTTTTCAGGACCCGGAGCGGTTTGACATTGTTGTATTCCCATTCCGCTATGCAGAAAAGACAAATTATATCAAAAGAATCATTGGTATGCCGGGGGAAACGGTTTATATTGATGAGAACGGAACCATTTTCATTGATGGGCAGGAACTGAAAGAATATTATGGAAAAGAAGTAATCAAAGATCCTGGAAAGGCTTATGAACCGATTACTTTAGGAAATGATGAATACTTTGTACTTGGAGATAACCGAAACAACAGCTCGGACAGTCGTGATCCTGCCGTTGGAAATATTCGCAGGGATGAGCTGATTGGAAAGGCATGGATGCGTATTTATCCGTTTGAAAAAATGGGAATTATCAAGCATCAGTAATTTCCGGAAGGACAGAAGAGATATGAATACAAAAATCAGTGAAATAAAACAGCAGTTACAGGCAGCAACTATCAAGGAGCTGCCTGCTTTTATAGAAGAATACCAAAACGATGAAAGAAGCAGTGTCGCAGCACTGGTCGGTAAAGCCCAAAAACAGATTGAGGCTTATGAAAAAGAGCTTCTTCGTACCGAAAAAATGAAGCTATATGAAAAGAAATATTCTGATTATGAATACATCTGTGGAATTGACGAGGTAGGAAGAGGACCGCTTGCAGGACCGGTGGTTGCCGGTGCTGTTATTCTTCCAAAGAATTGCGATATTTTATATCTAAATGATTCCAAACAATTATCCGAAAAAAAGAGAGAAGAGCTTTATGATGTGATTATGGAAAAAGCTCTGGCAACCGGTCTTGGATTTGTTTCTCCGGAGCGGATTGATGAAATAAATATTCTTCAGGCAACCTATGAGGCAATGCGTCAGGCAATCCAAAACCTAAAGATCAAACCGGATTTGCTGTTAAATGATGCTGTGACCATTCCTAAAGTAGATATCCGGCAGGTCCCGATTATCAAAGGGGATGCAAAGAGTATTTCTATTGCTGCAGCAAGTATTATTGCAAAAGTAACAAGGGACCGTCTTATGGTAAAATACGATGAAGTATTTCCGGGATATGGTTTTGCGGGCAACAAAGGATATGGAGCAAAAGCACATATCGAAGCCATTCAGAAACTGGGGGCAACACCGATTCATCGTAAAACATTTATCAAAAATTTTATCTAGTATCTTTTATTTAATGTGATTGTAAAATGCAAAACATTGTGGAATATGTAGGCAAAATTTCTTCTCAAATCCCATATGCTTAACACTTCAATGAGCCTCAGAGATTAAAAACATGTTCAGCAATGGCTTCCATGTTTTTATGAGTCTCATTTCCGTAGCATAGGAAGGCTTTTCGCAGAAATTTTGCCAAACATATTCACAATCTGTTAATCATGATAGAAGGGAGGGAATGATTTTGAATATTACAAATATTATGAATCAGATTACGCAGACGTTATCGGATACATCCCAGGATATGTCAGGAATTCCCTCCAGGCTTGAAGAAAGCTTACAAAAAGGAATGGAAGCTATTTTAGGCAGAGCCTCTGGTCAGTCCATTACCGGGGAAGTCCTGATGGCGAATGGGAATGAAATCTTATTGTCATTGGGAGAAAATCAGCTTTTACAGGCAAAGCTTGAGGGGAGCACCATGCCGCAAAAAGGTCAGATGATGACCTTTCAGATTCGGAATAACACAAGTGGAAAGGTCATATTAACACCGCTGTTTGAGAATGTGAATCAGAATCCCAATGTCACCAATGCCTTGAAAGCGGCAGGGATGCCTTTAACAGATTCGCTGATAGATATGGTAAAATCCATGATGGAAGAAGGTCTTCCGATTGACAAACAGTCTTTATATCAGATGAATAAGGCAATCAATATGAATCCGGGCGTTCCGCCTGCAATATTGGCACAAATGCAACGCCTTGGTATTTCTCTCGAACCGGACATGGTAACGCAGTTTCAGAACTATAAGAATTATGAACATCAGATTACAAACAGTATCACAGACCTTACGGATGCGTTTTCTGAAACATTTTCCCAGCTTGTCAACGAGCAGGGATTAGACGCTGGAATTCCCTTCATAAAAGATGTTCTCGGAGAGCTGTTGCAGGCAACGGAACAACAGGAAAATAATACAAATGAAGTAGAACAGCAGCCTGCTTTTTCAAAAGAAGAAATGAATCAGTTTGTGGATGATTTAAGAAAGTTAGGTGTCTCGGAAGAGGACATTTCGAAGCTCGTCAAGCAAAACGAGAATCCCACACAACTGCTGAAAGATACATTGAAGCTTGTTTTTCAGGAAGAGTTCGTTTTCATGGAGCATCCGGAAAGCAAAGAAGAATTGGAAAAATTCTTTGATGGTAAGGAATTCAAACAGCTTTTAAAAGGAGAGTTAAATAAGCAGCTCCTTTTGGAACCGCAGGATGTTGCAAAAGACGGAAAAGTCGAAAAGCTATATGAAAAGCTGAATGAACAGATGGGACGACTGAATGATATTCTCTCACAGTCTGCCAAACAGGATACACCACTTGCAAAAACAGTTGCCAACATCAATCAGAATATTGATTTTATGAATCAGTTAAATCAGACCTTTTCCTATGTACAGATTCCATTGAAAATGTACCAGAAAGAAGCAAGTGGAGAACTTTTTGTTTATACAAATAAAAAAAGCCTGGCAAACAAGGATGGAAATGTGAGTGCGTTACTGCATCTTGATATGGAACATCTCGGAAGTGTAGACGTCCATGTTGCCCTGAACAAAGGTCAAAAAGTATCGACAAAGTTTTATCTGAAAGATGATGCAGCACTTGACCTGATTGCCGAGCATATTGATATGTTGAATAAGCGGTTGGAAAAACGGGGATATTCCATGAGTGCTGAATTTATTAATCGGGAAGAGAAAACAAATGTTATGCAGGAAATTCTCGAACAGAGCAAAAATATATCTGTTTTATCCGGGTACTCATTTGATGCAAGAGCATAGAATCCGATGGGATTTTTGGAGTTGATTTTATGGAAGAAAAGAAAGAAAAAATAAAACAGGCGGTTGCATTGTCCTATGATCCGGCAGAAGATGCACCGAAGGTCATTGCCAGTGGTCGTGGAGCACTTGCAGAGCGTATCATTGAAAAAGCGCAGGAAGCGGCCGTTCCGGTACATCGGGATGATAAGCTGGCGGATACGTTATCCAGACTGGAAATTGGAGATATGATTCCACCGGAGCTCTATGAAGTAGTTGCAGAGATTCTTGTTTTTGTGGATGCAATGGACAAAATCAAAGCAAAAATGGATGCATATAAAAAATAGGAGAACGTTTGAATACAAGAGAAATCGGAAAACAAAAAGAGAAGGAAGCAGAGTTTTTTCTTCAGAAGCAGAATATAAAAATTCTGGAACGGAATTTTCGATGCCGACAAGGTGAGATTGACCTGGTCGGTCTGGAAAAAGATGTACTTGTTTTTGTGGAAGTGAAATATCGCAAAACAAATGTAAGCGGCAGGCCGGAAGAAGCTGTTTCTTATTATAAGCAGGAAAAAATATGCAGAGTGTGTGATTATTATCGAATGACACACCCTTTTTTTCATTCTAAAAGGATTCGATTTGATGTGGTTGCAATAGATGAAAACGGATTGCGATGGTATCAGAATGCATTTTTTTATATAGAAAGGAACGGGCACAAGAGTTGGTAAGAAAAGAAAATCCCTATCAGGTAAAAAGAAATATACAAAACGGCGTAGAATACCTTACATTTCCGATTTTATCCGATATTGACGGAATTCGTCATCTGTTTTCAACAAGGATTGGCGGAGTAAGTAAGGGGATTTATGAAAGCATGAATCTGAGTTATCAGCGTGGCGATGACCCGGAGTGTGTAGATGAAAATTTTCGCAGAATTGCAGCAATTTTAGAAACAACACCGGATGCCATTGTTTGCGGAAAACAAACGCATACGACGAATATCCGGAAGGTATCCGGGCAGGATTGCGGAAAAGGTGTAACAAAGCCGGTAGATTACGATGATATTGACGGGTTGGTGACAAACGAACCGGGAATTGTATTATGTACTTCTTTTGCCGATTGTGTTCCATTATATTTTGTAGACCCTGTAAAGAAAGCAATCGGACTTGCCCATTCCGGATGGCGTGGCACCGTGGGGCATATGGGTGCATGTATGGTAAAACGGATGAAGGAAGAGTATGGTTCTGCTCCGGAAGATATCATCGCAGTAATTGGCCCATCGATTTGCTCCGATTGTTATGAAATCGGAGAGGATGTGGCTGACCAGGTACGGGAAGCATTTCCAGAAGGTAAGGTATTGCTGTCTGGTAAAGCTGAGGGGAAATATCAGCTGGATTTATGGGAAGCAAACCGTCAGGTGCTTTTACATGCCGGTATTTTACAGGAACATTTGGAAATTACAGACGTTTGTACCTGTTGCAATTCCGACTTGCTTTTCTCTCATCGGGCAAGTCACGGAAAACGAGGCAATCTCTGTGCATTTTTAGAATTAAGAAAATGTTAAGGATTTTATGAGGGAACCCTTAAGTTTTTTATGGTTTAATTAGGAAGTAAACAAGAAAGGCTGGGAAAGATTCATGACGAATATCTTAGTTTGCGACGACGACAAAGAAATTGTTGATGCGATTGAAATTTATCTTCAACAGGAAGGATATCAGGTTTACAAGGCATATGACGGAGCACAGGCCATTGAAATCCTGAAAAAAAATAACATTCATTTGCTGATTATCGATATTATGATGCCAAAGCTTGATGGAATTCATGCAACGTTAAAAATCCGTGAATTCAGCAGTATTCCAATCGTATTTTTATCGGCAAAATCGGAAGATACCGACAAGATACTCGGATTAAATGTAGGGGCAGACGATTATATCACGAAGCCGTTTAATCCATTAGAGCTTCTTGCAAGGGTGAAATCCAATCTGAGAAGATATACACAGCTGGGGAGTCTTAACGTCGAAAATAATGAATTGTTTCAGGTTGGTGGATTATGTATCAATGATGAGACAAAAGAAGTCACTGTAGATGGAGAAAACGTAAAACTGACCCCCATTGAGTACAATATTTTATTGCTTCTCGTAAAAAATCAGGGAAAGGTTTTTTCCATTGACCAGATTTATGAGAATATCTGGAACGAAGAGGCTATTGGTGCAGATAATACGGTTGCGGTACATATTCGTCATATTCGTGAAAAAATTGAAATCAATCCCAAAGAACCCCGCTATTTAAAAGTAGTCTGGGGAGTTGGCTACAAAATTGAAAAACAATAAGAAAGCAAAGAGGGAACCATCGTGAAAACAAAAAAGAGTTTTTCCACCGGTTTGTGTCATGTAATCCAGCATATATCGTTTGTTCTTGCCGTAGTATTGGCAGCATTGGCTATCTCTGGATCACGTGTCAGTATTACAGCAATGGATCATCAGCCGACGTATTATTACCTGACCGGATGGACACATCAAAAAGATTTTACGGATTCGGATTTATTTAACGAGTTACTGGAAGACCAGATTTACCATGTTATTAGATATGGAGCCATTCGTAGTCAGCTTGAAACAAACGGAGAGCTTGATCTGAATAAAGTCATCGATGTAACTGCATATGCAAACAGGCTAAAAGGAGTTCCTTCGGAATATATTACGGCAAACTATTATCTGGAAGACCTGATTCACTGGGGACAATATGGAGTTCAATACGAAGTACGCGATTATATGTCCGGCGAAGAGGTAGATCAGTTTCTCAGCAGGACGAAAACGGTTGCTAAAATCAAATCCATTCAGTATGGAAGCGGCAAGCACAATATGTTTAATTCGAATTTAAGCAAAGATATTCAGATTATGGATGTCTCCGGTAATTCCATATATGGACAGGATATCATACGTGATGACGTTTATAATAAGTCATTGTTAATCAACCGATATCAGACCATCGATGGAAAAAATATTGAAAATTGTGTTTCCAGCTGGGAAGAATATAAAGAACTATGTGATAACCTGAATATAACGATTACCGATTTGCTTGAAAATTACGAGTCATATGAAACATATCAGGATTATTATGATTCCCAGAATGAATCTGCCAAATCAAATGTGGTGTATGTTATTCGCAAAACGATTGGAAAGCAGACGAGTGTATATACGAATTTGCCGACAAACAAAACAGATTGGGACTATCTGGAAAACGCAGTAAAAAATTCCTGCCGGAAGTATCTTTATTATGCACCGGACACTATGGAATATGAAACAAACACTTCCATCGAAGAAGCCTACGTCCGGGATAAGATGAATCAGTTTGGCTATGCCTACCCGGAGAGCGTACAGCTTCTCATTGGAATTGCAGATAACCGTGCGGTATCGGACTGCTTTATGGAAGGAAAAACAGCATATGATAGTTTTGTTCCACATTTTCCGGAATATATTATAGGTGCGGTCCTGTTCTTCCTGTTGTTCCTGACAATGGTTGTGTTATTGACCATAAAGGAGGGAAAAGACGGGAAAACAAAAGCAGAAGATAAAATTGCCACAGAAATTATGTTATTATTGGCAGGTATTGTGGTATTTACATTTTTTAAGTCCTATGATTCCTTAGGATTTGATACGATTTTTTCGGAAATGGCGTATGGAACAGCCGGTGTAGCTGCTTTGAGTGCAATCATTGCATTAGTCTTCAGTCTGATAGGTTCCTTCTTCTATTATAGTCTTGTAAGAAGATGGAAAGCAAAAACTCTGTGGAAAAGCAGTATCTGTTATCGCCTCTGCCGGTTTATCCGGAAGGGTGCAATTTCCATTATGGAACATAAATCAGTTGCAGTACGGGTGCTTCTTCCGTTTGCAGCATGTACAATGTGTAATTTTATTGGCTGGATGGTGATTGTGGCAAGCTATTATTGGCGTGGACCATTTACGGCAATGCTGTTTGCAATGCTGCTTCTTGTTGCAGATGTTTTTGCCGGAGCTGTTGTATTCCGCAATGCCTGTGTACGACAGGAAATTCTTAGGGTCATTCACCGGATCTGTAATGGGGATTTAAATGCAAAAGTCAAAGGAGAAGGACTCTACGGAGAAAACCGTGTGCTGGCAGAAGCAGTAAACAGTATCGGTGACAGTGTCCGGATATCGGTAGAAACGAGCATGAAAGATGAAAGATTGAAAGCTGATCTGATTACAAATGTTTCTCATGATATTAAAACGCCATTAACATCGATTATTAACTATGTAGATTTGATTAAGCGGGAAAATATTGAAGACCCTAAAATTCAGGAATACATTCAAATTCTGGATGCCAAGTCACAGCGGTTAAAACAACTGACCGATGACCTGGTGGAAGCATCCAAAATATCATCCGGGAATATCGTGCTTCATATGGAGAAGATTAACCTGGTAGAATTATTGCATCAGGCAATTGGAGAGTTTTCCGAGAAGTTTGAGCAGAAGATGCTTTCTCCAATGCTGAGTACCTCTCTGCAGAGTGTATATATTCTTGCAGACAGCAGAAGAATCTGGCGTGTAATAGAAAACCTTTTTAACAATATTTATAAATATGCGTTAGATGGAACAAGAGTCTATATTGATTTGACGGTAGAAGAGGCTGCACAGGACAAAAAAATGGTGGTTCTTTCCATTAAGAATATTTCTGCAACGGAGTTGAATGTATCACCGGAAGAACTGACGGAACGTTTTATTCGCGGGGATGAGTCACGTACCACCGAAGGAAGCGGATTAGGATTATCCATTGCCAAAAATCTTACCGAAGCAATGGATGGAACATTTGAAATTTCGATTGATGGAGATCTGTTTAAAGTTACGATGGAATATGCAGAAATAGAAGCAGAATAGAATAAAAAGAAAAGGCCTGGTCTTTCCGACCAGGCTTTTTTGTGTAGTAAACTTATTCGGTTATATACATATTTTCACGATTGTTATATTTTGCAAGAATTTCATGAATCTTTTCCGTAGGGGTATATACATTTGACATAGAGGAATCATGATTCATAAAGTCAACAATAGAAGCAAGGAACTTACTCATGTCCGCTTCCAGATAATATGGTTTTGACTTTAATTCCGGAATCTGATAAGTAAGGTTGGTGGTAACGACTTTGTCAAAATAACATTTTTCATATGCTTCATCGAACCGTTCCAGACCTTCGGTAAATAATCCAAAAGTACAGCAGATATATACTCGTTTGGCATTCATTGCTTTTAACTGCTTGGCAGTATCAATCATGCTTCCGCCGGAAGCAATCATATCATCGATGATAATAACATCTTTTCCATCAATGTTATCTCCAAGAAATTCATGAGCAACAATCGGATTTTTTCCATTTACAATCGTAGAATAGTCACGACGTTTATAGAACATACCGGTATCAACACCGAGCACATTAGCAAAATATACGGCACGGTCTAAGGCACCTTCATCAGGACTGATTACAATCAGATGGTCCTTATCAATTAATAAGTCCTGCTCGGTACCAAGAAGAGCACGGATGAACTGATAGGGAGGTGTGAAATTATCGAATCCGCAAAGAGGTTCTGCATTCTGTACTCTTGGGTCATGCGCATCAAAGGTAATGAAATTGCTGACCCCCATTTTACTTAATTCTTCAATCGCATAAGCACAGTCAAGGGATTCACGTCCGTTTCTTTTATGCTGTCTGCCTTCATACAGGAACGGCATAATGACATTAATACGATGTGCTTTTCCGTTGATGGCAGAAATAATACGTTTTAAATCCTGATAGTGATCATCCGGAGACTTGTAATTGGTAAAGCCATTCATTTTATAAGTAATGCTGTTGTTACAGACGTCTACGAGAATAAAAATATCCTTTCCACGGACAGACTCATCAATAACGGCTTTTCCTTCTCCGGAGCCAAAACGATAGCAGGTAGAATCTACAATATAATTGTCAGCTACATAGCCCTGAAATGCCGGGTCGTTTTTAGCAACATTCTTGATATCCTTTCGAAAATTTACCAGGTAATGGTTCACATTATTGCCAAGCTTTTCAGCAGAATCCATTACAATCAGCTTTAAGGGAGCAACAGGAATGGCTGCTTCCAATTCAGATAAATTAGGCATAGCTTCCTCCAAAGTAAATGACATAAAACAACAATTATTTTATATCATTCAGCTAGTGACACGTCAAGGAATTTCTAGTACAATGTTTTTTATGAGAGCAAATAATAATCATGTAATAAAAGAAATCATAAAAAACAGTATTGCCGAAGAAATTGGTCTGAAACCCGGAGATGCTATTTTAAATATTAACGGGAATCAGTTAGAAGATATTTTTGACTATCAGTATCAGGTGGAAGAGGAACATTTGGAAATTCTGGTACAGAAGGCGGATGGTTCCGAGCAGATTTATCAGGTTGAAAAGCAGGAAGACGAAGATCTCGGAATTATTTTTGAAAATGGTTTGATGGATGAATACCGTTCCTGTCATAACAAATGTATTTTCTGCTTTATTGACCAGATGCCGAAAGGGATGCGGAAAACCCTGTACTTTAAAGATGATGATTCAAGACTTTCTTTTTTACAGGGAAATTATGTGACATTAACAAATATGTCAGATCATGATCTGGACCGAATCATCCAGTATCATTTATCTCCAATTAATATTTCTTTTCAGACCATGAATCCGGAGCTGCGTTGCATGATGCTTCATAACCGTTTTGCCGGAGATGCCTTAAAGAAGGTAGACCGCTTATATGAGGCAGGAATTGGCATGAATGGTCAGATTGTACTGTGTAAGGGTGTTAATGATGGTCAGGAGCTTGCTTACAGTATCCGAAAACTGATGGAGTATATCCCTGTTTTGGAAAGTGTATCCGTTGTGCCTGTCGGATTATCGAAGTTCCGCGAGGGGCTTTATCCGCTTGAACCGTTTGAAAAAGAGGATGCATTGGAAGTTTTGCATATGATTCACGGTTTCCAGGAAGAATGTATGGAACAGCATGGATTTCATTTTGTTCATGCAAGTGATGAATGGTATCTTCTCGCAGAAGAACCGATTCCGGAAGAAGATGCCTATGATGGTTACTTGCAGCTGGAAAATGGAGTAGGAATGATTCGTCTGATGCTTAATGAGTTTCAGCAGGAAACCGCAAATCTGAAAAAACATTTACTGCTGAATCGTTTAAAATGTCATTGGAACTGGAAGGGAAAGAAACGGGAGATTTCACTGGCAACCGGAAAACTGGCATATCCGTATATTTTATCCATGGCAGAACAACTGGAGGAGCTTTTTCCGGGGCTACGGGTACACGTATATGAGATTATAAATGATTTTTTTGGAGAACATATAACCGTATCCGGACTTATTGTTGGAAAAGATTTAATCGAGCAGCTTCAGGAAAAGGAATTAGGGAACAGGTTACTTATTCCGCAGAATATGGTACGGGTAGAAGAAAATGTCTTTTTGGATGATGTAACGGTTAGTGAGGTTGAAAAAACTTTACAAGTACCGGTAGATATTGTAAAATCAAGCGGATGTGACTTTGTTAATTCGATATTAGGAAGGAATACACATGAGTAAGAGAAGTAAGCCCATCGTTGCAGTGGTGGGAAGACCAAATGTTGGAAAATCTACATTGTTTAATGCACTTGCCGGTGCTAAAATATCCATAGTAAAAGATACACCGGGAATTACAAGAGACCGTATCTATGCAGATGTTACCTGGCTTCAGAAGAACTTTACACTGATTGATACCGGTGGTATTGAACCGGACAGTAAAGATATTATTCTTTCGCAGATGCGCGAGCAGGCACAGATTGCCATTGATACCGCAGATGTTATTATTTTTATGGTAGATGTTCGGCAGGGACTTGTTGATGCAGACTCCAAGGTAGCAGATATGCTGCGCCGTGCGAAGAAGCCGGTAGTTCTTGTGGTAAATAAAGTGGATAACCAAGAAAAATATATGGCAGATGTTTATGAGTTCTATAATCTGGGTATCGGGGAACCGTATGCCATTTCTGCTGCAAATCAGATGGGAATCGGAGATATGCTGGATGTGGTTACCGGCTACTTCCCGGAACAGAGTGGCGAAGAAGAAGAGGATACCAGAACGCGCGTTGCGATTGTCGGAAAGCCGAACGTTGGTAAATCTTCCTTAATCAATAAATTAATTGGTGAAAATCGTCTGATTGTATCTGATATTGCCGGTACAACACGTGATGCGGTTGACACACCGGTAAAACATAACGGAAAAGAGTATATTTTCATTGATACAGCAGGACTTCGCCGTAAAAACAAAATCAAAGAAGAATTGGAACGGTATATGATTGTCCGTACGGTCAGTGCTGTGGAGCGGGCAGATGTCGTTGTACTTGTCATCGATGCCGTAGAGGGAGTTACGGAGCAGGATGCTAAAATTGCCGGAATTGCCCATGAACGTGGAAAGGCAATGATTATTGCAGTAAATAAATGGGATGCTGTAGAAAAAAACAACAAAACCGTAAATGAATATACGGATAAGGTCCGCAATATTCTTTCCTTTATGCCGTATGCCGAGATTACTTTTATTTCGGCACAGACCGGACAGCGTCTTCCAAAGTTATATGACCTGATTGATATGGTAAATGAATATCATGCCATGAGAATTTCTACAGGTGTCCTGAATGAAATTATGAGTGAAGCAGTTGCCATGCAGCAACCGCCTTCCGATAAAGGAAAACGATTACGTCTTTACTATATTACACAGGTTGGTGTAAAGCCGCCCACCTTTGTAATTTTTGTAAATGATAAAGAACTGATGCATTTTTCTTATACGCGATATATTGAAAATAAAATAAGAGAAGCATTTGGGTTCAAAGGTACCCCGTTGAAGTTTATTATACGGGAAAGAAAGGAAGGAAAATAAATAACGTGGAACGAGTAATTTGTCTTATCATTGGTTATGTGTTTGGAATGTTTCAGACGGCATTTTTCTATGGGAAAATGCATGGAATTGATATTCGGGAGCATGGAAGTGGAAATGCCGGAACGACAAATACGCTGCGTGTGCTTGGAACAAAGGCCGGTCTGATTGTATTTGCCGGTGATGTATTAAAATGTATGATTGCCATTTTTATATGCGGACTGCTGTTTAAAAACAGTCATCCGGATGAGGTATATTTGCTGAAGCTATATACGGCAGCCGGAGCAATTCTGGGTCATAATTATCCGTTTTATCTGAAATTTAAAGGTGGAAAGGGAATTGCGGCCACCGCAGGTTTGATTTTATCCTTTCATCCACATTTCATTATTGTTGGTGTAATTTTGTTTTTTGGTGTTTTCTTAACTACGCATTATGTTTCACTTGGTTCATTGCTGATCTATGCAGGTTTAATGGTTCAAATGGTTGTTTATGGAGAACTTGGTTTATTTCACGCAAGCAGACCGATTTTGATTGAAATGTATGCAGTGACTGCCTTTTTGACAATCCTTGCTTTTTATAAGCATCGTGAAAACATCAAACGGCTTTTAAAAGGTGAAGAAAGAAAGACATATCTGTTCAAAAAGAATAAGACAGCATAAGGGAAGGAATAATATTATGTCAAATGTTGGAATTATTGGCGCAGGAAGCTGGGGAACAGCTTTGGCAGTGTTATTACATAATAACGGAAACCGGATTACGGTGTGGTCTGCCATTGAATCAGAAATTGAAATGCTTCAAAAGGAGCATGAACAAAAAGATAAGCTGCCGGGCGTAAAACTGCCCGAAGATATGATTTTTACAACCGATTTGGAAAAAGCAATTGATGGTATGGATGTGATTGTTCTTGCAGTTCCTTCTCCGTTTACAAGAAGCACTGCTGCAAAGATGGCTCCATTTGTTGCCCCGGGACAGCGGATTGTAAATGTTGCAAAAGGAATTGAAGAAAATACATTGATGACTCTGTCTGAAATTATTGAACAGGAAGTTCCACAGGCAGAAGTTGCAGTACTTTCCGGACCATCCCATGCAGAAGAGGTCGGAAAAGGAATTCCGACAACAATCGTTGTGGGTTCCAGAAATAAAGAAACAGCCGAATACTTACAGTCTTTGTTTATGAGTGAGGTATTTCGTGTTTATATCAGTTCTGATATTTTAGGAATTGAACTTGGTGCCGCATTAAAGAATGTCGTTGCACTGGCTGCCGGAATTGCAGATGGACTCGGCTACGGGGACAACACAAAGGCTGCTTTGATTACCCGTGGAATTGCAGAAATTGCAAGACTTGGAATTCATATGGGTGGACGTATGGAAACATTCTATGGACTGACCGGAATCGGAGATTTGATTGTAACGTGTGCATCCATGCATTCCAGAAACAGACGTGCCGGTATCCTGATTGGAAAAGGCGCGACCATGGATGAAGCAATGGCGGAAGTAAAGATGGTTGTAGAAGGTGTTTATTCTGCCAAGGCAGGACTTGCACTTGCCCAAAAATATCATGTGAGCATGCCGATTATCGAACAGGTAAATAAGATTTTATTTGAAGGCGCACCGGCAGCTGCCGCCGTAAAAGAACTGATGGTTCGTGACAAAAAGGTAGAAAACCTTGATTTGCGTGAACTGGCACAAAATAGCGTAGAATTACCCTGGTAATTTTAATAGATAAATTCTGAAAGGAGAAAAAAATGGGAATTTATGAAGAACTTGTGGCAAGAGGATTGATTGCCCAGGTAACAGATGAAGAACAGGTAAGAGATTTAGTAAATAATGGAAAGGCAACTTTTTATATTGGATTTGACCCTACCGCAGATAGTCTGCATGTAGGTCATTTTATGGCATTGTGTCTGATGAAACGTTTACAGATGGCAGGAAATAAGCCAATCGCCCTTGTTGGTGGCGGTACCGGTATGATTGGTGACCCATCCGGAAGATCCGATATGCGTACACTGATGACTACCGAAATGATTGATCATAACTGCGAATGCTTCAAGAAGCAGATGAGCCGCTTTATTGACTTTGGTGAAGGCAAAGCAATGATGGTAAATAATGCAGACTGGCTTCGTGATTTGAATTATATTGAATTCATTCGTGATATCGGTTCCTGCTTCTCCGTAAATAACATGTTACGTGCAAGATGCTACGAGCAGCGTATGGAGAACGGTTTATCATTCCTTGAGTTTAACTATATGATTATGCAGTCCTACGACTTTTTGGAATTATATCAGAGATACGGCTGTAATATGCAGTTTGGTGGTGACGATCAGTGGAGCAACATGCTTGGTGGTACAGAACTGATTCGTAAGAAACTCGGAAAAGATGCACAGGCAATGACCATTACACTTTTGCTGAATTCCGAAGGTAAAAAGATGGGAAAAACACAGAAGGGTGCGGTTTGGCTTGATCCAAACAAAACAACACCATTTGAGTTTTACCAGTATTGGAGAAATATCGCAGATGCCGATGTGTTAAAGTGTATCCGTATGCTGACCTTCTTACCGTTAGAAGAAATTGATAAGATGGATTCCTGGGAAGGTAGTCAGTTAAATGAAGCAAAGGAAATTCTTGCATATGAACTGACAAAGCTTGTTCATGGTGAGGAAGAAGCAGTAAAAGCCCAGGAGAGTGCAAGAGCATTATTTAAGACAGGTGTTGCTGCTGATATGCCGACCACAGAACTTACCGAGGACGATTTCCTGGATGGTAAGATTGATATGATTGGTGTCCTTGTAAAGTCCGGTCTTGTAGCAAGCCGTTCCGAAGGCAGAAGAGCCATTGAACAGGGTGGTGTTATGCTTGGAGAAGATAAGGTTACAGATATAAAAGCAGCATATGAACCGGAAGTATTCGAAGGGGAAGGTGTTGTAGTTCGTCGCGGAAAGAAGAACTTCCGTAAAATTCTCATGAAATAATGATGGAAACACTTCCTTATCTTGGTGAAAAATTAACCATTACGATTGTGCGGGAAAACAGGAAATCCGGAAAAGCAAAGAAAGTTATGGAACGGTTAATTCTGACAGTTCCCTATGAGGCTGACCAGACGTTTATTCAGATGCTTCTGACGAAATGGTATCGAAAAGAAGCTGCAGCGGTTATTCATGAAAAAGTAGAGGAATATGCCGGATTAATCGGTGTCTCTTATGGGCAGATTCATATCAAAGACCAAAAAAGCTGCTGGGGAAGCTGCAGTTCCAAGGGAAACCTGAATTTCAACTGGAGAATTATTCTGGCACCGGAGTCGGTTTGCGATTATATTATTATTCATGAATTGTGCCATCGGATTTATATGAATCATTCCAAAGATTTTTGGAATACCGTAGCACGGTATTGTCCACAGCATTCCTGCTATAAAAAATGGTTAAAAGAAAATTACCGATTATTATATCCGTTTTAAAAGAAAAAGTCATAATCAAAATACCTCTTCACATACATTTTATTAAGTATGTAAGAGGTATTTTTAATGGAAACAACAGCAAAGAAGGAATATGACTTATACAATGATATTAAAGAACGGTGTAAAGGAGAAATCTATATTGGAGTGGTAGGTCCTGTCCGAACCGGCAAATCTACTTTTATCAAACGATTCATGGAAGAAATGGTTTTGCCGAATATGTCGGATGAGTATGAGAAAGAACGTGCCGTAGATGAATTACCACAAAGTGCCGGTGGAAAGACGGTAACGACAACCGAACCTAAATTTATTCCAAAGGATGCAGCTACAATAAAAATTCATGATGATCTGGAAGCGAAAGTACGCCTGATTGACTGCGTCGGATATATGGTGGATGGAGCAGCCGGACATATGGAAAATAGTGAGGAACGCATGGTAAAGACTCCTTGGGCATCCGAAGAAATTCCATTTACAATGGCGGCAGAAATCGGAACAAAAAAGGTAATCAACGATCATTCCACGATTGGTATTGTAGTTACCTGTGACGGCAGTTTCGGCGAGATTGAACGCGAAAAATACATAAAAGCAGAAGAACAGACCATTAAGGAGTTAAAAAAGCTAAAGAAACCTTTTGTTGTATTGTTAAATACCGATAAACCATACAGTGATGAAGCAATTCAGCTTGCATCAGAACTTGGCGAAAAATATCATGTAACGGTGATGCCGGTGAATTGTAAACAGCTTCACCGGGAAGATATTTTACAGATTTTTGAAAAAGTATTATGTGAGTTTCCAATCAGTACAATGGAATTTTATCTCCCCAAGTGGGTTCATATGCTTCCGACGGATTATCCGTTAAAGGCAGAACTGATTAAGAAAATAAAAGAATTAATGGATCAGTATGAATGCATCAAAGATGCAAAAGAAAATCCGGTACAGCTTGTCAGTGATTATGTTTCTGCAAGTAAGATGGAAGGCATTGATCTGGCAGACGGCTGTATACGAATCTGGGTTCAGATTGGCGATTGTTATTATTATCAAATGCTCAGCGAAATGGTAGACGAACCCATCGAAAACGAATATCAGTTGTTTGCCTCCCTTCGGGAAATGGCAAAAATGAAAAAAGAGTATGCAAAAGTGATTCATGCAATTGATGCGGTACGTTATAAAGGATATGGCGTCGTTTCACCGGAGCGATGTGAGATTAAACTGGATAAACCGGAAGTAATTAAGCACGGGAATAAATATGGTGTCAAAATCCATGCCGAAAGTCCGAGCATACATATGATTAAAGCAAACATTGAAACAGAAATTTCACCGATTGTCGGAAGTGAAAGTCAGGCAAATGATCTGATGAAGTTTATTCAGACAGAAAGTGAAAGCGGAGATGGTATCTGGGAAACGAATATTTTCGGCAAATCTGTGGAACAACTTGTTTATGACGGAATTAATCAGAAATTATCCATGATTGGCGATGAAAGCCAGGTAAAGCTTCAGGAAACCATGCAAAAAATTGTTAATGAATCAAATGGTGGAATGGTATGTATTATCATATAAGGAATAGAAGGGAGAGGGGATTCTGTATGGAATCTTCTTTCCCTTTTTATATGAATTTGTTATAATAAAAACACGAATGAAAAACAGGGAGGGTTTGTTATGAATCAGGTATATGAGAAAGTTGTAAAATGCTATGAGAGTATTAAGGAACGTATTCCGTTTACCCCCAAGGTAGCCTTGGTATTAGGTTCCGGATTGGGAAATTATGCTGACACCATGGAGGTAAAAGCAGAAATTGAGTATCATGACATTGAAGGATTTCCGGTATCTACGGTTCCTGGACATGCCGGAAAATTTATCTTTGGATATGTAAAGGGTGTACCTGTAGTATGTATGAAAGGACGTGTCCATTATTATGAGGGATATCCGATTTCAGACGTTGTACTGCCTACGCGCCTTATGAAAATGATGGGAGCAGAAATATTATTTTTAACAAATGCATCCGGTGGTGTAAATCCATCCTTTAAAGCTGGTGACTTTATGCTGATTACCGATCACATTTCCTGCTTTGCACCAAATCCGCTGATTGGACAGAACATTGACGAATTCGGCGTACGTTTTCCCGATATGACAAGTGTTTATGATAAAGATTTACAGGATATTATCCGCACAAAAGCAAAGGAGAACAACATTGGTCTGCAGGAGGGTGTTTATGTCCAGCTGACAGGACCATCCTTTGAATCACCTGCAGAAATCCGCATGATTAAGGGATTTGGTGGTGATGCTGTTGGTATGAGTACCGTTGTCGAAGCCATTGTGGCAAATCATATGGGAATGAAAATCTGTGGTATTTCCTGTGTCTGCAATCTTGCTGCCGGAATGAACGCACAGCCATTAACACATGAAGAGGTACAGGAAGCATCCGCAAAGGCTGCACCGTTGTTTGAAAAACTTGTAACAGAAGCAATTGCAGCATTTTAATCAAAAAATAAGCAAAAGGGAACAGAAAGAATGTCTGAAAATAATATGGAATCTTCGGGATTTCCGGTAAAGGAATTGATTAAATCCGCAATCGAAGCAAGAAAAAAATCATATGCACCTTATTCCGGCTATATGGTTGGCGCCGCATTGCTTACTGCTGACTTGCGTATCTATCAGGGATGCAATATTGAAAACGCAGCCTTTACACCAACTATCTGCGCAGAACGGACCGCACTATTTAAGGCGGTTAGTGAAGGAACAAAGAAATTTAAAGCAATTGCGGTAGTGGGAAGTCCGACAGGAGAAGAAATCACACAATATTCCTATCCATGTGGTGTCTGTCGTCAGGCATTACGTGAATTTGTAAATCCAAAAACGTTTGTAGTGATTGTAGCAAAAAGCACGGAAGAGTACGAACTGTATACCCTGGATGAATTGCTTCCGCATAGCTTTGGACCGGAAAATATAACATTATAAGGAGAACAACTGTGAATATTCGTTTGTATAATGCAAGAATTTTAACCATGGCAGAGGGACAGGATATTTTTCTTGGTGAAATATGGGTAAAAGAACATCGGATTGTGTATGTCGGACCAACAGGAAAGAAAGAGGCCGATTTTGTATGGGACAGGGAAATTGATTGTAATCAGAATCTGTTAATGCCCGGATTTAAAAATGCCCATACACATTCCGGAATGACCCTGTTACGTTCTTATGCCGATGACCTGCCTCTGGATCAGTGGCTGAATCAGCAGATTTTTCCTGTGGAAGCCCAAATGACAGCAGAAGATATTTATGAATTGACAAAGCTTGCGATTCTTGAATATCTTTCAAGTGGCATTACGGCAGCATTTGACATGTATCTGACCCCAGAAAGCATTGCAAAAGCATTTGAAGATATGGGAATGCGGTGTGTACAGGTTTCTGCGTTAAATAATTTCAGTCAGTCTCCGGAGCTTATGGAGAAAATGTATCTTGAACTCAATCATCCGGAACAGGACAGTTTAAATTCCTATATGCTGGGATTTCATGCCGAATATACCTGCAGTAAGGAATTGCTGGAAAAGGTTGCGGCAATGGCGCAGAAATACAAGGCTCCGGTTTATACACATCTTGCAGAAACCGAGAAGGAAGTCAATGAATGTATTTCCCGTTATGGAATGACTCCGCTTCAATTTCTCGATAGCCTTGGAATGTTCAACTATGGCGGAGGCGGATATCATTGTGTTCATGTTACCGAAGAAGATATGGACATTATGAAAAAGAGAAACTTTTATGTGGTTACAAATCCCGGCTCAAATACAAAGCTTGCAAGTGGAATCGCACCAATCAGTGCATATCTTGAAAAAGGAATTCCGGTTGCGATTGGTACCGATGGTCCGGCAAGCAACAACTGTTTGGATATGTTCCGTGAAATGTTCCTTGTTACCGGACTTGCGAAACTGAGGGAAAAAGATGCATCTGCCGTAGATGCCTATGAAGTCCTGAAAATGGCAACCGTGAATGGAGCACATGCCATGGGACTTAAAGATTGCGATATTCTTGCAGAAGGAAAATATGCGGACATGATTCTGATTGATTTGCATATGCCCAATATGCAGCCGATTCATAACATTCCGAAAAATATTGTTTATAGTGGCAGCAAAATAAATGTAAAAATGACCATGATTAACGGAAAAATCTGTTATGAAAATGGAACATATTTTGTACCACAGGAGGCAGACTCCATTTACGAAACCTGTGAAGCAATTTCCAAACGCTTATGTAATAAGGAATAGGGAGAAATTATGGAATACATTATTTTGGCAATCGCATTATTTTTCCTTATCCTATTTTTCTTTGCAAAAGGATTTTATGATTATAAGCGTGATGAGAAAAGATTTCGGGAACATCTGGCATCGGATTACGGAACAGCTCTAAAAAGAGAATATAAGCCGGAACAGCTGCTTCATATTCCACGATATTATGAAAAACATGCAGATGAACATTCCCTGGATGATATTACCTGGCATGATCTGGATATGGATGAGGTATTTAAGCAGATGAATTATACCTATTCTTCTGCAGGAGAGGAATACTTGTATTATATTCTCCGAAATCCGGAAATGACGGAAAACAGATTAGAAAACCGTGAGAACATCATTCGGTATTTTAAGGAAAATCCAACGCAACGGGTACAATATCAGTTTATTTTTTCTAAACTCGGAAAAATCAAAAAGTTTTCCATTTATGATTATCTCGATTACCTGGACGACCTGGGAGAACAAAGCAATCTTCCGCACTACATTTCATGGCTGCTTCTTATACTCAGTATTGTGGTCATGTTATTCCAGTTTTCAGTTGGATTATTATGCTTTTTAGGTGTTTTGATTTATAACAATTTTACGTATTTTAAAGTAAAAGAGAAGATTGAACCTTATATTACCAGCTTTGCATACATTTTTCGACTGATGGATACGTATGAACGTCTCAAAAAATATAAAGTTTCTGCTTTGAATGGTGAATTTGAAGAAATGGCACAGGCAAACAGGGTTCTTCAATCGTTCAGCAGAGGTTCATATATTTTGATGTCTTCGGGGCGAATGACCGGAAGCGGTTCTCCGCTTGATATGTTATTTGATTTTATCCGGATGGGATTTCATATTGATATTGTTAAATTTAATCAAATGCTGCGGGTTGTACGTGGTAGCCTGTCTGAAATTGATGTTTTACTGACACAGTTTGGAAAAATAGAAGCATGTATTGCAATTGGGGAATATAGGGAATACTTAGATACGTATTGTATTCCGGTGTTTGAAAACAAAACCGTATTATCTGCAAAAGAGCTTTATCATCCGTTAATTTCAAATCCGGTAAAAAACAGTGTTTCTACAAACAGAAGTATATTAATTACCGGTTCCAACGCTTCGGGTAAATCAACGTTTTTAAAAACGGTCGCAATCAATGCGATTTTGGCACAAACGATACACACCTGCCTTGCGGAACAATATACGAGTCAGTTTTTCTATATATGTTCTTCCATGTCCCTGAAAGACAATGTATTTCAGGGAGAAAGCTATTACATGGTTGAGATTAAATCCATTAAAAGGATTCTGGATAAAATCGCACAGCAGAAGATACCGGTACTTTGCTTTGTCGATGAAGTTCTGAGAGGCACAAATACCATAGAACGTATTGCAGCATCTGCACAGATTATGAAAAGCCTTAATGCAGACAACAGCATTTGCTTTGTGGCTACCCATGATGTGGAACTTACCCATCTGTTAGAAAAGGATTATGATAATTATCATTTTCAGGAAGAGGTACTGGAAAATGATATTACGTTCAGTTACCAGTTACAGAAGGGACGTGCCACAACAAGAAATGCAATTAAATTGTTATCGATTATGGGATTTCAGGATACGATTGTGCAAAAAGCCGAAAATATGGCAGAGGAATTTATCAAAACCTCCAAATGGCAGATGCTTGACTAAGAATCGGTACAATGATATGATATTTTTATGCTAAATGACAGAAAGGCTTGGTAATTTCATGAATAATCTGATTGCTTTTTTTAATATGTTTTTATCGTATTTGCTTGTTGTTGTGATTATTGTCGCGTTATGTGCAGTAGCAGGATTCATTGGTATTTCCTTACGAAAGAGAAAGAATCGAATAGAAGAAGAGACTGCAACAGATAACAAAGAAGAATAAATGTTTTAGAGTCTGCCGTTGGGTGGGCTCTTTTTTCTTAAAGAAAGGAATCCTATGGCAAAAGGAACAAACCAGAAATTAAAGATGTTGTATCTGATTAAGATTCTGTCGGAAAAAACAGATGAATCCCATTGTCTGTCCGCTCAAGAATTGATTCAGGAGCTTTCGAGATATGACATCTGCGCAGAGCGAAAAAGTATTTATAGCGATATAGAGTGTCTGATTACCTATGGCTACGATATTGTGAACCGGAAAGCAAAAACAGGCGGCGGATATTATCTTGCGAGCAGGGAGTTTGAACTGCCGGAATTAAAGCTGCTTGTAGATGCCGTTCAGGCTTCCCGGTTTATTACAACAAAAAAATCACGGGAACTGATTGCCAAAATTGAGAAGCTGGCTGGTCCAAACGAAGGGAAAAAGCTGGAACGTCAGGTGATTGTTGCCGGACGAATCAAAGCAGAAAATGAAAGTATTTATTATAATGTGGATCATATCCATAATGCCATACAGAATAACGCACCAATAACGTTTACCTATCTCGAATGGAATACGGATAAAAAGCTGGTTCCACGGCATGGCGGGAAACGATACCAGGTCAGTCCATGGGCGCTTACCTGGAAAGAAGAAAATTATTATCTGATTGCATTTGATGATGAAGAAGAGCGAATCAAGCATTTCCGTGTAGACAAAATGAGCCGGATAGAAGAACTGGCAGATACAAAAAGAAAAGGTGCCGAATCCTTTCGACAATTTGATATTGCCGAATACACAAACCGCTCGTTTGGAATGTTCGGTGGTGAAATCCAGACCGTAACCCTGCAATTACCCAGGGAATTAACCGGTGTAATGCTGGATCGTTTCGGAAAAGAAATTGATATCCGGGACATTGGGGATAATAAAATAACAGTGCGTATTTCTGTAACGGTCAGCAATCAGTTTTTCGGCTGGCTTACCGGATTAGGCAATGGTGTGACGATTCTTTCACCTAAGCAGACGAGAGAAAATTATCTGGAATTTCTCCGGAAAATTACGGAGCAATACTGCAAATAAAATAGCACTTGTATTTTTACCCTTTCGAGTTGACATCTCTATTTGGTTTGATTATACTAGGTAATAGCACTATATATTGTTCGGCGATTGCAAAAAGACTACAATATTTGGTGTTGTACTATGAAACACGGAGGGGTAAACAATGAGCAGCACAGACACAAAGGAATCAGTAACAAATTATGGCGAAGAGTATAAGCCAAACAGAGATGTCAAGGTCATCAAGAAAGACGGAAGTCTGGAATCATTTAATGTACAGAAGGTAATTGATGCAGTAGGAAAGAGTGCATATCGTGCATTAACAAAATTCACAGAAGAAGAGAAAAGACATATCTGTAAATATGTTATTGAGAAAGTAAATGAGCTGGAAGAGGATCAGATTCCAATTCCAATCATGCATAACATTGTGGAAAGTGCTTTGGAAGACGTAAAACCGATTGTTGCAAAGAGCTACCGCGACTATCGAAATTATAAACAGGACTTTGTACGTATGATGGATGATGTCTACAAAAAGAGTCAGTCCATTATGTATGTTGGGGATAAGGAGAATGCAAATACAGACAGTGCTCTTGTATCCACAAAGAGAAGTCTAATTTTTAACCAGTTCAATAAGGAATTATATCAGAAGTTCTTTATGACAACAGAGGAAATCCAGGCATGCCGTGACGGATATATTTATGTACATGATATGTCGGCAAGACGTGATACCATGAACTGTTGTCTGTTTGATGTTGCCAGTGTACTTACCGGCGGTTTTGAGATGGGAAATATCTGGTACAATGAGCCAAAGTCTTTGGATGTTGCATTTGATGTAATTGGAGATATTGTATTAAGTGCCGCAAGCCAGCAGTATGGTGGATTTACGGTTCCGGAAGTTGATAAAATATTAGAGCCATATGCAGAAAAGACCTATAAAAAGAGTCTCAAAAAATATGAAAATCTTGGTATCGATAAAGAAACTGCTGCCGCAGAGGCTTACGCAGATGTAAAGCGTGAATTTGAGCAGGGCTTCCAGGGATGGGAGTATAAATTTAACACCGTTGCAAGCAGTCGTGGAGATTATCCGTTTATTACCGTTACAGCAGGTATCGGAACCGGACGTTTTGCACGTCTTGCAACCATTTCTCTTTTGAATGTCAGAAGAAGAGGACAGGGAAAGAAAGATTGCAAAAAGCCGGTACTGTTCCCTAAAATTGTATTCCTTTATGATGAAAATCTTCATGGAAAAGGAAAGGAACTGGAAGATGTTTTTGAAGCAGGCGTAAAATGTTCTGCAAAGACCATGTATCCGGATTGGTTAAGCCTGACCGGAAAAGGATATATTGCCAGCATGTACAAGCGTTATGGCAAAGTCATTTCTCCAATGGGATGCCGTGCATTTCTGTCTCCATGGTATGAAAGAGGCGGTATGCATCCTGCGGATGACAAGGATGTTCCTGTATTTGTCGGACGTTTCAACATTGGTGCAGTATCTCTTCATTTACCGATGATTCTTGCCAAATCACGTCAGGAAAGCAGAGATTTTTATGAAGTGTTGGATTACTATCTGAATTTAATTCGTCAGCTTCATATTCGTACCTATGCTTATCTTGGCGAAATGAGAGCTTCCACGAATCCACTTGCTTATTGTGAGGGAGGATTCTTAGGAGGTCATCTGAAACTGACCGATAAGATTAAACCGATTTTGAAATCCGCAACCGCGAGCTTTGGAATTACTGCTTTTAATGAATTGCAGGAATTATATAATGGAAAATCACTTGTCGAAGACGGACAGTTTGCATTGGAGGTTTTGGAACATATCAATCAGAAGATTGATGAATTTAAAGAAGAAGACGGTAACCTTTATGCAATCTATGGAACACCGGCAGAAAGCTTATGTGGTTTGCAGGTAAAACAGTTCCGTGCAAAATATGGTATTGTGGAAGGCGTTTCGGATAGGGACTATGTATCAAACAGTTTTCACTGCCATGTAACCGAAGATATTACACCGATTCAGAAGCAGGATTTGGAATATCGTTTCTGGGAGTTATCAAATGGTGGAAAAATACAATATGTAAAATATCCGATTGATTATAATATTGAGGCAATCAAAACGTTGATTCGCCGTGCCATGGATATGGGATTTTATGAAGGAGTTAATTTATCGCTTGCCTATTGTGATGACTGCGGACATCAGGAGCTTGAAATGGATGTTTGTCCAAAATGCGGAAGCCGGAATCTGACAAAGATTGAACGTATGAACGGTTATTTGTCTTATTCCAGAGTTCATGGGGATACCCGCTTAAATGAAGCAAAGATGGCAGAAATTGCAGAAAGGAAGAGCATGTAGGCAATGAGATATCATAATATTACAAAGGATGATATGCTGAACGGTGACGGGTTACGTGTAGTCTTATGGGTTGCAGGATGCTCTCACTGTTGTAAGGAATGTCAGAATCCAATCACCTGGGATCCGGCAGGTGGATTATTATTTGATGAAGAAGCAAAACAGGAAATATTTGAGCAGTTGGAAAAACCATACATATCCGGTATTACTTTTTCCGGTGGAGATCCGCTTCATGCGGCAAACCGTCTTGATGTGCGGAATTTAATGGCAGAAATCAAAGAAAAATATCCGGATAAAACCATTTGGCTATATACCGGAGATTCCTGGGAAAACATCTTACATTATGCAGTAATGCAATATGTCGATGTGCTTGTGGATGGTGAATTTGAGGTCGATAAAAAAGATGTGAAGCTTTTGTGGAAAGGCAGTAGCAATCAACGGGTTATTGACGTTCAGAAATCATTAAAACAGACCGATCCAAGTGTCCCAATATTGCATTGCAGCGATTATTCATAATAGTGTGAGGTAGAATTCATGGAAACCATAAAAATAAAATATTTTACAGATAAAATTGAAAAACTAACGTATATTGATGGAAAATCTGATTGGATTGATTTACGTGCGGCAGAAGACGTGGACTTAAAAAAAGGCGAATTCCGTTTAATCCCATTGGGAGTTGCCATGCAGCTTCCGCAAGGCTATGAGGCACATATTGTTCCAAGAAGTTCCACGTTTAAAAATTTTGGTATTATCCAGACAAATCATCAGGGTGTTGTGGATTGTTCCTATTGCGGCGATAACGATCAATGGTTTATGCCTGCATTGGCAGTAAGAGATACTCATATCTCGGTAAATGACCGGATTTGCCAGTTCCGTATTATGGAAAACCAGCCGGCGATTACTTTTGATGAGGTTGCCCATCTTGGAGATAAGGATCGCGGAGGATTCGGAAGTACCGGAAAACAATAATGCGTATAAAAAAACTCCCTTTGTCACATAATGGAAAGAGAAATGTGACGGAGGGAGTTTTTTATGTCTGAAAAAATGAGTGGCGTTCTGTCTGAGAATATGAACTATCTGAATGACTTACTGAAAGTAAAGGAAAATTTTGACGTAGTCTACCGGGTAGTCCGAATTGGTGGTCGGGATGCCTGTATGTATTTTATTGATGGTTTTTGTAAAGATGAATTGATGCAGAAAATGCTTCAGTATTTTTTCGATATGAAGGAAGAAGATTTTCCAAAGGACGCCCATGAAATGTCAAAAACAAAGATTCCCTATGGTGAAGTAGATTTAAGTGACCGCTGGGATATGATTTCTTATTTCATTATGTCCGGCGTTTTTGCTTTGTTTATTGATGGGTATGAACAGTGTCTGTTGATTGATTCAAGAACATATCCGGCACGAAGCGTTTCAGAACCGGAAAAGGACAAGGCTCTGCGAGGCTCCAAAGATGGCTTTGTAGAAACGATTGTTTTTAATACTGCTTTAATTCGAAGAAGAATCCGAAGCACAGATCTCCGGATGGAGATGATGAAGGCAGGAAAAAGTTCCCAGACCGATATTGTATTATGTTATATGGACGACCGCGTAGACCATGAATTTCTGAACGATATTAAAGATAAAATCAGCAAAATCCAGGCGGATGCCCTGACGATGAACCAGGAAAGTCTTGCAGAATGCTTATATAAGCGACGCTGGATTAATCCATTCCCGAAATTCAAGTTTACGGAGCGGCCGGATACTGCTGCGGCACAAATTCTTGAAGGCGATATTGTGATTCTGGTAGATAATTCTCCATCTGCCATGATTACACCAACCACGATTTTTGATGTAATAGAAGAAGCGGATGATTACTACTTTCCGCCGGTAACAGGAACTTATCTGCGATTTTCAAGAATCATTATTGCGTTATTGACTTATTTTTTAACACCGACTTTTTTACTGTTGATGCAATATCCGCAATGGATTCCTTCGGGCTTTGAGTTTATCAAGGTACATGAAACCGTGAATATTCCTTTAATCTGGCAGTTTTTAATGCTGGAACTTGCTATTGACGGATTACGACTAGCCGCCGTCAATACGCCTAACATGTTAAGTACGCCACTGAGTGTTATGGCCGCCCTTGTATTGGGAGAGTTCTCCGTAAACAGTGGTTGGTTTAACAGTGAAGTAATGCTGTATATGGCATTTGTGGCAATTGCAAGTTATACGCAGGCAAGCTATGAATTGAGCTATGCAGTAAAATTCATGCGAATCATTAACCTGATTTTAACAGCCATTTTTGGTGTCTGGGGTTATCTTGCAGCCGTTATCTTTTGTCTTGTAACCATGTTTTCGAACAAGACGATTGCACGTAAAAGCTATATGTATCCACTTGTTCCGTTTGAACCGAAGGTCCTTTCCAGAGTATTATTCCGGCATCGGCTTCCGGGTTCCAGAGAATGAAAAAAAGGGAAAGGGCAAATGCCTTTTCCCTTTCTTTACATCCTAGTCGCAACAGCTATCTGTTTTTGCAACAGCAGTATCGAACTCCGGATTCATAACATAGAAATTCTTAGAATCCATACGATCCTGCGCAATTCGTAATGCTTCGCCAAAACGCTGGAAGTGTACAATTTCTCTTGCACGAAGGAAGCGGATTGGTTCACAGATATCGGCATCATGGACAAGGCGCAGAATGTTGTCATAAGTGGTCCTCGCTTTTTGCTCGGCCGCCATATCCTCGATTAAATCAGTAATAACATCACCTTTGGACTGGAACTCACAGGCATTGAACGGAATCCCGCCTGCTGCTTGCGGCCAGAGAGCCGTTGTATGGTCTACATAGTAATTTGCAAAACCCGAATTTGCAATTTCGTCCATAGATAAGTTTTTGGTCAGCTGATACACAATTGAGGAAACCATTTCCATATGACCAAGTTCTTCAGTTGCAATATCGGTTAATACACCGGCAACTTCACGGTATGGCATCGTATATCGTTGCGAAATATATCTCTGGCTGGCAGCAAGTTCTCCGTCCGGTCCACCAAACTGGCTGATAATCACCTGTGCAAGCTTGGCATCCGGTTTTTTGATATTGACAGGAAACTGTAATCTTTTTTCATATTTCCACATATATTAACATTCTCCTTCCCACGGCCATGGCTGTACCGCCCATTTCCATTCATTCTGATTACCGGCATCTGCATCTGAGATACTTAAAGGACCAAATTTCATTGCATATTCACGCATCGATTGATTTTTCATACGAATATAATGGCGGATATATTCAATCGCATCCTGATCGGTAGGGTGGGTGTCGAGATATTCATTCATTTCCACAATTACGAAATCCATAATATCAATATTGTGACGAAGACGGCTTTGTTCACTCGTGAAATTCATCATTTTATGACCCTCCTTCCCTTAAATGGCTTTTCCAATTCCGGGAAAATCGTACCTATGCGGAATGCCTCCTCCAGATTTTCAAACACATTTGTCAACTGTTGCCAGGGAACATATGCCATAGCAACCGGAAATTTGTCAAAATATTCATTTCTATTTTGATTTTGCATGTTTTTTCCTCATTTTATATGCTTAAAGAATTACTATATTGTATGAATGCTTTGAAAAATGGTTCAGGAACCCAAATCCGGCTTGCTTTTTCAGAGATACTATGATATAAGTTTAACTGATAATTATTATCAATTAACTTATGAGGAACATTTATGATGATGTCATTATATGAGAGTGAAATTGGAAAAAAATATGAGATAAAGGGTCTGCATGTGGAGGAAGGAATTACCCGCCGTTTGCAGGCCCTTGGTTTAAATGACGGAACGATGATTGATGTTTTAAATCGAAAGCGTCACGGTGCCGTCATTATAAAAGTTCGTGGGACAAGACTCGCCATCGGAAAATATATTTGTTCCGGTATTGAAATTGAGGAGGTGTCCAATGAATAGCGAAAAATTTATGAACAGAGAAAATATTCATGTAGCATTTGTCGGAAATCCAAATTGCGGAAAAACCACATTATTTAATGCAATAACCGGTTCGAAACTGAAGGTGGCAAACTGGCCTGGCGTTACCGTAGAAAAGGTAGAGGGTGAAGCTGAGTATGAAAATATCCACATGACTCTGGTGGATACTCCCGGAATCTATTCCCTGACATGCTATACAATAGAAGAAAAAGTAACCAGAGGATGTGTTATGGATGATGATATTGAAGTGATTGTCAATGTCGTAGATGCATCCAATCTGGAACGTAATTTGTATTTGACTTTACAGTTATTAGAACTTGGAAAACCAGTTGTACTTGCTCTTAACATGATGGATGTGGTAGAAGAGCGTGGCATGGAAATTGACTTGCATCGTTTACCGGAGATGCTTGGTAACATTCCTGTCGTTCCCGTCTCTGCTGCAAAGAGAAAAGGACTGGATATCCTCCTTCATGCTGTGGTACACCATTATGAAGAAGGCTCAAAACCGGATGTTCTGCATTACAGTGAGGAAATTGAAACAAAAATAGACAAGTTATCAGTCGTTATGCAGGCAAAATATCCAACCCATTCTTCCGTACGATGGCATGCCATTAAAATGCTCGAATATGATGAGGATGTTCGTGAGGAACATCCTATATCGGTTTCTAATATTGTTGATAAAAGCTATGAAAAGGAAATCATCCAGACAAAGTATCATTTTATTGAGGGCATCATCAAAGAAGTTCTTTTTTATCGTAAAAAAAATAAGGGTATGACCGAGCAGGCAGATAAGATTCTGACACATCCTGTTTGGGGAGTTCCTGTTTTTTTATGTATTATGGCATTTGTCTTCTTTTGTACATTCACCGTTGGGGACTGGTTAAAAGGGTACTTTGAGGCAGCCGTGGACTGGATATCCGGCGGAATGACTTCACTATTGACCCAGATTCATGCTGCCCAATGGCTGAAATCATTAATTGTAGATGGAATAATCGCAGGTGTCGGTGGAATACTAACCTTTATTCCGAATATTGTCATTTTGTTCCTTGCTCTTGCTATTTTGGAAGACAGTGGTTACATGGCAAGGGTTGCCTATGTGATGGACAGCATTATGGGAAAGGCCGGATTATCGGGAAAAGCATTTCTTCCCATGATTCTTGGATTCGGTTGTACAGTTCCTGCCATCATGGCTTCACGGGCACTGGAAACTGAAAAGGACCGGCGGAAAACGATGATTGTGACTCCATTTATGTCATGCTCTGCGAGGCTTCCGGTATATGTGTTATTTTCCGGCCTGTTTTTCGGAAAATATGCTCTGGTTGCTGCATTATCCATGTATCTGATTGGATTAATTGTAGCAATTCTCGTATCAAGAATCATCTATATATTTGATAAAAAAAAGAAAAATGACAGTTTACTGATTGAATTGCCGGAGTACAAAAGACCAAACGGAAGAACCATACGTATTTATGTCTGGAATAAACTGAAGGACTACCTGACAAAGGCCGGTACGACTATTTTTATTGCTTCTATTGTCATTTGGTTCGTCCTGAATTTTGGAAAAACAGGTATGATTCAGGACCCGTCCATGAGCTTTGGCGCAATGATTGGCAGATGGCTGGAGCCGGTCATGGCACCATGCGGACTTGGTATGTGGCAGATTGTTGTTTCATTAATTGCCGGAATTTCTGCCAAGGAAATTGTTGTTTCCAGTTTTAACGTTTTGTTTGGAGTCGGAAGCGGAGTGGCTGCTTCCGGTGTCTCTGCAATCACAGAAAATCTGAGAAATATCGATCCTTCCTTCGGTCCATTAAATGCGTACTGTATGATGTTATTTGTACTATTATATGTACCGTGCGCAGCAACTGTTGCGACAATAAAAAAGGAAAGCAACTCTTTATCTTTTACCTTAAAACTGGTATTATTCCAGATTTTACTGGCATGGGGCGTTGCAACACTCGTTTTTCAGATTGGCAGGTTGTTTCTATAAGATTTATACCTTGATTTCCTTCCGTGTTTGTGTAAGAATATAAAAGAACGTCATAGGAGGAAAAATATATCGATGAGAGGAATTGACACTCAGGTTCGTAAAAATAGAAGAAGAATATTTAAGGAAGTCGCTAATCTTGCATATGAATCTCAGAATTTGAAGGATGATATTGAAGCACTTCCCTATAAAATTATTGATTATGATGAATCCGAATATCAGAGTATTTATCGTGAAAGAGCCATTGTGCGTGAAAGTATCCGACTTGCAATGGGTCTTTCTTTGCGCCCGGAAAATGTTCCGGTTCATCTGACACAGGGCTTAGAGGAGAGTAATATTGATGAAAAATATTATGAACCCCCATTGATGCAGGTTATTCCGTCTGCATGTAATGCCTGTCCGGAAAACCGATATGAGGTAACAAATAAATGTATGGGATGTGTTGCACATCCTTGTCGTGAGGTCTGTCCGAGGGGTGCCATCAGTATGAAAGGCGGAAAATCCATTATTGACCAGGAAAAGTGTGTCAAGTGTGGAAAATGTAAATCGGTCTGTCCTTATGATGCGATTTCCCATCAGATACGTCCATGTCTGGCTCATTGTGGAGTTAATGCCATTAAAAGTGATGAAAAGGGACGTGCTTATATCGACCCGGATATTTGTGTATCCTGCGGTCAGTGTATGGTAAGTTGTCCATTTGGTGCCATTGCAGACAAATCCCAGATTTTCCAGTTAATTCGTGCTATGCAGTCCGGCAGAAAAATTATTGCCCAGGTTGCTCCGGCTTTTGTAGGGCAGTTTGGTCCTAAAGTAACTCCGGATATGATAAAAACAGCGTTGAAAGAGCTTGGCTTTTTTGATGTTTATGAGACGGCAATCGGTGCCGACATGGGAGCTCTTGCAGAGGCGAAAAACTATGTCAACGAAGTAGCAACCGGCGAAGTTCCGTTTTTACTTACATCATGTTGCCCGTCATGGTCGATGCTTGCCAAGAAATTTTTCCCGGAAACGATAGATAAAATTTCGAATGAGCTGACTCCGATGGTTGCAACTGCAAGAAAAATCAAAGAGGATCATCCTGATGCAAGTGTTGTATTTATCGGTCCCTGCGCTTCCAAAAAACTTGAAGCATCCAGAAGAACCGTACGTTCAGATGTAGATTTTGTAATTACGTTTGAAGAATTAGCCGGAATGTTTGAAGCCAAAGGCTTGCTGCCGGAAGCGGTAGAAGCGCATGATCATATGAACGATGCAACAGGGGCCGGACGTGGTTACGGTGTTGCCGGTGGTGTTGCAAGTGCCATTGAAGCATGTATTCGTGAATATTATCCGGATGTTGAAGTAAATATTGAACATGCGGAAAGTCTGACAGAATGTAAAAAAATGCTGATGCTTGCAAAGGCAGGAAAGAAAAACGGTTGCCTGATTGAAGGTATGGCTTGTCCGGGTGGCTGTGTAGCAGGTGCCGGAACCAACATTCCGATTATGCAGGCAACAAAAGAAGTAGCCGCATTTAAAGCAGCAGCAGAAGATAAGATTCCATCAATGGAACCAGGAAAGGAACAATAGAAAATGACAAAAATCAGAACAAGATTTGCCCCCAGTCCAACGGGCAGAATGCATGTAGGAAATTTACGTTCCGCATTATATGAATTTTTAATTGCAAAGCACGCCGGCGGAGACTTTATGCTTCGTATTGAAGACACCGACCAGGAACGTTTTGTAGAGGGTGCTGTCGATATTATTTACCATACCCTTGAAAAAGCAGGACTTACACATGATGAAGGTCCGGATAAAGACGGCGGATACGGTCCCTACATTCAAAGTGAACGAATGAAAACCGGAATTTATATGAAATATGCTAAAGAGTTGATTGATAAAGGGGAAGCATATTATTGTTTCTGTGATAAAGAACGTCTTTCCACGCTCAAAACAGAAGTTGTCGAAGGTAAGGAAATCATGATTTATGATAAGCATTGCCTTCATTTAAGCAAAGAAGAGGTAGAAGCGAACCTTGCTGCCGGAAAACCATTTGTCATCCGGCAAAATATCCCTTCTGAGGGAACAACGACATTTCATGATGAATTATACGGAGATATTACCGTTGAAAATTCGGAACTGGATGATATGATTCTGATTAAGTCCGATGGATATCCGACTTACAATTTTGCAAATGTTGTGGATGATCATACAATGAATATTACCCATGTGGTAAGAGGAAACGAGTATTTGTCATCTTCACCGAAATACCAACGTCTTTATGATGCATTTGGATGGGAATCACCGGTATACATTCATTTGCCATTGATTACGGATGAAAATCATAAAAAACTCTCCAAGAGAAGTGGTCATTCTTCCTTTGAAGATTTATTAGAGCAGGGCTTTTTACCGGAAGCAATCGTAAATTATATTGCGTTGCTCGGATGGAGTCCGGAAGATAACCGTGAAATTTTCTCACTGGATGAATTGATTCAGGAGTTTGATTACCATAGAATCAATAAATCCCCTTCTGTTTTTGATTATATGAAATTAAAATGGATGAATGGGGAATACATCAAAGCAATGGATGACAAGACCTTTTATGAAATGGCAGAGCCTTATTTGAAATCTGCTTTGAAGAAAGATTTTGATTTATCCAAAATTGCTTCCATGGTAAAAACAAGAATTGAAGTTTTCCCGGATATTCCGGAATTGATCGATTTTCTGGAAGAACTTCCGGAATACGATACTGCCATGTATGAGCACAAAAAGATGAAAACAACAAAAGAATCCTCTTTGGAAGTGTTAAAAGAAATTCTTCCTGTTCTGGAGAATCAGGAAGATTATTCCAATGATGCGTTGTATCAGTTGTTATTGGATTTTGTTGCACAGAAGGGTTGTAAGAACGGCTATGTATTGTGGCCGGTTCGTACCGCCGTATCCGGTAAACAGATGACACCTGCCGGAGCAACAGAAATTATGGAATTACTTGGCAAAGAAGAATCTCTTTTAAGAATCAGAAAGGGGATTGCACTTCTTGAAGAAACCAAATAGCCAGCAATTAGCGGCAATTCACCATACCGTAGGACCTGCACTTGTCTTGGCAGGTCCCGGTAGTGGGAAAACATTTACCATCATTCAACGTATATTCTATCTTATTCAGAAACAGAAAATTCCACCGGAAAATATACTTGTTGTCACTTTTTCAAAGGCTGCTGCAAAAGAAATGCAGATGCGTTATCAAAAGGTGGTGCAGTCTCAACCATTTAGCGGTCATGTACACTTTGCAACCTTTCACAGTCTTGGATACCATATCCTTCAGGATGCCTGTCATTTGCCTTCCAATGCGCTTGTCAGTGAATCCGAAAAGAGAAGATATCTTGAAATCCTATTAAAAAATCATGGTTGTACGGAACTGTGTCATTATGATAAAATCCATTGCTTTTTGGATTACTTCAGTCGTCTGAAAAATAACCCCGATTGTTCCGTAAATCTCTCTTTGCTTTCCGTTTCTAAAGAGTTCTTTCAGCAAATTTATTTGGAATTTCAATCCTTTTTAAGAGAACAACAGAAAATAGATTTCGATGATATGATTCTTCAATGCATCGAATTTCTGCAAAAAGATTTCCACTTATTAAAAAAATATCAAAATCAATTTTCCTATCTTTTAATTGATGAATTTCAGGATATTAACACCAGCCAGTATCAAATGATGCAGTTACTTTCTGAAAAATCCGGAAATCTCTATGTGGTAGGAGATGACGATCAGGCAATATACGGTTTTCGAGGTTCTTCTCCTGATATTATGCAGAAGTTCCAAATGGACTACCGCAATGCGGTAACATATCCGTTGACCTCCAACTTTCGTAGCGGTGAACAGATTGTCCGTTTTGCAGACCGGGTGATTGCAGAAAACAGACAGCGTTTTGAAAAGACGTTTCAGCCGGAATGTTCCGGAGGTATCATATTCCATTATCATTGCATGACACATAAAGACGAAGAGGAGTTACTCGTAACGCATCTGAAAAAACACTCCTGTTCCTGCTATGAACAGACCGCAGTAATTCTCAGAACCAATCAGGAGGTCTTCCTTTTTGCAGAGCTTTTAAAACAGCATGGGATTCCGGTTCATTGCATAGAGCCGGTCTTTCAAATATACGATTCTTTTATTATGGAGGATATTCTTTCTTTTCTATGTTTCTTATATGAAGGGCATCGCCGGGAATACTTTTTGAATTTTATGAACAAACCAAATCATTATTTTCAAAGAGATGCATTGACTTCGGAGGTGGTCAGTGGTCAGCTGATGTCAGAGTACTACCGGTATCATTCACAAATGCAGCAAGACGTGACAAAATATTTTCAGAAAATTGATTTGGCAGAACGTCTTTCCCCGCCACTTGCAGTCCGTTATTTCTGTCAGGAGATGGGATATCTTGATTACTTAAAAGAAAAAAGCAGATCTCAGGCAGAATTTAACCGATTTAAAAATGCAATTAGAAAGATTCAGCTTCTTCTAGAAGATTATCATTTTCAGACATCCATATACAAATTTATCGAAGAGAATCGGAAAGCAAAGGATAGACCGACCGAATATGTAACAAATAAAGGTGTACATGTGATTACCATGCACGCTTCGAAGGGACTGGAATTTGAACATGTATATCTGCCAGACTTGAATGAAGGAATTATCCCGTTTGGCAAGCTGCCTGTTCCGGAAGAATTGGAAGAAGAAAGAAGGCTCCTGTATGTTGCCATTACAAGAGCCAAAAATAAACTGTTTTTATATGAAACGGAAGAGCGAAACCGTAAAATTTCGCGGTTTATTCAGCATCTGATTCCTCAGAATCCAGAAATTCATCAAATTCCTGTGTATCAAGATATTCATCAAATGCATCCGCAACTGCCTCATATTCCTCGTCATCACTGATATATTCCAGCGTTGGTTCTGCATTTGGATCGTTCTCATCTTCATCATATTTATAAAACCAGACTTCACCATCTGAATTCTGACCATCTTGATCCAGCGGAAGAAGAACAATATAATCCTGCTGGTTTACCGTTAGAATGGTTACAATGGCACAGTCTACGGAAGTTCCATCCTCCAGGTCAAGAGTAACAGTCATTTCTTCATCATTGCTTTCCGGTTGTTCAAAGGTATTTTGTGACATAAAAATCTCCTTTTCTGTTTTTCTTTCATTTTACATAGATTTCATGGGTGTCGCAATACATTTTCAGATTTTTCACACAGTATTTTCGTTTTATGTTATGATAATTGTGTAATGCATATGAAGGAGGCTACAGATGACTACTATTAAGACAACCTATTTTAAACCGCATAAGCCTGGTGTAGTTCCTACCGAACATGGATTTCGTTTTTCAACAGAATTCGAAAATAGCGAAGAAGATTGTGGAATTATTCTTTATCATAAAAACAAAGAAAAAGCACGTTTTTCCTTTTGCAAAGAAGGAAGTGTCGGAACTCTTTACGGAATAGAGCTTCACGGGGAAAACCTTGATGAGGACACGTACAATTATTACTGTGGAGACACTGTTTATACTGATGAATATGCGACCGCAATAACCGGTCTTGAATCATTTGGCCAAAAGCATGATTCCTGTATCCGGGGTTCTTTCAAACAGTTTTCCTTTGACTGGGAGAATGACAAAAATCCTGAAATTCCCTATGAAGATACGATTATTTATGGATTGAATGTCCGTGGTTTTACCATGCATAAATCCTCCGGTGTAAAACATCGCGGAACGTTTGAAGGAATCATCGAAAAGATTGATTATCTCAAAGAGCTCGGTGTCACAACGCTGGAATTGATGCCATGCTATGAATTTGATGAAACGGATATGAAGCCATTAAAATACAGCTCCAATCCAATGGAGCATGCTTCCGGTTTGGCAAAAGCAGAAGCTTCTTCCCGAATGAACTGCTGGGGATTTCAAAAAGGATATTATTTTGTACCTAAGGCTTCTTATAGTGCCGGAATTCCACAACTGAGCTTTAAAACCATGGTCCGGGAACTTCATAAAGCCGGTCTGGAAGTGATGATGCATTTTTATTTTCCACAGGATATCAGACAACTATATATTATGGATGTTCTGAAATACTGGCTGGAAGAATACCATGTAGATGGGTTCCGACTCAGTGGTTTTCATCTGCCGTATCGTATGATTCTCGAAGATGCTATGTTAAAACACAGTAAAATCCGTTTTACGTATGTTCCGGAAGAAGATATGGAATGCCTGAAAAATGTTTCTTTTCGAAACATAGCAGTAGATAATGGCAACTTCAAAAATGATATCCGGCGCTTTTTAAAAGGCGACGAAGGTCTCATTAATGATTTTATTACCTACCAGCGTAAAAATTCCGATTTGTATGGATTGGTTAATTATCTGAGTGATTATGACGGATTTTCGCTTATGGATATGGTTTCCTATGAAAGAAAGCACAATGAAGCCAACGGCGAGAATAATACAGACGGAACAGATTATAATTACAGCTGGAACTGTGGAATTGAAGGAGAAACACGCAAGAAAGCAATTTGCCAGCTCCGCAGAAAGCAGATTAAGAATGCCATCTGCTTTTTAATGTTCAGTCAGGGTGTTCCCTTTTTATTTAGCGGTGATGAATTTGGCAATAGTCGAAGCGGAAATAACAATGCCTATTGTCAGGACAATGATATCTTTTGGATTAAATGGCGTGATACGCAGGAATCCAGAAATTTGCTTGCATTTACAAAATCAGCAATTGCTTTCCGTAAGCAGCACCGAATTCTGCACCAGAAACGGTTATTAAAGGTGATGGATTCCCTTGGATGTGGTTATCCGGATATCTCATATCATGGGCAGGAAGCATGGCGCCCGGATTTAAGCTATGTAAGCAGAATGGTAAACATTTTCTTATGTGGTTTATATGAAAGCAAAACAGCATCCTCCCTATATATTGCATATAATATGCATTGGGAATCACATCCTGTTGCATTACCCAAATTGCCAAAAAACCAAACGTGGAAGCGGGTATTTATGACAGAAGAAAACACCGTGGAATCCGAGCATCCATCGGTTATGGTTCCTGCACGCAGTATTTTGATTTATGAAACAGAAAGAATTGATAATGTATGAAAATATGGAAACATTTTAAAACAGTAACACAGCACAAATATCTGGTCATGAAGGGGTGTTTTAAAGTAGGTCTGTATTGGCAGGGGCTTGTACATGACTTATCCAAATTCAGTCCCAGCGAATTCTGGGTAGGAGTGAAGTATTATCAGGGAAACCGCAGCCCGAATAATGCCGAAAGAGAAGCAAAAGGATACTCCAGCGCATGGCTGCATCACAAAGGGAGAAATAAACATCATTACGAATATTGGATTGATTACAGTCTGTTGAGCAAAGGCGGTGAAATGCTTCCGGCACCTATGCCGTTAAAGTATGTTATTGAAATGTTTATGGACCGGATTGCTGCCAGCAAAGTATACAATGGTCCTGCCTACACCGATGCCTCTCCCTGGGAATATTATGAAAAAGGGCGTGAAAATGCACCGATTCATCCGGAAACGAAAGAATTACTGGAAAGCCTGCTCAGAATGCTCGCAGAGAAAGGAGAAGAAGAAACTTTTCATTATATACGAACCATCCTTCTTCCTAAGCATAAAATGAAGTAGATTCAATTTTATGCCAGGAAGGAACAGGATTACTTATGAATTGTTTTATTCTTGTTTTATTGTTACTCTGTATGGGAAAAAACTGTGATTGTAACAACAGTAATGCGAATGACCGAAGAGGAAGCGAACGTAGAAGCAGTGAGCGCAGTAGCAGTGGATGCAGTTGTGGATGTGACAGTACATCGTCCTCATGCAGTACACCGGTTTCATGTGCTCCCACATCACCTTGTTCTTCTTCAGAACCGGAATTTGTATCTTTTCCCAATATGAATTGTGGCTGTAATAAAAATTAAATAACCGTTGAAAGCAAGTCCTCCATTTGATAAAATAATCTAATGAGTTTTATTATATTTTGGAGGCGATCATGAAAAAATTATTTCAACAAATTATTAAGTTTGGAATCGTAGGGGTAATCTGCTTTATCATTGATTTTGCAATTACTACGATTCCAACTTATATTTTCGGGAAAAATTCCGTTTACCTGTTCGCAGTACTCGGCTTTGTTGTTTCCTGTATTGTAAATTATATTTTAAGCATCAAATATGTATTTACAGATAAGAAAGAAATGGACAAGAAGAAAGAGTTTATTGTTTTTGTTATTCTTTCTGCCATTGGATTATTAATCAATGAACTGATTATTTACTTGTGTAATGATGTTTTATATGAACAGGTAATGTGGATTCATAATCTGATTCCTGCAACACTGATTGTACCTATCAGCAAAATCATCGCAACTGCCGTTGTTATGGTTTACAACTTTATTTCAAGAAAACTCTTTTTGGAACGCAAATAAGGAGCTTTATTTATGACCGAACAACAACGACAATTAGAATATATTCAAAAAGTTAAAAAATATGTCAACAAGCTGGGGGATGATTTACACCGCCAGCCTACCTGCTGTGTTACAACCTTTGGCTGTCAGATGAATGCAAGGGACTCCGAAAAGCTTGCCGGAATTTTGGAAAGCTGTGGATTTCTTTTAATTGAAGATGAGGATGCTGATTTTGTTATTTACAACACCTGTACGGTTCGTGATAATGCAAATCAGCGTGTTTACGGACGGCTTGGACATCTGAACAGTCTGAAAAAGAAAGCCCCTCATAAGCGAATCGCTTTATGCGGATGTATGATGCAGGAGCCTTCTGTTATTGAAAAAATCCAAAAGAGTTATTCTTTTGTGGATTTGATATTTGGAACACATAATATTTATAAATTTGCAGAGCTTTTATCCCGGATGTACGAGTCAGACGGCATGGTTATTGATATCTGGAAAGATTCGGACGAAATCGTAGAAGATTTGCCGGTGGAACGGAAATATTCCTTCAAGTCCGGAATAAATATCATGTTTGGATGCAATAACTTCTGCAGCTATTGTATTGTTCCCTATGTGCGGGGAAGAGAAAAAAGCCGGGAACCTAAGGAAATCCTTCGGGAAATTGAACGCCTGGTAGCAGATGGGGTAGTAGAAATCATGCTGCTTGGCCAAAATGTAAATTCCTATGGGAAAAATCTTGAGAATCCGATTACATTTGCACAGTTATTACAGGAAGTGGAGAAGATTGACGGGCTTCAAAGAATTCGTTTTATGACATCACATCCGAAGGATTTATCCGACGAACTGATTCAGGTCATGAAAGAATCCACGAAAATCTGTCGTCATTTACATTTGCCGCTTCAGTCCGGCTCTACCAAAATTTTAAATGCCATGAACCGGCATTACACCAAAGAAAGTTATCTGGCACTTGTCGAAAAAATCCGGAAAGAAATTCCGGACATTGCCATAACCACGGATATTATTGTTGGTTTCCCGGGCGAAACGAGTGAAGATGTCGACGAAACCATTGATGTCATTCGTCAGGTACAATATGACAATGCATTTACATTTATTTATTCGAAAAGAACCGGAACACCTGCAGCAGCGATGGAAAACCAGGTGCCACAGGAGCAGGTAAAAAAAGACTTTGACCGGCTTTTGAAAGTGGTTCAGGAAACGGCAAGGGAACGTGTTGCCCGTTTACAGGGACAGACACTTGATGCACTTGTAGAAGAAGTAAATGAGCAGGATTCCCATTTGCTTACCGGACGGTTGTCCAATAATACCATCGTGCATTTCCCGGGAGACCCATCCTTGATTGGTTCGATTGTACCGGTTTATCTGAAAGAATGTCATGGTTTTTATTATTTAGGCGAACGCCAATAAAGATATTGTTTTACTTATGAGGAGAGGATTATGAAAAAGTTAAAACCGAAGTTGTTTTCTGTAATGAAAACATACTCCAAGCAGCAATTCATCAAAGATGTAATTGCCGGAATTATTGTTGCCATTATTGCGCTTCCGTTATCCATTGCCCTTGCACTGGCATCCGGTGTAAACCCTGAAAAGGGTCTGTACACTGCGATTGTTGCAGGCTTTGTGATTTCCTTTTTAGGAGGAAGCCGTGTTCAGATATCCGGTCCTACCGCAGCATTTGCAACCATTGTTGCAGGAATCGTTGCGACCAGCGGTCTGGAAGGTCTTGCCGTAGCAACGATTATGGCAGGATTGTTCTTAATTTTAATGGGAGTTTTACGCCTTGGCAGTCTGATTCGTTTTATTCCCTATACGATAACTACCGGGTTCACTGCAGGAATTGCCGTGACTATTGCCATTGGACAAATAAAGGATTTTCTCGGACTTACTTACGAAAAAGGAGTCAGCCCTGTGGAAACCATGGACAAAGCCAAAGCAATTATCCACTATATTGGCACCATCAACCTTCAGGCATTGCTCGTTGGTATTGCATGTCTTGCGGTTTTAATTATCTGGCCGCTTGTTGGCAGATTATTGAAAGGTACACTCGGAAAAATTGTAAACAGTATTCCACCTTCTTTACTGGCAGTGCTTTTAGGAATTGCGCTTGTCAGCGGATTACATCTGGAAGTAAATACCATTGGAACGTTATATGAAATCTCTAACAAACCGCCGATGTTTCATATGCCTGTAATAAATTTCAAACTGATTCAGGCACAATTCGGAAACGCAATAACCATTGCCGTTTTAGCAGCAGTAGAATCTCTGTTATCCTGTGTGGTTTCAGACAGTATGATTAATTCCAGACATAACTCCAATATGGAATTAATTGCACAGGGAACTGGAAATATTGCATCTGCGTTGTTTGGTGGTATTCCGGCAACCGGAGCAATTGCAAGAACTGCTGCAAATGTCAAAAACGGCGGACGTACTCCAATTTCAGGAATGGTACATGCTGTTGTTTTATTATTGATTCTCGTTGTATTAATGCCATATGCAGCTTTAATTCCAATGCCTGCCATTGCAGCAATCCTGTTTATGGTTGCCTATAATATGTGTGGCTGGAGAGAGTTTTCTTATCTAATTAAGACCTCTCCCAAAAGTGATATTTCTGTTTTGCTTGTGACATTTGTACTTACCGTTGTATTCGACCTTGTTGTTGCAATTGAAGTTGGTATTATTGTTGCGGCAATTCTGTTTATGAAGCGTATGAGCGACGTTACACAGGTCGAAGGCTGGAAATACATTCATGACGACGATGACCCGGATTCGATTGAATTGCGTACGGTTCCGGAAAACACACTGGTATATGAAATCAGTGGTCCTATGTTTTTTGCAGCCGCAGACAAGCTTTTGGAAATTCACGTATCGGAAAAAACAGAATGTCTTATTATCCGTATGCGAAGCGTAAATGCAATTGATGCTACTGCAATGCACAACTTAGAGCAGTTAATGAAAAAATGTAAAAAATATGGTGTTCATATGATTTTATCCCATGTCAATGAACAACCATTAAAAGTAATGCAGAAATCCGGATTTTATGAATTTGTTGGAGCAGAAAATTTCTGTGCCCATATTGATGATGCCTTAGAGCGTGCACAAAATTATTGTATGCACACCATATAATGCAAAAGAAAGATGGTAAATCGATGGAAGTTACACCAATGATGCAAAAATACCTTGAGACAAAAGAGCAGTACAAAGATTGTATTCTGTTTTACCGTCTTGGGGATTTTTACGAAATGTTTTTTGATGATGCAATTACCGTTTCCAAAGAGCTGGAGCTTACCCTGACCGGAAAAAGCTGCGGTCTGGAAGAGCGCGCCCCTATGTGTGGGGTTCCTTACCATGCGGTGGAGGGCTATCTGAACCGACTGGTATCGAAAGGCTATAAAGTAGCAATCTGTGAGCAGGTAGAAGACCCTAAGCTTGCAAAGGGTCTTGTAAAGAGAGAAGTCGTCCGAATTGTAACACCGGGAACCAACCTGAACACGCAGTCCATGGACGAAACCAGAAATAATTATCTGATGTGTATTGCGTATTTTCAGGGAAAAAGCGGTATTTCCATTGCAGATGTAACGACAGGAGATTATTATCTCACAGAAGTAGATGATAATAAAAAATTATTAGATGAAATTGTAAAGTATCATCCAAGCGAAATTATAAGCAACGATGCATTTCAATTAAGCGGACTGGATATTGAGGATTTAAAGGGCCGGCTGAATATTGCAGTCTATTCCCTGGAACCACATTATTTTGATGAGGACAGATGCCGTGACAGTCTTCTTTCACATTTTCATGTATCGACACTGCAGGGAATGGGCATTGAAGATTTTCCGTCCGGCTTGATTGCTGCAGGAGCTTTAATGCAGTATTTAACAGATACGCAGAAAACATCACTGAGTCATTTTACACATTTGTATCCGTATCTGACCAGCAAATATATGCTTCTTGACAGTGCCACGCGGCGGAATCTGGAGTTGACCGAAACGCTTCGCGAAAAGCAGAAAAGAGGTTCTCTACTATGGGTTCTTGATAAAACCAAAACTGCTATGGGTGCACGAACACTTCGTCAGTATATTGAACAGCCGTTAATTGATAAAGACGAAATTGAAGAACGTCTGGATGGGGTAGAAGCACTTTGCAAACAGGCAATGTCGCGCGATGAAATTCGTGAATACCTTAATCCGATTTATGATATGGAACGTCTTCTTGGAAAAGTAAGCTATAAAACGGCAAATCCAAGAGATTTGATTGCCTTTTGCAGTTCCCTGAAAATGCTTCCTTCCATCAAAGTTATCCTACAGGATTTTCCTGAAAAGATACTGGCATCCATTCAGGACGAGATGGATGATTTGTCCGATATTGCTTCGCTGATTGAGCGTGCCATTATGGAAGAACCGCCATTGGCAATTAAAGAAGGCGGTATTATCCGGGATGGCTTTGATGAGCATATCGACCGCCTCCGAATGGCAAAAAACGAAGGAAAAAACTGGCTTGCAAAGCTGGAAGAGGAAGACCGGGAGCGTACCGGAATCAAAAATCTGAAAGTAAAATATAACAAAGTCTTTGGCTATTATTTTGAAGTTACCAATTCCTTTAAGGATATGGTTCCGGAAGATTATGTAAGAAAGCAGACCCTTACCAATGCGGAACGATACACAAATCCCAAACTGAAGGAATTGGAAGATACGATTTTAAATGCAGAAGATAAACTTTATGCTTTGGAATATGAACTGTTTTGTCAGGTTCGTGATGCGATTGCCGGAGAAATTGACCGTATTCAAAAAACTGCGAAGGCTGTCGCAAAGCTGGATGTATTATGTTCCTTATCCATTGTTGCCGAAAGAAATCATTATGTCCGTCCTAAAATGAACGAAAAGGGCGTTATTGATATTAAAGCAGGAAGACACCCTGTCGTAGAGCAGATGTTGTCAAACGATATGTTTATCTCCAATGACACTTATCTGGACAATAATAAGTTTTGTGTATCTGTGATTACCGGTCCGAATATGGCAGGAAAATCGACCTATATGCGCCAGGTTGCCCTTATTGTTCTGATGGCACAAATAGGAAGCTTTGTTCCTGCACAAAGTGCAAATATTGGTATGACCGACCGGATATTTACCAGAGTCGGTGCATCAGATGACCTCGCAAGCGGTCAGAGTACCTTTATGGTGGAGATGAGTGAAGTGGCAAATATTCTGCGGAACGCAACACCGAACAGTCTTCTGATTCTGGATGAAATTGGAAGAGGAACCTCTACCTTTGACGGTTTAAGCATTGCCTGGGCAGTAATTGAACATATCAGCAACAAAAAACTCCTTGGCGCAAAAACATTGTTTGCAACGCATTATCATGAATTAACCGAGCTGGAAGGGAAAATGAGCAATGTCAACAATTATTGTATCGCCGTAAAAGAAAAAGGGGATGATATTGTTTTCCTGCGGAAAATTGTAAAAGGTGGTGCAGACAAGAGTTATGGTATCCAGGTTGCAAAGCTTGCAGGTGTTCCTGATATGGTCATAGACCGGGCAAAGGAAATTGTTGCACAGCTATGCGATAATGATATTCTTGAAAAAGTCCAGAACATTGCCATTGACCAGAAAGAAACAAAGCATAAAACAAAAACATATGATGAAGTTGATTTAACACAGATGTCCTTGTTTGACACGGTTACGGATGAAGATGTCTTAAATGAGTTAAAGGAAATCGATGTTTCTACTTTAACACCATTAGATGCATTAAATACGATATACCGCCTGCAAAACAAGCTGAAGAACCGTTGGTAAGGAGGAAAACGTGGCGGAAATACATTTATTAAATCAGGATACGATAGACAAAATTGCAGCAGGAGAAGTTGTAGAACGTCCTCTAAGCGTTGTAAAAGAGCTTACCGAAAATGCCATAGATGCAGGTGCGACCGCGATTTCTGTTGAAATCAAAGAGGGTGGTATTTCTTTGATTCGTGTAACCGACAATGGCTGCGGGATTGAACGAAGTCAGGTACAAAAGGCTTTTTTGCGTCATGCAACAAGCAAAATCACAGAGGCCGAAGACCTGAATCATATTCACAGTCTCGGATTCCGTGGTGAAGCTCTGTCAAGTATTGCTGCCGTTTCCCAAATGGAATTGATTACCAAAACACCGGAAGCCTTTACGGCAACACATTATCGAATCGAAGGAGGCGTTGAAAAAGGTGTGGAGGAAATCGGTGCTCCAAACGGAACTACCTTCATTGTACGTAATTTGTTTTATAATGTGCCTGCCCGCCGGAAATTTTTAAAGCAGCCACAAACAGAGGGCAGTTATGTTGCCGATATGATGGAACATCTTGCTTTGTCCCGTCCTGATATTTCCATTAAATTTATGATAAACGGACAAATCAGGTTTCAGACCAGTGGAAATAATAATCTGAAAGAAGTGATTTACCGGATTTACGGAAAAGAAATGGTGGATAATCTGCTTGATTTTACATATGAAGGAAATGGAATTCAAATTTCCGGTTATTTAGGGAAGCCGGAAATCAACCGCTCCAACCGGAATTTTGAAAATTTCTTTGTCAATCAGCGTTACGTGCGTAATACGATTTTGGAAAAAGCGGTTGAGGAAGGGTATCGTGCCTATCTGATGCAGCATAAATTTCCATTCTGCATTCTTCACTTTACATTTTTACCGGAAGATATTGATGTGAATGTGCATCCGGCAAAGATGGAAATTCGTATTCACAACGGAAATGAAATTTATGATTGTATTTCGAATGAAATCCGGGAACGTCTTCACCAGATGGAACTGATTCCGAGCGTATCCCTTCTGGAAGAGCCCGTACAGAAGCCGGTTATTGAAAAGGCTCCGGAACCGTTTGAAACAAAGCGAATTGAAATTCAGGAAGAAGAAACACCATATCGGGTTTCCTTAAGTAAAATTATCGGAGAACCTGCACAACCACAGCAGGAACACTCCATTCATGATAATATCATCAAAGCAAGCGAACATATCCTGGTTGAGAAACCGGTACAGATGGATTTGTTTGAAGAACGTTTTATTGATGAAAAGTCAAGAGAAGACTATAAAATTCTCGGACAGATTTTTGATACGTATTGGCTTATTGCTTTTCAGGATAAACTATTTATTATGGATCAGCATGCGGCACATGAAAAAGTTAAATACGAGAAGTTTTTAAAAGAATTTTTAAACAAAGAAATTATTTCACAGCAGGTTTCCCCACCGGTCGTATTAAACCTGGACAGCCGCGAATCACAGGTACTCGCCGAAATGCTTGATTACTTTACACAACTTGGATTTGAGATTGAAGATTTTGGCACCGGCTCCTATACCCTGCGAAGTATGCCGGTTGACCTGTATGGCTGTAATGAACTGGAATTTTTCCGTGAAATCCTGGATGAATTATGCGAAAATCCCATGAAGGATCAGCCGGATGTCATTTTAAACAAACTGGCATCCATGGCATGTAAAGCAGCTGTGAAAGGGAATAATTCCCTGACCTTTGAAGAGGTTGGTGCATTATTGGACGAACTCCTTACCTTAGATAACCCATATCATTGTCCTCACGGAAGACCAACCCTTATTTCCATGAGCAAATATGAAATTGAGAAAAAGTTTAAGCGAATTGTTTCTTAAACAATCGTTGTAGGAAGGAATATCTATGGATAAAAAACCTTTAATTGTTCTGACAGGTCCTACAGCCGTTGGAAAAACGGAATTATCCATTGCTTTGGCAAAAGAAGTTGGCGGAGAAATTATCTCCGCCGATTCCATGCAGGTCTATCGTTATATGGATATTGGCTCTGCCAAAATCAAACCGGAAGAAATGGATGGAGTTCCGCATTATTTAATTGACTGTCTGAATCCGGAAGAGGAATTTAATATCTATCGTTTTCAGCAAATGGCAAAAGAAGCCATTTCCACAATTTATGAACATCATCATATTCCGATTCTTGTTGGTGGAACCGGCTTTTATATTCAATCCATCCTATACGATATTCATTTTTCAGAAGAGGAAAATACTATCGTTCGGCAAAAATACGAAGAACTATACCGGCAAAAGGGAGCACAATATCTGCATCAGAAATTAGCAGAAATTGATCCTGTCTCTGCCGAAGTAATTCACCCAAACAATTCCAAGAGGGTGATTCGTGCACTGGAATTTTATGAACTAAACCATTATCCGATTTCCGCTCATAACGAGGAGGAACGGAAGAAAGAATCACCTTATCAGTTTTGCTACTTTGTATTAAATGATGACCGCGAACTTCTATATGGACGGATTGAACGACGTGTTGACAAAATGATACAGGATGGATTATTAGATGAAGTAACACGGTTGAAATCCATGGGTTATGACCGTTCCATGGTATCCATGCAGGGGCTTGGCTACAAAGAAATTCTAGCCTATCTGGAAGGAGAAATCTCATTGGAAGAGGCTGTTTATCTCATCAAGCGTGATACACGCCATTTTGCCAAACGGCAGCTAACCTGGTTCCGTCGAGAGCGTGATGTTATCTGGCTGGAGAAACCACAATTTTCATATGATAATAAACGATTACTTGATGAAATCAAAAAAGATTGTAAGGAGAAAGGAATCTTATCATGAATATAAAGGAAATGTATTTATCCATGGGAATCAGTTCCGAAGTATATGAATTCGGAGAGGGCATCTGGCAATCCCTCAGGGAACGCTTTCAAAAAATTGATGAGCTTTCAGAACATAATCAGATGAAGGTCATACAGGCAATGCAGAAAAATCATGTAAGCGAAGCCTGCCTGCTAGGAACTACCGGATATGGCTACAATGATTTGGGAAGAGAAACACTGGAGCGCGTCTATGCAGATATTTTCCATACCGAAGATGCTCTGGTCCGTCCCCAGATTACCTGTGGTACCCATGCATTGGCATTAGCTCTTATGAGCAATCTGCGTCCCGGAAACGAATTGCTGTCTCCCGTTGGAAAACCGTATGATACCCTCGAAGAAGTAATTGGAATCCGGCCATCCAAAGGTTCCCTGAAAGAATATGGAATTACCTACCGTCAGGTAGATTTACTTGCAGATGGCAGTTTTGATTACGAGAATATCAAGAATGCCATCAATGAAAAGACACGGTTGGTAACGATTCAGCGTTCCAAGGGATATCAGACAAGACCAACCTTATCCGTAGCCCGGATTGGTGAATTGATTGCTTATATAAAGGATATTAAACCGGATGTTATCTGCATGGTTGATAATTGCTATGGAGAATTTACAGAAGTCCTTGAACCAACAGATGTAGGTGCTGATATGGTCGTTGGCTCCCTGATTAAAAATCCGGGTGGAGGACTTGCACCAATTGGCGGATATCTTGCCGGCCGAAAAGAGTGTATCGAAAATGCCGCATATCGTCTGACTTCTCCTGGGCTTGGGAAAGAGGTTGGTGCATCCTTAAATGCATTACCTGCGTTTTACCAGGGATTGTTTTTAGCACCCAATGTTACGGCAAATGCATTAAAAGCTGCTATTTTCGCCGCTAATATTTATGAACGCCTGGGATTCCAGGTCGTACCGGACAGCAAGGAATCACGTCATGATATTATTCAGGCAGTTACATTCGGAACTCCGGAAGGGTTAATCGGATTCTGTGAGGGAATCCAAAAGGCAGCACCGGTAGACGGATATGTTACACCGGAACCATGGGATATGCCAGGCTATGACAGTCAGGTAATTATGGCGGCAGGTGCATTCGTTTCCGGTTCTTCGATTGAGCTTAGCGCGGATGGTCCTGTAAAAGAACCGTATGCAGTATATTTTCAGGGCGGACTCACCTGGCAGCACGGTAAATTCGGAATACTGATGAGCCTGCAGCGTCTGGTCGAAAAAGGAGTTATTTTGTTGGATTCTGCAAAACAATAGATTCAAAAAATCAACAAATTTTATATACATAAATTTACAATTGTGTTAATATGAATATTAGTTGTGAATGAAAATTCATACGATACAAATGACTTGAGGTAACCTTATGCGAAAAAATAATTGGGCCTGTTTTTTATTGATTTTAGCAGGAATTGTAATTGGCGGACTGATTGGAAACTTCTTTCCAAATACGTTTTTGAGTTATGGACAAACCTTTGGTTTATCTAACCCGTTAGTCCTTGACCTGGGAATTATCTGTATTACATTTGCGCTGACCATTAAGATAACAGTTGCCAGTATTATTGGAATTATTATTGGGATTGTCGTATACCGGATGATTTAGCTGTTTCCATTTGCTTTGAGAGAAGAATGGAAAGGAACATTCATTGATACAAAACCATATCGCAAAGAGTGAACTCCCCTATGAAAGATTTCTGCAATTCGGAGCAACTTCACTGTCAGACGCAGAACTGCTTGCAATTATAATCCGGACCGGAACTGCAAACACATCCGCATTATCGATTGCCCGACAGATTTTGGGTTCTCAGGGAGAAAAAGAAGAGGGGCTTAATTTACTTCATCACATTTCCCTGGAGGAATTAAAACGTATTCCCGGAATTGGTGAAATAAAAGCCATAAAGCTTAAATGTATTGCAGAATTATCACGCCGTATGGCAAAACAGCACGCCAAAAAGATGCTGTGCTTTCAAACACCTTCCACAATTGCAGATTACTACATGGAAGAGATGCGGCATGAAGAAACAGAAAAAATATTGTTACTTCTTCTGGATAATAAATTGCAATTATTGGAAGAGTATATGATATCACAAGGGACTGTAAATGCTTCTCTATTATCTACCCGGGAAGTGTTTCGTTATGCCCTGAGGCGCGGTGCATGTAAAATTATTTTGTTACATAATCACCCGAGCGGCAATCCGAGTCCAAGCAGACCGGATATTGAAATTACATCACAGATAAAAGAAGCCGGTGTTTTTATGGAAATACCGCTTGTAGACCATATCATTCTTGGAGATGGCTGTTATATCAGTCTGAAGGAATATGGTTATATATAGAAAGGAGCCTTTTGCTTTGTCAAACAACATTTTCGGAATTGATTTAGGAACAAATAACATTAAAATTTACAATCGTGCAGATGATACCATTCTTGTCGAGAAAAACATGATTGCCATTGAAAACAAGAATACGGTATTTGCATATGGAGATTCCGCTTTTGATATGTACGAAAAAGCCCCCTCCAATATTCATATTTCATATCCGCTTTCCAATGGTGTTATTGCGGATATTCATAATATGGAAAAAATCGTAAAGCTGTTTTTAAACGACCTTACCGGAAACAGTTTAAAAGCTGCCGATTACTATATTGCTGTTCCGACGGACGTCACCGAGGTAGAAAAGCGTGCTTTCTATGATTTGGTTCGTGATGCCAATGTAAAAGCAAGACGAATTATGGTCGTTGAAAAGGCAGTTGCAGACGGTCTTGGACTTGATATTGATGTTAAAAATTCACAGGGTGTATTAATTGTAAATGTCGGCTTTGATACCACAGAAATTTCCATTCTTTCCCTTGGTGGTATTGTTTTAAGCCGTTTGATTAAAGTGGGTGGTCAGAAATTTGATGATGCCATCCGTGCGGCTGTCCGCAGACAGTACAATTTGATTATTGGTGGTAAAACTGCCGAAAATGTAAAAATGAGTCTGTGTGAACTGGAAAAAGAAGGTAAGGGCGCTGTTGTTTACGGAAGAGATATTGTAACAGGTCTTCCTGTTGAACGTGAACTTCCTACCGATATGATTGATGAATCATTAACGGAGCACTTTTACACGATTATTGATAATATTAAAGTGATTTTGGAACGAACACCTCCGGAACTTGCTGCAGATATTTACCGTCATGGAATTTATCTGACAGGTGGTGCTTCCCAGGTAAATCATCTGGCACAGTTAATCCAGAAGGGAACCGGTTTAAAGGTCAATGTTTCAGAGAATCCAATTACCAGCGTAGCACTTGGTTTATCGAAAATCATTAAAGAAGATCATCTGAAATCCGTTGCCTATGCAATTGAAGGAATGAACAAATGAGTCCAATTATAAAGAAAAAAGGAGAAAAGTTTACATTACCCGGTAAATATCTCCTTTTTATTTTAACAATCTTATGTACGGGTTTAATTGTATTATCATTTAATACAAACATATTGAGTGCACCGCTCAGTGCCGTCGGTGGCTTTTTTATCACGCCTCTCCAAAACGGTATCAGCAAAGCAGGGAGCCTGATTAGCAGCAGAACAGAGGAGCTTGTCCAGATTCGTTCTCTTTTGAAGGAAAATGAAGAATTAAAGTCACAAGTGGATGAGCTGACAATGGAAAACATCAAGCTGCAGCAGGACCGTTATGAACTGACGAGTCTACGACAACTTTACGAGCTGGATGAGCAGTATGACGAATACCCTAAAGTGGGAGCACGTATCATTGCCAAAGATTCCGGAAACTGGTTTCATTCCTTTGTGATTGACAAAGGGTATGAAGATGGCCTTGAAGTTGATATGAACATTATGGCAGGAAGTGGACTGGTCGGACGCATCATTGATGTTGGTCCAAACTGGTCAAAAGTCATGTCCATCATTGATGACAATTCCAATGCCAGTGGTATGGTTCTTTCCACATCGGACAACTTAATTGTATGTGGTGACCTGGAATTATATTCCGATGGATTGATTCGTTTCGAAAAACTGATTGACAGTGCTGACCGTGTTGTGGAAGGAGATAAGATTGTTACTTCCAATGTCAGTGATAAGTATTTACCCGGAATTTTAATTGGCTATATTACAAGTATCAACATTGACTCTAATAATTTAACAAAATCAGGATATATTACACCGGCAGTTGACTTCGAACATCTTGAGGAAGTTCTTGTAATCACAACACTAAAGCAGACGGTGGATTAATCCGGGGAGGATTTTTTTGAACGTTAGAAGAACTCTGATTACTATTTTGTTGATTATCATCAGCTTTGTATTACAAACTACATTATTTAAAGGTATTTCCTTTGGAGGTATTGTGCCGAATCTTATGATGGTTCTGACAGCCTCCTTTGGTTTTATGCGGGGAGAAAAAACCGGATTATGGATTGGCTTTTTCTGCGGACTATTATGTGATATCTTTTTTGGCTCCATTATCGGATTAAATGCCCTGCTTTTTATGTATATAGGCTATATCAACGGAAAATTCAATAAGATTTTTTATCCGGATGATATTAAGCTTCCGCTTGCATTAATTCTCGGAAGTGATTTTTTATATGGTATTATGTACTATTTAACTCTGTTTCTTTTGCGCGGAAGATTTCAGTTTACTTACTACCTGGTACATATTATTCTTCCGGAAACCGTTTATACCATTGTTGTAACTTTGCTTTTTTATCCGCTGATTTTATGGATTAACAATCGGTTGGAAGAGCATGAAAAAAGGAGTAATCGGAAATTTGTTTGAGAATTTAAAAGAAAAATTTATTAATATGATTACATCGCGTGTTTTTGTAATGATGCTGCTTATGATAGCAGTTGGAATCGTTATGATACATCGTGTATTCCAATTACAGATTGTCGAAGGCGAACAGTACATTGACTCCTTTCAGATGAAGATAAAAAAGGAGCGTACGATTGCGGGCAGCCGTGGATGTATCTATGACCGCAACGGAAATCTGCTGGCTTACAATGAGCTTGCACATTCGGTTGCCATTGAGGATGTCTATGAAAGCGGCAAAATGAAAAATTACAACCTCAACACCACGATACATACGTTAATCGGCATGATTGAACAAAACGGCGATCATATCATCAGCGATTTCAAAATCACTTTGGACAAAAACAACCATTATATGTTTACCGTCGAAGGTTCACAGCTGAACCGTTTTCTGGCAGATGTATACGGTAAAAGAAATCCGGATGACCTGGAAGAGAAGCAGAGAACAGCAACTGCCCAGCAGGTAGTTGATTATTTGTGCGGATGGAATAAGTTCCGGATTGGAGAGTATACCAAAGAGGATTCCAGTTCCACCTTTGTACCCGGAAATGGTTATACCAAAGATGAAACGCTGAAAATTCTTACGATTCGGTATGATATGAGCAGTAACAATTATCAGAAATACATTGCAACAACCGTTGCTACCGATGTCAGTGAAGAAACGGTTGCGATTGTCATGGAAAACAACAATATTCTGGAAGGCGTTTCCATTGTCGAGGATACGGTACGTAAATATGTCGACAGTGTTTATTTTGCTCAGATTATCGGCTATACCGGAAAGGTATCAAATGAAGAACTGGAGCTTCTTCAGGAAGAGAATTCTTCTTATGATTTAAACGATACCGTCGGAAAACTTGGTATTGAGAAGTCTATGGAAACAAGACTCCAGGGTACCAAAGGCCATGAAACCATTTTCGTAAACAGTGTGGGAAAGGTTACCGAAACCACTGATTATACCGAACCAATTGCCGGTGATGATGTTTATTTAACCATTGACAAAGACCTTCAGATAGCGACCTATAAAATATTGGAGGAAAAGCTTGCCAGTATCTTATATACCAACATTATCAATGCAAAAGATTTTGATGCCTCCAAGGTAAGCAGCAGTAAGATTAAAATTCCGATTTATGATGTCTATTTTGCTTTAATCAATAACAATGTCATTGATATTAACCATTTTTCGGCATCAAATGCCGGCGAAACAGAACGCCTTGTACAGGAACGTTTTCAATCCCACAAAGCCGAAGCTTTCCAAAAACTTCGGGCTGAGCTGACTGAGAATCTGACTCCATATGAACGGCTGGCTCTGGAATATCAGGTATATGAAAGTTATATTGTTGAATTATTATATAACAACGGAATTATACAAAAAGATTTAATTAACCAGGAAGATGAAACTTATCTGGCATGGACCCGGGACGAAACGATTAGTCTGAATGAATATCTGAACTATTGTATTTCCCAGAACTGGGTAGATATTACAAAGCTTCAGTTAAATACACAGTATTCGGAATCTGAAACCGTTTATCTCAGAATCGTGGATTATATTTTTGAACAGCTGGATAACGACCTGGAATACACCAAAAAAGTATATAAATATATGATAAAGGGTGATGTAATTACCGGTACACAAATTTGTAAGCTTTTGTTGGAGCAGGAGCTTATTGATATTGACGATGAAGAAGCACAGAGACTTATGAACGGAAGTATTTCTGCTTACTCCTTTATGATGAACCGGATTCACGATTTAGACATTACGCCTGCACAGCTTGCGTTAGATCCCCATTCTGCATCCATGGTAATTACCGATGTCAATACCGGGGATGTACTGGCACTTGTTTCTTATCCGGGATACGATAACAATAAAATGGCAAACGGTGTAGATGCAGAATACTTTAACCAGTTGTTAAATGACCAGTCGACACCAATGATCAATTACGCAACACGACAAATGACTGCGCCTGGTTCTACATTTAAAATGGTATCCGCGACTGCAGGTCTTATGGAAGGAATTATCAATCCATATACCACCTTCCGTTGTACCGGTTCCTTTGAAAAAATTTCCCCTCCGGCGCGATGCTGGATTTACGGAAAAGGAAGCCATGGTGCCATCAATGTTACACAGGCAATCCGTCATTCCTGTAATATGTTCTTCTATGAATTGGGATATTCGCTCGGAACCGTAGGAGATACGTATTCCAATGATTTAGGTTTGGAAAAACTTGCCAAATATGCCGATATGTACGGATTATCCGAAACATCCGGTATTGAAATTGAAGAATCCACACCAACCGTTTCGACTGAGGATGCTGTTCGTTCCTCCATTGGACAGGGTACGAACAACTATTCAACGGTCGGACTTGCCAGATATGTAACCACCGTTGCAAACAGCGGTACCTGTTATAACCTGACGCTGGTTGATAAAATTACGGATCACAGCGGTATTGTATTGATGGAAAATCATGCAGAAGTACGGAATACGATTTCCATGGATTCTTCTTATTGGAATGCGATTCATCAGGGTATGAGACAGGTAATTGAAAGTAAAAGCTACTACAATGACTTAGGTGTTAATGTTGCCGGAAAAACAGGTACTGCCGAAGAAAATAAGAGCCGGCCAAACCATGCACTTTTTGTTTGTTATGCACCTTATGAGCAGCCTGAAATTGCAATTGCCACAAGAGTTGCATATGGATATACTTCTACCTACGCTGCACAGATTACAAAAGAAGTATTAAAATATTATTTTGAATTAGCAGATGAAGATGAATTAATTACCGGAACCGCATCACAGATGTCCGGCTCCACAGAAGTAACGGATTAACGCATAGAAAGGCTGGAATTATCATTGAATCAATCTTGTTTAATAAAAAGCTTTCCCAACGGTATTGTTCTTTATCTGGAAGAACAGATTCCGTTTCAAGAGTTGTTAATAGATATTGCTGAAAAATTCAGCGAGTCAAGGGCTTTTTTCAAAGATGCCAAAATGGCTCTTTCAATTAAGGGAAGAATCCTTACGGAAGAAGAAGAGCAACAGGTACTAAATACCATCACCCAGAACTCTGATCTTCAGATTCTTTGCCTGGTAGGTGAAGATGATGAAACAAACCAGAAATTTTTGAAAGCACTTGAACAGACGGAAGAGTTAAAAGAGGATGAAGGTGCCGGACAGTTTTATCGTGGAACCTTGAAAAATGGACAAGTTTTGGAAACAAAATCCAGTATTGTCATTCTCGGAGATGTATATCCCGGTTCCGCCGTTATTTCTTCCAGAGATATTATTGTTCTTGGTGGTTTGTTCGGAGAAGCATACGCCGGTGGAAACGGAAATCCGGAACACTTTATTGCCGCATTGGAAATGTCCCCGCAAAAGTTAAAAATCGGGGATTATACCTATCAGAGTAAAGAAAAATCAAAGTGGTCCATAAAGCCAAAAGTACAACCGAAAATTGCATATGTAAAAAACAAAAGCATTCAGATGGAACCAATTACAAAAGAATCGCTGGGAGAGTTAACAATTGGTTAATCTGTTTTCCAGTGGACGATTAATAATTCATTTAAAGGAGAAACTTTATGAGTGAAGTAATTGTCGTCACATCAGGAAAAGGCGGTGTGGGAAAGACCACCACATCTGCAAATGTAGGAACCGGTCTTGCAGCTATGGGAAAACGCGTTGTTCTGATTGATACCGATATCGGATTACGCAATCTGGACGTTGTCATGGGACTGGAAAACCGGATTGTATATAATCTGGTTGATGTCATTGAAGGAAAATGCCGTATGAAGCAGGCACTTATCCGCGACAAACGTCATCCCAGCTTATATTTAATGCCCTCTGCACAGACAAAGGACAAAACAGCCGTCCGTCCGGAGCAGATGGTCAAGTTGGTACAACAGCTAAAAGAGCAATTTGATTACATCATCCTGGACTGCCCGGCAGGAATTGAACAGGGCTTCAAAAATGCGATTGCCGGTGCCGACCGGGCATTGGTTGTCACAACTCCGGAAGTATCTGCAATCCGTGATGCCGACCGGATTGTCGGCTTACTCGAAGCAAATGAATTCGCAAGAATCGACCTTGTCATTAACCGTTTACGCCATGACATGGTACGGCGTGGGGAAATGATGAGCGCCAATGATGTTGTTGATATTCTTGCATTAAATTTAATCGGAATTGTTCCGGATGATGAAAATGTAGTCATTGCAACCAATCAGGGCGAACCTCTTGTTGGAAATGCCACTATGGCAGGCAGAGCTTATCAAAACATCTGTCTGCGTATTGTCGGAAAGGAAGTACCGTTTCTTGATTTTGAGAAAAACATTTCTTTCTGGACAAAAGTAACCGGTATTTTTCATCGAAATTAGGGAGGGAGCTTCATGAGAATAAAGAACATTTTTAAACGAAAAAAATCAAGAGAAATTGCACGTGACCGGTTGAAAATTTTATTGATTTCAGATCGTGTAAACTGCTCGGCAGAAATGATTGAATTAATAAAAAATGACATTACCAAGGTAATATCCAAATACATGAAAATCGACACACGTACGATGGATATCCAGATCACGACAACCGATTGCAAAGGGCGGAACAAAATGCCTGCATTATATGCAAATATACCCATTTTAGATTTACACAAAAGCGATAGAGGATAAGGTCAGAAATGTTTAACCGTTACAAAATCAGACATTACAATTTTAAACTGTTAATTATGGTCATTGCACTTGCTGTCATTGGAATCATTGCAGTCGGAAGTGCAGAAGAGTCTTTGCAGAGCCGTCAGATTGGAGGATTTGTTTTTGGAATCTTTCTGATGCTTTTGTTATCCTTTTTTGACTATTCGGTACTGCTGAATCTGTATTGGGTAATGTATATCGTCAATGTAGCACTGCTTGTTGCCGTTATTTTGCTTGGTGAAGATGCAAAGGGTGCACAGCGCTGGCTGAAAATTGCCGGAATACAGTTTCAGCCTTCCGAACTAGCCAAAATATTAATTATTCTGTTTTTGGCACAATTTATCCAGAAACATTATCAAAAATTCAACACCTTTAAAATTATTTCCCTGTGTTGTGTTTTGTTTGCTGTCCCGGCAGCATTAGTTCTAAACCAGCCGGATTTATCCACGACCATTGTTATATGCCTTGTATTCTGTGTTATTATGTTCGTTTCCGGAATTCACTTTAAGATTATATTGGGATTACTGGCAATTGTAGTTCCGGTGGCTATGATATTTATCTATCTTGTTATGCAGCCGGACCAAAAAATCATTAAAGACTATCAGAAAGATCGTATTATGGCATTTCTGAACAAAGAGGAATCGGTAAACGAAGAAGGATATCAGCAGTATTATTCCGAAATGGCAATCGGTTCGGGACAGCTCTATGGAAAAGGATATAAAAACAATCAGATTAGTTCTGTAAAAAACGCAAACTTTATTGCAGAACAGCAGACAGACTTTATCTTTGCTGTTATCGGGGAAGAATTTGGATTTATTGGTTGTGTAACGGTTATCGCCTTACTTTTACTAATTTCGCTGGAATGCTTTATGATTGCCCATCGAGCGAAGGACATTGCCGGCACCATCATTGCCGCCGGCGTCGGGGCGCAGATTGGACTGCAGGGATTCATTAATATCGGCGTTGTGACCTACCTGCTTCCCAATACAGGTCTGCCACTTCCTTTTGTAAGCTATGGACTGACATCACTTGTCTGTTCGTTCATTGAAATTGGATTTGTTTTAAATGTGGGGTTACAAAGTAAGGAAAAATGATGTATAATATATACAATTATGAGGGTATGTATAATCAGGAGGGGTAAGACATGAACATTGCATTAATTGCGCATGACGCAAAGAAGAAATTGATGCAGAATTTTTGTATTGCATATCGTGGTATTCTAAGCAAAAACGATTTATATGCAACTGGTACAACCGGTCGATTGATAGAGGAAGTTACGAATTTAAACATACATAAATTTCTTGCTGGTCATTTAGGAGGAGAGCAGCAGATTGGTGCGCAAATTGAACACAACCAGATGGATTTGGTCATTTTTCTGCGTGATCCGCTTACTTCCAAAATGCATGAACCGGATGTAAACAACGTAGTTCGCTTATGCGATATGCATAATATTCCGTTAGCAACAAATCTTGCAACTGCAGAGCTGTTGATTAAGTCCTTAGACAGAGGAGATTTAGAGTGGCGTGAAATGTATAAATAGAAAGCACGGCAAACGCATTCTGAGTATGGGAATCCTAATTGGACTGTTGTTTGCTACGGGATGTGGACAAACTTCATATGCATTACCATATACTGCTGATTCAGAAATCAGCAGTTTTCGTATTGACGATTTCAACAGTGAGAAGACGACCGCGGATACCTTTGCCCATGATTTATGTGTCAGTGAAGCAGATTTTCATACCGATCTTGTTGATATGAGTAATTCCTCAAGTGCTGCATTATTTGATATTAATGCTCATGATACGATATATGCCAAGAATATTTATGAAAAACTATATCCGGCAAGTCTTACCAAAGTGCTTACCGCGATTGTGGCAATGAAGAACTGTTCCGGCGATACGGTACTTACTGCATCTGCCAATGTAAGAATCAATGAATCCGGAGCACAATTATGTGGCATCAAAGAAGGCGACCAGATGACCCTTACCCAGGCACTTCATCTGTTACTGATCAACTCTGCAAATGACGCGGCAATTCTGATTGCTGAAGGCGTTGGCGGTACCGTTGAGAACTTTTGTGAAATGATGAATGAAGAGGCCATTTCTTTGGGAGCCACCAATTCCCATTTTGTAAATCCTCATGGGCTTTCAGATGATAACCATTATACGACTGCCTATGATATGTATCTGATTATGAATGAAGCCGTTAAATTTGAAATGTTTAAGGAAATCATTCAGATGGATTCTTATACCACGGTATATCATGATAAGAATGGTGCTGATAAGGAAATCACCGTCGGAAGCACAAATTATTATTTTATCGGAAAAGCAGATGCTCCATCCGGAATTACTGTATTAGGTGGCAAAACCGGAACCACAAATGCCGCCGGTCACTGCCTTGTTTTATTGTCAAGAGATGCACAAAGCAAACCATATATTTCAATCATCATGCGATGCGATAGCAAGGATGGATTATATGAATCCATGACCAGTCTATTATCTCAAATAGGCAATTAACGGTTGTGTTTTCTACTATAATAATTTATAATTAACTTATTAGGAGGGTATGCCAATGGTTCAATTAATTGTAGGAAACAAGGGGAAAGGGAAAACAAAGCATCTGCTTGACAAAGTGAATACGGAGGTACAGAGTGTTTCTGGAAATATCGTTTATCTTGATAAAAGCAAGAAACACATGTATGAATTGAACAACAAGGTTCGATTGATTGATATTTCTTCTTATGATGTAAATGGTTCGGATGAATTTATTGGTTTTGTCCGCGGAATCATTTCTCAGGATCATGATTTACAACAAATGTATTTTGACAGTTTCTTAGAAATCGCATCCTGCAAGGATAAAAACATTTTGGATCTTATCCACCGATTGGAAGAGATTAGTAAGAAATTTAACGTTGATTTTGTTATTAGTGCTTCAGTTGATGAATCAGAATTAACCGAAGAATTAAAAGACAAAATAATTGTTTCTTTATAGACCTGCAGCGCAAGGTTGCTGACCTTGCGCTTTTTTATGTAATGAATTGTCTGCAAATCCTCTGGGAAAGGAGGTTTTTATTTGTCACGAAATCAAAATAATAAAGTTGTCAACTTCAAAAAACCTCTGAGCGGAGGAAATATCGGTGTTGTCATTTTTGCAGTTATTTTTATCTATATTGTGATTTGTGTTTTTATGTATTTTACCCAGAAGCACATCGAAAGTTATCAGGTAAAAATGGGCTCCCTGTCCTCTAATAACATTTATAAAGGCATTGCCCTGCGGGATGAAGAGATTGTAAACGCAGACAAATCCGGATATATCAATTATTATGCCCGGGAAGGTCAGCGTGTCGGAGTCGGAAATCTCGTTTATACCATTGACGAATCCGGAAAACTTGCTGATTATCTGAATACCAGCGGTAATGGAACCGCACTGACCGATAAAGACTTATCTGAGTTAAAAACAGAAATTCTTGGATTTGTAAATGAATTTGATCCGGAACATTTTTCTACTGTTTATGATTTCAAAAACAGTGTTCAGGGAATGGTTCAGAAATTATCCAGCGCAAACATTCTGGATAATATTGATAAAATTAACAGCTCCGGTGTTTCAGAACTGGTTTCTCTTTGTCGTGCACCGGCAACCGGAATCGTTATTTTTTCTACCGATGGATATGAACAGCTTCATTTGGAAGATATGACAAAGGAACTGTTTGACCAGAAAGCTTACCAGAAAAATCAGTTGATTAACAACGAACTGGTAGCCGCCGGTGATCCGGTATATAAGGTTTCCAAAAATGAAGACTGGTCCATTATCATTGAAACCGACGATGAAAAAGCATCCGAATTATTGGAAGCTGAATATGTCAATGTTAAATTCTTAAAGAATCAATATACTGCATGGGGAAAAGTAAGTTCGTATACCAACGAGGCAGGTGATGTTTTTGTAGCACTCACTTTTACAAATTCCATGGTGACTTTTTGTACCGACCGATTTATCGATATTGAATTGATTCTGGAAGATGAACGAGGATTGAAGATTCCTAATTCCTCCATTGTTGAAAAAGAATTCTTTATTGTACCGAAAGAATATGTAACAAAAGGCGGTAACAGCGATAATTACGGTGTCATGAAAGAAGTGTATACCGAAGATGGTACCGCAACCGTAGAGTTCCTTGAAACCACGATCTATAATGAAACAGATACCGATTATTACCTGGATGATTTATCCCTGCGAATTGGCGATTACATTGTAAAGCCGGACTCAACGGAAAAATTTGCAGTCAGTAAACGAGGTAGCCTGATTGGTGTATACCATATGAATAAAGGATATGCCGACTTTAAACAGATAAATATTCTATATCAGAATGAGGAATACAGCATTGTAAAATCAAATACTCAATATGGATTAAGTCCATACGATTATATTGTATTAGATTCTTCAACGGTGAAAGAGGATGAACTTATCTATGAATAATGTATTAAAAAGCAATTTGGAACATGTACACCAGCAAATACAGGTTTCCTGTCAAAACAGCGGACGGGACATCAACGATGTTCAGTTAATTGCTGTTTCCAAAACAAAACCCGTAGAAATGCTGATGGATGCCTATGAATCAGGAGAACGTCATTTCGGCGAAAATAAAGTTCAGGAGCTCGTCGCTAAATACGAGCAGCTTCCCAAAGACATTCAGTGGCATATGATTGGACACCTGCAGCGTAATAAGGTAAAATACATCATTGATAAGGTTGCCATGATACACAGTGTGGATTCTTTCCGTCTTGCAGAAGAAATTAACAAAGAAGCCTTAAAAAAAGGACGCAAGGTGCCGATACTTATTGAGGTAAATATTGCAGAAGAGGAAAGTAAGTTTGGCGTCCGTGCCAATGAGCTTGAAACACTTCTTCGCGAAATCTGTCATTTTGAGGGAATTCAGGTTATGGGATTAATGACAATTGCCCCATACGTTGAAAATGCCGAGGAAAATCGTCAATATTTTAATGCACTAAAGCAATTATCTGTTGACATAAATCGAAAAAACATTGATAATATTAATATGAATGTCTTATCAATGGGTATGACCGGTGATTATCAGGTCGCAATAGAAGAGGGTGCGACACTTGTACGTGTCGGAACCGGAATATTTGGTGACCGAGTTTATCACAAATAAATTTTAAGGAGTTTGTTATATCATGGGTGTAATGGATAAATTTCTCAATTATATGAAATTGAATGAAGATGATGATTATTATGATGATGATTACTTTGAGGATGAACCCATAGAAGAAAAACCAAAGAAACAGCCTGTCATGAATGATGATTCTGATATCCCGGAGGACAAGCCTGCTAAGAAAACACTTCCCAAGGTTACTCCAATGCGTCAGACCAAAAAATCTGCAAACGGTATGGAAGTATGTGTCATTAAACCAACCTCTATTGAAGATGCAAGGGAAATCACCGAAACGTTACTGGCAAACAGAACCGTTGTTTTGAATTTGGAAGGATTGGATGTTGATATTGCACAGCGAATCATTGATTTTACATCCGGTTCCTGTTTTGCAATCAGCGGAAACCTTCAGAAGATTTCTCATTATATTTTTATTATCACACCTGCAGTAGTGGATATTTCCGGTGATTTTCAGGAGATTTTTTCAGGTTCTTTTGATGTACCGATTAATAATAACGGATTATAAAAGCTATATGACTTCATATATCGTTATTTCAGCGTCAAATATTTTATTTGGCGCTTTTTATAACAAAAAACAGTAATTTGCAAAAGGAGAGAACCACCGATGAATCAGACGATGGAAGTATTATATCAGGGAAAACCCTGTTATCCTATTCATATTGAAGCCTCATTTGACGCTCTGGCACAGGTCATGGAACCACTTTCCTGTAAAGAACGTAAGCTTTGCATTATAACAGACAGCAAAGTCAATTCCCTGTATGGGGAAGAAATAGAAGCAATCCTTTCGGATACCTGCGCAGAAGTATATCGTTATTCTTTTCCGAATGGGGAAGCACAGAAAACACTTGATACGGTTAAGGATATTTACCGCTTCTTAATCGAGCATAAGTTTGATCGAAAAGATATGTTAATCGCCTTAGGCGGTGGCGTAGTCGGAGATATCACCGGCTTTACCGCTGCAACTTATTTAAGAGGCATAGATTTTGTTCAGATTCCAACCACGCTGTTAGCACAGGCAGATTCCAGTATCGGTGGAAAAACCGGTGTTGATTTTGATGGATACAAAAACATGGTTGGTGCATTTTATATGCCCAAATTAGTGTATATGAATGTCCAGGCGTTACATTCCTTAGATGACCGTGATTTTTACAGCGGTTTTGCAGAAGTCATGAAATCTGCATTGATTAAAGATGGTTTATTTTATGAATGGCTGATTGATAAGATGTATGAAATCTGTGAACGTGATAATGAAACATTACAGGAAATGGTCTATCGCAGCTGCATGATTAAAAAGCTCATTGTAGAAAAAGACCCCACGGAAAAGGGAGACCGTGCTCTTTTGAATTTTGGTCACACCATCGGACATGCGATTGAAAAATATAAGAATTTCACCTTAACCCATGGAGAATGTGTTGCACTTGGATGCATTGCAGCAGCATTTATTTCCTGGAAGAAAAATTGGCTGAGTATGGAAGAATATTACGAAATCCGTGATATGTTTGTTCCATTTTATTTACCAATTTCCATTGATGAACTGGACGTAGAGGAAGTATTACGCCTTACAAAATCCGATAAAAAGATGGAAGGAAATACGATAAAGTTTATTCTTTTGAAAAAAGTCGGTAAGGCGCTTATTGACCGTACTGTAACGGACGATGAAATCCGTGATGCAATTAAGGAAATCAATTTCACGGAAGATGATGAATAATTTCAGGAGGTCTTATGAAAAAAGGATATATGCTGATTCTTGACTTTCTGATGCTGATGTTCGGAGTCGCAATGGATCAGATCACCAAATATTATGCTGTGATTAAGTTAAAAAACCAGCCGGCTTATAACCTGATTGATGGCGTATTGGAATTTAATTACCTGGAAAATAAAGGTGCTGCCTTTGGTATGCTGCAAAATCAAAAAATCTTTTTTGTATTTGTCGCTCTGATTTTTATTGGCGTGATTGCATTTGTTATTTTTCGTATTCCACTGGAAAAGAAATATTGCAGTCTTCATGTACTTCTGGTCATGATTTCTGCTGGAGCGATTGGCAATCTGATTGACCGGCTTCGGTTTGATTATGTGGTAGACTTTATCTATCTTGTTTTTATTAACTTTCCAATCTTTAATGTGGCAGATATTTTTGTAACAGTATCCACCGTGATCCTGATTATTCAGATTTTATTTGTCTATAAAGAAAATGACTTTAATTTTTTAAGTTTTAATCCTCAAAAGTTCAGAGAACTAAAATAAATTCAGGTGATATATGAGCGAAGAATTAAATTGCATGGAATTTCTTGTAACGGAAGAGATGGAAGAGGAGAGAATCGACAAGTTTTTAAGTATGCTTGTGGATTCTTTTTCACGTTCTTTTTTACAGAAGCTTTTATCACTGGGACATGTTACCGTAAATGGAAAAACCGTAAAAGCAAGTTATCGTGTAAAAACGGATGACCATGTAATTGTACTTGTTCCACCTGCCGATACGCTTCATATTGACCCGGAAAATATACCTTTGGATATTTTATATGAAGATTCTGACGTAATTGTAGTAAATAAGCCAAAGGGGATGGTTGTTCATCCGGCTGCCGGCCATTATCACGGTACACTTGTAAATGCTTTGTTATATCATTGTGAAGGTGAACTAAGTGGCATAAATGGTGTTCTACGCCCCGGAATCGTCCATAGAATCGATAAAGATACTACAGGGTCAATTATTGCCTGCAAAAATGACAAGGCCCATAACAGCCTTGCTATGCAGTTAAAAGAGCATACCATTACACGCCGGTATCATGCCATTGTACACGGAGTACTCAAAGAAGAGTCCGGAACGATTCATAAAGCCATTGGAAGAGATCCCAAAGACCGCAAAAAAATGGCTGTTGTAACAGGCGGTGGAAAGGATGCAATTACCCATTACAGAGTTTTGAAACATTTTCAAAACTATACCTATATCGAATGTGTCCTGGAAACCGGAAGAACACATCAGATTCGTGTTCACATGGCAAGTATCGGACATCCTATTCTCGGAGATACGGTATATGGTCCGTCCAAATGTCCCTATCATTTAACCGGGCAGACATTGCATGCCAAAATATTAGGTTTTAACCATCCAGGTACAGGAACTTATATAGAAACAGACGCACCATTACCGGATTATTTTGAGCATTTATTACAGATAATTATTTGAATTTTCTGTTAATTTGAGCTATAATAGATACATAATTTAATCCCATACGGAATTATCGTACGTGGAAGGAGGTAACTGCTTATGAATACAGTCATAACAATTGGCCGTCAGTTTGGCTCAGCCGGTCGTGAAATTGGGGAAAAGGTAGCCGAAGAATTTGGAATTAAATATTATGATAAGGAGTTATTATCAAGAGCAGCAAAAGAGAGTGGTTTTTGCGAAGAAATCATGGAAAATCATGATGAAAGACCAACCAGTTCTTTTCTGTACAATCTTGTAATGGATACATATTCCTTTGGATATAATGCATCCCATTATGTAGATATGCCAATCAGTCACAAGGTATTTCTTGCTCAGTTCGATACCATAAAGAAAGTTGCAGCAGAAGGTCCCTGTGTTATTGTAGGACGTTGTGCCGATTATGCATTACAGGATATGAAAAACTGTGTCAATATCTTTATATACGGTGATGAAGATGCAAAAACCAAATTTGTAATGAATAAATATAATATCGATGCTGCAAAAGCAAAAGATATGTGCTTAAAGAAAGATAAGCAGCGTCAAAGCTATTACAATTATTATTCCTCAAAGAAATGGGGACGTGCGGACAGCTATGATTTATGTATCAACAGCAGCATTCTCGGCATTGATGGTACCGTAAAATTAATTAAACAGTACATCGAAGATTTCGAAGCACGCCAGTAAATAAAACGATAGCTATAAAATATTTATATTATGATTAGGAGTATAAAAAAATGGACATAAAAGAAAAAATTGAAGAAGTTGTTTCCAAAGTACAAAAAGATAAAGACCTACAGGCACTCTTTGCAAAAGACCCTGTAAAGGCAGTTGAAAAGGTTCTTGGTGTTGATTTACCGGATGATGTTGTTAAAAAAATTGCAGATGGCGTAAAGGGAAAAATTTCTCTTGACCAGTTATCCGGTCTTGCTGATAAAGTAAAAGGACTTTTCTAAAGAATAATTTAACGAATCATATGAAAAGGGACATATCCAAATGTCCCTTTTTCTATGTTTCTATCTTAATATTTCTGTCATTTGCAAGTATAGAGTATGGGAAGTTCTCGCATGTAACTATTCGCAAAACACAAGTTTAACGAATAGTTATGGCTAGAAATCCTCAAAACTCCAAGGTCTTTCTTTTCGCAGGTTTTTCCTGCATTTCCGGATGAATTTCGTGTTGTACTTCCTCATATAAGGATTGTTTATCTACATAATCGGTTACATTTTGATTTCCATCCGTTTTCCCGTTCAAAAAAGTTTTTGCATATTTACGGTTGAAATCCTGTACCGTATCAATCGTTTGTTTTCGATTCTTTTTATGTTGCCGGTAAGCAAACACATATACAATAATCAGGAATATCACAATTCCTGCAATCAGCATTTTCATCAATCAAGAACCTCGTATTATGCTTTCTGTTAATCAGAAATCATCATAACATTTCATCAGAATCAAATAATATGGTAAAAGGACCATCATTTAATAACGAAACTTTCATGTCAGCACCAAAAATACCATGCTGGACATCTGGAAAGGATTCTCTGCATTGTTCCAGGATATATTCATATAACTGATTTGCATCCTCCTGATTACCGGCTTTTATAAAAGAAGGTCGATTTCCTTTTTTACAATCTGCATATAAAGTAAATTGTGAAATAATTAACAAGTTTCCATGAACATCCTTCAGACTTAGATTTGTTTTTCCGTTTTCATCCTCAAATATGCGGAGATTTATCAGTTTCTTAACAAGTTTATCTGCAATTTCCTTTGTATCGCCATCACAAATTCCAACAAAAACAAGAAATCCATGTTCAATTTTGCCAACTGTTTGCTGTTCTACTTCTACTGCTGCTCGACTTACCCGTTGTATTAAAAATCTCATTCTTCGCTTTCTCCATCCACACTTTCGTTTTCTGTGCCTTCAGCCTCAGCTTCTGTAATTTGCAAAATAGCCTCTTCTTTCTGTTCCTCGATTATTTCATCTTCCATGTCAATTTTCTTTTTTCGTTTATTTTCCTTTTTTGACTCTTTATCAAGCATTACAAATTCTTTTCCCTTAATCTTATCAACATTCAGGTATTTTCTTGTTTCTTCCGGAAGCCCTTTCTTTTTCAGCATACGGCCAACCACACGTTTTACCATCGCATAAATAACTGCCCAAAGAGGTACACCGACAATCATACCGGCAACACCCCATAATCCTCCGAATATCGTAATGGAGAAAATAACCCAGAAACCGGACAGACCGGTTGACTGTCCAAGAATCTTAGGACCAATCACATTGCCATCCAATTGCTGCAGGATAAGAATAAAAATCAAAAAGTACAGGCATTTTACAGGATTTACAAGTAAAATAAGCAAAGCACTTGGAATTGCACCAAGATAAGGTCCAAAAAACGGAATGACATTTGTAACACCAACAATTACACTAACTAACAGTGCATATGGCATCTTCAGAAAAGAAAGTCCGATAAAACAGAGAATTCCGATAATAATGGAATCTACAATTTTACCACTTAAAAATCCAATAAATGTCTGGCTGGCAAAACGTACATCTTTGATGAAGCCATTTGCACGATCTGTATTCATCGTCGCATAGACAATTTTCTTTGCCTGTCCAGCAAATAATTCCTTATTAAATAAAACATAAATCGAGATTATCGCTCCGATAATAAAATTCCACATAGCAACCAGCATACTGATTAGGCTTAAAGAAATATGTTTTAAAATCGTCTGCGCATTCGGAACAACCGTGTCTTTCAGAAAATCATCAAACTGGCTGGAATAATTATTGATGAATTGCAGAAACCAATCATTTAAGGTCGGATTTTCCTCCAGGAATTTTGCCGACCAGGTTGTCAGATTATTCATATAGTAAGGGAACTGATTGGATATGGATAAAATACTTTTACTGATTTCAGGAACAATCACGCTGAAAAATGCATACAAAAACAAAATTACCAACAGCATCGTAAGAATTACAGAAATAACTCTCATCCATTTTATTTTCTTGGGCGTCATTGATGTATCATTTCTTGTAAATAATTTGATTAAAAATGTCCGCTCTAAAAAATTCACAATCGGAGTAAGCAGATAGGCAATAATAATTCCATAGACAACCGGACTGAGAATTTTAAATAAAGCACTAATCTTTTGAGAAATTCTATCTCCCCGGAAAATAAGATAATAGAAGCAAATCGATGCTGCAATTACCAAAAAAGCAATAATTCCCGTTAAAATCATTTTTTTGTTGAATTTTAATTTCATATGTATCTAATTTCTCCGTTCCGTATTAAAATAATTAAACAATTATCCTATTTAGTATACCATTTTTACCGAAAATATACTATGGCTAAAAAGTAAAATGTGATAGAATAATTAACAGTAAAAGTCTCTACGAAAGGTAACTTACCATGAAATTACAACAGGTATTAAGTAACATCCGGAAAGTTGTGGATGACTATCAGATGATTGAAGATGGCGACAGAATTGCCGTTGGTATTTCCGGTGGAAAAGACAGCCTGACGCTGTTAAACGGTCTACATGGTTTAAAGCGTTTTTACCCAAAGCATTTTGAACTTTATGCCGTCACAGTCGATTTAGGATTCCAAAATTTAAATCTCAGTGCCATCCAGTCCATGTGTGAGCAGTTGGAAGTTCCATATACGATTGTCAAAACAGATATTGCCAATATTGTTTTTGAAGAACGTAAAGAATCAAATCCCTGCTCCTTATGTGCAAAGATGCGTAAAGGTGCATTAAATGATGCAATCAAACAGGCGGGATGCAATAAAGTAGCTTACGCGCATCACAAGGATGATGTCGTTGAAACAATGCTGATGTCCTTAATTTATGAGGGCAGATTTCATACGTTCTCACCGGTTACCTATCTGGACCGCACGGATATAACGGTTATCCGACCGCTTATCTATATGAATGAAGTAGATGTTATCGGCTATGTAAATAAACATCAGATTCCTGTTGTAAAAAGTCTCTGTCCTGCAGATGGCTATACAAAACGGGAATATGTAAAAGAACTGCTCCGGCATTTAAATCAGGAAAATCCTGGTGTGAAAGAGCGCATGTTTACAGCAATACAGAATGGTATGGAGTCATATGGAAAAGAACAAAAATTATCATGATGAACAGAATAATATAAACACCTTAAAAATGCGTGAGGTTGTTGCCACACTTCCTGCCTTTTGCAAGCAGTTTTTCCGAGGTATCCAGGACTATACCTCCTCCCGGACACGTCTTGCTTACGCATATGATATCCGGGTTTTCTTTGAATATCTGCATGAAAATAACAGTGTTTGTCATCAAATGGAAATAACGGAGTTCCCATTATCTGTTTTAGATAAAATCACACGGGAAGACATTGAAGAATACATGGATTACATCTCGTATTATAAAAAAGAAGAACGTGAAATTACAAATGATGAACGTGGCAAAAAAAGGAAACTTTCTGCACTGAAAAGCTTCTACAACTACTATTTCACTTCGGAATTAATTCAGACAAATCCTGCAGCATTAGTTCCGCTTCCAAAGATTCACGAAAAAGAAATTATACGTCTTGATGCAGATGAAGTTGCCATTCTGCTGGATCAGGTGGAAGATGGTGATAAACTGACGAAAAATGAGTTGCGTTATCATCAGAAAACAAAACTTCGTGATGTTGCCATGCTTACTCTTCTGCTTGGAACCGGTATTCGTGTATCGGAATGTGTCGGACTTGATATTCATGATGTTGATTTTAAAAATAACGGAATTAAGATTCGCCGAAAAGGTGGATATGAAACGGTTGTGTACTTTGGAGATGAAGTTGCTGAGGCTCTTCATGATTATATGGAAAAACGAATTCATATGATTCCATTGGAAGGACACGAAAACGCATTATTTCTTTCTATCCAGAATCGTCGAATTACTGTGCGTGCAGTAGAAAATCTGGTTAAGAAATATGCTTCCAAAGTTACAAATCTGAAAAAAATCACTCCGCATAAGCTGCGGAGCACTTATGGTACTGCATTATATCAGGAAACCGGGGATATTTACCTGGTGGCAGATGTTCTTGGACATAAAGATGTTAATACAACGCGAAAACATTATGCGGCTCAGGAAGATTCCAGAAGACGTATGGCTGCAAAAGCAGTTCATCTGCGGGAAAATCAGTAATAAATGCTATATTGTCCTTCATACGTACATAACTACTATTCTACAAAATCAGAACTGTAATAAGGTAATAAAAGGTGTTGTCCTGCTGTAATCTGTTCATCCATAATTGCATTCATACGGCAGACTTCATCAATATAGCTCTGTTTACTGGTATATTTCTCAGGAACTGCATACTCTTCTGCATAGTCCCAAAGAGTATCTCCACGCTCTACCACAATACTTGTATAATATTTATATAAGATTGTTTCTTCTTTGCCCTGTGCTTTCGTCTTTACAGAAAAGAAAATCATCGAACAAATCAATACCAATGCAACAGTAAATACTGCAAAAAATAAATTCCTCTGAAGCTCTCTCATTCTACGGATTCGATTATTACGGATTCTTCTTTCGCTGACAACTGCATTCATTTTCTTTTCCTCTCTCGTAAATCACTTAATACAACAATCTCTTATCCAGAACGTTTGTTGTGAACATTTGTTCTTTATGTTCTGATTATACCGAACAGATATTCGAAAGTCAATACTTTTTCCGAAAATAATCGAACATTTTTTCGGAATATATGTTTGCTTTTTCCAATACCATATGATATACTTTTTTTAGCAAGAGGTATGCTGAACACGTTTTTTATCTCTGAGGCTCATGGAAGTGCCTGGCATATGGGACTTGAGAAGAAAGACTGCCTGCATATTCCCCAAAAAAGTATTTGAGTTTTGCAAACACCTATGTACTTTTTAAAAACTATATGAGGAGGTATTCCATGGGATACGGTAAAATCAGTTCGAAGCAACAGGAAATATTAGATTATATTAAAGAAGAAATCTTAAAACGCGGATATCCGCCTGCAGTACGTGAAATTTGCGAAGCCGTAAATCTCCGTTCTACTTCCTCTGTTCATTCTCATTTGGAAACATTAGAGAAAAATGGATACATAAGACGTGACCCCACAAAACCACGTGCCATTGAAATCTGTGATGATAATTTTCAGATGGTACGTACCGAAATGGTCAGTCTTCCGGTTGTTGGCCAGGTAGCCGCAGGAACTCCTATTCTTGCCGAACAGAATATCGAAAGTTATTTCCCGATTCCTGCTGAAATGGTTCCTCACGGAGAATCCTTTGTACTTAACGTAAAAGGCGACTCCATGATTAACGTTGGAATTTTCAGTGGTGACCAGATTTTTGTAAACTGCTGCAACACCGCTCACAATGGGGACACCGTTGTTGCTTTAATTGATGATTCTGCTACAGTTAAGACTTTTTATAAAGAAGACGGTCACATTCGCTTACAGCCTGAGAATGATGATATGGACCCCATTATTGTTAATGACTGCCAGATACTTGGAAAAGTGTTTGGAGTATTTCGAAGAATGTAATTTTCAATGTAAATATAAGTCTGAAACAAAAAGAAACACCGGATGATGCAGCAATCTGCTTATCCAGTGTTTCTTCTATTATTATAGACAATCCATATCTTTTTAGTTAAAACGTACATTTATGTAGGAAATAATTTCCTCTACACAACGATCAAATCCAAGCTTGGAGCTGTCCAGACATAAATCATAATTTCTTGCATCTGTCCAGTCCATTCCCGTATAGTACTTATGATAATCTGCTCTATGCTTATCAATCTTCTGAACAAGACGTTCCAGTTCTTTTGAACCCATACTGTGCTTCTTTGCAGCCTGTTCCAGGCAATATTCATGAGGCGCATGGATAAATACACTCAATACATTATCATAATCTCTTAATACGTATTCTGCGCAACGACCAACAATAATACAAGGCTCATCCTGCTCTGCAAGCTTCTTAATGATTTTTGCCTGATAATTGAAAAGATTTTCTGTCGAGGTAAAATCATCGCTTTCCGGTGGGATTAATTCTCCCTTATAAACGCTATGAGCAATTTTAAAAAGCTTTGTAGCCTTAATGTTCTCATCTGCATTTCGGAACAAGTCTTCATTGATTCCACTGTCTTCTGATGCCAGCTTCAATAATTCCTTATCATAATAATGAATTCCAAGCTTTTCTGACAGCATCTGAGCAATGGTACGGCCACCACTTCCATATTGCCTTGCAATCGTAATTACAATGTTTTTATCCATCTTCTGAACCCTCCTAGTGTTTGCTATATTCTATTTTTATTCACCCAAATATGCCTTTTTAATAGAATCATTATTTAACAGGTCTGTTGCATTACCTTCCAGAACAATTTTACCTGTTTCCAATACATATGCTCTGTCTGCAATCGACAATGCCTTCTTTGCATTCTGTTCTACCAGTAAAACCGTTGTTCCACTTGCACTGACACTTTTAATAATATCAAATATTTCATTTACAAAAATCGGAGATAATCCCATAGACGGTTCATCCATCAAAATAATTTTAGGATGTGACATTAACGCACGTCCCATGGCAAGCATCTGCTGCTCACCACCACTTAATGTTCCGGCCATCTGGTTCTGACGTTCCTCCAGACGTGGAAAACGTTTATAAATGGATTGAAGGGTTTCTTCAATTTCATTCTTATCTTTCCGGGTATAAGCACCCATTTTAAGGTTCTGTAATACCGAAAGATTTGCAAATACTCTTCTACCTTCCGGTACATGAGCCATTCCCATGGAAACAATTTTATGAGCGGGTACTTTTGTAATATCTTTTCCCTCAAAAACAACGTTACCCTTGCGTGCCTCCAGCAATCCGGTAATCGTATGCAAAATCGTCGTCTTTCCTGCACCATTTGCACCAATCAATGCGATAACCTCGCCCTCGTTTACCTCAAAGGATATCCCCTTGATTGCCTGTATTACACCATAATATACTTCCAAATCATTAATTTCCAACATTGCCATCGCCAATATCCTCCTGTTTATTCCCCAAGATATGCAGTAATAACTTCTGGATTATTCAGAACTGCACTTGTTTCACCCTGCGCAAGAACACGTCCAAAATTCAATACGGTCAGTTCTTCGCATATTCCAGATACCAGCTTCATATCATGCTCAATTAACAAAATTGTCATATCAAAATTATCACGCACAAAACGAATGGTTTCCATCAATTCCTTTGTTTCATTCGGATTCATACCGGCCGCCGGCTCATCCAGAAGCAAAAGCTTCGGTTCTGTTGCCAATGCTCTTGCAATTTCAAGCTTACGCTGTTTTCCATAAGGAAGATTTGCTGCAAGATAATCGGCTTCGCCATCTAAATCAAACACCTTCAGCAGCTCCATAGCACGCTCATTCATTTCCTTTTCTACCTTAAAATATCTGGGTAATCGAAGAATTCCCTCAATGGTAGAATACTTATGATGATTGTGAAGTCCAACCTTAACATTATCTTTTACCGACAAGTCCTTAAACAGACGGATATTCTGAAATGTTCTGGCAATTCCTGCTTTATTGATATCAATCGTCTTTAACCCGGTAATATCAACACCATCTAGTGTAATAATTCCTTCATTCGGTTTATATACACCGGTCAGAAGATTGAATACGGTTGTTTTACCGGCACCATTTGGTCCAATCAGGCCATATAACTCTCCCTTTTTAATGGAAATATTAAAATCATCTACTGCATGAAGACCACCAAAGGAAATACTTAAATTCTTTACGTCTAATAATGCGGACATGTTATTTTACCTCCTTTGTTTTCTTCTGAAATAAATTTTTAGGAGCATACTTTTTGCGGAAGTTTACAAGCTTCGGACTCCAGTTAAACAACATCATTAAGATTAATACAATTGCATAAATTAACATACGATAATCGTTTAATCCACGAAGCAGCTCCGGCAACAGTGTCAAAATCACTGCAGCAATAATGGAGCCTCTGATATTACCTATTCCGCCTAATACAACAAATACAAGAATCGTAATCGACATATTATAGCCAAAGTTCTTTGGTGTAGCCATCAGACTGCTTAAGTTGTGTGCATATAACACACCACCAATACCGGCAAGTGCTGCGGAAATAGAAAATGCCATCAGCTTATATTTTGTAATATTAATTCCAACAGATTCTGCTGCAATTAAGTTATCACGAATTGACATGATTGCACGTCCATCTCTCGACTGAATCAGATTCAGAACAATGAAAAGCGTAATCAGAATCAAAACAAATCCTATGATAAAATTGGAATCCTTCGGTGTACCGGTAATTCCCTGCGCACCATTAATAATAATCTGTCCATCTGGTTCCATATTGAGAGAAACCGCATCTTTCATTGAAAAATGAAATCCCTTAGAATCTTTTCCAATATAAATAACATTAATAATATTCTTTATGATTTCACCAAATGCAAGTGTAACAATTGCAAGGTAGTCGCCATTTAAACGTAATACCGGCATACCAATCAAAAATCCAATAAGACCGGTAACAATTGCCCCAACTAAAATTGCAAGTATAAACCGAACCGGACCAACCGTAATAACGTTTTCCATACATTTTGAGAAAAATGCTCCGGAAAATGCTCCCACGCACATAAAGCCTGCATGACCAAGGCTCAATTCACCAAGAATACCAACGGTAAGATTTAAGGATACTGCCATGATTACATATACACAAAGCGGTACAAGAAGTCCCTTCATCAAACTGGAAATATTTCCGGTTGATATCATAATTTGAACAATTACGAATGCAACAATTACAATTCCATAGGTAATCAGATTATCCCGAAGATTTTTTGTCATTTTCATTATCCTATGCCCTCCTTAAACCTTTTCCTGAATCTTCTTGCCAAGAATACCGGTTGGTTTCACAAGAAGAACAATAATCAGGACTAAAAATACAATTGCATCGGAAAGCTGGGATGAAATATAAGCTTTACTTAATATTTCAATAATTCCAAGAATAATACCACCAATGAACGCTCCCGGAATTGATCCGATTCCTCCAAATACTGCGGCAACGAATGCCTTAATACCTGGCATAGAACCTGTATATGGTGTCAGTGCCGGATAAGAGGAACACAAAAGCACACCGGCGATTGCTGCAAGTGCAGAACCAATCGCAAATGTTAATGATATTGTCGCATTTACATTGATTCCCATAAGCTGAGCTGCTCCCTTATCTTCTGAAACCGCCAGCATTGCCTGTCCTGCCTTTGTTTTATTAACAAACAGAGTAAGACAGACCATGATAATAATACAGGAGATAATGGTAACAATGGTTTCTCCGGTAATTGTAATCTTTCCTCCTGCTAATGAAAGCGACGGAATATTTACTACTGAAGTAAATGCCTTTGTATTTGCTCCAAAAATCAGCAATGCTACATTTTGAAGAAAATAACTTACGCCAATCGCTGTAATCAACACAACAAGGGAAGAAGATGCCTGACGCAACGGACGATATGCAATAGCTTCAATCGCAATACCAAGTACCGTACAGAAAATAATGGCAAGCAGAATTCCTACCATTGGAGGAAGTCCAGCCATACTTACTGCTGCGAAAACCGTAAATGCACCAATCATAATGACATCACCATGCGCGAAGTTCAGCATTTTCGCAATACCATAAACCATGGTATAACCTAATGCAATGATTGCATATACGCTTCCCAAACTAATTCCGTTAATCAAATAAGAAATAAAACTCATGACAAAACCATGTCCTTTCTCAACCTGTAAGTATACAAGTATAATCTGTAAAAACATCCAAAATATTATATCAAATTATGCTACTACATTGCAAGTCTATATTTCCCATAAAGCAAAAAGAGAGATGTCATCTGACATCCCTCTTTGGATTTCAAAAAATCATATCAATTACTGAATTAAGGAATAAGCACCATTCTTAATTTCCATAGCCTTAGGCGCCTTATTTACAGTACCATCAGCTGCCCAGCTCATGCCTGCACCTGTAAGACCGTCTACGGTAATTTCTGTCATTGCTGCTTTCATCTTATCACAGATTCCTGATACGCCATCAGCAGGTGTTACACCACTCTTTTCTGCTGCAGCCTTGATTACATATACTGCATCATAAGCATCTGCTGCAAACTGGTTCGGTGTATCGCCATAAGCTGCTTCATATGCACTTACAAAGCTCTTGGTTGCTTCATCTTCTGCATCAGCTGCGAAAGGAGTTAAAAGCATTACGCCTTCAGCTAAAGATGCATCAAAGTTTTCAACACCAAGGATACCATCTAATCCGTCACATCCGAAGAACTTAGGAGCATATCCCATAGAATCTGCCTGCTTAAGAATCAGAGAAGCTTCTGTATAGTAAATTGGAAGGAATACAAGGTCTGCATCTGCTTCCTGAGCCTTTGCCAACTGTACAGAGAAATCTGTCTTATTATCTGCAGTAAAGGATTCTGTAGATACGATTTCAAAGTTCTGGTTTGCAGCTTCTTCTACGAATTTTGCATAGATACCGGAAGAATATACATCAGAGCTGTCATAAATAATTGCAACCTTGGATGCTACATTATTTTCGCCAATGTACTGTGCTGCACCAACACCCTGGTTCGGGTCTGTAAAGCAAACCTGGAATACATTTTCGTTACCGTTGATACAATCAACAGAAGAACCTGAAGGTGTAATCTGGAACATATTATCGTTTTTGGATTCCGCAGCAACTGCGATACAACATCCGCTTGTTACAGAACCAACCAACATATTCATGCCCCAATCCTTCAAAGAATTGTATGCATTAACAGATTTTTCGTTATCAAGTTCGTCATCCTGGAAATTATATTCAATCTGATATCCGTTAATACCGCCAGCCTCATTAATTTCTTTAATTGCAAGTTCTGCACCGTTCTTTACTGCAATACCATAAACTGCTGCTCCACCTGTGATAGGTCCGATTCCACCAATCTTAAAGGTTTCACCATCTGCTGCTGCAGTTTCAGTAGCTGCATCTTCAGTAGCAGCGTTTGTGTCTGTGTTGTCTGCGTTACCGCTTCCTGCACAACCTGCAAGAAGTGACATTGTCATTGCAGCAACAAGTGCTAAGCTTAATAATTTTTTCATAACTATGTCCTCCTTATTTTATTCTCCATATATTTTTTTATCAAAAAACATGGAAAATTTTTATTATTTGTTATACTATCTCAAATTCCTATTATTGTCAATTATAAATATACAAAAATGGGAAAAAATATACATTGAATGAAAGGAGGTATTGAAAACATGAAAAATAAAGCTTTAGATTGTACTGCTTTAACCATAGCAATTATTGGTGCCATAAACTGGGGATTAATTGGATTTTTTTCGTTTGACCTTGTTGCATTTATCTTCGGTAATATGTCCTGGGTATCCAGAATCATCTATGCACTTGTTGGTCTTAGTGGTCTTTACCTTATTACATTCTATATGTATGCCGGCGGAAAGACAAATGGAGAAGCATAACATCCAAAAAGGAGTTTGCATCACGCAAACTCCTTACATACCGTTCTATCGTTTATTGGTTTTCTTTCAATTCTTCTGCATCTATCTGTTTTCCATCACGCCAGATACGTTCCAAATCATAAAAAATACGGTTTTCCTGATCAAATAAATGCACAATAATATCTCCGAAATCAAGAAGTATCCAGCTTGCGCCCTCATAACCTTCAATTTGTTTCGGTGGATATCCCTTTCGTCCAAGCCGTTCTTCCACTTCATCGCTCAGCGCCTGTAATTGATTCCGGTTACTACCGCTTGCAATAATAAAATAATCTGCCAATACAGAAACTTCACTGATATCAATGACACGGATATCTTCTGCTTTTTTATCTTCCAATGCGGAAATTGCGATTCCCGCCATCTGTCTGATTTCTTCGATTGATAATTTACCCATTCGTATTTCCTCCTTCATCGGATTTATGATTGCAATAATAGTCATACGTTTTCTGCGTCATCGGATCCACGGTATTATTTGTGCTCTTTAAATATTCCAGAGTATCCTCTAAAATCATCAGCAGTGCTTTATCTAAATCAAGAAATGAAACCTTACGGATTTCTGCCAGATTTGGTGCCTGCTTCCGCCCGGGTTCAATATAATCTGCAATATAAATAATTTTTTCCAGCATCGTCATCGCCGGTCTACCGGTTGTATGATTCAAAATGGCATTGATAATATCTTCATCATGAATGTTAAATTCTTCCATTGCAATATAACTTCCAACCTTGGCATGCAGTAGCAATGGATTTTCGATTTCGGCAGAGTTCATCTGTATATTATGTTTCTTACAAATCGAAATTCTTTTTTCATTCGTCATGCACTTTGCACAGTCGTGGAGCAATCCTGCCATCTGCGCTTTTACAATGTCCACATTATAGCGCATCGCCAGACACGCTGCCGTGTACGTAACTCCAAGTGTATGCTCAAACCGGTGCGCATCCATGATTTTTTCCATTTTTTTTCTTACTTTTTTTATATCGGCTGTTTTCACTTTGACGCCTCCCGTAATCTATTCATACAAACGGTTCTTCCGAATATACTCATCCACTTTCGGCGGAACCAGACCTTCAATGCTTTGTCCTTTTTTTATTCTTTCACGAATATCCGATGAAGATATCGTAATTAAGTGTTCCGGCAGTAAAATAATTTCTGCCTGAAACTCCCTTTTCAGCATTGCCATCTGCTGCTTCAGGCAATCGCTTGTTTTATCGTCTCTTGTGGCTACCACAAGGGTACAGTGTTGGAAAATCATATCCGGATTTTTCCAGTTTGATATGGAGAACAGACTGTCTCCACCAACCAGAAAATAAAATTCTGTTTCCGGATATTGTTGGTGAAGCAACTGCAATGTTTCATAAGTATAAGTAGCTCCGGAACGGTTTACCTCCATTTTAGACAAATACATTCCCTCATACTCTTCGACAGCCAGTTGCACCATTTCAGAGCGTATTTCTCCCGAAAGAATTTCAGATGCCTTTTTCATATAGGAATTCCCACTTGGCATAAGAAACATTTCATCCAATGACAAATAGTCTTTTGCCTGCTGTGCAATCTGAAGATGTCCGTTATGAATTGGATTAAAGGTGCCGCCCAATATTCCGATTTTTCTTTTTGCTTCTGTTCTTTCCATCATCTTATCTTGGCAGTTCAATTTTCTTGTGGTCTTTATTTTCTTTATATAAAACAATCTTCTTTCCAATCACCTGTACCACACAGGAACCGGTACGTTCTGCAAGAATTGCTGCCATCTCTCCGGCATCTTCCATACAGTTTTTGAGAACTGCAAGTTTAATCAGCTCCCGTTTGTTGAATGCTTCATGAACCGCTTCGGTAACTTCCGGTGTCAATCCCGATTTTCCTATCTGAAAAACCGGTTCAATGTTCATTGCAAGTCCCTTTAAATATGCACGTTGCTTACTTGTCATTGGAATAATATCCTCCTATTTATAATAGTCAAAAGAAAGTCCGTACATACGCACGGTATCACCTTCCTGAATTCCAAGTTCTTCCAGCTGCTCCAGAATCCCATTCATTTTAAGGAAATTCTGGAAGAATGTAAAGCCTTTTTCTGACTCAAGATTGGTATAACCCAGCATTTTTTCGATGCGCGGTCCTTCTACAACATATTCATCATTTTCTTCATCATAGATCACCGTATACGGCTCATCACTGTCTGAAATCATATATTCCGGGAAAAATTCCTGTTCAAAGACAATCGGTTTCTCGTCAATTCCATCCAGCATATGACGCACCTCATATAACAGTTCACGAATCCCTGCACCGTTAATTGCAGAAATTGGGAAAACCTTAATGCCTTTTGGTTCAAATTCTTTCTTTAATAAATCAACCGGATTCTCGCTGCCATCTTCAAAAATCATATCAACTTTATTAGCAGCAATTACCTGTGGTCTTGCTGCAATTTCCGGATTATAATTTTCCAGTTCTTTATTTATTGCATAAATATCATCAATGGGATTTCTACCTTCGGTAGATGCCGCATCAACAATATGAATAATCACCTTTGTTCTTTCAATATGCCGCAAAAACTCAAATCCAAGACCAACGCCTTCCGAAGCACCTTCAATCAGACCCGGAATATCCGCAATGACAAACCCCTTGGCATCTTCCAGATCTACCACGCCAAGATGCGGATTCAACGTTGTAAAATGATAGTTTGCAATCTTCGGTCTGGCATTTGATACCTTTGTAAGAAATGTTGATTTTCCAACGTTCGGGAATCCCACAAGTCCCACATCTGCAATTACTTTTAATTCAAGCAGCAATTCCATTTCTCTGGCAGGTTGTCCCGGCTGCGCATATTTAGGTGCCTGCATGGTACTTGTTGCATAATGCTGGTTTCCGTTTCCGCCACGGCCACCCTCCAGCAGAACAAAGCGACGGTTTTCACCGGACAAATCCGTAATCACCTTACCGGTAACTGCCTCCTTAACGACAGTTCCTTCCGGCATTTTCAGAATGATATCTTCACCATTCTTTCCCCTGCAATTACGCTTTCCGCCATTTTCACCATCTTCTGCATGATATTTACGTACATGACGATAATCCGTAAGTGTATTCAATCCATCATCCACTTCCAGAATCACACTTCCGCCATGTCCTCCATCACCACCGTCAGGACCTCCGGCAGGTACATATTTCTCTCTGCGGAATGAAACATGTCCATCTCCGCCTTTTCCACTTCTTACAATAATTTTTGCTCGATCTGCAAACATTTTTGTCACCTCATTAACAAAAGAAAAACATCTGATTAAAAAAGGCTTCAAACAAATAAAGTTTGAAGCCTTTCAACCTTCGTACTATTTCTCTACAGGATAAACGGAAGCCTGTTTCTTATCTCTTCCTTTTCTTTCGAATCTAAGTACTCCATCCACTAAAGCAAACAGTGTATCATCACCACCACGGCCTACATTAATACCAGGATGAATTTTTGTTCCACGCTGTCTGTATAAAATGTTACCAGCTTTCACAAATTGTCCGTCAGCTCTTTTTGCACCCAATCTCTTGGACTCGGAATCTCTACCGTTCTTAGTAGAACCAACTCCCTTTTTATGAGCGAAAAATTGAAGGTTCATCTTTAACATGGTCTACACCTCCTTAAATTTAAGTTCACAATACTTCTTACCGTACTCTTGTACGACACCTTGTAATCCCAATACCATGGAATCCATCAAAAGCTTTGCATCTGCATCCGGTTTTGAATGAAATGTACAGGATATCTGTCCCTTTTTTTCATTATTGTTAATTTCCAATTTTATATCCGTGAATTGCTCCAGCGAATTAATGGTATTAATTACCAGCATGGAAATTGCGGCACAGACTATATCATTTCCATAATCTGCATATCCCGCATGTCCGTCGCATAAAAAACCTTGATATTCCCCGGTTTTGGATTGTAATATGATGATTTTTGTCATATTACTCCATTCTATGCATACTATGCGTTAATCTTATCAATCTTAACCTGTGTGTATGCTTGTCTATGACCGTTTTTCTTATGATAACCGGATTTTCTCTTATACTTATAAACAATAACCTTGCGATGTCTGCCCTGTTCCATAACAGTTGCAGTTACGCTGGCATTTGCTACATCTCCGGCAACCTTAAGCTCTTTATCACTTACTGCGATAACCTGGTCAAATGTTACAGTAGCTCCTGCTTCCGCATCAAGCTTTTCAACTTTGATGATATCTCCTTCGGAAACTTTGTACTGCTTTCCACCTGTTGCAATGATTGCGTACATATGGCACCTCCTATACTAACCAATAAATGGTTTACTCGCTAACTACGGTGCTGTCTAAAAAATGACATACTTCTACCTCGTTATGCGGCATACTTAACCAAAATAACATCAAATATCGTTTATGTCAAGTAATTCTTTTAATGGTTTATTAAATTTTTTTCTGGTAATTTCAACAATTCCAAGTACCGTCATATCAACGACACGGCATCTGCACCTGTCTTCCTGCAAATAAGCATCCAATGTCTGCAAAAGCTCTGTCTTATGATCCGGTTCTTCCATATTGATAAAATCAACCATAATCATTCCCATACAATTCCGCAGTCTGAGTTGTCGTGCAATTTCACGTGCTGCTTCGAGATTCGTCTGATATGCAACCTGCTCTTTATTCTTTCCTTTTTGATTGCTGCCCTTTCCCGAATTTACGTCAATTACTGTCATGGCTTCTGTCGGTTCAATAATAAGGAAACCACCTCCCGGAAGCCATACATGTTTCTCTAGTGCCTGCTGCAAATGTGTTTTCAGGGAATATAATTTTTCCAATGGATATTCCGGATCCTGATAAAACTGGATTCTTTCTGCCGGGAAGTTTTCCAGCAGTTCCTGATAATACCCTTCCTTTTCCGTAATAATCTTTTCGTAGCTCTCCTGTGGAATTCCTTCTATATAAGTTAAATATTCCGGTTTCGCATGATATACACAGGAATAAACATTTCGATACGCCGCAGTTTCCTTTATTATTTTTGCTACGGAAACAAACTTTTCCATTTCCGTTAAAACAGGTGAAAATTCTGAAAGCTGCTCTACATTTGTTCTTATAGTAAAACCAAATTCCCGGCGACCTTCCACCGGATGCTTTGATAATTCTTCTTTTACTTCTTTTTTCTTCTCTTTCGAAAGCTTATTGGAATAGGAAAATCCATTCCCATAAAGATGGCAAATCACATATTGACCAACCAAGTCTATGCTTTTGTTTACTGCAGCAGGTAGTTTCTTGTCATGACCCATTCGGTCAATCTGTACCAACAGTTCATCTCCCTGCTTCAACATACCCTCAAAATCACGATTCAGCAAATAAACCGGCTTATCCTTCTTTAAAGGTAAAAATACATTCTTTCCGGATGCAATCGATACAAATGCTGCATTGATTCCTTTTACAACTTCCTGTACCCGTCCAACATAAATATTTCCAACGATATCATTTTCCGACGGTTTCGGAAATACCTGGAACGCTTCCGGTTGTGTTTTTCCTATCAAGGTGATTAATATGGAATTTTTAATTTCTGTAATAACTACTTTTCCCATAATAAAGGCTGAAGCTTCCCTTCTATCTCCTGATATGTTTCTATCCGATGTACTTTAAAGCTAAATGGCGGCAGTTCGTAATTTATGGATTGACAGAAGCATTCCAGCACAAACGATGGCTTTATGTTTCCGCCGCTGCTTGCATTGAGCTTCATATAAATACGCCTTTTTTTCTCTTCATCTGCTTTTTGCAGGCTGTCTTCCCGTATCTCCAGCTCATAAATGCTTTCTTTCAGATTAATTTCCCGATGCCCGCGTTTTGTTTCTTTTTCGACCATAATCTCCGGTTGCTTATAGAATTCCAGCAGATTTTCATAAAAATGTTCCGGCAAAGAAATACTCTCGTCAATCGTTACATAATAGGACGCTGCGACAACACTTGCCATTGCATTTCCTGCATCATCAGGAAGCACTATGACATCAAGAATATCCACACCATCCACCATAACACTTTGCAGATCTTTTTTCAGCTGCTCCGTTGATTCGAAACGATTTACTTCTATATCAAAATATTCTCCATTGCTGGTATGTCCCACCGATAAGGGTGCCGCGAAAGACATTTTCTGATGAGGGGAAAAACCCTCGGAATAAGCAATATCTATTTTTGCACGACGAATCGCTTTTTGAAAATAACGCATCACATCCAGATGCCCGATAAAACGGACCGGACCGTATTTGGAAAATTTTATTCGAACTCTCATCCTTACATTTCCTCCTTTGCAGGAGACTTTCTATCTTCAAAGCAGATGCCACATCCATACTTTGCAGCTCCACATCCATTACATTGCTGTTTACAGTTTGGAGTAACCATCTCTTTTTGCGCATTTTTCCATTCCCTGAGAAGAAACGCTTTTGTCACACCGCAATCAATAAAGTCCCATGGAAAAATTTCATCTTCACTCCGCTCACGCGTTGTATAAAAGTCTGGGTCAATTCCACATTCTTCAAATGTTTCAAGCCATACATCATGATGATAATATTCACTCCATGCATCATAAATACAACCCTTTTTATACGCACGCAGCACCACTTCATTCAGACGTCTGTCGCCTCGTGCCATAACGCTTTCCAGAACACTCACATCTGCTTCATGCCAGTTATACTTAATGCTCTTCTGGTTTAATTGGCTTATAATGGAGGTTCTTGTCAAGTAAGCCTTGTCCAGAAACTGTTCCTTCGTACATTGTGGTGCCCACTGAAACGGTGTAAACGGTTTCGGAATAAAAAATGATGTACTTGCCACGATCTGTACCCGTCCGTTTCTCTTTTCCTTAGGAACCGTTTCATAGAATTCAGCTGCAATTTTATTACACAATTCCGCAATTCCACGGATATCGTCCTCGGTTTCAAACGGAAGTCCCAGCATAAAGTAAAGCTTTACTCTTGTCCATCCGCCCTCAAAAGCAAGATGTGCTCCATGTAAAATCACTTCTTCGGTAAGTCCCTTATTTATTACATTTCTAAGTCGCTGGCTTCCTGCTTCCGGTGCAAAGGTCAGACTACTCTTCTTGACATCCTGAACCTTATTCATGACGTCAAGTGAAAAAGCATCAATTCGAAGCGAAGGAAGCGAAATATTGACCTTACGCTCCTCGCATTCCTTCATCAGAAAATCAAGTAATTCCGGAAGCTTGGAATAATCACTGGAACTTAAAGAGCTTAAGGAAATTTCTTCATGTCCGGTGCTGTCAAGCAGTTTTATTGCCTTATCTTCCAGATACTCCAGACTTCTTTCCCGTACCGGACGATATAACTGTCCTGCCTGACAGAAACGGCATCCACGGATACATCCTCTTTGAATTTCCAGAACCACACGGTCCTGGGTTACTTTAATAAACGGAACGACCTGTTTTTCCGGATAAAAGGTATCGGAAACATCCTTAACGAGTTCCTTCTCTATCGTCTCGGGAATCCCCTCTGCAAGTGCCCTGCGTCCTTTGATGGTGCCATCTTCAAAATACTCGACTTCATAGAGTGACGGAACATACATCCCCGGAATTTTTGCTACAAGAACCAGAAATTCCTTTCTGGATTTTCCCTGCTCCCTGCATTGCTCATACAAATCCAGAAGTTCCCGGTAACGTGTTTCCCCTTCTCCAATGTAAAACAAATCAAAGAAGTCACAAATCGGTTCCGGATTATAAGTACAGGGACCACCGCCAATTACAATCGGGTCATCATTACCACGGTCTTTTGCAAGCAGCGGTATTCCGGACAAATCCAATATCTGTAATATATTGGTATAACACATTTCAAATTGAATGGTAATGCCCAAAAAATCAAAATCTTTAATGTTATCCTGGGATTCCAGTGCAAACAGTGGGATATTCTTTTCACGCATAATTTTATCCAAATCCACCCATGGAGAATAAACACGTTCACACCATACATCAGAAAAAGAATTCAGCATATCATAAATAATCTGGATTCCCAGATGCGACATCCCGATTTCATACACATCCGGAAAGCACATGGCAAAACGGACTTTTACCTCTTCCGGATTTTTCATTATTGCATTTACTTCATTTCCGATATAGCGTGCAGGCTTTTCCACCTGCATCAGAATATCGTCACTTAACGCCAGCTTCCTCATTGAAATACATAATCCTTCCATTATTGATAAGCTGTTCCACGGAAACGGTTCGTGTAATTTCATCAATCACACGCGCTGCATCAATTCCCCGGTACTGCATATCCATCTTTTGAAAAACAACAAAGCCACCCAATAAGCAAAGTGCACCTAAAATACGAAAACGTAGTCCTCGAAATCCAGTCGAGGGAACACAGGATTCTCTACTATGTGTACTTTCCATGGATGACTTTACCGGTATTCCTAAAATTCGTTGTCGGTCTTCCATCAGTTGATGATTTTTCTGACTTTCCATCCGAATTTCCCGTAACAACTCCAACTTTTTCTCTGTATTCATCTCTACCCATTGTCCCATATGTTTTTTCTCTTATACATATGACAATGAAGCAGAAAAAATACTATCTCTTATCAAGCTCTTCCGTAATTTCTTCCCATGTAACGCCCCTCTCTACCATTAATACCATCATATGGTAAAGAAAGTCTGCAATTTCATACTTGATTTCATTTGCATTTGGATTTTTGGCTGCAATTACAATTTCAGTTGCCTCTTCTCCAAGCTTTTTGAGAATCTTATCAATTCCTTTATCAAACAGATAATTGGTATAGGAGCCTTCCTTCGGATGAACCTTTCTGTCTTTAATGACATTTAACACAGATTCAAAAACAAGCAATGGATTTGACTCCGTATATTCTTTTTTCATAATTTCATTAAAAAAGCAACTGTAATTTCCGGTATGGCATGCTGCTCCAACCTGGGAAACCTTTGCAAGAATCGTGTCCTTATCACAGTCAGCTTTCATTTCCATAACATACTGATAATGACCGCTTGTTTCCCCTTTCAGCCACTGACTCTGCCGGCTGCGGCTAAAGTAGTTCATACGACCGCTTTTTAAGGTGTTCCGATATGCTTCCTCATTCATGTATGCCATCATCAGGACTTCCTGCGTTTTGTAATCCTGTACCACGACCGGAACAAGTCCATCGCTGTTTTTCTTCAGTTCGTCCCACGGAATTTCCGGTTCAAATGTATGTACCTCTATTCCGTTTTCTGCGCACAAATCCTTGATATCATTTAATTCTTTCGCATTCTCATTGATGGCGGGACCGGTAACACCCATAACACAGGAAAAGGACAGAAGCTCCATGATTTTATCAAGTGACACTTCCGGTAAAGTAACAATTAACGGAAGCTTGCAGATTTCCACAGCCTGTTTAATCGTCTTCTCATGAACCAGAATAACTTCATCCACGTAGCTGGAAAGGATTTCCCCGTTCTTTTCAATTTCAGATGCTTCTGCGATACATGCTACAATTTTTTCTTTTCCAAATTTATCGGAAACCTCTTTTGTAATTTCAATATTTCCTTCTTTGGAGTAATTTAATGCCGCTTTCATGCATCCGGCATACAGAAGCTTTTTTATATCTTCCATACGCTTTACATTTCCTGCTCCGATTACCGGAATATTTGCCTGATTACAAATTTCCTTTAAAACATCAAGTGCTGCTTCATGAGTCGCATCATCATAAGATAAATCAAATACAAGCAGTTCGTCTGCATTACAATCACTATAATATTTGGCTAGTTCTACCGGTTCTTCACTTAATACCGTGTTATTTTGAAAACCGGCAACCGCCTTTCCTTCTTTCAAGTAGATACATGGTATGAATTTCTTATATGTATTCATCAAATCTATAAGCTTCCTTTCGTACTTAAAACCTCTGTAATTCTTGTGTCCTTGGAAGACGCCTCATCCAGTGCTTTCGCAAAAGCCTTAAAAATTGCTTCAATCATATGGTGTGCATTGATTCCATCCAGCATTTTAATATGCAGATTCATTCCTGATGTATAAGACACTGCGTAAAAGAACTCACGGACAAGCTCTGTATCAAATTCTCCCACCATCGGTGCATGAAATGTACAATCAAAGTTAAAATACGGTCTTCCTCCCAAATCAACCGCACAAAGGCACAATGCATCGTCCATTGGTAAAATACAGGAGCCAAACCGCTTGATGGATACCTTATCCCCTAAAGCTTCCTTTATGGCGTTTCCAAGCACAATACCGGTGTCCTCCACGGTATGATGTCCGTCCACATGTAAATCTCCCTTTACCAGAACATCCAGATCAAAAAAACCATGTCTGGAAAATCCCTCCAGCATATGATCAAAGAATCCGATTCCGGTAGAAATCTCTGATTTGCCGGTTCCATCCAGGTTCAAAGAAATCTTGATATCCGTTTCTTTTGTCTGTCTTTTTACGCTTGCACTTCTCCCCATGATTTTCACCTCTTACTTGCTCTCTTCAAATCTAACTTTAATCGAATTTGCATGTGCGGTCAATCCCTCTTTTTCTGCAAAAAGTTCAATTTCCTTATGAACTGCCTGTAATGCATCTTTCGAATAAGAAATAATACTCGTTTTTTTCAGGAAATCATCGACATTAAGCGGCGAGAAAAATCTTGCAGTTCCGTTTGTCGGAAGAATATGATTCGGTCCTGCAAAATAATCTCCCAAGGGTTCGGAAGAATACTCTCCAAGGAAAATAGCTCCGGCATTTTTTACCTTTGTCATGACTTCATACGGAGATTTCGTCAAAATTTCAAGATGCTCGGATGCAATTTCATTGACAGCATCAATTGCCTGCTCCATATTTTCTGCCACAAAAATATAACCATAATTCTCCAGTGATTTGCAGATAATTTCTTTTCTGGAAAGAACATTGGTGAATGCATCCACTTCCCTGGAAACCTGTTGTGCCAGTTCTTCGCTCGTTGTTATTAAAATGGCACTTGCCATCTCATCATGCTCTGCCTGGGAAAGCAGATCCGCAGCAACAAATCTCGGATTTGCAGTTTCATCCGCAAGAACAAGAATTTCGCTCGGTCCTGCAATCGAGTCAATGCTTACATAACCAAAACATGCCTTCTTTGCCAGGGCAACAAAAATATTACCGGGTCCTGTGATTTTGTCTACTTTCGGTATGGACTGTGTTCCAAATGCCATTGCCGCAATGGCCTGTGCGCCTCCTACTTTGTATATTTCATCCACCCCTGCAATATCTGCCGCAACGAGAGTCCCCGGATTCACCTTACCGTCTGCGGAAGGTGGTGTTGTCATAATGATTCTGGAAACCCCTGCTACCTTTGCAGGAATTACATTCATTAACACGCTGGATGGATAAGCTGCTTTTCCACCCGGAACATAAACTCCCGAAATGGAGATTGGCGTAATTTTCTGTCCCAGAATACTGCCATTATCGTCTGGAACAATCCAGCTGTTATGAAGCTGTTTCTGATGAAATTTACGAATGTTTTCTGCAGAATGTTTCATTGTGGCAACAAAGTCATCTTCCAGCTGCTCATAAGCTTCCTGGATTTCTTCTTTTGTTACACGGATTCTGTCTGCACTCATTTCACATTTATCGAATTTCATCGTGTACTCGAAAATAGCCTCATCCTTTCTCGTACGCACATCTTCGATAATGTCATTTACGGTTTTCTCATATTGAGAATAACTGTTAGGACTTCTTTTTAACAGACTCTCCAATAAATTATTTTTTGTTTCATCCGTAAGTTTCACAATACGCATTGCTTTATGCCTCCCGTTTTTCACATAATTGTTTCATTTTGGAAATTAAATCCTTGATACGTTCCGTTTCCATCTGCATGCTGACCTGATTTACAATCATTCGTGCGGAAAGCGGACAGATTTCTTCCAATACCTCAAGTCCGTTCTCCTTTAATGTAGAACCGGTTTCCACAATATCTACAATCACATCGGACAATCCGACAATCGGACCAAGTTCTACGGAACCATTTAATTTGATAATATCGACGGTCTGATATTTTTTGTTATAAAAATAATCTCTGGCTATGACCGGATATTTGCTTGCAACACGAATTCTCTCATGATGCTGCAACAGTTCACGTGCTGATGCCGGTCCACAGACACACATTCTGCATTTTCCAAAGCCCAGGTCAAGCACCTCATATACCCGTCTGTTTTCTTCTAAAATAGTATCCTTTCCGACAACACCGATATCTGCTGCTCCATACTCTACATACGTCGGTACATCCGGTCCCTTCGAGAGGAAAAATTTTAATTTCAATTCTTCATTGACAAAAATCAGTTTTCTGGTATTTTTATCTTTCATTTCTTCACAGGTAATGCCGATTTGTTCCAGCATTTCCAATGTTTTATTTGCAAGTCTGCCCTTTCCAAGCGCAAATGTTAAATATCTGTCTTCACTCATGATATAACCTTCTATCCCTTTCCTATTTCTGTTCTCCGTCTTTTTCCGGAATAAGTGCAACACGTTTTCCCTGCCTGCGCAGTTCCTGTGCCTGCTTTAATACATCCTCATAATGTTCTTTCTGATAAAAAAGCTTCTGAACCTCTGCTTTTTCCTCATATGTTCCATCCTGACGTTCCAAAGCAAGAAGAAGGTCATCAATTACAACCACAAATCCGATTGCCGGTGCCTGTTTTCCAAAGTATCCAAGCAGTTCATCATAACGGCCACCCTTTACAATGGCATCTCCGACACCATACGTATAGACTTTAAAAATCACTCCGGTATAATAATGATATTTACTCAGCATTCCAAGGTCAAATGATACATAACGTGCAACACCGTAAGAACATAATACTTCATATAAATCCTTAAGCCGTTGTATTGCTTTCTGAGAGCGCTTGTTATTTACCTGTTTTTCAGCCTCCGCAAGTGTATCCACATTACCAAACAAATCGGATATCTTACTGATTTTTTCACGGGCTTCCGCAGTGATTCCACGTTCGCGAAGCAGCTCCTCTGCTCCAAACAGATTTTTATTTGATATCAGTTCACGCAAATCATCCACGGTATCCTCCGGGATTCCAAACTCTTCACATATTCCCTTAAAGTATTCCACCTCTCCAATACTGACCTGAAAATCCTTCAAGCCGGCAGCTAATAAAGACTCCACAACAAGAGCAATTATTTCACCATCTGCTTCCACGGAACCATCATTCATCAGTTCTGCACCCATCTGGGTTACTTCCTTCAGCTTTCCCTGAAGATTGTTCGTATTTGTAAAGGTATTTCCCATATAGCAGAAACGAATCGGTGCAGACTCATCCATATAATACTTTGCTGCACATCTGGCTATCGATGGTGTAAAGTCCGGGCGTAACACAAGCGTGTTTCCCTCTTTGTCAAAAAATTTATACAGTTCATTCGATGGCGTCGTTCCAATTTCCTTCGAAAATACATCAAAGAATTCAAACGTCGGTGTCTGAATATCCTCATAGCCATAACCGTTCAGTTTTTCCTGAATTGCCTTTTCTGCTTTTAACTTTCCTGCAAATTCATTTCCATAAATATCCCTTACCCCTTCCGGAGTATGTAATAATATATTTTTCATCTGATTCCCTTTCACTTTAATATAGTAACGTGATAATTCGGTAGCGAATTACCATATAAAACTATTCGTAGTATACTAAAGGAAATTCCATTTGTCAAATAGAATCTCTTTCTTCCAAATCTTTCTGAAGAATATCAAGATATGGAACAAGCACTCCATGTTTCTTCGGAATCCGGTAATCCGGGTTCATTTCTTCATACAAAAAGCTTTTTCTTCCTCCCTGTAACGCCCTGTCCCAGAAAAAACGAAAGATTTCATAAGGCAGATAATAAAATTCATCACGATGCGTGTAATAAATCAGGAAAAAAGAAATTCCACCCTGTTTTTCGAAGTTTTCCATAAATGCAACCTGATGTTCATGTATATTCTGAAGGGCAAACCGGTCCACCGCGCATTCCTTTGCATCAAAACAGACAGGAATCCCCTGTACTACCCCGATATAGTCCACGGTACTTTTCTGTTCAAAGTATGCAAGTGTGATATGTCTGGTTGACTTATCAATGTTGATTGGCGTAATTGGTGTCGGAATTTTCTGAATCAGCGCCAATCCATTTTCCAGATATTTTTCATTGGTACGGTTTATCAAATCCTCCAGTGTCGAACCACGGAGTCCTCTGGAATTCCATGTAGACATTTATTTTCCCTCATTTTTTTCTAATATTTGTGTAAATATGTCAGGCAGCGGAATTGAAACAACACGATTGCTCAGGTCTGCAAGTGCCCCTTCCGTTTCCGGAAATTCCAGCCGGCAGGCAGCAAGCAACTGACTTTGAATTCCATACTGCTTCCGGTAAAAGTCATTCCATCTGCTATCCCCATATTTATAATCTCCTAACAGCGGATGCCCGATTGATGCCATATGTGCACGAATCTGATGTGTTTTCCCGGTAATCAGTTCCACCTCTGCAAGACTCATCTCCTGATATTCCTCAATAGGATAATATCTGGTCTCAATCGGTGAAACATCTTCTGCCTTCGTATGTGGCGGCAGTTCCCGGCAGATGGTTACACGGTTTTTTGCAGTGTCTTTAGAAAGATAACCTTTGATTGTTGTTTCTTTTAATCCATTTCCCTTTACAATTAGACGATAAAACTTTCGAACAGACCGTTCCCGAATCCATTTACTGACCGTTTGCGCTCCCAACAAAGACTTGGAGCCAATCACAAGACCGTAAGTATTTCGGTCCAGACGGTTTAATACGGATGGGCGGAACGTTTTAAGGCTTTCCGATGTTACCTCACCTTTTGCAAGCAAATAGCCTATCAGCCACTCATTCAGCGAATCATCCTCAGGAACAGCCTTCTGTGTCAACACACCCGACGGTTTGTTCACAATTACAACATTTTGGTCTTCATACACCACTTCAATGTTTTTTAAGGTCTGATATGCATGCTCATATTCATTTCTTTTCCCATCCGATTGATCCTGAAAATTAAGAATCGTATCGTCAGCAAGGAAAAAAGAAATCACATCCCCTGCCACAAGCAGTTCTTTTCCCTCTACCTTTTTATGGTTCAGCACAATATTTTTCTTGCGGAACATTTTATAAAAAAAAGAAGAGGGAGCCTTCGGCATATATTTATGTAAAAATTTATTTAATGTCTGCCCTGCTTCCCTCTCGCAAATCTTATACTCCTTCATATCCCAATAAACTCCTATAAAGAAATATCATACAGCAGAATTCGAACCTCATCCTCTTTCTCCGGATGCTCTCCGCCTTCCTCCTGATTTAAGTTTTTAAGTTGTTCACAATACTTCTGAATATCTCTGGTGATTGTAACGGTATAATCTTTGAAACCGCCCTGCTTTAACATGGTCTGCAAATGTTCCGCACATGCATCGGTATCTGTTTTTTCAATCTCGGTGTAACCAAGAATTACCTTTTTATCGACCACCATATGACTCAACGGGAAATTTTTCTGATAAGACGTAAAATACATATCATACATTCCAATCAGTCTGCCTTCACATGCTTTTATTTTTTCGCATGCCTGTTCAGAACATCCCCTGGCACGAATGAGCATAATCATGTTTACTGCACTCTTACATGCCGGAAGACATCCAAGCACGGCTACAACCGTCAGAAGATTTGCCCTTGTTTTCGTTGTCACATAACCTGCAATATAAATTGCAGCTGAAATTGCAAAATAAAGAATTGTACGAATAATCGCATTTCGCTTTTTTGTCTTTAAATAACCAAACGTTCCTTTTACTGCTCTCATATGTCAACTCCTATTCCTGATTTAATAACTGCATTACTTCAAAATAATCTTCAATATAATAATCTGCAAGTGCCTTCTTTTCCTGTCTTTGCTGGGAAGAATATTCATCCTCCACTGCACAGACCTTCATGTTCGCTGCCTTTCCTGCCTGAATTCCGGGTACAATGTCTTCAAACACAAGACAGTGTTCCGGTGCAACATCACACTGTCTGGCAGCCTCTAAATAAACATCCGGTGATGGTTTTCCTTTTGCTACGTCACATCCCGTAACAATACAGTCAAAATGTGTTTTTACTCCAAGAGCTTCTAACACATTCTCAACGAGTTCCCTGGAATTGCTTGTCGCAATTCCAAGCTTAATCTGATGTTCCGTACAATAGGAAAGAAACTGCTCCACACCTTTTTTTAGCGGTACTTCATGTGTATATTTATCCCATGCCATCTGGGTCCAGTGTGCCTTAATCTGTTCGAGACTGTCCGGTATCGGGAAATGTTCCTTAAAATAAACCGCGGTTTCTGAAAAAGACATTCCTTCAATCTTTCTTTGCAGGTTCTCAGGAGGCGTTACCCCAAACCGTCCAAGATATTCCACGTCAATCCCCTTCCAGACCCACATCGAATCAATCAGGGAACCATCTAAATCAAACAATACTGCTTTTATATTTTCTAACATAATTTTGCCACCTCTTCACTTGTCATTTCACGAATACATCCTTCCGGCAAATCCTCAGGAAGCGTTAATTTTCCCATGGAAATCCGTTTCAGGTAAATAACCTGCAGTCCTATCTTTTGAAACATCCGCTTTACCTGATGGAACTTTCCCTCCTGTATCGTCAGGCATGCTTCCCTTTCCCCGGTTATGCTTAATTCTGCCGGCATACACTGTTCTTCCTGCGAAATACAGATTCCCTTTTGGAATTCCATAACAGCTTCCTGCGGAATGTTTTCATCCGTACGGACAAAATAAGTTTTTGGAATATGTTTTCTTGGTGAAAGAATCCTGTGTGCCAGCTCCCCATCGTTGGTAAGAACAAGCAATCCCACGGTATCTTTATCCAGACGTCCTACCGGGAACATATCTTTAACAGGAATGCCGGCAAGCTGTCCATCCTGTTGTTTTGCATACTCCTGACAAAACAAATCCATAACGGTTTTATCCACGTTATCTTTTGTTGCGCTCACAACCCCTGCCGGCTTATTCATCAGGAAATATACATATGGCCTATAGACGCATCGCTTTCCTTCGTAGAAAACCTCATCTTTTCCTTCTGCAATCGGCATTTCACTTTTCCGGACCACTTCGCCATTTACCTGTACTACACCCTTCTTAATCTTTTGCTTTATTTCACTCCGGGTGCCAAGATTCATCTGACATAAAAATTTATCTAATCTCATAAATAATATCATATCATAAAACAGAAAGCTTTAAACCATGAAACGACTTTTCTATTTTATTTTCTTTCTTTTCCTTCTGTTATTATTATTGTGTTATCCCGTTGCCTGTATTTCTTATGGAAAAAAAGGACTGTTGTTGTGGTTTTATAAAATGCTTCCTACGTTATTCCCGTTTATGGTTATTACGGGCATTCTCGTCCGCCTGAACCTGACTTCCTATTTCCCCTCTTTGCGCGTCTATGTAATTCTGATGGGATTCTTATGTGGTTTTCCGCTTGGAGCATATACTGCGGTAACCATGTACCGGGAAAATCAGATTACCAAAGAAGAAGCACAGTACTTAATTTCCTTCACAAATAATCTCGGACCGGCTTTTTTTCTTTCCTATGTGCTTCCAACCTTCCATCTGACTCCCATTTTCCCTTTTTTAATTGGGATGTATGGAATTCCACTGTTTTATGGTTTCATCCTGCGTTATACCAAATATAAAAATTGTGTATTTTCAACACAGACAAAAAAGGGAACCTGTTCCCTTTCTGTTGCAATTGATTCCTCCATAACAGACAGCATCACTGCCATCACCAAACTTGGAGGATATATGATTTTGCTGGAAACCTTATATATTGTGCCCGAACTCTTTACCGGATTATTGGGCAGATGGTTCTCTTTTTCCAATAGCTTTCTGAATTTCCTGCAGGCATTTCTATGTTGTAGTCTGGAAATCACCGGAGGCATTTCTGCCATGCAGCCGTTTCCTGCCATCTGGACACTCTGCCTGCTCCCTCTGGGCGGGTTATCCTGCCTTTTACAGGCCGGAAGTATTCTGAGTCAGGCAAAACTTCCTATTTTTCCATATCTTCGCCATAAGGTTATTCAGACTCTGCTTAGTGTCTTTTATTACGCTTTTTTAATCTTCTCAGGTTTTTTGCCAAAATAAACATTAATAATGATATCAGAACTACAATACCGAAAATGGTAATTGCTAATATCCCTACGGATGGTTTGGATGACACTCCTTGTTGTGTACCGTCTGTCTGCACAATGACCTCCTGATATTCCGTCGTTTCCGCATCGGATTGTTCCAATGTGGCATCTTCCTGCTCTTCCTGTGCTTTCTGCGCTTCTTCCAGTAACCGTTGCTCTTCCTCAAGCCTTAATCGTTCCGGGTCCGGTATTGCTTCAACGGAAATGCAGTTGCTTTCCGTAAACATATCAAATCCGTTGTATGCAGCCGTCCGAAGTTCTATGGGCTTATCATAAGGCACTTCACATTCAAATTCAATTTCTTCATCCGATTTATTCCATACTTCCGGTCTTGGCCACTCCATAAGTTCAGAATAAGTATTTCCACCATCAACGCTATACATATAGTATTGAATATAACTTTTCGAATCGGATGCTTTCATTCGTATGGTTGCTTTCCCAAGTTCAGGATCTAAAGAAACAAGTTCAATTTCATTCACTTCCGGTTCCGAATCGTCGGGTCGAACCGCCTCCGTCGGAATCGCAATATCGGAAACCTGGTAATCCGAATAATCCACGCCAAGCTCCGTAGAACGAAGTCCAAAATACTTGGCTACCGCCTCGGCATCCCTTCTTCCGAGTTCTTTATAAGATTCTTCTCCATTTGCAAGTGCAAACGCATCCTTATGATGATCCATATGGCAATGCTCAATCAATGCCGATGGAACACCATCCGCTGTACACTCACGAAGAATTCCATAATAATCGGTTCCACGGTCATTTAATTTTGTTTTTATTCCTCTCGAATAGATTCCAAGGTCTGTCATCTCCTGCATCTGAATTTCCGCAAAAGAATATCCTTTACTGTAATATTCTCCGGTTGACGGAACCCAGACCTCTGCACCAAACAAATTATGATTTACGGATAAATTAAAGTGCAGGCAGAACAGAAAGTCTGCATGAACGCTCTGCGCAAAATCTGCACGTTCCTTCAGACTCATATCAACATCCTGCTCATGCGTAAGATATACGGTTACATCATCATATTTCTCAAGCTGTTCCTTCATTGCATTGGCTACAATCGGTGTAATGTTTTTTTCGGTAAAGTTTCCGTATTCTCCTCCGAGATTTTCTCCGCCATGTCCCGGATCTAACACAATTACTGGCATCTTTTTTATCTCCTTATCTATATTCTAAAAAAAGCACCGACCTACTGCTAAAGTAAGCCGGTGAAAGCTACATATCTATGTTATTTCATCAAATCCAGATTAATACTTCCCGTAGTCCCCTCTGTCGTATCGGCTTCCGGCACCTGGAATTTATCCGGTTCCGGTGGATTCAGTTCCACACGGTTTGCATTTACAACATCATTATACTGATTAAGACCCGCCATAAAGCTTTCATAATGCTCTGATGTGGTTTTCATGGTCTGTGTAATCAGATTTTCTACATTTGCAAGAATATCATCTGTATACTGCATTGCTGCGGCACGTACATTGTTTGCCTCAGTTGTTGCATTGTCCAGAATCTCCTGCGCCTGTCTTGTTGCCATTGTAACAACTTCATTCGCCTGTGCATATGCCTGCTGCATAATTTCATGCTCATTAATGAGCTGGTTCGTATGCAGGGTTGCTTCATTAATCAGCGCTTCTGCTTTAGCTCTTGCATCATTCAGAATTGCCTCTTTATTGCTGATAATTTTCTGATAACGCTTGATTTCATCCGGCGTCTTCATTCTCAATTCACGGAGCAGTTCATCAATTTCTTCTTTGTTGACAATAATTTTGGTGTTCGAAAGAGGTTGATATTTGCATCCATCAATATATTCTTCAATCTCATCTATTAACTGTTCAATTCTGCTGCTCATTAACCTGCCTCCAATTATTTTCTTTCAATTCCATATTTCTCATATACCAGATTCTGAACAAATTCCGGTACACACATGGAAATATCTCCTCCAAAGCTGGCAATTTCCTTCACACTGGAGGAACTCAGATACGCATACTCCAAGCTGGTAGTTAAAAACACGGTATCCACTTCTCCATTGGATAATTTCACATTTGTCTGTGCATTTTGTAATTCGTATTCAAAATCTGTGATTGCTCGCAAACCACGAATTACTACATGTACCTCTTTTTCTTTTGCATAATCTACCAGAAGTCCACTAAAAGATTCCACTTTTACATTTGGAATATCCTTTACTGCCTCTTCCAATATCTTAACACGTTCTTCTACTGAAAACAATGGTGTCTTTACTTTATTGTTCAATACGCTCACAATCAGTTCATCAAACATTTTTGCAGCCCGCTTGATGACATCCAGATGTCCGTAGGTTACCGGATCAAAGCTTCCAGGGTAAATTGCTCTTTTCAATGTTATTCTCCTTTATGCTCTTTTCTTAATGAATAAATGCTTATTCGTCTTATAGTTCTTTTCTTTATATACTTCAAATCCCAATTCATCAAGGAAATCAAACGAATGATGAATTTCTGCTTCCAAAACGATTATTGTATCTTCCGTTACGTATGGCATTCTCTGTAATTCTGCAAACAATGCCTCTTCAATTCCTAAGGCATATGGAGGATCAGCAAAAATAATGCCCACTTCTTTCTCATGAATCTGTGAAAGACCGGAAAGTACATCTCCTTTTATTATGGTAGCATCCTGCATCATTTTCGTAAATGTCAGATTATCTTTGATACAAGCCAATGCTTCTTTCCCATTTTCAATAAAATACGCATGCGCTGCCCCACGGCTTAATGCTTCAATTCCAATTCCACCACTTCCGGAAAACAAATCCACAAAAACACTCTGCGGAACTTCATATTGTATCATATTAAACAACGTTTCCTTGATTCGATCCGTGGTCGGTCTGGTATCCATTCCTGCCGGAGCCTTGAGTTGCAAGCTTCTTGCTTTTCCCGCAATGACTCTCATGTTCTTTTCCGTCTCCTATAATCTCAGTTTTGTTCCTTTACTGTCCCGTTTTTGAAGCTTGATTCGGTGAATATCCACATTCTTTTCCCGATAAGATATTTCAGGCTCTTCCTCTGTTGTCAGATAATATACTGCCTCAACCACATCTTTTTCTCCAAGCTTCATGCCACGCACACCAACAGCGGTCTTCTTTTTCTCCGGAATCTCTTCGAGTCCAAACCGGAGGAAGTATCCTTCTTTGGACTGGAGAATGATTTGCTTCTGATTCTTCAGTATTTCAACACTGACTACTTCATCATTTTCCTGCAGCTTGGTTGCCGCAACCGTTCTCTTTGCAACATCAAATTCTCCGCCATCTACTACCTTCATCATGGATTGTGATGTTACAAACAGTAACTGGTACAGATTAAGACTAGTCTGGCTTTCCACTGCCACCACATATTCTTTTTCCGAGTTATAATTACTGATATTATCAATTGGAACACCCTTATCACGGAATTTTCCAAACGGTACATCCATCATCTTTACCGTATGAAGCTGTCCCATATTTGTAAAAATACAAATCTTTCCGGTATTTTTACATACTACAACGTATTTGTTCTCATGGTCTGCTGCTTCCTTATTCCGTTCATACGTCTGCATATCAATCGACTTGGCATAGCCGAACCGGTCCATAAGAAAGACAACGTCCATTTCTTCTACTTTTTTCTCTACATAAACGGCCTCTGCTATATTTTCAATCACCGTTCTTCTTTTTCTGCCATATTCCTGACGAATACTGTCAAGTTCATTGATGATTACCTGCGCCATGGAATCTCTGCGTTCCAGAATATCTTCATAACGGAAAATATTGGCAAGTGTATCTTCATGTTCATTGATTAACGCTTCCAGTTCCAGACCAATCAATTTGTATAAACGCATTTCCAGAATTGCATTTGCCTGCTTTTCGGTAAAGCAAAGCTGGGAAGCCATGATTTTGGATTCCTTGGAACGGAATTTAATACCATCTACTTTTCCTTCCACAAGACACGCCTTTGCCATTGCACGGTCCTTGGAGCCACGCAGAATCTCAATGACAAGGTCAATGACATTACATGCCTTAATTAAGCCTTCCTGAATTTCCTTCTTTTCCTGTTCCTTTTCAAGAAGTGTGGTGTATTTCCTTTTTGTAACTTCAAACTGGAAATCTACATGATGTTTGATAATCTGTTTCAGACCCATAACCTCCGGTCTGCCATCTGCGATTGCAAGCATATTGACTCCAAAGGTATCCTCAAGTCTTGTTTTCTTATAAAGCATATTTACAAAATTATCAACATCGGCATCTTTCCGCAGTTCAATGACAATACGAATACCTTCTTTGGAAGACTGATTCGTAATATCTACAATATCCTGCGTCTTCTTTGTTTCTGCAAGGGAAGCCACATCTGATAAAAATTTTGCGATATTTGCGCCAATCATCGGATAAGGGATTTCGGTAATGACCACATTTGTTTTTCCGGCTTTTCCCTTTTCAATCTCAACCTTGCCGCGTACTTTAATCTTTCCGGCTCCGGTTTCATAAATTTCCAATAATTCATCTTTATTTGTAACAATTCCACCTGTCGGAAAATCCGGTCCCTGGATATAACGCATCAAACCTTCTGTTGTAATTTCTTCATTTTGCATGTAGGCCTTCACAGCATCTGCCACTTCTCCAAGATTGTGTGGCGGGATGCTTGTTGCCATACCAACTGCAATTCCTTCCGAACCATTCACAAGCAGGTTTGGAATTTTTGTCGGTAAAACGGTCGGCTCTTTCTCCGTTTCGTCAAAATTCGGCATAAAATCAACAACATTTTTATCGAGGTCTGCCAGAAAAGCTTCCTGGGTAATCTTTTCCAGCCTTGCTTCTGTATAACGCATTGCCGCAGCACCGTCACCTTCGATATTACCGAAGTTACCATGACCGTCGATGAGCGGCATGCCCTTTTTAAACTCCTGGGTCATGACTACGAGTGCATCATAAATAGAGCTGTCTCCATGTGGATGATATTTACCCATGGTATCACCAACAATACGGGCACTCTTTCGATACGGCTTATCATATTTAATTCCAAGCTCATGCATATCATACAGCACACGACGCTGTACCGGTTTTAATCCGTCCCTTGCATCCGGAAGTGCTCTTGCAATAATAACGCTCATTGCATAATCGATATAGGACTTCTGCATCACTTCCGAATATTCGGTTTTGATAATCTTTTCTTCCATGAATTACATTCCTTTTACTTCAGAATCTGTTAAACATCAAGCTCTGCATCCGTAGCATGTTCATAAATAAATGCCTTACGGGGCGGTACTTCCGTTCCCATCAGCATTTCCGTAACTTCGGATGCCATACGTGCATCCTCAATCTCTACCTGTTTCAAAATTCTTGTTTCCGGATCAAGCGTTGTTTCCCACAACTGCTGTGCATCCATCTCACCAAGACCTTTGTATCGCTGTAAGGTAAAAGGTCCTTTATGTTTCTTACGATATTGTTCCAGTGCCTTATCGTCATAAAGATACTCTTCTTCCCCTTTGCTTGGCATTGCTTTATACAGGGGGGGCATTGCCAGATATACATGACCTTCATAAATCAGTTCCGGCATGAATCGATAAAACAATGTCAGCAGCAATGTAGATATATGTGCTCCATCCACGTCGGCATCCGCCATAATAATAATTTTATCATAACGAAGCTTCGTAATATCAAAATCGTTTCCATAGCCTTCGGAAAAACCACATCCAAATGCATTAATCATGGTTTTAATTTCGGCATTTGCAAGCACTTTGTCAATACTTGCCTTTTCTACATTTAATATTTTACCCCGAATCGGAAGAATTGCCTGATAAGCACGGTTTCGTGCTGTTTTTGCACTACCGCCCGCAGAATCTCCTTCGACAATAAATATTTCACATTTCGAAGCATCCCTTGATTCGCAGTTTGCAAGCTTTCCGTTGGAATCAAAAGAAAATTTCTGTTTTGTCAGCATGTTCGTTTTTGCTTTTTCTTCTGTCTTACGGATTTTCGCTGCTTTTTCCGCACATCCGATAATATTTTTTAATGTTTCAAGATTACGGTCAAAAAAGCGCACAAGTTCATCTGATGTTACCTTGGATACCACCTTTGCCGCATCCTGATTATCAAGCTTTGTTTTTGTCTGACCTTCAAAACGGGGGTCCGGATGTTTTACCGAAATCACGGCAGTCATACCGTTACGGACATCTGCACCGGTAAAATTCACATCCTTATCCTTTAAAATATTGAGTTCTCTTGCATATGTATTGATAATATTTGTAAACGCAGTCTTAAATCCCGTGAGATGTGTACCGCCTTCTGCATTATAAATATTATTACAAAAGCCCAGTACGTTCTCATGAAATTCATTAATATATTGAAATGCACCTTCTACTGAGATGCCATCACTTTCTCCTTTAAAATAAACGACATCGCTGACTGCTTCTGTCGATTTATTCATATCTTTAATAAACCCGATGATTCCATCCGGTTCATGATATTCCACCTGCTCTGTAACTTCTTTTCTCCTATCTTCAAACAGAATGGTTAATCTCGGATTCAGATATGCCGTTTCATGCAGACGGCTTTTTATATCATCCTCTTTAAATCTGGTACGGTCAAAAATGGTATCATCCGGCAGGAAGTTTACTTTTGTTCCGGTTCCTCTTGCCTTTCCGATGACAGGTGGAATTCCGTTTACCAGTTGAACTGCCGGAACTCCTCGTTCATATTTATCCTCATACAGATTTCCACCGTTTTTAATCTGTACGGTCAGGTAAGTAGATAATGCATTTACAACGGAAGAACCAACTCCATGCAGTCCGCCGCTTGTTTTATAGGCAGAATCGTCAAATTTACCACCGGCATGTAACGTTGTAAATACAAGACGCTCGGCGCTGACACCTTTTTCATGCATCCCAACCGGAATACCTCGTCCGTTATCTTCGATGGTTGCCGAACCGTCTTTTTCCAACGTCACACAGATTTTGTCGCAATAGCCGGCAAGATGTTCGTCAACAGAGTTATCTACAATTTCATAAATCAAATGATTCAATCCCTTGGTAGATACACTTCCAATATACATTCCAGGTCTTCTTCTGACCGCCTCAAGTCCTTCCAATACAGTAATACTGGAAGCGTCATAAACTGCTTCTTTTGCCACTTACCCTAAACCTCTTTCTTAAATCTTTTTACAACATGCTAATGCGAGTGCTCCCGGTCCAATATGACATGCAACACTTAGCGATAGCGGCTGAATCACCACATCAAAATCCGGAAATGTTTCCTTGATTTCCTCCCAGAACAATTCTGCCATTTCCCGGTCTTTCGTATATGCAATCTGCAGCCACATATTCTCCTTAGCTGCACCACCAAATCGTTCTTCCATATCCTTCCGGATTGCAGAAACCATCATATTCTTTCCCTGTGAAGTGGTTCTTGCTTTCGCAAACGCATCCAGTTTTTCTCCCTGAATGGTCAGAACCGGTTTCAATCGCAGTAAAGAGCCAATTGCAGCCGCGGCTGGAGTAATCCGGCCACCCTTTTTTAAATATTCCAAAGTATCCAGCATAATGTAGATACTGGAATTAAATTTGTCCTTCTCAAGAAAATCCTTTATCTCTTCTGCATCCATTCCACGATTAGCCAACTGAACCGCATCAATGCAGGACTGTCTTTGTGTGACAGAAATACGTTGATTATTTACCACATGAACCCGGCCATCATAGTCCTGTGCAAGCATGGATGCTGTCTGGCAGCTTCCGGAAAGTCCGCTGCTCATTGGAATATGTACAATTTCATCATAGTTTTCCAAAATCTCATCCCATAATTTCATCACGGAATCCGGGGAAGGCTGGCTTGTTACCACCTGAGCATTATTTTCCAATCGCTCATAGAATTCCTCCTGTGTCAGATTTATATCCTCAAAGAATTCCATCTCATCAATCATAAACGGCATTGGAAGTACAAAGACTCCTAATTCTTTTGATTCTTTCTGGGTAATCCCACTGTTCGAATCTGTTACCACCGCTATTTTTTTATTCACTCTGTTCACCAATCCTTCCCAAATATCTTACTTTTAGATTGACCTAAAGTCAACTGATTTCGTAGTATTTTGCTTAATATACTGCCTTAAAACGGCATGTTTTTCGTCTTGTAACTCCGGGTCCTGTGCAAGTAATTCGTCCACAAAACAACTTACTTTTTTCAACAGTTCCGCATCCTGATAAATATCTGCAACCTGAAAAGCCAGTTCTCCACTTTGACGCACGCCGAACAACTCTCCCGGACCGCGCAGTTTCAAATCCTGCTCCGCAATGTAGAATCCATCATTTGATTTTTCCAACACCTTTAATCGTTCATTCTTTTCAGGCTTTTCGGCATGGCTCATAAAGATACAATAGGATTGTTCTTTCCCTCTGCCGATTCTTCCCCTCAACTGATGTAATTGTGCAAGACCAAACCGTTCCGCATTTTCAATCATCATAATCGTTGCATTCGGAACGTTAATTCCAACTTCAATTACCGTTGTGGAAACAAGTACATCAATATTTCCCATTGAGAACTGCTGCATCAGTTCCTGCTTCTTTGCCGGTTTCATCTTTCCATGAAGCATTTCAATGTGGATTTCCGGGTCCAATGTTTCACGAAGCATCTGTGTATAGGAAGTTACATCTTCCACTTCATTCAAATCCTCGTTTTCTTCGACCATCGGACAGATGATATAAACCTGTCTTCCTTCTTTTATTTCTTTCTGAATGAATTCATATGCTTTCTTTCGATAGGAAGTACCGACCACACAATTTTTTACCGGTAACCGTTCTGCCGGCTTTTCGTCCACAACCGAAATATGCAGATCACCATATAAAATAATAGCCAATGTTCTCGGAATGGGCGTTGCACTCATGACAAGCACATGAGGTTTTTGTCCTTTTTGGTTTAATGCTTCGCGCTGCCTTACTCCAAAACGATGCTGCTCATCGGTAATCACAAGCGCAAGATTCAAATAAGTTACCTTTTCCTGAATCAGTGCATGTGTACCAATCACAACATTTGCTTCTCCACTTTCCATTTCCTGATAGATTTTTTTCTTTGCAGCGGCACCCAGTGCTCCGGTCAACAGCACCGGTCGAAATGGAAGTTCATACTGCTTTGTCATTTTGCAAAGCTGTTCATAATGCTGCGTTGCCAGAATTTCCGTTGGCGCCATCATTGCGCCCTGAAAACCATTTTCCACACAAATCAGTAAGGCAAGAAATGCCAAAATGGTCTTTCCCGAACCAACATCTCCCTGTATCAGGCGGTTCATGCATGTTCCACCCGTGAGGTCCCGCACAATTTCCTGATAAACGCGTTTCTGCGCACCGGTGAGCCGGTATGGAAGCTGTTCCTGTAATCGCACAGCACCTGCCGTTTCCATCATTTTAAATGAAGAATCTTCTTCTTTGATTTCTTTCATTTTGCGAATACGATATAAAAACAGAAAGAATTCTTCAAAGACAAAACGTCTTCTTGCCATCAGCATTTCTTCTAGGTTCTCCGGAAAATGCATTTTATAAAGTGCATCTTTCTCCTCCATGAGCTGATATTCCTTCATGTATTCTTCCGGAAGGAATTCATCCGGATGGTACTTTTCCATGGCGTTTCTGACTGCCTTTCGAATCATGTGATTGGTCAGTCCTTTTGTTAATCCATACACCGGCTGCATGCACATCCGCATCTGTTCATATTCTTCCCGCTCGAAAATCTGTGGCTGCTCCATTTTCTTTTTCCGGTTTTGGATTTTTATTTGTCCATAAAACAAATGTACACTTCCCGGAACAAGCTTTCTTTTCAGATATGGCGTATTAAAATACGTTAATGTAACGTTCTCCTCCCCATCCGAGGCCAGTCCGCTTCCAACCACAAAACGACGTATCTTTTTCCATTGAAATTCAGATGTAATCTTCAAATAAACAGCCACCCTATCACCATCCGAAGCAGTATTTAGTTTTTGAGGTTCCGGATAGGAAAGATAATCCCTCGGAAAGTTATGAATCAAATCCGAAACTGTCTCAACTCCAATTTTATGAAACAGTTCCGCAGTCTTCTCGCCAATTCCTTTCACGCACAGGATATCGTTTGAAGAATCCATATTTTTCTCCTTTAAGGCACAACACGTGGCTTTGATTTCTACTTTTCATTACACGCAAAAAGGACGGTAAAACCGCCCTTTTTCTTACTGAAAGGTTTTCTTATTCTACAGACATAATATAATAATAAATTGGTTGACCACCCATCTGCAACTCTACATCGCATCCCGGATAAGCCTCTTCTACTTTTTGCTTCAATGCTTCTGCCTGTTCTTCTTTTACATCAGAACCATAATAAATGCTAATCAGTTCCAAATCGTCATTCATCATTGCGCGAATCATATCAAAGGAAACGCTTTCCATATCCTGACCTACAGAGAGGATACCGGAATCGCCAATTCCCATATAGTCGCCCTGCTTAATCTCTTTCTCATCAATTACCGTATCACGGACTGCATAAGTTACCTGACCGGTTTTGACATTTTTGATTTCACATTCCATGGTTGCTGCATTATCTTCCGGGTCCATATCCGGTATATAATTGATAATTGCTGTAATTCCCTGTGGAACCGTCTTGGTTGGAACTACAATAATTTTCTTATCTTCTACCATCATTTTTGCCTGATTTGCTGCAAGAATGATGTTCTTATTATTTGGAAGAATGAAAATGGTATCTGCATTGACCTTCTCAATCGCATTCAGCATATCTTCCGTACTTGGGTTCATGGTCTGACCACCTTCGATAATGTAGTCTACGCCAAGTCCCTTAAAGATTTCATTGATACCCTCACCAACAGAAACCGCAATAAAACCAACCTCTTTATGTGGCATTTCCGGCTCTTTTGCTGCTGCTTCGGATTCTTCTTTTTCTTTCTGTTCCATCTTGAAAAGCTTTTCCTGATGTTCCAGACGCATATTGTCAATCTTCATATTCGAAAGTGCACCATACTTTAATGCTCTCTGGATTGCAAGACCCGGATCATTCGTATGTACATGCACCTTAACTACATCATCATCCGCAACAACAACGATTGAATCACCGATGGATTCCAGATATTCTTTAAAATCAATCTCATGCTTGATGTTAAATGTTTTGTTTAACAGAATAATAAATTCTGTACAATAACCAAATTTGATTTCAGCTTCTGCCTGGGCTTCTCTGCTTGATTTTGCAGAAGATGCACCGTCCTTACTTCCTTCAGGTTCCAATGTGAAATCCACTTCTTTACCAAGGAATGCATCATAGGCACCCTTCATGACCTGCATCAGTCCCTGACCGCCGGAGTCAACCACGCCTGCCTGTTTTAAAACAGGTAACATTTCCGGTGTTTTGGAAAGTACTTCATCTCCATAAGCAATTACTTCTTTAAAATATTGTTCTAAATCTTCACAACCGTTGTCTGCCAATTCCCTTGCTTTATCGGACATTCCCTTTGCAACGGTAAGAATTGTACCTTCTTTCGGCTTCATAACTGCCTTGTATGCAGATTCTACTGCTTTTTCGGTAGCCTGTGCCAATGTTGCAATATCAATCTCTTCCTTTTCACGAATAGTCTTTGTAAAGCCACGGAAAAGCTGAGAAAGAATTACTCCCGAATTTCCTCTTGCCCCACGAAGAGAACCGGAAGAAATTGCTTTGCAAATCGTCATCATATCTTCATCCTGAAGATTTACAACTTCTTTTGCCGCAGACATAATGGTTAATGTCATATTTGTTCCGGTATCACCATCCGGTACCGGGAAAACATTCAGTTCATTAATCCATTCCTTTTTTGCTTCCAGATTTTTTGCACCCGCCAAGAACATCTTTGCAAGCATCCCAGCGTTGATTTTGTTACATGTATCCACTGCAGGTTTTCCTCCTAATCAATCACTTTAACACCTTCCACAAAGATGTTGATTTTTTCAATTTCAATTCCGGTAAATTCCTCTACCTTATATTTAACGTTGCTGATCAAATTATCTGATACTGCCAGAATGCTGACGCCATAAGCAACGATCACATGAAAGTTCAACGTGAGCTTATTATTCCGAATCAGAACATTAATTCCTCTTGTCATACTGTCAAGCTTTAACAGTTTCACAAGACCATCCTTAACATTAATGCCTGCCATACCTACTATGCCAAAGCATTCCATTGCAACACTGCCTGCATATTGAGCAATAGCTTCATTATCAATGGATATTGTACCCATATGAGTGTTCATCGAAGTCTCTTTATTTGAATACTTCATCGTAGAAGATTTCATAGACATACCTCCTTATTTTTTGAACATATATTAGCTATTATAACCTTAAGTAGCAAAAAATGAAACAAAATTTTGAAAAAAATAAAGAATATTAAAAAACCGAAAAAAATTCTCTTGCATTCTAAATGCTTTTCTGATATTATACAACTGTTGTGGTTATATTTAAATTGTTAGGAGGTGCAACGATGGCTAAATGTGATATTTGTGGTAAGGGCGTTCATTTTGGTAACAACGTAAGCCATTCTCATAGAAGATCTAACAGAATCTGGAATTCAAACATTAAAAATGTTAAGTGTAAAGTAAACGGAGCTTCCAAAAGAATGCACGTTTGTACAAACTGTCTGAAATCCGGAGCCGTAGAAAGAGCTTAAGTGATTTGAACAATAATGAAGGCAAGCATTTTTGCTTGCCTTTTTTATTTATGCCCATCTTCCAAATTCATACTCCTGTTTCAGAATTTCATAGACACGATTGATTACAATTACCATTTCGGTATCACCCGCAATGTTATCGGGATGAAACATCTTCAGCAAATCTTTATATCTCTTTTTTAGTGCCAGCTGACTGTTTACTCCCTGGAAAAGCATTTCTGCAAGTTCTTCGCTCCGCGCACTTCTATTTTGTTTCTCCTGTGCACTCTTTTCTGCGCTTAATTGAATCCGTTCCTTTTCCAATGCCCTTCGTTCTTCATCTAACTGGGCAAATCCATTCCTCAGAATATCCATTTTCTTTTCAAAGAAAAGCTCATCCTGCTTCAAACGTTTCCGTTCAATGACAAGACGCTGGTTTACTTCTCTCATTTCCGTCTGGAATCTTGTTCGTTCTGCATTAAATTTCTCTTCCATATTCCGAAGCTCAAGTTTCCCGTTCTCAAGACGGATATTCTCCTGAAAGAGCCAGGATTTCAATTCATTCAGTTGTTCTTCGTCTCCCGTTACAAGGGTCTTTTCAAATTCCTGATTGTCATCCATCTGCTTCATATTTTTCTTCCAATTCAAGAAACATCATCATTTATCACAATAATAGCAGTTATATCCGATTAGTAATAATAACGCAATAATAATTAATGCTATCAGATAATGTCTTGTCAAAAACAGCATTAATATCATTCCAACCGCAATCCAAAATGCAATAAAACCAATTAATTTTTTCAAAAGATACCGCTCACTTAATATGGTCTCTTATTCATTCCTATGCACGGACAACAGAAAATATTCCAGTTTTTATTCTGTCTTTTTTTCTTCCTGCTCAGGGAATGCAACCTCAACAGCTGCATCATCATCCATCATTTCTTCTTTCGGTGCCGTAATCTTATCTACAATATCTGGAATCATATCAAGCACTTTTGTCATCGTATTCTGATTTTTAATGTTTACCAGCTTTGTAGAACCATTTTTAATCACCAGAACGGCACTTGGTGTCATTTTTCCACTGAAGCCACCGCCTCCACCGTTTTTCTTATCTCCGGCGGTTGCTCCTGCGCCGACTCCAAAAGAAACATCCACCAACGGTAATATAATGGTGTCTCCGAGCTGGGTTGCCTCACCCACAACTGTTTTTGTTGATAATACCGTATTCATACCTTTCATTAAGGATTCAATCACACCATTAAAATTATTTTCTGCCATTTATGCATCCTCCTTCTTTAATAGCTTGAGTAATTTTCGCATGTCTTTATTAAAATAAACAACAAATGCTGTCTTTAATACCTTATAAATTGTAATTTTTCCTTTTATCAGCAGGTCTCCCTGCAATACAACCTGTTCAAAGTTAGGAATTACCTTAATTTTATCCCCCAAAATAGGATATAACATTCCATAATAGGCAAGAATCTGTCCTGTCGTTGCAGGATCCTCCATCCCGACCTCAATCTGCCCCTTGATTTTCCGAGGAGCGATGCTTTTCAGCAATGCAACAATTTCTTTGGAACATTTATTCCAGGTTCTTTGAAACAAATCACTTTTTATAATTTCACAATAATAGCGGATATTATGAATAATTTCTTTTATCTTATCATAGATTCCCGTGATTGTGTACTTGAGTTTTTTAAGAAAACGCAACACTGCTTTCAGAAAAATCTCAATTTTTTCATTTATCTTCTGTTTTGACTGTTCCTCATTTTCCTCTGGTTGATTCATCTGTTCGGTTGTGGTTTGCTTTTTCTCTTCTTCAACCGTTTTTTCCTCTGTTACCTGTTCTGTTGGTTCCACATTCGAAGTATCTGAATGTTTTGATTCTGTTTTTTCCCCATCTTCTATGTTTTTCTTTTTACCAGTTGATTCCTTCGGCTTGTCCGAACGGAATAATGTAAAAAACAGAATCCGTACACGGACATATGCTGCATCCGGATATTGAAAACAGATATTCAGCAGATGTAATAGCCACGTGATTTTTATTTTTGCAAAAATGCCATTATCTTCTTCCTGCAATTTTCTTGCTTCCACCCGATATCGGACAGGAACAAACAGCACCAGTAATAACAGTAATATTACAAGTGCAAGTACACTGAGTAATACAATGCCTAATACCTTCAGGCATGTCAGAAACACTGCCAACATAACTAATCTCCACTCTCTGGATGATTTATTTTTACTTTTTTCTTTAAATATTCTTTCAAATCACATTCTCCGGTCTCCCGGACACACTCATCCGTAATCTTCCTTACAATCTCTACAGCTTCCTCATAGTCTGCTGCAATTCCAATAATGACAGGAGGATGCTTTCGATAATATTTTTGTTTTAAATACGCCGCATGATATATTTCAAGCTGATCCTTCCCCTGTGCAAGAGCAATCACATAGACATTTACCAATGCATGAATTTTCAGCTTTGCCTTTACCGTAGCGGCATTATTCACATTATCACCAATATATAAATTTTTATAAAATTTCATACAAACGTTCCTTAAAATCTTATTATTCTAATAATAGCATATTTTCTACAAATACCATAGTAAAATTATTGACAATTTAGTAAAAACGTTTATATACTTTATTTATATATATGCAATTATATCGTCAGAAAAATTCGGGGGATTACAAATGAAAGATGTTGCTCGCATGGCACTTCAACCGGGAATGGAAATTGCCAAAGACGTATACAACTATCATAATGAAGTGATTGTAAAAGCAGGAACTATTGTAGACGCAAATGTAATATCTAAGCTGACGCGTCATTCTGTTATGTGTGTAACCATTATGGAAGCGGTAGATCATGCCGTAACCTATTTTGAAAAAATCCGTTTCAGTGAAGGATATCAATCCTTTGAAGTCCTCTATCAGAAAATACTTTCCCAGTTCAAAAAAACAATCGGCGACTTTGTGAACTCAGGTGTTCCATTTACCATGGAGCAGCTGATGTCTTATTATCACGAAATATATGATAGTCTGCCAAAGCCGGAACTTCTGATGGATTATTTATATAATATGCTTCCTTCGGAAGATGACATGACATATGCCCATTGTTTAAACGCTGCACTGCTTGCCGGAATATTCGGTAACTGGATTGCATTATCAAAAGACGACCAGGAGCTTTTTATCCAATGTGCCTTTTTATACGATATCGGCAAACTCAGACTTCCCAATTTCATCATCTGGAAGCCCGGAAAGCTTACTCCTGTTGAACGGGAACAAATGAAAACACATACATTTTTAGGTTATCAGATGATAAAAGACCTTCCCATCAATGACCATATTAAAAAGGCTGCTTTGATGCACCATGAACGCTATGACGGAACCGGATATCCATCCCGTTTACACGATTGTCAGATTGATGTCTACGCCAGATACATTGCTATCGTAGATGCCTATGAAGCCATGACTTCCGCAAGAATCTACCGGGAATCCAAGCATCCCTTTGAAATCATTGAAATATTCCAGAGAGACCAGTTCAAATATGACCTTGCTGTTTTAAATAAAATTCTTTACGACCTGGCAAATCACACCGTCGGTTTAAAGGTTTTGCTGAATGATGACCGGATTGCCGAAGTTATTCTGATTAACCAGCCCGATCTGGCTCGCCCACTTTTGCGTGATGAAAATAATCAGTTCATCAACCTTGCCGAACGTCAGGATTTAAAAATTCTGGGAATCTACTAAATATGCATCAAATACTCTTTTTGCAATCGGAACCGCATAATCTCCTCCGGCACCTGCACCTTCGATAATAATTGTAACGCAGATTTGTGGGTCCTCTGCCGGTGCATACCCGGTAAACCAGGCATGGCTTTCCCCTTTCACCGTGCCATATTCTGCAGAGCCTGTCTTTCCTGCCGCAGTGTATGATAATCCGCTCAATCTTGACGCAGTTCCTTCTTCCACTACGCTTTTCATCAATCCCGACATAATTTCCGCTTCTTTACCGCTAATCAGATTTCCATATGCCACCGGTTTAAATTCTTTGATATTACTTCCCGCACTGTTTTTTACGCAATCTACCAGATAAGGTTTCATTAATTTTCCTTCATTTGCAATAGCACAGGTAATCATATTAAGCTGCAACGGTGTAATAGACGCAGCCCCCTGTCCGATTGCAATCTGCATCATATCAGAATCCGAAGTTGCATCCGATACTTCCAGCCGGCTGACCGAATGCTGAAAGCTGACCGGCAGCTTTTCATTAAACAATAGGGTATCGAGTGTTTCTCCGAATTTATTCCGGTCAAGAGAAAGTCCAATATTTGCAAACGATGTATTACAAGACTTTGCAAATGATTTTTTAAAGTCGACAACACCATGTACCGTTCCATGATAACACTGAATTCTGTCCTCTCCCCATTTAATAGAGCCCACGCATTGATAACTGTAATTTTGATAAGTATCCGGATGTTCCTTAATATATTCTATGGACGTAAGAATCTTAAATGTGGACCCCGGTGGATATTGCCCCTGTGTCGCACGGTTCAACAAAATACCACTGTCCTTGTCTGCAAGAAGGGAATCCCAGTTTTTTTCAATATCAGCCGGCTCAAAATCCGGTTTCGATACCATTGCAAGAATTTTTCCGGTTTTCGGTTCCGTAACAATTATGGCACCACGATAGACTCCGAGCGCTGTGGATGCAACCTGCTGCAAATCAACATTTAATGTGGTATATACATCATCTCCCGGATATTTTTCACCTTTTGCTTCCAGTCCGGCTTTTTCGGAAAGCGGTGCGTTGGAATTAATCAAATAATAATTTGCCTGGGATTCGACGCCCATCTTTCCATTTACCGCATACCCCACTGCATGGGAAAATAAAGTGCCATACGGATATTCACGAACTTCTTTTCCATCTTCGCCTTCTACGGTCTGCGCCAGTACCTCTCCACCTGCTGCAAGGATTCTTCCCCGTCTGTTTTGGGCAAGAAGCATCTGTTGTCTGCCATTATAGCTGTTGTTGATTAACTCCTGCTTATGAGTAAGCGCATACTGAACAATATAACATGACATTACTAAAAACAGTCCTGTAAATATCCATGTTACAAACATAATTTCCGGGTTTTTCTTTTTTCTTTTTTTTATTTTCCTGTTATTCCTCTTCCGGTTCCAAATCATATTCTTCATATCCTTCTCTTGGATTTATTTTACGTCGTTTTCCTTTTCTGGATGCCGTTACCTCATCCTGCTTAATAATGTATAATCCTTCAATAATTCCAAACATCATTAATGTTGTAAGCACCGAGCTTCCTCCATAACTGATAAGTGGAAGGGTAACACCGGTCAATGGAATAAACTTGGTTCCACCGCCTATGGTCAGGAATACCTGAAATATATAAGTGACGCCAAGTCCAAACGCGACCAGTTGATAAAAACGGTCATTTAACCTTACGGAAATATTCATAAACATGATAAAACAGCTTACACAAATCAGAATGATACAAACTGCAAAAATAATTCCAAGTTCTTCAGCGATTGCAGAAAAAACAAAATCCGCCTCTACAAACGGAATTGCTTCCGGCGTTCCTTTGAATAAACCAAGTCCAAACAGTCCGCCACTTGAGATTGCAAATAACGACTGTGTAATCTGAAAACCGGCTGAATCAATGGCGGACCAGGGGTCCTTCCATGCCTGCACACGTACCTGGACATGGGTGAATATCTTAAATGCAACCACGGCAGCGACGGTTCCGCCAACACCTCCGGCAATCAGATACAGGAAGTTTTTACTTGCAATATAAACCATTAGCACATAGACAATAAAGAAAATCAGTGCACTTCCCAAATCCTTGGAAAGAACAAGAATTGCAACATGTGCTGCTGCAAAAACAGCGGTTGTTGCAACCTCAAAAATACCGGATGCCTTATAAAGTGCACTTGCTACATAAAACACAAATAATATCTTCACAAACTCAGACGGCTGAAAGGTAATTCCCAAAAAGGAATACGAAATTTTACTTCCATATGTTGTTTGTCCAAGAATAAGAACAATGGAAAGCGCCACAATTCCAACTGCTACATAAATCCACTTCAGATTACGAAGAATACGGATTTTGTGAATCAAAAACGGAATCAGCATCGTAAATGCAAGTGACGCTGTTACAATAATAAACTGCTTAACTGCCTTATTAAAATCAAGTCTTGTCAAGATTACGAACCCTATGGCAAGCAGCATACACATATTATTCATTACCAATCGGTTGGCTTTGGGATAAAGCATTTGGAATAAAACAAGTGCTGCAAACAAAATAATCTGCTGAAACACATAAAAAAACAGATACGTTAAATCTCCCGTTTCAAAACAAATCGATAAAAAGCAGCTAAAGTGTATGGCAAACATCAGAATATTCTGCCGGATATAAATTCCACGTCGCTGTTCTTCATTGTCAAACCGGAATACTGCAAAGCACTCGTATGTATATAACGTAATTAACAATGTAATCACATACCTGGAAAATTCACTGATGTATAACTCCATGGTTACTCTACTCCTCTTTTATAATGACCCGTTGTAAAATCCGAATACACCGGCTTCTGATAATTTCCATCTAAAAGCTGTGAAAAATATCGAATCCTGTCCATAACCTCTCCACGGTCTTCCGTTGTAAAATCCAGTCGGAATGCTGATATTCCCTCTGGTATTGCCGGAAACATTCCATGCAAAGATAGTGGAACCGAATTGTATATCACATTATAGCAGCTCTCACAATTCCGCAAAACGGGAAATTGCTTTCCATACCGGTCTGTCAGCATCGTAATCCCGGATTGTCTGATACAGGATGTACTTGTATTCTGCACACAATTTGCTGTAATCATCATTGGTATTCTACCATAAACAATCGCAGATGCCAAAATTTCTCCATCCGTATGCTTCATCAAATCTTTCCATTCGTGAATATTTTCCTCTATGGGAAGATAAAATTCGTCCGCCTTATCCTTCCAGAATGCGACGCTTTCATGGTTCCAGCAATATAAATTGGCATCCAGAACATAATTTGTAAGAACATTTCTCTCCTGAAAATAAGAAAAACATTCCAGATTCCGGATAAGAACTCCACGAATATTTTTATGATTCAGAGCTTCCTCCATCCGGAACAAATCGCCCTCGTTATGTTTTCGAATCACATAGGGCGTTACCAGATAATACTCCTTTTCCTTTCTCTCATCTAATCTGCGTACCAGAGAATCCTCATGTAGCAAACGGCTTCCCAGATAGATTCTGGTGACTTTTTCCATGCTTTGAGCAGCCTTCAACTGTTCCATCGTCGAAACGAGTACGTGAAGCCGCTGTACGGATACGCTTTCATCTGCCTGCCTTCTCTTTTCTATATTCTTTTGAGGTGCGGAAGGCATTTCCCGGTAACAGGAAAGTCCATAATAATCTATAATCTGGTTCTCCAATTCACGAATTGCCATTCTGCGCAATTCGTTAAGTTCCCTGATTGGCATAAAAACAGCTTCATCCATGTCTAACGCAACATCTGGAAATACAAAAAAACTGTCACCCGTTTTCTGCAACTGCTCCGTTACTTTTTCCTTAGAGAGCGGCTGCTTTAAAGCTGCCTGTACAGCAGCCCCCTCCACAATAATCTGAACTGATTTCCATTGCAATCGTAGTTTTGCTTTTTCTCCCACATGAAGATGCAATTCTGCGTTTACTTCCATCTGCATGTTCTTTCTTTTATAACGTTCTTCAATCTGTGTAAGAACTTCTTCTTCCATTCCGGAATAGGAAGGCGACTTCAGGGTAATCATTTCCTTTCCATTCTTCTTAAAATAATATCCCTCGCTCAATTCACTCCGGATATATAAAGAACGCAGCAATGCCTCATCCTCTTTTTCAATTTTGTCAAATTCTCCGCGGTAATATCGGTCGATATATTTCCGGTAAATTGCAGTTACTCCCGCAGTATATACGGGTTTCTTCATACGTCCTTCGATTTTGAAAGAATCAATTCCGGCTTCTATCAGTTTCGGTATCTGATGAATCATGCACATATCCTTCATGCTCAAAGGATAATTTGCCTTTTTACCATCCACCTGGTATGGCAGACGACACGGTTGTGCACAGCGGCCTCTGTTACCACTTCTGCCGCCCAGTATACTGCTGAAAAGGCATTGTCCCGAATAGCAGTAACACATTGCTCCATGGATAAATGCCTCAACCTCCACACCGCTTTCCTGTTTTATTGTTTTCATCTCTTCGAGAGATAATTCTCTTGCCGGTACAATTCTTGTGATTCCAAAATCATATAGCATTTTTGCGCCATAGCTGCCGGTAATTGTCATCTGTGTACTTGCATGAATGGGAAGTTCCGGAAAATGATCACGAATATAACATACCACTCCCATATCCTGCACAATTACACCATCTAATCCCTCCTGATAAAAAGGCAGCAAAAAATCATAAAGCTCATCAAGCTCTTTTTCTTTTACCAATGTATTCACGGTCAAATAAACTTTTCTGCCAAACAGGTGAGCCATCCTGATTGCCCGGCAAATCTGTTCCTGGGTAAAATTATCTGCATAGGCTCTTGCACCAAATTTCTCGCCTCCGAGATAAACGGCGTCTGCCCCTGCAAAAATTGCATATTGAAATGCCTCAAAATTTCCGGCCGGTGCTAACAATTCCACTTTTTTCATGCTGCTTATTCTCTCATTCTTTCCCACAAAATAGAAAAGCTGTCTCATAAAGACAGCTTCCATTTAGCTTTTCAGTTCCGTTTCAAGCCGAATAATTTTTTTGGCATTCTCATTTAATTCCGCTTGTAAATTTTTGACGTTCTTTTCTGTATTTTCTAATTTAATCTGTGCTGCAATCAACTCATGCTTCAGATTATATAACTCTTTCTCTTTGGTATCAATTTCTTCTTCCAGGATACTGATTTGTTTCTTTGCCTTGAAAAAATCATCTGCAATATTAAGCTGAAGGAGAACATTCTGTGTATCTACGGTCTGCCTCTTAAATGCTTCAACCTTGTTATATTCTGCAACTTTATTGTTAATATAAGAAGCAACCTTCTGAAGATATTCTTCACTTTCATATCCGCTAAGTGTAAATACTTTACCTCCAATAATTACCTCTGTATCCGTCTTCGATGACATCAAAACACCCCTCAAGCATAACCCTGTACAATTCGCAACCTACAAAATACCTACATGAATAATATTATAAACGGGTTAATGTACAATTTCAAGTCCTAAATGGGAATAAGCATAGTCCGTTACGACTCTTCCACGGGGGGTTCTGTTAATAAATCCATTTTTAATCAGATATGGTTCATACACATCTTCGATAGTACCGGAATCTTCTCCGATTGCTGCCGCCAGTGTATCTAACCCTACCGGTCCTCCACCAAACTTTTCAATCATCGTACAAAGAATGTTGCGGTCAATATGATCCAACCCCATCTTATCTACATCCATCAAATCCAAAGCCGTTATGGCAACCATGCCCGTAATCACGCCATCATGCTTAACCTGCGCATAGTCACGGACTCTTCTTAAAATACGGTTTGCAATACGAGGCGTTCCACGACTTCTCTTTGCCATTTCCAAAGCACCGTCAGGCTCCAGGGAAACTCCCAGAATACGTGCGGAATGCATAATAATCGTCTGTAATTCTTCTACGGAATAAAATTCCAATCGATGAATAATTCCAAACCGGTCACGCAATGGTGCGGTCAATAATCCTGCTCTTGTTGTCGCACCTACTAATGTAAAATGTGGCAAATCCAGACGGACGGAACGTGCTGTAGGTCCCTTCCCAATCACAATATCAATCGCATAATCCTCCATTGCAGGGTATAGCACCTCTTCCACCTGCCGGTTTAATCGGTGAATTTCATCTACGAATAACAGATCGCCCTCCTGGAGATTATTCAGTATCGCTGCCATTTCTCCCGGTTTTTCGATTGCCGGTCCGCTGGTAACCTTCATATGAACACCCATTTCGTTCGCAATAATTCCTGCCAGGGTGGTCTTTCCAAGTCCCGGCGGTCCATAAAACAATACATGGTCCAGCGAATCCTTCCGCTGTTTGGCAGCGTCAATATAAATTCTCAGGCTGTCCTTTATCTTTCCCTGCCCAATATACTCTTCCAGACTCTGTGGTCTTAAGGAACCTTCTATTTTTGTATCTTCTTCCTGTAAATTTGTTTCTATAATCCTTCTAGGCATCAATAACGTTCTCCATTAAAACATATTCTTTAATGCTGTTTTTAAAATCATTTCCACATCCATATTCTCGGTAATTTCAACCTGCTTTACCGCATGCAGTGCTTCCTGGGAAGAATATCCAAGTGCAACCAGTGCCTCGATGGCTTCACTCTTAGCCGAATTACCTTCTGTCGATTCTCTGACATTTCCCTGCATCATTTCACGATGAATCATCGTATCCTCCATGGATACCTTATCACGCAAATCAAGGACGACACGTTCTGCCGTCTTTTTCCCAATGCCCGGTGCTGTTGCAATCATCTTCACATCGCCTGACATAATGGCAAAACGTAAATCATCCGCAGACATCACCGACAAAATGGCAAGACCGCCTTTGGGTCCGATGCCGTTTACGGTAATCAGTTTCTTAAAAATATTCAGTTCATCCCTGGAAAGGAATCCATACAAAAGGAATGCATCCTCTCTGACGCAGGTATAAGTATAAAGCTTGACTTCTTCCCCAATGTTTGGAAGCTCCGCCACTGTTCCATTGGATATTTTAACGTTAAATCCTACTCCCTGCACATCAAGAACTACATTTTCCTCTGTAATATCTTCTATTACACCTTTTATAAAAGCAATCATAGCCGCTCCCTGTTTCTTATTATCTTTTTTATATATGGAAGAATGCACGATGCAATGCTCCCATTAACGAGTCCCATCACGATCCCTGCTATAATTAAAAATGGGACATAATAAAGTACACGATAGGTCTGAATCACCAATGACGCTACCAAAAGCTGTGCCATATTATGTGTAACACCACCAACCGCACTGACTACCGGCAGGTGTAATTTCCCGGTTCTTTTTAAAATTCCCATAACCGTGCAGCTGAGTGCTGCTCCCGCAATACTGTACAGCATCATAAATCCGTTTCCAAACATTGCTGTTGCAAGCACTGCCTTAAGTATGGTAAGCATAAATGCTTCTTTCATCGAAAATACATACAGGCAGAGAATGACTGCAAGGTTAGCAAGTCCTATCTTAACTCCCGGAAGTCCAATTGCAAAAGGAATCAGAGTTTCTACATAGGATAATAATAACGCAAACGCCAGAAACAATCCCATGTCAACTGTTTTTTGTCTCCACATTAATTGGTCATCGCATCCAGTTCTGCCGTCGTATCACTCTCCAGCTCAATCACAAGCTTATGTGGCAGACAGATGATGCTTTCTCCTCCTTTTGAAATTTTACGATGCTTTACACATATTTTGTCCGGACAATCTGCATCTTCAACAGATACTCCATCCGTATTGATTTTCAAAAGATTATATCCGCCTTCGTTACAGGAAATGGTTATTGTTTGTTCCTTCTCCAGGGAATACTCCGCTGTTTTCTCCCCATTCCGGTAAACAATTACCCTTTGGCTTGGTCCTGCTCCTTTTTCATGGAAAAAGAAGAAAACTCCCGCAACGATTACCAGCACTACCAACACAACTACATCATTTTTCACTCGTTTCATAATAGACATTTTAGCATGACCGAACATATGTTTCAAGGTGTTTCCATGTTTTCTTTTTTATTTTTTTGTGATATTATCAAGTAGATTTGACAAAACTAAGTAAAAAGGATGGCATATACTATGAAACTTATATTTATCCGACATGGGGAACCAGATTATTCCATAGACTCTTTAACAGAAAAAGGATGGCGTGAAGCTGCTCTTCTGGCAGAACGTACCAAAGACTGGTCCGTTACAGAATTTTACTGTTCTCCTCTTGGACGCGCTAAGGACACCGCTTCCTTTACGCTGGAAAAGCATCAGAGAAATGCCATTATTCTTGACTGGTTACGGGAATTTTCCTATAAAGTCACAGATCCGACCACCGGCCGTGTTGGTGTCCCCTGGGATTTTCCGGCTGCCACATGGACTGCAAAACCCTCTATGTTTGATCAGAATGAGTGGGTTCATACAGACTTTTTGGAACAAAATCCGCAAATTGCAGAAGAATATCCAAAGGTTTGTCAAAAATTTGATGAATTACTTTTCAGCTACGGATATCAACGGGATGGTAAAATTTACCGGATGCCCGGAGCCCCGGAGCGTTTTATTAAATCAACGGTTACTGAAGCAGGTACCATAAGAAACAATCATTTACCGGACGGAAAAGAAGAACCTGTTCTTGTCTTTTTCTGCCATCTGGGAATTACCTGTATTCTTCTTTCCCACCTGCTTAATATTCCGTTCCCATTACTGGCACATGGCTTCTTTCTTCCAACAACATCCCTTACCATCGTTTCTTCCGAGGAACGTTGGAGCAATGAAGCTTATTTCCGTGTACAGGCAATGGGTGATGTTACCCATTTACTCACAAAAAAAGAACCGGTTTCACCTGCCGGTTCCTTTTCCAACCCTTTCCAGGGGTAATTACTATTCTGTTACTTCTTCGGTATCAGTTGCTTCTTCGGCTGCTTCTTCCTCAGTTGTTACCTCTTCCGTTGCTTCCTCTTCTGCTTCATCAGTGGAAGCAGTTGCCTCAGGAATGGTAAGATATCTCAATGAACCCTTCACATCAGTAACCGTGTACTCATCTGTAAGTGCAAAAGCATACTCAGATGCCTTCTGTGTTGCCAATGTCTGTGAAATCGTATCATTGTTGGTTTCATCATAGTAACGTTTTACAAATTCAACTACATAAACATCAGAAGACGTTCCGTCAGATAATACTTCTACATCCCCCTCTTTTCTTGATTCATCAAATAACCAGCTTGAAATGGCTGTTGGTGCTGTTATCAGCTTATCACCGGATACAAGCTCCAGTTCAGAATCATCTCCTTCTTTCACCGTATCAAGAAGTGCATTTGCCTTTTCAAGTCTGCTTTCTTCATCAATCGTTTTTTCTTCCTCAGTTGCTTCCTCATCCATATCACTTGAAAATACTGCTTTCTTATAATCTACCTGATCATAAGAATTTTTATTTTCTTCATAATACTTCTGAATTTCATCTGCAGATATGTTCTGATCTTCAACCAGTTTCTGATAATAAGCATTTGCAACAATACCGTCTTTAATAAACTTCTCAACATTTGATGTTGTTGCATACTGTCCAAAATAAGTACGATAATATTCATCCACGGTAATTCCTGCAGATTTTGCAGCTTCCTTTACACTTGATAAATAAGTATCGTATCTTTCGGTTGCATCATAGGTAAATCCATTCTTTTCTGCATCATCCAGCAACGCACGAATCTGCTTAACCTGTTCTACCGTATTCTTGTCAAAATAATCCTGCCAGGTCAGATTATCTTTATATACCTGCTCTGCAAAATTCTTTGTAACATCAAGATTCATGTATTGAACAAAGCTGCCATAGGAGTTAAGAAAATTATTTACCGTAGTATTATAGTAATAATCATACTCCAGCTGCGTCATCTCATAATCATTAATCTTCATAAATACCTGATTAATTTCTTTATTTTTCTTTGCAGAACTTACCGTAATAGGAATAATAATCGCTGCAAGGACAGCAATCGCCACTAAAACAACTACAATTTTTGTTATTTTCAGGTTCTTTGCATCCTTCTTCTTTTCTAATTCACGTTCTGCAATCTTCTTATCATATTTGGTTGCATAACTCTGTTCTTCCTTCTGCTTTGACATATTTTTTCACACCTTTCTTAATGTTCCGATAAAAAACCTATCTTGCATTAATATAATTCACTAATCCCTCTGCGTCAATAATTTTTTGCATAAAAGGTGGAAAAGCCTGTCCTTTAAATTCCGTTTTCTTTGTCAGATTTCGAATCATTCCGGAGTCAAAATCAACCTCAACCTCATCTCCGTCCTCAATTCCCTTTGATGCCTCTGCACATTCAATAATCGGCAATCCGATATTAATCGCATTACGATAAAAAATTCTGGCAAACGTTTCTGCAATTACACAGCTTACACCGGCTACCTTAATTGCGATTGGTGCATGCTCTCTTGATGAACCACATCCAAAATTTTTTGTTGCGACAATAATATCTCCTTTCTGTACCTTATGAACAAACTCCTTATCAATATCCTCCATACAGTGTGTTGCAAGTTCTGCCGGGTCGGAAGAGTTCAGATATCTTGCCGGAATAATTACATCCGTATCTACATTATCTCCATATTTAAATACATGACCTTTTGCTGCTTTCATATTCGTCTCTTATCCTTTCTACTCTTTCTTATGATAACTGACAGGGGCAGGAAATTTTTCCTGTAATTGCACTTGCGGCTGCTACTGCAGGACTTGCAAGATAAACCTCTGACTCTACGTGTCCCATACGTCCGACAAAGTTACGGTTCGTTGTAGAAACGCATCTTTCACCTGCTGCAAGAACGCCCATATATCCGCCAAGACAAGGTCCGCAGGTCGGCGTACTGACAACGGCACCTGCCTCAATAAATATCTTCAAAAGACCTTCTTCCATACATTGCAGGTAAATAGCCTGTGTTGCCGGAATAATAATGCAACGGATTCCTTTTGCAATATGACGGTTTTTCAGTACCTCTGCCGCGGTACGCATGTCATCCATACGTCCATTGGTACAGGAACCGATAACCACCTGGTCAATTTTAACATCCTCTTTTATTTCATCAATTGTCTTCGTGTTTTCCGGAAGATGTGGAAATGCAATGGTCGGACGAAGTGTACTTAAATCAATGGTATATTCTTCATCATATACCGCATCTGCATCCGCCTCATATGCGGTAAACGGTCTCTTCGAATGCTCTTTCATATAGGCAATAGCCAAATCATCGACCGGGAAAATTCCGTTTTTGCCACCTGCTTCAATCGCCATGTTCGCAATTGTAAAACGGTCATCCATCGAAAGGTTCTTTATCCCTTCTCCACAAAATTCCATGGATTTATAAAGAGCGCCATCCACACCAATCATTCCGATAATATGTAAAATCACATCTTTTCCACTTACCCATTTGGATGGTTTTCCAACGAGATTGAATTTAATCGCCGACGGTACTTTAAACCATGCTTTTCCGGTTGCCATACCTGCCGCCATATCCGTGCTTCCAACACCTGTTGAAAATGCTCCCAAAGCTCCATAAGTACATGTATGGGAATCTGCACCGATAATTACATCACCGGCAACCGTAAGTCCTTTTTCCGGTAATAATGCATGTTCAATTCCCATCTCACCCACTTCAAAGTAATTCGTAATTTCATGTCTGCACGCAAACTCACGTACGCATTTGCAATGCTCTGCTGATTTAATATCTTTGTTTGGCACAAAATGATCCGGTACAAGCGCAATTTTGTTTTTATCAAACACACCGTTTACGTTCATCTTCTGCATTTCCTTTATTGCAACAGGACTTGTGATATCATTTCCCAGAACAAGGTCCAGATCTGCTTCAATCAGCTGCCCTGCCTCTACGAAATCAAGTCCCGCATGTGCTGCAAGAATTTTTTGTGTCATTGTCATTCCCATATCTATTTACCTCCTGAAAAATCTATTAAAATCATATCATATTACTTTTCCTTTGAAAAATGAAATAAATTCATTTATAATATAACTATAAGTTATATATCTTTTTAATTTGTATAACAGGAGGATTTATGAAAGGGTTAAATCATTACTACATTTTTTATGTTGTGGCACATACGGGAAGCTTCAGTAAAGCGGCAGAGCAATTGTTTATCAGCCAGCCTGCTGTCAGCAAAGCCATCAAAAAACTTGAGGAGCAATTAAATACCCCACTGTTTCATCGTCTTCCCCGAAAAATCGTCCTGACCAGGCAGGGAGAAACTCTCTATCAATACATTTCCGGCGCCATGCAGCTGATTGAACAGGGTGAGCAAAGTATCCAGTCACCGTCTGACTCCATTCGAAAAACCATAACGATTGGCATCAGCAATACTCTTTGTAAATTCATCCTGCTTCCACATTTAAAAGAATTTATGAACCTTCATCCGGAAATCAATTTAAAAATTTCCTGTCAGTCCTCCAATGACACCCTTTCTCTTCTTGCCGACGACAAGCTCCAGCTCGGTGTTATTTGTAATACCGAATTAACTCCGGGACTTGTTTATGAGAACTTACGTACCATACATGATATATTTGTTACTTCCAGAACCTGTTATCAAGAAAACAACCTTCAGAAAAAAAGCCGGAACAACTCTGCCCTTTCTTCGATGAATTATATTTTATTAAACCAGGAAAATATCACAAGGCATTATATTGATTCTTTTCTTGAAAAAGAGAAAATCGTTTTACCCAACATTATTGAAGTAAACAATCTCGAACTTGCGCTGGACTTTGCCCGGAGTCATCTTGGAATTTCATGTGCCATCAAAGAATTTATTCTTCCGGAACTCCACTCCGGTGAACTTCAGGAAGTTCCTTTTTCCAAAAGTATTCCTGCCAGAAAGATTGGCTTTGTGTATAAAAATCATACTCCGGACAAAGAATCCATCTTAAACATTATGTCTTTTATCCGAAGCACTTTTTAATTTTTTCTTTGTAAAAAGGCAGATGAGAATACCTCATCTGCCTTCGCATTTCATATATGTTATTTACAATCCTTTAGTTGTTAATCAGCTTATCGCTTTCATTATTCCAGCTATAAAGCTTACGGATTTCCTTACCAACCTGCTCTGATGGATGCTCTGCAGCAAGCTTTCTCATTGCTTTGAAGTGTGCCTGACCACCTGCCGGAGACATATCCAATAAGAATTCCTTTGCGAATGAACCATCCTGAATATCCTTCAGAATCTTCTTCATCGTCTTCTTAGTCTCTTCGGTAATAATCTTAGGTCCTGTTACATAATCACCATATTCAGCGGTATTGGAAATAGAATATCTCATTCCTTCGAATCCGGACTGATAAATCAAATCAACGATCAGTTTCATCTCATGAATACATTCAAAATATGCATTTCTTGGATCATAGCCAGCTTCTGTCAATGTTTCGAAACCAGCCTGCATCAATGCGCATACACCACCGCAAAGAACTGCCTGCTCACCGAACAGGTCTGTTTCAGTTTCGGTACGGAAGGTTGTTTCAAGAACGCCTGCTCTTGCTCCACCAATTGCCAATGCATATGCAAGTGCCATATCCAGAGCTTTTCCGGTTGCATCCTGATGAACTGCTACAAGACAAGGTACACCTTTTCCTGCCTGATATTCGCTACGAACGGTATGACCCGGTCCCTTAGGAGCAATCATTGTAACATCTACAAATTTAGGTGGTACAATCTGATTGAAATGAATATTAAATCCATGAGCAAACATCAGCATGTTTCCTTCTTCCAGATTGGGTTCAATATCTTTCTTATACATTGCTGCCTGTAATTCATCATTGATAAGAATCATGATAATATCAGCTCTCTTTGCAGCTTCTGCTGCTGTATATACTTCAAATCCCTGTGCTTCTGCTTTTGCCCAGGATTTGGAGCCTTCATAAAGACCAATAATGACATGACAGCCTGATTCCTTTGCATTTAATGCATGTGCATGTCCCTGACTACCATAACCGATAACTGCGATTGTTTTTCCTTCCAACAGGGAAAGATTACAATCTTCCTGATAATAAATATTTGCCATCTCAATGACTCCTTTCGCTGAGGTTCTGCCTCAATTTTTTTATGCCAAATCTGCTTTGCAGAATTTTGGTTATCCCATGTATGACCTACAAATATATAACCTGCTCCGTTCCTCTGCCAAGACCGGCAATTCCCGTACGGGCAAGTTCAAGAATTTCATATCCGCTGAGCAGATTTAAAAATGCATCAATTTTGCTCTGCCCACCTGTCATTTCAATAATCAGACTGTTTTTTGCAACATCAATAACATTGGCACGGAACGTATTTGCCATAAGTATAACGCCCTGACGTTGTTCCTCGTTGGCTGCAACTTTAATAAGTGCAAGTTCACGATATACACTGTTCTCCGGTTTCAATTCCTTTACATGCTTTACATCCTCAAGTTTGAAAACCTGTTTTTCAATCTGTGCAAGGATTTCATCATCGCCAGACGCAACAATGGTTATTCTGGTATATCTGGGATCTGCAGTTACACCTGCCGTAATACTCTCAATGTTATATCCTCTTCTTGAAAACAGCCCGGATATACGGCTCAAAACACCTGATGTATTGTCCACAATCAACTGAAAGACTTTTTTATGCATGAACATCTCTCCTGTCTAAACTTCCTAATTAAAATTCGAGGTTATCCAGAATTTTATCACGTTACTATGTAGAAGTCAACTAATCTGTTTCACGACACTTCTGCAATGCAAGTGTGCCTGTTCTCGCCACTTCTACAATGCTGATGCCTTTAAACATTCCCATAAAAGTTTCCACTTTTTCCGGAGTATCACACATCTGAATCATCATTGTATGTTCCGAAAAGTCCACAATACTTGCATTTTCGGTAATTTCACACATCTCAATAATATCCCGGCGATTGGACTTATTATATTTTACTTTCATTAAAAGCAATTCTTTCGATACGCTGCTCGCCTCATCAAATGTTTTTACTTTGATAACATCCAGCTTTTTATTCAGCTGCTTTTCAATCTGTTCAATCGTTCTTTTGTCCCCGCTGCTGACAATTGTCATACAGGAAACATCTTTGGCATCAGTCTCCCCCACTGCCAGGGAATCAATATTAAAGCATCTTCTGGAAAAGAGCCCTGCCACTTTGCATAACACACCGGAATGGTTTTCAACTAATACCGAATAAATTCTCTTCATCGTGCTCTTCCCCTCCTTTACTTCACCAAATCCATAGGGTCAATCAGACACTCTAACAGCACGGATTCATCATCTGCCAAAAATTCCCGAATCGTATCATCTACCCCATTCATGTTTTTCAGCTGTAAAAATTTCATGCCATATGCTGCCGCAATTTTTTCCAAATCCGGAGCACCTGATATATCGACTACGGAATAATGATCCTTATAAGAATAATGCTGATATTCACGCACCATACCAAGATAATTGTTTCTCAACACAATAATTTTAGCAGGAATATGATACTGGCTCATGGTTGCAAGTTCCATCATGGACATCTGAAAAGAACCATCTCCACAAACAGCGATAACCTGACGGTTCTTGTCTGCAAGCTTGGCACCCATTGCAGCCGGAATCGAATATCCCATCGTTCCCATTCCTCCGGAAGTCAGAAACTGTCCCTGTTTCACAACATGATAGGCACAGGACCAGATTTGATTCTGTCCGACATCTGCCACATAAACGGCATCCTCTTCCATTGCATCACTCAGCTTCCGAATAAATTCTGCCGGGTCAACATATTCCGGATTTGGATTTCTCTTTGGTGCCATAGAGATACGGTATTCATTTAGTTTTGTTACCCACTCGGTATGGGTACACTTTAAATCCTGTTCCAGCAAATCCTGGAAAATATGCTTTGCATCACCAACAAGCGGTACTCCGGGTCCAACATTTTTTCCGATTTCTGCCGGGTCCACATCAATATGAATCAGTACCTTGTTTTCGGTAATTAAATCCGGCTGGCTGATTGCACGGTCTGCCACTCTGGCACCAACCATAATAATCAAATCCGCTTCATTCATCGCGCGGTTTGCACACGCCTTTCCATTATTTCCAACCATTCCATAATATAATGGATGTTCTGTGGGCATAACACCGATTCCCATCATTGTAGAAACAACCGGAATTTCGAAGTTTTCAGCAAAACCCTGAAGTTCTTTCTTGGCATCCGCCAGAATCACACCACCACCTGCACAAAGAATCGGTCGTTTTGCATTTTGAAGCTGTGCCACAACTTTTTTAATCTGTGCCATATTTCCCTTTACCGTAGGCTTGTACGTTCTCATGGAAATGGTATCGGGATATGTAAACTTCTTTAACTCTGCATTCTGAACATCAATCGGAATATCAATCAGAACAGGTCCTTTTCGTCCTGTGCTTGCAATATGGAATGCTTCCTTCATAATTCTTGGTATATCACTGACTTTTCTTACAAGATAACTGTATTTTACAAAGGATTCCACTGCACCTGTGATATCTGCCTCCTGAAACACATCACTGCCAAGCAATTCTGAGTTTACCTGTCCGGTAATGCATACAAGCGGAATACTGTCCGCAAACGCTGTTGCAACACCGGTAATCAGATTTGTTGCTCCAGGACCCGAAGTCACTGCACATACTCCGACTTTTCCGGTCACTCTTGCATAACCACTCGCCGCATGCGCAGCGTTTTGTTCGGTACGAATTAATATAGTCTGAATGTCTGAGTCAAGAATACTGTTATAAAATGGACATATTGCTACTCCGGGGTATCCAAATACATATTCTACCCCTTCCTGCTCCAGACATTTTATGATTGCATCTGATCCTATCATCTTTATCATAACCTTCCTTACTTAATCTCTATTGTTGAAATACATGAAAGAACTTTGCCAACGGCTCCACCACATTACCCAAGTCCTCAATGGCTCCGTTTAAACCTTCAAAATCAATTTTCTCCATGTTGCTCACAACGGTTTCCAATGATTTCGAGTTGTTCTCTACAAAGGTATCCAGTTTATTGCCAACTTCTGTGATACTGTCACTCATGGTCTTGACACTGTCAATGGCATCATTGGCATTTGAAACCGCATCCGAAGCATCGGTTAATATAACCTCTGCCTGTTTTAACGTTTTATATGCTTTCGGGACGACAACAAGGGAGACGACGACAAGTACCAGTGCAATGACGACTCCCGAGACTGCACCAATCCTTGCATAAAAGACCTGTTTTCTGACAGTTTTGTACATTATTTCCAGCATTTCATCTTTTTGTGTATTCTGTTCTGTTTCCATGTCTCCTCCTTTGTTTCTTTCCGTTTGCTCTCAAAAACTCTTGCATAGACACTATGGTATCATAAAATTATGAAAAATTCTATCCTTTCTTGATTTCATATGCCATCTATGGTACTTTATTATAGTATGATATTACCTATTGGAGGCTTTCCGAAATTAAGATGAAAAGAAAATACTGTTTTCGACATATTACCATGCCCATCCTCTTCTTATGGATTTTAATTTCTTTATGTGGATGTGGAAAAAACAAAGATATAGAAACTTACAAAGCAAATATGACGCAGTTTTTTGAAAACATCCAGACCATTGATACTGCAATCAATCAACTGGACCCCAATTCAGAAACTGTATCCTCGGAACTGCTTTCTCTTCTCGACAGTCTGGACAAATCTTTCCAGCAAATGGCATCCTTAGAGGTTCCGGATGGTTTTCCCGGTGTTTCCGAGCTTGCCCAGGATGCAAGTAAATATATGACGGAAGCCGTTTCTTATTATCATCAGGCATATGAAGGTACGGAATATGATAAGACTTCTGCAGATATTGCATATCAAAATTATCAGATTGCCAATAAACGTTTCCAATATATCGTTCAAATTATTCATGGAGATATTCCGGAAGAAATATTTACCTATGATGATACCGGTGCTGACGTTTCAGAAGATGAATTTACGGATGTGGAATCTACCGAAGACGAATTTGTGGAAGATGAATTTGCAGAAGATGCTTCTGAACAATAATAATACTAAATAAAAAAGGTTGTCGTATGACAACCTTTCAGACTGTAGACAAAGTCCTCGGCAAAAAGCCGAGGATTTTGCCGTATTAGAGAGGCAAAAAGTCAGTATTTTCA
>CAKRVA010000006.1 GCA_934408585.1 uncultured Lachnospiraceae bacterium
ATAAGGCCTCCTATGATTTAATATTTTATCATAGAAGACCTCAAAATCCTATTTACAGAAAAACTTTCACAGACTCGTTTTAGAGGAAAGTAATTTCCGAAACATTCAATTTATGATACAGTATTCTAGAAGTTATGTTGACAGTTGCTGGACCATAGGGAAAGGGCAGATTATAAATTAAACCAAAACCAATTCAAAACTCGTTTATGAAATCCATTCTAAGCTTTTTGTAGCAGGTGCATCATGGTGAAGTATGCCGCTTTTATAGGTCTGTCAGGGGTCTGTTACATCATTTATGAATCCAAGGTTTAACGGAAAGCCAAGGGTTGTGCATTTAAATTGCGTATTCATGGCATGTGGAGACTGTATATATAAGTTTGATTGACTTTTATGCCCTAAAACATTATAATTAGGGGCATAAAAGTCAATTTTGCTTAAAGAGGGTAATCGGATGAATGTTTCAGATAAAATAATACAACTTGCAAAAGAAAATAATGGTGTTGTAACAACAGCTGTTCTTTCTGAAAAAGGAATATTGCGAGGAAACTTAAAAAAACTTGCTGACGAAGGCAAACTTGAAAAAACTGCTAGAGGAGTATATATTCTGCCCCAAATATGGGAAGATGAATTTGTGAATTTGCAGGCAAGATTTAAAAAAGGTATATTTTCTAATGAGACAGCCTTGTTTTTATGGGACTTAACAGATCGAACACCGAATAGATATGATATGACCTTTCCTCATAATTATAATTTAACAAATGCTAAGAATAAAGGAGTAAATTGTTCAAGAGTGAAGCTGGAATGGTATACTGAAGGAAAAACTCAAATAGAATCTCCAGGTGGAAATAAAATAACAGTATATAATATGGAGCGAACTTTATGTGATATTTTGCGTAAACGAGGAGGAGTAGATATGGGAATTACTACAGAATCGTTCAAACGATATGCAGCTAGAAAGGACAAGGATATCCCACTTTTATCAGAGTATGCAAAGAAATTTGGTGTTGAGGAAAGGGTGAGAAGTTATCTGGAGATGTTGTTATGAAAAATGCAATGCAGCTTAAAGCTGTCATTAAAAATATTTCAAAAGACAAACATATCTCAGCACAGATTGTGATGCAGAACTTTATGTTGGAACGTCTGCTGGAACGAATCTCTGTTTCAAAGTATCATCAGAACTTTATATTAAAGGGTGGTTTCCTAATAGCGGCAATGGTGGGTTTAGATACCCGTGCTACTATGGATATGGATGCAACAATTAAAGGCTGGCCGGTTAATGAAGAGAGCATCAAAAAGATGTTTCTTGATATCTGCAAAATTGATTTACATGATGATGTGACTTTTGAATTCAAAAAAATTGGCGAAATCCGAGAGGGCGATGAATACACAGGATACCGTATTTCATTGTCCGCAAATTATCCACCAATGGCTGTACCTTTGAAATTGGATATCACCACAGGCGATAAAATTACACCAAAAGAGATAGAGTATCGTTTTAAACTGTTATTGGAAGACCGAGAAATCTCTGTGCTAGCATATAATCTGGAAACAGTTATGGCAGAAAAGTTAGAAACTGTTGTTTCAAGAGGTGATCAGAATACAAGACCAAGAGATTACTATGATGTTTATATTCTTGCTAAACTGCAATATAAAAATATTGAAACAGAGTATTTGAAAGCAGCACTGGATGCAACGTCGAAGAAACGAGGTTCTTCGCAAATCCTGAAGGATTATAAGAATATTATTGATGTTGTCAGAAACAGTGATGTGATGATTAAGCAGTGGAGGATTTATCAGAAAGATTTTGAATATGCCACTGATATTAGCTTCGATGAAGTCTGTGATGCTGTAATGCAGATGATGGATTTGTGTACTTAGAGAGTAGTCGAGCCATGTGGAGACAGTAGTACTTTTGACGAAGGGGCATCATTAATTGGCTGTTTTTTCTATACAATAATTAGGGCATACTATATCATGTCTTGATGAATTTGGGGAACAAAACAAATATAAATACAAACAAAATGCTCCCCAAATGAGGAGAGATGATGACATCAGAGTATGATGAAATATAGGAATATCAGCGAATGAAGAAGACATTTTTGACATTGAAAAGCAAAGAAAAAGTGATAAGTGATTTGATAGAAATTCAAGATAAAATTAATAAAAATGAAATTGTATGCCCGAATATTAAAATCACAAATGAGCATGAAATTAGATGTATTAATGGACGAAGCACATCATATTGGTCATGCGATATAGAAAAAGAAGGAACATTGGAACTTCGTAGACGCTTCCGGCTTATGGATGGAATTGAGAGCATCATATTGGGAATCATTTATTTGATTTGTATTTATTTAATCTGTAGGTCTGGACTGACATGGATAGGTCTTTTTCTGCTATGTGTGATAGGAATGATTGAAGGTGGATTTCTTTACTTGGTAGAATATTTTCTGCCGGGAAAAACGGTTGCGGAATTTGTTAAAAAATATATTATTTAAATGTGATGGCTGCTACCATTAAGACTATAATAGACAGGAGGATGATGGAAATGGTTTCAAAATACACAATAGATACACCGGAAAACAAAGTCTTTTTGAAAAACATATCGCAGAATCTGTTGGCATTTGGACGTAAATTTCCGTCGCCGGGAGGCAGTTCTTATTATCTTGGCGATGATGGAACGCCATGGAAAGACAGACCTCGTGAGACGTGGATTACGAGCAGGATGGCGCATGTTTATAGCATAGGAAGTATTCTTGGATATCAGGGAAGCGGAGAACTGGCAGATGCTGCGATAAATGGTCTGCTTCATGAATTGCATGATGATGAAAATGGAGGCTGGTACAGTGGTATTACCTCTGATAACCAAATACTCCCCAATAAGCAGTGCTATGCACATGCTTTTGTAATACTTGCCGCCAGCTCGGGTGTTCTGGCAGGACGGGAAAACGCGCAAAAGCTGCTTGAGGATGCACTCGCTGTTTATGATAAACGATTCTGGAATGAAGAAGAAGGTCTGGCATGTGATACATGGAATACAGAATTTACAAAGCTGGATGACTATCGTGGATTAAATGCAAACATGCATACCGTGGAAGCTTTTCTGGCGGCTTCTGATGTGACAGGTGATGAAAAGTATCGCATCCGAGCAGGAAGAATCATTGAACATGTTATTGAATGGGCGAAAAACAATGACTGGCGGATTCCGGAGCACTTTACAAAAGACTGGGTAGCTGATTTGGATTGCAATAAGAACCAGCCGGCAGATCCGTTTAAACCATACGGTGCAACTCCGGGGCACGGAATCGAATGGGCGCGCCTGATAGTACAATGGGCCTTGTCCACGTACAAAGAAGACAAACAGGAGGCTTCTTCTTATCTAAATATAGCAGAGGAGTTGTTTATGCGAGCTGTTACGGATGCATGGAAAGCAGATGGCGCACCCGGTATCGTATATACAACAGATTGGAATGGAAAACCGATTGTTCATGACCGTATGCATTGGACGTTGGCAGAAGCGATTAACACTTCGGCTGTTCTGTATAGAGTGACCGGCAAACAGAAATATGCACAGTTTTACTCGGAGTTTATGGAATATCTAGATGAAAAAGTTTTGGATCATGTAAACGGTTCATGGTTCCATCAGCTTGATGAAAAAAATCATTTGCTCAACACGGTATGGCCGGGCAAATCAGATTTATATCACGCATTTCAGGCAACCTTGATTCCATACAGTCAGGTGGATTTATCGATTGCCTGCTCTGTCCGGTTACATCGAAAGGAGTTGTACTAAAAAGCAGTCAACGATATAATATGAAATAGAACGTATTTTGAAAGGAGACGACAGAATATGAGTAGAGTAAATTTTGGAGCAAAACCATTTTTGTATCCGATGCCGGTATTTATTGTTGGAACTTATGATGAAAATGGTGTACCGAATGCAATGAATGCAGCATGGGGAAGCATTACGGATATGAAGGAAATTTCCATCAGTATGTCCGAGCATAAAACCACAGCAAATCTTGCAAAGACAGGCGCGTTTACGGTAAGCATGGCAACGGAAGATTTTGTGGTTCCGTGTGATTATGTAGGTGTCGAGTCTGCAAATAAAGTGCCGGATAAATTTGCAAAAGCCGGATTTCATGCAACAAAGAGTGAGTTTGTTAATGCACCATTGATTGATGAACTGCCTATGGCATTGGAATGTAAGGTGAAAAGTTTTGAGGACGGTATCTTAATTGGCGAAATTGTAAACGTGAATGCCGATGAGAAGATTTTGACAAATGGACAGATTGATCCGGAAAAATTAAAACCGATTACTTACGACCCGGTGAATCAGACATACATCGGATTGGGCAAGAAGGTCGGAAAAGCATTTCAGGATGGACTGAAGCTTAAGTAGTAGGTTCTTAATTAATAATCCAAATTGAATCAATTAATTATATTTTAAGCAACAAAAAGGACTTCCCAAGAAGTCCTTTTTGTTTTTTGATTCATTCTATGCACTACCTTAATAACAAGGACTATGATTACTCTTGAATTCCATCCCACAATATGATATAAATAAGCTAACGATTGGTAGCCAATCGAAAAACAACCGGTATCTACAAGCAGGAGAACAAGATGAAAAGAAATCGAAAAGAGGAGATTGTACTGGCAACCATGGAGCTGGCGGCAGAGAAAGGCCTGGCAAATGTCTCCATGAGTATGATTGCTGATAGAATAGGAATAAAAAAACCATCCCTATACAAGCATTTTGCTTCAAAAGAGGAAATTGTAGAGGCAATGTATCATTTCCTCAGAAATCAGGCAAAAGAAAAATCCGATATAAAGGCAATTGATTATAGTGTTTTGTTTCAGGGAAAAACAGCTTTTGAATTGTTGCAGATGATGGTAAACAATTATAAGGGGATGAGCCAGCAGGAGCAGATGCTTAATTTCTATAAGGTAATTTATTCCGAACGAAGTATTGAGCCAATGGCAGCCAAAATTATGGCGGAAGAAACAGAACGGATGATTCTGGCAACGAAGCAGCTATTCTATGCGATGGAAGTACACAAGGTGCTGCATTTTCAAAATGCAGATATGAGTGCGGTCAGTTTTGCCATGACCATTCATGGACTTATGGATTATGAACTTGATTGTAATTCCGGCGGCTGTCAAAAAGAAAATGGTGATAAGAATCTGCTGGAAGAGTATTTGAAATGGTTTTGTGAAGTAAATGAGGTGGATAGAAAATGAAAAAGAACTTGGTAAATAATTGTGGTTTGCTTGGCGTGGTGGCATTTCTTTCTTATGCAGCAGCGGTTGTGTTTTCACCGCTTGCATATCCGGGATATAACTGGATGGCACAGGCAGTTAGTGACCTGAGTGCATCAAATGCACCTTCCCTAATGCTGTGGAATCAATTGAGTTGTTTCTACGAGAGCTGCACGCTGGTTTGTGCAATGATGGTATGCGTGGGGATACAGGGAAAGAAAACCAAATTATTGCGCATAGGAATCTATGTGTTTATGGCAATGGAATGGGTATCGACACTTGGATTTGGCATGTTTCCATTGAGTGACAGCGGATATGCAGGAACGTTCCAGGATAGAATGCATCTTCTTTCGACAATCGCAGTGGTTGTGCTGTCGATAGTATCGTTGTCGATGATAATTGTTTCCGGAGTTAAGAGCAGAAGCTGCCGTTCGTATGCAGTCTGTGCAGGAATTGCACTTGCGATGATGCTTGTGGGAGCACTTGGAATGAATATGGTACCAAAAGAGTATTTTGGAATTGTGGAACGTTTTAGTGTTTTTGCAGCAACCGGGTTTCTGGCAGCACTTGGAATCCATTTGTATTTCATGGATTTATAAAAAATATATCTGTTGGCTGCCAGCAACAATAAACAATAAAATAGAGAGGAAGTTCATATGAAAAAAGAAAAACGTCATGTATTTAGAAAAGTAGTAATAAGTTTGGTAATAATTTTTGCAATCCTTATAGGAATTTATTCCCGTTTTGGAGGTTTTAGTACGGGAAAATGTGCAGATACAATAGAATTTGCAAAATATGCGGTTCCGGTATCGGATATTACGATTCCGGAAAACACAAGAATTGTAGCTTTGGGAGAGGCAACGCATGGTAATGTGGAGTTTCAGCAGTTGAAGCTGGATGTATTTAAAAATATGGTAGAGAATCATGGGGTACGTGCATTTGCACTGGAAGGTGATTTTGGAGGCTGTGAGGCGGTTAACCGTTATATTCATGGGGAAGAGGGAACTGTACAGGAAGCAGTAAAAGCGATTGGCTTTGCGATTTATCGAACACAGGAAATGATGGATTTGGTTTCCTGGATGAGAACGTATAATGAAACAGCGAAGCAGGGGGAAGATATTTGCTTTTATGGCTTTGATATGCAGAGATACGCATATAATTACCAATATCTATTGGAAGCAGCAAAAGAGGCAAAGCTGGATACGTCGGAGCTGGAGCAGATTTGGGATGCAGACCGGAATCAATATGCAGAAGCATATACTTCGCAGCAGAGAGCAGAAATAATAGGAAAAATGAAAGAAGAATTTTTGCAGATTGGGGAAGAACAGAATGAACAGGCCATTCACCTGGCGGATATTTTACTTCAGAACATAGAGATTGGGAAATATATGGAAGATGCCGGAGAGGGAAATAAACATCGGGATCAGATGATGGCAGAAAATGTAATGTGGATTCTGAAGCAGGAAGAAACAAGAGGAAACAGATGCATTTTTATTTCCGGTCACAACGGACATGTGGAACAGTTTGGAAGCTATGGAGCGGACAGCAAGGTAATGGGAAATCTACTGGCAGATGAACTTGGAGACGACTATTTTGCAATTGGGACCGATTTTTATAAATCAAAATGCAATCTTCCAAAAGGAGATGGTGTAAAGAGAATAAATCACACGTTTTATTCGCACGATCCATTGGCAAAAGCTGCAAAGCAGTGTGGCCTTGAGAGAAGTTATTTGGATTTTTCCCAAATTCCGGAAACCTCTGCATTGAAAAATCAGGTGACGGAATATACCTGGATGGGGTCATTGGGCGAGGGCTATAATGCGTTATTTATGAATTTGTTTCCAATGAGTTACCGTGTATGGAAATCTCCTGCAGAAACATATGATGCAATGATTTATGTGGCAAACGCGCATCCGACGGAAGCGTTGGAAATAGAATAATATGTCATGATACGGAACGTGTCGTAAATGTGACGTAGCGATTCTTTTCATTTTTTTACCCGTTTGATACTTTTATGGCAGTAACAAAACCAAAAGAGAAAGGACGTAAAAAATGAAGAAAAATGGAAAAAAGTTTTTGATTTTGGGAATTGCATCAGGAGTCATATTTATACTATGGACATGGGCAGTACAGGCAGTAGATGTGCAACCACTTGGACAAAACGGAACACTAATAGGATTTGCTACTTTTAATTGCTGGTTTCATGAGCTGACCGGAGTACACATGCTGATTTATACGATTACGGACTGGCTGGGGCTTGTACCACTAGGTGTTTGTATGATATTTGGCGGAGTCGGATTGAATCAGTGGATTAAGCGAAAACGGTTATGGAAAGTGGATTATGATGTCATGCTGCTGGGCGTGTATTATATTATGGTAATCCTGGGGTATTTAATCTTTGAAATGATACCAATCAATTATCGACCGGTATTGATAGATGAATTTATGGAAGCTTCCTATCCGTCATCAACGACACTTCTCGTGTTAAGTGTCATGCCTACGCTTGTATTTCAGACCAATCGTAGGGTAAAAAGCAGCGCAGTTAAAAAAGGCGTGTGGATTTTATCTGCCGTGTTTTCCATATTTATGGTAATCGGAAGACTGGTTTCCGGTGTCCATTGGTTTACGGATATTGTAGGTGCCGTTCTGTTGAGCATAGGATTATTCAGTATCTATCAGGCAATGGTACTATGGTTGGACAATACGAATAAGAAATAAAGGTGAAGCGGTTATGGAATTTAGTGAAAAACTTCAGGAATTGAGAAAGAGCAGAGGATTGACGCAGGAAGAACTGGCAGAGGCTTTATTTGTATCCAGAACAGCGATTTCAAAGTGGGAATCCGGAAGAGGATATCCGAACATGGATTCCATAAAAGAAATTGCAAAGTATTTTTCCGTTACGATAGATGACCTGCTATCGGGAGAAAAAGTGATTTCTATCGCGGAGCAGGAAAACAAATCCAATATTCAATCGATATGTGACCTGCTGACGGGTATATTGGATGTTTTTTCATTTACACTTGTTGTTTTGCCGCTTTATCCGAATATGGAAAAGGAATATATTTCTTCGGTAAACTTGTTTTTTTATACGGAAACCACATTATTAAACCGGGTGGTTTATTGGATTCTGTTTATGACGCTTGTTGTGGTAGGGACTGTAAAAATCCTGCTGACACAATGGAAAGCGGCAGGATGGCAGAACATATTGACTGCCGGCTCTATGGGAATTAGCATTCTGACGATATTGTTTTTAGCATTGACGAGACAGGCGTATGCATGCACGCTGGCATTTTTACTCTTTGTGGTCAAGGGGATTCTTTTTATAAAAAATCAGTTGTCTTAAGAAGAAACCGACGATATAATGATAACTGAGGCATAAATGGTCTTATCTAATAACAAATACAGAAAAGAGAGGAATTTAAGATGGCGTACGTAATTGGCTTGGTAGTAATTGCAGTAGTGATTGTTTTCTTTGTGTTATGGGCAAAGAAAGAAAAGGAAAAACTGGGAGAGTATGTTTCCAAACTGACCGATGAACAGAAGAGCAGATTAGAGAATGCAGAGGTACAGGCAGTAGAAGGAAAGAAAAATGTCTGGGTGCAGGAAGGTCTGATTGGAGATGTAAAGATAAAAGGCGAAAAGAAAGTTGACTTATATGTTCTGTGGTACAATAAGGTCATTGCAAATGATACAATGGCAAGCATTGAACCGGCAGACATTAAAATGAATAAAAGTGAGTTTGATGCTCATGGATTAAAAGTCGGTGATTATGTAAAAATTGAAATTGATCCGGAAAAAGGAGCAAAAGTTGTTTTTTAAAGCAACCGCTTAATTGAAAATTATTCTTAATAAGACATCTTGCTTTCAGAGAGAAGTTGTGGTAATTTGTAAATAGTTAGTCATAACTAACCGCCAAAATCATGTGAACCCTTTCAATGTCGTAACTGCTGAATACGGCAAAGAGGATGTCTCGCGGGAAATGCACCCTGCGGGACATCTATATAGGGAGAACAACTGAGAGGAGATGTCATTTTTTATGAATTATTTACAGATTGAAAAAGTAATAGGAAGAGAAATCCTTGATTCCAGAGGAAATCCAACCGTAGAAGCAGAGGTAACACTTGCAGACGGAACGGTTGCAAGAGGAACGGCGCCAAGCGGTGCATCAACCGGTGAGTTTGAGGCATTGGAATTAAGAGATGGGGATAAATCCAGATACCTTGGAAAAGGAGTAACCAAAGCAGTAGAGAACATCAATACCGTGATTGCAGATGCAATTATTGGTATGGATGCCAGCGATACCTATGCCGTAGACAATGCCATGATTAAGGCAGATGGAACAAAGGATAAATCAAAACTGGGTGCAAATGCAATATTGGCAGTATCCATTGCAGCGGCAAGAGCAGCGGCAACATCACTGGATATTCCGCTTTATCGTTTCCTCGGAGGAGTATCCGGCAACAGACTTCCGGTTCCGATGATGAATATTCTGAATGGTGGAGCACATGCGGCAAACACCGTAGATGTTCAGGAATTTATGATTATGCCGGTAGGAGCTGCAAGCTTCAAAGAAGCACTCAGATGGTGTGCAGAGGTATTTCATGCATTGGCAGCACTGTTGAAATCAAAAGGACTTGCCACTTCTGTTGGAGATGAAGGCGGTTTTGCACCAAATCTTGCCAGTGATGAAGAGGCAATCCAGTATATTCTGGAAGCAGTTAAAAATGCAGGATATGAGCCGGGCAAAGATTTTATGATTGCTATGGATGCAGCATCCAGTGAGTGGAAGGGAAGCAAAAAGGGCGAATATATTCTTCCAAAGGCAGGAACCAAGTTTACCTCTGAAGGTCTTATAGAGCATTGGAAAAATCTTTGCGAAAAATATCCGATCGTTTCTATAGAAGATGCATTGGATGAAGAGGATTGGGAAGGCTGGCAGAAACTGACCAAGGAACTTGGGAACAAAGTTCAGCTGGTTGGCGATGATTTGTTTGTAACAAATACAGAACGTCTGAGCAAGGGAATTGAACTTGGCTGTGGCAACAGCATTCTGATTAAGCTGAACCAGATCGGTTCCGTTTCGGAAACGCTGGAGGCAATTAAGATGGCACACAAAGCCGGTTATACCGCAATCGCATCGCATCGTTCCGGAGAGACGGCAGATACGACAATTGCAGATCTGGCAGTTGCATTAAATACCTGCCAGATTAAGACAGGTGCACCGAGCCGTTCAGAACGTGTGGCAAAATATAACCAGCTGCTCCGCATTGAAGAAGAACTTGGTGACAGTGCAGTATATCCAGGACGTAAGGCATTTCATTAAACAAATACAACATACATACTTTTAAAAAGGATACGGTGTTTCGGGTTCGGAATGCCGTATCCTTTTTAATTGGAAAAAATACAGATGTGCTCTTGAAAAATAGAGGGGAAACTATTTATAATAAGAACATCACATATAAAAGCATGGAAAAAATCTGCAAAAGAGGAGATTGAACAAGAATGAAATTACTTGAGGAACGGATTCGTAAGGATGGAACAGTAAAGGAAGGAAATGTATTAAAGGTAGATTCTTTTTTAAATCATCAGATGGATATTGATTTGTTTAATGAAATGGGAAAAGAATGGGCACGTTTGTATGCAGGTTGTCCAATTACCAAAATTTTAACCGTAGAGGCATCCGGAATTGGAATTGCCTGTGTGGCAGCACAGCATTTTGGAGTACCGGTAGTTTTTGCCAAGAAAACACAGTCCCTGAATATAGATGGTGAGGTATATTCAACAAAGATTCAGTCCTTTACCCACAAAAGAGTATATGACGTAATTGTTTCCAAAAAGTTTATCAAACCGGAGGATCACATTTTAATTATAGATGACTTTCTGGCAAATGGTTGTGCACTCGAAGGACTTTTGGAAATCGTTCATGCGGCAGGTGCAACCGTAGAGGGAATTGGTATTGCGGTCGAGAAGGGATTCCAGAAGGGTGGCGATATGATTCGGGCAAAGGGAATCCGCGTGGAATCACTTGCAATTGTGGAAAGTATGGATGCTGCAACCGGTGAAATTACATTTCGTTAGTAATTTTTAATTAAATTTTATAAAATTTTAACATTCTCTTGACAAGGATAGTTTCAGGTGCGTATACTGACTATTGTTGGAAACCTAGTTGGGCTGTATGGACAAACATACTGCCCTTTTTAGGTCAGACCAACAGAATCCAATTTAATATGGAAAATACAGGAGGAGAATTTAATGAAAAAGAAAATTGTAAGTTTACTTGCAGTTGTAGCTTTGACAGTTAGTACTTTAGCTGGATGCGGTTCCGCAGCTAATACTACTGCAGATGCTGAAAATGCAGCAGACGCAACAGAAGCAACAGAAACAGATGCAGAAGGAAGTGCATTAACAGGAGTAAAGGCAGGTTTCATTTTCCTGCATGATGAGAACTCTACATACGATTTGAACTTCTTAAATGCTGCAAAAGAAACATGTGAAAAGTTAGGTATTGAATATGTAATAAAGACAAACATTCCAGAAGGACAGGAATGTTATGATGCAGCATGCGAACTCGCAGATGCAGGATGTAACTTTATTTTTGCAGATAGCTTTGGACATGAAGATTATATCATCCAGGCTGCAAAGGAATTCCCTGAAGTACAGTTCAGCCATGCAACAGGAACAAAGGCTCATACAGAAAATCTTGATAACTTCCATAACGCTTTTGCTTCCATTTATGATGGACGTTACCTGGCAGGTATTGCAGCAGGATTAAAGTTAAATGAAATGATCGCAAACGGTGATATCACTGAAGATCAGGCTAAGATTGGTTATGTTGGTGCTTATACTTATGCAGAAGTTGTTTCCGGATATACTTCTTTCTTCTTGGGTGCACGTTCCGCATGCCCGACAGCTACTATGGAAGTAACCTTTACCGGTTCCTGGTATGATGAAACAGCTGAAAAGGAAGGCGCTAATAAGCTTATCGAAGATGGTTGCGTATTAATCAGCCAGCATGCAGACTCCATGGGAGCTCCTACTGCTTGTGAAACTGCAGGTGTTCCTGACGTTTCTTACAATGGTAGCACAGCAAGCGCTTGCCCGAACACCTTTATCGTATCTTCTAAGATTAACTGGGCACCTTACTTCGAATATGCAATCAACTGTGTAGCAGAAGGTACTCCAATTGATACTGACTGGTGTGGATCTTTAGAGACAGGTTCTGTTGAATTAACAGAGCTCGGTTCTGCAGCAGCAGAAGGAACACAGGAAGCAATTGATGCTGTAAAGGCAGAATTGATTTCCGGTGAAAGACATGTATTTGACATCACTACATTTACTGTAGATGGAAAGACTCTTGACAGCTATCAGGCAGATGTAGATACAGATCCTGATTATACTCCAGACCATGAAGTTATTGTAGATGGATATTTTGATGAATCCGGTAAGGATTTCCGTTCTGCACCTTACTTTGATGTAAGAATTGACGGAATCACCCTTTTGGATGAAGCATACTAATTATTACTGCAAAGCCCTGCAATTCTGTGGTTGACAGAATTGCAGTTGGCGGCACAGCGAAATTCGCCGCGCCGCCTTTTTTCTGTTTTATAGAAGGTGGTTTCGATGGAACAGAAAAGGGGCGGAACAGCCAACAACATTAGGAGGACGAATGATGAAGAACGAAACACCTGCGGTTTCCATGAAAAATGTTACCAAATCTTTTGGCTCCGTAATCGCAAATGAAAAAGTAAATCTTGATATTTATCAGGGTGAAATTTTGGCATTGCTTGGTGAAAACGGAAGTGGAAAGACTACATTGATGAATATGCTTTCGGGAATTTACTTTCCGGACGAAGGACAGATTTTCATTCATGGAAAAGAAGAAGTAATCAAATCACCCAAGGACGCATTGAGCCTTGGAATTGGAATGGTACATCAGCATTTCAAACTGATTGATGTTCTTTCTGCAACAGAGAATATTATTCTTGGTTTGGAAGGAAAGCTGAATATCAAAGAGGCATCCAAAAAAATCGAAGAAATTTGCCAGAAGTATGGCTTTGAAGTAAATCCGAAACAGAAAATATATGATATGTCCGTTTCACAGAAGCAGACGGTAGAAATTGTGAAGGTATTGTATCGTGGAGCAGACATTCTGATTCTGGATGAACCAACGGCAGTGCTGACACCGCAGGAAACGGAAAAGCTGTTCCGTGTATTACGCAAAATGCGGGATGACGGAAAAGCAATTGTAATTATTACACACAAGATGCATGAAGTAGAATCTCTGTCTGACCGTGTTGCCGTATTACGAAATGGACAGTACATTGGAAGTATGGCTACCAAGGATACAAATGTTACTGAGATGACAAATATGATGGTGGGACATGCAGTTACCCTGAACATCGACAGACCTGACCCGGTAAATCCAAAACCCCGTATTGCGGTAGAAGGATTAACCGTACGAAGCGAAGAGGGAATCCTGAAATTGCAGGATGTGTCCTTTACGGCAAACAGTGGAGAAATTCTTGGAATTGCCGGAATTTCCGGATGTGGACAAAAAGAGCTTTTGGAAGCAATTGCGGGCCTGCAGGTAACCGAAAGCGGTTCTATCCAATATATTCAGGATGATGGAAGCAAAGAAATGTTAATCGGTATGGACCCACGAAAGATTGCGGAAATGGGAGTTTCCTTATCCTTTGTTCCGGAAGACCGTCTGGGAATGGGACTTGTCGGAAATATGGACCTTACCGATAATATGATGTTGCGTTCTTTCCGGAGAGGACATACACCATTTACGAACCGGAAACCATCCAAGCAGCTTGCTACGGATGTAGTAGAAAATCTGGAAGTAGTAACACCGGGAATTACAACTCCGGTACGCCGGCTTTCCGGCGGAAACGTGCAGAAGGTACTGGTAGGACGAGAGATTGCTTCTGCACCAACCGTACTTTTGACAGCGTATGCGGTACGTGGACTTGATATTAATTCTTCTTATACCATTTATGATCTTTTGAACCAGCAGAAGAAAAAAGGCGTTGCTGTTATCTTTGTTGGTGAGGATCTGGATGTGCTGCTGGAACTTTCTGACCGGATTCTTGTACTTTGCGGCGGTCAGGTCAGTGGTATTGTAGATGCAAGAAAGACCGATAAAAATGAGGTCGGAATGATGATGACGAGTATAGGAGGAAGCGAAGAACATGAATGAAAAAAATAAAGAACCGCTTTTTCATATTGTAAAAAGAGATGCGCTTCCCTGGTATCAGTCCATGGGAATCCGTGCAGTAGCAATTATACTGGCACTGATTTTGTGTGGTGTGATAACAACGATTACGACGGGAATTAATCCGGTACAGGTATATGAAGCAATTATTCTCGGAGCATTTGGAACGGCAAGAAAAACATGGATTACCTTCCAGAATATTGCCATTCTGTTATTAATTTCTCTGGCATTGACACCGGCATTTAAAATGAAGTTCTGGAACATCGGTGGCGAGGGACAGGTACTGATTGGCGGATTGGCTGCTGCAGCCTGTATGATTTGTCTTGGAGACAAGCTGCCAAATGGTGTGGTAATGCTTTGCATGACGCTGGCAAGTATAGCAGCAGGAGCAATCTGGGGATTTATTCCGGCGTTCTTTAAGGCAAAATGGAATACGAATGAAACATTGTTTACTTTGATGATGAACTATATTGCAACACAGCTTGTGGCATATTTTACGATTGTCTGGGAAGTGCCTAAGGGTTCCGGAAAGATTGGAATTATCAATCAGAATTCCATGGTTGGATGGCTGCCGCAGGCGTTTGGCTCAAAATACTTATTGAGTATTCTGGTAGCACTCGTAATTACGTTGTTTATGTATGTATATCTGAATTTCAGCAAGCATGGGTATGAAATTGCAGTCGTGGGTGAGAGCGAAAATACGGCGAAATATGTTGGAATCAAGGTGGAAAAGGTAATTATGCGTACAATGCTGTTATCTGGTGCGGTATGTGGTCTTGTAGGACTGCTTCTTGTAGGAAGTATCAATCATACCATAACAACAACAATTGCCGGCGGACAGGGATTTACGGCAGTACTTGTTTCCTGGATGTCCAAGTTTAATCCGTTGACGATGGCATTCTCTAGTTTCCTGATTGTTTTCATGGATCGTGGTGCCGGAGAAATTTCTACAAACTTTGGATTGAATCATTCTTATTCCGATATTCTGACAGGTATGATTTTGTTCTTTATTATCGGATGTGAATTTTTTATTACCTATCGGCTTCAGTTTCGTAAGAAGACAGAAAAGGAGGAACAGTAATCATGTGGAGCTTTTTACTTGCATTTATTCCAAGAGCAGTTGTTCAGGGAATTCCTCTTTTGTACGGAAGCACAGGAGAAATTATTACTGAAAAATCCGGCAACCTGAATCTGGGTATTCCAGGTGTAATGTATGTGGGAGCAATCAGTGGCGTAATCGGTTCGTTCTTTTATGAAAAATCGCTGCCGAATGCCTCAGCAGCAAATCCGGTATTGATTGTTCTGATTCCGCTGTTATGTTGTCTCATTGGTTCCTTATTAATGGGATTACTTTATTGTTTCCTGACGGTAACCTTAAGAGCAAATCAGAATGTAACGGGTCTTGCAATGACAACGTTTGGTGTTGGATTTGGTAACTTTTTCGGTGGTTCTTTGATTAAGCTTGTTGCCAGTGATGTACCTTCGATTGCATTGTCAACGACAAGCAGTTATTTCAGTAAGTCACTTCCGTTTGCCGGAAAACTGGGTTGGTTTGGAAAGCTGTTTTTATCTTATGGATTTCTTGCATATATTGCAATTATCATTGCATTTGTTGCATCATATGTATTAAACAGAACGCGTGTGGGACTTCATTTACGTGCAGTAGGTGAAGGACCGAATACAGCAGATGCGGCAGGAATCAGCGTAACAAAATACAAATATCTTGCGACCTGTATTGGATGTATGATTGCGGGCCTGGGTGGTTTGTATTACGTAATGGATTATGCCTGTGGGGTATGGTCCAACGATGCATTTGGTGACAGAGGATGGCTGGCAATTGCACTTGTTATCTTTACCATCTGGCGTCCGAATGTCAGTGTGTTTGCTTCTTTCCTGTTTGGTGGGTTGTACATTTTGTACTTGTACCTTCCAACCGGTATGGAGCATATGGAGTACCAGGAATTATACAAAATGATTCCTTACGTGGTAACATTGATTGTTCTTGTTGTGACCAGTATGCGGAGCAAACGGGAAAATCAGCCACCGGCAAATCTTGGACTTGCATATTTCCGTGAGGAACGATAGAAATAACAGATTTGTTAGAAAATAATTGATATATCAGTAATTTTGTATTATAATGACAATTAGTGTCAATAAAAAATATTTCCATATGAGGAGGAATTAACAAATGAAAACATGTCCTAAATGTGGCGCACAAATGGAAGACAATGCACTGTTCTGTGCTACTTGCGGAGCAAATTTCAGCAACCCTTATGCAGCAACACCAGTAGTTCCGGAGTGGGATCATACTGCAGAGTTTGACCCTAAGGATGTATCCGATAATAAAGTGATTGCAATGCTTGTATACTTATTGGGTGCAGTTGGAATTCTGCTTGCTTTAATTGGAAGTAGCAATTCTCCTTATGCTGCATTCCATGTAAGACAGTCTTTGAAGTTTATGGTTATTGAAACATTACTTGCAATTGTAACAGCAATTTTGTTCTGGACAATAATTGTTCCGATTGCAGCAGGAATTTTCCTGGGAGTTCTTTTCGTAGTGAAGATTATTTGCTTTGTTTCTATCTGCAAGGGTGAAGCAAAAGAACCTGCAATTATCCGTAGCTTTAAATTCTTAAAATAATTGAAGTTTGCAGAGAGCCTGCAGATGAATGCGGGCTCTCATTTTTTATGAAATGAAGAGGAGTACATATGAATACCATCGCTTTTATTATGATTGCTACCATTGTGGTTTATCTGCTTGGGATGTTGGCAATCGGATTTGTTTTTAGTAAAGACAACAACGACAGTACCGATTTTTATCTTGGTGGTCGTAAAATGGGCCCGCTTGTTACAGCAATGAGTGCAGAGGCTTCTGACATGAGCAGCTGGCTGCTTATGGGAATCCCGGGGCTTGCCTATTTTAGCGGAATCGCAGAACCTTCCTGGACCGCAATCGGTCTTGGTGTGGGAACCTGGCTGAACTGGTTTTTTGTATCCAGAAAACTTCGCCGGTATTCCAGCAATATTAATGCAATTACGATTCCGGATTTTTATTCAAAGAGATTTCATGATAAGAAAAATGTGCTGAATGCAATTGCAGCCGTTGTCATTATTATTTTCTTTATCCCATATACCGCATCCGGATTTAAGGCTTGCGGAACATTGTTTAACAGTTTGTTTGGTGTGGATTATATGACGGCTATGCTGATTTCTGCAGCAGTTATCGTAGGTTATACAATTATGGGCGGTTTCAAGGCAGTTTCAACAACGGACCTGGTACAGAGTATCGTTATGACTGTTGCATTAGTGATTGTATTGGCATTTGGTGTAAATGTTGCAGGTGGTATGGGCGTTGTAATTGAAAACGCGAAAGAAATGCCCGGTTATTTAACAATGTTTGCATCCCATGTGAGAGAAACAAACAGTTCTACACCGTACAGTGCATTAACTATTGCATCAACACTTGCCTGGGGACTTGGTTATTTCGGAATGCCTCATATTCTTGTTCGCTTTATGGCAATTGAGGACGAAAAGAAACTTGTATTATCCAGAAGAATTGCTACTATATGGGTAGTTATTGCTATGTTTGTGGCAGTATTAATCGGTCTTGTTGGTTATGGAATGACAAATGCAGGTGCTGTAGAGTATTTGGACTCTGCAAGCCGTGCAGAAGAAATTATTATTAAGATTGCAAATCTGATTAGTCAGCATGGAGTTCTGGCTGCGATTGTAGCAGGGTTGATTATTGCCGGAATTCTTGCAGCAACGATGTCTACCGCAGACAGTCAGATGCTTGCAGCTGCATCTTCGGTATCACAGAATATTGTACAGGATTTCTTTGGAATCAAATTGAACGAGAAAAAGAGCCTGTTTGTAGCGAGAGTAACCATCATAATTATCAGTATTATTGCATTATTCCTGGCAAAAGACCCGAATTCCAGTGTATTCCGTATTGTAAGCTTTGCATGGGCAGGATTTGGTGGAGCATTCGGTGCCATTACGCTTTGTGCATTATTTTGGAAGAGATGTAATAAGTGGGGAGCACTTGCTGGTATGGTAAGTGGTGGTGCCATGGTATTTATCTGGAAGTATCTGATTGCACCGCTTGGTGGTGTATTCGGAATTTATGAATTACTTCCGGCATTTATTGTTTCCCTTCTTTTCACGGTAGTAGTAAGTTTACTTACTCCGGCACCGGAAAAGGAAATCGTTGATGAATTTGAAGCGGCTTCCGGAAAATAAAGAAGGAAGTTCTTAATATTTTCTTAGAAAAGAATAGAAAGAATTGACAGAGGACAGATTCTATGCTCTAATGGAAACTGTCCTTTTGTTTTTGTGTATTTGTACACAGGGAGTTTTTGGGAGAGGCTATGAAGAAGAAAAAAAACAGATGGCTGCCCGTTTTTTTGTGGGTCATCTTTTTAGCAGCAACTGCTATAATTGTATATCTATCGTTTCAAAATGGAGAAGATGCAAAAGACTTTTGCAAAGGATTCATTCAGCAGGCAGCACAGAAATATTATGCGAAAGATAATGTTTCAGTAGAAGAATTAAACCGGATGGCATATCTGATTCGGCAATCCGGCAGAGTATTGGCATTTTTGGTAATTGGGATTCTGGGAACCATAACGATTCATGTATCGTTTTGTCATTGGAATTGGTTGGGAAAAACCATTATGGCAGGAGCCATTCTGCTGGCAATCGCCTTTTTGACAGAAAAGCTTAAGATTTATATACCAACCAGACATTACAGCCAGGAAGAAATGACACTGAGTGTAATGGCTGCAATGACTGGATTTCTGGTAGTATCTGCAATTACTCTGACAATAAATGCGGTCAGAGGAGTCGTAAGACTGATTGCAACGGCAACACATGGATAAATTTATTCGAAGTTTTCGCCGCTGTATTTTTCTTCACAATATTTGCAACGATAAATTTCTTTCTGCTCATCAGAAAGAACGAAGATGTGTGGTAACTCCTGTTCAATGGAAGTAATGCATCTTGGGTTTTTGCAGTGAATAACATTTCTGATTTCACGTGGAAGCTGTAATTCTTTTTTCGAAACAATTTCCCCGTCTTTTATGACATTTACCGTGATGTTATGGTCAATAAATGCAAGGACATCAAGATTAAGTAAATTAATATCACATTCTACTTTCAGAATGTCTTTTTTGCCAAGCTTATTGCTCTTGGCATTTTTTATAATTGCGACGGTGCAGTCCAGCTTGTCAAGCTGCAGATGATGATATATGGCAAGACTTTTTCCGGCTTTGATATGATCTAATACGAAGCCTTCTTCGATTTTTCCGACATTTAACATTTGCGTGTTTCCTTTCTTAAATTAATCATATTTTATTCCAAGCAGGGTCAAAATCAGTGCCATTCGTACATAGACACCATATTGGACTTGTTTAAAGTAAGCAGCTCTTGGGTCCTGGTCAACTTCTACAGAAATTTCATTTACTCTGGGAAGAGGATGGAGAACCAGCATGTTAGGTTTGGCAAGCTCCATTTTTTCCTTGTTCAGAATATAGAAATCTTTCAGACGAACATAGTCTTCTTCATTAAAGAAGCGTTCCTTCTGGACTCTTGTCATATAAAGAAAATCAAGCTCACTCATAACATCATCCAGTTTAATGACTTCCTTGTAAGGGATTTGTTTTTCCTTTAACGTATCCGTAATGTAATCGGGAACCGTAAGCTCCGGAGGAGAGATAAAGATGAAACGAATATTGTCGTACCTTGTCAATGCATTAATCAGAGAGTGTACGGTCCGGCCGAATTTCAAGTCACCGCATAATCCGATTGTGAAGTTGCCAATCTTTCCGGTTAAAGAACGGATGGTCAGCAAATCGGTTAAAGTCTGGGTGGGATGCTGATGGCCACCATCTCCGGCGTTGATGACCGGAATGGAGGAAACACTGGCAGCAACCATCGGTGCACCTTCCTTTGGATGGCGCATGGCACAGATGTCTGCGAAACAGGAGATGACACGGATGGTATCGGATACGCTTTCTCCTTTGGAAGCAGAAGAGGAACCTGCATCTGAAAAACCAATCACGTTTCCACCAAGATTCAGCATGGCAGATTCAAAGCTGAGTCTGGTACGGGTACTTGGCTCATAAAAACAGGTGGCAAGCTTCTTACCATCGCAGGCATGGGCATATTTTCCCATGTTTTTTTCAATGTCGTTTGCAAGGTCAAAAATCTGCTCCAATTCTTCTACTGAAAAATCCAGGGGGCTCATTAAATGTCTCATAAATAGAATATCCTTTCTTTTTGTGTTGTAACCAAAAGGAAAGCCGAAGAGAAAACTCTTCGACTTTATCGGTTTAAGAAATAAATGATAATAAATCCTCCACAGGCTTACGTCTGGGAGCAACGGGTTCCTCATCCGGATAACCCATAGCAATCAATGCAGCAACTTCACGGTCTTCCGGAAGATTTAAAATAGAAGCAACAGACTTGTCGTCGAAAATACCAAGGATAACAGTGCCGAGTCCCTGCTCGTGTGCCGCAAGACAAAAACTTTGAGAAGAAATACCGGTATCAAACATCTGCCAGCGGTCTCCTTTGGAAGTAGTAAAGGAACCATCCCGCTCATAACCGCTTCTTCCCTTAACATAAGTAATAACCATTAAAACGGGAGCGTTTTTGATAATTGTTCCATTGTTTGCATACATCTGGGCACAACTGTCAGCAATCTGATCTTTAACAGAACCTTCCACGGCAATATATCGTGTAATCTGGGAATGCTTCCAGCTCGGAGAGTAGGATGCGGTTTCAACCAATTCACGAATTACATCGGGGGATACTTGCTGTTCCTTGAATTTACGGATACTGCGGCGGCCTTTGATACATTCTTTTGCTGTCATATACACACTCCTTCCATCCTGTGTTTTTTCAGGCTGATTTTATTTTTAACATCATATCATAAGGCTACGCTTCTTTCAAGAACTGTTTGCAATGCAGAGGCAGATTTAGTATACTATGGGAGGAAAGCAGGAAGGAAAGGGGTAAGGTATCATGGAAGAAACAATATTAGAAGATAAATATGTAGAACGTAAAAGATGGGTATTCTTGGGATTGCCCTTTACATTTACCAAATATCATATTCGTGAGAACGTAATCACAATAAACAGTGGATTACTGCGAAAAGTGGAAAACGATTGTTATATGTATAAGGTACAGGATGTGGAACTGGTTTCTACATTGATGGAACGTATCGTAGGTTTAGGCACAATTGTATGCTATACAGGTGATACCACTCATCCGAAGCTTGTGATTGAACATATCAAACATGCGAAAGAAATTAAAAATTACATTCTGGAGGCATCCGAAGAAGCCAGAATGAAGAGAAGAACATTATCGACATTTGATATCGGGGCATCATCGGATGTGGACTTGTCAGATTTGGACAATTAAATAAAAGTGGCGGTATGAGGAATCATGCCGCCTTTTTTAGGAGTTTTTCATAGAGAAGACCTACGAAAAACCAACAGGGAAAATAATCCAGCCGCACAAGCTCCCGGATATGCCATCTGGATTTTCGATAGTTCCAGGGACATAACTTTTTTCTGGATAATAGCTGACCGCTAAAAAATTCAGCCAGAAAGATTAAAATGGCATAAATCGTTCCACGTACAACAAGAGGAAGCTTTTCCAATAAGTGGAAGAATGGCAGAAGAAAGCATCCGCTTCCGTAAATTGGAAACATCCAGATGGAGGTTTCACCTTTCAGGGTAAAATCTCTTCGCTGCAGGGAATGAAGTGCAGTAAACAGAATTTCGAGGCTCCAGCCGAGGAGACCACATTTAAAAAAGTTTTTTACATAAGTTTTCATCATGGAAATAGTATGTTCCATTCAGAGAAAATTATACAACAAGGAGAATGGCAGTTAATGAATGAACAGGAAACGATGGCGTATATCGAAGAATTAAAGCAATATGGGAGTGTTCCTGGACTTGCAAATATGGAAAATCTGTGCGAAAAGCTCGGACATCCCGAGAAAAAATTAAAGTTTGTTCATATTGCCGGGACAAATGGAAAAGGTTCCACATTGGCGTATCTTTCCGAAATTTTAAAAGAGAGTGGTTATCGTGTGGGACGATATATTTCTCCAACGATTTTTGATTATCGGGAACGCATCCAGGTAAACGGGCGGATGATTACCAAAAAGGCGTTGGCAGAGGGGATGACCTTGCTGAAAGACCTATGTGAGGAGCTGGTAGCAGAAGGAAAACCACATCCTACGGCGTTTGAAATCGAAACAGCATTGGGATTCTGGTATTTTACGGAAAAGAATTGCGACATAGTAGTGTTGGAAGCAGGACTTGGTGGAACGTTAGATGCAACAAATATAATTACGGATACGCTAGTAGAAGTATTTGCGTCCATCAGTATGGACCATATGAAAGTCCTTGGAAAAACGCTATCCGAAATTGCACGGGCGAAGGCAGGAATTATGAAGAAAAATTCCATAGCCGTTACAACAACACAGGATGAACCGGTTATGGAGGTGCTACGCAGGCATGCCAAGGAGGTCGGAATTCCGCTCTGTGAAGTACAGCAGGAAAAAATCCTAAAAAAGAAAAGTACTCTGGCGGTGCAGACATTTTGTTATAAACAATCGGAATCATTTTCGATTCATTTGCCCGGAAGATATCAGATAGAAAATGCCGCATTGGCGCTGGAGGCCATAGAAGCATTGAAAAAACAGGGGCTGCCCGTTTCGAAGAAAGCTGTTCGAACTGGCTTGGAAAAAGCAGCCTGGCCGGGAAGATTTCAAGTAGTATCTTCGAAACCGTATTTTATTGTAGATGGCGCCCATAACCGGGACGGTGCCAAAAGACTGGAAGAGTCTCTGGAATACTATTTTACCGGGAAAAGAATGATATTCATTGTGGGAGTATTGAGAGATAAGGAACGCGAAGAAATCCTGAAAGTAACATCGCCTCTTGCAGAGCAGATATTGACAATTTCAACGAAGGGTGAGCGTGGACTATCGTCTTATGAGCTGGCAGTAACGGCATCAAAATACCATCCGCAGGTTACGGATGTCGGAGGATTGCAGGAAGCAGTGGAGCTTGCTTATCTTATGGCCGATAAAGAAACAGTAATTGTGGCATTTGGTTCATTATCCTATCTGGGAGAACTGATTCCAATGGTAGAGCGTATTGCAGCACAGAAGACAAAAAAGAAGGGAGCCTTATGGACAATATGAGTAAGAAAGAATTTTTGATTGGAAGTAAAACATTTGATTTTGAACATCACACGTATGTCATGGGAATTTTGAATGTTACCCCGGATTCTTTTTCTGATGGCGGGAGTTATGTAAACCAAGACGATGCATTGCGTCAGGTGGAAAAAATGATAAACGAAGGCATGGAGATTCTGGATATTGGTGGGGAATCGACACGACCGGGATATGTCCAAATTTCCGATGAAGAAGAGATTGCACGTGTCTGTCCAATGATTGAAAAAGTAAAAGAACGGTTTGATATTCCCATTTCTCTGGATACCTACAAGTCCGGAGTTGCACAGGCAGGAATCCAGGCGGGAATTGATATGGTGAATGATATCTGGGGACTGCAGTATGATGAAAAGATGGCAGGAGTTGTTGCCGAAAGCAAATTGCCGTATATCTTAATGCATAATCGCAAAGAAATGAATTATAGCGATTTCTGGAGGGATGTATGTGCAGACCTGGAGCATAGTCTTATGCTGGCAAAACAGGCGGGTATTGCGGAGAATAAAATAATTCTGGACCCCGGAATCGGATTTGCCAAAACATATGAGCAGAATTTAATAATGCTGAACCGGCTGGGAGATTTGAAAGAATTTGGATATCCGGTATTGCTCGGCTGTAGCAGAAAATCTGTAATCGGACTTTGTCTGGATGTTCCGGTGCAGGAGCGGCTTGCAGGAACATTGGCAACTACCTCACTGGCAGTCATGCAGGGATGTGGAATTGTACGTGTGCATGATGTGAAGGAGAACGTACAGACCATAAAAATGCTGGAAACCATTTTACAGGCAGAGCGATGAAGAACATGTGGGGAGTCGGATTATGGATGAAATAAGAATTTATGATTTAAAAATATATGCTTATCATGGAGTTTTCGAAGAGGAGAAACGTGAGGGACAGGAATTTTTTCTGAATGCGGTTCTATACCTGGATTTCAGAAAGGCAGGACAGAAGGATGATTTGTCACTGTCTGTTCATTATGGGGATGTCTGCCATTTTATGAACCGGTATTTTACAGAAAACCGGTTTCAACTGATAGAAGCGGCGGCAGAGCATCTGGCAGAAGCAGTATTGCTTAAATTCCCGCTGATTCATCATATCGAACTGGAAATTAAAAAACCGCATGCCCCGATTGGACTTCCGTTTGGAAATATTTCCGTGAAACTGGAGCGTGGCTGGAAAAAAGCATATCTGGGAATCGGTTCCAATATGGGAGACCGCGAAAAGTATATCGCGGATGCAATTCAGAAGCTGGAACAGGATGAAAAAATTCGAAATTTAAAGTGTTCGTTACTGATTGTGACAAAACCATATGGCAATGTGGAGCAGGAAGATTTTCTGAATGGTGCAATCGGAATAGAAACACTTTACACACCGTATGAACTTCTTTCCGTTTTGCAGAGACTGGAGCTGGAGGCCGGCAGGGAACGCCTGGTGCATTGGGGACCGAGGACGCTTGATTTGGATATTCTTTTGTACGAGGATTTTGTTTCAGATGATAAAATATTGACGGTTCCACATCCGGATATGCAGAACCGCCAGTTTGTACTCGAACCATTAAATGAATTATGTCCATATTATGTAAACCAAGCACTCCAAAAGAGTGTAAGAACCATGCTGCTGGAACTTCGGGAGAAGGAATAGTTATTCTGCACGAAGCGCAGCAGCTTTGGCTTCATCAAATTCCGTGACATTGATGGGACCGTTGACCGGTGTGTGGTAAACGGGCGTGTCCGCGTTGTATGGATGGAAATATACATAAGAGGATGTTAAATTGATATCACTGTAAACACCCTCTGCAACAATTTCAGGATTACTGCCATCCAGATGCATACGCATAAGGGCAGGGGCATCCTGAGAGCTTTTTTGATAATAGATATAGTCGGTTCCTACATTGAAGGTGTCCAGCCGGTCAGTAGTCAGGGTTTCAACACTGCCTGTAGACAAAGAGTAACGACACAGACAATAATCGGAAGAAACGTCCATGTAATAGATATAATTATCTGCATAAACGGGATACCACAGATTTCCCTGATAAACCGTTGTGATGGAATCGGTTCTTGTATCCAGTGCATATAAAAAGTGATCCTTGGAGGTCCCGTTAAAGTAAATAATTCCATTGTTACAAGCGGCAGGATTGATAATCTCATCAGAAACAAGAACCTGTTCGCTTTTATCTGTTTTTACTTTATAGAACTTTGTATAATCGGTATTGTTATAACGCTGATAGTAGATATAGTCACCAACCAGCTGCATGGTTACCGCTGCCTGCCGGTCAAGACATTTTGTTTCGCTGCCATCAAGTTTGCTGCGGTAAACACCAAAGGTACGTACGACATATCCGAGTCCGGTGCCACCGGAAGAACTGTCCAGATAATAGTAAAGATAATTGCCCCCTACGTTAATGGAATTTGCAGAGGATGAGGACAGGCGTTTTAAGTCGGTTTCGTCAGCATTCATGGAGTACAGGCGGCCGCCGTCATAAGCGTTGGAAAAGTATACTTTACCATTGGATTCAGCATACAACCCATGATTATTTAAGTTTCCACCGGTATTTCCGGTTACGGTAATATCATTGGCCGGAACACGACCGGACAGATGCTTCAGAACGGTAAGACCGGTTAATATAACCAGAATACTGAAACAGATAACGATAGGTTTCCATTGCTTTTTCATAGGCGCCTCCCAAATGCTGCATATTGTAATTCCATTATATAAATTTTCTTTTTTGGGTGCAATCGGAAACAGGAAATTCGTGAAAAAAAGAGCATATGGTTTGGTCTTGCAGTACAAGTGGAATTGTAATAAAATCAAAGAAAACATATATTTAGAATACAAAACAGGAGCAGTCATGGACTTAGGAGAATTACGCAGCCAGATTGATGAAATTGATCATGAACTGGTAGAACTTTTTGAAAAAAGAATGGAAATCTGTGGTCAGGTCGCAGAATATAAAATTCAAAACAACAAACAGGTTTTTGATAAAAAGAGGGAAGAAGAAAAGATACAGAATGTGAAAGCGCTTGCCCATAACGAATTGAACCGCACAGGTGTAGAAGAACTCTTCGAACAGATTATGTCGGTCAGCCGCAAGCTTCAGTACCGGATGATGACGGAACATGGGAAAACAGAGCTTCCACCGTTTGAAAAGAAAGAATGTCTGGATATTTCACATGCCAAGGTAGTATTTCAGGGAGCTGAGGGGTCGTATTCCCAGGCGGCAATGAACCGGTATTTTGGGGAAAGTATTGAAAGCAGCCATGTAGAAACCTTCCGCGAAGCAATGGCGGCAATCGCAGATAAAAAAGCAGATTTTGCAGTACTGCCAATCGAGAATTCCACGGCAGGAATTGTGAGTGAAATATATGATTTGCTGGTAGAATTTGATAACTATATTGTGGGAGAACAGATTATACCCATTGAGCATTGCTTAATGGCAATACCGGGAACAGATATGGCCCAGATTAAACAGGTATATTCACATCCCCAGTCATTGATGCAGTCGGCGCATTTCCTGAACCAGCATCCGGGATGGCAGCAAATCAGTATGCAGAATAATGCATTTGCGGCACAAAAGGTTGCCAAAGAACAGGACACAACAAAGGCAGCAATTGCCAGTGAATATGCGGCAAAATATTATGGACTTCAGGTTTTGCAAAAAGGAGTAAATGATCAGAAAAACAATGTGACAAGGTTTATTATTGTCTCAAATCAGAAAATATTTGTGAAAGATGCAGATAAAATCAGCTTATGCTTTGAAGTACCTCATCGGAGCGGTTCTTTATATCGTATCTTATCTCATTTCATTTATAATAATTTAAATATGAACCGGATTGAAAGCCGCCCAATGGAAGGAAAGAATTGGGAATATCGGTTTTTCCTTGATTTTGAAGGAAATCTGGAACAGGAAGAAGTACGTAATGCACTTCGGGGTGTGCAGGAAGAAGCGACAAACGTAAGAATTCTTGGAAATTATAAATCAAAATGAGATATACAGGGAGAAGAACATGAGACAGCAGGAATTAATTGTTTATAAGGATTTTGAACAGGAAGAGGGAGCACTGCTCTATGATATGGCATGGCTGATGGAGCACTACCGGGACGAATACTATAACCGGGAAGATATGGCTGCACTTTGCTACGATGGCATTCACAGACTTCTGGAAATGGCAGGAAACCATGGATTCTATGGAAATTTGTGGCATTGTTACCTGAGCAATCTGCTTGTAAACAATGAGAACAGTTACAGCAAGGCCTGTGAAATCCGTGGGGAAGTAGAAGGAACCATCAATCAGGCGGTTCTTCATGATATTGTTATTTTCAAAGAATTTTTTGACTATGATTTTTCAGATATGGTTCAAACGTTGCAGGTAAGCGGATTTGAACTGATTGGAAACTATATCAGCAGTGATTCCGAAAGCAAGGTGTATAACAGCAGAATCCGGGAGAGAATCTGTTCACTGGCACAGAAATTTGCGAAAGACCATACGCCGGAGGAAATGAAAGCAACGCTGACGGAATTTTATAAAGAATATGGTGTCGGAAAATTTGGTTTACATAAAGCATTTCGAATTGTACATGAGGAACAGGGAGTCCAGATTGTACCGATTGCAAATATTGCACATGTTTATCTGAATGATCTGGTAGGTTACGAGATTCCGAAGAAAAAACTCGTTGAAAATACCGAAGCATTTGTCGAAGGAAGAAAAGCAAACAACTGTCTGCTTTTTGGAGATGCGGGAACCGGAAAGTCTTCGAGTATTAAAGCAATTGCAAACGAATATTATGACAAGGGACTGCGTATCATTGAAGTGTACAAGCATCAGTTCCAGGATTTGAATGAAGTTATTACGCAGATTAAAAATCGGAATTATAAATTTATTATTTATATGGATGATTTGAGCTTTGAAGATTTTGAAATTGAGTATAAATACCTGAAAGCAGTAATTGAAGGTGGTCTGGAGAAAAAACCGAAAAATGTATTGATTTATGCAACCTCAAACCGCCGTCACCTGGTAAGAGAGAAGTTTTCAGATAAGGAAGACCGCCGTGACGATTTACATGCGGGAGATACGGTACAGGAGAAGTTATCGCTGGTATCCAGATTTGGGGTGACCATTTTCTTTGCAGCACCGGACAAACGGGAATTCCAGAAAATCGTAACGACATTGGCAGAACGGTATGGCGTGACCATGGAGGAAGAGGAACTTTTAGCCGAGGCAAACAAGTGGGAACTGCAGCATGGCGGCTTGTCAGGAAGAACAGCGCAACAGTTTATTGATTACCTTTTAGGAAAAAAATAAAAGAGAAGGGGACAGAGGGAAATGGCAATAAAAACATTTGCAGCAATTGATATCGGTTCTTATGTGGTATCAATGAAAATTTTTGAAGTCTCTAAGAAAAACGGAATGAGGCAGATTGACCATATCCGCCATAGCATTGATATGGGAACGGAGAGTTACACGACAGGAAAGCTCAGTATTGAACGTGTGGATGAGCTTTGTGAAACACTGAATGAATATAAAAAAATTATGGATTCCTATCATGTGGAGGCTTATCGGGCATATGGCACAAGTGCAATCCGCGAAAGTCAGAATAAATCCATATTGATTGACCAGGTCCGCCAGAGAACCGGAATTGAAATTGAAGTGCTGAGTAATTCCGAGCAACGTTTTTTGGATTATAAGTCCATTGCATTTCAGGGAGAAAGCTTTGACCGTATTATTGAAGAAGGAACCGCTATTGTAGATATCGGTGGTGGAAGTATTCAGATTTCGTTATTTGACAAGGATACGCTTGTTTCAACGCAGAACCTGAAGCTTGGCGTATTACGTCTGCAGGAAAGGATGAATCATCTGAATGCAAGCCTCAGCCAGTATGCACCGTTGATTGAGGAACTGGTTGAATCTTTAATGTCCGTTTACAAAAAATTATATTTGAAGGACCGACAGATAAAGAATCTGATTATTGTAGACGATTATATTACGGCACTGACAAAACGCAGAAGTGGAGAAAAGAAAGAAGAATTTATCACACGGGAAGACCTGAGGCATTTTCTGACGCTCCGCAAAGAAAAGAGCATTCCGGAATTGTCAAGGATGCTTGATATGCCGGAAGAGGATTTGCCACTTCTTTATATTTCTTTATTGATGGTGCAGCGCATCATGGATGATATGGAAGCAGAAAATATCTGGGCGCCCGGTGTAACACTTTGTGATGGAATTGCATATGAATATGCGGAGCAGAATAAAATCATTTCCTCCATCCATGACTTTGAAAAAGATATTATTGCCTGTGCACAGTCCATCAGTAAACGTTATCAGGGAAGTAAAAAGAGAAGCGAAACGCTGGAAAAAATTGCACTGACCATATTTGACAGTACAAAAAAGATACATGGACTTTCCAAAAGGGAACGATTACTTCTTCAGATTTCTACCATATTGCACGATTGTGGCAAATATATTAGTATGATGAATTTGGGAGATTGCTCTTACAGCATTATTATGGCAACCGAGATTATCGGTCTTTCCCATCAGGAGAGAGAAATTGTCGCAAATGTTGTAAAATATAATCACAAGACGTTTGATTATTATGAGGAAATGAATCATACGGCGAGTCTGGACAGAGATGCTTATCTGAAAATTGCAAAACTGACGGCTATTTTGCGCGTCGCAAATGCATTGGACAGAAGTCATAAGCAGAAATTTAAGAATGTCAGAATTTCGGTACGGGAAGAGCAGCTTCTGATTACCGTTGAAACAAATGAGGACATTACATTGGAAAGAGGTCTGTTTGGTGCCAGAGCAGAATTTTTTACCGAAGTATTTAACTTAGAGCCTGTTATTAAGCAGAAAAGAACACTTTAACAGAAAGGGCTGGTATTACACATGGGTAAAATGAAATATGACAATCCCAAATATTACAGCAATCGTGAACTGAGCTGGATATTGTTTGACAAACGTGTATTGAGCGAGGCGAGGGATAAAAATATTCCATTGTTTGAAAGGCTGAAATTTTTAAGCATTACCGCATCCAATCTGGATGAATTTTTCATGGTGCGGGTAGCATCGCTGAAGGATATGGTAAATGCAAAATACGAGAAAACCGATATTGCCGGAATGACACCTAAGGAGCAGCTGCAAAAAATCAATGTGGAAACACATGAACTGGTGGAGGAACAATATCATATTTATAATCGTTCCCTGATTCCACAATTAAAGCTGAACGGACTTCGTGTCATTGAACGTCATGAAATGCTGAATGCAGAAGAGGCAGAATATGTGGACCGTTATTACGAAGAAAATGTATATCCGGTACTTACGCCAATGGCGGTAGATTCTTCAAGACCATTTCCACTGATTCGAAACAAGTCATTGAATATCGGTGCACTTGTAAAGAAAAAAGATGGTGATGATAATCTTGAATTTGCAACAGTTCAGGTTCCAAGTGTGTTGCCGAGAATCATCCAGGTTCCGACGCATGAATCCGGAATCAGTGTGATTCTTCTGGAAGAAGTGATAGAGCGAAATATTCATAAGCTGTTTCTGAATTATGAAATTGTCTGTTCTTCTCCGTTCCGAATCATGAGAAATGCAGATTTGACGATTGAAGAGGACGAAGCAGAGGATTTACTGAAAGAAATTGAGAAGCAGCTAAAGAAGCGTCAGTGGGGGCAGGCAATCCGGCTGGAGGCAGAACATAAAATTGACCAGAGACTGTTGAATATTATTAAGCAGGAACTGATGATTGAAAAAGAAGATATCTATGAGATTGATGGACCTCTTGACCTGACGTTTTTAATGAAAATGTATGGCTTACCGGGATTTGATCATTTGAAGGAAAAGTCATATCCGGCACCACAACCCATACCGGAGCTTCCGGCAGACGGTGATATTTTTGAAGAAATTCAAAAACAGGATATTCTGTTGTTCCATCCATACGAAACATTCCGACCGGTTGTGGATTTTATCCGTCAGGCGGCGAGAGATAAAGATGTACTTGCCATTAAGCAGACGCTGTATCGTGTCAGCGGAAATTCGCCGATTATTGCAGCACTTGCACAGGCAGCAGAAAATGGCAAGCAGGTATCGGTACTTGTGGAATTAAAGGCACGTTTTGATGAAGAGAATAATATTGTCTGGGCAAAAATGCTGGAGAAAGCCGGCTGCCATGTAATTTATGGATTGGTCGGATTAAAGACACATAGTAAGATTACGCTGGTGGTACGAAGAGAAGAAGACGGCATCCGCCGTTATGTACATCTGGGAACCGGAAATTATAATGACGCAACAGCAAAGCTGTACACAGACCTTGGACTTTTGACCTGCAATCCGGCAATCGGAGAAGATGCAACTGCAGTATTCAATATGTTATCCGGTTACTCGGAGCCACTAAACTGGAACAAATTATCACTTGCTCCTCTGTGGCTGAAAGACCGTTTCCTATATTTGATTGGCCGTGAAACAAAGAATGCAAAACTGGGCAGGAACGGACATATTATTGCAAAGGTAAACAGTTTATGTGATAAGGATATTATCGCGGCATTATATGAAGCAGCAGAAGCCGGTGTTAAGATTGAATTGATTGTGCGCGGAATCTGTTGTCTGAAGGTTGGTTTGCCGGGAATGGAGAATCGTATCCAGGTTCGCTCTATCGTCGGAAACTTTTTGGAACATAGCAGAATCTTTTATTTTGAAAACGATGGAAAACCGGAGTATTATTGTGCAAGTGCAGACTGGATGCCAAGAAACCTGGAACGTCGTGTGGAAATTATGTTTCCGATTGAAAAGCCGGAGCTGCGTAAGAAACTGATGACAATTCTGGAAATGACACTGAAAGACACCGAAAAGGCGCATTTGCTACAACCGGACGGAACTTATGAAAAAGTGGATAAGCGTGGAAAAGGTTCTTATAATTCCCAGCTTGCTTTTGGAAATATGGCAGTAGAACGGGTAAAAGAACAGGAAAAATTAAAAAATAACAGAATCTTTATTCCGGAAAAAGGAATTTCGTATCCGGACGGTGAAGAATGAAAGGAGAGTTCCAATGCAGGAGTATGATGAGGCAGTATTACAGTGCTTTTTAGAAAAGCAGAACCAGTTATTTCCAGAAGAAGATGTAGTTTCTTCCCTGGAGGAAGCAGAAGAGTTTTTGGAAGAAAATTTTGCAGTTGTTGTAAATTCGCTCGAAGAAGTCTGGGAGTTTTTTGAAGAAGAGGGAATTGACATGGAAGGAGCCCGGGGAGAGGAAATACTCGAGGCAGATGAAGTCTTTGAAATCGGGGATGGAAGATTCCTGATTATTGAAGGATAAATAACAAAAAAGAAAAAGGAAAACAGAAGAATGAACATTATCTTATTGTCAGGTGGTTCGGGAAAACGTTTGTGGCCATTGTCCAATGACATCCGTTCCAAACAGTTTATTAAAATTTTTAAAAAGGAAGACGGAACTTATGAATCAATGGTACAGCGTGTGTATCGTCAGATTAAGTCTGTAGATACAGATGCAACGGTTACGATTGCAACCTCAAAAACACAGGTTTCTGCGATTCATAATCAGCTTGGTGAAAACGTAGGAGTATGTGTAGAGCCATGCCGGCGGGACACCTTCCCGGCAATCGCACTTGCAGCAGCTTATCTGAAGGATGTAAAGCATATTCCGGAAGACGAGGCAGTTGTGGTATGTCCGGTAGACCCTTATGTAAATGATGATTATTTTGAAGCAATCAAAAAGTTATCTGATCTGGCACAGGCAGGCGAAGCAAATCTTGTTCTGATGGGAATTGAACCAACATATCCAAGTGAAAAATACGGCTATATTATTCCGAGCGAAAAGGCAGAGGTCAGCAAGGTTTCCACATTTAAGGAAAAACCGGATGCAGAAACCGCAAAAGAATATATTGCCAAAGGAGCTCTTTGGAATGGCGGTGTGTTTGCATTTCGCCTGGAATATCTGATTCACAAAGCACATGAACTGATTGATTTTGAAAATTATCAGGACCTGTTTGAAAAGTACGAGACGTTACAAAAAATCAGTTTTGACTATGCAGTAGCAGAAAAAGAAAGTGATATCAGCGTTTCACGATTCCGCGGACAGTGGAAAGACCTTGGAACATGGAATACATTGACCGAGGCAATGGAAGATGCAAGTATTGGTGAGGCAATGCTCAATGAGAAGTGTGACAATGTGCATGTAATCAATGAGCTGGATGTTCCGGTGCTTTGCATGGGACTGAAGGATGTAGTAGTTTCGGCAAGTCCTGAGGGAATTCTTGTTTCGGATAAGGAGCAGTCAAGTTACATCAAACCGTTTGTAGATAAAATTGACCAGCAGGTTATGTTTGCAGAAAAATCATGGGGCAGCTTCCGGGTACTTGATGTGGAACAGGATAGTCTTACGATTAAGGTTACACTGATGCCAGGGCACCAGATGAATTATCACAGTCATGAGCGGCGTGACGAGGTATGGACGATTATTTCCGGATTTGGTAAGGCAGTTCTGGATGGAGAAACCCGTGATGTGAAGCCGGGGGATGTGTTAACGATGAAAGCCGGCTGTAAGCACACGATTATTGCCGATACAGAGCTTAAAGTAATGGAAGTTCAAATCGGAAAAGAAATCAGTGTGAAAGATAAAATCAAATTTTCACAGGATTTTTAGAAATCGGTAAGAAATATCTTGCATTTCTCTAGAAGAAGTGCTAACCTATTTATAGTTTATAATTATTACTAGTTACAGTGGGCTTGCGAGTCCACTGTTTTTATGTCCGGACATAAAAATCCGGAAGTAAGAACATAAGGAGGCAGAATGTCAAAGAGAGAAGTTTATGAAGAGAAGACGGAAAAGCTTCTGGAACCGATTGCTGAAAAAGCAAATGTAGAAATTTATGATGTAGAGTATGTGAAAGAAGGAAGCGATTTCTACCTGCGCTGTTATATTGACAAAGAAGGCGGCGTAACCATTGATGATTGTGAGCTGGTAAGCCGGGCGTTGTCAGAACAGCTGGATGCAGAGGACTTTGTAGAAGACGCTTATATTCTTGAGGTAAGTTCCCCAGGGCTTGGAAGAGTGTTAAAAAAAGAGAAGCACCTGCAAAAAAGTATTGGGGAAGAGGTAGAAGTAAAAACGTATAAACCGGTAAATGGTCAAAAGGATTTTTCGGGAGTGTTAAAAGCATTTGATCGTGACCAGATTACCATACAGCCTGAGAATGGCGAAGAAATGGTATTAGAAAGAAAAGATATTGCAGTAATAAAGTTAGCACTGGATTTTTAAAAATCCAAATACAGAAAGAAGGGATACTGAAAAATGAACAAAGAATTAATGGAAGCACTTGACATTTTGGAAAAGGAGAAAGAAATCAGTAAAGAAACTCTTTTTGAGGCGATTGAGAATTCCTTGATTACCGCCTGCAAAAACCACTTTGGAAAATCTGATAACATCAAAGTAGAAATTGACAGAGATACCTGCGATTTCCTTTGCTATGCAGAGAAGGAAGTAGTAGAAGAGGTTGAGGATGACTGTTTACAGATTTCTCTTGAGGATGCAAAGAAGATCAAAGCAAAGGCAAAATTGGGAGATATTCTTCACGTAGAAATCAAATCCAAGGAATTTGGACGTATTGCTACCCAGAATGCGAAAAACGTAATTTTACAGAAAATCCGTGAAGAAGAAAGAAGCGTTATTTACAATCAGTATTATGAAAAAGAAAAGGATGTGGTTACCGGTATCGTACAACGTTATATTGGTAAGAACATCAGCATTAACCTTGGAAAAGCAGATGGTATTCTGAATGAAACCGAGCAGGTAAAAGGGGAAGTATTCCGTCCTACCGAAAGAATCAAGGTATATATTCTCGAAGTAAAAAATACACCAAAGGGACCAAGAATTCTCGTGAGCCGTACCCATCCGGAACTGGTAAAGCGCCTTTTTGAATCCGAAGTTACAGAGATCAAAGACGGCACAGTTGAAATTATGAGTATTGCCAGAGAAGCAGGAAGTAGAACAAAAATGGCAGTCCGCTCCAATAACCCGAATGTGGATGCAGTTGGTGCATGCGTTGGTTTAAACGGTGCCAGAGTAAATTCGATTGTAGAAGAATTACGTGGTGAAAAAATTGATATTATCAACTGGGATGAAAATCCGGGTAATCTGATTCAGAATGCATTGTCCCCGGCAAAAATCGTAGCAGTATTTGCTGACCCGGATGAGAAGACCGCAAAGGTGGTTGTACCGGATTACCAGTTGTCTCTTGCAATCGGTAAGGAAGGACAGAATGCAAGACTTGCGGCAAGACTTACCGGATACAAGATTGATATAAAGAGTGAAACACAGGCAAAAGATGCTCCGGGATTCCGTTATGAAGACTATGAGTATGAAGACTATGACGAATATGAGGAGTATGAAGAAGGCACAGACGAATCTTCTTCCGAAGAATAAGAGGTAACGATATGGCTAAAAAGATTCCCTTACGGCAGTGCGTAGGATGCGGAGAAATGAAAAATAAAAAAGAAATGATGCGTGTCCTCAAGACACCGGAGGATGAAATCATTTTAGATTTAACTGGAAAAAAGAATGGAAGAGGTGCTTATCTTTGTATCTCCAAAGAGTGTCTTTTGAAGGCACGGAAGAATAAAGGTTTGGAACGGTCTTTCAAAATGAGTATTCCAAGTGAAGTTTATGACAGTCTGGAAAGGGAGTATGACGAAAATGAATGAACTCTCTGAGAAAAAAATATATTCGCTTTTAGGACTTGCAGCCCGCGGAAGAAATCTGGTAAGCGGAGAGTTTTCAGCGGTGAATGCAGTAAAAGAAGGAAAAGCGGAGCTTGTCATCGTAAGTGAGGATGCATCGGATAATACGAAAAAGCTCTTTCATGATAAGTGCAGTTTTTACGAGGTTCCGTATCAGGTGTTTGGAACGAAGGAAGCACTTGGCAGGGCAATCGGAAAAGAGCTACGATCTTCGGTTGCATTGCTGGATGGAGGTTTGGCAGACAACATCATAAAACATTTGGAAGAGTCATAGGAATTAAGACGGAGGTAAATGAATGGCTAAGATTAAAGTGCATGAGTTAGCAAAAGAAATAGAGAAGCAGAGTAAGGAAGTAATTGCCTTTCTGAAAGAAAAAGGAATCGAAGTGAAGGCAGCCCAGAGTTCCGTTGAGGAAGATGTGGCTGAAATGGTGCGGAAAGCATTTAAAACGGGAAATGATAAGCCGGAGGCTGCAGCACCTGTGGAGGAAAAAAAGCCGGAAGCTGCAAAACAGCCACAGGAAGAAAAGCAGGATGCTGCACCAGTCAAGAAAAAGAAGATTATTTTTGTAAGTAATCCACATAATAGTACCATACCGGGACAACGTCCACAGGGGGACAGAAGACCACAGCAGAACAATCGCCCCAACAATAACGGAAATCGTCCGGGACAGGGAAGAGTGCAGGAAGCACCTCATAAAATTATTCGTCCGCTTACGGCACCATCTCAGATGGAATCAACAACAACAGATTTTAAGCAGAATGCAAAACGGATGGATGAAGCAAGAGCAGAAATGAGATCGGCAGAACGCAACAAAGCTGCTGCACCACAGGCAGCACCATCCCAGCAGCCTGCAAACCGTCAGGAATCCAGAGATGGAAGGGAGCAGAAAAATGAGAGAAATCAGAGATTTACTCCAAATGCTTCGGGCGAAAGAAACGAGCGAAATAACAACCGAAGACCTGAAAATGGTAATCGCTACAATAACCAGGGTGGCAAAGGAGATTTCCGTAATAACAACTCTGATGGGAATCGTAACCGCGGTGACTTCAATAATAACCGCAGTGAGAGAAGCAATGGTGGGCAGGACGTTCGACAAAAACGCGCTGAAAAACCCAATAAGAGTTTCGTTCAGGATGCCCCGGTTAAAGACGATAAGCGCAGGGAAGAAGAAAAGCGCAGAATCAGTCAGGAGAAGGATAAGCGCTCTAAAAAGGACTTCATGTATGAAGAGGATGAAGTAGCTTTAAAGAATAAGAATAAAGCAGGACGCTTTATTAAGCCTGAAAAGAAGGTAGAGGAAGTCGTTGAGGAACAGATCAAGGTCATTACCGTTCCGGATTCCCTGACCATAAAAGAGCTTGCAGATAAGATGAAACTGCAGCCATCTGCGATTATTAAAAAGCTGTTCCTTCAGGGACAGATTGTTACGGTAAATTCCGAAATCACCTTCGAAGAAGCGGAGAATATTGCAATTGATTATGATATTATCTGCGAAAAAGAAGTTAAGGTGGATGTTATCGAAGAACTTCTGAAAGAAGACGACGAACAGGAAGAAAATCTGGTAGAAAGACCTCCGGTTATCTGTGTTATGGGTCACGTTGACCATGGAAAAACCTCTCTGCTGGATGCAATTCGTAAGACAAACGTTACGGATAAGGAAGCAGGTGGTATTACCCAGCATATCGGTGCTTATACCGTAAATGTAAACGGACAGTCCATTACATTCCTGGATACCCCGGGACATGAGGCGTTTACAGCAATGCGTATGCGTGGTGCAAACTCTACCGATATTGCCATTCTCGTAGTAGCAGCAGATGATGGTGTTATGCCACAGACCGTAGAAGCAATTAACCATGCAAAAGCTGCCGGAATTGAAATTATTGTTGCTGTAAATAAAATTGATAAGCCGGGTGCTAATATTGACCGTGTAAAACAGGAAATGACCGAATACGAACTGATTCCGGTAGATTGGGGCGGAAGCACAGAATTTGTACCGGTATCTGCAAAATCCGGAGAAGGAATTGATACGTTGCTGGAAACCATTATTCTGACTGCAGAAATTATGGAGTTAAAGGCAAATCCGAATCGTCGTGCAAGAGGTCTTGTAATTGAAGCAGAGCTTGATAAAGGACGCGGACCGGTTGCAACAGTATTGGTTCAGAAGGGAACACTCCATGTAGGAGATTTCATCTCTGCAGGAGCAAGCCATGGTAAGGTCAGAGCGATGATTGATGACAAGGGAAGAAGAGTCCGGGAAGCAGGACCTTCTACACCGGTTGAGATTTTAGGTCTTTCCGATGTACCAAGTGCAGGTGAAGTATTTATTGCGCATGAAAACGATAAGACTGCCAAGACATATGCAGAAACTTATCTTGCACAGAATAAAGAGAAAATGTTGGAAGAAACCAAGGCAAAAATGTCTCTGGATGATTTGTTTACCCAGATTCAGGAAGGCAATCTGAAAGAATTGAACCTGATTGTCAAGGCAGATGTTCAGGGTAGTGTAGAAGCCGTAAAGCAAAGCCTTGTCAAACTGTCTAATGATGAAGTGGTTGTAAAATGTATTCATGGTGGTGTTGGTGCCATTAACGAGTCGGATGTTTCACTTGCATTTGCATCCTCCGCAATCATTATCGGATTTAATGTGCGTCCGGATGCACAGGCAAAGGCATTTGCAGAGCGTGAAGGTGTTGACATCCGCCTGTATCGTGTTATTTATCAGGCAATCGAAGATATCGAAGCAGCGATGAAGGGAATGTTGGATCCTATCTTTGAGGAAAAAGTAATTGGTCATGCCGAGGTTCGTCAGATCTTTAAGGCTTCCGCAGTTGGTAATATTGCAGGTTCTTATATTCTGGATGGATATTTCCAGAGAGATTGCAAGGTTCGTATTACCAGAGCAGGAGAGCAGATTTATGAAGGCGCTTTGGCATCCCTGAAGAGATTTAAGGATGATGTAAAAGAAGTAAAGGCCGGATATGAATGTGGCCTTGTATTTGAGGGATTTGACCAGATGCAGGAGCTTGATATTGTAGAAGCTTATATTATGGTGGAGGTTCCAAGGTGAGAAAAAACAGCATGAAGAATACACGTATCAATGGTGAGGTGCAAAGAGAACTTGCCGAGATTATCCGCGGAGAAATCAAAGATCCAAGGATTAGTCCACTGACTTCGGTGATTTCTGTAGAAGTAGCGCCTGATTTGAAGACGTGTAAGGCATGGATTAGTGTGTATGGGGATGACCATGTGGCGGAAGATACACTTGCAGGATTAAAAAGTGCCGAAGGATATATCCGTCGGGAACTGGCAAGGAGAATCAATCTTCGGAATACGCCGGAAATCCGGTTTATTGTGGATCAATCCATTGCATACGGTGTAAAAATGTCAAAATTAATTGATGAAGTAAATCATGGGGTATCGAATGAGGATGAGGATATGTGATGAAGTAAAGCATGCCGCTACCATTGGTATCAGTGGTCATATCAGACCTGATGGAGATTGCATCGGGTCTGTTATGGGGATGTATCTGTATCTAAAGAAGAAATGTCCGCAAGCCAGAATCGAAGTTTTTCTGGAGCAGCCGGGAGAAGAGTTCTCGGAAATTGCGGAGATTGATAAAATACATACGGATTTTCAGACCGATATTGCACAGTTTGATGTGTTTATTGCACTGGATTGTGCAGCGGAACGTCTGGGGGATGCAGAACCTTATTTTGCGCATGCAAAGAAAAAAATCAACATCGACCACCATATCAGCAATGAAGGCTGTGGTGATGTAAATTATATTTTCCCGGAAGCAAGTTCTGCCAGCGAATTAGTATATCAGGTGTTGGAGGACAAAGAAGCCATTGATCAGGAGATCGCAAAAGCACTTTATATTGGAATCATTCATGACACCGGAGTATTTCAGTATTCCAATACATCACCGGAAACATTGGTGACGGCGTCAGAATTGATTTCTTACGGCTTTGATTTTCCGGCACTGATTGATCATACGTTTTATGAAAAAACTTATGTACAGAATCAGATTCTGGGAAGAGCATTGCTGGAAAGCATTGTTTTTATGAATGGTAAGTGCATTGTCAGTATGGTAGATAAGAAGACCATGGGATTTTATGGTGCGACCTCGCATGATCTTGATGGAATTGTAAACCAGCTCCGCAATACGAAGGGTGTCGAATGTGCCATTTTTATGTATCAGGTAGATACTTTGGAGTATAAGGTAAGCCTTCGGTCCAACGGACTTGTGGATGTGGCAAAAATCGCCATGTTCTTTGGCGGCGGCGGACATGTAAGAGCTGCGGGTGCGACGATGCAGGGAACTTATCATGATATTATTAATAATCTATCTGCGCAGATTGCACAGCAATTACCGGAAAGCGAGAGATAGTACTGGAGTAAAAGAATGTTTCATGGAATAATGAACGTATATAAAGAGGCTGGATTTACCTCACATGATGTGGTAGCAAAGCTTCGTGGTATTTGCAAACAGAAGAAAATCGGACACACGGGAACCCTTGACCCTGATGCGGTGGGGGTTCTTCCTGTTTGTCTTGGAAACGGAACAAAGCTATGTGATATGCTTACCGATAAGACCAAGGAGTATATTGCGGAATTTCAACTGGGAATAGTTACCGATACGCAGGATATCTCCGGTCAGGTATTGCAGAAACTGCCTGTGACGGTTACGCCCGAAGAGGTGCGGAAGATGATGCATGCTTTTCAGGGAGAGCTGCAGCAGGTTCCACCGATGTACTCTGCACTTAAGGTAAATGGAAAAAAACTGTATGAACTTGCAAGGGAAGGAAAAGAAGTAGAACGAAAACCCCGTGCAATTATCATTTTTGAACTGGAATTATTAGAAGAGAAGCATCCTCGGTATCAAATCCGGGTAAAATGTTCCAAGGGAACGTATATCCGGACATTGTGTCATGACATTGGACAGGCACTTGGCTGTGGAGCAGTGATGACTTCGCTTACCCGGACGAGGGTAGGAGAATTTACGATTGAGAATGCATATCGTCTTTCGGAAATAGAGCAGATGGCAGGAGAAAATCGACTGTCACAGATTATTACGCCGGTTGAGGACATGTTTTTGGATTTGTGCCGGATAGAAACGATTCATGGTGCCGGAATGGCACTGCATAATGGAAACCAGCTTCCGGTTACCGTTGTAAAAACGGAGAAACAAAAGGATTGGCTGGATGGGGAACAGTGCCGTACCTATGATGAGAGTGGGAAATTTTGCGGAATTTATGAATATCAGGAAGAACGCAGATTGTTCACTCCTGTAAAAATGTTTCTTTAAGCATAACGAAACAGGAAAGGAACACGATGATATGAAAGTCATCTGTGAAAAAACAGATTTTTATATTGAGGGACAAAGTGCAGTAGCAATTGGAAAATTTGATGGAATTCACCGGGGACATCAGGAACTGCTTTCTCATATCCTGCAGCAGAAAAAGCAGGGAAGAAAAGCGGTTGTTTTTACCTTTTTCCCATCTGCCACGGCCTTTTTCGGAAAAAAGAATGAGAAAGAACTTACCACACGGGAGGAAAAAAGACAGCTCTTTGAAGAACTGGGAATTGATGTGCTGGTAGAGTTTCCGTTAAATCAACAGACGGCAGCAACTTCGCCGGAGGACTTCGTGACAGAAATACTATTAAAGCAGATGAATATGGTATTTTTGGCTGCCGGGGAAGATGTTTCCTTTGGAAAAGGCGGAAAAGGAAACCGGGAGCTTTTATCCCGGATGGCAAAGGAACAGGGATTTCAGCTGGAAATTATTAAGAAGGTTTTTGAAAAGGAGCGTGAAATAAGCTCTACCTATGTACGTGAAGAAGTGGAAAGCGGAAATATGGAACAGGCAGCAAAGCTGCTTGGAAGATATTATTCCTTTGGCGGTGTTGTGGAAAATGGAAATCATCTGGGAAGAACCATGGGAACACCTACGGTAAATATCTATCCGCCGGAAGAAAAACTGCTTCCGCCACGGGGCGTATATGTTTCGAAAATTCTTCTTGCCGGAAAGATTTATTACGGAATTACCAATATCGGGAAAAAGCCTACGGTCCAGCAAAAGGAAACCATCAGTGTAGAAACTTATCTGTATGACTTTGCGGAAGATGTGTATGGACAGGAAATACTGGTAGAATTGCTTACGTTTCAAAGACCTGAAAAAAAGTTTGACAGTATTACGGAACTTCATGCACAGATTGAGAAGGACGTTCAAAAGGGAAGAGAATATATTCAAAAAATTCCAGCAATTGGCGATTTGACATAGAAAACGTTCGTTGTTATAATGAATTTGTTGTGTGTAACAAATTCGTAACAATTTGGAGGGATTACGTGAAACGAAGAATCGTGCAGGGGATTTGTCTTGGGATGATTTTCGCATTATGTCAGGGAACAAATCTTTATGCTGCTGAATTATCTAAAAACAATAAAACAGAGGAAACTTTTGAAACACTGATGACAGCAGGCCTGGGAGATTTATATGCGACTGTTTTGTCAGAAGAAGAATATAAAGAGCTTGCAGAAAAGGCCAAGGGAAATATGTGGGGATATACCAACCTTGGAATCTGCAATGTGCAGGAAAACAATCTGAATATCCGTCAGGAACCGGGAGAAGACGGCAAAATGGTAGGTAAGCTGCCTAAGAATGCCGCATGTGAGGTGATTAAGACAGAAGATGGATGGTCTCACATTCAATCCGGAAAAGTAGACGGATATGTAAAAGCAGAGTATCTGCTTACCGGCTATGGGGCCAAGAAAAAAGGCGAGGAACTGGCATCTACCATGGCAGTTGCATCTGCAGATGGTTTAAATATCCGTGAAGAGCCCAATACCGATGCAGAGGTCGTGACACAGGTGGCAGCCGGTGAAGAACTGGAGGTTGCAGAAATCTATGATGATAACTGGGTCAAGGTATATTTGGATGATGAAGAAGTTTTTGTATCCAGGGATTATGTAGAACTGAAATCTGACCTGGAAACAGCAATTACAATGACCGAGCTGATGTATGGTGAAGGCGTTTCGGATGTAAGAGTGGATTTGTGTCAATATGCCAAACAGTTTTTGGGAAATCCCTATGTCTGGGGAGGTGTTAGCCTGACAAACGGTGCAGACTGTTCCGGTTTTGTGCTGAGTGTATTTGCGAAGTATGGCGTATCTCTGCCACATTCCTCTCAGGCACAGTCTAAAAAGGGTACACAGATCAGTGCATCGGAATTAAAAGCAGGAGATTTGATTTTCTATGCGAAGGGTGGAGCCATTAACCATGTAGCGATTTATATTGGAAACGGACAGGTGATTCATGCGAGCAATCCAAAAACCGGAATCCGAATTTCCAATTACAATTACCGGACACCGGCAAAGATGGTTCGTATTTTACAGGATTAGAAATTACTCTTTACATGTATAAAAGTTTATGGTAATATATTCAAGTATGATTTTAGCCTATGCTCAGAATAAGAGAATACTCTTGCAGGGACACTCCGACCCGTTCTTAGCATCTGGCGGTTCAAAAATGAAAGGAGATAGAAACGATGATTTCTAAGGAAAAGAAAACAGCTATTATGAAAGAATATGCAAGATGTGAGGGTGATACAGGTTCACCTGAAGTACAGATTGCAGTATTATCTGCAAGAATTGCAGAACTTACCGAGCATTTAAAAGAGCATCCGAAGGATAACCATTCCAGACGTGGTATGTTCAAAATGGTAGGTCAGAGACGTGGTCTTTTAAGCTACTTAAAGAAGACAGACATTGAAAGATACCGTGCTTTGATTGAAAAACTTGGTCTTAGAAAGTAATTTGGTAGTTGAAAGCGGGGCAATTATGATAGCTCCGCTTTTTTAATCAAATATTACTGCGAAAGCAGCCTAATGTTCCAATGGTACAAGGAACGAGAAGAGAAAAGGAGAGAAACTATGTACAAGACGTTTTCAATGGAACTTGCTGGTCGTACACTCAGTGTTGATGTAAACAGAGTCGGCAAGCAGGCAAACGGATGCGCATTTATGCATTATGGTGATACAACTGTATTGTGTACTGCAACAGCATCAGACAAGCCCAGAGATGGAATTGATTTCTTCCCTCTGAGCGTAGAGTATGAAGAAAAATTATATGCGGTAGGAAAAATCCCTGGTGGATTTAATAAAAGAGAAGGAAAAGCATCTGAAAATGCAATCCTTACCAGCCGTGTAATTGACCGTCCTATGCGTCCTTTGTTCCCAAAGGATTATCGTAATGATGTTACACTGAATAATATGGTTATGAGTGTTGACCCGGAATGCCGTCCAGAATTAGTAGCAATGCTCGGAGCAGCAATTGCAACCAGTATATCAGATATTCCGTTTGATGGCCCATGTGCGATGACACAGGTTGGCATGATTGACGGAGAATTTATTATCAACCCATCCCAGGAACAGTGGAAAAACGGTGACTTAAATCTTACTGTTGCATCTACCAAGGAAAAGGTTATCATGATTGAAGCCGGAGCAAACGAAGTTCCGGAAGCAAAAATGATTGAAGCAATCTATAAGGCACATGAAATCAACCAGACCATTATTGCATTTATTGAAAATATGGTTGCTGAGGTTGGTAAGCCGAAACATGAATATACCAGCTGTGCAATTCCGGAAGAATTGTTTGCAGCAATGAAGGAAATCGTAACACCTGCACAGATGGAAGAAGCAGTATTTACCGATGAAAAGCAGGTTCGCGAAGAAAATATCCGTCAGATTACCGAAAAATTAGAAGAAGCATTTGCAGATAAAGAAGAATGGCTTGCTGTTTTGGGAGAGGCTATTTACCAGTACCAGAAGAAGACCGTTCGTAAGATGATTCTGAAAGATCATAAGCGTCCTGACGGTCGTGAGATTACCCAGATTCGTCCACTTGCAGCAGAAGTTGATATCATTCCGAGAGTACATGGTTCTGCAATGTTTACCCGTGGACAGACACAGATTTGTAATGTATGTACACTTGCACCATTATCTGAACAGCAGAAGATTGATGGTCTTGATGAGAACGAAGTAAGCAAGAGATATATGCATCATTATAATTTCCCATCCTATTCGGTTGGAGAAACAAAACCATCCAGAGGACCTGGACGTAGAGAAATCGGACATGGTGCTTTGGCAGAGAGAGCTTTGATTCCGGTATTACCTTCGGAAGATGAGTTCCCATATGCAATTCGTACCGTATCAGAAACATTTGAATCCAACGGTTCTACCTCCATGGCATCTACCTGTGCATCCTGTATGTCCCTGATGGCTGCCGGAGTTCCGATTAAGAAAATGGTAGCAGGTATTTCCTGTGGTCTTGTTACCGGAGAGACAGATGATGATTTCGTATTACTTACGGATATTCAGGGTCTTGAAGACTTCTTTGGTGATATGGACTTTAAGGTAACCGGTACAACAGAAGGTATTACCGCAATTCAGATGGATATTAAAATTCATGGATTGACAAGACCTATCGTAGAAGGTGCAATCGCAAGATGCCGTGAGGCAAGATTGTTCATTATGGATAACTGCATGAAGAAAGCAATTGCTGAGCCACGTAAGGAAGTTGGCAAGTATGCACCTAAGATTATTTCTATCAACATTGATCCGGAAAAGATTGGTGATGTGGTAGGACAGCGTGGTAAGACCATCAATGAAATCATTGCACGTACCGGTGTAAAGATTGATATTACGGATGATGGTAAGGTATCCGTATGTGGTACAGACGCTGCAATGATGGACAAAGCAGTAGAATACATCAAGACAATCGTTACGGACTATGCAGAAGGACAGGTTTTCCAGGGAATCGTAGTCAGCATCAAAGAGTTTGGTGCATTCGTTGAATTTGCTCCGGGCAAGGAAGGTATGGTTCATATCTCCAAGATTGCAAAGGAGAGAATCAATCATGTAGAGGATGTTCTTACATTAGGCGATAAGGTAACTGTAGTATGCCTTGGTAAGGATAAGATGGGCAGAATGAGCTTCTCCATGAAGGATGTAGCACAGAACTAAATATTGGTCATAATTTGGACAGCTTCTCATATAATGTCTTAAAGACTTATATGAGGAGCTGTTTTTATGTGCAAAAAAGACGAAATACTTGCCATTTTCCCGGACTGCATGAAAAAGTGCATGGAGCGTGTGCTTGTGGATGTGGACAACCTTAATGAAATCCGGCTGGGGGTAAATCAGCCGTTCCGTGTAATTCATGGGGGACGGGAAGTGTTTGTTACAAAGGATGGAAATCTTACAAGATGCATGGAGCATTCCTGGATTGTGACGCAAAAGGAAATTGATGAGGTCATGAAGCATGTATGCAGCTATTCCCTCTATGCGTTTGAAAACGAAATCCGTCAGGGATTTTTGACGGTACAGGGAGGGCATCGTATCGGACTTTCCGGAAAAGTGGTCTTAAATGAGGATGATACGGTCCGCAACATTACATATATCCGGTTCATGAATATCCGGATTTCTCATGAAGTTCTTGGAGTGGCAGATGAGATTCTGCCATATGTGTATGGAAATGGCAGGGTGCAGAATACACTGATTGTTTCTCCGCCGGGATGCGGAAAAACAACTTTGCTGCGGGACCTGGTAAGACAGATTTCCGATGGAAGTGAAACATATCCGGGAAAGCAGGTTGCAGTTGTGGATGAACGATCTGAAATTGCAGGCAGTTATCTGGGAATTCCGCAAAATCATATCGGAGTGCGGACTGATGTGCTGGATGCCTGTCCGAAGTCCGTAGGTATGATGCTGCTGATGCGGTCGATGGCTCCACAGGTGGTTGCAGTGGATGAGGTTGGCGGAAAGAAAGATATGGATTCGCTGTATCAGATTATCAAGTGTGGCACAGGGGTTCTGGCGACCATGCATGGAAGCACGATGGAGGATGTGCAGGCAAAATTGGGAGATCATCGCAGAATGTTTGAACGCTTTGTTTTTCTGAGCAGAAAAACGGGTCACAGATATGCAAAAAAAGTATGTGATATTGATAACCAGGCTCTTTTTCAGGAGATTGGGAAATGACGGCACTCGTTGGCGGATTATTCATTCTGGCAGGATTTCTCGGGGGCGCGTTCTGTATATGCAAGGAATATGGTTTAAGAATCATGTATTTAAAGAAAATGCAGTCTGTTTATGAATATATGAAATACGAAATTTCTTATGGAAAGGTACCTATACCGCAAATGCTTTTTCACATAGCGGAAATGGAGGGGATGTTTTTCTCATCGGAGTTGAAGCATATTGCCGTAGAAATGCAGGGGAGTGGAAAGCAGTTTGAAGAGCTGTGGAAGGAAGGTCTGTCGGAACCGTTAAATAAAACGCCGTTAAAACGGGAAGAAAGGCAGCTTTTGCTTTGTTTTCCCGAAAAGCAGGGATTTCTTGAGGAGGATGCACAGGCAAGAGCATTGGATGAACTGCTTCGGGAAATTGAAAAGAGAATTGCAGAATTGGAAGCTGAACGAAAAGGCAAAAATAAAATGGTCATGAGTGTGGGAGCTGCAGGAGGGTTATTGCTGACCATACTTTTGATGTAGAAAGGGAATGCAACGGATGGATACAGGCGTAATTTTTAAAATCGCTGCAGTTGGAATCTTAATTACGATTCTGAACCAAATTTTAAAGCATAGCGGGAGAGAAGAACAGGCATTTTTGTGTTCACTGGCAGGGCTTGTTCTGGTGCTGATGTGGCTTGTTCCGTATATCTATGACCTGTTTGTCATGATACAGGAGCTTTTTCAGCTTGGTTAAAGAAGAAAGGGGCTTTTCTTTATGGAAATGATGAAGGTGGGACTGATTGGCGTTATCGGAGTACTGCTGGCAGTCCAGTTTAAAAGTCAGAAGCAGGAGTATGGAATATATGCAGGAGCAGCATTGTGTCTGGTGATTTTTTGGTGGTGCATGGATGGACTTTTTTCATTGGTTGGAAATATCGAAATGATCTCGCAGTATGTAACAGGAAGTGGAACTTACTTTATGTATCTGTTAAAGGCAGTCGGGATTACTTATCTGTGTGATTTCAGTTCCATGATTTGTAAAGATGCAGGACATCAGGCGGTTGCCGGTCAGATTGAGGTGTTTGGAAAAATATCGGTGCTTCTGATGGGACTGCCGATTCTTGTTACGGTGATAGGGAATATAGGAGCATTGTCGATGGGATGAAACGAAGAATTTTATTTCTGGTGGCAGTCCTTTGTTTCTTGTTATGCGATACGGTGGTTTATGCAGAAAATGCAGAGGAAAGCGAATCCTATCAGGAGTATCTGGAATTGATGTTTGGAAATTATGATATGGCATCCGTCAATGAGGCGGTTGAAGGTTACTATCCGGAAATGCCTTACAATGGGACAGAACTGATGCAGCTTCTGATGCAGGGAAAAGTCAAAGAGGTGTTTTCCTGTATCTGGACGCAGACCTGCAACAGAATCTGGGGAGAGCTTCCTTTTGCAAAACAGGTTTTTCTTTATGTGCTGGTACTGGGGATTGCCTCTTCTTTTTTCTCAGGATTTGCAGATTTGTTTGCAGACGGAAAACATGCCAGGATTGCATTTTATCTTTTGTATCTGATGCTGATGGGAATTCTGATGAAGGTGTTTGTAATGACTTCCCAGATTGCTTCGCAGGTTCTTGGTTCTGTTGTGGATTTTGTAAAAATGTTTATTCCGGCTTATTTTGTTGCGGTTGGAATTTCAAATGGAACGCAGACGGCGGTTGTTTATTATGAGGTAATGCTTCTTGTTATTTATTTCGTGGAAAATTTTATAAAAGCAGTCGTGCTCCCTATGGCATACAGCTATATGATGCTGGCATTTTTAAATGGCTTATGGACGGAGGACAGGCTGGTACTTTTACTGGACCTGCTCAAAAAGGGGGTATTACTATCCCTTAAAGTGGTATTGGGAATGATTACCGGACTCAGTCTGGTACAGGCAGTGATTGTTCCGGTGGTAGACGGATTGAAAAATTCAGCAATTCATAAGGCAGTATCAGCAATTCCGGGAATTGGAGGGGCAGCAAAGGGAATTACGGAATTACTTATGGGGGCTGCTGTTCTGATTAAAAACAGTATGGGAGTGTTGCTGTTATTGCTGCTGATTGGAATTTGTCTGATACCGGTTTTGAAAATTCTGTTTCTGGCACTCAGTGTCAAGCTCGCATCAGCAATTACCGGAATCATCAGTGATAAGCGTATTTCTGACTGTGCCAATCATGTTGGGGAAGGGTGTTTTCTGATTCTGCGTTGTGTTTTTACATGTGTGGCACTGTTTTTTATTGTAGTGGCAGTAATTGCTTATTCTATAATGGTCTGATGGAGAAACAATATGTTTGAAGGAATTAAAAATGCCTGTATTTTTCTGATTGTGGCACAAATTTTAATGATACTGGTACCGGAAGAGGCTTATGCAAAATATTTGCGGGTGTTGATTTCAATTATTTTGATTTTGAAAATTACAGAGCCTGTTATAAATTTTGTGGCGGATGATAAGGAGAGGGAAACAATTGCCCAGAATCTGGAACAAATGCAGATGGAACTATATGCACCGGGAACCGATCAGGAAATGATTACAAGAAAACAACAGCTTTATGAAAAGGTAATGTCATATGTGGAACAGGAGGTAACAGAAAATGGAGCAGGAGAACCAGAAGGAGAAGACACCGAAACGCAGGAACTGGATGAAGAAGGAGAACTTTCTGGTCATTATTCTGGTGGGAGTGCTGCTCCTGGTAGTGGCATGGCCGATGGAGAAGAAGGGACATAACACAGAGGCAGTTGCCGGGAATACTGCCTTTTTCACGGAAAAGCAGGTGGTTGTAAGGGATGAGTATGTGATTGGACTCGAAAAGTCCTTGCAGGAATTGCTGCAATCCATGGAAGGAGTTGGGGAAAATAAAGTAATGATTACCTTAAAGGCAACACAGAATACCGGTTATATGACAACAAATAAAACACCGGAGGTGGAAGGCGTTGTGGTGTGTGCGCAGGGAGCAGGAAACGGGAAAGCAGCAAAAAATATATCTGAAGTAATTCAGGCATTATTTGGTATAGAGGCACATAAGATTAAAATAGTTAAAATGATTTGAGCAAAAAAGGAGACATGGTTTGAAGAATATGGTGAAAAAGAATCAAATTATGATTACAGCGCTTGCACTAATGATTGCAGTAGCCGGTTATCTGAATTTTGCCGGAACGAAAATTACAGATGAAGAAATTGTAACGACAGGCTCCGATATGGTACAGAATGCAGAAGTGATTGAACTGAATACGGAATATGACGATATTGACAGCATGGATTCGGAACTGGTGCTTCAGGAGGATAATTATTTAGATCAGTCCATGGAAGAAATTATGGCAGAGGAAGAGCTGGCAGTGGGCTCTGATGGTATTGAAGAACAGGTGACAGGCAGTGATGTACCCGGAGAAGCAGTGTTTACAGCAGCAGCCGGTCAGGATAGCCTTTCCGGAGCAAAGCTTCTGAAGGAACAGACAAGAGCGAAGAGCAAGGAAACATTTTTGGAAATTATTAATAACGGAAATATTGCAGAAGAACAGAAACAGCAGGCGATTGACGGTATGATTGAAATGACCGATGTGGCAGAAAAAGAAACTGCGGCAGAGATTCTTCTGGAAGCAAAAGGCTTTCAGGATGTCGTTGTAAGTATTACAGATGATATGGTAGATGTTGTTGTAAATACTACGGAATTGACAGAAGCACAGCGTGCACAAATTGAAGACATTGTCATCCGTAAAACCGGTATGTCACCGGAAGCAATTGTAATCAGCACACTTTCCGGACAATAAATATAAGAAAACATTGATTTTAAAATAAGTTTATGGTGCTATAATTTGGAAAATGTGGTATCCTAATGAGAGAAAAACAGAAAGCGAGGGATACCAGATGAGAAGAGTGTTTTTGATTGTTTTAGACAGTGTAGGTATAGGGGCTATGGAGGACGCAGCTGAATTTGGTGACGTTGGAACCAATACGTTACGTTCCGCATCCACCAGCCCCTTTTTTCATATGCCAAATATGAAAAAACTCGGATTATTTAATATAGATGGTGTAAAGGACTGGGCGCAGCCTGAGGAACACCCAATGGCAGTTTATGGACGAATGAAGGAAGCATCCCGTGGAAAGGACACAACCATCGGACATTGGGAAATTGCAGGTATTATTTCCAGGAAACCACTGCCGGTATATCCGAATGGATTCCCTAAGGAATTGCTGGATGAATTTTCCGCAATGACCGGAAGAGGTGTGTTGTGCAATAAACCATATTCCGGTACAGAAGTAATAAAAGATTATGGGGATGAACATGTGAAGACGGGAAAACTGATTGTTTATACCTCTGCGGACAGTGTATTTCAGATCGCTGCCCATGAAGATGTGGTTCCGTTGGAGGATTTGTATTCTTACTGCAAAATGGCAAGAAAGCTTCTGACCGGAGAACACAGCGTGGGAAGAGTAATTGCGCGACCGTTTATTGGTTCTGACGGAAACTATACAAGAACAACAAACCGTCATGATTATTCGCTGGAGCCGCCAAAAGAAACGATCTTGGATGAATTGAAAAAAGCGGGTAAGGATGTAATCGGGGTTGGTAAAATCCATGATATTTTTGCAGGCCGCGGACTTACCTCTTATGTTTATACCAAAGGAAATGCAGACGGAATTGCCAAAACACTTGGCTATCTGGACCAGGATTTTGAAGGATTGTGCTTTATAAATCTGGTTGATTATGATATGTTGTATGGGCACCGTAATAACATTGACGGTTATGCCAAAGCACTTACGGAGTTTGATGAATCTCTGCCGGAGATTATGGCTAAGATGAGGGATGAGGATATTCTGATGATTACAGCAGACCATGGATGTGATCCGGGATATACCTGTTCAACCGACCATTCGAGAGAACATACACCATTGATTATTTATGGAAAAAATCTGCCCACAAAAAATCTTGGTACGCGTGATACATTTGCAGATATTGGTGCAACCGTACTGGATTATCTGGGTGTAAAAGGAAATATTGCAGGAGAAACATTACTATGAGTAACTTGGAACAGGAAATAAACAGAAGAAGAACATTTGCCATCATTTCACATCCGGATGCCGGCAAAACGACATTGACTGAAAAATTCTTATTATACGGAGGAGCCATTAATCTTGCCGGAAGTGTAAAGGGAAAGGCGACTGCAAGACATGCAGTATCAGACTGGATGGAAATTGAAAAGGAAAGAGGTATTTCCGTAACCTCTTCGGTATTGCAGTTCGAATATGATGGTTTTTGTATCAATATTCTGGATACACCCGGACATCAGGACTTCTCGGAAGATACGTATCGTACCTTAATGGCAGCGGATTCGGCTGTGATGGTTATTGATGCATCAAAGGGTGTTGAAGCGCAGACAAGAAAGCTTTTTAAAGTATGTGTGATGCGCAAGATTCCTATTTTTACATTTATTAATAAGATGGACCGGGATGCAAATGATACGTTTGAATTGCTGGATGAAATTGAAAAAGAGCTTGGAATTGCAACGTGTCCGATTAACTGGCCGATAGGCTCCGGAAAAAGATTCAAAGGAGTTTATGACCGGAAAACAGAATGTGTCATTACGTATTCCGATACAGAAAAAGGAACAAAAGAAGGGGAAACCCTTGAGGTTTCTGTAAAGGAGCAGGACAAGCTGAGAGAAGTGATTGGAGAAGAGGCTGCCGATTTATTGACGGATGAAATTGAGCTTCTCGACGGAGCAAGTGCAGAATATGATTTGGAGCAGATTCGTGCAGGAGAACTGACACCGGTATTCTTTGGTTCTGCATTGACAAACTTTGGTGTGGAATTCTTTTTGAAGCATTTCCTGGAAATGACAACAACACCGCTTCCAAGAAAGTCGGATATCGGATTGATTCAGCCGACCGAAAAAGAGTTTTCGGCTTTTGTATTTAAGATTCAGGCCAATATGAATAAGGCACACCGGGACCGTATTGCATTTATGAGAATCTGTTCCGGAAAATATGAAGCAAACATGGAAGTAAAGCATGTGCAGGGAAACAAGGTGATGCGCCTTTCCCAGCCACAGCAGATTATGGCAAGTGAACGTAAGATTCTGGAAGAAGCTTATGCGGGAGATATTATCGGTGTATTTGACCCTGGTATTTTTTCCATTGGTGATACCCTCTGTATGCCTAAGGAACAATTCCGGTATGAAGGAATTCCAACGTTTGCACCGGAACATTTTGCAAGGGTAAGACAGGTGGATACCATGAAGCGAAAGCAGTTTGTGAAAGGAATCAGCCAGATTGCCCAGGAGGGTGCAATACAGATTTTCCAGGAATTTAATACCGGTATGGAAGAAATTATTGTCGGTGTGGTAGGTGTTTTGCAGTTTGATGTTTTGAAATACCGCCTGGAGAATGAATATAACGTAGAAATCAAGTTGGAAAATCTGCCATATGAACATATCCGGTGGATTGAAAACAAAGACATTGACCTGAATAAAATTGTGGGAACCTCTGATATGAAGAAGATTAAGGATTTGAAAGGCAATCCGCTACTTCTGTTTGTAAATGCATGGAGTGTCGGAATGACGCTTGACCGAAATGAGGGACTCATATTATCAGAATTTGGACGGGAATAAATGAAGCAATATGTAGTTCGAAAAAAATGGAAACCAATACTTGTGGTGCTGTGTACAGCACTCCTGTTAACGGGCTGTGGCAGTCTGGAAAAGCTGTTTGAGTATCCACCCCAACCGGAAAATCAGCAGGAAACAGAGAATCCGGAGGGAAAGACTGAAGTTTCAGAGAAGGAACTCGAAAACTATGAACCAATATCGGAAGAAGAGCTGCAGAAAGTTTTTGATGAGCAGGGGACATCTTACCATTACTGGCAGTTGAACGAGGAAGAGCAGAACGTTTACGGAGAACTGCAGCATGCATTGGAAGAGCAGGAAGAAGATGTGGCAATATCCACCACAGATTCGGCAATGATTGAAAAAGTTTTTCAGTGTGTGCTGAATGACCATCCTGAAATTTTTTATGTCGATGGGTATACAGTTACAAGATATACGCTGGGAGATGAGATCAAGATGATTACATTTTCCCCGGCATATACCATGACACCGGAGACGGTTGAGAAAAACAGACAGGCAATTGATTTATATGTGGAAAGCTGTTTTGCCGGTATGCCTGCGAACAACGGTGACCAATATGAAATCGCAAAATATATTTATGAATATCTGATTGAACATACAGAGTACGAGGCAGATTCACCGGATAACCAAAATATCTGTTCCGTATTTCTGAACCGGAAAAGCGTATGCCAGGGATATGCGAAGGCAACCCAGTATTTGCTGCAACACGCCGGAATAGAGGCAACGCTTGTAATGGGAACGGTACAGAATGGTCAGGGGCATGCATGGAATCTTGTTCTGCTTGATGGAAGCTATTATTATATCGATACCACCTGGGGGGATGCGTCCTACCAGATTATGGGAAACAACAGTGAAGAACTGATGGGAAATATCCCGCCGATTAACTATGATTATCTTTGCGTGACGACGGAGCAGATAAAGAAAACACATACGTTGGAAGAGGTGGTACCCGTTCCGTTATGTACATCGATGAACGATAATTATTATGTACGTGAAGGACTTTATTTTGACACCGTGGATGAAGAACGAATTTCCCAGGTGTTTTCCAATGCATATGAAAAGGGGAGCAGCTATGTTACCCTGAAGTGCAGCAGTGCGGAAGTGTATTCCGGAGTAAGGGATTTTCTGATAGAAAAACAGGGAATTTTCAGATTTTTAAATTCCCATACCGGAACCGTATCATATGCAGAAAATGTGGAGCAGCTGAGCTTGAGCTTCTGGTTGTAAAAAAAACGAAAATTTGGTATGATAAAGAGTAATCTAGTTCGTAAAAGGAAATTGAGAAAGGACTGAAAAAATGGAAAAAACAATGGAACAGAACACTTATGTATTAAAAGAAGATGCAAATCTGGGAACTGTAAAAATTGCAGATGATGTTGTTGCAATGATTGCCGGCCTTGCAGCCATGGAAGTAAAGGGAATTGCTGCAATGGCAGGAAATATCAGCAATGAATTGTTAAATAGAGTTGGTGTAAAAAATCTTGCGAAGGGTGTGAAAGTAGAAGTTTCCGGAAAGAAGGTAAAAGTAGAATTATCTCTGATTATGGAATTTGGTTATAATATTCCGGAGACATCCCAGAAAGTACAGGATAAAGTAAAAACTGCAATCGAGAATATGACCGGTCTGGAAGTGACGGATGTTGATATCCGTATTGCAGGCGTAAATGCACATAACAAATAGGATGAAAACAGATGAGCAGAAGAAAATTACGGGAACAGTTATTTAAACTATTATTCCGGGTGGAATTTAATGCCCCCGAGGAAATGCCGGAACAGGAAAAACTGTTTTTTGAAGAAGAGATGGAAGAGGATTCCGAAGAAAAGAAGCAGCTGGATGAAAAATACCATAACATATTATGTAAACTTGATGAAATCGACGCGATGCTGAATGAGAAAGTAAGCGGATGGGACACCGGACGTATGGGAAAGGTGGATCTTACGATTTTACGTCTTGCAGTTTATGAAATCAATTATGATGAAGCAGTTCCGACAGGGGTTGCCATTAATGAAGCAGTAGAACTGGCGAAAAAATTCGGGCAGAGTAATTCACCGGCTTTTGTAAACGGAGTTTTAGCAAAATTTGCACAATAGGTTGACATAACAATGCGAAATGTGTATACGGTGGGACAGGTAAATTCATATATCAGGCATATGTTTCAGGAAGATTTTCTGTTGCAGGATATCTGTATGAAAGGAGAAATCAGCAACTGTAAATATCATACTTCCGGACACATTTATTTTACACTGAAGGATTCGAAAGGAACGATTTCCTGCATTATGTTTGCAGGAAACCGTTCCGGTCTTTCTTTTCGGATGACCGAAGGAATGCAGGTTCTTGTTACCGGGAATATTGATGTATATGAGCGTGACGGAAAATATCAGATTTATGCCAGAAAAATTGAGCTGGATGGCGAAGGTGCATTGTACGAAAAATTTCAGAAGCTGAAACAGGAGCTTTTGGAAAGAGGAATGTTTGCCCCGGAGTATAAGAAACCGATTCCCAGATATATCCGGACACTCGGAGTGGTGACGGCACCAACAGGAGCAGCCGTAAGAGACATCATAAATATTACACAACGGAGAAATCCATACGTACAGGTGATTCTGTATCCGGCTATTGTACAGGGGGATGCTGCAGCAGACAGTATTGTCCGTGGAATACAGCTTCTTGAACAAAAGAAGGTGGATGTTATGATTGTCGGAAGAGGCGGTGGTTCCATAGAAGATTTATGGGCATTTAATGAAGAAAAAGTGGCGCAGGCGGTTTTTGACTGTAATGTACCGATTATTTCCGCAGTCGGACATGAAACAGATACCACCATGATAGACTTTGTATCGGATTTGCGTGCACCTACACCGTCAGCAGCCGCAGAACTGGCGGTTTTTGATTATCGTATGATGTGTCAGTATAAAGAGGAGCTTCGTACACGTCTGCAGAAGCGGATGGAGCATCGTCTTGCATTGGAAAAAGCCGGATTACAAAGACTTGCGGCATTATTAAAAAGCAATAGTCCCTTGGGAAAAATCCGGGAGAAAAAAACATACGCGATACAATTGGAAGAACATCTGCAGACTGCGATGCAGGGACAACTTCAAAGAAAACGTCATCAACTGGCAATTCTGATTGAGCGATTAAAAGGATTATCGCCACTTGATAAACTGAACCAGGGATATTCTTATGTATCCGATTCAAATGGGAAAACCGTTACCGACGTGGAAAGTGTTGCACTTGATGACGGTGTACAGATTTATGTGAAAAACGGACGAATAGACGCAACGGTTACGGGAATAAGCAGACGTTTATTTGATATGGAGGAGTAACATGGAACAGGCAAAAAAAGAGTCTATCCAGTTGGAGACTGCTTTTGAACAGCTGGAAAATATTGTGGAACAGTTGGAGCAGGATAGTATTTCGCTGGAAGAATCCTTTCAGATATACAAACAGGGAATGGAACTGTTAAAGAAGTGTAACGAAGCAATTGAGCATGTGGAAAAACAGGTTCTTGTGTTACAGGAGGATGGAGAAACGCATGAATTTTAGTGAAGAATTACAGAAAAAAATAAAAGGTGTGGAGGATATGCTTCCACAGTATCTTCCAAAAGAAGAAGGTTATGCAAAAACTGTAAAGGAAGCTATGAATTACAGCATTATGGCAGGAGGAAAAAGACTCCGCCCAATTTTGATGAAGGAATGCTATGAGCTTTTTGGCGGTCATGGAACAGAAATTGAACCATTCATGGCAGCAATTGAAATGATACATAATTATTCCCTGGTACATGATGACCTTCCGGCGATGGATAATGATGAGTACCGAAGAGGGAAAAAAACAACATGGAATGTTTATGGAGAATGTATGGCAATCCTTGCCGGGGATGCACTTTTAAATCTTGCATTTGAAACAGCCTCTAAAACATTTACCATGATAGAGGAAAAGGATATTCCGGAACCGGAGAAATGCAAGGTCATTTTGCAGGCATCTAAGGCAATGAAGGTTTTGGGAGAAAAAGCCGGTATCTTTGGTATGATTGGTGGACAAACCGCAGACATTGAAGCTGAACAGGCATCGGAAATAACCGAAGATTTATTGCTTTTTATCCATGAACATAAGACCGCGGCGTTGATGCAGGCGGCAATGATGATTGGCGCAATCCTGGCAGGAGCACAGGAAGAGGATGTCCGCCGGATTGAAAAAGCAGCATATAACATTGGCATTGCATTCCAGATTCAGGATGACATTCTGGATATTACAAGTACAGCAGAAGTATTAGGAAAACCAATTGGCAGTGATGCCAAGAATCATAAACTTACCTATGTATCTTTACACGGACTGGAAGAGTCGAAGCAACAGGTAGAGCAGTTATCCCGGGAAGCGGTAGAGATATTACGTTCCTTTGAGGGAAAGGATGAATTTTTGCTTTGGCTGGTAGAACAGCTAATTCGTAGAGAAAAGTAGGGATTGCAATGATACTTGAACAAATAAAAGGTGCAAATGACATTAAAAATGTTTCTCCTGCAGAGTATGAGCAGCTTGCAGCAGAAATTCGTGAATTTTTAATTCAGAAAATATCTAAAACAGGTGGACATCTTGCTTCTAATCTGGGAGCCGTAGAACTGACGATGGCATTACATTTGTTTTTGAATTTTCCGGAAGATAAAATTGTCTGGGATGTAGGACATCAGTCTTATACGCATAAGCTTCTCACCGGAAGACAGGACGGCTTTGACCAGCTTCGTAAGTTTGGTGGAATGAGTGGATTTCCAAAGACAAAGGAAAGTGAGTGCGACTGTTTTAATACGGGACACAGCTCAACATCCATTTCCGCAGGACTTGGACTTGCTAAGGCGCGGGATATCAAAGGGGAAACAAACACGATTGTTTCCGTGATTGGAGATGGTTCACTTACCGGCGGTATGGCGTATGAGGCATTAAATAATGCAGCAAAGCTGGAAACGAATTTTATCATTGTTTTAAATGACAATAACATGTCCATTTCCGAAAACGTGGGTGGTATGTCAAAATATCTGAATAACGTCCGTACGGCTGATGTATATCTTGATATTAAAGAGGGCGTTTACAATACCCTTATGGATATGAAGATTGGTAATAAAGTAGTAGGCGGTATCCGCAGGGCGAAAAGCAGCTTCAAGCAGCTGGTAGTTCCCGGGATGCTTTTTGAAGATATGGGAATTACGTATTTGGGACCGGTGGACGGTCATGATGTAAATGCCATGTTACGTACGTTCCAGGAAGCCAAGCGTATCCGTAAGGCAGTTCTGGTGCATGTAATTACTGAAAAGGGAAAAGGATTTGCACCGGCGGAGCGTCATCCGGCAAGATTTCACGGGGCGGAACCATTTGATATCGAGACAGGTCTGCCAAGCAAACCACGTACCACGGCAAATTATACCGATATTTTTTCTACAGTTATGCTGAAGCTTGCAGCAAGGGATGAAAAAGTAGTTGCTATTACAGCAGCAATGCCGGACGGAACCGGATTGAAGCGTTTTCGTAATGTATATCCGGAACGTTTTTTTGATGTGGGCATTGCGGAAGAACATGCCGTAACATTTGCGGCAGGATTGGCGGCAGGCGGTTTAAAGCCGGTAGTTGCAATTTATTCTTCGTTTTTACAAAGAGCATACGACCAGATTTTACATGATGTGTGTTTGCAGAATCTGCCTGTGGTTTTTGCGATTGACCGGGCAGGACTTGTGGGAAGCGATGGAGAAACCCATCAGGGAATTTTTGATTTATCTTATTTATCCTCTATCCCCAATATGCATATTATGGCGCCAAAAAATAAATGGGAGCTTTCGGATATGATGAAATATGCAATTTCCATGAATGCCCCCGTAGCAATCCGTTATCCCCGTGGGGAAGCATATGCAGGGTTGCATGAATTCCGTGCACCGGTGGAGCTCGGAAAGGCGGAGCTGATTTATGCAGAAGGCGATGTCTGTCTTATGGCACTTGGAAGTATGGTGATTACGGCAGAGCAGGTAAGGGAAAAGCTAAAAGAATATAACATAAAATGCAGCATCATCAATGCACGTTTTGCCAAACCGATTGATGAGCGTGCGGTTGAATGGGCAGTAAAAAATCATGACCTCATTGTGACGATGGAAGAAAATGTATCATGTGGCGGTTATGGTGAGAAGGTCCGGGATTATATGGATACCCAGGAACTTCATGGAGAACAGCTTCTGATTGCACTGCCGGATGATTATGTCGAGCATGGAAATGTGGATATTTTGAAACATGAAGTAGGAATTGATGCAGATTCCATTGTTGAAAAAATCCGGAAACGATTGGTGGAACTTCAAAAATAGCAGATGGAGATATCATGAAAGAACGATTGGATGTTCTGCTTGTAAAAAGAGGTCTTGCAACTTCCAGAGAGAAAGCAAAGGCAATTATCATGGCAGGACAGGTTTATGTAAATGAACAAAAAGAAGACAAAGCCGGTTCCGTTTTTGAAGAGGATAAGGCGCAAATCGAGATCAAAGGGAATACATTGCGCTATGTCAGTCGTGGTGGATTGAAACTGGAAAAAGCAATGGCGGAATTTCCGATTCAGTTACAGGATAAGGTCTGTATGGATATTGGGGCTTCTACGGGCGGCTTTACGGATTGTATGCTGCAGAATGGAGCAGCAAAAGTTTATTCTGTGGATGTCGGTTATGGTCAGCTCGATTGGAAACTCCGGAATGATGAGCGGGTAGTCTGTATGGAAAAGACAAATTTTCGCTATATGAAACCGGAAGACATCGGCGAGCCGCTTGACTTTGCATCCGTGGATGTTTCTTTTATTTCTCTGACAAAAATCCTGACACCGGCATATGCAATGTTGAAGGAGCAGGCAGAAATGGTCTGTCTGATAAAGCCTCAGTTTGAAGCAGGCAGGGAAAAGGTTGGAAAGAAAGGTGTCGTACGGGAGCCGGCGGTACATGAAGAAGTTATTCAGAAAATTGTTCATCATGCCGCAGAGGTTGGTTTCCACGTGCTTGATTTGTCATATTCTCCGATTAAAGGACCGGAGGGAAATATAGAATATTTACTTTATATACGAAAAGAAAATGCGCAGGATATGCTGGAAAGTGTAGAACGTAAAATTTCACAGGTGGTAGAAACGGCACATCACAGTCTGGAGAAGGCATGAAACATTTTTTGATTATTACAAATCGTAATAAAGATAAAGAATTGCAAACTGCAAAATGGATACGTGATTATTTAAAGGAGCACGGGGCAGAGGGGATTATTGATGAAGGCTCCAAAACCGAAGGAGAAGGATACACGGATGAATCACTTGTACCAAAAGATACCGAATGTGTAATTGTCCTTGGTGGTGATGGAACGCTGTTACAGGCAGCAATTGATTTGATTGATACCGAAATTCCATTTATGGGAATTAATCTTGGAACACTCGGGTTTCTGGCAGAGGTCAACAAAACCGGAATTCAGGAAGCACTGGATGGGCTTCTGGCAGGAAACTATGGAATCGAAAACCGGATGATGCTGCTTGGAAAATGTATTCAGGAGGGAACGGTAACCGACAGCTCCCATGCACTGAATGATATTGTCATTACGAGAAAAGCTTCCATGCAGATTATACATTTTAATCTGTATGTAAACGGTCAGTTACTGCACCGATATAATGCAGATGGAATTATTGCAGCAACGCCGACAGGTTCTACCGGTTACAGTTTGTCTGCCGGAGGTCCTATTGTGAATCCTGTCGCAAACTTAATTGTAGTTACACCAATCTGTTCCCATTCGATGCAGAATCGAAGTATTATTTTTTCGGCAGAAGATAAAATTACAATTGAAATCGAGGCAAACCGTGAAGGAAAAACACAGGAAGTGGAAGCAATTTTTGACGGAAGCCATAAGGTTTCGCTTCGCACCGGTGATTATGTGGAAATATCCTGTTCCGAGAAGACCACAGGAATTATCAAGCTTCGGAAAGAAAGCTTTTTGGAAATTCTGAATAAGAAGCTTGGAGAATCATAGGAAGGTACAATTCGATGAAAAAAAACAGACATGAGAAAATGAAAGAGCTCGTAGAACAGTTTGAAATTGAAACGCAGGAGGAACTGGCTGAGAAGCTGAAGGAAGCCGGATTTCAGGTGACACAGGCGACCGTTTCCAGAGATATCCGTGAATTGAAGCTTACGAAAGTACCAACTATGAGCGGAAAGCAGAAATATGCCATATTAGTTCACAGTGACCACTATTTGAGTGATAAATATATGCGTGTACTGAAAGATGGTTTTGTTTCGATGGATGTTGCACAGAATATTCTTGTGGTAAAAACAGTTTCCGGAATGGCAATGGCAGTAGCAGCTGCTATTGATGCAATGAAGCTGAAAGAAATCGTAGGCTCGATTGCAGGCGATGATACAATTATGATGGCACTGCGGAGTGAAAAAGCTGCCATTGAGACGATGGAAAATATTAAAAATATAATGGAAGAATCATAGACCTACTATGCGCTTTGAGAGAAGGAGCATAAGGAGGAAAAGAAATGCTTGAAAATTTACACGTAAAAAATCTCGCATTGATTGAGGAACAGGAGGTTTCCTTTTCGGATGGGTTAAACATTCTGACCGGAGAAACAGGTGCAGGAAAATCGATTGTGCTTGGTTCGATTCAGTTGGCATTGGGTGCAAGAACGGATCGTGACATGATTCGAAGTGGTGCCGAATATGCACTAGTGGAATTGCTGTTTTCTCTGAACGAGGAACAGAAGCAGAGGATACAGGAACTGGATATTTCCGTAGAGGATGATAATCAGCTGCTGCTGCAACGAAAAATCATGCCGGGAAAAAGCATCTGCCGAATCAATGGGGAAACGGTTTCGGTTGGTCAGTTGAAGGAAATTTCTTCTTATCTTCTGGATATGTATGGACAACATGAACACCAGACACTGCTGAAACCAATGTCTTATGGCAGAATGCTTGACCAATATGCCGGGAAAGAAATTTTGGAACAAAAGCAGATATTAAAAAAGCTTTTGAAAGAATATTCGGATTTGCAGCAGGAAAGAGATTCCCAGACGCTTGATGAGGAAGCAAGAAAACGGGAAATCAGTCTGCTTACTTTTGAAATTCAGGAAATCGAGGCAGCTTCTCTCAAAGAGGGAGAAGATGAGCAGCTCGAAAAACAATACCGGAAATTGTCAAATGCCAGAAAGATGCAGGAGGCAGTTGCTACGGCATATGCAATGACCGGATATGAAGAGAATGAAGCGGCAGGAACCGTTATCGGACGGGCACTGCGCGAAATAAAATCGGTACAACAGTTTGATGAAGAAGTGGATGTGCTGTGCGGACAACTTTTAGAAATTGATAGTCTTCTGAATGATTTTAACCGAGCACTTTCGGAATATCAGGATAGTCTTGAATATGAGGAAGAGGATTTTGTTCAGGTAGAAGAACGCCTGAACTTAGTTAATCATATGAAAAGCAAATATGGTAACTCCATAGCTGATATCCTGCATCTGTATGAGGAAAAACAGGAACAGTTGGAAAAATGGAATCATTCTGCCGAATATCTGGCTGCGTTGGAGCAGAAAATCGTGCAGAAAAAAGATGAAATTCTTGCTGTTTGTAAGGAAATCTCGATGATTCGCAGAAAAACGGCGGAACCGTTGGAACAGAAACTGAAAGATGCATTGATTGAACTGAATTTTCTGGATGTTCAGTTTGCAATTACCATAGAATCAGAGGAAGAGCATTTTCAGGCGGATGGGTATGATAAAATCGACTTTTTGATTTCAACCAATCCGGGAGAAGAAATGCATTCCCTTTGGCAGGTAGCAAGTGGTGGTGAGCTTTCCAGGATTATGCTCGCGTTTAAGACCGTTTTTGCAGACAAAGAAGATACCGCCACGTTAATTTTCGATGAAATTGATACCGGAATCAGCGGAAAGACGGCATGGAAGGTATCTGAAAAATTAGGACGCCTGGCAAGAGAACGGCAAATTATCTGTATCACCCATCTGCCACAAATTGCAGCAATGGCAGATGAACATTTTTTGATTGAAAAAAATGTAAGAGAAAACAGAACAAGAACTGATATTGTACGTCTTAAGGAAGAAGACAGTATTCGGGAACTTTCCAGATTGCTTGGCAGTGGTGATGTTACAGAGGCAACAAGACGAAATGCTGTCGAAATGAAAAAAACAGCCGAAACTGTCAAGAATTCCCTGTAATGCATGTAGTAAAATCTGAAGAATGGAACATAATAAGAAAGAACATTGTGGAAAACATGATGTTCTTTCTTTTTTTATCAGGAGTTGGAACGTTTTGGAACAGGAGGTTAATTCCCTTGGAGATTAGAGATGGTTCAAAAAAGGCAAAGTATCGGAAAATATTATTTTACGTATTACTATCGGGAATAATTGCAACTGCGGTTTCCGGATATTTTTTTGTCTGGCGAAGTGTACCATCTACTATTATGCTGAAATCCGGAGTGGAACAACAGGTGAACCTCCATGTACCTGTTTCCGGAGAATTATACCGGGAAGTGATTGAGGTAAGTGGCAACACCGGAACTCCGATAAAACAGAAGGACCATAGTCTTTGGGTGGATTTCCAGCGACCGGTCACGATGATTGGCGGCCAGGTTGATAATTATACGATGAATCTGAAACTGTTTGGAGTGTTTCCTTTTAAGACTGTAAATGTACAGGTGATTAAGGATACGATGCTGCGTCCGGCAGGAATTCCAATTGGAATTTATGTAGAAACCGATGGAGTTCTGGTGGTTGGAATTGGAAGCTTTGAAGATGAACTCGGTCAGATACAGGAGCCGGGGAAAAATATCTTTCAACCCGGAGATTATATTTTAGAGATAAACGAACAGAGTATAGAGAGTAAAAAGGCATTGATTGACCGAATTGACCATTGCGAAGGGCAGCCATTGGTATTTAAAGTAAGGCGTGGAGAAAATGAACTTGAGGTAAAGGCACAACCCAAAATGAACCAGAATGGAGAGTATAAGATGGGAATATGGGTTCGTGATAATGCACAGGGGGTCGGCACAATGACCTATGTGGATGAACAGGGAAACTTTGGGGCTCTTGGACACGGAATCAATGATGTTGATACAAGCACGCTTATGACTTTAGGAGACGGGAAGTTATACCATACCGAGATTATTGGTATTACAAGAGGGGGAAGCGGCAGACCCGGAGAATTGACCGGATATATTGAGTATGACGATCGAAATATTATGGGAACAATCGAAGAAAACAATGTGCGCGGTATTTTTGGAAACTGCTCGGAAGAGATTCGAAGCGGAATAACAAGTGACTATATGGAAGTGGCATTAAAGCAGGATATTTGCATTGGACCGGCACAAATTATCAGTACCGTAGACGGAGAACGAAAATATTATGATGTAGAAATTGTGGATTTGAATCTCCAAAATGATAATATCAATCGTGGAATTGTATTACAGGTTACGGATGAGGAACTGTTGGCAACAACAGGAGGCATTGTTCAGGGGATGAGTGGCAGTCCGATTATCCAGAATGGAAAGCTGGTCGGGGCAGTGACACATGTGCTTGTCAGGGACGCTTCCAAAGGATATGGGATTTTTATAGAAGAAATGCTGGAGCATAATTAAGAATCCTGCATAGACTATTTGGAAAATTAGCAAACCATTATTTTGATTGTTTTGTTGTAATAAAAAACAATCAAAATAATGGTTTTTGTTTACAAATCAGCTAAAGTGGGAGAATGAAGGGATATGGTATAAAGCAGATTATACAGGTTATGAAGGTCTGGCAGAGTATATGATCTCCCATCTTTTGAAGAAATCAACATTGACTGAAAATGAGTTTGTATGCTATGATTTGGAAAAAATTAAATACGGTACTGTAATTTATAATGGTGTGAAGAGTGAAAACTTTCTAAGTGAAGATTGGCAGATTATTACATTGGAGCGGTTGTTCAAGAATTTTTTCGGGGAAAGCTTATACAAGACTTTGTATAGAATACCAGAACATGAAGAACGCTTACATTTTTTAGTTCAGCAAGTAGAACGCATGACAGGACTTCAGAATTTTGGCATTTATATGAATAAATTGTTGACGATTGATGCATTTTTTCTGAATGAAGATCGTCATACGCACAATATTGCTGTCTTGATGAATGGAAAAGGTGACTATGCATATTGTCCGATTTTTGATAATGGGGCGGGACTGATGGCAGATACAACTATGGATTATCCATTGTCAGGAGACGTTCATACACTTATGGACAATGTCCAGTCGAAAACGATATGTGCCGAATTTGATGAACAATTGGATATTTCTGAAGTTTTATATAAAACAAACTTAAAATTTCAATTTACGAAAAAAGATGTGACAAAACTGCTTAAAAAAGCCGAGGCATATCCGGAAGAAATCAGAAATCGGGTAGAAACGATTATATTTTCACAGATGCAAAAATATAATTACTTATTTTTGACAGTATAAAGAATAAAAAATATAGTAACAGGAATAAAGGAAGAAGACAGTGACACAGGAGCAGAAAAAACAGACAGGCAATATTCTGATGATAATATTGATTTTGGGCTTTCTTTTTTTGTTTTATCAATGTCCGTTTCGATTTCTGTTAGGAATTCCGTGTCCCGGATGTGGAATGACAAGGGCATTTTTGGCACTGTTGCACCTGGATATAAAGGATGCATTCCATGCACATCCCTTATTCCCGGTTGTGATTCTGATTGCAATTTATTACCTGCTTGAAACAATAAAGGTAATTCGTTTTCCCGAAAAGGTAAAAAAGATACTTCTTGTGGTAATTGCGTTGTTTTTTATATTGGTTTATGTCGTCCGGTTATGCCACGGAAGTGAAATCGTACAGATTTGTCCGGAAAACGCTCTTTTATATCAAATGATTACTTATATAAAGCAAATATAAAGCAAAAATGAAAGGGGCTCGTGATTACGAACCCCTTTGTGATATTCAGATTTTAATATCCCATTGTATTATAGTTTTCGCAGATGGCATTCATTGTCTTGCAAAGCTGATACAGATAGATGAAAGGTCCTACGATGATCAGGGAACCTAAAACATTCCATAACCAATAAGTAGAAGCACCAAAGTCTGTCTGGATTCCTCTTGCACGAGCTTCATCACCAATTCTTGCAGAAATTTTGTGGAACCAGATTAATGGATAAATTCCACAGGTAAGCCATGAAAATACGAAAAGCATTAAGCAGTAATGCATCGTTTTCTGACCATCACGTTTAGTGGAAATGGTGTTAACATCGTTTGTAAGCTTGGTAAAGAAATAAATACCATAAATACCACAGGTAACGAGATTAAGCAGAAGGCAAATCCACATGTTACGGTCCGTCTTGAAGTTTGGACGGAATGACTGAGCTGTTGTTTGATTGTTGTCCATATTAATTCTCCTCTTCATAAGTATTGATATCACGATACCATATTATGGAAGTGTATACAAGTTTAAACTATAGAAAATGTTGAAAATGTATTATAATTGAATAAAAGAAAGAGAGGAAGTCTATGAGATATCCGTTATTTTTAAAAGAACATGACACAATCGGATTTGTTGCCCCATCCTTCGGATGTGCCATTGAGCCGTATTACAGTGGCTTTCAAAATGCACGAAAGAAATTGGAGCAACGCGGATTTCGGACGCAGCAGGGACCAAACTGCTATGTGCAAAACGGAATTGGAATCAGCAACACACCGGAGAAATGCGCCGCAGAGCTGATGGAATATTATGAAAGCAAAAAAAATGAGGCATTGATTTCCTGCGGCGGAGGGGAACTGATGTGTACCATTTTGCCCTATATGGATTTTGAGCGAATCAAAGTATCGGAACCAAAATGGTATATGGGATATTCGGATAATACGAATTTTACATTTTTACTTACGACAATGTGTGATGTGGCATCTATTTACGGGCCTTGTGCCGCTGCCTTCGGAATGGAACCATACCATCCGAGCATTGAGGATGCGCTGGCGTTACTATGCGGACAAAAACAACAATTTCAGAGTTATTCCAAATGGGAAAAGGAAAAATTAAAAAGTGAAGAACAGCCGCTTCTTCCATATAATTGTACAGAACCTGTCCAAATGCATGCCTATGAATTTCATGGAGCAGACAACTACCGGGAAGTGAATGAACTCTCCCTTCAGGGAAGATTAGTGGGAGGATGCATGGACTGTCTGCAGAATCTGGTGGGAACGCCTTATGACCATGTTGCAGAATTTGCGGAAAAATACAAAGAGGATGGAATTCTGTGGTTCCTGGAATCGTGTGATTTGAATGTATTTGATATTCAGAGGGCAATGTGGCAGATGGAGCAGGCGGGCTGGTTTAAATACGTCAGAGGATTTTTGATTGGCAGACCACTTTGCTATGGGGAAGAAATGATGGGACTTGACCAATATCGTGCGGTATTGTCCATCACCGAAAAATATAAAGTTCCTGTTTTGATGGATATTGACCTTGGACATTGTTCCCCTACCATGCCATTTGTGACCGGAGCGTACGGAAAAGTCGACTATTTTCAGAATAAAATGACGGTACAATTTCAGTATATATAAAAACGGTGTCGAAATTTATGCGATAAATAACGGTTGATGTAAAATTTTCTGTTTCCTATAATGTCTTTAACAAGAGGCAATGTTTTTCAGGAAAGGAAAAGGGGAGTGTTATTATGCAGCAGATTGATTTATCCGCAATGAACGATACCGAAAGTATTTACCGGCTGATTGGAAACTTAATGCAGGACAATCGTGAGTTTCAGGTGATGATTACCGTACCATCCAAAGAGAGTGAGGAGGATATCCTGTGCGGGCGGAGAGAAAAGCCGGAAACCGTTATGGAAAAGCCAAGAGACCTTGAAAAAGATGTTACGGATATGATTCATGAGATTGGTGTTCCGGCACATATCAAAGGATACCAATATCTCAGGGAAGCCATTATGATGTCAGTAAATGATTCGGAAATGATGGGTTCCATCACAAAGATTTTATATCCAACCATTGCAAAGAAGTATCAGACAACAGCAAGCCGTGTGGAACGTGCAATCCGTCATGCCATTGAGGTGGCGTGGAACCGTGGACGTATGGAAACACTGGATGCCATGTTTGGATATACAATAAATACAGGAAAAGGAAAGCCTACGAATTCTGAGTTTATTGCATTGATTGCAGACAAAATCCGTCTTCAGTACCGGTAACAGGAATAGAATTTTGATATTTTATCCAAAACTCTCTTTTATAAAAGGATGGGATGATGTATAATTGTTCTAATAATGGCAAATCGGAGGATTTTCAATGAAAAAAATACTTTTTGTCGCTTCAGAGGGAGTTCCATTTATAAAGACAGGTGGATTGGCAGACGTTGTTGGTTCTCTGCCCAAATGTATTGATAAGAAATATTTTGATGTGAGGGTAATTCTTCCTAAATATACCTGTATGAAACAGGAAATGAAGGAGAAGCTTACCTATGTAAATCATTTTTACATGGATTTTCATTGGAAAAATGAATATGTTGGAATTCTTACGGCACAGGTAGATGGAGTAACATACTACTTTGTGGATAATGAAATGTATTTTGGCGGATTTAAGCCGTATGGAGATGACGTACTATACGAAATTGAGAAGTTTGCGTTCTTTTCCAAGGCAGCATTATCGATACTTCCGGTAATTGATTTCCGCCCGGATGTGATTCACTGCCATGACTGGCAGACCGGATTGATACCGGTTTACCTGAAAGAGCGGTTCCAGGGAAGTGATTTTTATCGTGGAATCAAAACGGTAATGACCATTCATAATCTGAAATTCCAGGGAAAATGGGGAGTAAAAGATGTCCAGGATATTACAGGACTTCCGGATTACTTCTTTACCCCGGATAAATTGGAAGCATATAAGGATGCAAACCTGTTAAAGGGTGGTATTGTTTATGCAGATGCAATTACCACGGTCAGCAATACTTATGCGGAAGAAATTAAAACACCATTTTATGGAGAAGGTCTGGACGGATTGCTACGTGCAAGAAGTAATGATTTGCGAGGAATCGTAAATGGAATTGATTATGATGACTTCAATCCCGAAACAGACAAAAATATTGAATATCCATATAATGCAATCAATTTCCGGAAGGAAAAAATAAAAAATAAGCGTGCGTTACAGGCAGAACTGGGTCTGGAGCAGGATGATAAGAAATTCATGATTGGTATTGTTTCAAGACTTACCGATCAGAAGGGCTTTGACCTGATTGCTTACATGATGGATGAAATGTGTCAGGACAACATCCAGATTGTGGTGCTTGGAACCGGCGAAGAACGTTATGAGAATATGTTCCGTCATTTTGACTGGAAATACAATAATAAAGTATCAGCCAACATTTATTATTCGGATGCGTTGTCACATAAAATATATGCATCCTGTGATGCGTTCCTGATGCCGTCACTGTTTGAACCCTGTGGTTTGAGCCAGTTGATGAGTCTGCGTTACGGTACAGTTCCGATTGTAAGAGAAACCGGTGGACTGAAAGACACCGTAGAACCATATAATGAATATGAAAGTACCGGAACCGGTTTTTCATTTGTAAATTATAATGCGCATGAGATGCTTGGTGCCATCCGGTATGCAGAAAAGATTTACTATGATAAAAAGCGGGAATGGAATAAAATTGTGGACCGTGCTATGGCGGCAGATTTCTCCTGGCATGTATCTGCAAAGAAATATCAGGAAATGTATGACTGGTTAATAGGATAGAAATGCTGGAGCGTTTAAGTAATGCCGAATGACAAGAAAAAAGACGGATTGATTATGCAGGCGGGGATTCTGGCAGTTGCCGGAATCATCGTCCGCATCATTGGACTTCTGTACAATACGCCTTTAACCGCAATTATTGGAGATGAAGGATTCGGGTATTACAGTAATGCTTATACTGCCTATAGTATTGTATTGCTGATTTCTTCTTATAGTATTCCTTCTGCCGTATCGAAGGTAATTGCACAGAAGCTTGCCAAAAGAGAATATCGCAATGCACATCGTATTTTTCAATGTGCATTGATTTATGTGCTGGTAGTCGGTGGTATTGCCAGCTTATTTGTGTTTTTCTTTGCATCCAGTATGGTAGACCTGAAAGGCTCCGTACTGCCTTTACGAATCCTTGCCCCAACCATTTTCTTCAGTGGAATTCTGGGCGTGTTCCGGGGATATTTTCAGGCACATAAGACAATGGTACAGACTTCTTTTTCACAGATTATCGAACAGATTTTTAATGCGGGAATCAGTGTCCTGATGGCTTATCTGCTGGTGGAATCTGTGAAAACAAAAGATACGACAACACAGGCATCCTATGGTGCTGCCGGTGGAACCATAGGAACCGGTGCCGGCGTACTTGTAGCATTGCTTTTTATGCTGGGCGTATACGCATTAAATAAAAACACGATTTACAAAAAGATAAACCGGGACAAAACGGTTCATGAAGACAGCTATGGTGAAATTTTCAAAATGATTATTCTGGTAGTTACGCCATTTATTCTGAGCACAGGAATTTATAATGTAAATACTTTCCTGGACCAGAAAATTTATCAGAGTATTTCGTTGCTGGTACAGAAAAAAGCGGAAGTAGATGTATCATTCGATTTAAGTGCGATGGCAAAGGCAACGAAGATTGCCAATATTCCGATTGCACTTGCATCTGCGATGGCGACCGCACTGATTCCCGGTATTTCGAGTGATTTTGCAAGAGATGATTTAAATGGGGTTCGTACAAAGGTGGCAAAATCGGTAAAGGTAACGATGTTTATAGCAATTCCTGCAGCAGCGGGACTTGGAGTGTTATGTAAACCGTGCATGCAGCTGATTTTCCCACAAAAAGCATCATTGCAGATATCCGCAATGATGCTTGCAATTCTTGCGGTTACCATTGTGTTATATAGTCTGTCAACACTGACACAGGCAGTACTACAGTCCATTGGGAAAATGAATACCCCGATTATCAACGCACTGATAGCATTGGTAATTCATGCCGTAATCATGGTAGTCGGTATGCTATATCTGCCCGCACAGTACAGTTTATACTGTTATGCAGGAACGAGCGTGCTTTATGCATTTCTGTTGTGCGTGCTGAATGGTATATCCGTGAGAAAGCATTTGAAATATCAGCAGGAAGTAGACAGGACATTTTTAAGACCAATCTTATGTTCCATCGCAATGGGAGCAGTTGCCTTTGGGGTTTATTATGGATTGCATCAGTTACTTCCAGTAAATATTCTATGCCTTGCAGTGGCAATTGGAATTGGATGTATGGTATATTTCGTTCTGGTGATTCGCTGGAACGCAATTACAGAAGAAGAGATGAAAGGTCTTCCGAAAGGAAATCTGTTAATAAAGATGGCAAAGAAAATGAGAATATTAAGACCACAGACCGTGCCATCCAGGCAGTCCAAAACACCGGAAATCAGTGAAGAGGACTACTGGCTGGATGATTGATTAAACGTCGGATTCACAAAGTGTCAGACGGGAAATATCAGCGTCAATCAACATGGAATAATTGGTATAGTATACAACGAAGCCTGGCTTTCCACCGCCGGGCTTTTTTACGTTCTTTTTCTGGGTGTAATCAATTTCAATTTTAGACTGTCCTTTGGCTTTGGAATAAAAAGCAGCAAGGCGGGCGGCATCTTCATAAGTTGCATCAGTCAGTTCCCTGCCGTCACTTTTTACAATGACATGGGAGCCCGGCATGCCTTTTGCATGAAACCACCAGTCGTTTCCGGTTGCAAATTGGAAAGTCAGTTCTTCATTCTGATAATTATTTTTTCCAACATAGATGTGAAAACCATCGGGATTGATATAATGAAGCGGATGACTTTTAAAACGCGTCTTTTTATTGTTTCCTTTTCGACGGATATAGCCGCTTTCCATCATTTCTTCTTTAATCTGTGCAAGGTCATCTTCTGACTGGGCAATATCCAATGCGTTTTGAATGGATTCCAGATGTTCAATCTCTTCTTTTACTTCCAGTGTGAGCTGGGAAAGTGCCTCATAGGTACGTTTCAGCTTACCATATTTATCAAAATATTTTTTGCTGTTTTCCAGAGGAGAAAGCTGTGGGTCAAGCGGAATTGTAATCATTTCATTTGTGTAGTAATTCAATGCTTCCATGGAAGAACTTCCGGGAGCAACATCATAGCCATACGTATGAATCAGTTCGCCATAGATTTTATATTTGTCCTTTTTTTCGGTATCTTTCATCTGACGGCATTGCAAATCGTATTTTTTGATATCACGCTCCAGGATGGTCTGGGTGATTTTCCGTAAATCCACAGAGCGCTGGCGGATACGCGTATAGCTGTTTTTTTCTGCATAATAGGCTTCCAGTAGTTCGCTGATGGAGGCATATGCTTTGGACGTACAACCGGTATAGCTGGTGAGTGGCAGAGCACAAAATTCAACAGGCTTTTCTTTCTCATAGACAATGACCGGAGAAAAAGTGCCCTGACGGATGCAATTCATTGCTTTTTCAAAGACATCAAATAAATGCGAAAGAGCAGCCGGACCTTCGGGGGATTCCGCAAAGAAAGCCGTTGAAGTATCTCCGTCAATACCTGCCTCATGGCATAATTCCTGGGCGTAAACAGGAGAAATGCCGGTAAAACCGGTATAAAGTGCTTTATAGATGGGAAGTGCTTTTGAAGAAATAAGCATACGGAATTCTTCATGATTAACCGTCAGAGGATTTTGCTTTTCCTGCGTTTCCGGAATAAAATAATTCCGTCCCGGAAGCACTTCACGGACAGAACTTACCATGCCGGAAATATGTTTGATGCTGTCAATAATGACATTATCCTCATTGACAAAAATAATGTTACTGTGTTTTCCCATAAGCTCTACAATAAGTCGTTTTTTACACAGGTCACCCATTTCGTTTAAATGCTCTACATGAAGCTCAATAATTCGCTCCAGACCGGGCTGTGTGATATCGGTTATTCTGCCGTTTTGCAAATGCTTGCGCAGAAGCATGGTAAAGCTTGGTGCCGTCATGGGGCTTGGCTTGTTCTGGGCAGTAAAATAAATCAGTGGAAGAGAAGCATCCGCAGAAATCAGCAGACGTTTCTGACCACCATCCGTAGTTTTTATGGTAAGCAGCAGTTCATCATTTTCGGGCTGGGCAATCTTATAGATACGTCCATTGAGGACAGTTTGTTTTAATTCATTTGTAACAGCAGCAACTGTAATTCCATCAAAAGCCATTGGGAAACTCCTTGTTCAAAGTATTATCCAATTATTATAATAGAAAATATTTTTTTTCACAACTGCGGGATGGGAAAACCTTGACGTATGCGAGTCGTTCGCCTATAATAATTAGGAATGTATTTTAGGATTCAAAAGAAGGAGATTCGTCATGATTAAGAGTATGACAGGCTTCGGCAGATGCGAGGTTCAGGAAGCAGAACGTAAGATAACCGTAGAAATGAAATCCGTGAACCACCGGTATCTTGATGTGAATATGAAGATGCCCAAGAAACTGAACTTTTTTGAGGCAGCAATTCGAAATGAATTAAAAAATTATATTCAGCGTGGTAAAGTGGATATTTTTATTACGTATGAGGATTTCACAGAATCGAATGTCTGTGTAAAATATAACAAAGAGCTTGCTTCAGAATATCTGTCTTATCTGAATCAGATGGCAGACGAATTTTCTTTGGACAATGATGTTCGTGTTTCTACATTATCCAGATACCCGGAAGTATTTACAATGGAAGAGCAGACGATTGATGAAGAGGCATTGTGGAACCTTCTGGATAAGGCAATCAAAGGTGCTGCAGAGGGATTTGTTGAAACAAGAATCAAAGAAGGAGAGAATCTTAAGAATGATTTGTGTGAAAAGCTGGATGGAATGCTTAAGCACGTAGATTATATCACAGAACGTTCTCCGGAAATTATTACAGAGTATAAACAGAAATTATCTGATAAAGTAAAAGATTTATTAGAAGATACAAAGGTGGATGAAAGCCGTCTGCTGATGGAAGTAACCATTTTTGCAGATAAGGTTTGTGTAGATGAGGAGCTGGTACGCCTGAGAAGTCATATTGAGGCAACCAGGGACGCATTGATCCAGGGCGGAAGCATTGGACGTAAGCTGGATTTCATTGCGCAGGAGATGAATCGTGAAGCGAACACCATTCTTTCAAAATCCAGCGATCTTGAGATTTCCAATCGTGCCATCGAATTAAAAACAGAAATTGAAAAAGTGCGTGAACAGATTCAGAACATCGAATAGTTTTAAGAGGTATCCGTTTGAATAAATTGATTCATATTGGTTTTGGAAATATTGTAAATGCCGGTAAGATTATTGCCGTAGTAAGTCCTGATTCGGCTCCGGTAAAGCGTATGGTTCAGAAGGCAAGAGAGTTGGGAACAGCAATTGATGCAACACAGGGACGAAAAACGAAATCCGTTCTTGTAATGGAAAACAGCCAGCTCGTGCTGTCGGCGTTATTGCCGGAAACCATTGCACAACGGGCACAGGTAGAAAGCAGAGAAGACGATGAAGCGTAGAGGAATATTAATTGTGGTTTCCGGTTTTTCGGGTGCGGGAAAGGGAACATTGATGAAGCGCCTGATGGAAGAATATGAGAATTATGCGTTGTCCATATCGATGACGACAAGGGCACCACGTCCGGGTGAAACGGATGGAAAAGAATATTTCTTTGTTACAAAGCAGCAGTTTGAGGATAAAATTGAACAGAACGGGCTTGTAGAGTATGCCTGTTATTGTGATAATTATTATGGTACGCCACGTGCTTATGTGGAACAACAGCTTGAGGCTGGAAAAGATGTGATTCTTGAAATTGAAATTCAGGGAGCACTCAAAATCAAAGAAAAATTCCCGACAGCATTACTGTTGTTTGTAATGCCACCCAGTGCACAGGAATTGAGAAAACGTCTGGAGGGCAGAGGAACGGAAAGCTCTGAGGTGATTGAGAAACGTCTTCAAAGAGCAACCCAGGAGGCAGAAGGAATTGAAAAATACGACTTTATCGTAATAAACGATAAGTTGGAAGAATGTGTGCAGGAACTGCACAATCTGATTCAGGCAGCTCATAATACCCCTGACAGAAATGAGGAGTTTATAAATAATATGAGAAAAGAGCTTGAAGCATTAAAATAATGCTTCCGCAATTGAAAGGAGAAATTATGTTACATCCATCTTATTCCGATTTGATGAAAGTAGTTAATAGCGAGGTTGAACCCGGAGAAGCACCTGTAGTAAACAGCAGATACTCCATTGTTATGGCAACTTCAAAAAGAGCAAGACAGATTATTGCAGGTTCCCAGCCGCTTGTAGAAAGCAAGGGCGAGAAACCATTATCTATTGCAGTAGAAGAATTGAATCAGGGTAAAATTAAAATTTTAACCGAAGAAGAAGTAGCTTCACTTGATGCAGAAGAATAATAAGAACGCTGCCACAATATGGCAGCGTTTTGTTTGAACGAAATTAAAGGAAACAGAAACATGAACGTATTGTTTATTTCATTGGGATGCGATAAGAATCTCGTGGATTCTGAGGTGATGCTTGGGATTCTTTCACAGCGTGGATATCAATTTACGGATGATGAAGAAGAGGCGCAGGCCGTTGTGGTAAATACCTGTTGCTTCATTAATGATGCAAAAGAGGAAAGCATTAACACGATTCTTTCCCTGGCAGAACGCCGTAAGGCAGGCCAGTTAAAAGCACTTCTTGTTACCGGATGCCTGGCACAGCGTTATGCGAAAGAAATACAGGAAGAAATTCCGGAGGTAGATGCAATTCTCGGTACAACAGCAATTGAGAAGGTTGCTGATGCGCTGGATGAAATTCTGAATGGACAGCCGGAAAATTATGTCGAGGATATTAATAAGGCTCCGATTGGTGGAAAACATCGTGTGAACACAACCGGAGGTTATTATGCCTATCTGAAAATTGCGGAAGGCTGTAACAAGCATTGTACGTATTGCATTATACCAAAGGTCCGTGGAGATTATCGCAGTATTCCCATGGAGCTTCTTCTGAAGGAAGCAGAGGAACTGGTACAGGGAGGCGTAAAGGAACTGATTCTGGTTGCACAGGAAACAACCCTGTACGGTGTGGATTTATACGGAGAAAAGAGACTCCCTCAATTATTAAAGGAGTTATGCAAAATAGAAGGATTGCATTGGATACGGATTCTTTATTGCTATCCGGAAGAAATTACCCCAGAGCTGATTCAGACAATTAAGGAAGAACCCAAAATCTGCAAGTATCTGGATATTCCGATTCAAAGTGGCTGTGATGCTATTTTAAAGAGAATGGGACGCTGGACGGATACCGCACAGATTCGTCATCTGGTAGAAGAGCTTCGCAGGGAAATACCGGAAATTTGTATCCGTACGACATTTATTACCGGATTCCCGGGGGAAACAGAGCAGGATCATGAGGACACCATGCGCTTCATCAACGAGATGGAATTTGACCGTCTTGGCGTATTTACCTATTCACCGGAAGAAGATACTCCGGCGGCAGAAATGGAACATCAGATACCGGAAGAGGTCAAGGAACAGCGCAGGGATGAAATTATGGAGCTTCAGCAGGAAATTGCATTTGAACAGGCTGAAAATATGGTAGGGCGCACATTGGAAGCCATGATTGAAGGAAGAATGGTTGAAGATGGTGTCTATGTGGCACGTACTTACAAAGACGCACCTAATGTGGATGGACTGTTGTTTCTGGACGCAGATAGAGAACTGATGAGCGGAGACTTTGTTACTGTAAAAGTGACAGGCTCAAATGAATATGATTTGATAGGAGAGATTGCATTATGAATTTACCAAACAAACTGACCATTTTCAGAGTGATTCTGATTCCCTTTTTTATCTTGTTTCTGCTAGTGCCGGATATGCCGTTTCTTCCATCGCCAGAATGGAGTAAGTGGATTGCACTTGGAATTTTCATCCTGGCATCTCTGACCGATATGCTGGATGGAAAAATAGCAAGAAAGTATAATCTGATTACCGATTTCGGAAAATTTATGGACCCACTGGCAGATAAGCTGCTTGTATGCTCCGCACTGATTTGTCTGATTGAGCTTCAGAAAATCCCGGCATGGATGGTTGTAATTATCATTGCCAGAGAATTTATCATCAGTGGTTTCCGTCTGGTAGCTGCCGATAAGGGTGTTGTGATTGCAGCCAGCTATTGGGGGAAATTCAAGACCACATTTCAGATGGTTGCGGTTTGCCTGTTAATTGTAGACATTCCGGTGTTACATATTTTTACCCAGGTAATTTTATGGATTGCAGTAGTTCTGACCATTGTTTCCCTGATTGATTACCTCATTAAAAATAAAGATGTCATGAAAGATGTAAAATAAAAAAGTGTTTAAAGGACTTTTGCAGAGTACTATTGCGAAAGTCCTTTTGTTATGATACGATAAATGCATCGGTTCCCGTCGCATGGAACCAGAACATTCGCTTTGCAAATCGGGCAGCTTCGCCAATTATCCAAAGCAAAAAATGTGAGAAAGGGGAGATGCCTTTGAGGGAGTTTTATTGGACATATAAAGAAGTATTATAAGGGTAAGAATAAAAAATAAAATTCATAATTGGGAATTGACAAAATCGAACGTTTGTTTTATTCTATTATAGAACAGATGTTCTTGGATGCGATTGAACAATTATGAGATAGAAGGAGAATAGTAAAAATGGAAAAAGAAGAAAAGCTCAAAGCACTTGACGCCGCATTGGGACAGATTGAAAAGCAGTTTGGTAAGGGTGCTGTCATGAAATTGGGAGATCCTTCCGCACAAATGAACGTGGAAACAATTCCGACGGGTTCCCTGAGCCTGGATATTGCATTGGGTCTTGGAGGAATACCGAAAGGAAGAATTATTGAAATATATGGACCGGAATCCAGTGGTAAAACAACCGTAACATTACATATGATAGCAGAAGTACAGAAGCGTGGTGGTATTGCAGGGTTTATTGATGCTGAACATGCATTGGACCCGGTATATGCAAAGAACATCGGTGTAGACGTAGATAATCTTTATATTTCACAGCCGGATAATGGAGAACAGGCATTGGAGATTACCGAAACAATGGTTCGCTCCGGCGCAATTGATATTGTTGTCGTAGACTCTGTTGCAGCACTTGTTCCGAAAGCTGAAATTGATGGTGATATGGGGGATTCCCACGTCGGATTGCAGGCAAGACTGATGTCACAGGCATTGCGGAAGCTTACCGCAGTAATCAGTAAATCAAATTGTACCGTAATCTTTATCAACCAGCTTCGTGAAAAAGTAGGCGTTATGTTTGGAAATCCGGAAACGACAACCGGAGGACGTGCTTTAAAATTCTATTCCTCAGTACGTTTGGATGTCCGCAGAATTGAGGCATTAAAGCAAAGTGGAGAAACCATTGGTAACCGTACAAGAGTAAAAGTAGTTAAGAACAAGATTGCACCGCCGTTTAAGGAGGCGGAATTCGATATTATCTTTGGAGAGGGAATATCAACCGTTGGTGATGTACTGGACTTAGCTGCCGGAGCAAATATTATTAATAAGAGTGGTGCATGGTATGCCTATGAAGGAAATAAAATTGGTCAGGGACGTGAAAATACCAAGCAGTACTTAAAAGAACATCCGGAAATGTTGGAAGAAGTAACGATGAAGGTTCGTGCGCATTACGGATTACAGGATGCAAAAGATGAAAGTAGTAAGGATTGAGGAAGTTTCAAAAGCAAAATGTAGAGTGATATTGGAAGATGAATTCGCCTTTGTATTGTACAAAGGCGAATTGCGTATGTTCCATATCCGGGAAGGCGAGGAACTTTCAAAAGAAGATTATAAGGAAATTCAGGAAAATCTTCTTCCAAAGAGAGCAAAGCTGCGTGCAATGAATTTGCTGAAAAGCCGTCCCTATACAGAATATCAGTTAAGAAAAAAACTGAGTGATGGCGGTTATCCGGCGGAAATCATAGAAACCGCACTTTCTTATGTAAAGAAGTTTCACTATGTGAATGACCGGCAGTATGTGATGGATTATGTGGAATATCATAAGGAGAGCAAATCAAAGAACCAGATGATGGTATCTTTGATGGCAAAAGGCATTTCCAAACAGATGGCGCAGGAATGTTATGATGAGGTAGTTGGGGACGAGAAAGGTGCCTTGGAGGAAGAGCAGATAAAAAAGTGGATTTTGAAGAAAAAATTCTGTTCAGAAACGGCTTCCTATGAGGAAACACAACGGATGTTGGGATTTTTGTACCGGAAAGGATTCTCAGTAGAAGCAATTCGACGTGTACTTTTACTTGACATAACTTCTAATAACGTATAAAATTTAAGTGTTGTAATTTGCTTTTAGAATGTTATTCGTACATTCTATATAGATAATAGTACAATGAAAACTAAATAAGGAGGTGCTCCTGTAAATGCAGTTGGTTATTGCAGTGATTGTGACACTCGTCATTGTGGCTCCGATTACCTGGATTCTTGCTACCTTATATCACAAAAAGGTATCTGCAACGAAAATTGGTAATGCAGAGGAAAAGGCGAGAGAAATTATCGACGAAGCTCTGAAAACTGCTGAAACAAAGAAGCGCGAGTCCTTGCTTGAAGTAAAGGAAGAGTCCATTCGTACCAAGAATGAACTTGACAAGGAAATCAAGGAACGACGTGCAGAAGCTCAGAGATATGAGCGCAGAGTTCAGCAAAAAGAAGAGAATATCGATAAGAAATCGGAAGCAATCGAGAAGAAAGAAGCAAATCTGTTAGCCAGGGAAGAAGAACTGGCAAAGCAGAGAGAAGAAATTTCTAAGCTTAACGAGCAAAGATTACAGGAACTAGAACGAATCTCCGGTTTAACCTCCGAACAGGCAAAAGAATACTTATTAAAAATTGTTGAAGATGAAGTAAAACATGAAACGGCTGTGATGATCAAAGAAATGGATAATCGCGCCAAAGAGGAAGCAGACAAGAAGGCGAAGGAATATGTGGTTACTGCAATTCAGAAATGTGCAGCAGACCATGTATCGGAAACCACCATTTCGGTTGTTCAGCTTCCAAATGATGAGATGAAGGGAAGAATCATTGGTAGAGAGGGTAGAAATATCAGAACACTCGAAACCATGACTGGTGTTGATTTGATTATTGATGATACACCGGAAGCAGTTATCTTATCAGGCTTCGACCCGATACGTAGGGAAGTAGCAAGAATTGCCCTTGAGAAACTGATTGTAGACGGACGTATTCATCCGGCTAGAATTGAAGAAATGGTTGAAAAGGCGCAAAAAGAAGTCGAAGTAATGATGAAAGAAGAAGGTGAACAGGCAACACTTGAGGTTGGTGTTCATGGAATTCATCCAGAGCTTGTCAGATTACTTGGTAAGATGAAATTCAGAACAAGCTATGGTCAGAATGCATTAAAGCATTCCATCGAAGTTGCACAGTTATCAGGACTTCTTGCAGCAGAGCTTGGTCTGGATGTCAGAATGGCAAAGAGAGCAGGCTTGTTACATGATATTGGTAAAGCAGTTGACCATGAAATGGAAGGTTCTCATATTCAGTTGGGTGCAGAGCTTTGTAGAAAGTACAAAGAATCTCCAATTGTTATCAATGCGGTGGAATCCCACCATGGCGATGTAGAGCCACAGTCTTTGATTGCATGTATTGTACAGGCTGCTGATACAATCTCGGCAGCAAGACCGGGTGCAAGAAGAGAAACACTGGAAACATATACAACAAGACTAAAACAATTAGAAGAAATAACAAACAATTTTAAGGGAGTAGATAAATCTTTTGCAATTCAGGCAGGTAGAGAGATTCGTGTTATGGTAGTTCCAGAGCAGATTTCGGATACAGATATGGTTCTGTTGGCAAGAGATATTTCAAAGCAGATTGAAGCTGAATTGGAATATCCGGGACAGATTAAAGTAAATGTTATTCGTGAATCAAGAGTAATAGACTACGCGAAGTAAATTAGCGGCAGAATTCAGTAATGGGTTCTGCCGTTTTTTTATACTTGAATATTTCAATTCCATATAGTACAATAGTTGGAGTTGGATTGTATACAATTATCCAACTATACGATAAAAGAATACAATGCTAAGATGGTAGGAAAGGAAAGGTTATTTTATGAAGTCTTATAAGGAACTTAGTACAACAGAATTACAGGAACTCCAGACAAAGCTTAATAAGGAATATGAAGAGGCTAAGGCGAAAGGCTTGAAGCTCAATATGGCAAGAGGATTGCCGAGTGCTGAGCAGCTTGATATGGAGGCAGACTTTTTTAATACATTATCTCCTGACACCGATTTTAAGTCAGAAGCAGGCATTGATTGCAGAAATTACGGTGAACTTGTTGGTATTCATGAAGCAAGAAAGCTTATGGGCGATATGATGGAGATTTCAGATGAAGAAGTCATTGTATTTGGAAACTCCAGTCTGAATGTAATGTATGATACGGTTGCACGTTCCATGATTCTGGGTGTATGCGGTTCTACACCATGGTGTAAACTGGATAAGGTAAAATTCCTTTGTCCTGCACCGGGATATGATAGACATTTTGCAATTACAGAACAGTTTGGAATTGAAATGATTACAATTCCAATGAAGTCTGACGGACCGGATATGGATTTAGTAGAACAGTATGTAAATAATGACCCGGCAGTAAAGGGTATCTGGTGTGTCCCCAAATATTCAAATCCACAGGGAATTACTTATTCAGATGAAGTGGTAAGACGTTTTGCAAACTTAAAACCGGCTGCAGAAGATTTCCGAATTTACTGGGACAATGCCTATACCATTCATCATTTATATGAGGACAAACAGGCACAGTTACTGGAAATTCTTGCAGAATGTAAAAAGGCAGGAAATCCGGATATCGTATATAAATTCTGTTCCACTTCCAAAGTAACCTTCCCGGGAAGCGGAATTGCAGCACTTGGTTCTTCCAAGAAGAATCTGGATTACATTAAGAGCATTATCACCATTCAGACGATTGGTCATGACAAATTAAATCAGCTGCGTCATGTTCGTTATTTTAAAGATATCAATGGCATGAAGGAACATATGAAGAAGCATGCCGCAATTATCCGTCCTAAGTTTGAGTACCTGTTAGCTACGTTGGAACAGGAATTAGGCGGTCTTGAAATTGGTGAATGGACAAAACCGATTGGTGGATACTTTGTTTCTTTTGATGCCCTGAATGGATGTGCAAAAGAAATTGTTGCAAAATGTAAGGAAGCCGGAGTAACTTTGACAGGTGCCGGAGCAACTTATCCATATAAGAAAGACCCTAATGATTCCAATATTCGTATTGCACCGACATTCCCGCCACTTGAGGAGTTAAAGCAGGCAATTGAAATATTTATCTTATGCGTAAAATTAGTAAGCGTAAATAAGCTGTTAGAGGGTAAATAAAGGAAACGGAGTGCGTTGTCATGGATGAGATTAAAAGAGTATCAAGAGATTTAGTTGCAAATGGTGCCATTATTGATTATTACCAGGATACGATGAAGCTTCCAAATGGTCATACGGCAAAATGGGATTTTATTAAGCACAAAGGTGCTGCAGCGGTAGTACCTGTGGATGACCAGGGACGCATTATTATGGTTTCCCAGTACAGAAATGCACTGGAACGCTATACACTTGAGATTCCGGCAGGCGGATTACAGTCGGTGGAGGAACCGACAAAGGAAGCGGCAATCCGTGAACTGGCAGAGGAAACCGGTTATCATGCAGATGATGTGGAATTGTTGATATCCATATATACTACCGTAGCATTTTGTAATGAGAAGATTGATATCTATGTTGCAAGAAATCTGAAGCCGGGAAAACAGCATCTGGATGAAGATGAATACGTGCAGTATCAGGCATATACCGTGGATGAATTGGTTCAGAAAATTTATGCATGTGAAATCCAGGATTCCAAAACGGTAGCTGCCATATTGGCATATAAGGAAAAATATGTAAATCGATAAAACGGTTTATAAAATCAATACATACATTCTTTTTGGCTTTCATATATATGGAAGGACAAGGGGGAGAATGTATGGCAAAATATAAGCTTCTTTTTATAGGATCATTTATAGTGGGAATTCTTTTCGTATTATTCGGGGGTTCCCACTTTCTTTTTACCGATGGTCTGCTGGGAACACAGACCATGGAAAGTCTTCAGAACCTTCATATTAACAATACGGACTTTTTTCTTTATCTTCTGGTACGAAGGCTCGCTGTGGCGGGTGTGCTATTGCTGTTGTCCAATACCATATATGGCATTTTCAGCATGAAGTGCTTTGTGGCATTTCAGGGAGTGGTACTGGCAATGTATTTCACGGCGGCATGCGTGCAGTATAAGATTAAAGGGATTCTGTTTGCTGTCGGAAGTTTTTTCCCACATCAGTTTATTTTGATCCCTTCCATGATTCTGCTGGTGTATTGGTGTCTGAATTATCAGTATATCCGAAGGAGAAAACCCTGGCTGTTGCTATGGATATTAATCGGAATTGCACTGGCATGTCTGTTGGAAAGTTATGTAAACCCAATTCTGCTTTCTGATTTAGTAAAAATATTTTGAAAAAAATTTTTACAACATGTAGTATTTACATAATATGGCATTTCCGATATGTGGTATTTTTAAGAGAAAGTGCCTGAAAAGTGCGTAAAATAGGCAAAAAATACATTTGCTTTTCTCCTCAAATATGATTATAATGAAAAGCACATGATGTTTATGTAAACGAATTAAAATGTTGGGGAGTAATATTTTTACGATGGAAGCACAAATCAATGCATTCATGACTTATTTACATAATGTCAAGCATACATCTGAAAATACAGAGTTATCCTATCGAAGAGATTTGAATAAAGTGAAAGCTTATCTGGAAGAGCAGGGGATTACAGAAATTGGAAAGGTTACTTCAGAAAATCTTACGGATTATGTGGAGTACATGAAAAAGAATCAGTTTTCTGCAGCAACGATATCCAGAAATATTGCATCATTAAAGGCCTTTTATCATTACCTGTATCAGGAAGGAATTGTGAAGGAGGATGCAGCAGACAAGCTTCATGCACCAAAGATTGAAAAGAAGATGCCGGAAATTTTATCCATGGATGAAGTAGTCCGGTTATTGGAACAGCCGACAGGAGATACACCAAAGGAAATCCGCGATAAGGCAATGCTGGAGCTCCTTTATGCGACGGGAATCCGTGTAACGGAGCTGATTACGTTGAAGACAAAGGACGTCAATCTGCAGATGGGATTTATTGTCTGCAAGGATGCCAATAAGGAACGGGTGATTCCTTTTGGAAATCAGGCAAAGAGTGCACTGATTCGTTATTTGGAAGGAACGCGGGGAAGCATGATTGCGGATGAGAATTCCGAATACTTATTTGCAAATTGTTCCGGTCAGCCAATGAGCCGGCAGGGATTCTGGAAGCTGATTAAATATTATGCAAAGAAAGCAGGAATTACGGCAGACATTACCCCTCATACGCTTCGTCATTCGTTTGCAGCACATTTGGTAGAGAATGGAGCAGATTTAAGAAGTGTTCAGGAAATGCTTGGACATTCGGATATATCAACAACACAGATTTATGCTCAGATGAGTCATAGTAGAATTAAAGAAGTATATGCAAAAGCGCATCCTAGAAGTTAGGATGCGCTTTCTGCTATGTCATAAATCAGTTTTTTCGAATCTTCCCAGCCTAAGCATGGGTCAGTAATGGATTTACCATAAATACCTTCGCCAATCTTCTGATTGCCTTCTTCAATGTAGCTTTCAATCATAACACCTTTTACAAGTTTATGAATGTCAGGACTCAGCTTTCTGCTGTGCATAACCTCTTTTACGATACGAATCTGCTGCTCAAACTTTTTGTTGGAGTTGTTATGGTTTGTATCAATAATGGTTGCAGGATTCTTCAAATCACGTTCATTATAAAGCTCCAAAAGAAGGTTTAAATCTTCGTAATGGTAGTTTGGTGTGCTTTCACCGTGCTTATTGGTAGCACCACGAAGAACGGTGTGAGCCAGTTCGTTTCCGTTTGTTTTTACCTCATAGCCACGGTAAATGAAGGAATGTGGATGCTGGGAGGCATAAACGGAATTCAACATTACAGTGAAGTTACCGCTGGTAGGATTTTTCATACCGGCAGGAATATCAAAACCGCTTACTACAATACGATGCTGCTGATCCTCTACGGAACGGGCACCAATGGCTACATAGGATAACAGGTCAGATACATAGCCCCAGTTTTCCGGATAAAGCATTTCGTCGGCTGAGGTCAGACCGGACTCGGCAACTGCGCGGATATGCATTTTACGCATGGCAATTAATCCGGCAAGAAAATCCGGTTTCTGTTCCGGGTTTGGCTGATGGACAATACCTTTGTAACCTTCGCCGGTGGTACGTGGCTTATTGGTATAGATTCTTGGAATCAGAATAAGACGATCTTTTACGTCTTCATTTACCTTTGCAAGACGGCTGACATAGTCACAGACGGAATCTTCATTATCTGCAGAACAAGGTCCGATAATTACGAGAAATTTATTGCTCTGTCCGGTGAGGACATCTTTTATCTCTTTGTCGCGCTGCTTCTTAAGTTCGAGAAGCTCGGCAGGAAATGGAAACTGCTCCCGAATCTCATCTGGTGTAGGTAATTTTTGAATGTACTCGAAAGACATAGGGAAACCTCCTTTTAACTTATCACTTATTTTCTTGCATTATAGCTCCAAAAAGTGTAAAATTGCAACAGGTTCTTGTAAAATATACGAGATAACTTAAATAATATACAGGATAACTTAATTTGGAAAGGAATCAGTAAAATGGCATTAAGTAAAAAACCCGTAACCGGTATGAAGGATATTCTCCCTGAAGAAATGGCAATCAGGGATTATGTAATAGGAGTTATTAAGGAAACATATGGAAAATTTGGATTTACTTCCATTGAAACACCCTGTGTAGAAAATATTGCAAATCTGAGTAATAAGCAGGGTGGAGAAAACGAAAAACTGATTTTTAAAATTCTGAAAAGAGGAGAAAAGCTGAATCTGGAAACAGCACAGACCGAGATGGATTTAGTCGATGGCGGTCTTCGTTATGATTTGACTGTGCCACTGGTTCGGTATTATTCCAATCACGCCAATGAATTACCAAGCCCGTTTAAGGCATTGCAGATGGGAAATGTATGGCGTGCAGACCGTCCACAGAGAGGACGTTACCGCCAGTTTATGCAATGTGATATTGATATTCTCGGAGAGCCATCCAACCTGGCAGAAATTGAACTGATTCTTGCAACGACAACCACGTTGGGAAAATTAGGATTTAAGAATTTCCAGATTCGAATTAATGAACGTAGAATTCTGAAGGCAATGGCAGCATATAGCGGATTCCCGGAAGAATCTTATGACAGTGTATTCATTACTTTGGATAAAATGGATAAAATTGGTCTTGAGGGTGTCCAGCAGGAACTCTTGGAAAATGGCTTTGCAGCTGAAAGCGTAGAGAAATACCTGCAGCTCTTTAAAGGAATGGAACAGGCAGAAAATGGTCTGTCCTATCTGGCAGAAATTTTAGGAGATTATCTGGAAGCAGAGGTACAGACAAGCCTTACAGAAATAATGGAAAGCGTTACCGCAACAAAGGCGGCAGACTTTGAACTTGTATTTGACCCGACACTCGTTCGTGGAATGTCCTATTATACCGGAACGATTTTTGAAATTGCAATGCCGGAATTCGGCGGAAGCTGTGGTGGCGGTGGCCGATATGATAAGATGGTCGGAAAATTTACAGGAAATGATGTTCCGGCATGCGGATTTTCCATTGGATTCGAGAGAATCATCTTATTGTTAATGGAAAATGGCTTTCAGGTGCCCGGAGCACCGGATAAGGTTGCTTATCTTTTGGAAAAAGGACTTCCTTCCGAGATGCTGTGCGAGGTAATTGCAAAGGCACAGGAAGAGCGAAAGAATGGAAAACAGGTTCTTGTGGTAAGAATGAACAAGAATAAGAAATTCCAAAAAGAGCAATTAACAAAAGACGGCTATAACGAGTTTAAAGAATTTTATAAGGACCCTATCAAATAAATGATGCAGGTATATGTAAGTAGTATTACCCCTTTTCTTAAGGGCAATATATGGAAACAGTTTGTAGACAGACTGGATATGGAGCGTCAGGAGAAGGTTATGCGCACCCGGAATGAAAAAGACCAGGTGCGCATTTTAGCAGCCGGACTTTTATTACAGTATGCAGTAGAACAGGAGCTGGACAGAAAGATACCGGGAACATCTCTTTGCATCAGACAAAAAGAGGGCGGCAAACCATATCTGGTGGATTATCCACAGATTCATTTTAATCTTTCACATTCCGGAGAAATGGTGGCGTGTGCGATTGGAACGATAGAAGTAGGAGTGGATATTCAGCAACTGGTACCGGTTAAGGAAAAAGTAGCGGCGCGGTTTTTTACAGAGAAAGAAAATGAACGTCTCAGACAATGCGCAACCGCAAAAGAATATGAAAAACAGTTTTTCCAATATTGGTGCAGAAAAGAAAGCTATCTGAAACTGACCGGAGAAGGTCTTGGAGGAATTGCAAAGCTTTTTTTACCACATGAAATCTGGGAAAAGCAGTTGGATTCCTATCAGCTTTGCGTGAGCATGTGGGAAAAAGAAAAGGTGGACTTCAAAGAAATCCACCTCGACGAGTTGCTTTTAACAGAGAAATAATTCCGTAACAAAGACGATTACACAACAGATAATCGATACCGGGAAAAGACCCGCACCGCAAAATGCTGCAATGATACCGGCAATTAAAGCAAGTGCGCCGGCAACCGGTGACTGTGTGGCATCCATAATTGCGGGAAATGTCATGACGGCCAGTGTTACATATGGTACGTAATATAAGAATGACTGTAAAAATACATTTTTAATCTGCCGGCGGATTAACGTAAGAGGCAGAACTCGAATCAAAAAGGTAACAAGTACCATAATCGCGATATAAATATAAGTATTATGACTCATCATCAGGGTCCTCCTTATGTCGGTTGATTGGATGTAAAATGGCAGCGAGGGAAGAAATCACTACGGTCAGAATAATCGTTTTATTTCCGCTGCTGATTCCATCAAAGCAAGGAAGTCTGTGAAACAGATAGCTTGCAACAAAGCTGACAAGAACAGCGATGGTAACTGCCAGTTCTTTCCATAATACATGAACGATTCGTAAGAAGGTTTTCTTTACGGCAATCAGAGAAATTGCATTTGATATTTCTTCCTTTGCAGGAGGAATGATGATTGCCAGGAACATACCATATAAAGCAACGCTTAAAGCACTGACAACGCGTTCCGGAAGAATATTACCTGCGATGACACCAAGAACCGTTCCGGTTGCCCAGAAAGGAATGGAAGTCACCATGGCTCCGTAAGTATAGAACGGATTGATGGTTCCGGGACGGGCAATGGTAATTCCGAAAATTTCATCGGTAATATCAAAACCAATCAGTAAACGGTGTCCTAATCCGGTTTCTGGTGAAAAACGCTGGCTTAATGCACAACTCATCAACAGATAGCGAGCATTGGTAATTAAGGTAACCAATACGACCTCCAGGTAAGAGGCATTGGCAGAAATCAACATAAATACAACATATTCGCCTGCGGAAGCATTGGTAAAAAGACTGGACAGGAATCCCTGAAAAGCAGTCAGACCAGCCATGCGGGCTACAATTCCAAGGGAAAAGGAAACGGCAAAATAACCGAATCCAATCGGTAATCCGTCACGCATTCCCTGCATAAATACTTTATTATTCATAACAACAATCCTTTGCAATATATTCCGTCTACTGTTATAACATGGTTTGACAGATTTCGCAAAGTTTTTATAAATTATAAGAAAGAAATTCATCAAATGAGGGAGAAAATATGAAAAAAACAAGCTATGTGTTCGGATTAATATCCATGATTCTGGGAATTGTTACGTTGTGTTACTTTTATTTGTGGACAAAACTATTGGGAATTGCGGCAATAATTTTGGGAATCATTTCACTAAGCAGAAAAGAGGCAAAGAAAGGGTTTGGAATTGCCGGAATTGTAACCGGAGCATTAGGAGTTATTTTGGGAGTGGCCTTTTCACTGATTATATTTAGCTATGCGATTGGAGGACAAGGGAAAGAACCCTCGAATCCGACAGAAAGAAACGATCCATTTTGTAATAACACCTATTGTGTGGATGATGATAATTCTGTGATTTATTTTGGAGATGACGGTACATTTATCTGGTATCGATATGATGATGATCATAGTGATTATTACATGCAGGGAACCTATCAGTTTTATGAAAAGGAACAGGCAGTGAAATATGTCACAGAGGATCTTTCAGCATATGGAATCACAAAACAGGAATTGAACGACTATTTTGAGAGAAACCATGAGGACGAAGTTCTTAATCTGGAACATTTTTACTGTCTTACCATGAATTATGATATTTATATGGAGGGAGACTGGAGTGACTTTGACCAGGAAAGACTCTATTATGGATTTTATGCCGATGATGCATATGGCGCGGTAAATATGAAAACGGCAAATCATGTGGTTTTTGAAAAAGTGGTAGATGAGGAATGATTGAAAAATTATTAAAACAAAAAGGTTCCCTGCTGATTGGAATTGATGGGCGATGTGGCAGTGGTAAGACGACACTGTCGGAACAGATGGCAGAACATTTTGAACATCGTACATTTCATATGGATGATTATTATCTGCCAATGGAGCAGCGTCGGGAAGACTGGAAAGAACATCCATGTGCCAATATGGATATGGAGCGTTTTCTGAGAGAGGTTGTGAAACCTTCTTATGAAAAGCAGACCGTAAATTACCAGCCATACAGCTGCCGGATGGGAACCTATGGAAGCACAGAAGAAATTAAATGGAAGCCATTGACGATTGTGGAAGGAAGTTATGCCCACCATCCAATGCTTCGGTCGTATTATGACATTACTATTTTTTTAACCTGCGAAAAAGAGGTTCAGGAAAACCGTTTAAGAATTCGCGAGGGTGAAAGACTTTCTTTTTATAAAGAACTTTGGATTCCCTTGGAGGAACAATATTTTAAAGAATTTCAAATTGAAGCACATGCAGATATAATACTAGACACAAGTAATTTGCAGAAAGGAAAACTTTATGAAAGTATCATCCATTTTTAAAACAGACAAAATTACAATTTCTTTTGAAGTTTTTCCACCTAAGACAACATCTAATTATGAGTCGGTAGAAAAAGCTGCACTCGGGGTGGCAGCACTTAAACCGGATTATATGAGTGTAACGTATGGAGCCGGTGGAAGTAACCGTGAAAATACCGTCAAAATTGCAGAAAAAATACAGAAATCACAAAATGTAACAACAATTGCGCATCTGACTTGTGTCGGAGCAGCAAAGCAGGATATTGACGGAACGCTGGAACAGTTAAAAGAAGCCGGAATTGAAAATATTCTGGCATTGCGCGGGGACAGACCGAAGGATTTTGATGGTGACCCGTTTCGGGATTTTCATTATGCTTCAGAGCTTGTTTCAAGAATTAAGGAGCATAGTGATTTCTGCGTTGGAGGAGCATGCTATCCGGAAGGTCATCCGGATGCTGCAAATAAAAAAGAGGACATTCAGAATTTAAAGAAAAAAGTGGATGCAGGCTGCGAGTTTTTAACAACACAGATGTTTTTCGATAATAACATTTTTTACAACTTTTTGTATCGGGCAAGGGAAGCAGGAATTCTGGTGCCGATTATTCCGGGTATTATGCCGATTACAAGAGCAAATCAGGTGGAAAATGCCGTGCGTCTGTCCGGATGTAACGTACCGGAACGTTTTCGCAGTATTGTAGATTTCTTCGGAACCCGGCCGGCAGCAATGCAGCAGGCAGGAATCGCATATGCGACCGACCAGATTATTGATCTGATTGCGAATGGAATCCGTCATGTCCATGTTTATTCGATGAACAAGCCGGAAGTGGCGGCAGGAATTCAGAAGAATCTTTCGGAAATCTTGAACTAGACGGAGCAGAGATGGAAATAAACGAAAAAGAAATTATAAGGTATCTGGGTTATGGCAAAGTGACACCGGACGAGCAGACAATGGTTCTTATCAAAGAATGTATGGAAAAGGTACAGGAGGTTATGACACCACGATATGTGTATCGTAGGTTTGAATGCACACTTTTGGAAGATGGTGTTATTGAGACGGCAGGAGTACGTTTTCAAAGCAGACAGTTATCCCACAATCTGCAGGGATGCGAAGAACTTCTTTTTTTTGCAGCGACATTGGGAAATGGTGTCGATTTGCTGATGAATCAGTATAGCAGGCTTTCCATAAGCCGTGCCGCCATTTTACAGGCAGTCGGAGCAGCAGCTATGGAGGACTATTGTAATTTATGTCAGCAGAAAATCGCAGATAAAATGAGAAATGAAAATAAATTTCTTCGTCCACGGTTCAGTCCGGGATATGGAGATTTTTCCCTTGATTTTCAACAGGATTTTCTGAGAATTATTGAATCATCAAAGACGGTTGGAATTTATCTGTCGGATGGGGGAGTGATGATTCCGGAAAAATCAGTGACAGCAATCATTGGTGTAAGCGGGGAGAACCGGCATTGCGTAATGGAAGGATGCGAAGCGTGCAGCAACACGACATGCAGCTATCGCAGATAGGAGGACAGCATATGGATATACGGGAAGAAATGGGAAAAAGAATTTTATTTTTTGACGGCGGACTTGGTTCACTGCTTCAGGCACGTGGACTTAAGCCGGGGGAATTACCGGAAACATGGAATCTGTCAAAGCCGGAGGAACTAATTGCCATTCATAAGGAATATCTTGAGGCAGGTGCTGATATTATTCTTGCCAATACGTTTGGTGCCAATCGTTTTAAATATGAAAATCTGGAAGAAATCGTTACAGCGGCTGTTCATAATGCCCAAAAGGCGGTGCAGGAGTGTGGACGCAAGGCATATGTAGCACTGGATATGGGACCGACCGGAAAGCTTTTAAAGCCGATGGGAACATTGGATTTTGAAGAAGCAGTTTCCGTTTATGCGCAGGTTGTGAAAGCTGGTGTGAAAGCAGGAGCAGACCTGATTTTAATCGAAACCATGAGCGATACTTATGAATTAAAAGCGGCAGTTCTTGCAGCAAAAGAAAATTCTGATTTACCTGTTGTTGCAACGGTTGTTTTTGACGAGAGCCACAAAATGCTGACCGGAGCAACCCCGGAAGTAGTGGTTGCATTGCTGGAGGGACTTCGTGTTGATGCCATTGGAATGAATTGCGGACTTGGACCGAAGCAGATGAAACCTATTTTTGAAAAAATGGCGCAGTGTGCATCCATTCCATTAGTCATTACTCCAAATGCCGGTCTGCCAAGAAGTGAGAACGGAAAAACCGTATATGATGTCACTCCGGAAGAATTTGCAGAGGATGTAGAAGAAATTATCGATATGGGGGCGTTTTTTGCGGGAGGCTGTTGTGGAACCACGCCGGCGCATATTAAGGCATTAACCTCCCGTTGTGGCAAGAAGAAACCATTACCTCTTGTTGCAAAGGATATCACAGTAGTAACGTCCTATTCGAAAGCAGTGGAATTGGGAAAGAAGCCGGTAATTATTGGCGAAAGAATAAATCCTACCGGAAAATCCAAGTTTAAACAGGCACTCCGCGACAACAATATGGAATACATTCTGGAGGAGGGCGTAAAGCAGTCCGATTCCGGGGCTCATATTCTGGATGTAAATGTCGGACTTCCTGAAATCGATGAAGTTTCCATGATGAAGCAGACTGTATATGAATTGCAGAGCATCCTGCCACTGCCATTACAGATTGATACGACAAATGTGCAGGCAATGGAACAGGCAATGCGCATTTATAATGGAAAACCAATGATTAACTCTGTAAATGGAAAAGAAGAAGTAATGCGGGAAATCTTCCCGCTTGTTCAAAAATATGGCGGAGTTGTAGTCGGTCTTACGCTGGATGAGGATGGAATTCCTTCCACCGCAGAGGGCAGACTTGCGATTGCAGAAAAAATTTACCGTACGGCCGAAAGCTATGGAATTTCCAAAAAGGATATTGTGATTGATGCATTGACCATGACGATGAGTACAGATATGAATTCTGCCAAAACAACGCTTGCCGTCGTAAAAAAGATAAAAGAGCAGGGCGGAAGAACCGTACTTGGTGTTTCCAACATATCCTTCGGTCTTCCACAGCGGGAACTGGTGAATGCCGCCTTTTTCTCTATGGCAATGGATGCCGGACTCTCTGCCGGAATTATCAATCCGAATGCAAGAGCCATGCGGCAGGCATACGATACCTTCTGCGTTCTGCAGGGATATGATGAGCAGTGCATGAACTACATCGAAAACTATGCCGTTGCTCCCGAAATGATACCGGCCCCCACCACGTCCGGTGGCGGCAGTACCGGCACAACGGGCGGTGGAGCAGTGCCCGGCGGTGCTGCAGGAAATGGTGCGCAGGGTGGAACCGGAGCCCCCGGCGGGAGCATTTCGCAGAACGGCGCAGGAAGGTCCGGAGGTTCGCTGACCTTGAAGGATTGTATCATCAAGGGATTGAAGGAGCCCGCATACCGGGCAACGAAAGAACTCCTTGGAGATGGAAACACACCTGGAACAAAAGAAACCATGGAAATCATTAACGAAGACCTTGTTCCGGCACTTGATACCGTTGGACAGGGATTTGAAAAGGGAACCATGTTTTTGCCACAGCTCCTCATGAGCGCGGAAGCAGCAAAAGCCGGCTTCCAGGCAATCAAAGAGTATGTAACTGCCAGCGGAAACGTACAGGAGAAGAAGGGTACGGTAGTCATTGCCACAGTAAAAGGCGATATTCATGATATTGGAAAGAATATTGTAAAAGTTCTTCTTGAAAACTACGGTTATGAAGTCATCGACCTTGGAAAGGATGTCCCACCGGAAACCGTTGTGGCAACGGTGGAAGAAACAAAGGCACCACTTGTCGGCTTAAGTGCGCTGATGACCACCACTGTTACAAGTATGGAAGAAACCATTAAGCAGCTCCACAAAGCAGTTCCGTGGTGCAAAATCATGGTCGGCGGCGCAGTCCTTACGCAAGAATATGCAGATATGATTGGTGCAGACTTCTATGGAAAGGACGCCATGCAGTCGGTATATTATACGGAGAGCGTTTTTCAAAACTAAATGAAGAAATTTGTTTGTAGGCAATATTCGGACAGATTTTGAGTGGAGTTTAGTCGGATTTTCTATATAGGGAAAAAGTAAGAACAAATATCCAACGTTTGTAGGTTGATTTTCTATATGCAGAAAAACTGCATATTTCCATCCCAATTTTGAAGTTTTTTTGGACATTGGAAGGCAATTTATTTCCTGTATAGAAAACCTTGGGAGATTTCGATTACGATATTTTCCATATAGAAAAATTTATGAGCTGTTTTGGATATTTTGAAAGCAATTTTTTCTATATAGAAACTGGCTGAAAAAATTTGGATATATGAACATTTCACTTTTGTTATATAGAAAATATTTCTTGCTTCTTTTGAAGGAGTGGGATATTTTCACCACAATTTTTTGCATATAGAAAACCGCGAGGACGCAGAGAGAATTCTGGGCGGACGCAGATAGGAAAATCAATAACAAAGCAAGAAGCAAAGTATAAAGCAAAACAAAGAAGGGGAACGTACGTGAATAAACTATTTCTTCTGGAGGATGACCTTAGTTTGGTCAATGGTTTGTCCTTTGCATTTAAAAAGCAGGGATTTGAAGTTGATATTGCAAGGACGGTTGCTGAGGCAGACCAGTTTTGGGCGGATGGAAAATATGACTTGCTTGTATTGGATGTTTCGCTTCCGGATGGCAATGGTTTTGAATTTTGTCAGAAGGTGCGGAAGACGTCTAAGGTTCCAATCGTTTTTCTGACTGCTTCGGATGAAGAGATGAATGTGATTATGGGGCTTGATATGGGAGCGGATGATTATATCACGAAGCCATTTAAGCTTGGCGTACTGCTTTCAAAGATTCATGCACTTCTTCGGAGAAGTAAAGATTTTGCAACAGATGACACTGAATTGAAGTCAAATGGAATCAGAGTGCTGCGGTTGCAGGGAATTGCCTATAAAAAGGAAAAAGAATTGGAACTGACAGCAGTAGAATATAAGCTGCTATGCTTCTTTATGCAGAATCCGAATATGGTGCTATCCAAAGAGCAGCTTTTGGATAAGTTGTGGGATTGCAATGGAAATTACATCGATAGCAGTGCGCTTACGGTGTACATCAGAAGACTGCGGATGAAAATTGAAGATGATCCGGGAACCCCACAAATACTGGTAACGGTACGTGGTATGGGATACAAGTGGAACGTAACAGAAATGTGAGAAGGGGTAGTATGAAACTATTTTATAATAAAGATATCCGACATTTTTTCCTTGCCATTTTGTTTGTTATGGTGTGTTTTTTTGTGGGAATGGAATGCGTGGTATATCAAATCGATAAACATAAATGCTGGGTGCCATTGGTGATTTTTCTGCCAATGGCTATTGTCATATTATTGGTATGTTTTTTGTATTTTAAGAAACAGAATCATCTTATGGAACAGGCCGTGGCAACGATGGAGGAAATCCTGGATGGAAATTCCGATGCCAGAATCGCATGTGAAGAGGAAGGAGAAATTTATCGACTGTTTCATACCATCAATACGCTCGCGTCGGTATTGCATGCACATGCAGATAATGAAATACAAAGCAAAGAATTTTTAAAGGACACAATATCGGACATTTCCCATCAGTTAAAAACACCACTTGCAGCACTTAATATTTATAATGGATTGGTACAAAATGAAGTCGAGGAGCATCCGGAATGTAAGAATTTTTCGGAAATCAAAGAATTTGCAGCATTGTCGGAACAGGAGCTTGACCGCATGGAAATGCTGATTCAGCAGTTGTTAAAAATGACAAAGCTGGATGCAGGGTCGGTAATGTTTGAAAAGACACAGGAGAACGTTGCAGACATGATGAAGAATATAGAACTGCATTTTGCACATCGGGCAAAAATGGAGAACAAGAAGCTGATATTAAATGGTGGAAAAGGTGAGTATCTTTTTTGTGACAGAAACTGGATGACAGAGGCAGTTAGTAATCTGGTGAAAAATGCATTTGACCATACGAAAGAGGGAGACACGATTACAATGGAATGGTCGGATTCGGCAGCTCTTTTCCAAATTAAAATAACCGATACCGGAAGCGGAATTCATCCGGAAGACATTCATCATATTTTTAAGCGGTTTTATCGGAGCCGCTTTTCAAAGGATACCCAGGGAGTCGGACTGGGACTTCCTCTTGCGAAAGCCATTATCGAAGCACATGGCGGAACGATTGAGGTAGATAGTGAATTGGGAAGAGGAACGGCCTTTTTACTCTCTTTTTGGATTGATGCAGACCGACAGGACATGATGTAGTGGGAATTCCTACAAAATTGTAAGGTTGCAGTAATCTGTCTGTAAGGAACGAGTGTTACGCTTACAGAAAAAGAAAAGAGGTGCAGCATTTATGAATTTATTAGAAGTCGAATCTGTTTCGAAGATTTATGGGAGTGGAGAGACGGCAGTACATGCATTAAAGAATGTCAGTTTCTCGGTTTCCAAGGGTGAATTTGTTGCCATTGTAGGAGAGTCCGGTTCCGGAAAAAGTACGCTGTTAAATATGATAGGAGCACTGGACACACCAACTTCAGGGAATATTATCATTGATGGAAAAGACATTTTGAACATGAAGGAGAACGCACAGACCGTTTTCCGACGCAGAAATATTGGATTTATTTTTCAGGCATTTAACCTGATACCGGAGCTTACGGTGGAGCAGAACATTCTTTTTCCGATATTATTGGATCATCAAAAACCAAATCAGGCATATCTGGAGGGCTTGTTAGAGGTTTTAAAATTGAAGGAACGGCGTAATCATCTGCCCCATCAGCTTTCGGGAGGACAACAGCAGAGAGTTGCAATCGGCAGGGCATTGATTAGCCGACCGTCTCTGATTCTTGCTGATGAACCGACCGGAAATCTGGATTCAAAGAATAGTGCAGAAGTCATTTCCCTACTAAAAGAAGCATCCAGAAAATACGAGCAGACCATTCTCATGATTACACATAGCAGGAGCATTGCACAATCTGCAGACCGGGTATTGCAGGTGGTGGATGGAGTTCTTACAGACTTAGGGAGGTGCCGCGGATGAAAACTTATCTGAGTCTGATTCCTATTTCTGCAAAAAGACATAAACAACAGAATCAAATGACGATTGGGTGTATTGCCATTGCTGTTTTTCTTGTTACCGCATTATTTAGTATGGTGGAAATGGGAATTCGCATGGAAATGACCAGGCTGCAGGAAAAACATCGGATTACACTTCCCGATTTGATTCGAAGCGAACAATGGCAGCAACTACAACCGGTTGCGATATTGCTTGTAGTACTGATTTTGCTTGCAGGAGTTTTTATGATTGCCGGCAGCATTAACAGTAATGTTGCCCAGAGAACGAAATTTTTTGGTATGATGCGATGCATCGGAATGAGTAAAAGCCAGGTGCGACATTTTGTAAAACTGGAAGCATTGAACTGGTGCCGGGTGGCAATTCCAATTGGCATTGTCTCAGGAATTGTTTTTACCTGGCTGGGGTGCCTGGTGTTACGCTTTGTAGTCGGAGAAGAGTTTTCCAATATTCCGCTTGGCCGCATCAGTATTCCCGGTGTGATATGCGGAATGGTAATGGGAGTTGTTACGGTTTTGCTTGCAGCTAATGCACCGGCAAAACGTGCAGCAAAGGTATCTCCGGCGGCAGCCGTTTCCGGAACAATGGAAAACGGACAGTATTCATATGATAAGATAAAACATGGCGTATTCCATATGGAAACCATACTTGGAATTCAGCATGCAAAAAGCATCCGAAAGAATTTGCTGTTGCTAACGGGTTCGTTTGCACTTGGAATCATTCTGTTTCTGACATTTTCTGTTCTTACCGAGCTGGTGGGGTATATGATGCCACAATCAGTAGCAGATGCAGATATTGAAATTATAAGTGAGAACGGACAAAACTCCCTGGATGAAAAGCTGATAGAGCAACTTCAGAAATATGACGGAATTCAAAATGTGTATGGACGAAGAAGTGCTTTTGACCTTGCAGCAAGGATAAATAGCAGCGAAACCTATGAAGATGTTATTGACCTGATTTCATATGATGATTTTGATTTAGCCGCTTTAAAGAAAGACGGGATTTTGCAAAGAGGAAGCAAATTATCCAAAGTCTATGGAAACAGTAATTATGTGATTGCAACGGCAGATAAAAACAGCATTTGGAAAATCGGTGATATAATTCAGGTTGGAAATGAAGAACTGGAGATTGCAGGACTTTTAAAATTTGATTTGTTTTCCGGTGATGGGCTGACAAACGGAAAACTTACCCTGATTACTTCCAAAGAAACATTTACAAGACTGACCGGTATAGAAAATTATTCCATGATTATGCTTCAGACATCCGAAAAGATGGGAGAAAAGGATATCGAAAATATCAAGAAGCTAGTAGGAGATACAGGAACGGTAATCGACAAAAGGGACCAGAAGACATCTGGAACTTATATGGCTTTTCTGATTTTTGTGTACGGCTTTTTAACTATTATTGCATTGGTAACGCTGCTGAATATCAGAAACAGTATTTCCATGAGCGTATCTGCAAGGGTCAGACAATATGGTGTTATGCGGGCAGTTGGAATGGACGAAAAACAGCTTACCCGGATGATAATGAGCGAAGCACTGACGTATGCGGCTACCGGTACGCTTGTCGGTGGCGGAATCGGAATGCTGCTTCATCGGTTTTTGTATGATGTCCTGATTGAAAAGCATTTTCCTTATACGACATGGCATTTGCCAATCATTCCGTTACTGATCATTCTGGCGTTTGCTTTTGGGGCAGTTTTCTTTTCAGTATGTCCTGCGGTAAAAAGAATGAGAAACATGACCATCGTAGAAAACATTTCCGAACCATAAAAACAAACATGACATATAGATGTCGTGTTAGGCATGCTATTCTGTAAGTGAAAGGAGGCAAAATGAAGATTGACCGATTAATCGGAATTCTTTCCGTACTGCTGCAGCAGGAATGTACCACCGCTCCGGAACTGGCGGAAAAATTTGAAGTTTCAAGAAGAACCATTAACCGTGATATCGAAGACCTCAACCGGGCGGGAATTCCCATACAGACGATACAGGGAGCCGGTGGCGGAATCCGGATTATGGATGGATACCGCATGGACAAAACACTGCTTACTTCCAGGGATATGCAGGTAATTATGGCAGGATTACGAAGCCTTGACAGTATCAGCGGAAGCCAGTATTATAGGCAGCTTATGGAAAAAATCAAATCGGGTGCCTCCCATTTCCTTACAGGAAAAGATTCGATTTTGATTGATTTGTCTTCCTGGTATAAAGGTGCGATTGAACCAAAGATTTCCATGATTCTGGAGGCGATTGAAGTGAAAAAACGGATTTCCTTTGATTATTATTCATCATCCGGAGAGGGAAGACGGAACATGGAACCTTATTACCTGATATTTAAGTGGTCCAGCTGGTATGCTTATGGATGGTGTGAACGGAAAAAGGATTTTCGCCTCTTTAAGCTGAACCGGATGAATAAGATTCAGATAACGCAAAAGGAATTTACACCACGAGTAGTTCCGTTACCGGAGCTGGATATCAATAAAATTTATCCGGAAGAAATTTCTGTGGAGGCTGTTTTTGCTTCGGATGTAAAGTGGCGGGTCGTAGAAGAATATGGACCGGACTGCTTTACGATACAAGAGGACGGAAGCCTGTATTTTCGTGGAAAATATACAGATTTTAACAGCCTGGTTACCTGGATGTTGACCTTTGGGGATAAGGTTCGGGTGGTAAGGCCAATGGAACTAAAAGAAGCACTTTTACAACAGGCAAAAGAAATTGTGAAAAAGTATGAGGAGGAATAGTATGCCAAGACCAAGAAACAAAGAAGATTTGCTCATGGCAGCGAACGATAATTTTGAAAAACTTTTTGCACTTATCGATGGAATGACACAGGTGGAGAAAGATACACCGTTTGATTTTTCCATGGACGAAAAGAAAACGGAAGCACATTGGAAAAGAGATAAGAACGTTCGGGATGTACTCGCACATCTTTATGAATGGCACCAGTTACTGATTCATTTCGTTGATGAAAATGAAAAGGGGGAAAATACACCATTTTTACCCAAACCATACACCTGGAAAACATATGGGACGATGAATCAGGTGTTCTGGCAAAAACACCAGAATACCACATTGGAAGAAATTACGCAGATGCTGAAAGAATCCCATAATCAGGTGATGGAACTGATTGCAAAACACAGCAATGAAGCGTTGTTTGCAGAAAAGGCGTTTCCGGCAGTCGGTGGAACCGTGCTTGGTTCCTATTTTGTCAGTTCCACGTCCAGCCATTATGATTGGGCAATCAAAAAACTGAAAGCACATAAAAAGAATTGTAAAGGAAAGTGACTACGATGAAAAAATGGTATGAAGAAGAATACTTATTTGAAATACAGGTGACCGGATTTTTACGAAGCGACCACACGGAGCGTTATTGCAGAAACGGAGAGGAAATTGGAGATAAATATACGTGTACTTATGGCTGTCCGGTAAATGAACAAGGGTACGGAATCTGTCCGAAGATGATGCAGATTCTTTTTGCAGATATGCAGGCTGTCCGCAGTGGCGGAGATTTGACGAAAGTTGGTGGAACAACACCTTTTTCCAAAGATTATGTATGTCCGGACGGTTGTGTATGCTTCCATATGGATGTGACGAAAACCGGAAAAGAGAATTTTTACACGGGAAAATTTTATCAGGAAATATAAAGCGCTACGAAGGACAGCGGCGAGGACAAAAGTGAGCAAGAATCGTCGGGCGGATATTTTTTTTAAGTGATATATTGAAGTCACAAAGGGAGAATGCTTATGAGCGGATGGACAGAATCAATCGGAAATGCAGTGCAGTATATTGAAAATCATATTACGGAGGAAATAACGGTAGAAGAGATTGCAAAAAGGGCAGGCCTGTCCCCTTTTTACTTTCAAAAGGGCTTTGCAATTATCTGCGGGTTTTCTCCGGCAGAATACATCCGGAACAGGCGGCTGACGTTAGCCGGAAATGACCTTGCTTCCGGAACGGAAAAAGTGATTGATCTTGCACTGAAATACGGATATGATTCTCCGGACAGTTTTACAAAGGCATTTACAAGATTTCATGGTGTGACTCCGACGCAGGTTCGGAAGGAACATCCCATGCTGAAATCCTTTGCACCCTTGAAAATTAAACTTTCACTTGAAGGAGGATATCTCATGGACTATCGTATCGAAAAGAAAGCAGCATTTACCGTGCTGGCAGACGCAAAAGAATTTTCTTATGAAAATGCAAAGGAAAAAGTTCCCATGTTCTGGCAGGAGCATTTTGCATCCGGAAAAGGTCAGACCGTTATGGGCATGTATGGAATTAACATTGACCGCGAAATGGGACAGAATCGGTTTGAATATCTGATTGCAGACCCTTGCAAGGAAGGAACGGTTGCACCCGAAGGATTTACCGTTCACACCATACCGGAGTTTACCTGGGCAGTTTTCCCGTGCCGTGGGGCAATGCCGGAAACCTTGCAGGATGTAAACACAAAGATTTTCACAGAGTGGCTTCCGGCACTGAAGGATTATGAATTTGCTGCTGGCTATTGCGTGGAGCAGTATGACGATCCCCGGAAATATGAAAAAGGAACCATGGACAAAAACTACTATTGTGAAATCTGGATTCCGATAAAGAAGAAATAGAATATCGAAGATTTTAATGGAGAGAAAAACCGGCAGAGATGCCGGTTTTTGTTTGTGGACGCCATGGTTCGACAGATAGATTAAAAAGATGACAAAAATGGGGGATAAGATGACAAGGGTATATGCAGGGGCGAAGAATATATATTATTATATATTATAATTGAATAAAATCGTGCAACGGATATTGCGTTTGAGGATGCGTGTGACGTGGTGGTAGAGTTGATGGATGTAGTGGTAAATGATTAATACATAAAAGATTTTGATTTTACATGTTAACAGTGGACTATTCATCACATTCGGTAAATTGAAGAGTGAGGAGAAGGTGAGTTGATTTCGTGTAACACAAAGGAGGAGAATAGAAGTGATCAGAATAGGAGATGTTTATACGTATCTTTTAAAGGATAATATGGGTACGGGGATTCGTGAATGTTATAGACCATTTATTGTAGTTGAAGTAGAAAAGGAATCTGTTATCGCAGCACCACTAACAACGAATGTACGCAACTATAAGGATAAGAGAAGGGTATATTCTACATTAACGGTGAATGGGGTTACAAAGGATGTTTGTATCATGTCTGATTTTTTGATTAAGATTCCGATACAAGGGTTAGAGAGAAAAATAGCGCATGTAAGTCCTGAACTAGTAGAAAAAATAGTTTTGACTAATGAAGGAAAAACAGTAGAAGATGTACAAAAAACAGAAAAAAGTGACGAAGAAATTGTAGTTATTGATAAGGATGAAATGATGAGATACCTGATAGAAAATAACGAATTATTGAAAAATAATGCATCGGGAAAAAATAAGTGGTGCGAACGTATTATTTCTTTTATTTTAGGTGTTGTGGCATCTGTTATAGCTTCTTATATCTATCAGTTATTACAGCAATAAACATTTTGAGAGGGGTGTTGATAAGCAACTAATGAATTGAGAATACGATATGAAAAGTACATTATTAGACAATAATGAATATTGAATGGTATGGCATATTATAGATTACTCTTAAACTTTCGGGAAGTGAACTGTATTGAAAGAGAGCAGGAGGTTTCTAGTTTACCTATAAAAGCACAGGAATAGCGTGAACGATTTTAATATGCTTTGAATATGAGTATAAAGCTTGCTAAAAACGAATATGCAGATTTTGTCAGAGCTAGTACACCGAAACTTATACAAAAAAGAAAGGTGGATATTGATTTTGATGATTATACAATAAGCATGTTTAGTGTTTTAATGTGGTGATATAAAAAAGTTCCAGATAACTAAATATTTTGGAGACATGCTTAAAACGCGAGACGTTCAATAGCATAATGGAAAAAACACTGTAGAAAAAATCTAATTTTAAAATTAGAGAAAGGAAACCCATAAATGAAAAAAATTGGAATTTTACATATATCAGATATACATATTAACGCTTCTTCAATATCAAAAATTGATTCATTAGTGGAAAAATTAATTAATGACATAAAGAAGGTTAAGGCTGAAAATAATATTAATATAGATTTGATTTGTTTCGCTGGTGATTTAATTGGTAGAGGTGATAAAGCATTCAATGATGAAATGCAAATTCAATTAGCAGAGGAGCATTTTATTCAGCCTTTGCTTAAAGCAATAGGATTAACTAAAAAAGAGTTTATTCTTGTGCCAGGAAATCACGAGGTAGATAAAAGTAAAATTGCTAAAATTACAGAAAAAGGTTTGGCTTTAATATCTTCCATAGAAGAAGTTAATGAAACTATATACGATATGAAAGATGAATATAAAAATAGACTGCAATATTTCTATAATTATATGTATGAAAAATATGTGACAGATGCAGAAAAATGGAGTCTTGGATATTCAATTACGAAAAATATAAATGGTATTAATGTAGGAATTGTAGGACTTGATTCAGCATGGAGATCAACAGGAGCAGGCAGGGAAGAAAGAGGTAAAATGCTTGTTGGTGAGCAACAAGTTGGAGTATTGCATAACAATATCAAAGATGCAGATTTGAAAATTTGCTTAATGCACCATCCGTTAGATTGGTTGTCGGATTTGGAAATGACTAATGTAGAAAGAAAGCTAAATTATTTTGATATAGTTTTGCGAGGGCATGTTCACGATTTAGATGATAAGCAAATTTGTACCCAGAAATATAAAACAATATATAATACATCAGGAAAACTTTATCCTATAGATTGTTACTATTCAGGATATTCCATCTTGGATATTGATATGGATTTAAGTACCTGTTGTATTTATTCAAGAGAATATTTGAAATCTCCGAGAGAGGATTTTGATATGGCTCTAAGAATTAATGAAAATGGTAAAGCTGTGTACCAACTTACTGCTTATGATGAAGCTAAAGCTGTAGAATATGATTTGAAATTGCAACTTAGAGAATACTATGAAGAGGCAACAGAAAAATACACGATGTTAAAGAACATTGATAGTTATTCTCCCGATAAAATCGGCGATTTCTTCGTGGAGCCTACAATTTTTGAAAAATCTGAGTATGAGCGTACAGAGTTAACTAGAAAAGAGGACAAAAAGGAAGTTCCAGTTCCTTTAACTGACCTAATAAATGGTTCTAATAATATATTGCTTATTGGAAAGAAAGAATGCGGTAAAACAACAGTATTACAGAGGTTTGGTATTTCGCATACAAGTTATGAAAGTGAACAAATACCAGTATATATTGATATGATGAAACTTAATAAAGGACAAGATAGAATTTTGGTTACCTGTCAAAATTTCATATTCAATAACATGTCATCTGATGTACCGATTACAAAAAATCAAGTACGAAATCTATTATCAAATGGGAAGATTATTTGCCTTTTTGATAATGTTAATATATCAAGTGCAGACCATATTGTTTGGATTCAAGCTTTTACAAAAGCTTTTCCTAAAAATAGATTTATTTTTGCTTCAGAAGAAAGGTTCTATCAAACATATACTTTGAAGGAACTTCCAGATTTGGGGGCAGAATACAAAGCCGTATATTTAGAGTGTTTTGGGAAAAGACAAGTTAGAGAAATGGTTACTAAATGGGGAGAAGGTAAAGAGGGATTTGATGCAAATGAAATGACGCAGAAAATCGTAACATACTGCAATAATATCCATTTCGCAATGACTCCATTTAATATTGCTATATTTATGACTATTTGGGATGTTGATAGAAATTTTGTTCCTATTAATGAAGGTAAAGTTATGAGAACTTATTTGGAAACAGTTTTAGATAAGTTTTCTACTGAAGGATTTCAGAGAAGTGAATATGATTATGATGTTAAGCAGCATTTTCTTGGATATTTAGCATATGAGATGTGCAAGAAAGATGAGTATTTTTTTACTGTCGATGAATTTAATAGTCTGGTCGATGAATACCATAACAAAAAGGGATTCAAAAAGTCACAGTCAAAATTTGATATAATCTTTTTTGAAAATAATATATTATATATCAATGGTGATTATGTGTGTTTTAGCAATACAAGCATTATGGAGTACTGTCTTGCATCATATGCTGCTGTTGATCAAACATTATATGATTTAATGACCGCCAAAGGAAATCGAGTTAATTTTGCACATGAATTATCGTTTTACTCTGGAATAGTTCAAGATTGTTCAAAACTATTAAATAGTTTGAATGATGAAATTACAGCTACTATTGTGGAAAATATGGATATATTGGACAAGATTGAGAAACTAAGTATAGGAATCGAGTTCAACATGGACAGAAAAGAATTTACAGAAGCGATAACAAGCAGTAGACGTTCTATAGAAGAAATAGACGAGTTGGGAGAAGTACTACCTGCAAATAAAGAAACATCGCCTATGGAAATTACTAAAATTAGCTCTATAGAAGAGAGTGAATCTTTTATGGATTTGCTTTTGATTTACGGAAATGTTATCAAAAATGCAGAAACAGTCGATAAAGACCAGAAGAAAATTCATTTAGAAAACTATATGTTGGGAATGAACTTCCAATTTGGATTAATGATGAATGAATTTTCGGCATATTTAACGAGTAAGACCAAAGAAGACTTGCCAGAGAAACTTAAAGAAAAGCATCCTAATTTAACAGATGAGGAATATAAAAAGATAAAAGAAAATGTTTTGGATTTATTAAAAATAGTTCTTCCTGTAGCTATTCAGTTTAATGTGGCTGATAATGTAGGAACGCCAAAATTGGAAGTTGTAATTTCTGAGTTGATTCAAGCAAACAAGGATAAGAAATTCACCAGATTTATGTTATCATTCTTACTTTGTGATATTAGCAATGAAAATATAAAAACATTTCTTAGGAATTATATCAACGAAGAGGATTCAAAAGATATTTTAAAACTAATGTTAACAAAATTGGGATTTTACTATGATATGTGGTATTTTGGAAACAATCCGCAAATGGATAGTATTCTGCTTGAGTTGATTACAGAAACAAAAATTAAACTTTCTGATGAAAATAGCTTGCAGTTTCAAATGAAAAAAGACGAATACAAGAAGCAGATAAAGCAACTGTACGATGCACAAAGAAAAAAAATAGTAAGTCAATGTAAGTGATTTTTTGTGATCTAAAGAGGGTGCTTTGTACGCATATATAGTGTAGTATCAGCGATATTTATACGAATTCTCGTGTCAGATTCCTCTGACATTGCAGAAGAAAAAATATAAGGAATTATTTAGGATGCAGCTAGAATGTATAATACGGATTTTAATTCTCTGGTAAAGTTCGCAACATCCTTTTTGTGGAGGCATCCAGAGATAAAGAATCATTATTTACGTATACACAGGTTTGGTTAAAAAGACTCCCGGATGAAGAGGGTAAGAAAGCTTTAGTACAGACAGTGGAAACAGTGATAGACGAATATAGAAGTGATATTGATTTGAAGTTGATTGGCATCCCAGAGAATTACTTAGGAGTTATGAAAAATAATTTGTAAAATGCTAATCTACAGCTATTTTCTGTTAGTAGTAATCTATTAACAAAAAGTGACTATTTTTGATTTAAGGCGTTGAGGATTGAAATATGATTTTTGACATGGAGGGATTGGTAATACACAAAATGATTTCTATGAGCATAAGGGTAAGTAAAGAGAAATTAGCAAAATTGAAACAAGCTACTAGAATATAAGCATGTGTATCGTATATTGAATTTATTATCGAAGCAGATAAGGTGATACAGGGGTAAGACAGAGTACTAGAGCCGGATATGTGGTGGCACAGAGAATTTTGACAAAGGAGCTTTTCGGACAAAAGAAAATCTGAAAGGTAAAAACTTTCGATGCGAAGTCTTTTTTAGTAAAGTTGCAATAGGAGGATGGCAAGCGTTACAGTTCCATTCATATCATAAGGAGAGTGCTTAGGCTAGTCTTCCAGATGGTGGTAGATGATGACATTTTGGTAAAGAATCCATTCGTTTTTAGCTTGCAGGTGTGGTGGTAAATGATAGAGTTACCAGAGAGGCAATCAGCCGTAAACAGATGAGGAAGTTCCTAAAGACCTTGAGAAGCGGACGGTAAACATCGACTATCAGTTATAGAGAACCTGTGATACGCGATATATTATATATTATTATAGAAGAAATCAAGACCGAAGTGGAAAAGAGGAAGATTCCTATAATAGAGGGTGTGGAAATGATGTTCCGAACCATCATCGAGGACAGGGAGCCGCCGAAGTTAGGGAAAGTAATTGACGGTTACACCGGATTTCTTTTCTGCAATGATGACGACATTCCATTAGTGGCAATGCACTAGCAGCATAGGTTCAATTGTATGGTCGGTAGGTACAACGATATTTATAGGGTGCAGATGTAGAATAATATCTCATATGTGCTGCCCACACTTATTGCTCGAATATGGCAAAATCAAGAATGAATCCAAAAACGTTACAATACCTCATGGGGCATTCGGATATTAGCGTTACCTCGAATGTATACACATATCAGATTTAATGATGTCGAGGCAGAACTGAAACGTATGGAGGAGTTCAGAAAAGCACAGGCAGAGATTGAGAAGAAAAACGATGCAAAAGCGGTATCGCAGAAAATGCTTAAAGTGGCGTAGCAATTCTGCATGGCAGAGATGCTTCAGTCATACTGGGGTGTCTTTTATTGTGGAATTTTGGCATATCTGATATTATTATAGACATAATAATGTATAAGGGAGTAGCTGGTATGAAATGTCCAAGCTGTGGAGCAGAAACACAAAATAAAATCTGCGAATTTTGTGGTAGTGAGATGCTACAAGAAAAGGCGACTATAAATATTACAAATAACTTTTATGGGGAAACGACTCAGCAGAGTAGAGATACTGAGCCTTCTGCAGGAAAATGTCCGAAATGTGGTAGTACAAAAATAAATTTTAAAAGAGAGAGAGTAGGAATGACTATCCAATCGGCTTCTCGTAAAAATGTTGTTGGTTCGGGAAGAAAAGGTCAATCAGTGAGTCAGGCTGCTTATAGAACAGTTGGCTTATGTCAGAGTTGTGGATATACATGGAATCCTAATGTAAATAGTGCTAATGGAGGAAAGAAAGGAACTCCTACATGGCTATGGGTTCTTGGTTGGATATGTATATTTCCATTGCCATTAACAATTCTTTTATTAAGAAAGAAGGATATGAAACCTGCACTTAAATACGGTATTATAGCGGCTGCTTGGATACTGTATCTTATTATTGGGGTGTCTGGTGATACTGAGAACACAAATAATACATCATCTACGCAGATGGCGAATACACAAGTTGAGCAGTCAGTAGATACAACACAAGAAGAAACCGCAGAAGATATTGAAAGCATAGAATCATCGGAAACAGAAATTGATGAAGTGGTAGATGTAGATAGTTATATTACAAATATTGTAGAACAATATAATTCACAAGCGACAGAACATCTTATGTTTGCAGAAGATTTTACTCCTTCGGATAAAAGCAGTAGCCACTATAAAACAGAATTCAGATTAGGGGCATATAAAGATGCAGTAGGAAAGTCTTACTTATTAGGGGATAAAGTTGTAGATTTGGTTGCATCAAAAACTTATATGGGTGATTTGAATTTTAGAGTTTATACTAATAATACAAGTCTTGAGCAAGTAAAAGCCCTTATGCAAGGAATGTCTCCACTGATGGATGAATCATTAAGTGCTGCTGATTTGAATGAGGCAATTAACGAAGTTGATACAAAAAAGACAGCAAATGGATATTATTATGGAGAACTTGGTATCACATTATTTGGTAGTGATGAAAAAGGTTATGAACTTATGATTAAAAATGATTAGTGAAGATGACGCTCCGGCAATGACTGGAGCGTTATTTGCTATCTGTATTATGAGGTATAAGAAAGAAGAAATAGAATTATGAATCGGGATGAACAATTTGAAATATTGGAAAATATGTTTACATGGGAGATTGAGGAGGTAGGTCATTTTACTATTGCCTTTTTTGCACATTATCAGTTGCTGAATAACATGATTGATAATTGTGCAGAGAGATTTAAAACGATTGATATTCCCCGAGTTGATTACTTGATTTATAAAGAACATATTTATGCTATATATGCAGAACTCTGTGTGGTAATAGAAACCTTATTAAAATCGTTGTTGGAAGAGAATGATTATGTGGAATCAGAAATCAGAAAAAATGGTCACAATTTGAATGCCTTACTTGATGAAATTGTTAATATAGATGTTCCGAAGATTAACGTGATACGACAAAGGATGAAATCGCATCAGAGTGTAATTGATTATTTTGTAAATAATAATATTTTTGTTGATGCGCGTTATATGTCGTACAAAGAAGAGTTGTCTTTAATGCATATAGATATGATAAGAGGCTTAATTATGGATTTGGATTTTATATATGAAAAATATTATAAAAATTATGATTGGGTAAATATATTGTATCCGGATACGATGTGATATTCATAATGGAGAAGTTGTTTGATGAATATAAAAACAGTTGAAGAAGAATGCAAAGATACAAGTATAGGTACAATTGAAGATGAAATAGAAATGTTTTTTGGGAGTAAAGCAGAAAGGTTTGTTTTCCAAGATAAATATTTCTATTTGAAAGGTACTGACATATGTTTGAGTGGTGATAATTTGATTACAAAAAAGCAAATGTGGAGAAGAATTCATCATCATAGAAAAACACCGCAAAATATAGAAAATGATAAAATATTTTCGTCATATATTATTTTACCGCGAATAAGAAATGACTACCGTAGTAATGTTAATAATGTTCGTAATTCAACGTATGGGTATAACGATAATCCTTTTTTATTTTTCAAAGCATTACGAAATATGTACATATGTGAATTTGATAAAAGTAAAGCGAGCAAACCATTAGATTATGTTGAAAAAGCAATAATTCAAACAAATCTTTTTTGGAAATTGTTTGGAAATGGAGAAGAAGGCTATGCAGAATGTGAGCGGGCTTTTTGCGTCAGTGGAATTTTGGAATTATGTGAGGACGATAAGTATAAAGAATTCTTATGTGAAAAGATACCAGAAGAAGGGGGATGGTCGTTTTATGAAACTTTGTTAGATGAATTGAGAATACTTAGAACGGTACAAATGAAGAAACGATTTACTGAATTAAAAAATGAGGAAAACCCTTAGTAGTAAGACTTCCCGTTTTACTACTATTCCTACTGCTAACAGGTAGTCACAACTTGCTAAATTATGCTATAATTTGCCTAGTTGACACAGAAAAGAGAATTATAACAACACC
>CAKRVA010000007.1 GCA_934408585.1 uncultured Lachnospiraceae bacterium
CCGAGTGGCCAAAGGGGACAGACTGTAAATCTGCTGCAAATTGCTTCGGTGGTTCGAATCCACCTCCATCCATTCACCTTAGGGTGTATTTAATTTCATAACGCGGGGTGGAGCAGTCTGGAAGCTCGTCGGGCTCATAACCCGAAGGTCATAGGTTCAAATCCTGTCCCCGCTACTCGACTTAATTTTAAGTCTATGCCCAGATAGCTCAGTTGGTAGAGCAGAGGACTGAAAATCCTCGTGTCACTGGTTCGATTCCGGTTCTGGGCATTTTTAGTAATTATACGAGCCGGTGTGTCGGAATTGGCAGACGAGGCAGACTCAAAATCTGTTGATGGCAACATCGTATGGGTTCAAGTCCCATCACCGGCAGTTTTAAACCCTTGAAAATCAAGGGTTTTCTTTTTGCGTACAGATATTATTATTTCTAAAGATGACATACCTATGTTATAATAAAAAAGACTCACGAAGGAAAGGATTGGGGTAGAACTATGAAGTATGATGTAATTATTATTGGAGCGGGTCCAGGAGGTATTTTTTCAGCGTATGAATTAGTACAGAGAAATAAGGATTTAAAGATTGCGGTATTTGAAGCCGGCCATGCATTGGATAAGCGTCATTGTCCAATTGATGGAGATAAAATAAAGAGCTGCATTAATTGTAAAAGCTGTTCCATTATGAGCGGATTTGGTGGAGCCGGAGCATTTTCGGATGGAAAGTATAACATTACCAATGCTTTTGGCGGTACACTGTACGAATATATTGGAAAAAATAAAGCTATTGAGTTGATGAAGTATGTGGATGATATCAATATGAAGTATGGTGGAGAGGGAACAAAGCTGTATTCCACATCCGGCACTGCATTTAAAAAAATCTGTCTTCAAAATAAGCTGAATTTATTGGATGCATCTGTGCGTCATCTTGGAACGGATATTAACCTTATTGTGTTAGGTAATCTGTATGCAGAACTGAAGGATAAAGTCGATTTTTATTTTGATACACCGGTAAAAAGCGTGGAAGCATTTGAAGAAGGCTATCATATTGTCTGTGAAAAGGAAACTTACTATTCCGATAAATGTATTATATCAGTAGGACGAAGCGGCAGTAAGTGGATGGAAAAAATCTGTAAGGATTTGGACATCAATACAAAATCCAATCGTGTGGATATCGGGGTACGTGTTGAGCTTCCTGCGGTAATCTTTTCACATCTTACCGATGAACTTTATGAGAGTAAAATTGTATACCGTACCGAAAAATTTGAGGATTCCGTACGTACCTTCTGTATGAATCCGCATGGTATTGTTGTAAATGAGAATACAAATGGTATTGTAACCGTAAACGGACACAGCTATGAAGGTGCAGATAAACAGACCGAGAATACAAACTTTGCATTGCTTGTTGCAAAACACTTTTCTGAGCCCTTTAAGGATAGTAATGGATATGGCGAAAGTATTGCCAGACTTTCCAATATGCTTGGTGGTGGTGTAATTGTACAGCGTTTTGGGGATCTGGTACGTGGACGTCGTAGTAATGCGAAGAGAATTGAAGAGGGACTGGTAGAGCCTACTTTATCCGCAACACCCGGAGATTTGAGTCTTGTGCTTCCAAAACGTATTTTAGATGGAATTATCGAAATGATTTATGCACTGGATAAGATCGCACCAGGTACTGCCAATGATGATACACTTCTTTATGGTGTAGAAGTAAAATTCTATAATATGGAAGTAGAGTTGGATGAACACCTGGAAAGCTGCCACAAGGGACTGTATATTATTGGAGACGGAAGCGGTGTTACCCACTCCCTGTCTCATGCTTCTGCAAGTGGCGTCTTTGTTGCAAGACAAATTGTATAGCTGTTATGCCAGAGAGGAAGTGCTTTCTTTATAAACTTTATGGAAGTAGATGATTTCTGCAATCGCTGTAATCGCCCAGGAAAAGATATATAACAGATAGAGCGAAGGTATCGTTTTAAAGTAGGCAAATATCGTATATATCCAAATAACACGGAAGATACAGGAGCCTATAATCACGATGATGGTAGGGACAACGGTCTTTCCCAAACCACGGGATGCAGCAATGGTACAATCCATAAATGCAGATATCGCATAAGAAACACTCATAATTTTTAAACGATACATACCTGCATCAACGACATCAGCATCTGATGTAAACAGGGATAGAAAAGCAGGTCCCATAAACAGAATAAGTAAACCGAGTAATAAACCAATGAGAAAAGAGTAGGTAAGGCTGATAAAATAGCTTTTAAGAACCCGCTCTTTTTTCTTTGCACCCAAATTTTGTCCCATAAAGCTGCTGCATGCGACATAGAAAGCAGCCATTACTTCATAAACGAGGGAGTCTGCATTGGCAGCGGCAGAGTTGCCGGAAACCATGGTAGCAGAAAAACTGTTGACGCCCGCCTGAACAAAAAGATTTGCAAACATAAATATAACATTTTGAAAACCGGCGGGTAAACCAAGCTTAAGCAGAGAAACCAGCTTGTCTTTTTTTACAATCTTCGATGCTCTCTTTAAAGAAAAAATATCGGAAAGAGAAACCGAATAAATCTGTGAATCATGAGTCAGCGAATAAGTAATTAAAAAAGCGGATATGTATTGGGAAATAATACTTGCAATTGCAACACCAGCCACATCAAGATGAAAACCAATCACAAAAACAAGGTTTAGAACAACATTTACAATTCCTGCAATTGTCAGGTATATAAGTGGTTTCTTGGTATTTCCTGCAGCACTTAAAATGGCATTTCCACAGTTATAAATCGCTAAGGCAGGGAGCCCTAGAAAGTAAATTCTAAGATAAAGAACTGCACCATCCATTAATTCCGGTTTGGTATTCATGAGGGATAAAATACCACGTGCACCTAAAACACCAATTAAGAGGAGCAGAACTCCCATAACGATACATAATAGGTAAGAAGTTGATACGGTTTCTTTTACTTCTTTTTCATTCCGGGCACCAATATATAAGGCAACAAGGACATTGATACCACCGCCGAGACCAATTAAAAAGCCTGTAAATAAGCCAACTAAAATGGTTGTAGAACCTACAGAACCAAGGGAATTACTTCCGGCAAAATTTCCAACAACGGCAAGGTCAGCCATATTAAAAAGAACCTGTAGTAAGTTGGAAAACATAAGTGGAATACTAAATATTAATATTTTTTTTGATAAAGAACCCTCTGTCAGGGTTTGTTCTAATTGTTTCATATGCTCACCTGTGATAAACTGTAATCACGGCATATTTTACACTTAAAATAAAGGATATACAAGAGGAATTATAAAATGACAAAAACAACAGAAGAATTAATGATAGAGGAAAGCAGAGTACAAATACAGACAGGAAAAGAGCAGTTTCAGGAAATATTTATGGCAGGACGCGAACTGATGTCCAGATACCGTTGCGCCATTATGGAAGTAGAAACAAAGTTTAAGGTTTTAAATGAAGAATTATCACTGGAAAGTGAACGAAATCCCATTGAAAGTATTAAGAGCAGGCTGAAATCACCGGAGAGCATTTATGAAAAACTGATTCGGAAGAATTTACCAATCTCCTTAGAATCCATAGAGGATAATCTGTTTGATATTGCCGGAGTACGTGTAATCTGCTCATTTATTGATGATATTTATATGCTGGCAGACTGCCTGACGAAACAGGATGATGTAACATTGATTGAAATGAAGGATTATATCCGAAACCCCAAGGGAAATGGATATCGTAGTCTTCACCTGATTATCAGCATTCCCATTTTTCTACAGAATGAAAAACGGAATATGAAGGTCGAGGTACAGCTTCGGACGATAGCCATGGAATTCTGGGCAAATCTGGAGCATCAGATGCGCTATAAAAAAGACTTATCTCCGGAGATTCTGGAAAAAATATCGGAGGAACTTAGTGCATGTGCGGAAACAAGTGCAGAACTTGACCTTAGAATGCAGGAAATCCGTTATACGATTGAGCTTGGAGGGGAAGAATATTCATAGAGTTTTTAGGTGTTTCGTGGTACAATAAAAGAAGTATTCAGGAAATAAATGGAGAAAAGGATGGGGTATGAATATGAGGTATGACGTAGTTATTATTGGTGCAGGCGTAAATGGATGTGCCATTGCCAGAGAATTGTCCAGATATGAACTGAAGATAGCAGTATTGGAAAAATGTAAAGACATTTGTGAAGGGACATCAAAGGCAAACAGTGGAATTGTCCATGCGGGTTATGATGCCAAGAACGGAACATTGAAAGCAAAGCTGAATGTGGCAGGAAGCCGCATGATGGAGCAGCTTTCGAAGGATTTGGAGATTCCTTATCAGCAAAACGGCTCACTTGTTCTTTGTTTTGCGCAGCAGGATATACCAAGGCTGCAGGAATTGAAGCAGCGCGGGGAGAATAACGGAGTTGAAAAACTCAGAATAATAGAAAAAGAGGAGCTGTCACAATTGGAGCCCGAAATCGGGGAACAGGTGGTGGCTGCTCTTTATGTGCCTACAGGTGGAATTGTCTGTCCGTTCGGGCTGACCATTGCATTAGCAGAAAATGCAGTCGAAAATGGAGCGGAGTTCTTTTTGGATACGGAAGTCACAGGAATTGAAAAAGCAGAAACGTATTACAAAATCAATACCATTCGAAATCACAAGGAAAAAGAATGTTTTGAGGCATCGATGGTAATCAATGCAGCGGGTGTCTATGCAGACGTCATTCATAATATGGTAAGCAATGAAAAAATAGAAATTGAGCCTCGTAAGGGGGAATATCTCCTATATGATAAGAGCGCAGGCTCATTGGTACATCACACCTTATTTCAGCTTCCCACTGCTTTGGGAAAAGGAATTCTGGTAACACCAACGATTCATGGAAATCTTCTTACAGGACCGACGGCAGTGGATATTGCGGATAAGGAAGGGGTAGATATTACCTCGGAAGGGCTTGCAGTAGTAAAGGAAAAGGCATCCTTAAGTGTAAAAGAGGTTCCTTTCCGTGATGTAATTACATCGTTTGCAGGTCTTCGGGCAAGATTGGTAAAATCCGCACCGTTGAAAAATCAAGAGGGATTATATCAGAAAGAACAGGACTTTATGATTGGTGAGATTCCGGATGCACCGGGAGTAATTGATGTTGCGGGAATGGAATCACCGGGACTTTCCTGCGCACCGGCTACGGGAGTCTATGTAACAGAACTGGTAGTAGAAAAATTACATCCTTCGAAGAAAGACAAATTTATTGCAACAAGAAAAGGAATACCAAGTATGGCACTTGCTTCCGATAAAGAGCGCCATGCACTTATCCAGAAAAATCCGGCATATGGAAATGTCATTTGCCGTTGTGAAATGGTTACCGAAGGGGAGATTATGGATGCGATTCACAGACCATTGGGAGCAACAACTACGGATGGTGTGAAACGTAGAACACGTGCAGGTATGGGACGATGCCAGTCCGGTTTCTGTAACCCGAAGGTAGTGGAAATTCTGGCAAGAGAGCTTGGAGTGGATGAGAGTGAAATCCTGAAATCACAGGAAGGTTCCTATTATGTTCTTCCGAAAGAATAAAATTCAGAATGGAGGATGTTGGTGATGAAAGTAGAATTAGTAGTGATTGGCGGCGGTCCTGCAGGAATGGCGGCAGCACTGGCAGCTCTTGAAAAAGGAATAAAAGATATTCTGATCCTGGAAAGAGACAGAGAACTTGGTGGTATTTTAAATCAGTGTATTCATAATGGCTTCGGACTTCATACATTCAAAGAAGAACTGACCGGTCCTGAGTATGCACACCGCTATATCGAAAAGGTAAAGAAATCCACTATTAAATATCAGGTAAACACCATGGTAGTTGATGTGCAGGGAGGTGATTCCTGCGTAGTAACTGCAATGAATAAAGAACAGGGGATATTTCAGATAGAAAGTAAAGCCGTGGTACTTGCCATGGGATGCAGGGAACGGGCGAGAGGCGCAATGAATATCCCGGGTTATCGTCCATCGGGTATATATTCTGCAGGAACGGCACAAAGATATGTCAATATAGAAGGACGCATGCCGGGAAAAAAGGTTGTGGTGCTCGGCTCGGGCGATATTGGTCTGATTATGGCAAGAAGAATGACCTTACAGGGCGCAGAGGTAAAATTGGTTGCAGAAATTATGCCATATTCGGGCGGATTGCGAAGAAACATTGCACAGTGTCTGGATGATTATGACATTCCGCTGCTGCTTAGTCATACGGTAACAGAAATTCACGGCAAAGACCGAATCGAAGGAGTTACTATTTCCAAAGTAGATGAAAATCTGAAGCCGATAGCGGGAACCGAGCAATATGTAGAGTGCGATACGTTATTACTATCCTGTGGTCTGATTCCGGAAAATGAATTGAGCAAACAGGCGGGGGCACAAATGGATGGTATGACACAGGGACCTGTGGTGAATGCAAGACTGGAAACTACGGTAAAGGGTGTTTTTGCCTGTGGAAATGTGCTTCATGTTCATGATTTGGTTGACAATGTGTCGAAAGAAGCGGTAAAAGCCGGTGAGTATGCTGCCGAGTATATTTTAGAGGGTGAAGAAGGCTGGGGAGAAGCAGTACGCCCGAAAATACCTGAAAAGTCAAAGAATACCATTCCGGAGGGATTTGACAAGAGCTGTCAGGTAATCTGTATCGGATGTCCTTTAGGATGCCTGGTAACCGCTAAGAAAAAGGAAGATGGAACGCTGGATATATCAGGAAATACCTGTCCCAAAGGGGAGGCATATGCACGAAGTGAATTTACAGCTCCGGTTCGTACCATCACATCGATTGTAAAGGTGCAGAATGGATTGCATCAGGTGGTATCCGTAAAAACAGAGGGAGAAATTCCGAAAGATAAAATACAACAATGCATGGAAGAAATCGGGCAATTGGAGGTAAAAGAACCGGTTCATGTAGGAGATGTTCTGATTCCGAATGTTGCGGGGACAGGAATCCGTATCGTGGCAACATCTGAAGCAGAAGATTAGGGGGAACGCTTATGGGTAAGTATATTATGGCATTGGACCAGGGGACAACAAGTTCAAGATGTATTCTCTTTGACAAAGATGGAACAATTTGCAGCATGGCTCAAAAAGAATTTACACAGATTTATCCGCAGCCGGGATGGGTAGAACATGATCCTATGGAAATCTGGTCTTCTCAGCTTGCGGTTACGACAGAAGCAATGGCGAAGGTCATGGCACAGCCACAGGATATCGCTGCGATTGGAATTACCAATCAGAGAGAAACAACAATCGTATGGGATGCTAAGACCGGTGAGCCGGTTTACAATGCGATTGTATGGCAGTGCCGCAGAACGGCAGATATGATTGATCATCTGGTTGCAAAGGGTTATGGTGATTATATAAAGGAAACAACAGGACTTGTTCCGGATGCCTATTTTAGTGGCACGAAGATTGCATGGATTTTAAATCATGTGGAGGGAGCAAGGGAGCGTGCCAAAAGAGGCGAACTGTTATTTGGAACCGTGGATAGCTGGCTGATTTATAATCTTACAAAAGGCGAAATCCATGTAACCGATTATACAAATGCATCCAGAACAATGCTTTTTGATATTCATAAGTTATGCTGGGATAAAAAGCTGCTTGAGCTGCTGGATATTCCGGAAGAAATGCTTCCTGATGTAAAACCGTCAAGTTATATCTATGGATATACCGAGAGTTCTGTGCTGGGAGGACAGATTCCGATTGCCGGAATTGCAGGTGATCAGCAGGCGGCATTGTTTGGGCAATGCTGTTTTGAAAAAGGTCAGGTGAAAAATACATATGGAACAGGCTGCTTTCTGCTAATGAATACCGGCAGGGAAGCAATCGTTTCCAAACATGGTTTAATTACAACAATTGCAGCAAGCACCTCCAATCAGGTAGAGTATGCTTTGGAGGGAAGCGTCTTTGTGGCAGGGGCCGCTGTTCAATGGCTTCGTGATGGTATGAGAATGATAAAAACAGCATCCCAGACACAGGAGTATGCGGAAAAGGTGGATGATACCGGTGGTGTTTATCTGGTACCTGCCTTTGCCGGAATGGGAGCACCTTATTGGAATCCGTATGCCAGAGGAACCATGGTCGGCATTACGCGTGGATGCCAGAAAGAACACTTTATTCGTGCCGCACTGGAATCGATTGCGTATCAGACCGTAGATGTTTTGAAGGCAATGGAAGAGGATGCGGAGCTATCCATAGCGGCATTGAAAGTCGACGGTGGAGCAAGTGCCAATGATTTTCTGATGCAGTTTCAGGCAGATATTTTAGGGGCACAGGTTTACCGCCCCATGTGTATTGAAACGACGGCTTTGGGAGCAGCGTATCTGGCAGGTCTTGCATGCGGATATTATCAGAGCAAGGAAGAGATTCGCGAGAACTGGCAACTTTCAAAAGAATTTGGACACCAGATGGGCGAGGAGCACAGGATACAATTGTTACGGGGATGGAAAAAGGCAGTGAGATGTGCACTTGCATGGGCAGAAGATAAAGAATAAAAAGGGGACAGGTATTAAATCTTATGGCAGCAGTAGAGTTTTCACAGAATACAGTAATCTATGAAAGAGGGCAGAAAATTACAAATCTGTATATGATTATGCGGGGAAGTGTAAGAGCTTCTTATGATGGAGGAAGTTTTATCCTGCGCAACGGAGATGTGATTGGACTGATGGGACTTGGTAAGGAAGAGTCTTATATGAAATATGAAACAGTGGAAAATATATCCGTTCTGGTTTTTCCGTGTCAGATGACAGCGTTGAGAAAGTTGTTTGAAAACAGTGTGGAGACCATACGGTATTTTATGTCTTCCTTGTTCCGTCAGTTTAATGAGCTGCTGTCTCAATATAAGCTTTCAAAAATAGAAAGTCACTGTTTACACAACTATATTACGACCTGTTATCAGGAATATATTTCCTTATGCAGCAAAAATCATATTTCTCCGGGAGAATTGGAAACCTATACAGAATTTTTGAAAGAACAGTCACAGGAAGACGTTCCGACGTGGATGACGGGATATTATGGCACGTTAGAACAGATGATTTCGGTCTGGGATGCGAATAAAACAGATATTGATTTCATTGTTGGAGTTCTTGTAAAGGCTGGCGAAGATATGAAAAATATCGTGTGGCTCTGTCAGGAGATGTGTAGCGCCCGACAAGATGGCTGTCAGGTATTAATGAATGAGAATTCCCTGGATATGTTTGATTTGTATATGACCCTGTATGGGAAGCTCGTAAAAAAGTCAGGATTTGAAAATGGAGATGCTATCATTGCGCAACGAAGTTTAAATGAAATGTTAATGCAGCTGGAAACAAGGGACTATGCAAAGCAGAATTTTTATGCTGCGCGTAAACTGGCTTATGAGCAACAGCTCGCAGTATTACAGCAGCAATGTCAGGAAGCGGAGGCAGAGGAAGCAAAATATGATGCAAATACAGTCACAGAATTAAAGGATTCCCTTCATGCCATTTTGACATATGCAAAGTGCGAAGAAGAACTGCAGACTTCTTTTTGCCAGCATATCGACAAATATAAAAAGACCATTAATAAAAATGGAACCGAAGATGAAATTCGTACCCTTCGTTTACAAATCACAAAAGAGTTTTATGAGATATATAGAAAGGCATTTCAGGTAAGTGTAAAGGATGGTGCAGTTCCTAAAATCTTACAGATGTTTTTTAACTTCGGGTATGTGGATGAGGAACTGGCTGGTCTGGAAAATGCAATTTATATGTATCAGATTGTAGACAAGCTTCCGACGGCACCAAACCGTGGAATTTATTCTTATTATGAATGGCTGATGGCAATTTATGACGGACATAAGGACCCGGGACGTAATGAATTCGATATGGACTATGGCGAGCAGCTCCATGAACAGATGCGGACAGGAAAAATTACGAAAGAAGAAGAGCTTGCGCTGCTCAAGGATGCAATGGGACGGGTAATGTATGAACTGGAAAATGTCTTTCCTGCGGTAAACAAGATGACATTTGGAAGAATCTCTACATTTTGCCCTGTATTTTCAGAACATAATATGCTGAAGCAGGCAGAGACCATTCTGGCTTCCGAAGAAAAGATAGAAAAAACCATAAATGCGATACGAAGAATTGACTATGGAGCTTTTTATCGGGAAACGGTTTACTCCAATCCCGATGAAGGTGTTACAAAAGAATTTATCAGTGTAGAGGTTTTACCGGACTTTATTTTGACTCCAAATGCAGGAACAAGAGGAGTTATGTGGCAGGAAATTGAAGGAAAAAGACGTACAACACCGGCAAGAATGATGTTGTCCGTATTCCAGTTGGAAGATATTAATATGCAGCTTATCCGTCTGACCGGTCAATTCCGTTGGGAGATGTGTAAGCGTATGCAGGGCGGACGATGGAATGATATATCCGACCGTTCCCTGACAAGTGAATACTTTGATTATGTGCAGTTTTATCGTAAAAACAACGAGCTTTCTGCAGATGCAAAAGATAAAATCAAAGCAGAAATGGGACGGGCAAAGAACAGCTTTAAGGAAATGTTTGTAAATGATTACTGCATTTGGATCTTGTTTGAAAGCAATGGTTCACCACGCCTGAACAAGGTTGCCAGAAACATTTTATTTACTTACTGTACTTTTTCAAAAGCAGTTCGTGACAAGCTTGGTGTAAACCCAATGTATAAAGAGATTATGGACAAATATGATATCCGGATGGCACAGAAACGTCATCGTATGGATAACCTGGTTCAGAAGCTTCATAATCTGGGAAAGAAAATTCCGGAGGAAATCGAGCACCAGCAGGAGTTCCTGAATATGTAATAAAAGCGGTAATCTTATAAATTAGTTGCATAAATCAGGTGATTGGATTTATAATGAAGAGTATTGTTGAGTTTAAATAAAGGAAAACGGATAAGAACTTATGACGAACATAAAGGAAAAGCCAATATTATTTTTGGAACCGGTATTTAAACAGATGGTCTGGGGTGGAAGCAGACTTCGGGAAAAATATGGCTATGACATTCCTGGTGAGAATACAGGAGAATGTTGGGGAATTTCCGCACACCCATCCGGTGATTGTGTGATAGCAAGTGGAATTTATAAAGGCGAAACACTTTCCGGATTATGGGAAAAACATCCCGAGTTGTTTGGAAATCCGACCGAAAAGCGATTCCCGCTTCTTGTGAAGATGCTGGATGCAAAAAGTGATTTGAGTATTCAGGTACACCCGGATGATGCCTATGCAGAAAAAAATGAAAATGGGGCCTCCGGAAAAACAGAATGTTCTTATATTCTGGATTGCCCGGAAGATGCAGAAATGGTCATTGGACATAATGCAAGAACCAAAAAGGAACTGGAAGAAATGATTTCACGAAAAGAGTGGAAGGAATTGATTCGGAGAGTTCCGGTTAAGAAGGGGGACTTTATTGAAGTAAACGCAGGAACCCTTCATGCATTTACGAAGGGGCTGTTTATTTATGAGGTACAGCAAAACAGCGATATCACATATCGTATTTATGATTATGACCGTCTGGACAGAGGAAAACTGAGAGAACTTCATATAAAACAGGGACTTGATGTGATTCAGGTGCCGGCGACACCAATTAATGAATGTGTTAGAAACATAAATAACCTTTTGCCAAACGAAATGAATCTGCTCGTTTCCAATCATTGCTTTTCGGTATGGAAATTGGAGGTTGTCGAAGAAGCATCCATACAACAGGAGCATTCTTTCCTGGCAGTAAGTGTTATTGAGGGTGAAGGAACTCTGAATGGACATGCAATAAAGAAGGGGGATAACTTTATTCTTCCTTATGCATATGGACAGGCAGATTTTAAGGGAAATATGAGCTTAATGATGTCTGCAGTGAAATAAGAACAGGTAGGTGTTAAAAAATGATTAATCAGCAATATAAAAAAATGCTGGAGGGAAAATCGGTTATCCGCCAGCTTTCCGAATTTGCAACAGCAAGAGGTAAGGAAATCGGATATGAGAATGTATTTGATTACAGTCTTGGAAATCCATCCGTTTCGGTACCGGAAAAATTTACCGAAGAAATGATAGACCTTTTAAAAACGAAAAGCTCTATGGAACTTCATGGATATAGTCCCAGTCTTGGAATTACTTCCGTAAGAGAAAAAATTGCAAAATCGTTGAATGAACGTTTTGGCATGGATTATGAGGCAACTCATATTTTTCCAACTTCCGGAGCAGCTGGTGCCGTTGCACATGCAGTACGTTGTGTAACAAAGCCGGGAGATGAGGTACTTACATTTGCACCGTATTTCCCGGAGTATAATCCATATATCAATATGTCAGGAGCGATACTGAAAGTAGTTCCTGCCAATACAGAAGATTTTCAGATTAATTTTGAAAAATTAGAGGAAATGCTGAATGAAAAAACAGCAGCCTTATTAATTAATACACCAAACAACCCATCCGGAGTGGTTTATAGCGCAGCAACGTTAAAACGGCTTGCAGATTTCTTATATCAGAAGCAGAAAGAATATGGACATGATATTTTCCTGATCTCTGATGAACCATATCGTGAAATCGTATTTGCAGGAGTGGAAGCTCCTTATGTATCAAAGTTTTATGATAATACATTGTCCTGCTACTCCTATTCCAAGTCATTATCACTTCCGGGTGAACGTATTGGATATGTAGCAGCAAATCCAAGATGTACAGATGCAGAATTAATCAGTGCGATTTGTGCACAGATTTCCAGAGGAATTGGTCATAACTGCCCTTCTTCGATTATTCAGCTCGCAGTGGCAGAAGTTCTTGATAAGACTTCCGATATGTCCGTGTACGAGACTAATATGAATCTTTTATATAATGAATTGACGGATTTGGGATTTTCCTGTGTAAAACCGGGTGGAACCTTCTATATTTTCCCAAAAGCATTGGAAGAGGATGCTGTGGCATTTAGTCAGAAAGCATTGAAATATGACCTTGTTTTAGTTCCTTCCGATAGCTTTGGTGTACCGGGATATTTCCGTATGGCATACTGCATTGATACGGAAAAGGTAGAGCGTTCTTTGGAAGCACTTCGTCGCTTTGTAAAAGAAAATTACTAAAAATCAGTGATAGTTTACAAATGGATGCAATATAAATAAAGATAGAAAGCCTTGACCAGGGAGGAAATACGGTGATAGAAATTTTAAAAGCCATACTATTTGGTATTGTAGAGGGAATAACAGAATGGTTACCGATTAGCAGTACCGGCCATATGATTCTGCTGAATGAAATAGTATCGCTTGATGTATCAGATGAGTTTTACAGTATGTTTGAAGTGGTAATCCAGCTGGGCGCAATTCTTGCAGTAGTGATTCTGTTTTGGAATCAGATATGGCCCTTTGGAAAAAAGAACAACAAAGAACCGCTTGCAACAGAAGGTGTGGGCGCATATGTTAAATGGGATATTTTCAAGCTTTGGTTCCGCATTTTAGTATCATGTATACCGGCAGCAGTAGTCGGTCTTCTCTTTGATGAGCAGCTGGAAGCTTTGTTTTATAACTATCAGACCGTAGCAATTATGCTGATTCTTTTTGGTGTCGCATTTATTGTCATTGAGAATTATCATAAAGGAAAAGATGCAAAAGTTACATCATTGCAGGGAATTGATTATAAGCTGGCATTCTGGATTGGAATGTTCCAGCTGATTGCAGCAGTATTTCCGGGAACATCCCGTTCAGGAGCGACGATTGTCGGAGCATTGCTGCTTGGTGTATCCAGAACAGTTGCTGCAGAGTACACCTTCTTTCTGGCAATTCCGGTTATGTTTGGAGCTAGTTTGTTAAAGGGGATAAAATTTCTCATGAATGCTTCCATGACATCTATGGAGGGAGTCATTCTCATAATAGGTATGGTAACCGCATTTGCAGTATCATTTGTTGTAATAAAGTTCCTGCTCAATTATATTAAAAAGCATGATTTTAAGGTGTTTGGATATTATCGTATCGCACTTGGAATTTTGGTACTTCTTTACTTTGCAATACGTTAAGTAACACTTCGAGCAGGTTTTCATGTGAAAATGTTGACAATTGTAGAATTATGGTTTATATTTCTGTCTAAATGAAAAAGTTATCTTTTGTAGGGATATTGGGGAAAACCATGTTGGCATTAGAGTGAAAGGAGTTATTAACATGGCAGAAGTAAAAAAGGCAACAGCAAAAGTAATTGCAAAGGCAGCACCGGCAGAGGAGAAAAAAGTAGAAGTTAAGGCAGCAGAGGTTAAGGCAGCGCCTGTTAAAAAAGAAACCGTAAAGAAGGCACCTGCGAAGAAAACAGCACCTGCCAAGAAGGAAACAGCAAAAAAGGCAGCACCTGCTAAGAAAGAAACCGTAAAGAAAGCACCGGCTAAGAAGACGGTTGTAAAGGAAGTTGTAAATTTCCAGTTTAGCGGAAAGTCTTATACATCAGAAGATTTACTTAAAATCTGCAAGGATGTATGGAAATATGATTTAAATGGAAAAGAAGCAGACTTTAAGTCCGTAGAGCTTTATGTGAAACCGGAAGAAAATACTGCATATTATGTAATTAACGGCGATGTTACCGGTAGCTTCTTCATCTAAACGATACATATATTTATAGTAGAAAAGAATTTATTGCGCTCATATTATCTGGATTAACAGATAATATGGGCGTTTTTGAGATATAATAACTGTTTAACAGGGTAAAAATAAAAACCAAACAAATGTTCTGATTTGTCTGTACAAATAAAATAGAGTGTGGTATGCTACTAATTAGTAAATTGTCAGGAGGAAGCGAGTTGGAAAACGAGGGTTCTATTTTTAAATTGCATAGTGAATATCAGCCAACCGGGGACCAACCGCAGGCAATTGCCAAACTGGTAGATGGTTTTCGGAAGGGAAATCAGTTTGAAACATTACTTGGCGTGACCGGTTCCGGAAAAACATTTACGATGGCGAATGTGATTGCGGCTTTGAATAAGCCAACGCTTGTCATTGCTCATAATAAAACACTGGCAGGTCAGCTTTATGGTGAATTCAAAGAATTTTTCCCTGAAAATGCGGTAGAATATTTTGTTTCGTATTACGACTATTATCAACCGGAAGCGTATGTACCTTCCTCTGATACGTATATTGCAAAGGATTCTTCGGTAAACGATGAAATAGATAAACTGCGTCTGTCTGCGACGGCATCCCTTTCGGAGCGGCGGGACGTGATTGTAGTTGCAAGTGTATCCTGTATTTATGGACTTGGTTCGCCGGAGGATTATCAGGAAATGATGGTATCTTTGCGTCCGGGCATGATGAAAGACAGAGATACTGTGATTCAGGAGCTGATTGACATCCGGTATGACCGGAATGATATGGATTTGGATCGAAGCTGTTTCCGTGTCAGAGGTGATGTTTTGGAGATTTATCCTGCACAGGGAGGAGATTATCTGATTCGGGTAGAATTCTTTGGTGATGAAATTGACCGGATTACTGAGGTGGACCCATTAACCGGGAAGGTTCATGCAGCATTGCAGCATATTACAATCTTTCCGGCGTCCCACTATGTTGTTCCACAGGAGAAAATTAACAAGGCATGCAAAGCCTTAGAAGAAGAACTGGAACAGAGAGTCCGCTATTTTAAGAGTGAGGATAAACTGCTGGAAGCCCAGAGAATTTCTGAACGGACAAACTTTGATATTGAAATGCTACGGGAAACCGGTTTCTGCTCCGGAATTGAGAATTACTCAAGACATTTAAACGGAATGCCGGAAGGAGTGCCACCACATACTTTATTAGACTATTTTAAAGACGATTTTCTGATTATTATTGATGAGTCACACATTACGATTCCGCAGATTGGGGCAATGTATGTAGGAGACCGTTCACGAAAAACAACACTTGTGGATTATGGATTCCGCTTACCCTCTGCACTGGACAACCGGCCATTAAATTTTCAGGAATTTGAGCAGCATATTGACCAGATGATGTTTGTATCTGCGACACCATCCAATTATGAAGCAGAACATGAATTGCTCCGTACGGAACAGATTATCCGTCCAACAGGACTTTTGGACCCGGAAATTGTAGTCCGTCCGGTAGAGGGACAAATTGATGATCTGATTTCGGAGATAAATAAGGAAACAGCAAAACATAACAAAGTATTAGTTACAACATTGACAAAGCGAATGGCAGAAGATTTGACGGATTATATGAAGGAAGTGGGAATCCGTGTAAAATACCTGCATTCCGATATTGATACGCTGGAGCGTGCAGAAATCATTCGTGATATGCGACTTGATGTATTTGATGTTCTGGTAGGTATCAACTTATTAAGAGAAGGACTTGATATTCCGGAGATTTCCCTGGTGGCGATTCTGGATGCGGATAAAGAAGGCTTCCTGCGTTCAGAAACCTCATTGATTCAGACGGTAGGTCGTGCGGCACGTAATGCAGATGGACATGTAATTATGTATGCAGACCATATCACGGACTCCATGAGGGCTGCCATAGATGAAACACAGCGTCGTCGTCGTATTCAGCAGGAGTATAACGAAGAACATCATATTACGCCACAGACGATTAAGAAGGCAGTACGTGATTTGATTAGTATATCCAAGACGATAGCCAAGGAAGAGCTCCAATTTGAAAAAGATCCGGAATCCATGAGTGAGGACGAACTGAAGAAATTGATTTCGAAGATTGAAAAACAGATGCGTAAAGCCGCTGCAGAGCTGAATTTCGAGGCTGCCGCAGAGCTTCGTGATAAAATGGCAGAACTAAAAAAGAAACTTCATGAAATATCCGGTTAAGTAAAAATGTTTTAGAAAGAGGAACAATAAATGAGTACGAAATTATCGGAGCCAAATGTACCGATTACAAAAATGAAACCAAGAGAATATATTAAAATCCGGGGAGCAGCAGAGCATAATTTAAAGAATATCAGTCTGGATATTCCAAGAAATGAACTTGTTGTATTGACCGGGTTATCCGGTTCCGGCAAATCTTCTCTGGCATTTGACACCATTTATGCGGAGGGACAGCGCCGTTATATGGAATCACTGTCTTCCTATGCCAGACAGTTTCTTGGTCAGATGGAAAAGCCAAACGTAGAAAAGATAGAAGGATTGTCTCCTGCCATTTCCATTGATCAGAAATCCACAAACAGGAATCCCCGTTCTACCGTAGGAACGGTAACCGAGATTTATGATTATTTCCGTCTGCTTTATGCGAGAATCGGAATTCCTCATTGCCCGAAATGTGGAAAAGAAATTCGCAAGCAGACCGTAGACCAGATGGTAGATCAGATTATGGAACTCCCGGAGGGCACGAAGCTGCAATTACTTGCACCGGTGGTTCGTGGGCGAAAGGGCGAACATGCCAAAGTCTTTGAGCGTGCAAAACGAAGTGGTTATGTAAGAGTGCGCGTAGATGGAAATATGTATGAACTGTCAGAAGATATTTCTTTGGATAAAAATATAAAGCACAATATTGAAATTGTTGTGGACCGACTTGTTATAAAACCGGGAATGGAACGACGCCTGACCGATTCCATTGAAAATGTTCTGGCTTTGGCAGAGGGCTTGCTGATGGTAGATATTATTGGTGGGGAAACGATGAACTTTAGCCAGAGTTTTTCCTGCCCGGATTGTGGTGTAAGTATTGCCGAAATTGAACCGAGAAGCTTTTCCTTTAATAATCCGTTTGGTGCATGTCCGGTATGTTTCGGACTGGGATATAAAATGGAGTTTGACCCGGAACTGATGATTCCGGACCATAGTCTCAGCATCAATGAAGGAGCCATTCAGGTAATGGGATGGCAGTCCAGCAAGGATGAAGGAAGCTTTACAAATGCCATTTTACAGGCACTTGCCAGAGAATATGATTTTTCATTGGACACACCAATTGGAGAGCTGCCGGAAAGTATATTTCATATGCTTGTTTATGGAACAGGTGGAAGAGAAGTAAAAGTATACTATAAAGGACAGCGTGGGGAAGGGGTCTATCCAATTGCGTTTGAAGGAATTATAAAAAATACAGAACGCAGATATCGTGAAACCGGTTCTGATATTATGAAACAGGAATATGAGAGCTTTATGCGTATTACACCGTGTAAGGAATGTAATGGAATGCGTTTAAAGAAAGAATCTCTTGGAGTTACGGTCTGTGATAAAAATATTTATGAAATTACTTCCATGTCTGTAAGAGATTTACATGAATTTCTGCAGCATATGGAGTTGTCCAGCCAACAGCAATATATTGGAAAGCAGGTATTAAAAGAAATTAATGCCAGAGTTGGTTTCCTCGTAGATGTTGGACTGGATTATCTGTCATTGTCCCGTGCAACGGCGACTTTGTCCGGTGGTGAAGCACAGAGAATCCGTCTTGCAACGCAGATAGGTTCCGGACTTGTAGGGGTATGCTATATTCTGGACGAGCCGAGTATCGGATTACACCAGAAGGACAATGATAAGCTGTTAAATACACTTAAGAATTTACGGGACCTTGGAAATACTTTAATTGTCGTTGAACATGATGAGGATACGATGCTGGAGGCAGACCATGTGGTGGATATCGGTCCCGGTGCCGGAGCGCATGGTGGAGAAGTCATTGCACAGGGAACAGCAGAAGAAATTATGCAGGTTAAGGAATCGATTACCGGGCAGTATCTGAGCGGACGGTTACAAATTCCGGTTCCCGAAAAACGCAGAAAACCTAAGGGCTGGCTTAAAATTACAGGGGCAGCAGAGAACAACCTGAAAAATATAGATGTCAACATTCCACTTGGCGTGTTTACCTGTGTAACCGGTGTATCCGGCTCCGGTAAAAGCTCCCTGGTAAATGAAATTTTATATAAAAAGCTTGCCAAGGAATTAAACCGTGCAAGAACAATTCCAGGAAAACACAAAGCAATCACGGGAATTAAAAGTCTGGACAAGGTAATTGATATTGACCAGTCACCGATTGGAAGAACACCACGCTCCAACCCGGCGACGTATACGGGTGTATTTGACCAAATCCGTGATTTGTTTGCAGGTACTCCGGATGCAAAAGCAAGAGGTTACAAAAAAGGAAGATTCAGCTTTAATGTAAAAGGTGGCCGATGTGAGAATTGTAGTGGCGATGGAATCATTAAGATTGAAATGCATTTTCTGCCGGATGTATATGTACCGTGTGAGGTCTGCGGAGGAAAGCGTTATAACCGTGAAACACTCGAAGTAAAATACAAAGGCAAGAACATTTATGATATTCTGGATATGACCGTAGAAGAGGCTGTTCCGTTTTTTGAAAACGTTCCTTCCATAAAAAATAAAATTGCAACATTAAATGATGTCGGCCTTTCTTATATTAAACTCGGACAGCCGTCAACAACACTGTCCGGAGGTGAGGCACAGAGAATTAAACTTGCAACGGAGCTTAGTAAACGAAGCACCGGAAGCACGATTTATATTCTGGATGAGCCGACAACAGGACTTCATTTTGCGGATGTTCACAAGCTGGTAGAGATTTTGCACCGCTTAGTGGAGGGTGGAAATACCGTTGTCGTTATTGAACATAATCTGGATGTGATAAAAACGGCAGATTATATTATTGATATGGGTCCGGATGGTGGTGACCGGGGAGGTACGGTTGTAGCCAGTGGAACGCCGGAAGAGGTTGCGGAACATCCTACCTCTTATACCGGAAAATATATCAAAAAAATGTTAAAAAGATATAAAGAAAATGTTGAAAAATACCGATAAATGAAATAAGCAGGGACGCAGGATATCAGACGGAAGGAAACCGTTTGAAAGACTGCGTCTTTTCCTCTTAAGAAAAAATAAATTTTTTATGAAATCCCTTTGAAAATGTTTTTCTATGGGTTATAATATCTTGTGACTGTTTTTTATCAGTGAAAAAATATTCTAATTAAGATAGAGAGTGCATAGAAAGGGGTACATGAGAATGCAGTACACAGACATCGGAATTGATTTGGGAACCGCAAGTATACTTGTTTACATCAGAGGAAGAGGCGTTGTTTTAAAAGAGCCTTCTGTTGTTGCTTTTGATAGAGATACGGATAAGATTATGGCAATTGGTGAAGATGCCAGACTGATGCTTGGTAGAACCCCTGGAAATATCATTGCTGTTCGTCCGCTTCGTCAGGGAGTTATCTCTGATTACAGAGTGACGGAACAGATGATGAAGTATTTTATCCAGAAAGCAATCGGTCATAAGACTTTCCGCAAACCAAGAATTTCTGTCTGTGTTCCGAGTGGTGTTACACAGGTAGAGCGTAAAGCGGTTGAGGACGCAACATTACAGGCAGGTGCAAGAGAAGTATCTATTATTGAAGAACCTATTGCAGCAGCAATTGGAGCAGGTATTGATATTTCCAAGCCTTGCGGAAATATGATTGTAGATATCGGTGGCGGTACTTCTGATATTGCAGTAATTTCCCTGGGCGGAACCGTTGTCAGCGCATCCATTAAGATTGCAGGTGACGATTTTGACGAAGCACTTGTACGTTATATGCGTAAGAAACATAATCTTCTTATTGGTGAAAGAACCGCAGAAGATATTAAAATTAAAATCGGTTCTGCATATAAACGTGCAGAAGTAGACTATATGGATGTTCGAGGCAGAAACCTCGTAACAGGACTTCCAAAAACAATTACCGTTTCTTCTGAGGAAACCGAAGAAGCACTTCGTGAGGCAACCTCACAGATTATTGAAACAATTCACAGCGTATTAGAAAAAACACCGCCGGAATTGGCAGCAGATATTGCCGACAGAGGAATTGTTCTTACCGGAGGCGGTTCTCTTTTAAGAGGACTTGAAGATTTGATTGCAGAAAAGACCGGAATCAATACTATGACGGCAGAGGATCCAATGACTGCAGTTGCAATCGGAACCGGTAAGTATGTTGAGTTTTTGGCGGGGTATAAGGAAGATTAAGAGAGGTACGGTATGATAAAAGGACTGTATTCAGCCTATACGGGCATGGTAAACCAGGAACATCGGATGGATGTGCTTACCAACAACCTGGCCAATGTAAATACCAATGGTTATAAGAAGGAGGGTGCAACTGCACAATCCTTTGATTCCATTCTTGCTTATAAGATTAAAGACAATTCGGAAGGATACCGGTTGGCAAAGCGGATTGGAGTAAATAATCCGGGCGTAAAGATTGGTGAAGGCTATACAGACTTTTCACAGGGACCGTTAAAGACAACAGAAAATACGTATGACCTTGCACTGACAGACAAGGGATTTTTTGCAGTTCAGTTTACAGACAAGGCAGGAAATGATTCTGTTAAATATACAAGAGATGGAAATTTTACATTGACATCAAATGGTGAACTGGTAACACAGGATGGTGACTTTGTTCTGGATGAAAATGGAAAATCCATTAAAATTGATCCATTAAAGGACACGCAGATTAATACAAGCGGTCAGATTATTCAGGACGGAAGAGTAGTAGCAACAATCCAGGTAACCGATTTTGCAGATTATAATTATCTGGAGCGGTATGGTGAAAACTATTACCAGCCAATTGATGGAGCAGAGGAAATAGAAGCAGCCGGAAAAGTATATTCCGGATATTTGGAAACATCAAATATTTCTGTAGTATCAGAAATGGTAAACATGATTGCTGTATCAAGAGCGTATGAAACGAATCAAAAGGTAATTACAACATTTGATGGAACATTGGATATCGCGGCAAATCAGATTGGAAGAGTATAGGAGGTAGCATATGGTTAGAAGTTTATGGACAGCGGCAACCGGAATGAATGCACAGCAGACAAATGTAGATACCATTGCGAACAACCTTGCCAATGTTAATACAATGGGATATAAGACGCAGACTGCGCAGTTTAAATCATTGCTTTATCAAACGCTTCAGACGGCAACTACTACTGCAAACGGAGATCCGAAACCGACGAGCTCACAGGTAGGACTGGGTGTTCGGAATTCTTCCATTAATTCTATTTTTACGCAGGGAAGCTTGCTGGATTCTGCAAGTGATACTGCATTTGCAATCCAGGGAGATGGCTTCTTCGGAATTCGTGGAGAAGATGGAAATACATATTATACAAGAAATGGTGATTTTACCTGGGCAACCAATGGAAGCAATGGAATGATGCTTACGACAACAGACGGATTGGCAGTGCTTGATTCGAATGGTCGTGCAATTACTTTGAATAATACTTATGTAACAAGCAAGATTACGATTACCGGTGATGGAACCATCTGTTATCCGGATGCAAATAATAATCCACAGCCAATTGGAATGACAATTGGAATGTATCAGTTTAATAATCCCGGTGGCCTGGAACGTCAGGGGGACAGCCTTTGGGCAGTAACATCAGCGAGCGGACCGGCTTTGAATGAAGCTACAAACCGGAATGTTACCAAAAGTAAAATGGTTCAGGGATATCTGGAGGGTTCTAACGTACAGGTTGCTACTGAAATGGTCAATCTGATTGTTGCCCAGAGAGCATATGAAATGAATTCAAAAGCAATTACAACAACTGATGAAATGATGCAGACAGCCAATAATTTGAAACGATAAGTCAATAAGTGTTTGAAATTTCCAAAGGAGACGATTCGATGGATATTAGTGGTATTAATTCTTCGGCATATGCAAGTTATGTACAGGATCAGGATCTTGCAGAAACAAAGTTAAAAGAAAAAATTGGAAATACGGATTATTCAAAAGCTACGGATGATGAGTTGTTAAGTGCCTGTAAACAGTTCGAATCTTATTTTTTGGAGCAGGTGTTTAAAGAAATGCAGAAAACGGTAGACTGCATGAAGGATGAATCCTCCAGCGAGTCGACAAATTCCATGGTAGAATACTTTAAAGACCAGACGATTGCAGATTTGGCATCAACTTCGACAGAGACGCAGGGACTCGGACTTGCCCAGACATTATATGAGCAAATGAAACGTAATTATGGTTTGGAATAAAAATAAAGAAATTATATTTGGCTGCTTGGATAGGACGGGATACCGTCTTATTAAGTAGCCTTTTTGTTTTGGGAGGATGTTTTGGAAAAAATAACAGGATATATTGATCATTTTATCTATCAGAATAAAGAAAACGGTTATGCCGTATTGTCATTTATTGTTGATGGAGAGGAGCAAATCTGTGTAGGCACATTTCGGGCAGTTGACAGTGGTGAAACATTGGAAATTACCGGCGAATATGTGGAACATCCCATGTATGGATTTCAATTAAAGGCACAAAGCTATCAAGTGGTAGAGCCGGATGATGTGGTAAGCATGGAGCGGTATCTTGGCTCGGGAGCCATAAAGGGGATAGGCGAAGCACTTGCAAAAAGAATTGTTAAGAAATTTGGGAAAGATACGTTTCGCATTATTGAAGAAGAACCGGAACGATTGGTCGAGATTAAGGGAATCAGTGAGCGGATTGCAAGAGAGATTGCAACTCAGATGATTGAAAAAAAGGATGTCCGGGAAGCATTTGTTTTTTTACAGAAATATGGAATCAGCAACGCACTCGCGTTGAAAATCTATCAAAAATACGGAATGAATCTTTATGGAATTATGAAAGAAAATCCGTATCGGCTTGCGGAGGATATTTCCGGTGTTGGATTTCGACTTGCAGATGAAATTGCATCAAAGATAGGAATTCATACAGATTCCGATTACCGGATTCGCAGTGGAATTATGTATACACTCTTGCAGTGCTCTATGGAAGGACATATTTATATGCCTCAAGACCTGCTAAAGGAACGGTGTGTAGAGTTACTTCAGGTTCCCGAAGAAGCTGTTTTATCCCAGATTCAAAATCTGGCAATGGAACGTAAGCTGGTGATAAAGAAGCAGGATGAAGAAATATGTGTCTATGCAGCCTCCTATTATTACACAGAGCTGAATTGTGCGAGAATGCTGCATGAGAGAAATGTTTCCATGGAAGAGGAAATGTTACCATCCGAGCAAAACCGTATTCGGCAGCTGTTGCAACGCATCATGAAAGAGCAGGGACTTGAACTGGAGGAATTACAGGAAAATGCAGTTTTTGAATGTATTCGCCATGGAATTATGATTTTGTCGGGTGGACCCGGAACGGGAAAAACAACGACTATTAATACGATTATTCGGTATTTTGATGAAGAAGGCATGGATATTTTGCTGGCAGCGCCTACCGGACGTGCAGCAAAGAGAATGACAGAAGCAACCGGCTATGAAGCAAGAACCATTCACCGTATGCTGGAAATTAACGGCGGAATGGAAGAGGATGGACAACGGGCACGCTTTGAAAGAAATGAAGAAAATCCATTGGAAGCAGATGTCATTATTATTGATGAAATGTCTATGGTAGATATTCATCTTTTCCAGTCTCTGTTAAGTGCAGTCAGTATCGGAACAAGACTCATTCTTGTAGGGGATGTGGATCAGCTGCCGAGTGTGGGACCGGGACAGGTATTAAGAGAACTGATTGAAAGCGGATGCTTTGCAACAGTAGTTTTGAAACGTATTTTCCGCCAGGCAGGCGAAAGTGATATTGTTGTGAATGCCCATAAAATTAATCAGGGAGAAAACATTCGTCTGGATAATAAGAGCAAGGACTTTTTCTTTCTGGAACGAAATGATGTACAGGTAATTTACAAACATATGATTCAGCTGATTCGGGAAAAACTGCCACGTTATGTGGAAGCGACACCATATGATATACAGGTATTAACGCCAATGAGAAAGGGAAATCTGGGGGTTGAAACGTTAAACCAGATTTTGCAGAGATATCTGAATCCGGAAGACCCTTCGAAAAAGGAATATCTTGCAGGAGAAAGGCTGTTTCGTGAGGGCGATAAGGTGATGCAGACAAAGAATAATTACCAGATTGCCTGGGAAATTGTCAGCAAGTATGGAATAACGATTGATCAGGGAACCGGTGTATTTAACGGAGATATGGGAGTAATACGACGCATTCATGAGGCAGCCCAGACGATTCAGATAGAATATGATGAACATCGACTGGTAGAATATCCGTTTTCCCAACTCGATGAAATTGAACTCGCATATGCAGTTACGATACATAAATCGCAGGGAAGTGAGTATCCGGCAGTGATTCTGCCTATTTTATCGGGACCTCGAATGCTTTTTAACCGGAATCTCCTATATACAGCAGTAACGCGTGCACGCAAGTGTGTTACCATTTTGGGAAGCAGGGAGACAATTGCCGAAATGATACAAAATGAGAAACAGTACCATCGCTATACAAGTCTTTGCCGGAGAATTCAGGAGTTGGAGCAGGAGGACGGTCAATGGTAAAGCATTCCCTTCTATCGTTCCTTTATCCAAGAAGGTGTGTAATATGTGATGAAGTGGTGGAGGAGCGCAATTCCTATATTTGTCAGGAATGTGAAAAGGAAATCGTGTATATTAAAGAGCCACATTGTATGAAATGCGGAAAACACCTGAAAGAGGACTCCGAATACTGCAATGACTGCAAAAATACGACACATCATTATATCCAGGGGAGCGCACTGTATGATTATGGAAGCGTATCTGATGCCATCTTCCGGCTGAAAAATAGCGGGAGAATAGAGTATGCAGATTTTTTTGCACAGGAGTTATATCGCTATAAAAAAGACTGGTTGCGGGCAATTAAACCGGATGCATTTCTTCCCGTGCCTATTCATAAAGCACGTATGCGAAGCAGGGGATACAACCAGGCAGAGGAATTGGCATATCGCCTTTCCGGATATACAGATATTCCGGTAAGAAATGATTTCATCATACGGACAAAGAATACCGGAGCATTAAAGGACCTGACATATACGGAACGGCAAAATAATTTGAAAAAAGCTTTTAAAATGGTCAAAAATGATGTAAAATTAAATACGATTGTTATAATAGATGATATCTATACCACAGGAAGCACCATTGATGAAATAGCAAAAACCATTCATCAAAAATTCCCATGTAAAGTATATTTTCTGGCTTTGGCAATAGGAAGAGGTGTATAATAGAAACAGGACAACTAGCAAATGTAAAGGAGGTTGATTCCATGAATGTTCGAAACTGTAGAAAATGCGGAAGAGTATTTAACTATGTAGTGGGACCAATTTTATGTCAGCAGTGTATGGAAGAGCAGGAACAGGTATTCCAGAATGTTAAGAAGTATGTGCAGGACCATCCGGGTGCAGATATGGTAGTTGTATCTCAGGAATGTGATGTGGAAGTATCCCAGATTCGTCAGTGGATTCGGGAAGAAAGATTACAGTTTGCAGAGGATTCACCCATCCGTATTGCCTGTGAAAAGTGTGGAGCAATGATTCGTTCCGGACGTTTCTGTGACCAGTGCAAGGCATCTATGACGAATGATTTCCGTGCGGCTATGGGACATAACAGCAGAGCAATTCAGCAGCCTGTAAGACCCAAAACAATCCGTGACGGAGAAAAGATGCGTTATCTGTAATATCTTTGGAAGGATAGAAATATGTTAAAGGAAGAAAAAGTCATTATGATGACAAAACTGGCTGCCTTTGAACAACGGGAAGGAAAGAAAAACCTTAGTATCGTGAATTACTTCCGAAATGATTACATAGGTTTTCAGGTGCTGAAATCAGTAATAGCATCTACCATTTCTTTTTTAGCAGTCTTTGCAATTTATCTGTTTTATAATTTTGAGGATTTAATGCATGACATTTATAAGCTGGATCTGATGGAATTCGGTAAAAGTGTTGTGATTATTTATCTCTGTGTTGTCGGTGCATATGGTGTAATTACTTATGTCGTATATGCAAACCGGTATACGAAAGCAAAAAGAAAATTAAAGCGTTATTATGCAAATTTAAGAACACTAGAAAATATGTACGATAAGTAATGAGGATAATCTTATGACCGGCTTATTAGAAGCAAAGCAGTATATCAAAAATTTTATCAACAAAAATGAAACATACCTAATGCCATTATTAAAGTTTGTTCTTGCATTGATTGCCTTAATGACTATCAATGCCAAAATAGGATTTATGCAGAAGATAGATAATATTTCTGTGGTATTGATTGCATCCCTGATGTGTTCATTTATGCCAATGAATTTTATTATTTTAATGGCGGCATTGTTTGTGGTACTACATTTGTATGCACTTTCCCTGGAATGTGCTGCAGTAGGACTTGTATTGTTTTTAGTATTGTTTTTGATGTATTTCCGGTTTTCACCTAAGGATACACTGGTTGTATTATTAACACCAATCTGTTCCGCATTGGGGATTCCGTATGTCATTCCTCTTACCATGGGATTGATTGGAACACCGGCATCGGCGGTATCTGTTGCATGTGGTGTTATTGTTACGGGATTTATAAAACATATTGCAGGAAGTGCTACTTCGTTATCCTCTATGGAAACAGAAGAAATGGCAACAAAATTTCGGTTTGTAATTGACGGCATTATTGATAACAAAGAAATGGTGCTGATGATAATTGCATTTACAGTTACCATTATTTTAGTGTATTTTGTGAAGAGACTTGCGATTGATCATGCATGGACAATCGCAATTGTTGCAGGAGCATTGGCAGATTTAATGATTCTTCTGATGGGAGATCTGGTTTTTGACACGAATGTATCTATTCTTGGATTGATTATTGGAACCATCTTTTCTGTTGGTATTGCAAAAATTGTAGAATTCTTTGCATTTCATGTGGATTACAGCAGAGCAGAAAAAGTACAGTTTGAAGATGATGAATATTATTATTATGTAAAAGCGGTTCCTAAGATTACCGTAGCGGCACCTTCCAGAACGGTGAAGAAAATAAATTCAACCAAAAGAAGGGTTCCCGCACAATCCAGGAAATAAAAAGCTGACGGAGTAGGGGAAATAAATGAGGCATACATTAGAAGTGGTCGAATCATATCTGTCGAGAATGGCAGGTATCAGATGGACGGACATTGTTGAAATTATTATATTGTCTGTGATTATGTATCACATTCTGCGGTGGATTAAGAATACCAAAGCATGGTCACTGCTGAAGGGGATTGTAATTATTGCAGTTTTTGTATTACTTGCAGCCTACTTCGAGATGAATACCATTCTTTGGATTGTAGATAACTTGTTTGGTGTAGCAGTAACGGCAGTAATTGTTATTTTACAGCCCGAATTACGTAGAGCAATTGAAGAATTGGGACGAAAAAATATTATTTCATCAATTGTTCCGATTACTGTAAGCCGGACGGCAGAAGGCGGAAGATACTCTGACCGTACCGTAAATGAAATTGTAAAAGCATGTGTTGAGATGGGCAAGGTAAAGACCGGTGCCCTTATTGTTATGGAACAAGATGAATCGCTTATGGAATATGAGCGTACCGGAATAGAAGTTGATGGAATTGTAACAAGCCAGTTGTTGATTAATATATTTGAACATAACACGCCTCTCCATGATGGAGCAGTGATTATCCGGGGAGACCGTGTGACATCAGCGACCTGCTATCTGCCGCTTTCTGACAACATGCAGTTAAGCAAAGAACTCGGAACAAGACATCGTGCAGGTGTAGGTATTTCCGAAGTGACTGATTCCATGACGATTATTGTATCTGAGGAAACGGGTAAAATCAGTGTCGCATATCGTGGAAAGCTGGAAAGAAACCTTGATGCGGACACATTGAAAGAAAGAATAAGTGTAATACAGAACAAACCGGAAGAAGAAAACCGGAAGCGTTTTCTGTGGAAGGGAAGGGCGAGAAGTGAAAAGTAAGTGGAACGCCAATATTGGCCTCAAAATCGCATCTGTGTTCTTCTCGATTGTACTTTGGATGGTGGGAAACAGTATTGGAAATCCAACGACTACCCAATCCTTTTACAATATTCCGGTACAGCTTGAAAACACAGAAGCAATCACAGATTCAGGAAGAGTATATGAAGTATTAGATGAAACAGATGTTATCAACAGAGTTTCCGTGCGTGGACCTCGTTCAATAGTTTCGAGCCTGACCTCGGAAAATATTGTAGCTACAGCAGATGTTAGCAGTATCAGTAGTCTTGATACCGTTTCCATACGGTTGACTACAAATGTACATCAGGATCAGATTAACAGTATCGTAGGAAGCAGCGATACCGTAAAGCTTCGAATTGATAATAAGAAAACAAAAGCATTGGCGTTAAGTACAAAGATTACAGGCAGTGTGTCCGATGGCTATATGGTTGGGGACGTGTCTACGGATCAGAACCTCGTACGTATCTCAGGACCCGAATCCGTAATTGATACCATAACAAAGGCAGTTGCAGAGGTTGATGTATCCGGATTTACCAGTGATATTGGTACAAGTGCAGAAATCAAATTATACGATGCAAATGATGAGGTGATTTCGGAGGCAACAATCAGTCAGAATATTAAGAGCGTTGGTGTCAAAGTGACCATACTCCAGACAAAGGATGTTCCGCTTGTATTTAGTACACAGGGCGAACCGATGATGGGATATAATGAGACGGGCATCATTGATTCCGATAAGGAAACGGTGCAAATCTCCGGAAAGAGCAGTATTTTAAAGAACATCAGCTCCATAGAGATACCATCTGATGTAATTGATATAACTGGCAAGAAGGAAACATTTACGGTTGATGTGGATATCCGTAGTTACCTGCCGGAGAATGTACAACTTGTGAATCCGGAGGATGCAAAGATTCAGGTTACGGTTTATATTGAAGCAGAGACGGCAAAAAGACTGGAATTAAAAGAGAGCAGTATTGTGGTAAAGAATCTTTCCAGTGATTTTGAAGCAAGTATTTCCGGTGTAGATGAAACATTTATCATTGAATTGATTGGTTTATCGAAAGAACTGGAACATTTCCAGGCAAATAGCATGATAGGAACCATTGATGCAAATGAGATTATGGAAACTTATAATCTGAGTGAAATGAAAGAGGGCTTTTATAATATGGAAGTGGACTTTGGTTTGCCGGATGATGTAAGACTTCTGGAACCGGTGGAAGTAGTTGTCCATATTACAAAGAAGCAGGGTTAGTCGTACAAGAAAGGATATGCTGAAATTATGAGCAGACTGTTTGGTACCGATGGTGTACGTGGTGTTGCAAATGATGAATTGACGCCGTTACTGGCAATGCAGCTTGGTCAGGCAGGGGCATATGTTTTAACAAAGGAAAACAGACATCGACCTACGATTATGGTTGGATGTGATACGCGAATATCAGGAGATATGCTGGCGAATGCTTTGATGGCAGGAATTTGTTCTGTTGGAGCAAATGCAGTTTATGTGGGAGTCCTTCCAACACCGGCAGTAGCGTATCTTACGAGAAAGTACAAGGTAGATGCAGGAGTAGTGATTTCCGCATCTCATAATCCGGTAGAATTCAACGGAATAAAGTTTTTTGATGGCGATGGCTACAAGCTTCCGGATGAACTGGAGGATGAAATCGAAGCAATTATAAAGAGCGGAATGGCTGGTATAAACTTTCCAACCGGAGCGAATGTTGGCAAGATAAAATATCGTACCGATGCGAGAGAAGAATACATTAACCACTCGATTAAGGCTGTGAAGGTAGACTTGACAGGGTTAAAAATTGTGGTAGACTGTGCAGAAGGGGCTTCTTACTATACTTCCACAGAGTCCTTGAAGGAGCTCGGCGGTAATGTCGTCGCAATCCACAATATGCCGGATGGAACCAATATTAATGCAAACTGTGGTTCTACCCATATGGAAGAACTGAAAGCCCGGGTAGTATATGAAAAAGCGAATGTCGGTCTTGCTTTCGATGGCGATGCTGACCGGTTGATGGCAGTGGATGAATTGGGAAATATTGTGGACGGCGACCAGATTATGGCAATTATTGGAAACCATATGAAAGAAAACGGAGAACTGTCCCATAATACCATCGTTGCAACCGTTATGAGTAATCTTGGATTCTTCCTGATGGGAGAAAAACAGGGAATTACGATGGAGCAGACGAAGGTAGGTGACCGTTATGTGCTTGAACGAATGCGGGAGATTGATGCCAGCCTTGGTGGTGAACAGTCCGGTCATATTATCTTTTTGAAGGAAAACACAACAGGTGATGGACTGCTCAGTGCCTTACATTTATTACAGGTCATGGTTGAAACAGGAAAGCCATTGTCCGAGCTTGCAAAGATTATGGAGGTTCTTCCACAGGCGTTGGTAAATGCGATGGTGCCGAACCACAAAAAAGAGAAGTACATGGAATATCCCGAAATTGCGGAAGCAGTTAAAACGCTTACGGATAAGTTTGCGGGAGAAGGAAGAGTATTGATTCGCCCTTCCGGTACAGAACCAAAGATACGTGTTATGATTGAAGGAAAAGATCAGGCAATGATTGAAAAAGACGCCAGAGAACTGGCTGACCTTATTCAGAATGTTATGTTGTAGGAGGTATATGAAATGGTAAGCCAAAAGGTGGTTATAAAAAATCCGACCGGTCTCCATTTAAGACCAGCAGGAATTTTGTGCAAAGAAGCAATGCGTTTTAAATCGCTAATTACATTTTCGTTTCGTGGAAATACTGCAAATGCCAAAAGTGTTTTGAGTGTATTGGGTGCATGCGTGAAGTGCGGAGATGAAATTGAATTTAATTGTGATGGAGAAGATGAGGAAGAGGCATTAGCTGCACTCGTCAGCGCCATTGAAAACGGTCTTGGAGAATAAATAGAGTTATAAGAAGAAAACAAAAAACAGGTTGTGCTAAACTGCACAACCTGTTTTCTATTTCATTTGTTTTTATAATGTCAAAGAATCTTCATCAAGGACTTCTTCATCATCACCATATAATCTTATGGTTTCTTCCAGAATTTCATCTAAGGTATAGGATTCCTGCAAAATAATCGGCATTGCATAATGAGTATCATCAGCAATGACAAGTTCAATATCATCACTAAGATTTCGTAATTCATATATCAGGAATACCGTTGCAGTTGCACCGGGCTGTACATCAGCGGAGTTATAACCTGATACACCGGAGATGTATCCATTATCAAGAGATACACCGCCCTGGCTTGCAACGTCTTCCATATCATATGAAAAGTTAGCAGTTTCATCGGAATTATTTGTGAAATCAACCATAAATACAACAATTGGAATATCACTGTATTTTTCAATTCCCAAAACATAATCGGTAACTTCAACCTCAAAAGCAGAAGAAACTTCTAATGTCTCAGCAACAATAGTGCCTTCTGATTCCGTAGCATCTTCTGCTACTGCAATGTTTGTTTCAAGAAGTGGTTCTACTTCATAACTGTTATAACCACCCTGTTTTGCAGAAAACTCAACTTCAGAATCATCCTGCAGAGTATAAACAGCACGGTAAGAAATAGATTTACCGGGCTGAATATCGGTATAAGAATTACTGGATAATTCTTCACTGTATTCCGGATGGCGGTAAGGCAGATAGCCGGAACTTAATTCTACACCATTCTGGAAAAGTGATAATCTGGCAGCAGAAGGTGATTCGGCTTCACTGCCGTTATTTGTAAAAGTCATATCTAAAGCAAGTAATTGATTTCCTTCACCATCATCGGTAGTAAATGCACGGTCAATCTGGAGCGCATAATCGGTCGGAATAATGTAATAATCAACATCTGCAAGGTCAATCGTAGTCTCCAGGGTCTTTATGTTTTTCTTTTTACCATAGTATAACATAAGAAGGGATACCGTACCTTCAGCATCCGGATTGCCAAGTTTATAGGCAAGCTGTACGGTACCATGTTCTTTTGGTGCAATTGCATTTGTAGAAACATATACAGGACAATAATCGGAAAGGTATTCCTTATCTAATGCAGTGCCATCCAAAGATGCAGATGCATCATATGCAAGACTGCTGGGGTCCAGATAGTCTTTACTCTTATTTTCAACATCCAGATTAACAACCAGAACGGAATCTGTTTTATCATTTGTTCTTAATCGGATACTGTCAGTTACAGTTACGTTATAAGGCTTTTTTGCACTCATTAATCCGCAACCGGTAAGGCAAAGCATCATAGTTACCATTGTGGCAAAAAGGACAATGCCACTAAATTTTCTCTCTCTCATTCTTTTCTCTCCCTCTTCTTGTGTGTTACAGTAAAACACTGTTATCATAGAGAGTATCATATAATGGAACTAATTTGCAAGTACCTTTCCATCAACCGTAAAGGAATCACCGTCTGCAATAATGCATATCATGGTTTTTCCGGTATTTAATTTTATCTCATTGCCTTCATCATCAAAGTATCTGGTAGGACCATAGTCAGAGGTCTTTTCCCAGGTTACATGAATTCCTTTTCCGCTTGTAAAAAACCAGCCATCCCGTGTAGTATCGTGGCATTGGTAAGCAAGATATCCTTTTTGGTCACGGACCTCATAGTAAGTATTCTGTACAAGAATATTTTTAAAGGAGAGCTGTTTGTTATTTGCCAAATCCAGGTGCGGTCCATCTACATCGCGGGACAAGTGCTGATAGCGGTCATAGAGACCGGTAGCTTCATTGTAAATAAAATAACAGTTTGTAACAGGGTACGCTAATGCCATATCAACCTTGGAGGCAGAAATTGCATCCGTATAGTCCTCGAGAGTATTAGGAGCATCTGCAGAAGCAAACATAAAGTGATTTTCATCGGCATAGCCATCACGATACTTTTCCGGATATCCATAATAATCCATTGCCTTTTGAATCGATTCGCCACTTGTAAAAGCATTATCATAATCGTTCTTTGCAACATCACGGAAGCAGGCTGCACTGTAATCAATACAGTCGATGTTCTGGGTATCGTTGCGGCTGATAATATCATTGATATAAAATGGACCGCCATAGTGAACAACCACAGCATCCCATTCAAATGCCCAATATACAAAATAATCACGACAACTGCGGATATTACCAATTTTTTCGAGATTGTTCCAATCTTCAAAAATTGCCATTAACCGGGTCATGCTTGCTTCCACATTACATTCATAAATAATGGAAGCTTCGGAAAGGCCATATTGACTTGCCGTTTTGGTATTCGGAATCATGACTGCGATGGGACGTTTTTCGGCAACGGTATCATCAATCCATTCGTTTGTCAGGCGGCTTCTGGACATGTTTTCCTGTGGAGGAATGTTTGGATTATTTTCAGAAGCCTTCTCATTTGAAGAGTCACTTTCTGAAATATCGTTGGAAGCAGTATCCAAAGATACTTCCGTAATATCATCGGTAGTGGATACAGCAGAATTTTCCTTTTTGGAACACCCTGCAATCAAGAAAACAAGTAGAATAGAAGAACATAATATATAGGTTATTTTTCTCACAGGATACCTCCTTTATAATTTTATAGAGAATCATATATTGAAAAAGACAGGAAAGTATTACACCATCCTGTCTTTTGCTTCTGTGTATTACGAATTATTCAAGAGTCTGTCCATCTACGATAATAGGGTCACCATCTTCAACGATACAAATCATGGTTTTTCCGGTATTAAATTCAACTTCATTACCATTATCATCAAAGTATTTTGTGGGTTCGTAATCGGCAGTTTTCTTCCAGGTAACGTGGATTGCCTTACCATTTGTAAAGTAATAACCATCTCTGGTGGTATCATGATCCTGGAAAGCAAGATAACCCTTTGCATCACGAACTTCGTAATAAGTATTCTGAACAACTACATTCTTAAAAGAAAGCTGAACGTTGTCATTAGCAGCATCTACGTCAGGTTCACCGTACATATAACGATAGTAAAGACCGTCTTCTTTATTATAAGTAAAAGATGTTTTTACAATTGGATAAGCCTTTGACAGGTCAATTTCCTTAGCAGCAAATGCATCGCTGGCATCCAGAGCATTTTCTTCTTTTGCAAAAGTAAAGCGGGCACCCTGATAATAGTTGTCACGATAAGTCTTAGAATAACCAAAGTGTTCAATTGCATCATCAAGTCCATCAGCACTTGCATATGCATTGTGAGGTGCTTTACGGTCGGAAGAACGGAAATATGCATTCGCGTATTCACCCTGATGATGGTTATCACCGTAAAAACATCCGGTGATGTTATCGGTTCCTTCGCGTTCAATAATATCAGTGATATAGAAAGGTCCACCGAAATGAACATAAATGGAATCATATTCTAATGCCCAGTAAACAAAGTAATCACGACAGCTACGTACATTACCAATGCGGTCAAGACCTTCCCAATCCTTGATGACAGCCATGCTTCTTGTTAAGTCAGCTTCAACGGGACATTCATAGAGAACATCTGCCTTGGATAAATTATAATGTGGAAGAGCTGATTTATCATTAGGAACCATAATTGCAATTGGTCTTGCATCTGCAATATCGCCACTAATCCATTCATTCGTAATCGGACTGCGTACCATGCCCTCTTCCGGAGGTAATTCTTCTTCTACTTCGGGTTCAGGAGTAGCTTCCTCCTGTAATTCCGGCTGAACCTCTACAACGGGTTCCACTACCGGCTGGATGGTCTCTTCTTTCTTTCCACATCCAAATAAAAAGAGTGTTGCGGAAAGTGCAATCAGAGACAGTACTTTCAAATGTTTCATTATGTAATTCCTCGCTTTCAGTATATCATGCCGTACCCTTAAAAACAGATACAAGCCTTCTCGAACAATTATAACATAGGGAAGAATTATCGTCACTACCAAAATTTTGAAATGTACTTGTGAAAAACATAGGAAAAGGGTAAAATAGTAAAGGTAGTCTAAAAGCAGAAAGGGTACAATTGGAAATGAGTAAGAAAATTATCGTTACCGGATGTAACGGACAATTAGGAAGAGCAATTAATCTTGAGCTTCAGGGGAACCCGGAGCTAGAGTTTGTAAATACCGATGTGGCAGAGCTTGATATTACAAATATTGATAAGGTTATGGAACTGGCAAGAGAAGTAAAGCCTTATGCAATTATTAACTGTGCAGCGCATACGGCAGTAGATGCCTGCGAAACGGATGTGGATAACGCCTATCGGATTAATGCAATCGGACCACGCAATTTAAGTATTGCAGCTACGGAAACCGGTGCCAAAATGGTTCATATTTCTACGGATTATGTTTTTGACGGCAAAGGAACAAGACCATATCTTGAGTTTGATACTCCAAATCCGCAGGGAGTATATGGAGCAACCAAGCTGCAGGGTGAGAACATGGTAAAGCAGTTTGCAGACCGCTTCTTTATTTTCAGAACTGCATGGCTTTATGGAGATGGTAAGAATTTTGTAAAAACAATGCTTCGGCTTTCAGAAACAAATGAAGAGGTAAAAGTAGTCTGTGATCAGGTAGGAAGTCCAACCAGCACGAAAGAGCTGGCAGGTGCGATTGCACATTTACTGTTTACTGAAAATTACGGACTGTTTCATGCAACATGCGAGGGAGATTGTTCCTGGGCAGAATTTACCGAAGAAATTTTCCGCCTGGCAGGAAAGAGCACACGGGTAAAACACATTACCTCAGAAGAATTTGGAGCAAAGGCACCAAGACCTGCCTACTCCATTCTGGAAAATTACATGCTGAAGCTTACATCCGATTATCGTTTTGCGGATTGGCATGATGCAATTGAGACTTACATCAGAGGTTTATAAAATGACATTTTTAACAGACTTGGTTCACAACGGAATTTTTATGTCAGCCATAATCGGATGGCTGATTGCACAAATATTAAAGACCATCATTCATATGATTTTAAATAAGAAGTTTGTCGCAGAACGAATGGTAGGCGGTGGCGGAATGCCGAGTTCTCACTCCGCAACGGTCTGTGCACTTGCAACGGCAACCGGAATTCACTTTGGTGGCGGAAGCTATGAATTTGCTCTTGCAGCAATTCTTGCCGTGGTTGTTATGTATGATGCCATGGGTGTACGTCAGGAAACCGGTAAACAGGGCAAGGTTTTAAATGAAATGATGGAAATTTTTACCCAGATGGGGAAGGACATCGATGCTGAGAAAGCATTTAAGGAATTTGTGGGACATACCCCACTGCAGGTGCTTATGGGAGCATTACTCGGTATCTTGATAGCAGTCATTGTATGCAACATGAATTTTTTCATGTAGTAGATAAAAACAGAAAACACATATTTTTAAAAGGAGATTTTTATGCAAAAAGTAGCATTGATTACAGGTATTACAGGTCAGGACGGTTCCTATCTTGCAGAGTTCCTGCTTGAGAAGGGCTATGAGGTACATGGTTTGGTGCGCCGTCACAGTATCAGCAATACAGCACGTATTGATCATATTTTGAATTCAAAGTATAACAAAGTGAAATTTTTCCTGCATTTTGCAGATACAACGGATTCCAGCAACCTTATGAGACTGATTCGTGAAATCCGTCCGGATGAGGTTTATAACCTTGCGGCACAGTCCCATGTTGGGGTTTCCTTCGAGGTTCCGGAATATACAGCAGAAGCAACAGGTGTAAGTACCCTGAAGCTGCTGGAGGCAATCCGTGTAAACGGCGGAAATTGTAAATACTATCAGGCATCTACTTCCGAATTATTCGGAGGACTTCCGGAGACAGCTCCACAGAGCGAAAAGACTCCATTTTATCCAAAGAGTCCTTATGGTGCTGCAAAATTATATTCTTACTGGATTACCGTAAACTATAGAGAATCCTATGATATGTTTGCATGCAACGGTATTCTCTTTAACCATGAGTCACCAAGACGTGGTGAGAATTTTGTTACCCGTAAAATTACCATAGCAGTTGCAAGCATTATGGCAGGAAAGCAGGAAAAGCTTTCCTTAGGAAATATGAATGCGAAGCGTGACTGGGGATTTGCAGGAGATTACGTAAAGGGAATGTGGATGATGCTTCAGCAGGACAAGCCGGGTGATTATGTTCTTGCAACCAATGAAACACATACCGTTCGTGAATTTGTAGAAGAGGCTTTCAAGCAGGTTGGTGTTACAATTCGCTGGGAAGGCACCGGAGCAGATGAAAAGGGTTATGATGCAGAAACCGGTAAACTCCTGGTAGATGTAAATCCGGAGTTCTATCGTCCGGCAGAGGTTGAATTCCTCTGGGGTGATTGCACAAAGGCAGAAAAAGAACTTGGCTGGAAGCGTGATATTGATTTCAAAGCACTTGTAGCAATGATGATGGATTCTGATATGAAAGAAATCGCAGGAGTAGGCTGCGAAGAATTTAAAAACCGTAAATGATTTCTGTAATTTGTATATTTCTTTATATGTTCATAACCTGCTACATTCTCGGTTTGGGTATATGGAATGTAATGGCAGGAAAGCAGCTGCAGGCGGAAAAAACCATCCGGACAACAACAGGGTGTGTTTACACGGGTATCGTTTTTGCTATGGCATATGCACAGATTTTCAGCTTGTTTTATAAAGTTGGTCTGTATGCCAATTTAGGATTGCTTGTTCTGTGTATCATAAGTGTGTTTGTTTGGCGGAAAGAATTTCTGGATGAAGGAAAACGCCTTAAAAATGAATTTTCAATAGGAAGAGCAGTGAGTATTGCATTGCTCTTCTTACTGTTTGCGTATGGGACATCACGGGGGATTCTCCACTACGATACCGGACTTTATCATGCACAGAGCATTCGATGGATGGAAGAGTACGGAATTGTAAAAGGGCTTGGAAATTTACATACCCGTCTGGCATATAATAGTGCATCCTTTGCGTTTTCGGCACTGTATAGTCTGGCATTTTTAGGGGGACAGTCCTTCCATTGTGGTGCAGGATTCCTGGCATTTTTATTGGCAGCAGTCTGCATGAACCGTTTTTGGAAAAACGGGCGGTCAGGAATACAGCTTTCCGATTTTGCAAGGCTGACCGCGGTATATTATCTTTTCAATATTTTTGATGAAATGATTTCGCCGGCATCGGATTATTTTATGGTACTTTTGGTATTTTATTTAATTATCCGATGGCTGGAGCTTTTGGAGAAAGAAAAATCAGAAGATTTTTATTTTGGTTATGCGATGCTTTCGGTATTGGGTGTAGCAGTTGTTACCGTTAAGCTTTCCGGTGCAGTGATTTTGCTGTTAGCTATTATGCCGGCATTTCGAATGATACAGAAGAAATCATGGGGCGATATTGGGAAGTTCCTTACAGCAGGAATTGCAGTATTGGTGCCTTTTCTAATTAGGAATGTATTGCTTTCCGGCTGGCTGGTTTATCCATTTACTGCGATTGATTTATTTCGGACGCCCTATAAAATTCCAAAGGGAGTTGCAGAGTATGACAGCAGGGAAATTAAAGTCTGGGGTAGAGGCTATTCTGATGTAACAAAATATTCCGAACGCATGAGCCAGTGGTTTCCTGACTGGTTTCAACAACTGGATGGAACGAATAAAATATTTTTTCTGTTGGCAATCTTTGGGATTTTTTGTTTTATAGGTATTCTCATCTGGACGATATGGAAAAAGAAAAAAGAAAATGTACCATATCTGCTTGTTCTTTTTACCGTGTCCGGATGTTTTCTTTTTTGGATGTTTACTTCGCCGCTGATTCGGTACGGATGTGTTTTTTTATGGCTCACAGCAGTTTTAAATCTCGGAATGATTTATACAAGGCTGATAGCACCAAAAGAGAAAGGAAGAATTGCAATCGTAGTATTTCTTGTGATAGGATGTTATAAGATATGGAACTTTGTTGGAGAAAATATCAGGAGCTTTACGCCGGAATATTTTTTACTTCAAAAGGATTATGAGAATTTTGAAACCATAGATTATGACATTCATGGATATACGTTTTACTATCCGAAGGAGGGTGACCGCACGGGCTATGAGGATTTTCCCGCAGCACCGCAGAAAGCTTCCGATTCCCTGTTTCTCGGAGAACAGATAAAAGATGGCTTTGCCTCACAGGAAAATGAGGCTCCAGAATAGATAAGAAAACAGAAAGGTATGGAAAACGATATGATGGAAAAAACAGATAAGATTTATGTTGCCGGTCACAGAGGTCTGGTTGGAAGTGCAATTGTACGTAACCTTCAGGCAAAGGGATATACGAATGTGATTGGCAGAACTCACAAAGAACTCGATTTGACCAATCAGCAGCAGGTAAGAGATTTCTTTGAAGCAGAAAGACCGGATGTAGTTGTATTGGCAGCAGCCAAGGTTGGTGGAATCAATGCCAACAACACAACTCCTGCAGAGTTTGCCTATGAGAATATGCAGATTCAGTGTAACGTGATTGAATGCTGCCACAGATATAAAGTAAAGAAGCTTCTTTTCCTTGGAAGTACCTGTATTTATCCGAAAATGGCACCACAGCCGATCCCAGAGGATGCTTTATTGACAGGTCCGCTTGAAACAACAAATGAAGCATATGCAATTGCTAAGATTTCAGGACTTGAGATGTGTAAGTTCTATAAGAGACAGTACGGTGATGACTTTATCAGCTGTATGCCGACCAATCTTTACGGACCACATGATAATTATGATTTGCAGGGCTCCCATGTTATGCCGGCAATGATTCGTAAATTCCATGAAGCAAAAGAAAATCAATCTCCAACCGTTGAATTATGGGGAACAGGAACACCACTTCGTGAGTTTTTATATGTAGATGATATGGCAGATGCCTGCGTATTTCTTCTCGAGAATTATAGCGGAGAACAGCATGTCAATATCGGAACCGGTAAGGAAGTGACCATCAAGGAGCTTGCAGAAACTGTAAAAGAAGTTGTAGGCTATCAGGGAGAAATTATCTGGAATAAGGATATGCCGGATGGTACACCGAGAAAACTTACAAATGTAGATAAGCTCCATGGACTTGGATGGACACATAAGGTAGAGTTAAGAGAAGGCGTGCAGCTTGCATATGACTGGTTCCGTGAGAACGTACAGAATGCGAGAATGTAAGCACAGCAATATTCGTAGAAGAATATCAATATAAGAAGTGAAAGACGCATTCCACAAAATGTGGGATTGCGTCTTTTTTTATTTTATAATAATTTGCAAACATCTCTTTTTCTTCTTTATACCCTCTTTTCCTTTACAGTTTGGGTATTTTCTGCGCATTTTTTCATTTATGCCCGCTAAGTCTGTACATTGTGGGTATATAAAACTTATTTTCTTATTTCTACCCTCGCACCATCTCAGATTTAGGGTTTTTTCATGTTTTTTGTTCCTCTATACCCTCGCCAAATCCAATCTCTGGGTATTTTCCAGCATTTTCTCCGCATATACCCTCACCTCCTCCAATTCCTGGGTGTGTTTTAACAATTTCTTTTCCTATACCCCCGCACCACCAAAGACATCATTTCCGCTTGTCATACTGTGTATATTTATCATACCCAAAAAGAAAATGGAATGCGGCAACAGAAATCCTCTTTTGGGAGATTGGAAAGTTACCAGAGTGGTACAGGGAGATTATAAATCATGTCGTAGAAAGCAATATTTAGGAAGTGAAATTGGACGATGTATTTCAATTATGCCAGATAGTATTTCAGATAGTAGAACATTAGAAGAGGCAAAACAGGACAATAAAGTTATTTATGATTTTTCATATGAAAAATATGATATATCCGAGTGGGATTTAACCAATGAGGAAAAAGAACGTGAATTCCAAGTAAAATATTGGTGGTCACCAATTGATATAGGATTTAGAGCAGATAAAATGTATGAGTATCGGTTTTATGCAAAAGAAGAGTCACCATACAGTTTTTTCATTGGTCAAGACTTTGATGTTTTATGGTTTGAACAAGAGGGAAAAGAGTATTTAATACAGTGGTTTCCAGGTGGATGTTACATTCTTGAAAGAGTGAAATGCCAGAAGACCACTAAAATATGGGGGGAGTGGCTGATTGACTATATAGTCAGCGAGAAAGAGGGAGTGATAAGACCAAATCTGGATTATATAGAGGAATATGGTCAAGTCTATACTTTTATGCCCAGAAGGGTTGGAATAAATAAACAGGAATTTCAGGCATCCTATACTTCTCATAAAGTGAACCGTATAAACTTTGAAAAAGAAAATCATATCCGAGAGGGACTTTGGTATTTGCTTAAGAGAATACCGGAATGATATTAGAATATGGGAAGTTTTTACTTCCCATATTCTATTTTACTTTATAGGAAATTTTTCAAATGGTTAAAAGCAGTGCAAATGAACTGGAAATAAAAAATGACATGACAAAAGAGTGAAAGACGCAGATACAACGAAAAGATGGATTGTAATCTATTCACAACATAATTTCAGAACAAACGCTTGACACTGTAAATAAGGTTGGAGTATCATACACTACGGAATATAAATAGAGAATGTCCGATTTTTCATACAAAGATATGTATCAGGAGAGAGAAAAAATGAAGAAACAAGTAGTGAAGAGCATTATTGCTGTAGTGGGAGTAGTTGCATTGTCACTCGGAATGATACCGGGAGGCATAGCAGAAAGTGCTGGAATTGTAACGGAAAGTAGAGCTGCTGGGGAGTATGAGATTAGTGCGAAACTAGATGTTGATAGTTATAATACTGATGAAGAGAAAGTTAACTATTTAATTGGTTTAGCAAGCAGCGTAGGGTTACCTAAACTAGAAAATGGCATACCGGAAGAGATAAAACAAGCCTTTCAGAAAGCAGCAGATGCTGGAAAACTTGGAGTATATAAGGATGGTAAGATACCGGGTGCAGAAACGTTTAACAGAGGGCAGGGTGCCGTATACCTGATTGGATATACTATTGACCAAGGACCTGACTATAAAGAGTATAAATATTTTGCGTTAGTACATCGTGAAAATGCGAGTGAACCGGAAGCGTGGCAGGATGGACCTTTGGTGATTAGCATAGATTACAATATTGATGGTACGTATACATATAGTTATGATTATAATTCGGTTTCGCTACAGGCTGATCCGGAGTATTACCTGTTTACCATTAATAACGGTACATCAACGTCATCAACGTCATCGGATATACCTACACATGCATACGAGCATCAGCATACATATGAATGGAAAATACTTACGGATCCGACAATTGATAAGGATGGAATTTATGCATATATCTGTTCATGCGGTGATATTAAGGAAAAACAGCCGATTTCTGCTGCACAGGTATTTGTAAAAGGACTTTACGGAAAAGTGAAAGACGCGCCACAAAATAGTACGGTTACATATGATGCAAAATCATGGAGCACCATTTCCGATTACTTGCTTAAGAAAATGGCAGAAAGAGAGGATGTAACGGTTACCATCCAATTCCAGTATCAAAGGAACAATTATGAAATTACATTTCCGGCAGGAACGGATTATACAGAGGTATTAAATGATACCGAGAATATGTACGGTTTCTTTGGAATTGCTAAGATACTTGGATTAGAAGTAAAAGCATTATAAAATATAATAGTGTATAAATGAGATGAACCTTCAGAGAAATATCAGATATTATGATATTCTTCTGGAGGTTTTTAGATTTTGTCTCTAATAACAAATATCCTGTAACTTTTAGAAAGATTACAAGGAAATACTCTGAGAAACTTATTCCAATAATTACAAAAGTTGACAAAAATCACATAGAAAATGACAATACACTAGATAATGTAGTGCATCATCACTATACTTGTATTAGACGAAATCTTATCTATTTGCGTAGTGAAAACGCGCCGATATTTACCATCGTCACATTTATCCCATGTGGTTATGGGCGCATTTGTCTTCATCCGGTGAATCAGATTTTTTATCAACAACAATATCGGGATGTGGGGTCATAAAATTTCTGTTGTAGAAGGAAATATGCTGGATAATCAAAGCCCACAGAAAAGCGCGCAAAGGGTATTTACGGGTTCTGCCCGTTGATGCATAGAAATGGTTGCGAAAAGCGACCGGAATAATTTCATCGAGGTCGATATGTTGTTCTAATAGAGAAAGAAATGCAGGTTTGTCATTTTCAAATTTATTTTGATTTAGTAACAAAAAAATGCCGTATTTATGCGGCCTGTGGCGTTTCGCAAACGCCTAACTACTACTTTATAATACGAGGAACAAATGGAGAATATATACCAGATTGATTTGGATAAACTTAAGTATGCCAAAAAGGAATTCAAGGATTCTGCAGTTGATTTAGAAGATATGAAAGAAATTATGACAGAAAAAGTGGATGAATTGTGTGGAAACGGCTACCAAGGTATGGACGCATTTGCTTTGCAGATAGCGTTTAGTAATTTCATGGAAAATAAATATACAACCATGATGGAACGCATAGAAAAGATAGGAGGAATTCTTTCGGATGGACTAGATGAAGGAAGAACCTGCAAGGACTACTGTCAGCATTTTATATCCATTCTGAGTGGAGAATTTCCCGGAATAATTATGGGTGGAGAAAATATCCGAGGTAAGCTTTTCTGTGACATGGAAAAAATAGAAACGACAAGAACCAGTTGTCAGGATGTGGCGGACAGTAAAACACTCATAGAGAAGGGAATGGATGATATTGATACTACTCTTTCGGGTTTGCGAAAAGTCTCGTTTGATTATCAGACAAAAACAAATAATGTTCGTGAGGCATGTAAGCAGTTAGAGCGTTTGGAATCATACTCGACGGCACTTTCAACATATTCGGGAAATGTAGAAAACCTGGATTCAACATTAAAAACGAAATTTGATGAATGTTATGACGAGAATACCATATCTGATGATGCCTACCAAAAGAGAAAGTATGCGGATGTGGAAGAAAATCTGGATTTATTCATTTCATTGATAGAAAAACCAAACGAAACATTGACTGTGTATGAGCGTGAGGAGCTTCAAAGACTGACAGAACGCCTTGTAGAAAGTGGCAATGTAGAGGCAATGAAGACCGTAGTACAAAAAATAAATGAGAAGAACGTAGAAGACTGGGGAAATGAAGATGCACAGATAAGTGCAGCAGTTTGGAAGTATGCATTTGAACAGGAAAAGACGGAAGTGCTGGAAGTTATGCTGAATGAAATGGCAGAGGTGTCATATGGACCTGTTATCATAGAGCGAGGACCAGAAAGAGATGTTGAAAAAGTACCGTGTATGGCATACATCCCGGGGGAAAAGGTTGAAGCAATTTTGAACTGTCTGGACAGTACCGAAAATGGGGAGGTATATTTTTCATTATCAAGATGGGGAAAATTCACTGCACAGAAGATGTGTGGTAAAGATGGTAATAAAGTATATGATGATAATGAGATGCCACAGTTTCATGTGGAAAAGGGAAAAGATGGACTTCAGGCAACTATGAAATACGGGAAAACAGAGAAAACACTTGGAGCAGTGGATATGAACGAGGTATTTGGGGAGTCTGATGAAAAAACACTTCGGGGGCTTGGTTTTTCCGAAGAGGATATATTAAATTTAAAATGCAGTGTATATGAAGACGAAGATATTGTTTTTATGGAGAAGCTGGCAAAAGCAAACAGCGTAGAAGCATATGCCGATGTCTTTCAGGAAGATCCATATTATCTAAGTATTCATACACAGGGAGGATTATATCTGTATGCTCAATGCCTCTGGAATGGGGCAATTCCATATGATGAGAAGACCGCTATGGTGAAGGTGGCAGACATCAATTTAACCAATTATACAACGTTTATGAATGGATTGCTATATTATGCGGGAGGTCAGGGGGGGCTTTCCGAGGGAGGAAGAAATGTCAGCAAAAATGATACTAGTATGAGCTATCTGGCTATATTGGCATCACTAGGGGAAAATTCTCTGGAGTGTCAACGGGGAGTAATTGAGATGTGTTACCAGGAAAATGAGGATTCACGAGAGTTGCTAGCAAAATATAAATTAAACGCAGATATGACGGTACAATATGAAAGTTTGATTTACTATATGGAAAATGGCGGAATTTTGTATGATACCTCCAATCATTTGTTTAGAGTACGGAGTTGGATTGATGTGGATGAGAAGGAAGAATCTGTATTTTTGTATGATATTCCGCTTTATATTTCGTTTTCAGATAAAGGAGAAGACTATATAGAAGATTTATTTCCAATAACTTATATAAAGGGAAACGAACAACTAAATTGTAAGGCAGTGAGAGAGTTAAAATCTGCCAGAAATGAATTAGATTATTTAGCAGAGACACAATTTGAAGAGGAGGTTGTGAACATAACAAAGAAAATGATATCCTCATGTGTAAAAGTAAACCCAATAGTAGAGAAAGGAAAATCTGTAGTAGAAAAAGGAATTGAATATGCAAAGAAAAAAAAGGAACTTAATGAAAAAATTGACCGCTGCTATAGCGATTTAGAGAATGTTTATTTTAGAGATACGGTGGCGTCCCAGGGGTCTGAAATAATAGTAGAAGGAATTTATGATCCCAGAACACTGATGAAGACCATACAGTTTGAAACGGACGGATATTCGTTCCTGGCAGAAGACAGAGATGCAGTAGTCAGATATATGGATGCACTTATGTCAGGAGATACGTTGGATTATAATAACCAAGAAGGAGATTTGGAAGTTAGTCTTGAAGATGACTTTAATGAATGGTTTGGAAAAGAAAAATGGGAGCCGACGATTAGAAAAGAAGAAGTACGGGAAGAATTATATCTGTTTTGGACCGGCAAAAATTTAGATGGAACAAGAGGAGATATTCACAATATTGATATTGCGCAATATGGAAATTATAGCAGTTATGCAGGACAGCTCAACGATAAAGATGTTAGTGTGGAGTTATATGAGGATTATGACCCGCTTGAAGAAATATATGACTCATATAAGAATAGCTATTAATAGATTAGAAAAGAGTGAGGAGATGAATGATGAACGAAAATTATCAGAAAAAAGCGAAAAAACTGATAACAAATGCGAAATGGTTTCCCGTATTGATAGGAGTTGTGGTACTGATTTTTATATACTGTATTCCGGTATTTCACCCAATATATCTAGAGCATAACCGATTATGTCCTTATGATGTTTTATTGGAGGGATTTCATGCCGAAGTAGGGAATTATTATCCTTCGGAGGAGGAAATAGAGATAGTAAAAATTCCTTCGTTGCTATATGGACGACCGGTAACTGAGATAATGGATCAAACGTGGCAGTATTACTCGGTCGGAGCGACAGTTTGTCTGCCAGATACGGTAAAGGTAATTGGCTATAGGGCATTTAATAAAAATAAAATTGTGGAAGAGGTTTATGCTAAAAATGTAGAAATTGTTGATAAGTGGGCATTTGCAGAAATGGAGAATCTACATATAGCTGAGCTTGGAAATCATTTGGAAAGTATTAATCATAAAGCCTTTTATGAGTGTAAAAATTTACTTCATTTTGATTATCCGGATAGTTTAAAGAAGATAGGATATGAAGCCTTTCGGGATAGTGGTGTTGAGAATATTCCAGAGAATGGGGATATTTTACTATGGGAGGATGCATTTTATAATACCTCATGGGAAAAAAGTAATGACGAAACATTTGTAACGTTGGATTATTACAATGAAGATGATAATAGAGTAATGCCAACCCTGTTACGGTACAATGGGAAAGAAAAGACTGTTGTTATACCGGAAGGAGTGGAGGTTATTGGAGGTGCAAAAATACTAGAAGAAAAATGTCGTTATCAGGTGGATGAAGTTTTTTTGCCGAATACGGTAACTAAGTTACGGGGAAACATATTTAAGGGTCAGAGCCATTTAACAATTTATATGCCGGATAGCGTAGAGAAGATACGTGGGAATTATAGTGGTATAGGGAAAATTGTAACGATAGCAGGAAGTCGTGCGGAGAATTATGCAAAAGAGAATAACGTACCTGTCGAATCATTAAGTGAGGAAGAATTCTGGTCACGCTATCCGGAAAGTGCGAAAGAAGAATAACCAAATCAATAGAAAACAAACCATATGAGGAAGATATGATGAATGAAAATCACCAGGAAAAACCAGAAAAGAGAAAAATAAATAAGAAATGGTATGCTTTAATTATAAGTGTAGTGGTACTGATTATTTTATACTGTATTCCAATATTCCGCCCAATATATCTGTGACATAACCGATTTTGTCCCTATGATGTCCTATTAGAAGGATTTCATGTCTATTAATTAATCATCATAGCTGTCCAGAAGCAATTAAGAATTCATGATGTTAATTAATAGGCACTTGCAAAATTTTGTCGAATTAAGAATACGAATAAATCTTGTAAAATCAATATAATAATATAACGCACTCTTAGTAACAAAATGTTGCAAAAGAGTGCGTTTTTGTAAAAGCTTTACTATAAATGAAATGGTAAGGGTTTTTAAAAAATTTAGTTTTACAAGCGGTATTTCAGACATAGAAATTTTTCTTTCGACATTTCTGTTAATGAAGAAAGATAGTTGCTCCATAAAATTGTCAAAGTGTACACGGAAATCGTAGGAGTGGAATTTTTCGATATAGTTGAAAATAAGGTAAACATCGAGAGCGCAACAACGGAATGCAGAATGGAACATTTATTTCCAGAGCAATATCCTGTATTGACAGAAATGAGAAATGGTGGCCTCTATTTCCAAAATGGATAGAGGTCTTTTTCTTTTATGAAATTTTAAGAAAAATTTTGCGGATGCTTCATTTCTTTTTATGGAATAATTAAAGGAGCTGTGCTACAATTAATGACGATATGTAACGGATGAGAAGAGGAGAATAAGACAACAATTATGAGAGTGGGATTTGATAATGAGAAATATCTGAAAATGCAGTCAGAGCATATTCGGGAAAGAATTAGTCAGTTTGGGGACAAGCTTTACATGGAATTTGGCGGTAAATTGTTTGATGATTTTCATGCATCAAGAGTTTTACCGGGATTTGAACCGGATAGTAAGCTTCGGATGTTGATGAAACTGTCTGACCGCGCAGAGATTGTTATAGTTATAAATGCAGCAGATATTGAGAAGAATAAAGTACGTGGAGATCTTGGAATTACTTATGATGTAGATGTACAGCGTTTGATTAAGGAATTTGAAAGCAGAGGACTTTATGTGGGAAGTGTTGTACTGACACACTATACCGGTCAGGCTGCTGCAGATGCATTTAAGGCAAAGCTGGAGAAGCAGGGGAGAAAGGTTTATCTTCACTACATCATTGAAGGATATCCTTCTAATATTGCAAAGATTGTCAGTGAAGAGGGCTTTGGAAAGAATGATTATATCGAAACGACCCGCCCACTCGTTGTAGTTACAGCACCGGGACCAGGAAGTGGCAAAATGGCAACCTGTCTGTCACAGCTCTATCATGACAGTAAGCGTGGCATCAAATCAGGATATGCAAAATATGAAACATTTCCAATTTGGAACATTCCATTGAAGCATCCAATCAATCTCGCTTATGAAGCAGCAACAGCAGATTTAAATGATGTTAATATGATTGATCCGTTCCATTTGGAGGCATATGGACAGACTACAGTAAATTATAATAGAGATATTGAGATATTCCCTGTATTAAGTGCTATTTTTGAGGGAATTTATGGGGAAAGTATTTACAAATCTCCGACAGATATGGGAGTGAATATGGCAGGTAACTGCATTATTGATGATGATGCCTGCTGTGAGGCCTCCAATATGGAAATTATCCGTCGTTACTATACCGCATTAAATGGCGTAGTAAATGATAAGGCAACTGAGAACGAAGTATATAAAATCGAGCTGATTATGAATCAGGCTAAGATTAGTCCGAGTGACCGTAAGGTAATCGTTGCTGCGAATGAGCGTGCAGAGAAGCTTGGCGTACCAACAGCGGCAATTGAATTGCAGGACGGAACCATTATTACATCAAAGACCTCGGATCTGTTAGGTGCATCAGCAGCATTGCTGCTCAATGCCTTAAAATATCTTGGTGGCGTTGAACATGACACACACCTGATTTCTCCGGAAGCCATTGAACCGATTCAGAAATTGAAGATTAAATACTTAGGAGGAAAAAATCCCCGTCTTCATACGGATGAAGTCCTTATCGCACTTTCCATTTCGGCTCTAAATGACAAAAATGCAAAGATTGCATTGGAGCAGATTCCGAAGTTAAAAGGATGTCAGGTACACACATCCGTAATGCTTTCGGATGTCGATATTAAGATATTCAAAAAGTTAGGAGTAGATTTAACGAGCGAACCGAGAAAGGAACGCGCGTAAGGAAAGAGGAGTCTAAATGAACGACCAGAATTTGAACCAATATGACAACGGACAAGGCAATAACAATGGACCGTCAGGCAACAATAACGGAAATAACGGGGGACCTTCCAAGAACCCCAAGAAACAAAGCATTATTATGTTTATTATTGCGGCACTTATTTCTCTGTTGCTTGTGAGTGCATTTATGAATTTCATGTCAGGCTCTTCCGAGAAGGAGATTACCTATAATGAATTTATAACAATGCTGGAAGAAAATAAGGTTGCATCCGTTACGATTGATTCAGACCGCATTTACATTCAGCCCAAAATTGAAGAAAGCAAACAGAATCCATTGTCATATCTGTATGGAATGAGTCCGAGTGTAAGCTATTATACAGGTAAGATAGAAGATAATGATACGCTTACCAATCGTTTGCTGGAATATAAGGATGTTGAGGTAAAGGGAAGAGTATCCGATGGTTCGGGAGCGATTCTCGGCTTTCTGTTATCATATGTATTTCCGTTTCTGCTCATGTGGGTATTGCTGAGCTTCCTGTTCCGTAAGGTAAGCAAGGGCGGTGGCCCAATGGGTGTAGGAAAAAGCAATGCCAAGGTTTATGTACAGAAAGAAACCGGTATAACCTTTAAAGATGTTGCCGGAGAAGATGAGGCGAAGGAATCCCTACAGGAGGTAGTGGATTTCCTGCATAATCCTATGAAATATGCATCCATCGGTGCAAAACTCCCAAAAGGAGCATTGTTGGTAGGACCTCCCGGAACCGGTAAAACCTTATTGGCAAAGGCAGTAGCAGGAGAAGCGAAAGTACCGTTTTTCTCATTATCCGGTTCGGATTTTATTGAATTGTATGTTGGTGTCGGAGCATCGCGTGTACGTGATTTGTTTAAAGAGGCAACAAAAAATGCACCATGTATTATCTTTATTGATGAAATTGATGCGATTGGTAGAAGTCGTGACAGTAAATATGGCGGTGGAAACGAAGAGCGTGAGCAGACATTAAACCAGCTGCTTTCCGAAATGGATGGTTTTGATACCTCAAAGGGTATTCTTGTTCTTGGTGCAACGAACCGTCCGGAAATTCTGGACAAAGCATTACTTCGTCCGGGACGTTTTGACCGGAGAATTATTGTAGATAAGCCGGATTTAAAGGGCCGTGTTGAGATTTTGAAAGTACACGCAAAGGATGTACATTTGGATGAAAGCGTAGATCTGGATGCGATTGCACTTGCAACAAGTGGTGCAGTTGGTGCAGATTTGGCAAATATGATTAATGAAGCAGCCATTATGGCAGTTCAGAAGGGCAGACAGTACGTAACCCAGAAGGATTTATTTGCAGCAGTAGAGCAGGTACTGGTTGGTAAAGAAAAGAAAGACCGGATTATGAGTAAAGAAGAACGTAAGATTGTTTCTTATCATGAGGTTGGTCATGCATTGATTAGCGCATTGCAGAAAAACTCTGAACCGGTACAGAAAATTACCATTGTTCCCAGAACGATGGGAGCTTTGGGATATGTAATGCATGTTCCGGAGGAAGAGAAATATCTTCAGACGAAGGAAGAACTTCACGATCGACTGGTTAGTCTTTTGGGTGGACGTGCCGCAGAAGAGATTGTTTTTGGAAACGTAACAACCGGTGCGGCAAATGATATTGAGCAGGCAACAAACATTGCAACCAATATGATTACCCGTTTTGGTATGAGTGACCGTTTCGGACTTATGGGACTTGCAACCGTTGAGAGTGAGTATCTGGGTGGCGGTGCAAAGCTTACCTGTAGTGACCGGACGGCAGCAGACGTGGATACGGAAGTCATGAATCTTCTGAAGCAATGCTATGAAGAGGCAAAAGAAATGCTTGCTGGAAATCGGGAACTGATGGATAAGCTGGCAGCACATCTGATTGAGAAGGAAACGATCAGCGGTAAAGAATTCATGAAGATTTACCGTGCAGAAAAAGGAATTCCGGAACCGGAAGAAGATGATACGGCTTCTGAAAAGAAGGAAACTTCAGAGAATACCGCGTCAGAAAGTGCCAAAGAAGAAACAGTTACCTCAGATGAAGTGAAAGAGGAAACATCTGACGAAAATGCAGCACCACAGGAAACAATTTCTCAGGAAGTGTCATCACAGACAACATCTGAACCGGAGACTTCGCAGTCTGTTTCCAGAGGAAGATTTTCAAATGTGCCTGCGGATAAAGAATAAAGGAAAAGAAAACTCGGATTAATGGGAGAAATGTGTGTTTGATTTTCAGGAAGAATTAAAAAAACTTCCGCACAGCCCGGGAGTATATATTATGCATGATAGTCGTGATACGATTATCTATGTCGGAAAAGCAATAGACCTGCACAATCGTGTCAGGTCTTATTTTCGTAAAATCGTAGGACGCGGTCCGCAGATTGACAAGATGGTATCGCTGATTGCACGATTTGAATATATTGTAACCGATTCAGAACTGGAGGCGCTTGTTCTTGAAAATAATCTGATTAAAGAGCATAGTCCCAAATACAATACCATGCTAAAGGATGATAAAACATATCCTTATATCAAGGTTACGGTAGGAGAAGACTATCCAAGAGTAATGCTCAGCCGGCAGATGAAGAAAGACCATTCCAGATATTTTGGACCTTATACAAATGTGACAGCGGTAAAAGATACGATTGAATTAATAAATAAGTTGTATCAGCTTCGTACCTGTAACCGGAATCTGCCGAGAGATTTCGGAGTAGACCGTCCATGCCTGAATTATCATATTCATCAGTGTGTAGCGCCCTGTCAGGGAAACATTTCCAGGGAAGAGTATGGAGAAAGAGTAAAATCGGCGCTTAGTTTTCTGAATGGAAATTATCAGGATGTTTTGAAAGATTTGGTTGCAAAAATGCAGGAAGCCTCGGAAAATCTGGAGTATGAGGAAGCAATTCGTTACCGTGATTTATATAATAATGTGAAACAGATATCAGAGAAGCAGAAAATTACAGATTTCGATGGAGAAGATAAGGATGTTATTGCACTTGCTTCACAAGAGCAGGATGCAGTGGTTCAGGTTTTCTTTGTTCGTGGGGGCAGATTGATTGGAAGAGAACATTTTTACATGACACATGTGTTACAGACGCCTCCGCAAGAAATTTTGCAAAACTTTGTAAAACAGTTTTATGCAGGAACGCCGTTTATTCCAAGAGAAATCATGCTTCCGGAGGAAATTGAAGACAGAGAGCTGATTGAGCAGTGGCTGACCAAACGAAAAGGGAGCCGTGTTTATGTAAAAATTCCGAAAATCGGCTCAAAAGAAAAGCTGGTAGAGCTTGCCGCCAAGAATGCAGAGTTGATTTTGAGCAAAGATAAAGAGCGGATTCGACGGGAAGAAGGTAGAACGATTGGCGCAGTAAAGGAAATTGCCAATTTGCTTCAGTTAGAGAATATTTACCGCATGGAGGCATATGATATTTCCAATATCAGTGGATTTGCTAATGTAGGCTCCATGGTAGTTTTTGAAAAAGGGAAGCCGAAGAGAAGTGATTATCGTAAGTTTAAAATAAAAACGGTGTCGGGCCCCGATGATTATGCCTGCATGAGAGAGGTTCTTACCAGAAGATTTCTGCATGGCATGGAGGAGCAGAAAGAATTAAAAGAAAAAGAGAAGGATGAAGAGCTGGGAAGTTTTACAAAATTTCCGGATTTATTATTGATGGATGGTGGAAAAGGACAGGTAAATATTGCACTTCAGGTTCTTGAGGAATTACATTTGAATATTCCGGTATGCGGAATGGTAAAGGACGACCACCATAATACAAGAGGACTTTATTTTCAAAATGAAGAGATTCCGATTGACCGTCATAGTGAAGGATTTAAGCTGATTACGAGAATTCAGGATGAAGCCCATCGGTTTGCGATAGAGTTTCACCGATCACTGCGTTCCAAAGCACAGGTAAAATCGGTTCTGGATGAAATTCCGGGCGTTGGTCCTGCCAGGAGAAAAGCATTGATGAGACATTTCCGTTCCATTGATGAAGTGAAGCAGGCAGATGTGGATTTGCTAATGGAAGTGGAAGGAATGAACCGCCCTACGGCACAGGGAATCTACGAATTCTTTCATTCACAAACATAATATAGTATGTTACAATAATCAAAGACACTTTGGAAAAGGAGTTATGGGTATGGCAAGCGTAAAACTTGAGAGTATTGTGGAAAAATTAAAGCTGGAAAATCTGACACCTGAAATTGATATTTCCAAAATTAAAATCAAACAACCGGATATTAACCGTCCGGCATTACAGATGGCTGGTTATTTTGAACACTTTGAGGAAACAAGATTACAGGTAATCGGTTTTGTGGAATATACGTATATGGAGGGCTTACCAAAAGCACGGCAGAAGGAAATTTTTACAAGACTGCTTTCTTATGATATACCGGCAATTATCTTTAGCAGAGAGTTACAGCCGAATCCATTGTTTAAAGAAATTGCGCTAGAACATAACATCCCATTGTTTTCTACCAAGAAAGCAACATCTGCATTTATGGCAGAGATTATTCGTTGGCTGAATGTCATGCTGGCACCCTGTATTTCTGTTCACGGGGTATTGGTAGACGTCTTTGGTGAAGGTGTACTGATTACCGGTGAGAGTGGAATTGGTAAATCAGAAGCAGCTCTGGAGCTGATAAAGAGAGGACACCGTCTTGTTACGGATGATGCGGTAGAAATCCGAAAAGTTTCGGATGATACGCTTGTTGGTTCTGCTCCGGATATTACAAAGCACTTTATTGAGTTGCGTGGTATTGGTATTATTGATGTTAAGACGTTGTTTGGTGTGTCCAGTGTTAAAGATACGCAGAACATTGATTTGGTAATCCGTCTGGAAGACTGGGACAAAGAAAAGGAATATGACCGTCTGGGTCTGGAAGAGGAATATACAGAATACCTCGGAAATAAGGTAGTATGTCATAACATTCCGATTCGCCCGGGACGTAATCTTGCCGTTATCTGTGAATCGGCAGCAATCAATCACCGTCAGAAAAAGATGGGATACAATGCGGCACAGGAGCTTTACCGCAGAGTACAGGAATCTTTGACCAGAAGACGTGATGAGGATGATGAAGACTAAATAGAGAAGTACAAAATTTAGGAATAAAACACAAAAAGAATAATAAAAATAAAGAGAGGTATTACAGATAATGAGTCAGTATGTTTTTGGAGTAGATATTGGAGGAACAACCGTAAAACTTGGATTATTTGATGGCGAGGGAAATCTGCTTGAAAAATGGGAAATTCCAACTCGAAAAGAGAATGATGGAAGCAAAATTCTTCCGGATGTTGCCGAGAGTATTGAAAAGAAAATCAAAGAAAAGAATATAGAACGCAAGGATGTTGTGGGTGTTGGTGTAGGAGCACCGGGACCGATTGATGTAGAAGGAACCGTGCATAAGGCAGCAAACCTCGGTTGGGGGGAATTCAGTATTCGGGATACCTTAAATGGTATTCTTCAGCTTCCGGTTATGGCAGGAAATGATGCAAATGTTGCCGCCCTTGGAGAAATGTGGCGAGGCGGCGGCAAGGGAGCACAGAATCTGATTGTTGTTACACTTGGAACCGGTGTAGGCGGTGGAATTATTATCAACGGTAAAATGCTTACCGGAGCAACCGGAGCCGGTGGAGAAATCGGTCATATTCATGTGGAAGATGATGAAACAGAAGTTTGCGGATGCGGAAATAAGGGCTGTCTGGAGCAATATACATCTGCAACAGGTGTTACCAGACTTGCAAAACGTAAATTGGCAGCCAGCGAAAAAGACAGTGTTTTACGTAAGGGACCTATTTCAGCCAAAACAGTTTTTGACGCTGTAAAAGCAAAAGATGAACTTGCAATGGAAATCGCACAGGAATTCGGATACTATCTTGGAAGAGAACTTGCGGCAATTGCAACGGTAGTAAATCCGGAAGCAATTGTTATCGGAGGAGGCGTTTCCAAGGCAGGAGAAGTTTTGATTGACTATTTGAAGCCATATTATGACAAGTACGTTTTCCATAGTAACAAAAATGTAAAATTTGCACTTGCAACATTGGGAAATGATGCCGGTATCTATGGCGCAGCTAAATTAGTATTAGATCTTTAAAATGGCAGGTAACGGCGTGAAATTTTTAGACTCAGCAATTTATCAGTATATATGTGAACATATTCCGGAAGAAGATATTTTATTGAATGAGCCCATGAGCCGTCATACGACATTCCGTGTGGGTGGCGAGGCAAAAGCACTTTTGAAAATAAAAAGTGAAGAACAGCTATTGACGTTGATTCCCTATTTTCAGAAGACGGGCACAGAATATTTCATAATTGGAAATGGAAGTAATCTGCTGGTTGGAGATAAAGGATACCAGGGAATTATTCTTCAGATTGCCGGTAATATGAAAGATATTACCGTTGATGGTACAACAATGACGGTAAAAGCCGGATGCTTAATGTCAGAGGTTGCAAGAGCTGCATGTGAGCACGGACTTACCGGTTTTGAATTTGCCTCCGGAATTCCGGGAACTATCGGTGGCGGCGTAGTGATGAATGCCGGCGCGTACGATGGTGAAATGAAACAGGTAGTGGAATGGGTTCGTGTCATGAATTCGGATGGTGAAATTCTTGAACTGTCGAATGATGATATGGAATTTTCCTATCGCAATAGTGTAATCAAAAACCGGAAGTTTGTTGTTTTACAGGTGAAATTGTCTTTGCAGGAGGGAAACCGGGAAGAAATTCATGCCAGAATGGCAGAATTGAACCGGAGACGCAGAGAAAAACAACCATTGGAATATCCGAGTGCCGGCAGTACCTTTAAACGTCCCGAAGGATATTATGCAGGAAAGCTGATTATGGATGCCGGGTTACGCGGTTACTCCATTGGGGGCGCCGGTGTTTCGGAAAAGCATTGTGGATTTGTGATTAATAAGGGAAAAGCTACCGCAGCAGATGTGGCAGAAGTAATACAGGAAGTACAGGAAAGAATTAAAAAGAAATTTGGAGTGACGCTGGAAACAGAAGTTATTTTTCTTGGAGATTTTTAATATGCGTTTTGTGGTTGTAACAGGAATGAGCGGCGGAGGAAAAAGTACGGCACTCCGTATGTTGGAGGACGCAGGTTTTTACTGTGTAGATAATCTTCCGGTTCCGTTAATTGAAAAATTCGTAGAATTGATTGCCATGCCGAACAGCGAAGTGACAAAAGTGGCTTTGGGGCTTGATGTGCGTGCGGACCAGCCGTTTGAAGATGCACGAAAGGCGCTTCAGACACTTCGGGAAAACGGCTATCCTTTTGAGATTTTATTTCTGGATGCCGGGGATGCGGAGCTTTTGAAGCGCTATAAGGAAACCAGACGGGTTCACCCGTTGTCTTCCATTGGCAGAATTGAAGATGGAATTCACATGGAACGTGAAATTCTGAAAGGAATACGGGAAGAGTCCGACTATGTGATTGATACTTCAAGACTTTTGACAAGAGAGTTAAAGGAAGAACTTAACCGGATTTTTGTGGAAAATGAGAAATACAATAATCTTATGGTTACGATTCTCTCCTTTGGATTTAAATATGGGGTTCCGGCTGATGTGGACTTGCTGTTTGATGTGAGATTTTTGCCGAATCCGTTTTATATTGAAGAACTACGCCATAAAACGGGGAATGAAAAGGAAGTACAGGATTATGTATTCAGCTTCCCGGAGGCACATATTTTTATTGATAAATTAATGGATATGCTTCAATTTCTGATTCCCAATTATGTGAAAGAGGGAAAGAATCAACTGGTTATCGGAATCGGTTGTACCGGAGGGAAACATCGAAGCGTAACCCTGGCAAACAGTCTGTATGAGCAGCTGAAAAATCAGGGCGATTATGGATTGAAGATGTTACATCGTGATTTGGGACAGACGATATAGAGGATTTTTTTATGTCATTTTCATCACAGGTAAAAGAAGAACTGGAAAAGGTCATTCCGTCTTCCAGACATTGTAAGCTGGCAGAATATCAGGCACTCGCGATTTTTGGCTACGAAAGAAAATACTTTACATTGTGGAAAAAAAACATTATGATAAATGAGTGCGTGGACAAGGTGGTTCAAAATCCTTTGATTTTGAAGCAGAATTGCTGTAAAAGAGCCTTTTTACGCGGTGCATTTCTTTGTGTCGGTTCGATGAGTGACCCAAACAAAGCATATCATTTGGAATTTGTTTGTGAAATAGAAGAACAGGCAGAAATGCTGCAGGAACTGATTGCTCATTTTGATTTGGAAACAAAAATCATTTGCAGAAAAAATCATTATGTAGTATATATGAAAGAAGGTTCTGCAATTGTAGACCTCTTGAATGTAATCGGAGCGAGAATTTCTCTGATGAATCTGGAAAACCTTCGGGTTGAAAAAGAAGTGCGCAATTCTGTGAACCGTAAAGTAAATTGTGAAGCGGCAAACATTTCAAAAACGGTACATGCCGCCAGCAAGCAGATTGAGGATATTATTTATATTCAGAAACATTATGGAATGCAGAATCTGCCGGAGCAACTGCGTGAAATGGCAGAAGTGCGTTTGGAACATCCGGAGAGTTCTTTACAGGAGTTGGGAAGATACCTTAATCCGCCGGTTGGTAAATCCGGCGTCAATCATAGATTACGCAAATTGAGTGAACTCGCTGAAAGGATTAGGGTGTAAAGGAGGAGACAAAACATTATGATGGAAAAGTCTATTAAAATTCAATTAACCGGTGGATTGGAAGCAAGACCAATTGCCATGCTTGTACAGGTAGCGAGTCAGTATGACAGTTCTGTATATCTTGAAACAGAAGGCAAAAAGGTAAATGCAAAAAGCATTATGGGTATGATGAGCCTTGCACTTGGAGAAGGAGCCGAAGTAAAAATCGTTACAGACGGTCCCGACGAAGAGCAGGCAATGGCAGGTATGGAAGATTACCTGAGCAATTCCGAAACAAAATAAAAAGACATGAAGAAGGGCTGTTTTATTGTCATCTATGGCAATACTATGGCTCTTTTTTGATAAAAATAATTCTTACTTTAGAGGAAAAACGCTATGGACAAAAAGAAAATGTTATTTGTTTATAATCCTAAAGCAGGAAAAGAAAAAATTCGGAGCAATCTCCTTGATATTATTGATACGTTTGCAAAGGCAGGATATGAAGTTACTGCATATCCGACCCAGTTTGCCGGAGATGGCATAAAGGCGGTTACCGGCAGAAAAAAAGATTATTATGATATGATTGCCTGTTGTGGCGGGGATGGAACACTTGATGAAGTGGTAACGGGGATGATGCAGTGTGAGGAACGCATTCCCATCGGTTATGTACCTGCCGGAAGCACAAATGATTTCGCAGGAAGTCTTCGGATTCCGCGAAATATGTCGGCTGCTGCGGATGTTGTTGTGTGGGGAAAACCGTTCGCATGTGATGTGGGTGTGTTTAATGATGACTATTTTGTGTATATTGCGGCATTTGGTCTGTTTACCGAAGTTTCCTATGCAACAAGACAGGATATGAAAAATGTACTTGGTCATATGGCATATCTGCTGGAGGGAGTCAAAAGCCTTTCCAACATAAAATCCTATCATTTGCATATCAAATGTGCAGAACTCGATGTAGAGGATGATTTTTTGTATGGAATGATTACAAACTCCACTTCAGTCGGTGGTTTTAAGAATATTACAGGAAAAAATGTACGTCTGGATGATGGAAAATTTGAAGTTACCCTGATTAAAAGACCGACAAATCCATTGGAAATCAATCAGATTATGGCTTCTCTTTTGAACCGGAACATCAGCACAGAGAGTATGTATTGCTTCAAAACACAGGAAATGGAGATAATTTCAGAGGAAGAAATTCCATGGACTCTGGATGGAGAATTTGGTGGAAATCATCAGAATGTGCATATAAAAAATGAAAAAGAAGCCTTACAGATAAAAGTCCCGTAAAGAATTTTCAATTTTTGGTTTTCATTTCCAGGCGAATCGGTTATAATATGTAACGTCTAGGATATTATAATTTTATATAAAGAAAGGATGATAAAAAAATGCCATTAGTAACAACAAAAGAAATGTTCAAGAAGGCATATGATGGCGGATACGCTATCGGAGCTTTCAACGTAAACAACATGGAAATCGTACAAGGTATTACAGAAGCTGCTGGCGAATTAAACAGCCCTGTTATTCTTCAGGTATCTAAAGGAGCTCGTGCATATGCAAATCATACTTACCTTGTAAAATTAGTAGAAGCAGCAGTTATTGAGAATCCTCAGATTCCAATCGCTCTTCACTTAGACCATGGTGATAGCTTTGAATTATGTAAGTCCTGTATCGATGGCGGATTTACTTCCGTTATGATCGATGCTTCTTCAAAGTCCTTTGAAGACAACATCGCTCTTACCAAGCAGGTTGTTGAGTATGCACATGCTCACGGCGTAGTAGTAGAAGCTGAATTAGGTACTCTTGCAGGTATCGAAGATGAAGTAGTTGTAGAAGCTGGTAAAGAAGCTTATACCCGCCCGGAAGAAGTTGAAGAGTTCGTTGACAGAACAGGATGTGACTCTCTTGCAATCGCAATCGGAACTTCTCATGGTGCTTACAAGTTTACAGCTGCTCAGTGTACACGTAATGCAGATGGAATTCTTGTTCCACCTCCACTTCGTTTCGACGTTTTGGAAGAATGTATTAAGAGATTACCTGGATTCCCTATCGTACTTCATGGTTCTTCTTCTGTTCCTCAGGAATTTGTTAAGATGGTTAACCAGTACGGTGGAAATATGCCGGATGCAGTTGGTATTCCGGAAGAACAGCTTCGTAAGGCTGCTGAACTTGCTGTATGTAAGATTAATATCGACTCCGATATCCGTCTTGCTATGACAGGTAACATCCGTAAGTACTTTGCAGAACATCCGGATCATTTCGATCCTCGTCAGTACTTAAAGCCAGCTCGTCAGGCTGTTAAGGATATGGTTGCTCATAAGATTCTTCATGTTCTTGGTTCTGACGGAAAGGCTTAAATATTACGGTAAATAAGCAAAAATTAAAGTGGAAGCTTCGGCTTCCACTTTTTGTGTGTTCATAATTTGTTTACAAATTATTTCAAAAATCTTCATTTACGTATCATCCTTTAGACATTTTCCCATCCTATACTAAGAGCATAAGATACAGAACAAATAAAAAAGCTTACAACAAAGTAATTGATTTATTAATAACTTTTTCATAATAAATGCCAAGCAAAACCAGTTTTGCTTGGCATCCTCCCTTTTTAGGGGTCTTTATACACTTAATACTTTTCCGGTTCAGGATATTCCACACCAAATGTTTCAACAGTAACGGTTTTCATGCGCTGGTCTTCGAGAGGACGGTCGCTGTAATCCGTTGCAGTTTCTGCAATTTTGTTTACAACATCCATTCCTTCGATGATTTTTCCAAATGCAGCATAGGAACCATCCAGATGTGGAGAGTTTTTATGCATAATAAAGAATTGTGAACCTGCGGAGTTTGGCATCATGCTTCTTGCCATAGAGAGAACACCTTCGGTATGCTTTAAATCATTTTTGAAGCCGTTCTGTGCAAATTCACCCTTGATGCTGTATCCGGGACCACCCATGCCGGTTCCTTCCGGGTCACCGCCCTGAATCATAAATCCACGAATGACTCTGTGGAAAATTAAACCATCATAGAAATTTTTCTGAATTAGGCTAATAAAATTATTTACGGAAATCGGTGCAATTTCAGGATAAAGCTCTGCTTTCATGACATCTCCGTTTTCCATGGTAAAAGTGACAATTGGATTTTGTGCCATAAGATACATTCCTTTCATTTAAGAATAAAATAAAATTACGTTTTCTATTGTAACATAGGAAAGCGGGGACTTCCAGTATTTCATGTATGGCAAAGGTAACGGATATGTGGAACGTTACGGATAAGAACCTGCTCCATTGGCTGAAATCCGAGCCGCGTCAACAAACGAATGGAATTTTTATTCCCGGGATGGACAAATGCCTGTACTTCGGGGAAAAATAACTCTTCTTTGGCATACGTAAGGATGGCACGGCAAATTTCATAAGTGAACCCCTGATGCTGGAAGTTAATGTCTGTAACAAATCCAAGTTCCGGAAGTTCATAACCTTCACGGACACTCAGACCGGCACGACCGATGACGCTTCCGGTGGAACGATGGATGACCGTCCAGAATCCAAATCCATAAAAACCGTAAATTTTCTCAATATAGTTTTTTAAATAAGCACATTCTTCGTCACGCTCCGGAAATAAATTTTCCATATATTCTGTTATGGCAGGATGTTCGTATATCTTATAAAATGCATCAATATCATCCAGCGTGCTCTCCCGTAAAATCAGATTGGAAGTACGCAGAATTTCCCAGGGAAGACCGGCAAGACGCCGATATGCTTTTTCATAAGAGTCATATGTCAGGGCAAACAGATCCTCTACCGCATACGGAGTGGCAGAAAAATCCTCGGAACGGTTTTGGGAATGATATAATGCAATCGTAAAAAATCCCTCTTTTATGAGATGATTTAACGCATCGGAAGAATCGGTAATGAGGAGCGTTGTGGAAATATCTCCGATGGAGAAAGAAGACATTTTTGAAACGGGTATCATAACCAGTTGAAGAGCTTCTGGCTGAGGACAGCTCTCACGTATAGCGTCAAAAAGAATGCTTTCATTTGCGTGCACTTCCTGGTAAAAAGTGTCTGTAAGAAAAAACAGTATTGTTGTCAACATAGGGAACCTCATATTTTTGTTAAATGACCTGTCAATAGTTTACCACAAAATGGGAAAATCCGCTTGTATGAATTGACATCACACGCCCTTTTGGATAGAATTAAATATATATGCATATTAGCGGGAAATTACAGAAAATTGCAACGTAATGACAAGATACGAATATGCATGGAAAGGAACATCATGGGCAATAAAGGAAAATATTACATTACAACAGCCATTGCATATACGTCAGGAAAACCTCATATCGGAAACAGTTATGAAATCGTGTTAGCTGACAGTATTGCCAGATTTAAAAGAAAAGATGGCTATGATGTGTTCTTCCAGACAGGAACGGATGAACATGGACAGAAGATTGAATTAAAAGCACAGGAGGCAGGAATTACCCCGAAACAGTTTGTGGACGGAACCGCAGGAACTATTCGCAAAATATGGGATTTGATGAATACCTCTTATGATAAATTTATCAGAACGACGGATGAAGACCATGAAAAGCAGGTGCAGAAAATTTTTAAGAAGCTGTATCAGCAGGGAGATATTTATAAAAGCGCTTACGAAGGAATGTACTGCACTCCTTGTGAGTCGTTCTGGACAGAATCACAGCTCAAGGACGGAAAATGTCCGGACTGCGGAAGAGAAGTAAAACCGGCAAAGGAAGAAGCATATTTCTTTAAAATGAGCAAGTATGCGGATCGGTTAATTGAGCATATTAATACACATCCGGAGTTTATTCAGCCGGTTTCCCGTAAGAATGAAATGATGAATAACTTCCTGCTTCCGGGACTCCAGGATTTGTGTGTATCCAGAACGTCTTTCAAGTGGGGAATCCCGGTTGATTTTGATGAGAAACATGTCATTTATGTATGGCTGGATGCACTTACGAATTACATTACCGGAATTGGTTATGATTGTGAAGGAGAGAGCTCGGAACAGTACAAAAAGTTATGGCCGGCAGACCTTCATCTGATTGGAAAAGATATTATCCGTTTCCATACCATTTACTGGCCGATTTTCCTGATGGCACTTGGAGAACCACTGCCAAAGCAGGTATTTGGACATCCATGGCTTTTGATGAACAATGATAAGATGAGTAAGTCTAAGGGAAATGTTATTTATGCAGATGATCTGGTAGACTTTTTCGGAGTAGATGCAGTCCGCTATTATGTACTTCATGAGATGCCATTTGATAACGATGGAAATATTACCTGGGAACTTGTAACGGAACGTACGAATGCAGAACTGGCGAATACGCTTGGAAACCTTGTAAACCGTACTGTCTCCATGAGTAATAAATATTTCGGCGGCGTTGTTACTGACAAAAAGGCAGCAGAACCGGTTGACGATGATTTGAAAGCAGTTGTTACAGGTACGTTTGCAAAAGTATCTGCCAAGATGGATGAGCTTCGTGTGGCAGATGCAATTACAGAAATTTTTGCATTATTTAAGAGATGCAATAAATATATCGATGAAACAGAACCATGGGTACTTGCTAAGGATGAAGCCAAGAAAGACCGTCTGGCTACCGTGCTTTATAATCTCGTGGAGAGCATTTGCATCGGAGCTTCTCTGTTAGAGCCTTTTATGCCGGAAACAGCAGAAAAAATCGTAAAACAGCTGAATACTTCTTTGAGAAGCTTTGAAGACTGCGAGAAGTTTGGTTTGTATGAAAGTGGCAAAAAGGTAACAGAAACACCGGAAATCTTATTTGCAAGACAGAAGGTGGAAGAGGTTATGGAAAAAGTTACAGCAATGTATGAAGCCCGCAATCCGAAAGAAGAGAAGAAAGAAGATCAGAAGGTGATTGATATAGAGCCAAAAGAAGAAATCTCTTATGATGACTTTGCAAAAATGCAGTTCCAGGTAGGAGAAATTATTGCCTGTGAAGAAGTACCAAAGTCCAAAAAGCTTCTTTGCTCCAAGGTTCGTATTGGAAGCCAGGTAAAACAGATTGTATCCGGAATTAAACAGCATTACAGCGCCGAAGAAATGGTGGGGAAAAAGGTTATGGTGCTCGTAAACTTAAAGCCGGCAACACTTGCAGGGGTAGTTTCAGAAGGAATGCTTCTTTGCGCAGAGGATGAAGATGGAAAACTGGCATTGATGGTTCCGGAAAAGGAAATGACGACAGGAGCAGAAATCTGCTAACGGATTTCAAAACAACAGCAAAAACATATGGGGAAGGCTTATGGTAAAAAAAGAAGAATTTTTATTTGATTCAAGGGATGGAAAAACAAAAATTCATGCAGTTCGCTGGATACCGGAAGGGAAAATCTGCTGTATTCTGCAGATTGTGCATGGAATGGCAGAATATGTGGAACGCTATGAAGAGCTTGCAGAGTATTTTGCCGAAAAGGGTATCATGGTCACAGGAGAGGACCATCTGGGACATGGTAAAAGTGTTCCGGAAAACGGAACGTATGGATATTTTTGTGAACAGGACCCGGGCACGGTTGTTGTGCGGGATGTACATCGTCTCAAAAAAATGAATCAGGAAGAGTACCCGGGAATTCCTTATGTGATACTTGGTCATAGCATGGGTTCTTTTATTCTTCGGAATTATTTGTTCCGCTATGGAAATGGAATTCAGGGTGCGATTGTGTGCGGCACCGGTTCACAGCCTCAGGCTTTAGTAAAGCTTTGCCTGGGGATCGAGTGGATTCAGAGACTTTTTCTTGGCTCCAGGCATGTAGCCAAAATGATTGATCGAATGGCATTTGGTGCTTACAATAAAAAGATTCCGAATCCAAAGACTTCCTATGACTGGTTGTGTACCGACGAGAAGGTAGTACAGAAGTATGTAGACGACCCGTTATGTGGATTTACATTTACACTGAATGGATTCCGTACACTTTTTACCCTTCTTAACCGCCTGAATCAGGAGGAAAATCTGAAACAGATGCCAAAAGAACTGCCGGTTCTGTTTATTGCCGGAGGGGCAGACCCTGTTGGAAATTATGGAAATGGGGTTCGCAAGGCACAGGGAGATTTCCAGAAGGTAGGTATGGAACGGACGTCTTTGAAAATATATGAAAAAGAACGTCATGAGATTTTGAATGAGCCAATACGCCATGAAATATATGAAGATATTTATTCATGGCTGATGGAACGTGTAGAGGAATATTAGTGAAAAAAGCATTTTTATTTATAGTAACGGTTTGCGTTGTGGGCGCTGCTCTATATCTTGGATTTATGGGGAAGCAGTACTATTCGCAAAAGGAAGTTAATTATGCGGAAGTTACTGCTGCAGCACAGGAATTTACCGGTCAGATTGGACAGCTGGTAAAGAATGTGGACAGTGATACAGCCAATGCAGTACTTAACTTTGCAAAGGAAAAGGTCGATAGTGGAGCATTGAAATCCGCAGATGGACTTAATCAGGCAATTGCAGAAGGCAAAGAAAAATTTGGTGTAGAGCTTCAGGTGGAGGATGCACAGAAAATTGTAGATACGGTGGAACAATTAGAGTCACTGGGGTTATCTGCAGATACCATTGTGGATGAGGCACAGAAGCTGTATGACGAATATGGTGCAGATTGTGTAGAGCATGTTCAGGACGCGGTTTCAAATGTCGTAAAGGAAGCCGCAACCAATGTGGCAAGTGATTTTGCAGATTATGTCAAAGAATCTGTAGCGGACACGGTACAAAATGTATTTTCTGGTACTTAGGTACTAGCATTATAATCAGAATTGTGGTATAATAAAAAGGAATTGTAAAAGAGAGAAAATATAGAGGCTTCCTTGTAAGTTGGCACTATATCTGGTATACTTTAACTTAGTGATACGATGTGAGGCAGACGAAATGGAAGAGGAAGAGATTTTCTTTAAAACCAGATTTGCAAAAGCAGACGAATGGGAAGAAATTATCAGTCTCGTCTGGAAAACATTTCTTGAATTTGAATCGGATATTTATTCCGAACAGGGTATTGAAAGCTTTCGGCAATTTATTACAGATACCATGTTAAAAAGGATGTTTGATATAGGCAAGTATCAGGTAATGGTGGCACATGTAAGAGAGAAAATAATAGGTGTTATCGCTTTACGGGATGAAAACCATGTGTCATTACTTTTTGTGGATAAAGATTATCACTATCATGGCGTGGGACGTGCACTTGTTACCGAGATGAGCAATTATGTACGAAATGAATTGGATAAACAGCGATTGACAGTGAATGCATCCCCATATGCAGTAGGATTTTATCATAAGCTTGGGTTCCGGGATTTGGGAGAAGAAACCCAGGCAGACGGAATTATTTATACTCCCATGGAATTATTGCTATAAAGGAAATGATGAAATGAGCCGATTATTTAATTTAGACAGTCCGCTTATGGTCTTTTTGTCCAAGATGGCTGATTTGTTGATTTTAAATCTGATTACGTTTGTGTGTTGTCTTCCGGTGGTGACCATCGGGGCTTCCCTGACAGCTATGAGTTATGTGACTTTAAAAATGGTACGCGATGAAGAATGCTACATCGTAAAGGACTTTTTTAAATCATTTAAACAGAATTTCAAGCAGGCAACGATTATCTGGCTTATTATTCTGGTGATAATAGCAATCATTTTTGGAGACTATATGATTTTCTTCTTTTCCAGTGCGGAATTTCCGAACTGGTTGAGAATTTTTCTGTATGTAGCAACTTTTATGATTGTGCTTGCGTTGATGCATGTTTTTCCGGTATTGGCGCGTTTTGAGAATACTATCCGGAATACATTTAAGAACTCTTTACTGATGGGAATCATGACATTACCTAAAACAATACTTATGGTAGTGTGCTGGATGATCCCGTTAGCGTTGGCGATTTTTGTGCCATATATTCTGCCAATTGTATTTTGCTTTGGATTATCAGGGCCATCTATGATGTGTGCAGCACTTTATAATAAGACATTTAAAAGATTTGAACCTGAAGAGGAACAACCTGTTTCTGATGAGGAATGGACAATTCCAGTAGATGAGGAACAGTCTGACAAGTAATTCCGTCTATTTGTAGTAGGGGGAGGACGAGAGATGAAAGAGGAATGGAAGAAAATATTTCTTCAATTGCTGGCACCGTTTGTCGTTACATTTATTGCACTACTATTTCTTTATATCCATTTTGTTTCGGATATTAAGACCGATGCCGCAGAACTCAATGAAAAGAATATGATTACAGTAGCACAGAAATATGGTGCTAAGCTTGAACAAAAATTTAATGAAGCATATTCCGTAGGTTCAGTGGCGGTTCAGGCAATCTCTTCTGCAAGTAACAGAGAGGATATTGAAAAAATTCTGAAAGCGACTGTTCAGGGGTCTGAATTTTCGGCAGCTATGATAGGCTATCAGAATGGAAATGCGTATACAAATAAAGGGGAAATGATTGCAATTTCCCAGTATGGATATTATGACGAATGTAAAACGGTAGAAGGCTACCATTATCAATATGTAGAAAATATGGGTTATCTAGATGAGGGAGCCCTGTTGCTTACCATGGCAATCCCTGACAGTGAGAACAAGCTGTTACTGTTTTATCCGATAAAGAGTGTTCGCACGATGTTGAAGGTAAATCAGGAATTTGACCAGGCATCCTTTGCAGCACTTTTGGATGATGAGGGAAATATCCTCAGTTCAACGGAAACGGGTTCCGGATTTTTTGAAAAGAGTAATATTTGGGAAAGCGTTGACGCAGGTTATGAAAAAGAAATTGGAAGAGTACAACAGTCCATTCGAATTGGACAGCCCGGATGTATGCATCTTGAAGCAGGACTGGATAACAGAACGATTGTATATTGTCCAATCGGAAATCACTGCTGGTCTGTTGTAATCGGAGTAAATCAGAGATATGTCAATGTTGCACAAAAACAATTATACAATCGTGCTTACAAAGGCGTAAACCAGATGCTGATTCTGGTGATTGCAGCAATTGTGATTGTACTGGTAATTAACATTTGCAGTAGAATTACAGGTATTAAGAGCAGCAATGAACTGAAAGAAAAAGCAGATACCGATTTGCTTACGGGTCTGGATAATAAGCTTGCAACAGAGCGTAAGATTAAAGAATACATGGCAGAATGTCCAAATTCTCTTGCAATGATGTTTGTTCTTGACATTGATAATTTTAAGAAGATAAATGATACCATGGGACATGCCTTTGGTGATGAAGTATTACGTGAGCTTGGCAGACAGATTGGAATCAACTTCCGCGTTACCGATATCATTGGACGTACCGGTGGTGATGAGTTTACGATTTTCCTTAAGAACCTTAAGGACGATTCCAATACCTTACGGGAAGCACAGAAGCTGGTGTACTTTTTCCGGCACTTCCAGGTGGGTGATTACGTAAAATACTCCGCTACTGCAAGTATTGGTGCGGCGATTTTCCCAAGTGATGGTAATGATTTTGATACACTGTATAAATCAGCAGATGCGGCGCTGTATAAAGCGAAAAAACGCGGAAAGAATCAGCTTGCATTCTTTGACGACCGTGATAGAAAATAAGGGGACTGTACAATGTGCCCATTGAAAAAAAGAAATCTTTGTGGAATAGTGGCATAGTCAAGGCCACTATTCTTTTGTATACTAAAAACTGTTAAGAGAACTTTCTAAAATTTAAGGAGGAAATAAAATGGCAGGTTTATCTTTAAAAAATATCTGTAAAGTATATTCTAACGGATTTGAAGCCGTTAAGGATTTTAACCTTGAAATCAAGGATCAGGAATTTATCATCTTCGTAGGACCTTCAGGATGTGGTAAGTCTACTACACTTCGTATGATTGCTGGTTTGGAAGAAATCTCTTCCGGTGAATTAAAAATCGGTGACAGAGTAGTAAACGATGTAGAGCCGAAGGACCGTGATATCGCAATGGTATTCCAGAACTACGCTTTGTATCCACATATGTCTGTATATGACAATATGGCATTCGGTTTGAAATTAAGAAAAGTTCCGAAGGCTGAAATTGATAAGATGGTTAAGGAAGCAGCTAAGATTCTTGACTTAACTCCACTTCTTGATCGTAAGCCGAAGGCTTTGTCCGGTGGACAGAGACAGCGTGTTGCTATGGGACGTGCAATCGTTCGTAATCCTAAGGTATTCCTTATGGACGAACCTCTTTCTAACCTGGATGCAAAATTACGTGTACAGATGCGTATCGAAATTGCAAAATTACATCAGAGATTAGGTACAACCATCATCTATGTAACACATGACCAGACAGAAGCTATGACACTTGGTGATAGAATCGTAGTTATGAAGGACGGTGTTATCCAGCAGGTTGATACTCCTCAGAACTTATATGAGAAGCCAGGCAACTTATTCGTAGCAGGATTTATGGGATCTCCTCAGATGAACTTCCTTGATGCTGAAGTTGAAGTAGAGGGTGATGCAGTAAGCCTTAAGGTTGCTGGTAATAAGATTCCTCTTCCTCCAGCAAAAGCTAAGAAGCTTATCGAAGGTGGTTATGCAGGAAAGACTGTTACATTTGGTATTCGTCCGGAAGATGTATATGATTCCGAAATGTTTATTGAAACATCCAAGTGTGTATTTGAATCTACCATTAAGGTTTATGAATTGCTTGGTGCAGAAGTTTACTTATACTTTGATTTGGCTGAATTCCCTATCACTGCAAGAGTTGATTCCCGTACAACAGCTAGACCTGGCGATACTGTTAAGTTCGCTTTCGATGTTGAAAAGATTCATGTATTCGATAAGGAAACCGAACAGGTTATTACAAACTAGTATGTTTTATAAGGGATGCCGATTTGGCATCCCTTTTCTTTTCTAACATTTTAATGTGCCATAAAAAGAAGGTTTAAAGGGGGAACGGCAATGGTATCTACCCAGATATTGACAAATTGTATCGAAGAATTACATGGAATTACAAAGGTGGATTTATGCATTTATGATTCTGACGGAATCGAAGTGGCTTCTACCTCTGAAAATATAGAAGTGACCGGTGATATGATTCGCAATTTTATTACATCACCTGCAGATAGTCAGGTAATCGGAAAAAATCATTTACTTAAGATAACGGATGAAGGTGAATTGATTTATGTTCTGATTGCATGCGGAGCAAATGATGATTCCTATATGGTGGGAAAGATTGCGGTCAGTCAGATACAGCAATTATTTGGTGCATATAAGGAACGCTTTGACCGTAATAATTTTTTCCAGAATCTTTTGATGGACAATCTTCTTTTGGTAGATGTATATAGCAGAGCAAAGAAGCTTCATATTGAAGCAGTTGTTCCGAGAGTGGTTTATCTGATAGAATCCGGCAATGAAGACGATGCTGTCGTAAAAGAGCTTTTGAAGGGCATGTTTTCCCAGCAGGCGGGAGATTTTGTCACAGAAGTAGATGAGAAGTATGTGATTCTGATTAAAGCATTGGCAGACACAGACGGTTATAATGAGATTGAGCAGATTGCGCAAAGCATTGTCGATACAATCAGTGCAGAAGCAATGACGAATGTCCGTGTTGCTTACGGAACGATGGTACAGGAGCTGAAGGACGTATCAAAGTCTTATAAAGAGGCTATGATGGCAATTGATGTAGGCAAAATCTTTTATGCAGAAAAAAGGGTGAATTCGTATGCGACACTTGGAATTGGTCGTTTGATTTATCAATTACCAACGAATCTCTGCAGAATTTTTATTAGAGAAATCTTTGGTGACAGTAATCCGGGAGAATTGGACGAAGAGATTATTTTTACAGCATATAAGTTCTTTGAAAATAATCTGAATGTATCGGAAACCTCCAGGCAGTTATTTATCCATAGAAATACACTCGTATATCGAATTGAAAAACTGGAAAAGGCAACAGGACTGGATGTGCGCACCTTTGATGATGCATTAACATTTAAGATTGCAATGATGGTTTATAATTATATGAAGTATCTTGATAACCTTGGGGTTTGATTGTTACCTTGAAAGGAATGAACACCCTGTCGCGTGAATATAGTAGTACAAACTATATTTACACGACGGGGTGTTTTTATGTATTGCAAGAAAAATTATTACTTATATAAGAATTCAAAAGAAAAAAAGAGGGAAATGGCAGGAAACGTACGGATAGTTGCTACGGATGATCAGTGGAATGTAGAGATAAACTGGAGAAACCGGACAACAATTCCGGAAAATGGCGAAATACGATTACGATTTGATAAGAATGAGATTCTGATTCAGGATGATGAGGATATGCAAGGGGAGAAAACGAGTGCGATAAGCCGGGAAAATGTGGATTCCAAAAAGAAATGGGAGCGTGTCGTAAAACATTGCAAAAAAAGTGCAGAGCAGATAGACAATTGGGAACTATATTTTGTACGATATGAGGAGCTTGAATTTTTACCGGATGAAGTAAAGGCAATAATCAATAACAGCTTTCTGATACACGGACTGATGAATTACAAATATATTGTGATTCTGTTTTCGACAAAAGAGGAAAATACGGCAGTTGGAATTCCGGGAATATATCATCAGAGAGAAGAAGAGGTCGCAGAAATGTTTGGATTTACAAAGTTTATTTGTGAAAAAGAATGTGAAACCGGAAGCTTTGGTTATTACTTGCGATTCCTATAAGACGACGCTATAATAAAAAATAACCGCATTCTATGTCCTTAAGGAACTGCTGTACGTTACCAAAACAGTTGACTGAGGCCAGGCACCCTTACGGCACATGGAAGGTTCTGCTTAGTGCTGCTTTGTTCCCAACCTGACACGGTTCGCAGTTTCCATTGCGTAAGACCCAACCGTTAGCGCCACTTATTCTGGGCAGCTACAGCAGCTCCTTAAAAACAAAGCCACGCGGTTAAAGACTAATTAGTAGTATATGGGTTTTAGGAGTCTTTGTCAATGTTAATTAGCGGATTAAATAAAACAACATTATTGGATTATCCGGAACGGGTGGCAGCCACTGTTTTTACAGGAGGCTGTAATTTTCGGTGTCCGTTTTGCCATAATGCAGGGCTGGTTTTAAGCCCGTTGTCACAGGAAATGTTTTCGGAAGAGGAGATTCTTTCTTTTTTGAAGAAAAGAAAAGGAATCCTGTCCGGGGTTTGCATTACGGGTGGGGAACCTACCATTCAGCAGGATTTGCCGGAATTTCTTGCAAAAATAAAAGAACTTGGATATGCGATTAAGCTGGATACCAACGGTTCCCATCCGAAACTTTTGCAAAAGCTTTTAGATGCACATCAGATTGATTATGTGGCGATGGATATCAAAAATATACCTTCCGAATATCCTGACACAGCAGGTTGTCCGGAAATGGATGTTCTTTCAATAAAGGAATCCGTGGAATTGCTGAAGCATTCTTCCATATCTTATGAATTCCGTACAACAGTGGTAAAAGAACTTCATACGCTGGAAAAATTACAGGAAATCTGTTGCTGGATAGAAGGCAGTCCCCAATATTTCCTGCAACAGTTTGAAGACAGTGGAGAATTGCTTGCAGAGAAAACAACATCAGGAATTTGTTATCATGGATATCAGGATGAGGAACTGCGTAACTTTGTACAACAGCTAAATGCAGATTCGTGTATGAAAAACAAGGTATTTCTTCGTGGCGTTGATGGATAGATAAGGAGCAACATGTGAGAAAACAATTAACAGATGATGAAAAATATATGAAAGAAGCACTTCGTCAGGCAAAGAAAGCGTATGCCTTGGGGGAAGTGCCGATTGGATGTGTCATAGTTTATCAGGGTGAAATCGTAGGAAGAGGTTATAATCGCAGGAACACAGACAAAAACACCCTTGCCCATGCGGAAATTACCGCAATAAATAAAGCAAGCAAAAAAGTAGGTGACTGGCGCCTGGAGGGATGTACACTTTATGTGACACTGGAACCCTGTCAGATGTGCGCAGGAGCAATTGTTCAGGCAAGAATCGATGAAGTAGTCATGGGCAGTATGAACCCAAAGGCCGGTTGTGGGGGTTCCATTCTGAATATTCTTGAAATGCCGGAATTTAACCATCAGGTAAGGGTAAAAAGAGGTGTTTTGAAAGAAGAATGCTCTCATATGCTGACGCAGTTCTTTAAAGAACTGCGTATCCGCAATCGAGAGGAAAAGGAGCAGCGTAAAGCTGCCAAGATAGAAAATTAATTACAATCATTAACAATATTTTGCAGCCAGACATTACTTTTGACCATGAAATATCCAATAACTACTTTGAGGATTTCCGTAAAGCTTACCAGGAAAAAGATGCTGGTAATAGAAAGCGTCGAAAAGTGAGCCAGCACATAGGCAAATGGAATTACAATCACCCAGGTGAAGACACTGTCAAAAAGAACCGTGATAATCGTTTTCCCGCCGGAACGCAAAGTAAAATAACTGCAGTGAGAGAATGCACACAATGGCATTACTAATGCCGAAATAATAATAAAGCTTTTAGCCAGCGCTTTGATGCTGGCTTCTGTTTTGTAGATTTCAGGGAAAAGACCACCCAGAAGAATCATAATAACGGAGATAACCGCACAGGAAATAACATCAAAGAAAATAATTTTATTATCATAATCTTTGGCTTCTTCTAATTCTCCGGCACCCAATTTTTGTCCGACGATAATGGAAATGCAGCCCCCAAGCTGGATATAAACAATATTAAACAGGTTTGAAATAGTGGAGGAAATATTTTGTGCAGCAACAACCTCCAGTCCACGAATGGCATAACATTGCGCGATGGTAGCCATACCGGTCGCCCACATCATTTCGTTGAACATCAGTGGAAGTCCCTTTCGGAATATATCCATAAGAATCGGTCTGGGGATGCGAAGTCCTTTATAAACACCTACCAAATAAGGATTTTTACCAAGATGGCGATGCGCCCAGAATACCACAATAAAGCATTCCACAAAACGTGCAATGACCGTAGCAATCGCGGCACCTTCGACACCAAGGGCGGGAGCTCCGAACACACCGAAAATCAAAATGTAATCAAGAACAAGGTTTACGACTACGGCGGCAACTCCGGATAACATAGGAACCATAGTCTGACCTGTTTCACGGATGGTACTGATGTATGTCTGTGCAATCGCAAAGGGAATCAGCCCAATCATCATGATGGCAAGGTAATCTTTTCCATAATGAAGTGCCATTTCAATATTTCCAACGGTACTCTCTTCGCTTAAATATAAGGAAATCAGATTTTCTCCCCAAAAACCAAAAAGAATCAAAGAAAGTCCTGCAATCAACAGGCAGGCATACATTTTGAAACGGAAGGTGTATTTCTGTCCTTCATAGTCTCCTTTTCCAAAAAACTGTGCACTGAAAATTCCGGCACCGGAAACGCCGCCGAAAATACAGATATTAAATACAAAAATCAGCTGGTTTACAATGGCTACACCGGACATGGGTTCCGTACCAACCTGACCGACCATAATATTATCCAAAAAGCTGACAAAGCTGGAAATGGCATTTTGCACAATCATTGGGAATGCCAATAGGATCAGATAGCGGTAAAATGCCTTGTCACCAATATACTTTTTCTTGAATCGCGTAATCAAATGCTCTTTGTTCATTTTTAATACCTCATAAAATTCGAATCGAAAAGCCGAAGCACATAATACAGGCTTCGGCTTTTTACGGAGTTGGCGGGATTCGAACCCGCGTGCCCCGGAGGGCTAACGCATTTCGAGTGCGCCCCGTTATGACCACTTCGATACAACTCCACAATTGTTAATAACGCTCATATTATACTTTGTTATAGAAAGCAAGTCAAGGTTGTAGTTAAAGGGGTAAATATTGTATAATTGAGTAAATACTATATACCAAGGGAAGACGAAGGAGGGTTACGGCATGAAAAGAATTGGTTTGTTAACAAGCGGTGGCGATTGTCAGGCGTTGAATGCAGCAATGCGAGGCGTTGTAAAGTGTCTGGTAAATGCCCAGGAGGATGTTGAGATATATGGTTTCCTGGAAGGATACAGAGGACTTATTTACGGTAATTTCCGTATGCTTACCGGAGCAGATTTTTCAGGAATTCTGACAAAGGGAGGAACCATTCTTGGAAGCTCCAGAACTCCTTTTAAGACCATTACAGATCCGGACGAAAACGGATTGGACAAGGTAGATGCGATGAAGCAGAATTATTACAAGCTTCGTCTAGACTGCCTGGTAATCCTTGGTGGAAACGGAACACATAAAACAGCAAATTTGTTACGTGAAGAGGGACTTAATATTATTACACTTCCCAAAACCATTGATAATGATTTGTGGGGAACAGATATGACCTTTGGATTCCAGAGTGCCGTAGATATAGCAACAAACTGTATTGACTGTATTCATACTACTGCAGCTTCTCATGGCAGAGTGTTTATTGTTGAAGTTATGGGACATAAGGTTGGCTGGCTGACCCTGAATGCAGGTATGGCAGGTGGTGCGGATATCATTCTGATTCCTGAAATACCGTATGATATTGATAAAATAGTTAAGGCGATTGAAGAACGTCATAAACGTGGAAGTAAATTTACGATTCTTGCAGTTGCAGAAGGCACAATTTCGAAGGAGGATGCAAAACTCTCCAAGAAAGAATATCGTGAAAAACTGAAAAACTATAAATTCCCTTCGGTTTCTTATGAAATTGCAGCCAAAATTCAGGAAGTGACCGGACAGGAGGTACGTGTTACCGTTCCGGGACATACACAACGAGGAGGAAGTCCGTGTCCTTATGACCGTGTTTTTGCAAGCCGTCTGGGTGCAGAGGCCGGTGAGCTGATTTTGAAAGGCGAGTATGGATTCATGGTTGGATACAAGAACCGTGAAATCGTTAAGGTTCCATTGGCAGATGTGGCAGGAAAACTCAAAATGGTATCCCCGGATGCCTCTATTATTAAAGAAGCAAAGCTGCTTGGAATCAGTTTTGGTGATTAAGTAATTATTTTGGAAGGAAGAGACAAATGTCTTATACAGCATTATACCGGAAGTTTCGCCCAACAGTGTTTGAGGATGTAAAGGGTCAGGAACATATTGTTACGACACTTAAAAATCAAATAAAGAGTGGGCGGACTTCCCATGCTTATTTGTTTTGCGGAACACGCGGAACAGGAAAAACCACAATCGCAAAAATTTTTGCAAAAGCAGTAAATTGTGAAAATCCAATCGATGGAAGTCCCTGTGGAGAATGTGCAATATGCACGTCTATCGCCGCAGGAACTTCTATGAATGTAATCGAGATTGACGCCGCTTCAAATAACGGTGTTGACAGTATCCGTCAGATTGTGGAGGAAGTAAATTATTCACCTGCAGAGGGGAAATTTAAAGTCTATATTATCGATGAAGTTCATATGTTGTCTATAGGTGCCTTTAATGCGTTATTAAAGACGCTTGAGGAACCACCCTCGTATGTTATTTTTATTCTGGCAACAACGGAAGTGCATAAAATACCGATTACGATATTATCGCGTTGCCAGCGTTATGATTTTCGAAGAATTTCAATTGATACAATTGCAGCCCGTTTAAGAGAACTCACCGAAAAAGAAAATGTAACGATTGAGGAAAAAGCACTCCGATATATCGCAAAAGTAGCAGATGGCTCCATGCGTGATGCGCTGAGTCTTTTGGATCAGTGTATTGCGTTTTATTTTGAGCAGGAGCTTACGTATGACAGAGTTTTGGACGTGCTTGGTGCCGTGGATACAGAAGTATTCAGTAATATTCTGCGCGAAATTATTAAGGGTGATGTGACGGCAACGCTCAGTGTGCTGGAAGAAATTGTGGTACAGGGAAGGGAACTGACCCAGTTTGTAACAGACCTCACATGGTATCTTCGTAACCTCCTTTTAATTAAAACAGCGGATGGCGTGGAAGATATTATTGATGTTTCTTCCGATAATCTGGCACGTCTGAAGGAAGAGGCACAGCTTCTTGAAAATGATGTGATTATGAGATATATCCGCGTGCTGTCTGAGCTTTCCGGTCAAATCAGATATGCAACACAGAAGAGGATTCTGGTAGAGATTGCACTGATTAAGCTTTGCAGACCTGCAATGGAAACCGATACGACTTCACTGGCAGATCGAATTCGCCATGTGGAACAGAAAATAGAAAATGGAATTCCCATGGCGGCATATTCTCCAGGAACGGGAACCGGAGCAGGGAATCAGGACCTATCGGCAGGAGTACAGACGAATTCCAGAACAGCAGGAAGAGCCGAACTTCCCAAAGCAATTCCGGAAGACGTAAAGCAGGTGGTGGCCAGATGGTCAAGAATTGTAGATGAAACATCAAATCCAATGAAATCATATCTGAAGAATGCTTATCCGAGTCTTTCGGGTGAGAATACTCTTTTGGTAGTGGTAGAAGACGGACTGCCATCGGATTACTTTAAAAAGGCAGAAAATAAGGACCTTTTGAAAAATGTCATTGGAAATATTATTGGAAAAGATATGGAAATTGCAATTCAGTCGGCAGAGAATGGACGGAATCCGGAAGACATTTATCCGGATTTGACAAGACTGGTTGACCAGATGATTGATATGGAGATTGAAGACCTTGAGGAAATCCCGGAGGGAATATAGAAGTTTGGGTTGAAAAATCCGGATGTTTGATAGTACAATAATAAAATGAAAAAAGTAAGAAAGGCTTGGTAATAACATGGCAAAACGTGGAGGTTTTCCGGGAGGTATGCCCGGTAATATGAATAATCTGATGAAGCAGGCACAAAGAATGCAGCGTCAGATGGAAGAAAGTCAGAAAGAACTGGAAGTAAAGGAATTTACAGCAAAAGCAGGAGGCGGTGCTGTTGAAGTAACCGTTACCGGTAAAAAGGAAGTTACAAAAGTAAAACTGTCTCAGGAAGTGGTAGATCCGGAGGATATTGAGATGCTGGAGGATCTTATTGTAGCAGCAACAAACGAGGCATTACGCATGGCAGAGGATGCTAGTGCAGAAGCAATGAATAAAATGACAGGCGGTATGGGACTGGGAGGAGGCTTTCCGTTCTAATGGATTTATATAGCGGACACATGAATAAATTAATAGAAGAGTTGTCTGGACTTCCGGGAATAGGCGGGAAGTCAGCACAGCGTCTTGCATTTCATCTTATGAATATGCCGGCGGACAGGGTCAAACGTCTTGCGGATACTATTCTGGATGCGAGAGGAAGTGTACGCTACTGTAAAGAATGCTTTACTATGACGGATCAGGAAATATGTCCTGTATGTGCAAATTCCAAAAGAGACCATGGAACCATAATGGTAGTAGAAACTACCAGAGATTTGGCAGCTTATGAAAAGACCGGAAAATACGAGGGAGTTTATCATGTTCTGCATGGAGCTATTTCCCCGATGCTTGGAATTGGACCGAATGAAATTAAATTGAAAGAGCTGATTGCACGTTTGGAAGGTCCTGTAAATGAAGTGATTATTGCAACTAATTCCAGCCTGGAGGGTGAAACGACAGCAATGTATATCAGCAAGCTTGTAAAACCTACCGGCATTAAGGTTACAAGGATTGCGAGCGGAGTTCCGGTTGGTGGAGACCTGGAGTATATTGATGAGATTACGCTGCTGAGAGCATTGGATGGACGAGTGGAATTGTAGAGAGCAATAGAGTTAAGTTTTGTTAGGTGATAATACATGTCAAATATTCGTGACTACATGAAAGAAAAAGAGAAAAGACAGGAAGCCGCTCAGACGGTAGGCTATAAGGAAAAAATCCGCAGCCACCGACTGACGGTTTTTTATCGTGTTATTCTGGGAATTGTTCTGGCTGTAGCATTAGTGTTTTTTGTGATTGTGCAGTGGAAAGAAAAAGTTTTTACAGAAATAGCAGAAGTCAGTGCCACTCCGATAACTGTAGTTGGGGGAACAACGGCAAAGAACCTGGATGGAAACATTCTTTTTTACAGTAAAGATGGTGCAAATTGTATTGATACGAAGGGAAAGGCTATCTGGAACCGTTCTTTTGAAATGCAGTCCCCTATCTTATCGATTTCCGGTGCGGTATGTGCGATTGGTGATTATAATGGAAGAGAGATTTACGTCATGGACAAGAATGGCGTAAAGGGAACGGTAAATACGAACCTTCCGATTCGTGGCATCAGTGTTGCGGGAAATGGAGTAGTTGCAGCTATTCTGGATGATGCAGATGTTGCAAGAATTAATATTTACAATGGAAACAATGATACCGATGAGGCAATCGTACATTCCAAGGTGTCTATGGATAAAAGTGGTTATCCGGTTTCTGTTTCGCTTAGTCCAAATGGAAAGATTATGATGGTATCTTATTTTTACATGGACAGTGGAAATATGAAATCTTCCATAGCGTTCTATAATTTTGGGGCAGTAGGAGAAAATCAGACGGATAATTACGTAAGTGGCTATGATTATTTGAATACAGTCGTTCCCTATGTTCAGTTTATGAATAATAGTGCGGCATTTGCTGTATCGGATGACCGTATTATCTTTTTCCAGGGAGCGGAAAAACCGACCAATACAGCAACTACACTTCTGGAGGAAGATGTGGTTGGAATCTATTATAGTACCGATTATGTCGGCCTTGTATTTCATAATGCAACCGGAGAATCCGCATATCGGCTGGATGTTTATAACACATCAGGCAACAAGATTCATTCGCAGCTTTTTGATTTGGAATATACCGATATCGTTTTTGGAAAAGAACAGATTATTATTTACAATAGTATGGAATGTGAAATATACAATTTAAAGGGAGTCAACAAATTCAGTGGAACATTTGATGATGTTTCTTTGCTGATACCAACAACCGCTTCCTATCGTTATGGACTTGTAACGGGCAATTCGGTAGAAGTGATTGAATTAAAATAGAAAGAAATCATGATTTAATGATATAGAAGAGAATTTTATGAACATTTATTTTTATCTGGCAGTTATAGTGATTATTCTTATCGTGATATGGCGAATGAGAGCCGGATTCCGAAACGGCATGGTACAGGAATTGCTATCACTTGTTGCTATGGCAATTGCAGGACTCTGTGCCTATCTGATACTCGGAGCAATCGGAAGCTATTTAAACCGAGAAATCGGAAGGCTGATTCAGATTATAGTATTGCTTGTGGCAATTGGTACAGTTTACAAACTGGCAAATCTTATTTTTACATCCATTAAGCTTGTCTCAAAGCTTCCGGTAATTCGCGGAGCGGATAAACTTTTCGGGGGTATCCTCGGAATAGTGGAAGGATTGGCAATTGTAATGTATGTGTTATATTGGTTAAAAAACTGGGGATTATCTGTTCTGGGATAACCTGGGATGCATGTTTTTGGGCAGAGAAGAAAAAGATTTATAAAAAGTCAGTATTTAGTGTTGACATGATTTAGAAGATAGTGCTATTATAAAAGTCCACCGACCAAAATCGGTGGACAAATTTTTTTCAAAAAAGCTATTGACTTGGATAAAAACTCGTGATATTATATCAGAGTTGCGTCAAGAGACGAAGGTTTTTTGAAAGCAGCAGAAAAGCAGGGACAGCTCGCAGAAAAACGCTGCTCGCTGAGTGCTGTCGCACAACAGTCCTTTGCACAAACCATTTTATGAAAGCGAGCTTTCAAAAATGATTGCACAAAGACCTGCCTTGCTTGTACCTTGACAAATAAACAGCAATGCAACCCTGAAAAATTCCAGAAAACGAGTCGTAAGACTCAAAGGAAATTTCAGAA
>CAKRVA010000008.1 GCA_934408585.1 uncultured Lachnospiraceae bacterium
ACAAATTTCATAGGCACTAAGAAAAAGACTCCGAGAAACGTAAGTTTCTCGGAGCACCTTGTCTACAGTCTGAGAGGTTGCCTTTAGGCAACCTCTTTTCCATCTTTTATAACACATTTAATTTCCAAAGTATCTTTATCAAGAAGAACACAGTCAGCAGCTTTTCCAATTTCAATGCTACCGTAACGATCTTCAATACCAATGGAGTGTGCCGGATTATAAGAAGCACACGTAACAGCATCTTCTAATGGGATTCCCATAGAGAAAGCAACTTTTACGCAATCCAGAAGGTTTGATGCAGAACCTGCAAGCGTTCCGTCCTTTAAGGTTGCATAACGGCCTTTTACGATAACAGGTAAGCCGCCTAATTCGTAATCGCCGTCCTGTAAACCGGTTGCACGCATACTGTCACTGATAAACACAAGCCTGTCTGCTCCGAAAAGCTTAAGAGCGCCTTTTACTGCAGCAGCATGAATGTGAATTCCATCACAAATGATTTCAGGGAATACATGCTGTTGCTCGGAAGCAGCACCAATAATTCCGGGAGCACGGTGAAGGAATGGATTCATAGCATTAAAGGTATGGGTAACATGGTCAGCACCCAATGAAAATGCTTCGCTTGCAATATCATAATCACAATCCGTATGTCCAAGGGAAATATGAACCTTGGAGGATAAATTCTTAATAAAATCCTTTGAGCCCGGAAGTTCCGGTGCCAATGTAATCAGCTTTACCAGACCTTCGGAAGCATCATATAACTGTTCAAATAATTCCTGAGAAGGAGGAATAATGTAATCCGGATTCTGTGCACCTTTTTTGGAAAGTGCAATGAAAGGTCCTTCCAAATGGATTCCACATAATCTGGAAACGGGAGCCTTGTGCTCTGCTTTTGTATATGCAAGTGCGTTTTTGCAGATAATCATTAACTGTTCAGCACTTGCTGTCATGGAAGCCGGGCAGATTGTTGTGGTTCCGTTTCTTAATTCGTATGCACCGATGGTTTCCAGTGCTTCTTTTGTTCCATCGCTGAAATCTGCGCCGTCACATCCGTGAAAATGGACATCTACAAGTCCGGGAATGACATAACAGTTTGAAGCGTCTACTACAATACCGTCAGAGGAGCTGTCAGAAAAACGGTCAGCGTCTGTGCAGATATCCTTTGCAACAAAACCCTCTGTACGGGAATGAACAAAACCATTTTTAATAATCATGTTAAATCCCTCACTTTATTCTGAAAATTATAAATCACAAAGGGAAAGTGCATCTTCGTCAGCAACAACAGTAACGTCTGGATGAAGCTGTAAAATAGATGCTGGTACATGAGGAGTAACAGGTCCGAAGAAAGCTTCTTTTACGATGCCTGCTTTTCCTTTTCCACTTACAATAATAAGAATCTTCTTAGCCATCATAATGGTCTTGATTCCCATGGTGTATGCCTGTGTAGGAACTTCGTCGATAGAGCTGAAGAAACGGGCATTTGCCTGAATGGTGCTCTGGGTAAGGTCAACCATATGAGTTTCTTTTTCGAAAACATCACAAGGCTCGTTGAATCCGATATGTCCATTCGGTCCAAGGCCTAAAAGCTGTAAATCGATACCGCCTAAACGCTTGATCACCTCTTCGTGATAAGCACAAGCCTTTTCACTGTCTTTTTCAGTACCGTCCGGTACATAGGTGTTATCAGTGTTAATGTTAATATGCTGGAATAAATTGTGATTCATGAAATAGTAGTAGCTCTGGTCATTATCCTTGGTAAGACCACGATATTCGTCAAGGTTTACGGAAGAAACCTTGGAGAAATCCAGGTCACCATTCTTGTAGTAGTTTACCAACTGTCCGTATGTTCCAAGAGGAGTGGAACCAGTTGCCAGACCTAATACACACTCAGGCTTTAAAGTAACCTGTGCTGCAATGATGTTTGCAGCTTTGCGGCTCATGTCATCATAATCTTTTGCTTTAATAATATTCATTACGTTACCTCCAAAATGTTGAATTATAGTTATGTATCATTACATATCTATTTATACCTTATTTATAACAAATTTGCAGATTGGTTTGCAACAGGAAAAAGAAGATGAACAAATTTGAACAAATATTCACACTTCGAATCATTTTTTCTTAAAGTTTGATTCGATATACTTATGCTAATAAGTGAGCAGGAGGGCTTCTAATGAAATACGGTCATTTTGATAATGAAAAAAGAGAATACGTTATTGAAAAAGTTGATTTACCTACCTCATGGACGAACTACCTTGGGGTTGAAGAGTTCGCTACAGTTCTGAATCATACTGCTGGCGGATATTCTTTCTATCAGAGTCCGGAATATCATCGTATCAGCCGTTTCCATGGAAACAGCATCCCGATGGATCGTCCGGGTTACTACATTTACATTCGTGACAATGAGAAGAAGGCAGACGGAACAAATGATTACTTCAGCATTTCCTGGCAGCCTGTAGCAAAAGATCTGGACAAGGCAAAATACACCTGCCGTCACGGAATGTCCTATACTACATATGAATGCAAATATGATAATCTTGCAGCAAGCCAGACCATGATGGTTCCAATTGGAGATACAGTACTCCTTTGGGATGTACGTGTAAAGAATGAAGGAACAAAGAAGAGAGATTTAAGTCTTTTCTCCTACCTTGAATTTTCTTTCCACTCCATTATGATTGATAATCAGAACTTCCAGATGAGTCTTTACTGTGCAGGAAGTTCTTACGAAGATGGTATCATTGAAGAAGACTTGTTCTATGAACCGGATGGATATCAGTATTTTACCGCAAGCTTTGAACCAGACGGATTCGATTGCATGAGAGATAAATTCCTTGGTATGTATCATACCGAAGATAATCCAATTGCAGTAATTAACGGAAAATGCAGTGGCTCTTATGAAAAGGGTGGAAATCATTGCGGTTCCCTTCAGAAGAATATTACTCTTGAACCAGGCGAAGAAGTTCGTTTCATCTATATGTTAGGTGAAGGCAAGAGAGAACAGGGACGCATTATGCGTCAGAAATACAGCGACCTTAAGAATGTCGATGCTGCTTATGAAGCATTACATGCTTATTGGGAGAAGAAGTGCAACAAGCTTCAGATTCAGACTCCACATGATGGAATGAATACTTTGATTAATACATGGACCTTGTATCAGGCAGAAATCAATGTTATGTTCTCCAGATTTGCTTCCTTTATTGAAGTAGGTGGACGTACCGGACTTGGTTACCGTGATACTGCTCAGGATGCTATGACAATTCCTCATTCCAATCCTGATAAATGTAAACAGAGAATCGAAGAACTGTTAAATGGTCTTGTAAGCAAGGGATATGGACTTCATCTGTTTGATCCTGCATGGTTTAAGGAAACAGAAGATGAAGGAGATGGATTCAAGTCTCCAACCGTTATTCCGGTATCTGCAAAAGACCGTGTTCATGGACCAGAAGATGCTTGTGCAGATGATGCATTATGGTTGATTGCTTCTATCGTAGAATTCATTAAAGAGACCGGAGACCTTTCTTTTGCAGATAAGGTAATTCCTTATGCAGACAAGGGTGAAGGAACTGTTTATGAACATATGAAAGCAATTCTGAATTTCTCAGAAGAGCAGGTTGGTGCAGATGGTATCTGTAAGGGACTTCGTGCTGACTGGAACGACTGCCTGAACCTTGGCGGTGGTGAAAGTGCAATGGTTTCCTTCTTACATTACTGGGCACTTGTAAACTTCATTGAATTGGCAGAAAAGCTTGGACGTACAGAAGATGTACAGCATTATCAGGCAGTTGCTGATAAAGTAAAGAAAGTAACAAACGATGTATTATGGGATGAAGACTGGTTCATCCGTGGAATTACCAAGAATGGTCAGAAGATTGGTACTAAGCAGGATGAAGAAGGAAAAGTACATTTGGAATCCAATGTTTGGGCAGTACTTTCCGGAGCAGCAGAAGGAACCAAGGCAATCAAGGCAATGGATACCATTAATGATTACCTGTATACACCATATGGTTTGTTGTTAAATACACCGGCTTATACAAAGCCAAATCCGGATATCGGATTTATTACAAAGGTTTATCCGGGATTGAAAGAGAACTCCGCAATCTTTTCTCATCCAAATCCATGGACCTGGGCAGCTGAATGTAAGCTTGGACGTGGTGACCGTGCAATGAAATTCTATGATGCACTTTGCCCGTACAACCAGAATGATATGATTGAAATTCGTGAGGCTGAGCCTTATTCTTACTGCCAGTTCGTAGTAGGTAAGGACCACACAGCATTTGGACGTGCAAGACATCCATTTATGACAGGTACAGGCGGATGGGCATACTTCTCCGCAACAAGATACATCCTTGGAATTCGCCCTGACTTTGATAGTCTTACCGTTGATCCTTGTATTCCGGCTGACTGGAAAGAATTCTCCGCAACAAGAGAATGGCGTGGAGCAAGATACAATATCCATGTAAACAACCAGGCTGGAGTTATGAAGGGTGTAAAGGAAATCAAAGTAGACGGAAACGTTGTAAAAGAGATTCCTGCAATGCCTGCAGGCTCTGAACATACAGTAGAAATTGTTATGGGTTAATTTGGAAAGGAGATAAAGAAATGATTAAGTTTGGTACCGGTGGATGGCGTGCCGTAATCGGTGATGAGTTTACGAAAGAGAACATTCAGCTTCTTGCAAAAGCATTATGCACGAAGATGAAAGATGAAGGCGTAACTGGAAAAGGAATTGTTTTGGGATATGACAGAAGATTCTTATCCAAAGAAGCAATGCAGTGGGCAGGAATGGTATTTGCTGCAGAAGGAGTTACTGCTTATTTAATTAATAAGTCTTCACCAACTCCGTTAGTTATGTTCTATGTAATGAAGCATGAAATGCCATACGGAATGATGATTACCGCAAGCCACAATCCAGCTATTTATAATGGTATTAAAGTATTTACTGCTGGAGGAAGAGATGCAGACGCAACTCAGACTCAGGAAATCGAAAGATATATTGCAGATATCAAAGAGCCAGTTGAAGAAATGGAATATGATGTTGCAGTAAAGAAAGGACTTATTCAGGAAATTTATCCATTGAATGAATACCTTGATAACATCATGGCAGCAATTAATATGGAAGCAATTCGTGAAAGCGGACTTCGTATTGTGCTTGACCCGATGTATGGTGTTAGTGAAACCTCTCTTCGTATCATTCTTCAGACTGCAAGATGTGAAGTAGAAACCATTCATGACAGACATGATACTCTGTTTGGTGGTAAATTACCTTCCCCTTCAGCTGCAACACTTCATGCATTACAGAATGCAGTATTGGATAATCATTACGATATTGGTATTGCAACAGATGGTGATGCAGATAGAATTGGTATTATTGATGATACCGGAAGATTCCTTCATCCAAATGAAATTTTAGTATTATTATACTACTATCTCGTAAAATACAAAGGCTGGAAGGGTCCTGTTGTTCGTAACATCTGTACAACACAGGTGCTTGACAAAGTTGCAGAAGAATTTGGCGAGAAGTGCTATGAAGTACCGGTAGGATTCAAATATATCTCTGCAAAGATGAACGAAACAGATGCAATTATTGGTGGAGAGTCATCCGGCGGACTTACCGTACGTGGACATATCCGCGGTAAAGATGGTATTTATGCAGCAATGCTTCTGGTAGAAATGATTGCAGTAACAGGAAAGAAAATGTCTGAAATCATTAAGGATATCGAAGCTGAATATGGATTGATTTCCATGGAAGAGCATGATTATCATTTCAATCAGGAAAAGAAAGACCAGATTATGAAAGTTCTTATGGAAGACAAATCTCTTCCGGAACTTCCTTACAAGATTGAAAAAGTAAGCTATCTGGACGGAAGCAAGGTTTACTTCGAAGATGGTGGCTGGGTAATCGCAAGATTCTCCGGAACAGAACCGTTACTTCGTATCTTCTGTGAGATGAAGAACCCAGCAGATGCTAAGAACGTTGTTGAAATTTATGAGCGTTTCCTGGGATTAAATCAGTAAAAAAGTTAGAAAAGAGAACTGTGAATGCAGTTCTCTTTTTTTGTGCCTGAATGCAGGGGAAAGAATGGTGGTTGATTTCCATAAAGTCTCCATGCTAGAATATAGGATAAAAGGATTAGAAATTTATGAGTACAAATACAAAAAAACTTCCCTCATTAAGAAATGCGTTGATTCTCATATTCCTTGCAGCCTGGCTGATTCCGATTGGAGTTTTGACCTGGTTTATTTTTCATGAGTATCAAAATGCATATCTGGATAAAGCAGATAATCTGATGCAAAATGCCGTGGATGTATCCGGAGTGATGATTTCCAATGCACTCGATGAAGCGGTTGCAAAAATGCAAAAGCCGACATATGAAGGAGAGTGGGAGAGCGACTACAACCGTTATCGCAGAAAATTGATTAGCCGCGGAGAATATCTGGTTGCAATAAAGTCATCAATGATTTCGAAATTTTATATGGATGATACCGTTGCACGGTATGCTTTTTATATTGCAGGAGAGGATCAGCCGAGTTGCTATGCGGGAAAAAACGGATATGGTTATCGGGACTATATGGATGAGGTTCATCCCATTATAGCGGAAATCGCTCAGGCAGATAACAATTATACACAGGTAATGGTAATTGATAATCACTTGTTTTTAGCAAGAAATCTATATACGGTAAACGAATATCGGAAATATGGAACGCTTGTTGTGGAATTGGATAAAAGAAAAATTTTTCAGACATTGCCATTGGAAAATATGGCTGAACTGGAAATTCGATTTAATAATAAAGATGAGGCACTTACCTTTCAGGAATTTTCAGAAACCGAAGAAACGGGGGAGAAAGGCTTTATCATTTATGAATATGAGAAAGAATTTGAAAATTATAAGCTACAGTTTTCTTATCGTGTACCAAAACTTGAACTCTATTCGGGAATCAATTATCTGAATGCAGTTGTTGTTATCACGGTTTTGTGTATGATTGTAATGATGGTACTGACCTATTACTGGTTACGTCAACATATCGAAGTTCCGATGAATGAACTTGTGGACGGAGCAAAAAAAATTAAAGAGGGCGAATTCGGTATTGTTGTTAAGGATGACAAAGTACCAAACGAAGAGTTTTCCGCACTGATTCACTCTTTCAATGCAATGTCGCAACAGGTCAAATATTTATTTGATACGGTATACATAGAAAAAATGGCAACAAAAGATGCTCAGATTGAAGCCCTTCAGGCTCAGATTAATCCTCATTTCCTTAATAATACTTTGGAAATGATGAACTGGCAGGCCAGAATGAATCAGGATGTTGAAGTTAGTAAAATGATTGAAGCGCTTGCTACGGTTCTCGAATTCAGCATGAACCGGAACAATGACCGCCTGGTAAGGTTTGTAGATGAAATCCGATGTGGAGATGCGTTTCTTTATATCATGTCGATGCGCTTTGGTTCACGACTTAAAGTAGAAAAAATTATTGATAAAGAAGTCCAGAGGGCATATGTTCCACAATTGATTTTACAGCCACTTTTGGAAAATGCGATTAAGCATGGAATTGAAAAAGTAACGTGTGGTAATATCTGGTTGAATATTTACAGAGAAGGAGAAAACGTATATATTGATGTTATCAATACCGGAAGAAAAATGACTTCTGAAGATATGAAACGTATTCATGATATTATCAGTGGCGAAACCCGTTTAAAACCTTCGGAACCCGGAACACATACTTCGATTGGAATTTATAATGTAAACAAAAGAATCCAACTTATCTTTGGAACAAATTATGGATTGGAAATTACGAGTGCAGGTGAGGATAAGGTACTTTCGAGAATTGTGATTCCTTTTTTGCGTTCGGAAGCGGACCTTGCACAATATAAGGAGAAATAGCGAATGGAAAAGAAAAAAGCATTTTCCTTAAGGAGTGTTGCTCTCATAATGGCAACCGTGCTTTTGGCTTCTGCCTGTTCGAAAACAGAGCATCGTGTAGTACAGAAAGATGATACCGTGACACTTCGAAGCGTTACCATGTTTGGAGGCTCGGATGCAAATGCTGCGGTGTATGAACAACTTTGGCAGGGGTTTGTTGTAGAACATCCCAATATTCGTATTATAGATGAATCGCGTACTTCCGATGAGCAATGGAAAGCAGAAGTGGCGGCAGATTTTTGCGCCGGAAATGAACCGGATGTATTACAGTTTTTTACAGACGCTACGGCAAACCAGCTTATCCGGATGGATAAATTTGTAACCGTAGAGGAAATCAGGGAATACTATCCGGATTATGCAAAAGATACTTATCCATGGGCGTTGGAACAGGTCGCAAATAGTGACGGTGTGATGCGTGCAGTACCTACGACCGGATTCTGGGAGGGGCTATATTGCAATAGCGATCTTTTTGAAAAGTATCATGTAGATTATCCGACCGATTGGGAATCTTTTCAACGTGCGGTTCGTATTTTTAACCAGCATGGAATTGTTCCGGTGGCTTGTTCTTTATCGGAGGTTCCTCATTATTGGGTGGAGCATTTTATGCTATACTGTGCAGGAGAGGAATCCTGTATGCAAATACCGGAGAAAGTGCCACAGGAATGGTGCAGAGCACTTTCCATGTTTCAGGAGATGCACGAAATGGAAGCATTTCCGCCCAATGCAGATATTGTATCAAATGATTATGTCAGATCAATGTTTATCAATAAAGAAGCAGCAATGATTTTGGAAGGAAACTGGTTTTTGGCATCCATAGAGGACCAGAAGAATACGATTGTTATTCCGTTTCCGCAAGTTGAGAACAGTGCAGAGGCATATGGCGTGGCGATTGGCGGTATGAGTTCCGGCTTTTATATCACAAAAAGAGCCTTTAACAATCCACAGAAACGCGATGCGGTTGTTCAGTATGTAATGGCACAGACAAATGAAAAGGCAGTACAGAAATATTGGGAACACGGTGGCGGTACGGCACGTGCAGCGACACCGGTCAATCCGCTGGAAAGTCAGACTACATTGACACTTTCCGTAAATGAATTTCTCACTGAAAGCCAGAAACAGGTGCTTCCGTTAGATGCAAGAATGGATCCGGCAGCATATTCAACGCTGATTTCCGGAATTGTAGAAATATATAATGGCGCTTCCCCACAAGACCTTTGGGAAAGTGTGTTGGCCATTAACGCCCGGAGCGAAGACTAAGGGCGGGGAGGATAAGGCATGTACAAAGTAATGATTATTGATGACGAGCCTATTATTGTACAGGGTTTGTCACGCAGTATTGAATGGGAAAAATTCAACTGTCAGGTAGTTGCAACCGCAGGGAATGGCATTGAAGGCAAAAAGCTGATTGAAAAATATCGCCCGGATATGGTATTTCTTGATATCTGTATGCCGGAGATGGATGGTCTCAGCATGGTAGCTGCTTTGCGCTCGGAATTTGCAGATACCCAGATTACGATTCTGACAGGCTTCCGGGATTTTGAATATGCAAGAAGTGCACTAAATCTTGGCGTTGCCAGATTTTTGTCAAAACCTTCCAATATGGAAGAGCTGGAAGAGGCAATTACTTATATGGCAAGTAAGGTAACAAGAGATGCTAATGCGGATAATACTGAGGAAGAGACTGCCACAGAGCATGAAAGTGTTGCGGGCAACTTTATTGTGCGAAATGCACTTGCTTATATGGAAGAAAATTATAAAGATAAAATACTGTTGTCTGATGTGGCAGAAAAAACATATGTCAGTCAATGGCATTTGAGCAAATTGCTCAATAAAGAGACCGGGCAGAATTTCTCGGAAATTTTGAATGGAATTCGAATTGAAAAGGCAAAAGAATTGCTGAAAGACCCGGCAATGCGTATCGGAGACATTGCCGAAGAGGTGGGCTTCCTTGATCTGGCACATTTTTCCAGAGTGTTCAAAAAGCTCAATGGAATCTCTGCGAATGAATACCGAAACCAGAAATTAAGACAGAATATACAATAAAAAACAAAAATCAAAAAGAAGTTTTGAGCAGATTGACGCGCAAATTGAAAAATGGTATACTTCTTTTGTGCGATTTTGGCAAAGACAACAAATATAGCAAAAAAACACCAAATTGATGCCGTGACTTCAAAAGTAACAAATAATACAATATAATCTATAAAATATGAAACGAGGGATATTATGAAGGGAAAAACAAAAAAGACACTTTTGCTTTTAAGTATGGCCTTACCTGGAGCGCTTTGGTTTGTTCTTTTAAGATATCTGCCAATGGCAGGAATTGTGCTTGCCTTTAAGGACTACAAGATTTATACAAAAGCACCTACTTTTTGGAACAACATGAAACATAGCAAATGGGTTGGTATAGAAAACTTTAAGTTCCTGTTTGCAACACCGGATTCGTGGACGTACATAAAGAACACATTAGTTTACAACATTATCTGGATTGTATTAGGTTTGATACTTTCCGTTACACTTGCAATTATCTTAAATGAAATCACACAGAAGTTTGTAGCGAAAGCATATCAGACACTGATGTTCTTCCCTTACTTCTTGAGTTGGGTTGTTGCCAGTTACTTCTTGCTTGCATTCTTGGATCCTACCAGAGGCTTGATTACACATTGGCAGATAAACGCCGGATTGGAACCGACGAACTGGTATCACGAGCCGAAATACTGGCCGATAATACTTACGATTTGTAATATCTGGAAGCAGACAGGTTATTCCTGTATTTTGTACTTGGCAGCAATTACAGGTATTGATGGTACTCAGTATGAAGCAGCTTCCATTGATGGGGCTACCAAGTGGCAGCAGATTAAATATGTTACCTTGCCACACCTTCGTACAATGATTGCAATTTTGTTCATTATGAATGTTGGTAATATTGTTAAAGCCGATTTCGGTTTGTTCTACAGCGTGCCAATGAACTCCGGTTCCTTGTTCTCAACGACAGGAGTTATTGATACATATGTTTACCGTACTATGACAGCAACGAATAACATCGGTATGAGTACAGCCGCAGGTCTTATGCAGCAGATGGTTGGTTTTATATGTATTCTTGTTGCTAACAAGATTGTAACTAAAATTGATGAAGACAGCGCACTGTTCTAGAGGAGGTAAACAAGAATGGCTAAGACAAAACAGAAAGAAAAACGACCAATTAATGCAGTCAGCAGACCGGTGGAGGCACTCTTTCATCTGATTATGATAGTATTCTGCTTGGCTTGTATTATACCGTTTATATTTGTTGTAATCATTTCCTTCTCTTCGAAGGAAAGTATTCGAGAGATTGGTTATTCCTTTGTTCCACAGTCATGGGCATTTGATGCATACAGTTATGTATTCAAATTAGGAGACCAGCTCTGGCGTTCCTACTTCAACAGCTTTTTGATTACAGTTGTTGGAACGATTTTAACATTGTTAGTTACCGGATTATATGCATATGCATTGTTCCGTAAAGATTTTAAGTACCGTACATTTTTTACATTTTTCTGTTTCTTTACAATGATATTCGGTGGTGGTCTTGCACCAACATACGTTATCTGTAAACAGGTATTAGGATTACATGACAGCTACGCAGCAATTATCATTCCTATGTTGTTGAATCCGTTTAACATCATTATTATGAGAACGTTCTTCCAAAGTTCCATTCCGAATGACTTGATTGATGCAGCAGCAATTGATGGTAGTGGTGAGTATTACACATTGTTCCGTATCATCGTTCCAATTACAAAACCTGGTATTGCAACAGTTGGACTTTTGTCCGCTTTGGCATATTGGAATGAATGGTTTATTCCAATGTTGTATGTAAGAGATTCAAGATATATTCCGTTACAGTACTTACTGCAGGAAATGCAGTCCAAGGTTGACTTCCTTGCAAAGAACAGCTCAATGATGGGTGCTGAAGCGGCAAAAGCAATGTCGGATCTCCCGTCTGATACACTTCGTATGGCACTGGTTGTATTGATTGTAGTACCGATTGCATTTGCATATCCGTTCTTCCAGCGCTACATTATCGCAGGACTTACAATTGGTTCTGTAAAAGGTTAATTTAATTTGGTAGTATCGGCATAAGCCGTCTACAATAAATCATTTACAATTTCATTAGGAGGGTATTTAAATGAAAAAGAAGATTTTATCTCTTATTCTTGCTGGAACCATGGTTCTGTCTTTAGCAGCATGCGGAAGCAAGAATGAAACCGCTCCTGCAGCTGATACAGCTACAGAAGCAACAGAAGATGCTGCAACAGAAGATGCAGCAGCAGATGACGCTACTGCTGAAGAAGAAGCTCCTGCAGCAGAAGAAATCGATGTAGCAAGCCTTGATCCTGTTACATTGAAAATGTATTTCCATGGTAGCAACGTAACTGATGATACAGCAGTTATGGAAGAAGTAAACAAGTATTTACAGGAAAAACTCAATGTTACTCTTGAACCAATCTGGGGTACATGGGGTGACTTCGATACAAATGCCGTTCTTGCATTACAGGGTGGCGATGATGTAGATATTTACTTTACATGTTCTTGGAGTGCTGATGAGTACAACAAGTTCGCAAGAGATGGTTACTGGGTACGTCTTGACGATCCTGAAAACAACCTTATCGAAAAGTATGCTTCTGACCTTTGGTCTACATTACCTGAAGTATTAACTCAGGGTGCTACAATCAATGGTTCTGATGGATACGGTGTATACGCAGTACCTGGTTACAAAGATATTGCAACACAGAACTGCTGGGATGTTAACGTTCCATTGCTTGAGAAGTATGGCTACACAGTAGATGATATTGCAAATACTGATTACTACGGATTTGGCGATATCCTTGCAACTGTTAAGGCTGGTGAAGGCGATGACTTCTATCCTTTACTTGTTGAAGGTGCTGTATTAGAGCGTATGGTTGATAACTCCATCATCGTTACTGGTGATAGCGGTACAGGTAACTTCATGTCTTACTACCTTGATCCTACAGACGTTTCTAAGCCAGGTTCTTTAGGTGTTAAGATTGCTAACAAGTTCGCTACAGATGAATTCAAGAAATTCGCTGAGCAGACAAGAGAATATTTCTTAGCTGGATACATTGATCCTGCATGTGCAAATGCTAACCAGGCTAACGAAGTTCGTACACAGAAGCAGTTATCTGGAGAATACTTAATTGGAACTCAGTCCTATGCATTAGGATATGAATTACAGGCTTCTCAGGAGCGTGGATTCGAAGTAGCAATGGTTCCTTGTACAGATCCTTATGTTGATACAACTTCTTCTCAGGGTGCTATGATGGCTATCTCTACAGCTTCCAAGAATCCTGAAAGAGCTATGATGTTCTTGAACCTTTTGAACACAGATCCTACTTTAATGACCATGTTAAACTATGGTGTTGAAGGTGTTACTTATGAATTAGAAGATGGACTTGTTAAGTTTACTGATGGTAGAGCTAACTATCAGCCTTGGACCAACGGTGTTGGTAACGTAACTATCCTTACTCCTACCGTAGATCAGGGTGCTGATTTCTGGGATACATTCAAAGCTTACTACGGAAATGCAAAAGAGATTCCTGTACTTGGATTCTCCTACAATGCAGAAAACTGCGAGACAGAGATGGGTGCTGTAGCAAACGTTGTTGCTGAGTACATGCTTCCTCTTTGCACAGGTGCAGTTGATCCTGACGAAAAGCTTCCTGAATTCTTAGATAAGTTACAGGCAGCTGGTATTGATACAGTTCTTGATGATGTTAACGCTCAGTTAGATGAGTTCATGGCAGCAAAAGGAAACTAATTAAATGGTAGTGCGCAAAATTAAACCGGGAGAAGTTAGAAGAACGAGCGAGCTCTTTTCTATAGCTTTCGAAATCCCTTTTGAGGAGCCCTCAGGGGCTCCTTCCCGGGAAAATGCGTACCAACTTGAAAGATATGCAGCTTTTGAGGATGATAATGAGACGATGACTAGCTGCTTGTTTGCAACTCCATTCCGGATGACTTTTGATGGAAATGAAGTTGACATGACAGGTATTGGCGGGGTATCGTCTCTTCCTCATTTTAGGAGAAATGGCGGCATCCGAGGATGCTTTCAGAAGATGTTACCTGATTTGTATGAAAAGAAGGTAGCATTTTCTTATCTATATCCTTTTTCTACTGCATATTACCGTAAGTACGGATATGAACAGGCTGGTATGTGTTGGATCTATGAGTGGGATTTGTCACAAGTTCCATTTGCGGAAAAAGAAGGGAAATCGATTCTGATTGATAAGAGTAATGCTCAGGAGACTTTACCGGAATTCAAAAAACTTTATAAAAAGTGGCAGGATGAATATACAGGAATGATTGTAAATGAGGATTGGGAATTCGGATTTGTAATAAATGCAGATCCTTATGTTAAACAGGAATTCACATATCTTTATCGGAACGGTCAGGGAGAACCTGCCGGCTATATGACGTTTCATAAAGAAAAAGTACCGGAAGGTCAGAAGCTTATCTGTACAAGATTTGTATTTGATGGTCTGGCTGGTTTTAAAGGCCTTATGACGCTGGCAAAATCATTTGCAAGCGACCATCTCAGTATATCCTTCCGTATACCGGAATCGATGCGTCTGGAATCTGCAATTAAAGAATGGTCTTTAGGAGCAGTGAAAATGACACCTGTCGTTCTTGGCATGATTCGTGCTGTGGATGTAATGCAGGTGTTACAGAAAGCAAGATATCAGGGAACTGATTCCATCAGATTAAAAATACAGGATGATTGTATTCCGGAAAATACTGGAATCTACCATGTGGTTTTTGAAGATGGAAAAGCAGTTTCTGTAGAGAAGCTTTCTGCAGACGAAACAGAATGGGATGCATCCATGGGAGTAAATATTTTTTCCAGATTTATTTATGGATGTACCGATATGAGTGCTTTGGAGTATTGTGAGGATATGGTTTTGGGAGATGCACCTGATGCATTGGATAGACTCAAAAAGGTCTTTTATCATAAAAACTATTATCTGATGGAATACTTTTAAAAAAGTTTTAAAAAATTTAATAAATTTTTTACTAGATTTTTATTGCCTATGTGATTATACTCTATATGAATATAGTTACATAGGCATTTCTTTTTAATGAAAAGTGCAGGAGGAAATTTATTATGGCACGTGAAACGACAAAGGATTTGACCGTTGGTTCTCCATTTAAATTGATTTGGGGATTTTCCATTCCACTGATTGTTGGACTTTTGTTCCAGCAGTTCTATAATCTTGTGGATACACTTATTGTTGGCAGATATCTGGGGGTAAATGCCTTAGCAGGGGTTGGAGCAACGGGAAGTGTGGGATTCCTTATTATTGGTTTCCTGGTTGGAGTATGCAGTGGTTGTACCATACCGGTTGCACAGAAATTTGGTGCAAAAGACTACTCGGAGATGCGTAAGTATGTTGCAAACTGTTTCTGGGTAGGACTCGTAATTGCAACGCTTCTTACCGTTACAGTTTGTGTGCTTTGTAAGCCAATTTTAACCTGGATGAAAACGCCTGATGATATTTTTCAGTATTCTTATCAATACATTTTTATTATATTTTTAGGAATACCGGCGGTTTATTTATATAATATCCTGTTTGCAATTATTCGTTCTATGGGAAACAGCAAAGTGCCATTGTTCTTTCTAGTGGTTTGCTCTTTTATGAACATCGGGCTTGACCTGCTATTTATTGTGTCCTTTAAGGCAGGAGTTGCGGGGGCGGCAATTGCTACGGTTATTTCACAGTTTATTGCAGCAATGCTTTGTATTATTTATATAAAGATGAAGCTGGATATTCTGCATATCCAGAAAGAAGAGTGGAGCCCGAGTGGACCTCATATTAAGACGTTGTGCAGCATGGGACTGGCAATGGGAATGCAATACTCCATTACCGCAATTGGAGCTGTAATTTTACAGGCTTCCGTGAACACACTTGGCGCAGTTTCAGTAGCAGCGGTTACGGCAGCAAGTAAGGTAAGTAACTTCTTTGGATGTACCTATGATGCTCTTGGAACAACGATGTCGACCTATGGGGGACAAAATGTGGGAGCAAAGAAGCTGGATCGGTTAGGAAAAGGATTAAAAGACTGTATTATTATTGGTATGATTTACTCGATAATCTGTTTGGTTATCATATATTTTTATGGTGGTGTACTAACCGGATTATTTATTGACGAACCAAGTGAAGAACTTCTATCAAAATCCTATCAGTTCCTATTGATTAATGCTGCATTTTTCCCGTTGCTTGCTTTGGTGAATATTGTGCGCTATATGATTCAGGGTATGGGGTACAGTGGTCTTGCTGTACTTGCCGGAGTATTTGAGATGATTGCAAGAACACTGGTTGCCTTTCTGATTGTACCCGTGTTTGGTTTTGCCGGTGCCTGCTTTGCAAGTCCACTTGCCTGGGTGTTTGCAGATGCCTTTTTGATACCGGCATATATCTTCGTACGAAGGAAATTAGAGCGCAATATAAATGCTATAAATATTTAATAAAATCAAAAGTTGTTCCTGCAACTCAGCTTATTGATCTTCCGGTCATAAGTAAGTAGACCATTTACTTCTTCTTCTACATCGGAAACCTGAGTATAAACAGCACCACTTAATCCTTGCTCCTTTAATGGGAGCAGGGATTTATTTATGAGTTCATGGTATGCGTTCTGAAATTCTTCAACAGTATTATAACGTTTATATCCAAAAACGCGGTCTACACTGGTGTGTCCCTTTAGATGACAGGCAAATCCACCATATTCCGATAAAAGAAAAGCACGATTTTCCCAATGCTTAACATTTACCCGAAGCGGTCGAAAATAGTTGTGAACGCTGATAAAGTCACCAGCGCCCTGGTCAAACCAGCCACTTGCAGCATCTATCAATCTGGTAGGATCAATTTCTTTGATATTTTGAGCAATTCGGGAAGAATCAAACTGTCCCCAGCCTTCGTTGAATGGACACCAGATCGCAATGGAAGGGAAAAATTTCAGATAGTCTACCGTATTATAACATTCTTCTTCCCATTCTTTTCTTGCTGCTTCATCTTCTCTGGAAAAGAGAGAGTAGATTTCATCCGAAACGTGTTTGGAAAGTGACGGTGATATCGTAGGAAGATAGTTGATAAAAGGCATTCGATATTTTCCGCCACCATTTACCATATCCTGACAAACAATCATACCTATCCGGTCACAATGGTAATACCATCTGGCAGATTCTATTTTGATATGTTTGCGCATCATATTAAAGCCCAATGATTTCATGGTTGTAATATCATAGAGCAGTGCTTCCTCGGAAGGAGCTGTATAGAGTCCATCCGGCCAATATCCCTGATCTAATACACCCATTAAGAAATAGGGTTTATGATTCAGGCAAAAAACGGGTTTGTCATTATGCGGTTCAATGGTGTAAGTACGCATTGCAAAATAAGACTTTACCGTATCCAAAGATAGCGTTAAAGTAATAGGGTATAGAAATGGTGTCTCAGGACTCCAGGAGTAAAAGGAAGCTTTTGAGAGTATAAATGTAAAGTCATAGGAACCATACTGTGGAATATGGCGGTTAACGTTGTGAATGTTGCCTTGTAATTGGATGGATTTTTGATAAAGAATCTTTTCTGGATTTGCCGGATCGTTTACACAAAGCGTAAGAAGCGGCATAGCATCGAAAAGGACCGTATCCACTTCAATAGTAACCTGTTGGGAATCATAGTCGGTATCAATCGTAATATTTTCAATATGAGTTGCAGGAACCCATTCCATCCATACCGTCTGCCAGATGCCACTTTGGGCAGTGTAGAAGATACCGCCGCGACGGAGAATCTGTTTTCCTCGGCTCTGGGTGCCTTCATCACTCGGGTCACATACACGAACAGCGAGTTCATTATCCGCAGACTCCAGGTATTTGGTGATATCGCAGGAAAAAGGCAGATAACCGCCCTTGTGGGAGCACACTTTTTGACCATTTACAAAAATATCTGCTTCATAATCAATCGCACCAAAATGAAGGATTAGCCGATTGTTACGCAGTAGATCAAATTCGGAAACAGGAAGATATCTGCGATACCAAAGGTATTCTCCGGGTTTTAGTTGACGATTAACGCCCGAAAGTGGTGCTTCCGGAGAAAATGGAACAAGGATTTTTCCCGTGTAGGAATCCGGAAAATGTTTTTTGTCAGAAAAAGCATAATCCCAGTATCCATTCAGGTTACAATATTCAGAACGCTCAAACTGAGGACGCGGATATTCGGTGAGAACGTGTTCCGGTAATAGCTTTTCACCAAACGGCGTCGATAGGGGCGTAATAGGGTCATCATCATGAGGTTTAATAATACTTCGAATCGCATCTTTGATATCCATAGCAGTTACTCCTTGCAAGATGGTTATAGTATGTAGTATTCTACTAAATAATATAGCATAATCCATAAAAATAAAGTAGAAGGAAAATAGGATGAAAACAGAATCTGATATCCAAATTGAAAAAAGATTGTCTGAACTCGCAAGAAAAAGTGATTTCAATCAAATTGCTACATTCACCGGATTTATGGGAATGGCAGAAATGGCGGTCTTTTACGAAATGGAGCAGGAATTATCCTACGTACCATATAAGATATGGGGCGGCTATGAAGAGAGTGAACGGGTTGTAATCCGCTTTGGAAAAGAGTGGGAATTTCCAATTTCCTGCATTCAGATATCACCCTTGCAGAAAAAGTTTTCGGAGGATCTGACACATCGTGATTTTTTGGGAGCACTGATGAATCTCGGAATAGAAAGAAGCACTGTGGGAGATATCTTAATCGAAGAGAAAACGGGATATGTATTTTGCCTGAACAATATGGCAGAATATATGATAGAAAATTTAAACAGAATCCGTCATACATCTGTTCAGTGCAGTATTTGTGAGGAACTGCCGGCGATTACTGTAAAAGAACCAAAGCAGATGATGATACAGCTTGCTTCGGAACGCCTGGATGGCATCGTGGCGAAGGTGTATCATATGTCCAGAAATGAGAGTTTGGAGCTGTTTCGTCAGCAACGCGTTTTTTGTAATGGGAGAATATGTGAGAATAATAGCAAAATGATAAAGGCAGGGGATAAAATAACAGTTCGTGGGTATGGAAAGTTTGCTTATGAAGGCAGCCAGGGACTGAGTAAAAAAGGAAAAAACAATGTGAGGGTCTTGTTATGGTAATGTTACAACAAATGATGGTTTTATTTCTGCTGATGATTGTTGGCTATGTGTGTTACAGAACGAAAATTATTACGGATGAAAGCAGTAAAAAGCTCTCTGCGATTGTCGTGAATGTTGCGAATCCATGTCTTGTTTTGGGAAGCGGACTGAGTGACCAGAAAGTACCTAAGGAGGAATTACTGACCACACTGTTGATTGTAATTGCGATGTATGGCGTGTTGATGGTGTGCGCTTTCTTTGTGCCAAGAGTTCTGAGGGTGCCTCGGGAGGGCAGAGGAACTTATGGCGCAATGACGGTGTTTACCAACCTTGGCTTTATGGGCTTTCCGGTGTTGACCTCGATGTATGGGAATGGTGCACTTCTTTATGCAGCAATTTTTATGATTCCATTTAATGTGCTGATTTATACGTATGGTGTTGGAGCATTGTCAATGCCAGACCTGAGCCCTGATTTCGTAGAGCAGAAGGGATTGTTTGCAGGAGATTTTCACAGTACGCTGAAAAAGATTTTTAACGTAGGAGTGATTGCCTGTATGATGGCAATTATTTTATACTTTTTTCAGCCTCCGGTGCCCGAATTCATAAGAGCTACCATTACAAATCTTGGTAACCTGACCGCACCACTCAGTATGATGGTAATTGGAGCGTCGTTGGCAACAATATCACTAAAGGAACTTTTTGTGGATGTGAGATTGCTGCTGTTTTCCCTTATTAAATTGTTGATAATCCCGTTCGTGTGGATGACTGTTGTCTGCAGATTTGTGGAGCCGGGAGTGCTGCGAGGCGTATGCCTTGTTATGGTGGCAACACCGGTTGCAAGTATGACAGCGATGCTTGCACAACAAAGCAACGGGGATTATGAGACATCTTCCAAGGGAGTGGCACTGACGACGATTTTGTCTGTAGTGACGATGCCGATTCTTGCAGAATTGTTTTTATAAAAAATATGTATATGGCCAACCTTTCCTAACATACGTTGTAATAAAAAGCCGGATGGTATATTTATGAAGAAGATATTGGAAAGGATGAAAAAGACGCAGGTTTTGCAATATGGGGCTTTCCTGTTTGCTGCAATTGCACTTGTACGGGGAATGGTTGTATTTTGGGGTGACAGCGTGTGTGCCAATAATACGGTAGGAGACCGTGAACTGCCCATTTATTGTGTGGAAACCGATGGAGAGGAAAAGAAGATTGCATTGACCTTTGATGCCGCATGGGGGAATGAAGACACTGCAAAGATTCTTGAAATATTGAAAAAGAATAATGTAAAGGTAACCTTTTTTATGACCGGTGGCTGGGTGGAAAGCTATCCGGATGATGTCAAAGCAATTCTTGCCGGTGGTCATGATTTGGGAAACCATAGCGAGAATCATAAGAACATGAGTCAGATTTCCGATGATGAAAAGCGGGAAGAACTGATGAAGGTACATAAAAAGGTTCAGGAGCTCACCGGTTATGAGATGTTTTTGTTTCGTCCTCCCTATGGAGATTATGATAACGCCGTGGTAAACGTTGCAAAGGAATGTGGATATTACGCGATTCAATGGGATGTCGATTCTCTTGACTGGAAGGACTACGGAGTAGACTCTATTATTAAAACAGTTACCGGTCACAAGCATTTAGGAAGCGGATCGATTATACTTTGTCATAATGGAGCAAAATATACAGCGGAAGCGCTGGATACCCTGATTAGAAATCTGAAAGACCAGGGATATACGTTTGTACCACTGTCGGAGCTTATTTATAAAGACCATTATCATCTGAATCATGAGGGAAGACAGATAAAAGATTAAAAAGAGTATATAAATAGACAATTTTCGCAAAATTTGACAAATTGAAATGTTTTGTTATAATGAAGACATAAAGAGGTACTACCGATAGACGGTTAGTCCGAATATAGTTGATTATAAAATAATCGCCTAGTTGACCAGACCGAGGCGATTATTTTTGTGATTTAAGGGAGAAAAATGATGGTAGATTTTGATGTGAAAAAGGTGTTTCAAAATCGTCTGGCATCAAGTATGGGATTGGATAAGTATCAATATATTATGCAAAAGGTAAAAAATACGAATGTGGCGGATGATATAGATTTTCAAAAAACATATAATGGTTTTTATATAGTTAGAAGAAATGAGGCATGGCGAAAGATCTATTATGAATACTTTGAGAGCGTTAAAGGGAACATACCCACTTTTTCGAGTATTATTACATATCTATATGAGCATACAGGCTATATTGAACCATCTTTTTCCAGCAAAATGCTTGCAACAATATTACCCGAGAAACCTATATGGGATAGATATGTGCTACAAAATCTTGATATGAAATTAACAGGAACAACAAAGGACGATAAGTTAAGCAATGCAATCGAGCTGTATGGCAATATAGAAAGATGGTATTTAGATTTTTTGAAAACTGCCAAAGCAGGAGAGTGCATTGATATATTTGAGAGCATATTGCCAGATTATAAATGGGTATCGGACATAAAGAAGATTGATACTATTCTTTGGAGTATAAGATAAACGTGAGATGCAAAAGGGAGAGAACATGAAAAAAAGATTGATTATTTTAACAATAGCAGCACTTATTAGCGTTAGTGCTTGTAGCAATGCAAATGGTAATTCTGAGATTATCCAAGCAGAGGTTCAGGAAGATTATCAGAGCACAAGTCAGGAAAGCGATGATGATAACCGCGTTATGATTGCCGAGGCACTTGGTGTAGAGAAAGATAGCAGAAACATCCGGTTTATTTTGAATGGAATCAATACTGTTGGAATGGGGCGGCTGCAAAGTGCCAGAATGTTGGAATCCGATGGACAGAAGATTCTTTCGATAGTTGCTGAGGATGGCACGGAATATCAAATGTATTTATCTGAGAGTAGAAATATGGAGGCAGTTCAGAATCTGGATACCGGTGAATGGCCAATTCAATCAGAGCAATAAAAATTAGATTGTGCTTTATGACACAATCTAATTCATATGCGTAGAAATGTAATCACGCATGTTTTCCCGGGGAATATCAAGTGCAACCGATAGCTCACCATACAGGAAATCTTCTGCCATCTTATAATATTTACTGTCTACGGCAGTTACCTTAAAGCCTTTCAAAAGCCGCTTTTGCTTTCGTAAGTAGATGGTTTTGATTAACTGGACTAAAGATTCACAGTTATTGGAATGAATATATTCCTTGTAGGTACGCTCTAATGTTTTTTCATCCGAGATTGGTATTGTAGGAATGTCAGGGATGGATTCAATCAGCAAATCTGCCTGCTCTTTGGAAAGAGCTGGGCGTAATGCAGATTCATCACTGTCGGTAGGCTTGTAGACAGTGCTACCGGAAGAAAACACAGGCTTTAGTAAATAATACATTCGTTTATGGTCTACACCGGGGATGTCAAGGGTAGTGATATCCTCTACCTGGCAAATGCCGTTATTTCCACAAATGATGTATTCTCCTTTTTTAAACATATTTTTACCTCCTGTTCGGATAAAACAAAAACAACCTGTACATATTTATTTTAACAAATTAAAATAAAAAATGTCAGTGAAAAATAAAATGAAAATTATAAAAATGCGTAGGATAAGAATATGAAACAACTTGTAATGGGTATTGTCGCGCATGTGGATGCGGGAAAAACAACATTATCGGAAGCGTTGCTTTATAAAAGTGGTGCCATTCGTACCCTGGGGCGTGTAGATAAACAAAACTCCTTCTTAGATCAGTATAGCCAGGAAAGAGAACGTGGAATCACTATTTTTTCAAAACAGGCAAGATTTGGAATCAATGATACCAATATTGTTTTGCTGGATACTCCGGGACATGTGGATTTTTCAGCAGAAATGGAAAGAACACTACAGGTGCTGGATGTAGCTGTTCTGGTAATCAGTGCGTCTGATGGAGTACAAAGCCATACAAGAACGCTTTGGAAACTGTTACAGCAATATAAAGTTCCAACGTTTGTATTTGTAAATAAAATGGATCAAAGCAATATAGACAAGAAGGAACTTCTTCATCAACTGGAAGAAACGCTCCATGAGAATTGTATGGATTTTAATGACATGGAGAGTGAGGACTTTCAGGAACGGGCAGCAATGTGTGAGGAAACTGCAATGAATGAGTACCTGGGTCATGGCAGTATCTCCAGGGAATGTCTTCAGCAGATGATTTACAACCGACATTTGTTTCCATGTTATTTTGGTTCTGCATTGAAGCTTACAGGAGTCGAAGAACTTCTAAATGGAATTTCAATGTATGGAAAGCAACCGGTGTATGGAGATAAATTCGGTGCAAGGGTATTTAAAATAACACATGATACTAAAGGAAACCGGCTTACGCATCTTAAGATAACGGGAGGCAGGCTTCAAGCAAAAGAACTCTTAAAAACGGGTAAAAATTCTGAAAATGCGCAAATGGAAAAGGTAAATGAAATCAGATGTTATTCCGGAGATAAATATGAAGTAGTCCGTGAGGTAATGGCTGGAGACATTTGCACCGTTACCGGTTTGACACAAACCTTTATTGGACAGGGATTGGGAGAAGAAAGGAAAAATGTATTACCCATCCTGGAACCTGTATTGAGTTATAGTATTTTACCTAAGGATAATAGTGACCCTGGTGTCATAATTCAAAAGTTAAAGAAACTGGAAGAAGAAGAACCTATGCTCCATGTGAACTGGAACGAAGAAACCCAGGAAATAAAAGTCCAGGTCATGGGAGCCGTGCAGATTGAAATCTTGGAAAAACTTTTACATGAGCAGTATGACATGAATGTCATGTTTGGAAAAGGCACGATATGCTATCGTGAGACGATAAGGGATAAAGTCGAAGGGGTTGGACATTATGAGCCGCTGAGACATTATGCAGAGGTACACTTGCTATTAGAACCCGGACCATTAGGTAGTGGTGTGGTGTGTGTGTCGGAGTGCCGTGAGGAAGAATTGGAACGTAATTGGCAACGGCTGATATTGACACACTTATATGAACGGGAACATCGAGGCGTTTTAATTGGAGCACCTGTTACGGATATCAGGATTGTCTTAAAAAGTGGACGAGCTCATCAGAAGCATACCGAAGGCGGAGATTTTCGTCAGGCAACTTATCGGGCGGTGCGTCAGGGACTGATGCAGGCAGAAAGCTGTATTTTGGAACCATATTATGAATTTCGGCTGGAAGTGCCGGAAAACAATGTGGGACGTGCAATGACCGATTTAAATAACCGGAGTGCCAAGTTTGAGCTGGCAGAAAGCCGGAAAGGATATGCTGTTTTAACAGGAAGTGCTCCACTGATTACCATAGAAGATTATGGCAGAGATGTTTTGACGTATACAAAAGGATTGGGAAACTGGTCATGTGCTTATCAGGGCTATTATCCGTGCCGTAATGAAGAAGAAGTTATTTCCCAATATGGATATGATGCAGAGCGTGATCTGGATTATCCGGCAGATTCGGTATTCTGTGCACATGGTGCGGGATTTGTCGTGCCCTGGTATGAAGTGTCAGACTATATGCACTTGGAAAGTTGTCTTACACAAACACAGGATGAGAAAAAAACAAGTGTTATTGCAAGACCTGTGCAGCAAAAGGGAGTACAGTCACTTGGAACAGAAGAAGTAGATAGAATCATTGAACGTGCGACAGGTGCAAACCGAAAGTCGGAAAAGCATGCTTATTCACCGGGATGGAAGCTGGAAAGCAGGACGGTAACAAAGAAAGTAGATACAGATGAAGCATGGAGTTATCAGCCGCGTAAGAGGAGAGAACGCTACATTCTTGTAGATGGATATAATGTGATTTTTGCATGGAATGAACTTAAGGAACTTGCAAAAATCAATCTGGATGGCGCACGGGGAAAACTGCAGGATATTCTCTGCAATTATCAGGCAATTGTGGATGTTCCGCTTATTGTTGTATTTGATGCATATCGTTTGGAGGGACATCCTACGGAAGTATCGGATTATCATAATATTCATGTGGTTTTTACAAGAGAAGCAGAGACGGCAGATCAGTATATTGAACGATTTGCACATGAGAATGCGAAAAAGTATGATATTACCGTAGTGACTTCGGACGGCTTGGAGCAGATTATTATTCTTGGTCAGGGATGTACTTTGATTTCTGCACGGGAATTTGAACAGGAAGTGAAGCGTGCGGCAAGAGAAAATCTGGAGACGTTTTACCAACGTCCCCAGAACTGATTTACAATAGTAAGCGAACCCAGGATAAACAGGATTCCGAGGTTAATAATATGCATTCCGATTTGAAGTGCCTTTTCTTTTCGGGTAATGGCAGGTTCTGATGTATAATATTTATTCCCGAGCCCGAGTGCAATCGCAATATATACAATGCTGATTGCAATATACCGGAAATCACTGCTACAGGTATAAGGATATTTGATTACGAATAAGGCAAATGAAACCAAAATAACAATATAACCAAAAATCAGAAAGATTTTGTCTTCAGACAGAGTCTTTTTATTTTTAGCAACCACAAATAAGAGAACGGTAGTTATTATTCCGAATACAACAGTGAGGAAAAAGGCAAACTGACACATAATCAATAGGATGTTCGGTAAATCAACCGGGTATTCCTCTGCAAAAATGGAAGTATGGAACATGATGACCCATGTGTTACAGCATGCTTTTGCACTAATTGGATGAAAAGGAAAAGCAAAATTCCAATCGGATAAAGAAGGAATTCCAAGGCGTGCCCATAAGGAGAAAGGTTCTGTATACATAGGGTTTGTTTCTCCGGGAACAGGTACACCGGGCTTTTCACCAAAGCGGATAAGATTGCGAATAACCCAACACAATCCGAGCGGTATTACAATGGCGGCAAAAATGCAGTAGTTTTTAAAAGTCTGGAGAATGGCAGACTTGTTTTTTTTGCGTATTATCGAAAGAAAATGTAAAAGGAAAAGAAGTCCTAAAGGAATTGCAAGGGCCGCGGCATTTAATTTGGTAATCATTCCAAAGCCAATATAAAGTGCCAGCTTAATGAGATTGCGAAGGCTTTTTTCACGAATCCATTGGAAAGAACCAAGCATAATCAGGCACATAAATAAGATGGTAAGCATATCGTTATTTACACTACCACTCATATAAATGGTAGACGGATGCAATACGACAAATAAGAGTCCAAGATATAATCCTTTTCCGTCAATTTCCAAAGTCTTTAAAATCCGGTATGTTACAACCATACACAAGCAACTATATAGCAATGGCAAAATCTGTAGATTTTCAAAGGCAAGCTCTTCTGTAACGCCCAGCCAGATATTTATCTGTAAAAAAAGATAGGAAATAATATGATGCAGGGGTGGGTGATAATATGCAAACAATTCGTAGGGATTGATGTCCGGCAGCTTATGAAATTTATAAATGAATTCAATATACCCAATATGACCTGGATTTATAGTGTCAGTAGCAATTCCTGTGTAAGCACCGGCATCATGTTGGCGCTCATACAGACCGGATAGGAGAACGAACGAAACACGCAGTAGTACACCAAGGAACACAATCATACAACATAGCGTTTTTTCATCCAGCCGATGAGAAATATAAAAATATCCGAATAGAAATACATAACAGGTAAAAATAAGAAATAGGAAAAATACCTTTGTATAATGGGAACTGTAAAAGAAATCAGTTCCTTGAGCCAATGCAGTAAACAGGCAGCTGCTGATGATAAAGACAATCATACATAGCGTGGGAGAAGCAAATAATCCTTCTCGAAAAACATGCTTTTTCATCGATCAAACCTCGCTTTAACTTTTTAATAAATTGAAATAACGTTTGTTATATTGTTATCAATAACTTCAAAACTCCAAATCGAATGTCCGGGAACACGATGCTCTGTCAGATAATATATACCGTCTATTTCGGTTATACTGTAAGGTGTTCCTCCGCCAACAAAATTCTGATAAACATCTTCGTATTTATGAGCAGATAAATCGCTCAGTTTCTTTGCGCGGATGATGGTAGCATAATCCTGATTTCCATTAATATCTGTGGAAATTGTAATAAAGTAGGAACCATCAATATAAGCAAGCTGAATCATGCCGGCAAGCTCGTCTGGAACAGGGTAGCGTTTCGTGACTTCAAAGGTATATAAGTCAGCCTCTATAATATTAGAATTTCCTGAAACAAAATATATTTTGTCATCTAATATGGTAAAGGAACGCACATAAATATTGTCCAGTTCCGGGATGCTGCGGATTTCGGTCAGATAGACACGGGAAGAACTAGCTTCCCGGCGGAACAGATACATTTCACCACTTTGAGAACTCCATACATAAAAAGTATCGGTATAATTATCATAAATAATATAATGTGGGCGGTTACCAATACCTGTAAACTCCTGTGTGGGGAGAAAAAGCTCCTGTCCATTCGTGTTTTGAAATTTTTCCATAATAAGTACTCGGTTATTTTCTGTGTCATCAATAAGATAGACGGTTCCATCGCTGGCAATGGTGTGCCCCATACGGATATCAGACGTCATAACCTGCCAATCGGTGAGAGGGTCAGATAAATTATCGTGGTAAATTACCTGATTGTGATAGCAATCCACAATAAAATAGTCTGAATCGACTTTTGCGATATAAGTAGGTACACTTAAAGTGGATTCTAAATTATTTGCAGGTGTCTGGTCAATGGAAGAAGGTACGGAAAGAAGCTCGGAAGCACGGAGATAATCCTCAGCCAGATAGGGAGTGGCTGGTTCCGGACGGCTCTTCTGGCACCCACATACGGTAAGCAGAAACAATAAAATAACAAACGTTAATAAAATCCTGATATAACTTTTTTTAAAACGCCGTTTAGACAAAAAGTGCATAATGAAACTCCTAAATAGCTATATTCTTAACTAATATACACTGTTTTGACTATGGATACAAGAATTTTCGGAAATGTATTTGACAGTACTATTATGCTGTGCTATGCTATATTCACTTATCGCTTGGAACATCAACTGAATAGAGAGAATATTAAGTGACCTATCTGTGGAGAATTCATGGATAGGTTTTTTGTGTTTTAATTTAGAAAATGTTCGGAGAAAGGATAAGGTATCATATGAAAAAAACAGTATTAATCAGAAGAAAAAAGGCAACAACAGGAAATAGAAAGAAACGGCTTCGCAGGGCGATATGTCTGGCAGCAATTATTGGTCTTACAGCAGCTATGGAAATGACAGTATATGCCGGTAGTGAGAGTGTAACATATCATCATCATAGTGGAAATGAATCGGAGGGGGGAGAATGTTATCAAAATCCGGTTTACCATACGCATGAAGGAAATGAGACAGAGGGCGGAAAATGTTATCAGACACCGGTGTACCATGTGCATGAGGGCGATGAAACCACAGACGGTGGTTGTTATACGACACCGATATATCATGTGCATGACGGAAATACATCTACGGGTGGTAAGTGCTTTGTGTCGATTCTTCATACACACGGTAGTGGATGTTATCGTGAGGGAGAGCATAATTCTTCCTGTAAATGGCATCGGGAATATCATCCTTATGATTGTGGTACGGTTCATGACTGGGATGGCGATGGACATGGATGTGATGGCTTTGTTGCATATGACTGTGGAGGACACCAGCAGTTGATTTGTAGCCTGGCCAGTGGCATTACAGGCTATCGTCTGAACTGTGGAAAAGATGAGGAAACTGTTGATGCATATGAAAAATCCTGTAATAAAAGTGAAGAATCTGTAGATGGATATCTTTTTGACTGTGAAAAGAGTGATACTGACATTGAGCGGTACGAAAAAACATGTGGAATGGAAGAAGGACAGGCAATTTATTCTCCCACAACGGAACCGACAGGTGGAAATTCAGGAGAAAAATCGGAAAATCAGGAAAACGGAGACTCTTCAAATGAAAATATAGAAGAACCGGTAACTATACCAATTCCAACAATCACGCCTATACCGACGCCGATACCAACGGAAGAACCGGTACAGGTCGTTGAAGAACCAATAAAAACAGTGCCAGCTGTAAAGAAAAAGCCCGAGAAAACGATGGCTCCACAAGTGACTCCGACTCCGGAAATCAGATATATTGTAAAAAAGGAAAAAGTTGTATTGCCGGAAGTTGGAGCTGAAATTGTTGATATTCCTCAGCCGGAACAGATTTCACATGGATTTTTGTTCTTTCATTCTCCGGTTGTGGGAGTGATTACGATTACGACGGGAGCAGTAGTTCTTATGGCAGCATTGGCGTTGCTCTTATGGTATTTGTTCCATACAATACGTGTATTTAATGATGACGGTGAGGGAAGAATGATATACCTTGGTCGTGTTCCAGTACATATGACAGAGGATGGTTATTTTGTGGAACTTTCCGAAAAAGTAGTAGAAAAGGCAGTAACAAATCACTATCTGATGAAAACGGATTTCTTCTTCCTTGGGAAAAATACGGATTGGGAGATTCTTGTTATGAAGGACGGACGCAAAAAGACCGTTCGATTGGAAAAAGAGATTGCGATTACCATATAATAGGTAAATTTTACGTTTTTTGCAGATTTTACCGGTATGAGTAGTTGACTTCATCAAAAAAAAGTGATAGATTCGTAGTTGTTTAAATAAATAGCGATTTTATCGCGGAAATGAGGAGAATTATGAAAAAATTATTAGCAGCTTTATTGGCAACTGTAATGACCATGAGCCTTCTTACCGCTTGTGGAAATGCAGAAACTACAACAGATGAAACACAGGTAACAGAAGATGCAGCAGAAACTACTGAAGATACTGCAGATGTAGCTGATGAAACAGAAGCAGATGCGGCAGAAGCAGATACAACAGAAGAAGCAGCAGTTTCAGAAGCAGTTGCAGACGGTGTTTTGACCGTAGGTACAAACGCTGAGTTCCCTCCTTTTGAGTATGTAGGGGATGACGGAGAAGCAGATGGCTTTGATATTGCTTTAATTAAGGCAGTTGGCGAAAAGATGGGCGTAGAAGTACAGGTAGAAAATATGGAATTTGCATCACTTGTTTCTTCTATTGGAAATAAGATTGATATTGCAATCGCTGGTATGACTGTAAATGCTGAAAGAGAAGAAACCGTTGACTTTTCAGAGCCTTATTATGATGCAGTACAGTATGTTCTTCTTCCAGAAGGAAGCGACATTGCAACAGCAGATGATCTTGTAGGAAAGACCATCGGTGTTCAGCTTGGTACAACAGGCGATATTATTGCAACAGATATTGAAGGAACAACTGTTTCTTCCTATAATAAGGGTGTAGATGCTGTAAATGATTTAGTAAACGGAAGAGTAGATTGCGTTATCATTGATAAGAATCCTGCACTTGTTTTTGCTGATAAGTTTAAGGACAATGGTATTGTTGCAGTAGATGGGGCACAGTTCAATTTTGAATTAGAGCAGTATGCAATTGCTATGCCTAAGGGAGATACCGCATTAGCTGATGCTATCAACAATGCAATCGAAGAGTTGAAGGCAGATGGCACTTTTGATGAGTTAGTAAAGACATATATTGAAGTAGAATAAATTTTGTGGTAGAATTCAATATAGTGTATCAAAGAGGATAGCATTTTATGCTATCCTCTTTATAATTTTGCAAAAGAGAATAGGGATTCTTTTTTAGAAACGTGAGGAAATTGGAATGTTTAATGCGTGGTTAGAGAAAGTAGCAAAGATGTTTGAAGCGGCATTCATTACGGGGGACCGCTGGAAACAGTATTTTGCAGGATTGGGAATAACCCTGCAGGTTGCATTTTTTGCAGCAATATTGGGAATGGTTATCGGAACGCTGGTTGCGTTGATGAAGCTTTCCGTTAAACAGAATGGGAAACGTACCATTCTTTCGGTAATTGCAACAGCTTATGTGGATATTATCCGGGGAACACCATCCGTACTCCAGCTTTTGATTATGTGGTTTATTATTATGTCCAGTTGCAAAAATGGTATTCTCGTAGCCTCCCTGTCGTTTGGAATTAATAGTGGAGCATATGTATCCGAAATTGTACGTGCAGGAATTCTTGCAGTGGACAAGGGACAGACTGAAGCTGGACGTTCTCTGGGGTTGTCCAAATCACAGACGATGATTTATATTATTATTCCACAGGCAATTAAAAATGTATTACCGCCTATTGGAAATGAGTTTATTGTTTTGTTGAAGGAAACAGCGATTGTAGGTTATGTAAGTCTGACAGATCTTACAAGAGCGGCAAATCAGATTTCCTCCAGAACATACGAGGCATTTATGCCATTGATTGGTGCTGCTGTAATTTATTTCGTAATTATTAAAATATTAACTATATTACTTGGCGTTTTAGAGAGGAGGTTACGTAAGAGTGATAATCGTTAAAAATTTGCATAAAACATTTGAAAAAAATGAGGTCCTGAGAGGGATTGATTATCATGTTTATCAGGGAGAAAAAATTGTTATCATTGGACCTTCCGGCTCCGGTAAGAGTACCTTTCTGCGTTGCCTGAACTTATTGGAAACGCCAACAAGCGGAGAAATCTATTTTGATGGGCAGTTAATTACAGACTACAGGGTTGATATTAATAAGGTCCGTCAGCATATGGGTATGGTTTTCCAGAATTTCAACTTGTTTAATAATTTGTCAATTATGGACAATATCACACTGGCTCCTGTAAAGTTAAAGCTGATGAATAAAGAAGAAGCGAGTGAAAATGCACTCAGACTGCTGGATCGCGTTGGACTGAAAGAAAAGGCAGATGCATTTCCAAGCCAGCTCTCCGGTGGACAAAAGCAGAGAATTGCGATTGTGCGTTCCCTTGCAATGAATCCAAGAGTGATGTTGTTTGATGAGCCGACTTCCGCACTGGATCCGGAAATGGTTGGTGAGGTTTTGGAAGTTATGAAGGAACTTGCTGATTCCGGAATGACCATGGTGGTTGTGACACATGAGATGGGATTTGCAAGAGAAGTAGGAACGAAGGTACTTTTCATGGATGAAGGTATTATTATGGAGGAAAACACTCCGAATGAAATCTTCAATCATCCACAGTGCCAGCGTTTGCAGGACTTTTTATCTAAGGTCTTATAATTAAGAGAGCGTAAGCCGGTATACGTAAGTATGCCGGCTTATTATGCAAGAAGGAGGGGCAATGATTTCCATCAGTTTATGCATGATTGTAAAAAATGAAGCTAAGGTGCTGGCACGTTGTCTTGACAGTGTCCGGGAGCTTATGGATGAAATCATTATTGTAGATACCGGTTCTACAGATGAAACAAAGAAAATTGCATCGGGCTATACGGACAAAATATATGATTTTAAATGGATAAATGATTTTTCCGCAGCAAGAAATTTTGCTTTTTCCAAGGCAACGTGTGACTATATTTATACGGCAGATGCAGATGAAGTATTAAATCCGGAAAATCGGGAAAAATTTCGCATACTGAAAGAAACATTGTTGGAAGAAATTGAAATTGTGCAGATGTACTATGGCAATCAACTGCAAAATGGTACGGTCTATAATTTTGACCGGGAGCTTCGGCCTAAGCTGTTTAAGCGGGTACGAAGTTTTCAATGGATTGAACCGGTGCATGAAACCGTACGATTATTGCCGGTAGTCTATGACAGTGATATCGAAATCACGCATTTGCCGGAGAACAATCATGCCGGCAGGGATATTAAAATTTTTGAACGATTGATTCAAAGCGGAGAAAAACTATCCAAGCGGCTATTTGACTTTTATGCAAGAGAGCTTTTTGTATCAGGGACAAAAGAGGATTTTGCCAATGCTTTTCCCTATTTCAGGGATGTTGCGGATGACAGTGAAACTTCTCCGGAACAGTTGAAAACAGCACTTTGCATTGCCGCACGCGCATGTCTGGAAAAAGAAGATTATCTTTTGATGTTCCGGTATGCCATGAAAGATGTTGCAGATGATCCAAGCAGCGAGACATGTTGTATTCTTGGCAGCTATTACCAGAAGCAGAAGGATTATGAAGAAGCAATTCTCTGGTATTATAATGCAGCCTATGAGCAGGAAAGCATTTTGAATATCCGGTATCAGAAAGAGATACCGTTGCAGGGTCTGGTGGAATGCTATCGTGCACTGGGAATGGAAGAGATGGCGCGGCATTATGAAACAGACTATTTATAAGTGTCTTGGAAAAAGGGTTGCGTGATGAAACGATTGATGATACCATAAATGCGTTGTATTTTAAGGAAAATGACAATCCTGGGAGAGGTAGTAAGATGAGCTGGGAGAAAAATGTACGAAAAGTAGTTCCCTACGTTGCCGGTGAGCAACCGAAGGAAGAAAAAGTGATTAAACTGAATACCAATGAGTGTCCATATCCACCGGCACCGGGGGTTCAGAAGATATTACGGGAATTTCCGATAGACCGGCTGCGGTTATATCCGGATACGAATGCAACGAAGCTTACAGATGCATTGGCAGAGTATTATGGCATACGTTCGGAAGAAATTTTTATCGGAGTAGGTTCGGATGATGTGCTGGGAATGTCATTTTTGACATTTTTCCATGGAGATAAGCCGATTCTCTTTCCGGATATTACATATTCTTTTTATGATGTGTGGGCAGACCTCTTCGGAATTCCCTATAAGACATGTGCTTTGGATGAAAATTTCCGGATAAAACGAGAAGATTATTTCCAGAATAACGGTGGAATAATTCTGCCAAATCCAAATGCACCGACAGCAATTTTGGAAGATACCGGTGTGCTTGAGGAGATTGTTGCGGCAAATCCGGATTCCATTGTTATCATTGATGAAGCATATATTGATTTTGGTGGGAAAAGTATGCTGCCATTGATTCATAAATATGACAATCTGATGGTGGTACAGACGTTTTCAAAGTCAAGGGCAATGGCTGGTGTAAGAATTGGTTTTGCTATGGCAAACGAAAAAATCATCCAATATTTAAAGGATGTGAAAGAGTCCTATAACTCCTATACCATGAACATGGTATCGATTGAGGCAGGTACGGCAGCAGTAAAAGACAAAGCGTATTTTGAGGAGACGATAAATAAGGTCATTAAGACCAGGGAGTGGACTAAGGACCAGCTGGAGCAGCTTGGATTCCGGTTTACCGATTCGAAAAGTAACTTTTTGTTTGCTACACATGAACGTGTGCCGGCAAAAGAGATTTTTGAAGCATTAAAGCAGCGTCATATTTATGTCCGCTATTGGAATAAACCAAGAATTGACAATTATCTGCGGATTACGATTGGTACGGATGAAGAAATGATGCAGTTATGCAATGCGTTACGTGAAATAATATTAAAGTAAGAGGAGAATTTTATGTTAAAGAAATATTTGATTATCTTTTTTGTTTCCATGGTCCCACTGATTGAGTTACGAGGTGCAATTCCGATTTCACAGGGATTCGGACTTCCGTTTTTAAGCTCCTATATCGTTTGTATTATTGGAAATATGGTGCCGGTTCCGTTTATTTATCTGTTTGCCCGCAAGGTATTGGAATGGGGAGCGGACAAGCCGGTGATTGGTAAGTTCTTTACGTTCTGTCTGGAAAAAGGAAAAAAGGGCGGCGATAAGTTACAGGAAAAGGCCGGACGTGGATTGTTTGTGGCACTTATGCTTTTCGTAGGAATTCCGCTTCCTGGAACGGGTGCATGGACAGGAACACTGGCGGCAAGTCTTTTGGATATGAAGTTTAAGGATAGTGTGATTGCGGTTATGCTGGGCGTGCTTTTGGCAGGTATTATCATGATGGCAGCAAGCATGGGCGTTTTTGGAGCAGCCGGAGCATTATTCAGTTAAAAAGAGGTAATCATATATGGAACAGTATACCGATTTTGCAAGTGTATATGATATTTTTATGAAGGATGTCCCCTATGAACAATGGGCGGACTTCCTTTCTTCGCTTATAGAGCATTATGGAATCAGTAAACCGGTGAGCGAAGAGGAGATGGAAAAAGAGAGTATTCTGGAGTCAGAGAAAAATCTTGTCCTGGATCTGGGATGTGGAACAGGTACATTGACAGAGCTTTTGTATCAGAAGGGGTATGATATGATCGGGGTAGACTATTCGGAGGATATGCTCCGGGTAGCAACCGAAAAAAGAGAGCAGAGTGGAAGTGAGATTTTATACCTTTGCCAGGACATGAGGGAACTTGATTTGTACAGTACCGTTGGAACAGTAATCAGTGTGTGTGATTCATTGAATTATTTATTGGAAGATGAAGATATGGTTGAAACTTTCCGACTGGTAAATAATTTTTTGTATCCGGGTGGAATTTTTATTTTTGACTTTAATACGGTATATAAGTATGAACAGGTAATTGGAGATACAACAATTGCAGAAAACAGGGAAGAATGCAGCTTTATCTGGGAAAACTATTATCATGAAGATGAGTGCATTAATGAATATGACCTGACCATTTTTACAAAAGAAAAGGATGATTTGTTCCGACGCTTTACGGAAACACATTATCAGCGGGGATATACGCTGGAGGAGATAAAATCATTTCTTAGTCAGGCGGGACTTGAATTTATTACGGCATTAGATGAAACAACACATAAGGTGCCTACCGCAGAGAGTGAGCGGATTTATGTAATTTGCAGAGAACATCTGAAGAAACAGAAATAGAACTCTGGATTTACATGCAGGAGGGAAAAATATGGATTACATGATAAGAGCAACAGCTGCAAACGCACAGATTCGTGCTTTTGCAGCAACAACGAAAGATTTGGTGGATACTGCGAGAACAACACATCAGACCAGTCCTGTTGTGACGGCAGCGCTGGGCAGACTTTTGACAGGTGGAGTCATGATGGGAGCAATGCTGAAGGGGGATGATGATTTACTGACCCTGCAGATTAGCGGAGATGGTCCACTGAAAGGAATGACGGTAACAGCAGACAGTACCGGTAAGGTAAAGGGATATGCCTTAGAGCCGCAGATTATGCTTCCACCAAGCAAGGCAGGAAAATTGGATGTTGGCGGTGCTGTTGGTAATGGATTTTTGCGTGTGATTAAGGATATGGGGTTGAAAGAACCTTATGTCGGACAGACGGACTTACAGTCCGGGGAAATCGCAGAAGATCTGACTTATTATTTTGCAACTTCGGAACAGGTGCCTTCCAGTGTGGGACTTGGAGTTTTAATGGAAAAAGACAATACCGTGAAGCAGGCAGGTGGGTTTATCATTCAGCTTATGCCATTTACTGAAGATGAAGTAATTGACCGACTGGAGGAAAATCTTAAAAAGTTTTCGTCTGTTACGACGGTTCTGGATGAGGGAAAGACACCGGAAGAGATGCTGGAAATGCTGCTGGAAGGTCTTGATGTGGTAGTTACCGATAAAATTCCGGTAAGCTTTCAATGCAACTGTAGTAAGAGCCGTGTGGAAAAGGCGTTAATCAGTATTGGTAAAAAGGAATTACAGGAAATGATTGACGAAGGAAAAGAAATAGAGGTAAACTGCCATTTTTGCAACACAGCTTACCGGTTTACGGTAGAAGAATTAAAGGAGCTGTTAAAGAGCAGTAAATAGGGAGAATTCGAATTATGAAATATGGATTCGTTACGGTGGCGGCAATTACACCACAGATTAAGGTGGCATGGCCGGAATATAATCGCAGACAAATCGAGCATGAGATGCAGACAGCCTGGGAAAAGGGAGCACAGATTATGGTATTTCCTGAACTGTGTTTATGTGGGTATACCTGTAATGATTTGTTTTTGCAGGAGACGCTTCTTCAGGAATGCAGAAAACAACTGCAATGTCTTGTGAAATGTTCTGAGGGAATCGAAGCACTTGTTTTTGTGGGACTTCCATTGGAATATCAGGGAAAGTTATACAATGTGGCAGCAGCGTTCTGTAATGGAAAATTGTTGGCGTTTATTCCTAAGAGCAGTCTGCCATCCTATGGAGAGTTTTATGAAACACGGCACTTTACTTCCGGAGAAAACGTAGAGGGCAGTGTTTGTTTTGAGGGAAAAGAAGTACCGTTTGGAACAAGAATTCTGTTACAGGCAAAAGAAATGCCGGAGCTTGTTGTTGCGTGTGAAATATGCGAGGATTTGTGGACACCTCTGTCACCGGGGACACTTCATGCAATGGCGGGAGCAACTGTGATTGTAAATCTTTCTGCTTCGAATGAAACCATTGGGAAGTCTGCCTACCGGCAACTGCTTGTTGAATCCACAAGCGGAAAGCTTGTAGCCGGATACATTTATACGAGTGCCGGCGAGGGAGAATCAACACAGGATCTTGTGTTTGGCGGTCATAATCTGATTGCGGAAAATGGAACGGTTCTGGCACAATCTTCAAAATTTGAAAACGCATCTATTTATACAGAACTTGATATTGCAAGAATTATGTTGGAACGAAGAAAGAGAAATACGTTTTCAACGAGTCATGATACATCTTATCGGGTCATAGCATTTGATGTGACAGAAAAAGAAGGAGAACTTATCAGAAAGTTTGACCGTATGCCGTTTGTACCATCTGATGTGGCAGAACGGGAGAAGCGATGTGAAGAAATTTTGTCGATACAATCTTTCGGATTGAAAAAGCGGTATGAACATACGGGATGCCAGAAAGCTGTAATCGGTGTATCCGGTGGTCTGGACTCAACACTGGCACTGCTTGTTGTGGCAAGAACATTTGATATGGTGGGATTGCCAAGAAAAAATATTTTTGCAGTAACCATGCCCTGCTTTGGAACTACGGACCGAACTTATGAGAATGCTTGTAAACTTGCAGAGACTCTGGGCGCTACCCTGGAGGAAGTGGATATTAAGGAAGCGGTAACGATACATTTTCGGGACATCCGGCAATCCATGGACCAGCATGATGTGACTTATGAAAACGGTCAGGCCAGAGAACGTACTCAGGTATTAATGGATATTGCTAACCGGGAAAACGGCATGGTGATTGGTACGGGAGACATGTCCGAACTGGCGCTTGGATGGGCAACCTACAATGGAGATCATATGTCGATGTACGGTGTTAATGTGGGAGTTCCTAAGACACTGGTACGACATCTTGTAAAATATTATGCAGATACCTGTGGGAATCAGGAACTGCAAAAAGTACTTTTTGATGTACTTGACACTCCTGTCAGTCCAGAATTGCTTCCGCCTGTGGACGGTATCATTTCCCAGAAAACAGAGGATTTGGTCGGACCTTATGAACTGCACGACTTTTTCCTTTATTATGTATTACGCTGGGGCTTTTCACCATCCAAAATATATCGTATGGCACTTGATACATTTGAAGGAAGTTATGGGAAAGCAGAAATTCTTAAATGGCTGAAAGTCTTTTATCGTAGATTTTTCCAACAGCAATTTAAACGTTCCTGCCTCCCAGATGGTCCTAAGGTCGGTAGTGTGGCGGTTTCTCCAAGAGGAGATTTAAGAATGCCGTCCGATGCGTGTGCAAATTTATGGCTAGCAGAGCTGGAAGAACTATAATGCCACGCAAAGTACGATGTTTATGGAGTTGGAGTCGCATCAGGAGAACTGCTTGGTGATGGCGAAGCGGCTCTGCTTAAGGAAGATTTAATGGCATCCAGTAATACCAGGGAAGTATATTTGTTGTCATCGGAGTAAGCAATGTCGCTTACGGACTGGTTACGGACAATCTGGTTTGCCAGATCATCAAAAGCGGGCTCCAGAAGTGGAAACATAGTGGTGACAGCTTCGTCCAGGTTTACCATGCGAATATCGTTGATGTTGTTTTCATCAACAGTAACTTCAATATCAACGGCACGGTCATTTAACATCAGGGATGTGGTATAAATACCCGGCACATAAGATGGCTCCGTTGTTGGGGTGTCAGTTTTGGAATCCTTTTTGGGTGAGAATACGACAATCAGCAGAAGGATTAGCAGCAACCCGAGGAGCGCAAAGATGCCGGTATAAATTAATTCTTTCATACGAAGTACAACAATTTTAGTTTTAGCACTCATGGAAAATCCTTTGATGGTATCTTTTATTTATATAGTATTAGGAGAAAAGGAGAATTATACCAATGAAATTTACGAAAATGGAAGGCTGTGGAAACGATTATGTTTATGTGGATGGAAGTAAAGAAATTATTCCGGAACAGCAGAAAAGTGAGCTTGTAAAAAGATTGAGTGACCGTCACTTTGGAATCGGCGGAGACGGAGTGATTTTTATCAATCCATCAAATGAAGCTGATTTTGAGATGGAAATGTATAATATGGATGGAAGTCGTTCTGAAATGTGTGGAAACGGTATCCGATGTGTGGGTAAATACGTTTATGATAAAGGGCTCACCAATAAAACAGATATTACCGTAATCAGTTGCGGAAAAATAAAATATCTGCAGTTGAATGTCAGCCCTGAAACCGGAAAGGTATCGACTGTAAAGGTCAATATGGGGGCGCCGATTTTGGAAGCATCGGAAGTACCTGTTGTGTCACAAAATGACCAGGTAATCGATGAAGAAATTGAGGTGGCAGGAAAAATATATAAAATGACATGCGTGTCAATGGGAAATCCTCACGCCGTTGTATTTGTTGATAAGATGGTGGATGATGAAACCTTACAAAAGATAGGACCCGTATTTGAACACCATGAACGTTTTCCAAAACGTACCAATGTGGAGTTTGTAGAGGTGATAGACCGTACCCACGTAAAGATGCGCGTCTGGGAACGGGGAACCGGGGAAACACTTGCCTGTGGAACGGGAGCGTGTGCTGTGACCGTAGCATGTGTGTTGAATCATCTGACCGATACAAAGATAACCGTAGAACTTTTGGGTGGAAAACTGGAAATTGAATGGGACAGAGAAAATCAGCTGGTATATATGACGGGACCCGCAGTGACAGTATTCGAAGGTGAAATATGACACCCATTGCATATATTTATACAGATTTAAATGAAAAGTTTGGTGTTCCGCGTCAAAGCGGTCTTGTTAAGGAATTAAAAGGAACGATTGTATTTGAACCGGAATATCGTTCCAGGGATGCGGTAAAAGGTCTGGAAGAATTTAATTATATCTGGCTTTTATGGGAGTTTGAAGGAGTCAAAAGAAAAGAGTTCTCTGCAACAGTACGACCACCAAGACTGGGCGGCAATACCCATATGGGAGTTTTTGCAACACGTTCTCCGTTTCGCCCCAATCCAATTGGACTTTCTTCTGTGCATCTGGATAGAATTGAAGAAACTGCAAACGGTCCGGTGCTCTACGTTTCCGGGATTGATATGAGAAACAGAACGCCTATTTATGACATCAAACCGTATCTTCCTTATGTGGATTGCCATGTCGATGCCACAAACGGTTTTGCGGGAAGAGTAAAAGATGATACGGTGGAAGTAAATTTTTCTGAAAATCTGCTGCAAAAAGTACCGGTCGAAAAAAGAGAGGCATTGCTGGAACTGTTAAGACAGGACCCACGCCCTGCCTATCATCACGATGAACACCGGGAGTATGGAATGCTTTATGCGGATTTTAATATCCGGTTTGTGGTAAAGGACGAGCAGATTGTGGTAGTAGATGTTAGTTCCGGGAAAACAATGTAGTAGTTGAGAAAAGCTATCATATGTATTCGAAGGATTTGCTTGCATATTTTGAAAAGTAAGTTATACTATAAATAGTTAGTTGTGACTAACTATTTATTTTTATATAGCGGTTAGATGCAACTAACCAAAGAAAGGAGGAGGTGATTTGAGCACTGAAGCATGGGAAATTGTTAAAGAAATCGGAGTCGAGGACATTGAAATACAATTGGCTCTTCAGTGTGCTCCGTTAATTACCGGATTGAAAATATCAAATTTGTTTCGCATTCAGAAAGAGCAGTATAAAAAACTTCTGGACATCATACAGGATAGCGGCATTGAAATTTGCCCGTTGGGAATGATTGAGGACAAAATTACCGTATTGCTTTATCGGGAACGTGCATTGGAAGCTTTTTTGTCGGGTGAACAGGTAAGAAGATTACTGAAGCAGTTTGGATATTCCGGCATGGAATTGAAAAAAATATTACTGACTTTCCGTATGCATTATCAGAATTATCTGAAAAATAAAACATCATTTCCACATGAAATGGGATTGCTATTAGGTTATCCGCCGGAGGATGTGGAAGGATTTGTTCTTCATAAAGGAAAGCAGTTTTTATGCATGGGGGATTGGAAGGTCTATAAAAACCCCGCCGCTAAACAAAGATTGTTCCAGAAATATGATGATACAAGAGAAAATCTGGTGCAATTGTTGTCACATGGAATTACCATGGAGCAGATTATTGATATTTGTGATGGCAGAATGCCACGAAATATAAAAAACTATAATTGTATTTAAGAAAGGATAGAAAAATGGAAAAGATTTATGTTGTTTTTTGGACACAGGGAGGAAATACACAGGCAATGGCAGAGGCTGTTGCAGAGGGAATCCGTGAAGGCGGAAAAGAAGCAGAGGTTACTTATGTAGGAGCTGTGCAGCCGGATGATTTGAAATCCCAGGATGTATTTGCACTTGGCTGCCCTGCAATGGGAGCTGAAGTTTTGGAAGAGGGAGAAATGGAGCCGTTTGTTGCCGAAGTGGAGACATTTGCAAATGGAAAGAAAATAGGATTGTTTGGTTCCTACGGCTGGGGCGACGGTCAGTGGATGCGTGACTGGGAAGAGCGTATGAAGCAGGCTGGAGCTACCGTTGTTGGCGGTGAAGGTGTAATTTGTCATGAAACACCGGATGAAGATGGTCTTGCAGACTGCAGAGCACTTGGAAAACAACTGGCTTCGGCATAAAAATAAAAAAGCACTTGCAAGTTGATTTTGCATATGCTAAGATAGGTTAAAATTGAATAGCGGATAAATGCGATGATAAGGAATAGTAGTAAGGATTTGGAAATCAGAGAATTGTCGGGTGGTGCGAGACAGTCAAAGAAGAATTATGAACTCACCTTTGAGCAGCCGGCTGAAGGAAATAAGCATTGTTTCTGTGTAGGTTCGGACGGAGCTTCCGCCGTAAAAGGGAAGAGGCATGTTAGTGCTGATGAGTGCACGATTGATTCGTGAAGTAGAGTGGTACCGCGTAGATTGAATTTACGTCTCTATGGAAGTTCCGGATGGAAGTTTCATAGAGATTTTTTTATGTGATAGGAGCGAAGCTCCTATTACATAAAAACGCTCCGCGAGGATCGCACTGCGGCGGAGCGGAATGATGTCGCAAAGGCGACCCGCCGCAGGCGGAGAATCCTGCGAGCAGGATCCTATTTTAAATTAATAGGAGCTTCCGTTATATCCGGGGGAACAATAACGTGTAGGAAAGTGAGGAAAAAGAATGATTGAAGCAGCAAAGAAGTATGGAAAAACCTATTTTTTACCGGAGAATCCAACCTATGACTGGGTAAAGAAGGATACAATTACCAAGGCACCAATCTGGTGCAGTGTTGACCTGAGAGATGGAAATCAGGCATTGATTGAGCCGATGAGTCTGGATGAAAAATTGGAATTTTTCACAATGCTTGTAAAGATTGGCTTTAAGGAAATTGAAGTTGGATTTCCGGCAGCTTCCGATACCGAATATCAGTTTTTGAGAGCGTTGATTGAACGTAATATGATTCCGGATGATGTTACCATTCAGGTACTGACACAGGCAAGAGAGCATATTATCAAGAAAACCTTTGAAGCAGTAAAGGGTGCACCACATGCAATTGTCCACCTTTATAATTCTACATCACTTGCCCAGAGAGAGCAGGTTTTTAAGAAATCCAAAGAAGAAATAAAAAAGATTGCTGTGGATGGTGCAAAACTTTTAAAAGAAATTGCAGATGAAACGGAAGGAAATTTCTCATTTGAATATAGTCCGGAAAGCTTTCATGGTACAGAAGTAGAATATGCACTGGAGGTTTGTAATGCAGTGCTGGATGTCTGGCAGCCAACCCCGGAGAAAAAAGCAATTATCAATATTCCTACAACCGTACAGAATGCAATGCCACATGTTTTTGCAACACAGGTGGAATATCTTCACAAGAATTTGAAGTATCGTGATGGCGTTGTACTCAGCGTGCATCCACATAATGACCGTGGCTGCGGTATTTCCGATGCAGAGTTTGGTGTCCTGGCAGGTGCTGATCGTGTGGAAGGAACTTTATTTGGAAACGGAGAAAGAACAGGTAACGTGGACCTTGTTACCGTTGCATTAAATATGACAATTCATGGTGTAGAGTCCGGTCTGGACTTCAGCAATATCATGGAAATCCGTAAGACCTATGAGCGTCTTACCAGAATGCATGTCCACGAGAGAACTCCATACGCCGGTGATTTGGTATTTACGGCATTTTCCGGTTCCCACCAGGATGCAATTTCCAAAGGAATGGCATGGAGAGAAGAAGGTAAGAGTGGCGATAAGTGGACGGTACCTTATCTGCCAATCGACCCGAAGGATTTGGGAAGAGAATATGAATCTGATGTTATTCGAATTAACAGCCAGTCTGGAAAGGGCGGTGTTGCATTTATACTCAAGCAGAACTTTGGTATTACCCTGCCTGAAAAGATGAGGGAAGAGGTCGGATATCTGGTAAAAGGAGTTTCCGACCGCAGACACAGCGAGCTTACACCGGATGACATTTTTGCTATCTTTGAAGAAAACTACGTAAAGGTACGTGCCAAATTTGAATTGCCGGATTGCCATTTTGTGCAGAAAGACGGTGGAATTGAGACGACCATGGTTGTTAAAAGTGCGGCAGGTGAAGAAACTATATCTGCAATGGGTAACGGACGTCTGGATGCTGTCAGCAATGCATTAAAAGAAAAATTCAGCGTAGAATATGTATTGTCCGTATACGAGGAACATGCAATTTCATTGGGATCTTCTTCCAAAGCCGTTGCATTTGTGGGAATTTTACATGACAATAAGATGTATTGGGGCGTTGGTATCAATGAAGATATTATCCGAAGCTCCATTGATGCACTTGTGTCCGCTGTAAATAAAATTCTTTAGAATGATTTTTTCCATTGAAAAGCCATGCTGTTTCGTGTAAAATAGCATTTAGTGAGAATTGTATTTCAGAGAAGTTTTGATAGGGAGGTTTGACAAATGGAATTCTTTCTATTAGCGGGTGGATTGCTGATTGTTATTTTTGCAGTAGTAGTTGCAGTAGTTTCTTCTGTAGTGTCTGCAGTAGCAGCTGAGCAGGACGAAGAAACAGAATAAAAATAAGTAGAAAAGCTTGATGACAGAGAAGTGTAATGCACTTCTCTGTTTTTTTGTTGAGGGGAAATAGTATTTAATTTTATAAAAATTTAAGATTGCTTTATGCCTAGTTCATTGATTTTCTGAATAGAAATGGTTACTATAAAAGGAAATTAGACACAGGAAGGTTGTGGATTTATGAAATTTCGGGAACGGATGTATCGTTTTATGCAGGGAAGATATGGAGCATCGGGAGCAGATGCTTTCACAAGATTTTTGTCGGTGCTGGTGTTAATTACACTGATTCTATCAATGTTTCGTGTTCCGTTTTGTTATATCATCGGATTATTGTTGATTATTTATATGTATTTCCGACTGCTTTCAAGAAACTATTATAAACGTCAGCAGGAAAACAATTTTTATCTCAAGCAGGAGTATAAGGTAAGAAATTTCTGGAATGGTCTGGTAAGAAATATCCGGCAGAGAAAAACACATCATATTTATAAATGTCCAACCTGTAAACAGAAGATTCGTGTTCCGAGAGGTAAGGGACGGATTGAAATTCGTTGTCCCAAGTGTAACACAAGGTTTATCAAGAAGAGTTAAGAGCACCGAAGGCAGGTGAAGCGGAATGTTTGGTTATGTAATTATCAATAAAGGAGATATGAAGTTTAAAGAATATGACATTTATCACTCTTATTATTGCGGATTATGTCATATGCTGAAAGAAAAATACGGGATTCTTGGTCAATTGACGCTGACGTATGATATGACGTTTGTCGTGATGCTTCTTGGCAGTCTTTATGAGCCACAGGTACAGGAAAATGTCGTAAATTGTATTGCACATCCGTTTGAAAAGCACCAGACCAGACAGAGCATTTATACCGAATATGGTGCAGATATGAACATTCTGCTCTCTTATTATAAATGTATGGATGACTGGCAGGATGAAAAGAAACTTCATAAGCTGGCATATGGCAAGTTTTTATCCAAAGCCTATCATAAGGTTTATGCTAAGTATGAACAAAAGGCGCGAAAAATCGATGGGTTGCTTCGGGAGCTGTCAAAAGAAGAAAAACGGAATTGCACGGATATTGATGCAGTATCCGGTTTGTTTGGACAGATTATGAGCGAGATTATGGCACCCAAAGAGGATATGTGGGAAGAATCTCTGCGAAGACTTGGATTTTATCTTGGAAAATATATTTATCTGCTTGATGCGTATGAGGATGTTTTTGACGACCAGAAGAACGGAAGGTATAATCCACTGCTTGGAAAGTGCGATGATCCCGATTTTGAAGGCGAAATCAAGACCATTCTGACAATGATGATGGCAGAGTGCTCTAAAGAGTTTGAAAAACTTCCGATTATTGATAATATTGAAATATTGAGAAATATTATTTATTCAGGAGTGTGGTATCGTTATGAAGCCATAAATCAAAAGCGTGCCACAAAGCAGAGCGAGTAAGGAGAAATCATGCGTGATCCGTATACGGTTTTAGGCATTTCCAGAAATGCTACCGAAGAAGAAATAAAAAAAGCATATAAGGCTTTAAGCAGAAAGTATCATCCCGATGCCAATATTAATAATCCAAATAAAGAACAGGCAGAGGAAATGTTTAAAGAAGTTCAGCAGGCGTACCAGCAGATTATGAAAGAGCGTACCGGAGGCTCCAGTTATGGATATACCGGTCAAAGTAGTTATGGTGGTGGATATAGCAGTCAGGGAACCGGTGGATATTACGGGGATTTTGAGGATTTCTTTGGAGGATTTGGAAATTTTGGTGGTTTTGGTCAGAGAACTTATGGTGGAACCAATACCGGATATGAAGAGGACAATTATATCAGGGCTGCCGGTAATTATATCCGGAGCGGCTATTATAAAGAAGCAAGAAATGTTTTGGATAACATGGAGGAAAGTAAACGGAATGCAAGATGGTATTATTACAGTGCGTTAGCCCATGCCGGATTGGGAAACCAGGTTTCGGCATTGGAGCATGCCAGACGTGCACTGGCATTGGAGCCTGGAAATCGGGATTATCAGAATCTTGTTTCACAATTTGAAAATGGAGGAAACTGGTACCAGCAGAGACAATATACGTATGGTAGTCCGGTTTCCGGAAATGGAAATCTGTGTTTGAAATTGTGTATTGCCAATTTGCTGTGTAACTTGTGTTGTGGCGGTGGAGGACTGTTTTGTGGCGGAACTCCTTATGGAAGGTACTAATTGACAAAAACACGGAAATCCAATATAATTGTTAATGGTTTTATATTCAGGCGTAGGAAATAGCGTCGCATATAAAGGAGGATAATATTATGAAAAAATTAATGGCACTTGCAGTATGTGCAACCATGGTAATTGGTATGCTCACAGGATGCGGTTCTACTGCAGAAACAGCAACAGATGATGCAGTAGTAAGTACAGAAGGTGAAGAAGTATCAGAAGATGCTACAGCAGAAGATGCTGCAACAGATACAACTGCTTCTGATAAGAAATGGGTAATCGCAACAGATACCGTATTTAAGCCTTTTGAGTACACAAACGAAGATGGCGAGTTCGTTGGTATTGATGTTGATATTTTAGCAGCAATCGCAGAAGATCAGGGATTTGAATATGATCTTCAGAGTCTTGGATGGGACGGAGCAGTTGCAGCAGTTCAGTCCGGACAGGCAGATGCAATCATCGCCGGCGCAACCATTAAGCAGGAACGTATTGATTCCGGTTGGATTTTCTCTGATGGCTACTATGATGCAACTCAGACATTCGTTGTTGCAAAGGATAGCGACATTAAGAGCTTTGATGATCTTGCAGGAAAGAATGTAGCAGTTAAGAACGGTACTGCTGGTATGGATTTTGCAAACAGCTTAAAAGATCAGTATGGATTTACCATTACTGTATTTGAAGATTCACCAACAATGTACAATGATGTACTTCTTGGAAACTCCGCAGCATGTGTAGAAGATACACCAATTATGGCAGCTTCTATTAAAGAAGGCGGTCTTGAGCTTCAGATTCCGGAAGGAATGGAAAGCGAAGGAGCTCCTTACGGATTTGCAATTATGAATCCAGACAATCAGGAACTTCTTGACATGTTTGATGCAGGTCTTGCAAACATTAAGGAGAATGGAAAATATCAGGAAATCCTTGACAAGTATTTGAAATAATTCAGTAATTTTGGCGTGAGGGATTCATTAGAATGAATTCCTCACGTTTTTTAATCACAGGAAAATTTCCCGGGACTAAAAAGCGTGAGGATAATCAGAGAGAAGGAGACAGAATAGATGTTATTAATTATTGAGAAGTATAGTTTTATGCTGCTGAAAGCACTTGGAAAGACCATGCTTTTAACATTGCTGGCACTTGCTTTTGCAATGGTAATCGGTATGATTTTTGCATTGATGAATGTAAGCAGAAGCCGTGTGTTGAATTTCCTTGGAACGATATACGTAGATGCGGTTCGTGGAGTTCCGCTGATTGTATTGGCATTTTTTATTTACTTTGGTGTGCCTTCCGGAATTCAGCAGTTAGGTAAAAGTCTGGGTATTCTTTCTTTTCAGCAATTCCGTCTTTCTGCACTTCAAGGTGGCACCATTGCGTTGGCAATGAACTGCGGCGCTTATATGGCAGAAATTATCCGTGCCGGAATTCAGAGTGTGGACAAGGGTCAGATGGAAGCAAGCCGTAGCCTTGGTCTTACGTATGCAAAAAGTATGCGTCTTATCGTAGTACCTCAGGCAGTAAAAACAATGATTCCATCCATTATTAACCAGTTTATTATTACCTTAAAGGATACATCCATTTTGTCAGTTATCGGATTCCCAGAACTTACCAATGTTGGTAAAACGATTGCAAATAATACATTTAAGGTTTTGGAAACATGGGCTGTGGTTGCAATTTTCTACATGGTTGTTATTATCACCTTGAGTAAGCTTGCAAAACGTATCGAAAGGAGCTTAAGCCGTGAACAGTAACAAGGTAATGGTTCATGTGGAGAACCTGAAAAAGAATTTTGGAAAATTAGAAGTATTAAAGGATTTAAGCGTTGATATTAAGGAAGGAGAAGTTGTTGTATTGATTGGTCCTTCCGGAAGTGGAAAGTCAACGTTTCTGCGTTGTCTGAATCAGTTGGAAATGGCTACTGCAGGTACCATTGTCATTGATGATGTCAATATTACCGATAAGCATGTGGACATTAATAAGGTTCGGGAAAATATCGGTATGGTATTCCAGCATTTTAATTTGTTTAATAATAAAAACGTGTTACAGAATATTACACTTGCTCCCACAGAGCTGAAAATTATGACCAAGGAAGAAGCAAAAGAAAAGGGTATGGCTCTTTTGAAGCGAGTTGGACTCGACAGTAAGGCAGATGCTTATCCGAGTCAGCTTTCCGGCGGACAAAAGCAACGTGTTGCAATTGCCAGAGCGCTTGCAATGAACCCGGATATTATGCTTTTTGATGAGCCGACTTCCGCACTTGATCCGGAAATGGTTGGCGAAGTTCTTGCTGTTATGAAAGAGCTTGCAGCAGATGGTATGACGATGGTAGTTGTAACACATGAGATTGGCTTTGCAAGAGAAGTGGCAGACCGTGTTATTTTTATGGATGGTGGCTATATTGTCGAAGAAGGAATTCCAGAGGAAGTTTTGAATCATCCGAAGGAACCGAGAACGATTGACTTTTTGAATAAGGTATTGTAGTGTGCAAAAATTCCAGTGTGATGAGGTGAGGGTATGAAGAAGATTATAACAATCAGCCGTGAATTTGGTGCAGGGGGCGGAGAAATCGGAAAAGAAGTAGCTCGGAGATTAGGATATGAGTATTATGACAAAGCTATTATTCTTCGCGCTGCAAAGGAAGCGAATATCGATGTGGAAAGCGGTTTTCGCTGGGACGAATCTGTTCCGGTAAATTTCGGATTTGCACAGAGCCTGTTTGATTTTTATAATAAACCTCTGAATGAGAAGCTGTTTGAGGCACAAAAGCAGGTAATCCGCAAAATTGGCGAAAAAGGAAACTGTGTTATTGTAGGACGTAATGCCAATGCAATTTTAAGCCAGTTTGATAGCTGTCTGCATGTATTTATCTGTGCGAATGCCAGATGGAGAATTGAGCGTTCCATGAAACTGTACCCCGATGCGAACGAATCAAAAATTGCAGACCAGATGGCAGCCATTGACAAACGCAGGAAAAAATATTGTGCTTATTACACCAATACAGAGTTTGGCGTAGCGGATTATTACAATCTCTGCTTAAAGACTTCCGATTTGGGAATTGAAACATGTGAAAACATTATCTGTGATTTGGCAAAGAATCATTAGAAAAACATTGACAAAATGAATATGATATAATAAAATACTATTTGTTGCGGAGCTATTGCTTCGGACAAATAGCACATGTGCGTTTAGCTCAGCTGGATAGAGCGTTTGGCTACGGACCAAAAGGTCGGGGGTTCGAATCCTCTAACGCACGTTGGTTGGTAAAGGTCGAAGTTCCTTGCGAAATCAAGGAATTTCGGCTTTTTTCTTGCTCAAAACTTTATTTCGGAGAAAAGCATATTTTTACTTTTTTCCGGGATGATAAATTGTGTGATATTGACACAGGTTCTGGTCGTGAATATAATATTATTACGGGAAATTGCAACTATTTACATTTTCTCGAAGTGAGGAGCGTGAGACTATGGAACCAATCAGGCGAGACTTATATCTGAACCGACTGATAGAGCGAAGAGAAAACGGTTTGATAAAGGTTGTTACCGGCATCCGTCGATGCGGCAAATCATATCTTCTGTTTAAGCTCTATTATCAATATCTGATTGAATCAGGTGTGGAATCGTCCAGAATTATAAGCATTCCGTTGGATGATGATGACTTTGAGGAACTTCATGACAGCAAGCGATTGAGTGCTTACATCAAAGAACGAATTACGGATGACGGTATATGGTATGTGTTTTTGGACGAGGTTCAGTTATGCAAAAATTTTGAAGCGGTACTCAACGGATTAAACAGACGGGAGAATGTGGACATTTATGTAACTGGAAGTAATTCCAAATTTCTTTCTTCAGATGTTCTTACAGAGTTCCGTGGGCGTGGAGATGAAGTGCGTGTATATCCGCTTTCCTTTTCAGAGTATGTTTCGGCATATTCAGGTGATAAGTATGACGCATGGGTTGATTATTATACCTATGGAGGTCTACCGCTGATTCTCAGCAGGAAAACCGATGAATTAAAATCCGGATATCTGACTACGCTCTGTCAGGAACTGTATCTGAAAGATATTGAAAGCCGTTATAATCTGCGTGGGGATAATGTCATGTCTGCGTTGCTTAATATTTTGGCATCTGCGGTAGGGGCACTGACAAATCCGACGAAGCTCGCAAATACTTTCAGCAGCAATGGTATGCCCGTCAGCGATAAGACGATTGGAACCTATATCGGCTATCTGCTGGATGCTTTTTTCATTAGTAAGGCAGAGCGGTATGATATTAAAGGCAAGCGATATATTGCCTCACCGTACAAATACTATTTTACTGATGTGGGGCTTCGCAATGCACAGCTCAATTTCCGTCAGCAGGAAGAAAATCATATCATGGAAAACATTATCTACAATGAGCTTCTTGTTAGAGGATTCAATGTGGATGTTGGTGTTGTGGAACATGCAGAAAAAAACGAGGAAGGGAAAGTTGTCCGCAAGAGATTGGAGGTCGATTTCGTCTGTAATCTTGGCAGCCGAAGATACTATATTCAATCTGCATTTGCAATTCCTGACCAGGGAAAAATGGAACAGGAGCAAAATTCATTGGTTCGCATTGATGATTCTTTTAAAAAGATTATTGTTGTGAAGGACAGAATCAAGCTGTGGCGCAATGAAAAGGGTATTGTTGTTATGGGTATCATGGATTTTCTGTTGAATCCGGATAGCCTTGATCTGTAAGTTATTACAAAAAGGAAAAAACTGAGGGGATTCTTGGATGAATGATACAATAAAGATAAAAAAACATTTTAAAGAGAACAAAGGATGTTGTTTATTATTGTCCTTTGTTATTTTTTTAATCTGTTTGTTGGAATATTGGATGATGCCAAAATGGAGTCAGGAATTATTGGAAGCACTGGTAGGAAGCCGTGCGGGAAATCGGGATTTGTTGTTATATGCAATAGCAGGATTACTGGTGACGGGGATATTGCTGGCAATCCTGGGCATCGTAAGTGGCTGGTGTAGTGTATTGTACCGAAAGAAAATCACGCTTTGCATGGAAAAAACTTTAATAGAAAAATGTTGTCGTCTGGAATCCTTTAACGATGAAAATAGATTGTCTTTACTTCGCCAGACAGTACCACAAGCCTGTGAACGGGAGACAAATTGGGTTTGTGCTTTTTTAAAGACGATATTTGGCGTCCTATGTGCTTCTGTTTTTGTGACTATGACGAATTGGCGTTTTCTCATCCTGACTTATGGAGTGTCACTTGTTTTTATGCTTCTTTCCTGGATGCGTCAAAAAAAGGTGAAAATGCTGGCAGGTGAATATGAGGAAAGTAATAATGCATTATATGAAGCTATATGGGAGCAGGTATACAATCGGGAGATTACACCGTATTTAGATGCAGATAAAGTATTACATAGTTTTATTGGTAAAAGAGAAAAATTTTTGCAGTCTCTATTAAAGTTAAAGAAAGCCGGAAACCTGCCACAATCAATTGCTATGCTGGGCTCCGGTGCACTAATGGCGGTCAGCTTATTATATGGTGGATTTTTATATTTACAGGGGCAGATGGATATCGGAGAAGTATATGCGGTAACGATTGTGGTTCCGGTGCTGTCTAATGTCTTGTTACAATTGCCGTCCCAATTGGTAGATTTTCAAATATTGAAAGGCGCCTATCAGGTGGTAAGTGAATTTTTAGCGCTTCCGGAATATGTGGAAGAGGAGAAACAGAAGATGGAGGAGCCAATCGAAAGAATTGCAGTCGGGTTGGATACATTGGGATATCCTGCAAATAAAGAGGTGTTGAAAAATGTTGCATTTGAAGTGAAAAAGGGTGATTTTGCAGTTCTTACCGGTATATCCGGTTGCGGAAAATCTACGTTACTGCGGAATCTGGCGGCATTGGAAAAGGGATATACCGGAGAGATTCTGTTGAATGACAACATGTTAAGTGGGATTAGCCGAAAAAGTTATTGGAATCAAATCGACTATCTTGGTCAAAACCCTGGTATAACGAAAGGTTCCGTACAGCATAATATTGTACTTCGTAAAACATTTGACTCCGAACGGTATCATGCAGCAGTGGCACAGGCAGGACTGTCGCAGGAGGTTGCACAAAAGGATTCTCTGGATACGTTATCCAGCGGAGAATTACAAAAAGTATGTTTTGCGAGACTATTCTATCAGGACAAAGAGATTTGGATGCTGGATGAAGCAACATCTGCAATGGATGAAAAATCAGAACGTCAGATTGTACAGATATTGCAACAAAAGCAAAAGGAGGGAAAACTTATTCTGACTGTGGCACACAGGGAAGCATTTCTCAAAGCTGCCAGCCGTTGGTTTTTAGTAGCGGATGGTACAGTGACAGAACAGAGATTGGAAGGTGCACAGGGATGAAAAAGAAAAAAAGCAATAGTGTCATAAAAGAAATGATAAAAAGATATAAATGGAATTTATTGTTTCAAATATTTGTTTTTGCCGTTTTAATGGTGATAATGCTGACCTGGGAACCGGTAGTTCTAAAGGAAGTATTTCATGTGATTGAATTACAGGAAACAAACCGCCTTCTACTTTGTGGTGGAATGGTAGGTGCTGGTTTGATTGTGTTATTCTTCATTGGGTATCTGAATAATACATATGTCGATATGGAGCGTTGGCGCATCATTTATAAAGAGTGTGAACAGGCACTGCGCACGTTGCCGCGATTATCCTATGATGAAATAAACCGACGCTTTTCAGAAGGAGGAATTTTTGAACGGATATACAGTCTGGGGCAGGCGAGAATGGGTGTGTTCTGTAATGTGGCATGTATTGGTATTTATCTGTTGACAGGACTCTTTTTGCTGGCAAATACCTGGTCTGCCGGTCTGTTTTTTGTAGCAGCAGCGATTGGAATGCTTTTGCTGGAGTTACTTTTATTAAAAGCGCGTGGCTCACTGCTAGTACGATATGAAAAGAAATATCGGAATGCAGAAGAAAATAGTAATACAAGTGGCAGTCATGTTATTCGTGATTTACCATTTATCCTGATGAATCATTTAGAAGAGCAGGAAATCAAAGATTTTTGTGAGGTCAGGAAAGAGGTTTTTGGAGTGCTTTGCAGACAAAAGCTTTGGGAAGCATTTTTTCAGGGGATGGATATATGTCTGACAGTAGGCATGAAGGCGTTATTGGCAGTATGGATGTTCCCATTGATGTTGGGGAGCGGACTGGTTACGGCGGTATTTGCAACGGTGGATAAACTGAAAACGATGATAGGTGCAGTTGCAGAGAATGTTGTAGGAACAAAGAAGATGTCAGTGGCAGTGCAGCGTTTTGAAGAATTAGAAGTCTGTGTGCCGCAATCTGTACCGGATACGGCGTCGCCGGAGGAGATGATTTCGCTTTTAAAAGCTGGCATTCGTTTAGAAAATAAGGTGATTTTTGAACAGAAAGATTTGAAAATACGAGCCGGAGAAAAAGTGGCTATCATAGGGCACAATGGTTGTGGAAAGTCTTCTGTCTTGAAGACGATGTTAGGATTGTACCATCTGACAGAGGGAGAACTTTGCAGAAAACAAGGCTGCAGAGTTGCATATATACCGGCAAATGCAAGATTATTTGAAGGCACAGGAGAGGAAAATATTAAAATGTCCGGGAAAAAGAATCGGGAAATGCAGGAGAAAACACCGGACTTTTGGTTCTGTAATGGTTTTATGGAGCAGCCAATTGATAAAATGTCTGGTGGGCAGAAACAACGAATCAATATTGCCAGAGGCCTGTATCGGGATGCTGACCTGGTATTTGCAGATGAGCCTACCAGTAATCTGGACCCGGAAGCTTCCTGTGAAGTCATGAAATACTTGCTTGACCATACCAATACCTGTGTGGTGATTACACATGACCGAAGACTATTGGATTTATTTACGAGGGTTATTGAATTGGATAGAAGTGTAGTAGAAGGATAAGGGAAATCCATGAAAAAGAAAATTTCAATTTTTGCAGGAAGCATCATACTTGTAATTGTTGCGGTAGTGTGTATTTGGGTGAAAAAGAATCAGGGAGAAAAGGTATATATGTCCGCAAGTTGGATGTGCGGCTATGCAAATGTAGAGAGTTTGGCAGAAGACAGTGATTTGATTGCATTGATACATGTGAACAAGCTGTCAAAAAGTATAGAAGGCAGTATTCCTGCCAGTGTTTATGAAGTTACGGTTATGGATGGCATTTGGGGCTGTGAAAAAGGCGAAAGCTTGTTGATTTATATGACCGGCGGGAAAATGGGGAAGCAGATTTTTGAGGTTAAGTCAGATCCTCTGATGAAAAAGGGGCAGGAGTTTTTGATTTTTGCACGAAAGAATGAGGATGGAACATGTACCGTATTGGGCGGACCGCAAGGCAGACTGGTATATAACAACGGAATGCTGAATTCACTGAAAAATACGGATTTACCTTATGCGAATACCAAAAATAATATGGATAGTGCAGAGATTTCTAAGTTTGATGGCTTAGTTAACGTGCAAAATGAGTCTTTGGAAGAGATAAAGGAGCAGATTGAGCAGAAGATTAAATAGTAGGAGTTGCAGTGATATGAAACACATTAGTTACAGCGGGGAGTAATTCCCTGCTGTTTTTATCGCTTTATTATGACCACTTATTGGCAATATATAACCGATTGTTGAAAAGATATGGAAAGCAATATCGAGTTTTCATATAATGCATTGTGAAAGGAGAAAACGATATGCAGATTGAAGTAAAAATGGATAGTTCGTATGCGGAACCTAAAATAATAATACTGACTGCGGCAATGACAGAAGAGGTTAACAGCATAATGGATAAATTGTCAAAAGAAATACCCCGTATTATTTCTGGCAGCAGAAATGAAAAAATTGAAGTAATAGACGAGAGGGATATAGTCAGAATTTATGCAAATGCGGGAAGAGTATATGCTGTTACGGAAAAAGGTGAATATACTTTGCGTTTAAGATTGTATGAAGTGGAAGAGCGTTTAAATACAAATCAATTTGTCCGTATATCAAATTCCGAAATTATCAATTTAAAAAAAGTTAAAAATTTCGACTTAAGTTTTACAGGTACAATTTGTGTTGAATTAATGAATGGGACAACAACATATGTATCAAGACGATACGTTTCGAAAATCAAAAAAATATTAGGATTATGAGGTGATATAATATGAAGAAAAAGATTGCTTTACGTGGTATGTTAGGATTTCCTCTTGGAATCACAATGGGATATTTAATAACAATAATAGTTTCTTTAATATGGGGGAACGGACATTATGCCCCCTGTGTGCCGGACCTGGTTACCACAATGGGAAGTGAGATAAATGCGGTAATGTTGCAGACGCTTTTGTGTGGAATATTAGGTGCCGGATTTGGCATAGCCTCGGTTATATGGGATATGGAGAACTGGGGGATTGTGAAGCAGACAGGAATTTATTTTTTGATTGTTTCAGTAATTATGATGCCAATCGCTTATATTACACATTGGATGGAACATAGCCTGAAAGGTATTTTGCTTTACTTTGGAATTTTCTTTATAATATTTGTGATAATATGGATTGTCCAATTTGTCATAGCAAAGCATAATGTAAAAAGACTAAATGAAACACTGTATAAGAAATAGTTTGATAAGTACTGATGAAAATGTTTTGAAGGTAAGTGATGGCGTGAATATGAATAAAATTAGAAAAAATACAGCATATTACCATCTTCCAGGATTGTTTGAGTTTTATGAATTGTACCGCATGTTTCTGCCACTGTTTCGTGAGCACAGAGAATACTTTTATGATTGGTGTGAGATAGGCTCTATTTATGGTGCTCCTGCAGATTGCATTTGGGGTGGAGGACGTATTGAATTCGGAGAACAGGAACCGCGGGAGGTTTTGGCTTTGTTGCAGGAATACGGGATTTCTGCCCGGTTGACATTTAGTAATTCCCTGCTTGAAAAAGACCATCTTTTGGACAAGAGATGCAATGACCTTTGTGCGTTGTTTGAAAAAAGTGGGGAGATTCAAAATGGAGTCATTGTTCATTCTGACTTGCTGTTAGATTACCTGAAAACAAATTATCTGGGGCTTTATCTTGTTTCCTCGACAACCAAGGTGCTGACAGAGTTTCAACAACTTTTATGCGAGGTGGAGAGAGAAGAGTTTCTTTATGTTGTGCCGGATTTTCGTTTAAATAAGGCTTTTGATAAATGGAATACATTGCCGGAACCTCAAAAAGATAAAGTGGAGTTTCTATGCAATGAATGTTGCTGGTTTGGCTGTAAAGACAGGAAACAATGTTACGAGGCGGTCAGCAGTAAAGTCCTGGGGAAAAATGCTCCTGAACATCACTGTACTGCTCCAGATGCCGAGGATGGTTATCGTTTTTCCAAAGCGATGACAAATCCGGGATTTATTGGTGTAGAGGATATTCAAAATATTTATCTGCCAATGGGATTTTCTAATTTTAAAATTGAGGGACGAGGGCTTGGTAGTGCTTTAATTTTGGAATTTTTACTTTATTATATGACAAAGCCTGAGTATCAACTGCATGTCAGGGAAAAAATATATCTCGATAATATGCTGGATTTGTTTTGATTGCTGTTTATAGTAAAAATGGGTCTAAATAGTCACATTTTCTATATGCATTTTTTCTTACTTGTTACATCCTAAAAATCGCAAAAATTTTTCTATATGCATGTGCTTTATTTGTGTGATACCCAATTTTTTCTATATAAGTAAACAGCCATGTCATAATGTCCAGAATTTGATGCTTTTTTGGACATTACGACATATTTATTTTTCATATAGAAAATGGCACTGCTCTTTTGGGATATTCTATGTTGATATTTTGCTATATAGAAAAATAAACGTCTAGCACCAAATTTGACGAGTTATTAAATGCAAATACTAGTCGAGTTATTAAATGCAAATACTATAATAAAAAATGAGCATTCCCCCAATTGAGGGTATGCTCATTTTTTATATAGTTACATTAGTAAACGACAGCATCATCAGCAGTGAAACCGCCAAGGGAGTTTTCCTTTACCTGAATGCAGACATACGTAATACCAGAATCGTTGGCTGCAAAAAACTGACGCTTCGCAGCAGGAGCAATCTTTAACCAATCACCGGAAGCAAGTTCGATTTCTTCACCGTCGATAACGACTTTTCCCTTTCCAGAAAGAATTCCATAAATTTCTTCATTGTTCTTGTGAGAGTGGACAAAGGGAACACTTGCACCTGCAGGAAGTTGATTAATACTAATTTCAGCTCCGGTTAAAGAGAGTGTTTCATGAAGTTCAACTCTTCCTTCGTTTCCAATGTTTGTTTTTGTGTAATTTCTCATGATAAATACCTCCATATGTGTTTTTATAATGTGATTTTATTTAACTATAAATTACCGGATAGCACATTCAAAAACAAGTACGCACTTTTTTATAACTATACACCACAAAATGAATGTGTTATAATTTGTATGGAGGTGATAGGAATGAAAACAAAAGAAGAACTCCCTGCTTGCCCAGTAGCAACAGCAGTGTCACTCATTGGAGGCAAGTGGAAACTGCTTATTTTACGTAATTTGAAAACAAGACCCTGGAGATTCAATGAATTGCAAAGGGACCTTGATGGTATATCTCAGAAGGTACTTACGGATAGTCTTAGACAGATGATTGATGATGGACTTGCTTATCGACACGACTATCAGGAAATGCCACCAAGAGTAGAGTATGGATTAACAGAACTTGGGAAAGAAATGCTGCCGATTATAGATGCGTTAGCAGATTTTGGGAACTATTATAAATCGATTATTGGCTAATCAATTTTCAGTTGGTAGATTATGAAGTAATGGAGAAACAAACCATATGAGTCAGATTCTATTGGTAGAAGATGATGCAATGATTGCATCGGGAATTATATATGCACTGGAAATGGAAGGCTATGAGGTCAGCCATGCCACAACGATTGCGGATGCGTGCCTTTTTATGGAAAAAGAGCAATTTGATTTGGCAATTTTGGATATGCAGCTGCCGGATGGAAATGGATTTGATGTGAGTGAGCGGTTACAGAATGTTGGCACGGCAATTATTTTCCTTACCGTCGTGGATGATGAAAATACGATTGTAAAAGCCTTTGATGATGGCGCGGCGGATTATGTTGTAAAGCCATTTCGAATCAGAGAACTGCTTGCGAGAGTCAGACGTGTGTTATCCACCCGAGAGAATCCGAAGGGAAAAGATCATAACATTTGTATCGGACAGGCAAGAATCAACACAGAGGAGGCAAAAGTTTATGTTAGTGATGAGATCATTGACTTTACGGCTTTAGAATACAGGTTGCTTCTTATCTTTGCCAATAATCAGGGTGCTTTGCTATCCAGGCAGCAGATTCTGGATAAAATTTGGGATGTGGATGGTAATTTTGTTGAGGATAATACCCTTACCGTTTATGTAAAACGATTGCGGGAAAAACTTGGGAAAGCAGTAAATATTGAGACTGTGAGAGGAATGGGATATCGTGTGGATTAGGAAAAAAGAAGTAGAACAGCTGTCTGAATTCGTAAAAGGCTATATTTCCGGACAAGAGCTTGATATCCGGGACAACAGGGAAGGTACATTTAACATTTTAAAAAATGATATCTATTCGCTGGTTAATAAGAAAAATGAACAGATAAAGGTTATTGAAGAAGAGAGAGACATTCTTTCGAAGTATATGGCAGATATCTCACATCAGCTTAAAACTCCGATTACATCCATGATGATTATGACAGATTTGCTGGAAGATGCCGAACCGCAAAAACAGGAAGAATTCATTCACAATATCCGGGTTTCTTTAAATAAGATGGAGTGGCTTGTCGGGGCGCTGCTCAAGATGGCAAAGCTTGATGCACACGCGATTGATTTTATAAAAAAAGATGTAAAGGCATCGGAATTACTTGAAGCGGTAAAACCTTCGGTTGCTATTCTTCTGGATATTAAAAATCAGTCCCTGGAGTTAAATAGCGATGGTGTTATAAATTGCGATAAACGCTGGACGGTGGAGGCACTTACCAATATTGTGAAAAATGCAATTGAGCATTCCCCAGAGAACCATGCAATTGAAATTGACAGTGGCGAAAATCCTATGTATGGTTGGATTTCGGTAAAAGATAGTGGAAATGGAATGGGCCGGGAACAGTATGCAGCTCTTTTTAAAAGATTTGAATATTCTACGAATGAAAATGGATTTGGAATTGGAATGCCGCTTGCATTATCCATTGTCAGGGGACAAGGTGGGGATATTGATATTGACTTTGGAGGGAATGGACAGGGCACTACGTTTATCTTGAAGTTTTTCAAGTGACAGAATTGTCACAATATAATTTTTCATAGTCACGGAACAGTCACTTTGTATTGTTAGAATGGATAATGAAAAAGGAGGAAAGCACAGTGGCTGTTTTAGAGGTAAAAGAATTAACAAAGAAATATGGTCAGGGAGAATCAGAAGTAATTGCGCTCGACCATGTTTCTTTTTCTGTAGAAAGAGGAGAATTTGTTGCAATTATTGGGGCATCAGGTTCCGGAAAATCCACATTAATGAATATGATTGGAGGAATTGATTATCCTACCGGCGGTTCTATTCTCATTGAAGGAAAAGAGATTGCAAAGATGAGTGAGGATGAACTTGCAATCTTCCGAAGAAGAAATTTGGGGATTATTTATCAGTTTTATAATCTGATTCCGACACTCACGGCGGAAGAAAATATTGCATTGCCATGGAAGCTTGATGGCAGAAAAGAAAATAAAGAACGTCTGGCAGAGATGATTCAGATGCTTGGTTTAGAGAAACGGGAAAAACATCTGCCCGGACAGATGTCCGGAGGACAGCAGCAGAGAGTTTCTATTGGAAGGGCACTTATTAATGAACCGGCTTTTATTCTGGCAGATGAACCGACCGGAAATCTGGATAGCAAAACAAGCAGAGAGATACTGGATATTCTGAAGCTTGCCAATCACAAATACCATCAGACCATTCTTCTGGTTACCCATGACGAAAAAATTGCTCTGCAGGCAGAACGTATTATTACGATTGGTGACGGGAAAATCATAAAAGACGAGGTGATGAAGTAATGAAAATAACATCGCAACTTGCACTTAGTCAGATGAAATTAAATAAAAAGAGAACAATGGCGGGAATTCTTGCTATTTCATTGTCGACCGCACTTGTCACAGCAGTTATGTGTTTTGCAACAAGCGCAGATAAAATGCTTACGGATTTTCTGGGAACGGGATATGGAGAATATGGAAGTGCATATGCCGTTATGATTGCCGTACCGGTTTTGCTTTTGGGACTTTTGATTGCAGTTATGTCTGTGGCGGTTATATCCAATATTTTTACAGCAAGCGCCAATAAGCGGATTCAGGAGTTTGGAATTTTAAAATGTGTTGGTGGAACAAGAAAACAGATTAAAGACAGTGTCATTTATGAAAGCCTGTGGCTTTGTGTGATTGCTATTCCATGTGGACTTGTTTTGGGAACGCTGATTGGTTTTATTGGCGTAAGGATTACGGGGCATTTTGTTTCGGATATCAATGACCTTGCAAAAAGTATTATAATGCGCCCATTTACATTTTCTTTATCATTTTCTGTTTCGGCGTGGACATATCTGTTTGCCTCTGTTTTTTCATTTCTGATTGTGCTTTTTGCTGCATACAAACCGGCAAAAACAGTGGGAAAGCTGACGGCAATACAGTGTGTTAAGGGAGTGCCGGCAGAGAGCGGTTTCCGACAGGTGGATGTAAAAAATGGTTTGGCAGAGAAGCTTTTTGGATGTGAAGGAGCCATTGCCTATAAAAATATCAGAAGAAACAAGTCCGGATATAAAGCAACCATTCGGGCACTGTCACTTGGAATTTTGCTGCTGCTTTTGACAGGTGGGCTTTCCGGTCAGGCAAAGGAATTCGGGGAGTGGATGACACCTAAATCCAATGAAATGATGGTCAATTACAGCTCCATTCGCGATGTTGAGTTGAATAAAAATACTGGAAAGAAAGAAGAAAAAATTGTAGCACCAATTTCAGCAGCAACCTACAATGAAATCACGGAAAAATTATCAAAATATGGCGCGGATGTTTATGGTGTCGGAAGTGATGCCTGTACTTATGATGCTTTGCTGGAGGAAGATATTCTCTCAGAGGAAATGTTACAGGCTCCGGATATTTTTGATGAAAATAAGGAAACAAAGGCTGAGCTTATAACCGTTGATGACAAGCTTTATAAAAAGCTATGTGACCGGGCTGGTGCTGCATATGGAAGTAATCTGCTGATAAACAGTTATGAGTATAATGACAATGGAAAAATCGTAACGATAAAACCTTTTAAAGCAGAGGTTACTGAAATCGAGATGGTAAATGCATCAAACGAAAAACAGATATTTTATGTTGGAGGAATTCTTGAACAATCAGACTTGAAAGAACAGGGCTTTCAGGAAATAAATCCATATCCGGTCAGAATGGTTGTGCCGGACATTGATGCCAGAAATTTTGACTGGTATTGTACACCAAATGATGAACAGGCTTACTCGGAGTATGCCAGACAGATTATGGATGAATATTATCCGATTCTCACGGAGGATTCTTATGTGGAACAGGGCTATACCGTAAGAATTGCCCGTGTAGATACTATGGTAAAAATGTTGAATGTTGCAATTATTCTTGGTGAGATGGTTCTGTATGGCTTTGTTATACTATTGATTCTTATGGGCTTTACGAGCGTGGTCAGCACCCTTGCAACCAACATCAGAATCAGAAGCCGGGAATTTGCCATTTTAAAAAGTATTGGGATGACAAATGCATCACTTCGAAAAATGATTTATTGTGAAAGCATCATCTGTATTGCAAAGGCATTTATACCGGGAATCTTGCTGGGAATCGCGATTCCGTTCACAATAAATTTGTCCATCCGAAAGGCATTTCCTGTTCTATACTATATTCCATGGGGAATTCTGGCAGTTGGAATGGCGGTATTGATCATAGTAGTGATGGCGATTACCTGTGTTGAGATAAATAAGCGGAAGGATAAAAGCATCATTGATGAAATTAGAATGGATATTATGTAGCGGGCATCATTCTTGAAACTAACGAAAAAACGGTAAAAAAGAGGAAGCCAAACATCAATACCAATATAATCAGAACAATTACAGCAGATTTTATAGATTCTGAGCGTTTAGGAGAGGGGTGTGTCCGCTCAAGCTCTTCCCATTTCAATCTTGATGCTTCATCATGGGCTTGCTTTATCTCCTTGGCAATGTTTTTATCTAGCGCTTTTTGCTCATTTATTTTGGTGTTGCTGGCAACCTCTGCACCACAATTTGGACATTT
>CAKRVA010000009.1 GCA_934408585.1 uncultured Lachnospiraceae bacterium
CCCTCTGTCGCTCGCTTCGCTGGGTTGTTTTTGAACTTTTCCGCTCGCTATACCCTCCCCCGCTCGCTTCGCTGGGTTGTTTTTGAACTTTTCCGCTCACTATACCCTCTGTCGCTCGCTTCGCTGGGTTGTTTTTGAACTTTTCCGCTCGCTATACCCTCCCCCGCTCGCTTCGCTGGGTGGTTTTCGCACTTTTCCATCCGCTATACCCTCCTTCGCTCGCTTCCCTGGGTTGTTTTCGATCTTTCCGCTCGCTACACCCTCTGTCGCTCGCTTCGCTGGGTTGTTTTCGCACCTTTCCGCTCGCTATACCCTCCGACGCCCGCTTAAAAGTTTGCCTCAAAGTTTGCTCCAGTGCTCGCTCCACAACTCACGCCATCAAACAAACGCTCGCTAACAACCATCCAAAATGTCTTTATTGCAGAATTGCATTCCAATCATCGACCTTAGCAAGGCTGGGATAGGCATAATCTGCCCCCAGCGTCTGATAGAACGGTCCGACTCCGAGCGAACGCATGCCACCTGCCTTGGCTGCCTGGATTCCGGCTGCCGAGTCTTCCACTACAACACAATCTTTCGGCTCCAATCCCATTTTACGGGCTGCCACTAAAAACACTTCCGGATCCGGCTTTGACTTTGTGGTATCCAAGCCGCAACTCACCTGATTCAGATAAGGAGAGAGAATTGTTTTATCTAAAATCATCGGTGCATTTTTACTGGCAGACCCTACCGAAAGAAGTAAATTTTTCTTTTTCAGGTCGGAAAGCACGTCATAAACTCCCTCTAAGGTTGCCCCTTTGTCCATTTTCTGTAATAACTCCAGATAATAGGAATTCTTGCGCTCTGCCAATTCCACTTTTTCTTCCTCTGTATATGTTTTATCTGACTTTTCCAAAACGACCTCCAAAGATGCCATTCTGCTGACACCTCGCTGCCGCTCATTATCTTCTCTCGTAAATCCGGTAATTCCAAGTTCGTCTGCCAGACGTTTCCATGCCTGATAATGAAGTTCATCTGTTGAAACAAGAACTCCATCCAAATCAAATATAATTCCTTTAATCATCATTTCCTCTTTCCGCGTTAAAACAAACGCTTTATTGATTGTCTTTTTGTCTGTTTCATGCTAAAATTATTTTGTATTTAATATGTTTAACGTTAAACGTCGTCTGCACCACCCTCAGCTACACGGACTTTATGCACTTTATATCATGAACGCTCAGCTGCACGGACTCTAGTCACTTTATACCTGACAGCTGAGCTTTCATAATCTGCCAGATGACCTCAACGTTAATAAGAAGGAGTTTCTATGGTTACAATACGAGATATTGCTCAGGCAACAGGCGTTAGTGCTACTACCGTTTCCAATGTAATACACGGGAAATCCAACCGTGTTTCTGCGGAAACGATTCAGAATATCAATGATGCCATCAAGCGTCTGGGATATGTTCCAAACATGTCTGCGCGTGCATTGGTTTCAAATTCATCCAAGGTGATTGGTTTTATTAACCATGTCATCACCGACGAAAATGCAAACTTTATGGAGGACCCTTTCCATTCGTCTTCCATCGGTGCTATCGAAAATATTTTGCGTGAAAACGGATATTATCTTATGCTCCGTACCGTAAAAACAGCCGAAGAGCTGGTTGCCTTTTTACAAAACTGGAATGTTGACGGTCTGTTCTTTACCGGTGTTTTCAAGGATAAATTCTTTGAATCCATTGATGGCTTAAACATTCCCGTTGTTCTCATTGATAGCTACGTTCATCCCCCACACATCTGTAATGTTGGTCTGGAAGACTTTACCGGAAGCTATCATGCCACATGTCACCTGATTGAGAAAGGACATCGTAACATTGGTTTTGCCTCTCCGAGCATTAAAGACGGCGGTGTTCTTCAGGAACGTTTTCTCGGTTACAAAGCTGCACTTGCCGAGCATGGCATTCCTTTTCACAAGGAATATGTTTTCCAGCAGGAAATGGACATTGCCTCCTGTGCACTTGCCAGTGATGAAATCGTAAAATTCCCTGAGATTACCGGACTCGTTGTTACTGCCGATATCATGGCAGCCGGTATTATCCGGGGTCTACGGTCCCATGGCAAAAGTGTTCCGGATGATATTTCCGTTGTCGGATTCGACGATATCAACATTGCCCAGTTGATTACTCCTGCACTTACGACCATCCATCAGGATATGAATCTGAAAGGACGTCTTGCCGTAGAATATATGCTACAGCTTCTTGCAGGGAAACATCCGGAAAGCACTAATATTACCTTGCCTACCCGGCTTGTTATCCGGGACAGTGTCAAAGAGCTTTAATATCTCCTGTTTTCCCTTTGATTTTTACTTCATACTCTTTCTGCCGATAGAAGATATGGAATTCCATCTCTTCTATCTGCGGTGGAAGATTCGGTTCGCAAACCAGTTCTCCATTCTCTTCATGAATTCCGGCAAATCCTTCAATTGCCGTCATATATGCAGCACCCGCTGCGGCAGGATGTGTTCCTCCAATATAAACAAGACCTGCCCATTCTTTTCCTCCGCCCCGCAAATCAGATAACGCCGACTTCATAAAGAACGGGTATGCTCTTTCCGGCATTCCGATTTTGCATGCCAGCATTGCATACATTCCTGCACTCAGGGAAGAGCCATGCTCTGTTCTGGGTTCATAATATTCCCAGTTTGCTTTCAGAATTTCTTTGGAATATTCCTTACTGAAAAGATTCAGCCACGTCACAACATCTGCCTGCTTAATCACCTGGGTATGGGAAGCAACACCGTAAGCACCTCCCCAGTATTCCTTTTCATGTAGAAGTCTGCTTCGTACTTCATCGATGGAAACATCCTCCAACTGAAAATACCCGTCAAACTGTTCCATGACATTTTTATGTGCACTGTCTTCTTTTGGTTGTGGAAGATATAACTTATCTGCTGCATCCTGAAATGCCTCAGGAAGTCCCATTCCAACATATTCTGCCGGCACGTTTCCTTCCTTTTCGGCATCCTTTAAAAGCTGTGCTGCCTTTTCCAAAGTATATTTTGCCATACGGTTCGTATAACCATTGTTATTGACACGTTCATGGTATTCATCCGGTCCGATGACATCATGAATTTCATAATTGGATTTTCCGAATCTGCGTGTCAGCAAGCTGCAGTAAAAACGGGCACATTCCACAACGGTACGAATGCCGTCCTCATCAAGAAGACTCTTATCTCCACTCCACTCCACATAACGGAAAATTCCATATACAATCGCCGCTGAAATATGTACCTGCTTATCCTTAAAAAAGGTCCGCATCGGCCGTCCCGTAAATACATCGGTGACATTGTAGTCCGAGCACGCATCATAGCCGCCCTCCTGACTTTCCCATGCATAAAATGCACCGTCATAGCCATAGGAGGCTGCTTTTTCTTTTGCACCTTTCAGCGTATCAATTCGATATTTCAGTAACGTTCTTGCTGTTTCCGGGTCTGTGAACAGGAAAAAGTCCAACATAAACATTTCTGTATCCCAGAACACTGCCCCTTTATAAGTCTGACCGGACAATCCTCTTGCGGGGATCGACAGACTCTTTGTATGTCTTGGTGCAATCGAATGCAAATGATAAAGAGAATAGTTTAATGCACGCATTGCAGCATCGTCCCCTTTTATCTTTACTTCCGAATGTTTCCAGAGGTTTTCCCAATATTCTTTATGCAGTTCCAATGCCGCTTTGTAATCTCCGGCACATCTTGCATTTATTTTTCCAAGCACATCCTCCAATGGATTTTCGGTATCCTTGCCCGTCGCAATCTGAATCCATTTTTCAATGACACATTTTTCATCCGGCTTTGTAATGAAAAACAATCGGTGGAGAATTTTCTGCTCGCGCATTTCTACTTTCCGCTCAATTGGATATGTTGAAAAGACCTTTTCGGCTACGGCAACCGGAATCTTTTCTTCAAACGTTCTGAATGTGGCAAAAAGCACATCCTCCCGTTCTTCCATCTGAAGCTCTGTCATGTGTGGACCGTTCAAATCCCATACATCACTGTCAATCCCTGTTACCAGTTCTATATCCGCATGAAAATTTGCTGAAATGGTAAACCGCATTCCAATACTTTGCTTTGTTTTCATATCTGCAAACCGTTCTGTTTCCAGAATGACTTTCCCTCTTGCCGCACGGAAGGCAGTTGTCCGTCTGAAAATGCCATGACGATAATCCAGCTCCATTTTATGGGATTCCAGATTTTCTTCATTGAGCTCCATGGTCTTTCCATCTACTCTGAGATAGGAATAGCAGCCATTTGGCAGATTAATCGGTTCTCTCCATCCGGAAGACCGGTCGTAAATCCCTGCCAGATTGATTGCCGGAAGCTGCTCTTTGGTAGCTTCTTCCAACGTTCCCCGGATTCCAAGATAACCATTTCCAATCAGAAACCGGTTTCCCAATGCCGCTGCGTCTTCTTTGCTATATCCTTCTTGCGTAATTATCCAATCCAACATATTTCCACTCCTCATTTTGATTATTGAAATTCTGCGGGTATTGTAATTCTCTGTTCTTTTTCCGTAACTTCTATCTCATTTCCATATATCTGCAATGCGATTTTTTCGCCTTTCAGACACCGGATGCATACTTCTTTTTTCTCGACCTGCACCTCGAGAATCGTATTTTTGTAAACAATCCGAAAACGATACTTGTTCCACTTCTCCGGAATGGTTGGTGCAAGGCTGATTCCTTCTCCATCACTTCTCAATCCGCCAAAACCATATACAATGTTCATCCATGCTGCTGCAATGGATGTGGTATGAATTCCTTCCGAACTGTTACGGTTGTAATTGTCCAAATCCATTCTTGTCGCAAACTGGAAAAACTCATACGATTCCTTTTTCTTCCCGAGCTGGGAAGCCAATATGGAATGTACCGATGGGGACAGTGAGCTTTCATGAATGCACTTCGGTTCATAATACTCATAATTTTTCTTTAACGTTTCTTTATCAAAGCTGGAGTTAAACAACAGTAAAAACATCAACACATCCGGCTGTTTAATCATGTCATTCCGATAAATCCGGTCATATGTCCAGTGACTGTACAGTGGAAATTCCTCGATGGGAATAGCATCAATATCAATATGTGGCAAATCGGAAAATCCCTGATGCTGTTCATAAATTCCATTTTCTTTGTCATAAGGAATATACATACGCTCTGCTTTTTCCTTGAAGTCCTGTAATTCCTCTGCATTTAGTCCAACCTTTTTGGCAACCAGGTCATATTTTTCCTGTGAATACTTTTTTACCTGCTCCGCTGCTTCCAATGTGTATTGAAACGTAAATCGTCCCATAAAATTGGTATAACAATTATGATTTACCATCATCTGGAATTCGTCAGGTCCCATTACGCCATAAAATCCAAAATATCCGTTTTTTGCACTGTATGCGCCTCTTGAGGCAAGCATCCGGCTGATTTCAATTAACATTTCCAAACCATAGTCTGCAAGGAAATCCATGTCCTCCATTAATTTTTCATAAATCCAGATTCCATAAGCAACTGCCGTAGAAGCCTGTAGTTGAAGGCTTGCATGCTGCCAGAGATTACAGCACTCTCTGCCACTGATGGTTGCAATCGGATAAAAAGCACCCTTGCAATCAAGTTCTCCGGCACGCTTTTTTGCCTCTTCAAGAGTGGCATACCGGAAGTAAAGCAGATTTCTTGCTGCTTCTTTGTTATGAAACAGAAAGAACGGCAGGCAGTATGTTTCTGTATCCCAAAATGCATTTCCATTGTATGCTTCACCGGTCAATCCCTTGGCACCAATATTGGCTCCCGGTACCGCACCATGATAAGTCTGATACATCTGGAAAATGCAATAACGGATTCCCTGCTGGTTTTCCTCATCGCCTTCAATGGAAATATCTGATTTTTCCCAGGTCTTTTCCCACCAGGATGTATTTTCTTCCAAAAGACTCCGGTAGGTATATTCATCTATCGATTTTATGACAGATTCGCGTCTGTCTTTTGCAACCATCGGAGTTATATTGCAGACAAGTTTATCCAGTGTCTTGCAATCCCCTTTATGGAAATCCATCTGATAAGAAATTGCTACCGTTTTGTCTTCTGTCTGCTCTTCTTTTTTCCCTTCGGTAAAATCACCTTGGAATACACATCTGCTTTCCACCGCCATATGTGTATTACGGGACTCTCCGCAAATCAGGCAGCTGTTCTCCTGCATCTTTTTATCTTTTACATCCCATAACCGCAGATGTTCATTGACATGCAGTGTATCAAAATCAAGACCGCCAAGAACCGTAACACTGCCCTCGTAGTCCACAGATGTTACCACCACACGTTGTACGGCATATTCCATATGTACCATGGACAACAACCGTTCCAGCCGGATTTTCAACTTACCGTTTCCGGTTTTCCATAAAAATTCACGTGTCAAAAGTCCGGTTTTTAAATCAAGTTCCCGATGAAAATCTTCTATGGAAGCATTTGCAAGATTAAGGCTCTCATTTTCTGCCATAATCCGCAGGTATAGCCAATCCACGGCATTTACCATAAATTCCGTTTCATGAATGATTCCCTTGTATCCCTGTCCCGGTATGGTTCTCTTTTCGTACACACCGTTAAAGTAGCTTCCAAGCAGAGTCTCACCGCCATAGCCTTCCTCAAAATAGCCGCGAACTCCCATATATTCATTTCCAAGGGAAAAAATCGATTCCCCTACCATTGCATAGTCCGGGTTAAAGCCTTCCTCAATTACCTTCCATGGTTCCACTTTAAAATATCTGTCTGCAACTTTAGCCATCTCTATGTCCTTCCTAAGTTATCCTTTTACTGCACCTGCTGCTGCACCATCTGTAATCTGTTTCTGGAATATTGCAAAAATGATTGCCGGTGGAATAATCGCAAACAATGCTGCACGTAATACGCTTACGGCATCGGTTGGCGTATCCTTAAAGGAGAACAGCTTCACCATAACCGTTTCCTTTCCGGAGCCATTCAATACCAGATATGGCAAAAGGAAATCTGACCACGCTGCTGTCACTGCAAAAATTGCGACTACCACAATAATCGGTTTGGAAAGTGGCATCATGATTTTGAAAAAGGTCTGCCATACTCCACAGCCATCCAGTTTTGCTGCCTCTAACAATTCTTTTGGAATTTCCTCAAAAAACTGTTTAAAGAGAACTACATAAAATGCGTTTGCACCAAATGCAAGCCAAAGCGGAACAAAGCTTCCTTTCAATCCCACCAGATTGATGTTTCGGAACAATGCAACAATACTTGTTGTCCCGGGAATCAAAAGGCTCCACATTACAAGTCCATATGCAATTTTATAACCCTTTGGCCGTAACACGCCGAGTCCATATGCGAGCAGTCCGTTAAAAAGGACGGCACATACGGTACTTCCGGCTACGGAAATCAATGAGTTTCTATAATACTTTACAAATTTAAATGCTTTCCAGGTTTCTGCGATTCTGCTCCAGTCAAAGTTTTCGGGCAGAATGGAAACATTTCTTGTGAATTCTTTAATATCCTTAAAGCTTGCAAAAAACACCCATAAAACCGGAAAAATACATATTACAACCATCAAAATACAAATCAGCATGATTACAACTGCAAGCACCCGGGATTTTCCGGAATGCATATCGAAACCGCGGATTGCTCCGTCTTTTTTATTTTCATATTTATCAAAAAACATATGCATCCCTCCTTAGCTTTCTTCTTTTTGTGCCGTTGCTTTCATATAGACACCGCTCAGAATTACAAGAATAATACAAATCAGTACGGAAAGAGCCGCCGCCTTCGGAACATGGTAATCACGATAGCCATAGCGATACATCAGCATCATCAAAGAAATACTTGCGTTGTTTGGTCCACCGTTTTTAAATACCAACGGTTCATATAAAATCTGGAATACGGAAATTACCTGCAAAATCAACATGGTTTTTGCAATTCCCAAAACACTTGGAAGCGTTATGTAACGAATTCTCTGCCAGATACCTGCACCGTCAATCGTTGCTGCCTCATACAAATCAGGACTGATGCTGCTGATGTTTGCCATATAAATCAACGCCGTACTTCCGGCACTCTTCCAGGTCATCGTTATGATAATCAGCGGAATCGTCCAATGTGGATTATTCAGCCACTCATATGGTCCCAATCCGATTCTTTCCAACAGAATATTTAACACTCCCGTCTTTCCCGGAAGGAAGAAATAACTCCAGATCCATATCGTTGCCAACGAGGGCATAATATTCGGAAAATAAACTGCCGTACGGAACAACCCTTTCAAGTGAACCGTTTCTGTTATCAGAATACCAATGACCATTGGAACGAAAAATCCAATAATCAATGACCAGAATGTGTAGGAAAAAGTATTCCAAAAGGCTGCCTTGAAATCCACGTCGGTCAATACTGCTTTGTAATTATCAAGCCCTGCAAAACCGGTTATGGTATAAAGCTTTGCATTACAAAATGAAAGTCTGATATTTTCCAGCAATGGTTCCCACACAAAAAAGGCAAACAACACAAGCGTTGGGAGCATAATCAGCCAGCCAAGTGTATCCTTTTTTCTCCATTTCTTTTTTTCTTTCCCCGTTTTCATACCCGGTACCTCCATTTATTGTTTTCCTTTTTTCTATAGGAAACATTGAAAATATCTTTTTTTGAAAGAGGCTATGGCAATCAAGGAAAGGACATGCCATAGCCTCATAAGAGCAAATTACATTGCCGGATTAATTATTACCATATGTTGCATCAAGAATCTTCTGGTAATTATCGTTTGCTGTGCTCATCAATGATGCTACATCTGCAGTTTCATCTGTTAATACAGCCTGTAATACCTTTGTTAATTCTGCATACATATCCTGAGTAGAACCAGGCTCTTCCAGATGTAATCCTTCTGATGCAGTTGCATCAAAGTAGGACTGATACATCTTAGGATCTACGTTACCGTATTCTTCAACGATTGCTGCTTCTGCATCAAGAACATCCTGATTTACCCAGCAAGGGAATCTCTGAATTACCGGTACTCCGGTATCAACCTTGTTCTGTGCATCTGCTTTCATACCTTCGATGGATGCTTCGGTAGCTACAGGAGCCTTACCCATGATTTCAAGATAATCAAGTGCTGCATTAATCTGTGCAGGAGTTGCATCTTTAGAGAACATATAAGGAGTACCACCGTATAAGGAGTACTGTCCGCCAGGACCTGCAGGAATTGCACACATAGCAAGCTTATCAATAGGAAGTCCGTTTACCTGTGTTGGCTGGTTTACTGCATCGTTTGCTGCAATATACATTGCTGCATTTCCGGTGCCAAGCTGTGTAAATCCTGTACCCCAGTCTTCATTCAGCGGGTCAGCAGTAAGTACATCATAAGTCCACTTTAAGCTCTTTACATATTCCATAGCTGCAATTGCTTCTGTGGAATCAAGGTTGGAAGTAAATGTTCCATCACCGTTGTCAGTACATAAGGTTGCGCCAAATGCCCATGCGATGTTGGAGAAGTGCCATCCACCTGCATTATCCTTTGCAAGTAAGCAAAGTCCTGCTGCTCCGGTCTTATCCTTGATAGTCTTTGCTGTTTCAGCAAGCTCTTCCCAAGTCTTAGGATAAAGAGGATATCCATCTTCATCTACAAGACCTGCTTCTTCAAACAGTTCTACGTTCAGCATCAGTCCAAGTGCATATCCGTCACGAGGAATACCGTAAACTCTTCCGTTTTCATCGGATAACAATGATCTGATGGAAGGGTTCATTGCATCAAGCCATCCTCTTGCTTCCAATTCATCAGTAATATCTGCAATTGCACCAGCGTTAATTAACTTCTGAGGCTCTGTAAACCAGGACTCAAAAATAGTCGGGCAGTTGCCGGATTCTACCATCGGCATAAATGTATCGGTTGCATACTTATAATATGCAGGTTCACATGTTACATTTGGATGGAGCTCAGCCATTGTAGCTACATAGCCTTCATGTACCTTGATATCGTCGGTAAGTGTATCCTCCGGCCAGATACCAAGTGTAATGGTTACAGGTTCGTCACTGTCTGTTGCAACATCAGCGGAAGCATCCTCAGAATCAGTAGCTGCAGCGGCATCCTCTGTTGCGTCACTTGTTGTCGTGTTGTCTGTAGTTGCTTCTGTTTTGTTACCGCAGCCTGCAAGAAGAGATACTGTCATTGCTGCACAAAGCATAAGACTTACAAGTTTCTTTTTCATTTCTTTTCCCTCCGTTAAAAGTTTGTATGGTTTTAGGTTTAACGTTAAACCCTATGCAATCAAATAAACGGCCCCAATATATTTTAAAAGCCTTTTACTATCTTTACTCCCAAAGAACACTTTTGTCAAGGACTTCGTTTTGTTGCGTTTAACGTTAAACTAATAGTAACATATCCGATATGCACTGTCAATATGACTCGCGGAATTAAATTTCACAATCTTTTTTACCAAAGGACTTTGAAAATTCATTTCACTTTTGTACACATTTCACAAAAACGTTTACGTTTACAAAACTAAACCCTGAAAACCAGCCCCTTTTTGCCCGTTTTCTCCTGCTTATCCATAGCTTTTTACGGATTTTCCTTGAATATGTTCATAAATAATGTTATAATTTCGTATGGTTTAACGTTAAACTCTCTCACTTTTTCAAGGCTTCCAATTGTATTGGAGGAAAAGAATGAAAAGAAAACTTCTTACCAAATTACTGATGGGGTTCTTTGTTCCTATTCTACTAATGGTAATTCTTGGTTTTTCCTGTTACACGCTTGCATCTAAAATTATCATTACAAACTACAAAAATTCCATTATGGAAACAATTCACTCAACATCGCTTTATTGCAATGTTGTAATGGATACCATTTCCTCAAAAACGCAGGAAATTGCCAATGACACAAATGTTGTTCATTATTACACCAAGGGAAAGGAAATGAACAAGCAGGATTTTTCTCTTTTATATAAGAATATAAAATCCGAACTCATGTCTGCCAAAACAAGTACAGACAATTTATCCGCTCTCTATATTATTGGAGAGGGAACTGCTGCAAAATCCAACAGCAGCTCGAACTCTTCCACTTCCGGAAAAACCGGCGTAACATACGATACTTACCATGTTACCCCACACTCTACTTTTGGTGATTTACCAAAGGATGTTTATTCTTCTTTTCTGGAAACACCGGAAGCAGAACTCTGGCATAACAGCCCTACAAAGGAAAGCTGGTATGGTTATCACACTTATCTCGACGAATCCGGCGGAACCTCCCCGGATTCCTACGCAATTACTCTGGTCCGCTCTCTCAGTAAGGGAAACGGATATATTATTGCCGACTTAAAAATGTCTGCCATTGTATCACTTTTAGATGAATTGAGTGGTTCTGACGAGGGACATATTGCTTTTGTATCTTCGGATGGGCGTGAAATTACTTCTTCCAGTTATGACGGGGATGATATTCTATACCAGCAGATTCCATGTTACACGGATGCTGTTTCATCCAAAGAAACCGATGGCTTTTATGAAACACAGTTTCATGGTGAGACTTACTTATTTACTTATTCCAGGATTGGAAACAGTGGCGCCATGATCTATAGTCTTCTTCCGGAAAGTGCCATCTTAGGTCAGGCTGCCCAAATCAAAAATATTACTTATATCATTGTTTTTGCTTCCTGTATTATTGCGCTCTGTATTGGACTTATCCTATCCATTGGAATCAACAAAAATATTTCTTCGATTATCAAGGGAGTTGAAAAGGCCTCAAAGGGTGACATGACCGTTGCTTTTCACGCAAAGAGCAACGATGAATTTGCCAAACTGACTGCAAGCCTTAATGAAATGATTCATAACATCCGGAATCTGATTGCAAAAGTATCCGGTGTTGGCGAGCTCGTCAACCATACTTCTGACTACGTTTCTGACGGTGCTTCCCATTTACGGGATACCATGAATGATATTACAGCTTCCATCGAGGGCATTGCTTCTGCAAATCATACCGAGGCAGAAGGCACGCTCTTATGTGCAGACATGATGCATCAGCTATCGGAACAGATTGAAGAGACTGCAATCCAGTCCCAGCATATGAACCAGACCGCACAGGAAACGAATACCATTATTCACAATGGCATACAGATTATGGAAGAGCTGAATTGTAAAGTGGCCGAAACTACCCATGCTACCCATGAAATAATTTCCGGGATTGAAAATTTAAACGAAAAAACCATAACCATTTATGAAATTGTAGATTCCATAAATGCGATTGCCCAGCAGACAAACCTCTTGTCGCTAAATGCTTCCATAGAAGCCGCCAGAGCCGGTGAAGCCGGAAAAGGATTTGCGGTTGTTGCAGATGAAATCCGAAAGCTTGCGGACCAGTCCATGCAATCTGCAAACTCCATTCGCAAAATCATTTTGGATATTCAGGAGCAGTCACAGACAACAGCCGATTCTGCCAAAGAAGCCGAATCCATTGTTTCTTCCCAGGAAACTGCACTGCATAATGCGGTAAGTGCCTTTCAGGATATTAACCGGCAGGTTATTTCCCTGACCGGAAGTCTTGAAGCAATTACTTCCCGTATGCAGACTATGGAACATGCAAAGAGTTCTACCCTGGAAGCTATTAAAAACATGTCTGACATGTCAAAAGAGACTTTGTCCACTTCGCAGAAAATGAGTCAGACCATTGGAAACGAAACTGCCTGTGTGGAAAACCTTTCCGAAAAGGCAAAGGAACTCTCCACAAACGCTCAGACACTTGAAACCACATTAGCTTATTTCAAAGTATAGTGACCATATGAAAAGGACCTGTTGCTTGCCGGACGGCAGTAACAGGTCCCTTTGATATCTTCTAATTCACTTCCTGATATTCTTCTTTTGTCATAAACTTTCTCTTACGTGCACTGTAATAAAAGAATACAGACAGACCGGTTCCGAGAATCCAGCCAACCGGCCATGCGCTCCAGATTCCAACACTGCCCATGATTCCTGACAGAATTGCTGCAATTCCAACTCTCAGAATCAAATCGGTAAATGTCGAAATCATAAACGGTCCCATCATACTGCTGCCACGAAGTACACCATCTGCAACAAGCTTTACGGATACCACAAAATAGAATGGTGACAAAATCCGTAAAATCAGAATTCCCGTGTCCATTGCCGCTCCACCGGTACTTTCCATAAACAAAAATACCAGCCATCTTCCAAATGCAAAATAAAGCAATACGATTGGAATACAAAGCATCCAGACCATCTTTCGTCCGGCTTTAAAGCCATCATGAATTCTTTCATATTTTCCGGCTCCCAGATTCTGAGAGGTATAATTTGAAATTCCATTGGCAAGTGTCGTAAACGAAGTAATGACCAGATTATTCAGCTTGATTGCCGCTGCATAACCCGCAATTACCGATGGTCCAAAACCGTTGATTAAGCTCTGGATGATAATGTTTCCCACGGAAACAAAGCTTTGCTGTAAAATACTCGGGATAGCAACCTGGCAAATCTGTACAAATATATGCCAGGAAAACCATTTTGCCTTTTTCTCACTTTTCAATACACTCAAATGGCGAAAGACAACAATAATGGCAAGCACACAGCTGATGCCCTGGCAGATAAAGGTTGCCCATGCCACGCCGGCAACTCCCATTGCAAAAAAGCGGACAAACACATAATCCATTATAATATTGGCTACTGAAGAGCAGGCAAGGAATATAAACGGTGTTTTTGAATTTCCGAGTGCCGAAAAAATTCCGGTCGCAATATTATAAAAGAATAAAAATGGCAGTCCTGCAATATAGATTTGCAGATACAATTGTGAATCTGCCATAATTTCATCCGGTGTATGAATCATCGTCAGCATTTTGTGACATCCAAGGAATCCAAATATCATCAGCAACGCACAAAGAATGGCACCGCTTAACAATGTTGTGTGGACTGCCGTCCGTACATTATGATATTCCTTTCCGCCAAAATACCGGCTCACGATTACCGAACATCCAATATTGCATCCAAAAGCAAATGCAATAAAAATCAATGTGATTTCATAACTGTTTCCGACCGCGGCAAGTGCATTTTCACCGACAAATTTACCGGCTATCAGACTATCCGCAATATTATATAATTGTTGGAAAATAATACTACCAAACAACGGAAGACAAAAACTCCACAGTACCTTTTCCGGCTTTCCTGTGGTTAAATCCTTATTCATCTCATATATCCTCTTTCATTCGTTCCTGTGTTTAACCCCCATACAGAACTTATGCAAGCATTTCCCCAACAATCTTATTTACCAAGGAGCCGTCTGCTTTTCCCTTTACTTTTGGCATTAACTCCTTCATTACTTTTCCTTTGTCCTTAGCAGACGGTTCTGTGATTCCGAGTGCAGTAAGAACTGCCTGAACCTCTGCGCGGATTGCCTCTTCACTCATTTCTTCCGGTGCAAACTCCTGGTATACAGCAAGTCTTGCCGCACATGCTTCCTTAATATCGGTACGGTCTGCCGGAGCAAGCTCCATCGTTTCCTTGGTCTGGCGGATTTCCTTCTTTACTACTTCAAATTCTTCTGCCTCCGTCAAATTCTCCCGCTTATCAATTGCTTTGTTTTTCAGTGCGGAAAGAAGCATGGACAATGCATCCTTTCGCTCCTTATCCTTATTTTTCATTGCTTCCATCATCTGGGAACGTACGGTATCAATCATACTCATGGCTCTATCTCCTTTACTCGATTCATTTTCCTACTACAATTTTTTATTTTATACCCGTATTTTGGAAAGAGCAACCGTATTCTCCATTTTTCTAATGACTGCTGCTGCGCTCTGCCTGAAATTTCAAAAGTTGTTCATTAAAACCTTCTGCCTGCCGGCAGTCATTCAGCCACATCACCAGATGCACCACCGCATAAATCACCGCAATTCCTACAACAAGCAAAATCTGCATCGACAGCGTAAATGCTTTCAGGTCGCCCCACAACAGATTGGCTGCCAGAACCATTGCTTCAATCAGCAGAAGCTGCAGTAACATTCGGAAAGCCATCTTTCCCATTGTAAGCTCTTTTTTGGAATATAAGATTCCTCCGGATAATGCTGACAAAAACCCAAAGACAGGCGGCATCAGAAATGCATCATATCCAAACTGTGCATCCGGCAAAAGGAGTTTCCCGATTACTCCCTCCATGATCGTAATGCATGCTGTAATTACAAAAAATGACATTACCATAGAATGAATTCGATTTTTTCTCTCCATCTTACCTCTCGCCTCCTGATACTATTTTTCGGATGATTGGTGCGTACTGTCTTGAAATCACCAGTTTTTCACCATTCTTCATATGTGCATAAAAACGACCGTTCAGTGCCGGACTGATGCTGCCAAGCTGCATCAGGTTCAGAATTACGGATTTTGAGCACCGTACAAAAAACTGCTCCCGGTATTGTTCTTCAACCTCGTAAAGCCGTTTTTTGATTTCATATTCCTTTTCCGCCGTATAGGCAAACACATGCTCCTCTACCGCTTCAAAGTATAGCACTGTCTCCAGGGGAAAACGTTCCTGTCTGCGGCTGTCCTCATATTCGGTATTCTCTGTTACAAATCCAATCAGTTCTTCTCCCTTTGCCTGCGCATACGCACGAATATCCTGCACCTGCTGATTCACTTCGACACATTCAATGATTACCTGTTCCTGTTCCCTTGATGGAACCTTTCGTATCAATACCCTCATAATCTGATCTCTTTCTAATAGGCGTCCTTAATATCAAGAACCCCTTCCTCTTTTAAATAGTAGTTAAAATACTTTAACACGATTTCATTTAAGTTTTCAAGACATATTCTGGCATCGACATCACCGGTTCCCAATGCCTTTGCAAGAATTGGAGATGCCAGAGCCAAATCACAGAAATTCATATGACTGGCATCTTCGAAAATAACCTCCTGAAACCATAGAGCGTGCTCTCCTACATAAAAATTGACGTATTGCTGCTCCTGTGTAATTGCTTTTTCATAAACCGCTCTTGAATTGATATCCAAAATTGGAATCGGATACGGCTCCTCACAATATGTATAAACACCATTTTCATAGCCGGTGCGTTCCTCCAGCATGGTTCCTTCGATATCAATTACCGCGGTAATATCATCACGCTCTCTTCCAACTGCTACCGAGGTAGCTCCACCGAGAGAATGTCCGAACAAACCGATTTTGGAACGGTCTATACGATCAAACGGAGCTCCTTCTCCATCTTGTACTTTTTCCAGGATTGTATCAAGTACAAAATTTTCATCTCCGATACGTACCTTCATCCATTCCTTTGCCAATTCAAAATATTCTTTATCGTGTTCCGGGTCATCCGAACCATTATCTGTCATGACCTGCTTCATAAACTCGGAATTTACAATAGTTACTTTCCCATCCACATTTTTAACAAACGCTGCCTGATAGGGATGTGCAATGGCAACTGCAACATATCCATTCGAGGCAAGCTCCTTACAGGTGGATGCATTACTTTCAAGAATGCCTCCGGCCCCATGGGAAAAGACCACCAGCGGATAATTTCCTTCTTCCTCAGGATACCAGATTTTTACGGTTACCTCCCGATTTGCCCCGGTATTCTCATAGGTTTCTATCCGGTTTTCATCAATCCAGGTATACATTTCGCTTAACACGGTATGATTTCCCGTTACCGGAAGCGGTTCAAATTTGGGAAACATCACTCTTTTCACAATCCCCAATATCAGCACCATCACTCCGATAACCACCAGCAATTTTATTAAAAATCTTTTTCTTTTCTGCATATTCTGTTCCTCCTGTACACACTGCTTTATTTTGCAAAACATCTTACAGTCGCAGAATAGCATATTCATAGGCATAAAAAAACCACGCAAACGGTAAGTTACGTTTTGCGTGGATAAGTTGCATATCAGCCATTACTATATTTAATAATAATCATTTCCAGTGCCATATTGTCACTGATTTTTCCGGTCTTAATCTGTTCTTCCGCAGCCACACATTCTTCCAGCGCCTGTCGGAGCGTTTCCTTTTCAAAATGGGATGCCTGTGCCACATATTTTCCGGCGATAAATCCAGGTAGTCCGATTTTATCTCCGATGGCTTTATTTCCATATCCCTTCTTTACAAGCTCCTTCGCCTGAAGCAAAATGTTAAATTGCCTTGCCACAAGAAACAAAATGCGCATTGGCGGTTCTTTTAACGCAATCAGTTCATAATATAACTCCAACGCTTTTTTCTGTTTCTTATCTGCAATTGCTCCCACCATGTCAAAAATATGACTGGTCATCCGCTTGGTACAGATTTCATCAATGTCCTGCTCGGTAATCACTTCCTTATCCAGACAATAACACAGAAGCTTTTCACATTCTTTATGGATATTCTCCATATCGGTTCCTGTCTTTTCCAGAAAGTAATTCAGCGTACGCTCCGCAATCTTTTTATCTTCCTTTTTCAGCATCTGGAGCATCCAGCGCTTCAATGTCGTTTCATCCTGCGTAGCAAACTCCACTGCACTTCCCTTAGTCTGTACGGTCTTAAAAAGCTTGCTTCTTTTATCAATCTCCGGCTCTACAAAAACAAAATATGCATAATCCGGCAATTCCTTCAGATATTCTGCCATCTGTTCCCCGCCTGCTTTAAACAGACCGCTGTTTTCGACCAGGAGCAGTCTCTTTTCTGCAAAAAACGGCATCGTTTCTGCCTGGTCAATGATTTCGCCAACGGAGATATCCTTTCCTTCATAATAGTTGAAGTTCATCGTATCATCACCAATGATGGCATTTTTCAATTTGTCCTTATATTGTTTCCGGAGATAAGCCTCCTCTCCATACAGAAGATACAAATGCTTAAACTCGCCGGCCTTGATATCCTGAATCAATCGCTGCATATGGTTACTCCTACAAGCAAATAACTTTTTCACTATTTCGTATGCATAGCACATTTTCACTTATTATATCATAGTTTTCGATTCTTGTATAAGAAAGCAATATGACAAAATCTTCAAACTCTACGGAACGTTTCTTGTTTTATGAACCATGCTGCGGTAGGATTGCTTACAGAACAGATAAGGAGAATAAAACAAATGGAACAGACAAAGATTGGAGCACTTATTCGCAGCCTCCGTAAAGAAATGAATTTTACACAGCAACAGCTTGCCGAAAAACTCTGTGTCAGTGATAAGGCGATTTCCAAATGGGAACGCGGCATCAGATGCCCGGATGTTTCCCTTCTTCCATCACTATCCGAAATACTTGGCGTGGATTTGGAAAAACTTCTCTCCGGCGACCTTAATACAAATGAACTCGCTCGCGGTAATATGAAGAAAATACACTTTTTTGTATGTCCGGTCTGTGGAAATTTAATCACATCACTTACCGATACTACCATTTCCTGTTGTGGAAAGAAGTTGAAGGCTCTTCCGTTACAGAAAGCTTCTGACGACGAAATGCTTTCTGTAGAAATCGTTGAAAATGATTTCTACATCACCGCAAATCATCCTATGAAGCGTGACCATTACATTACATTCATCGCCCTTTTAACTGAGGATACCATCATGCTTCGGAAGCAATATCCGGAATGGGAGATTCAGACAAAAATTCCTGTTTTTGCACATGGAATTCTGGTATGGCACTGTTCAAAGCATGGACTGTTTTATCAGGAAATCTGATGGAAGCTTGCTTTTTACCTGTTAGCTGATATTGTTTTGGGCATAATAGAGATTTTTCTCTATTTCTACCCTCTTCCCAAGTCTTCTTTGGGTATTTTTACACCTTTTTTCTAAAGCTACCCTCTTGATTTTTGTAACGAGGGTATTGGGGACTGTTTTTCTCTCCTATACCCTCCCGGACTTTACGCCGAGGGTATTTTGGCTTGCTTTTCGCTTGTGTACCCTCACAGGCTTTTTGTTGTGGGTGTTTTTTACTGCTTTCTTCTTCCATACCCTCCTGACAGTCTATGCAAAATACTCCTTTACCACTTTCTCCACATCGCTGATTCCCAAAGGATGCTCTTTGGTTTCATAGGTGAGAATCAGATTTATGGACGGTATGATTCCATTTTCGCAATATACTTTTATCTTTTGGCATGCATGATGAATATATTCCGGATTGTCCATCATTCCAAAGTGCTCCCAATAAAAGAATTGTCCTGTCAGCGGATGTCGTATCGTAAAGTCCGGATATAATGTCACGTTGCCGAGACGCAGTTCATCCTCATATCGAAATGGTATTCCCGCAGTATATAATATTTTATCTATAATTGCCTCTGATTTTGAACGCAAAAGTTTCCCTTGCGTTCCTTTTACTATAAGATTCTCCAAATGATTGCTATTTCCTGCATATTCTGATTTTTGCCATTCTTCCAATTCCCTGCTTACTACTCGAAATTGTTTTCCCAGAAGTCTCTCATACTCCATATTGTCCATCATCTTGCTTGTCAAATCATTTGTACCATCTGATTTTCGGATATATGTACGGCACGTTTCCAGTTCCTTCCGCAAGTCACGCCTGCGTAAACGATAATATCTTTTTAATGCAAGCTTCTGTGCAAGCTTTTCTTCTCTTTTTGGTAAATAAATATATTTTCCATTGATATGCAGATACCACTTGTAATGCTTACTGTTTTTTGCACAAATTAATTCTCCCTGCGGCCACTCTGTGTCCATGTCCTCTATCTTTTTTAGTTCCATTTCAATCTGATTGATTCGTTTTCTTATTTCATAATAATTTGCAAACATCTCTTTTCTCCTTTTCTTTTCGTTTATATGTGATAGTTACCTGTATTTCTACCCACATAGTTTCTATGGTATGGGTATCCTTCATTCTTTTTCTTCTCTATACCCTCCTTTCCTTTGCTGTTTGGGTATTTTCTGCGCTTTTTTTCATTTATGCCCGCCAAGTCTGCACTTTGTGGGTATATAAAACTTATTTTCTTATTTCTACCCTCGCGCCATCTCGGACTTTGGGTGTTTACATGGTTTTTGTTCCTCTATACCCTCGCCCAATCTAAACTTTGGGTATTTCTCAGCATTTTCTTCTCATATACCCTCACCTCCCCCAATCCCTGGGTGTTTTCTAGCATTTTCTCCGCATATACCCTCACCTCCTCCAATCCCTGGGTATTTTCTAACAATTTCTTCTCATATACCCTCGTCACGCCAAATCTTTGGGTGTTTTCCAACATTCCCCACATTCATAACCCATAATCCAGCCCCTCCCCCGCACTACCAAACACCATCATTCTCCCTTACCATACCCTTGTACGCATATTTTTCCCTTTTTATTAACGATAACTGTAATGGCTCCATAATCCTTTGTGCACAACCACTCCGTATGGGAGTCCTTAAGCCGTTGTAACGTTTCCTCATGCGGATGTCCATACCGGTTATCCTTTCCACAAGAAATAATTGCAAGCTGCGGAGAAAGTATTTTCAGAAACTTATCTGAGGTAGAATTTTTAGAACCATGATGAGCCACTTTCAAAATCTTGTAATACTGATTTGTTGAATTGGAATAATTGTCCGCTCTGTCATCACGGTTTCCTTCATCCAAAGGTTCCGATAGCATCACAGCATCCTGCCCGGCATTCAGGTATTCCTGCAATTCTGTCTCTCCCTGCCCTTCCACATCCCCGGTCAGGAGAAGTGAAAGCCCTCCATACTGCAGTTGTAAAACCATGGAATATTCATTACTGTTTTCTGTGAAATAATCTTCCGCCGGATGCAGGCATTGTATCTGTAATTGCCTAGCAGAAGCATTTTGTTGCAAATGAAATTCTTGTGCAGAAGAAATTTTCTGCCCACGATGAAGATACGTTACGGGAATCTCGTACTGTCCTGCCAGGTTCACTAAATCGTAATATCCATCTGATTTTGCCGCCTCTGAAATATCCGGCAATACCAGATTCCGAATCTGTATTCCCTCCAATTTCCCCTGCTCCAGCAATTCCATAATTCCGTTGCAATGATCTTCATCCGGATGTGTCACAAAAACCGCCTGCAATTCAGAGGCTCCCTGATGTTTTAAAAATGGAAGTATCCGGTACTTTCCTACCTGTGAAAAGGAGCTGCTGCCACCATCAATCAAATATGATGTATGCTTTCCGTTTCTGACAAAAATGCAGTCTCCCTGCCCAACATCCAGAAAAGTCACCTGAAAAGATGGCGGAACACGAATGGAAATCACAACTACTGCAAGTGCAAGTAATCCCCAGCAACCAATCACCGGAATTCCCACGAATTTTCCATTCTGTTTTTTTGCTTTTCGGCGGCTCCTCCGCTGATTTCTTCCCAATGCCGCAATCAGAATCAATATTGCCACATAAAACAATACCTGCCAGAGGTACGGCTTCCCGGGTGTCCAATAATGCAGTGGAAGCTGTTCTGCACATTTTGCTGCGTTCTCATATATCTCCAGAATTCCCATGATAAGCCATGAAAGAACATTACAAAGAGCAGGAAAAGCAAACGACAGAATCAACAAAAGAATACCTGCCGCCATCAGAATATTCATCAATGGAAGTACAATAAAGTTAAGTAACATGGAATAAACCGGAACCTGGTAAAAGAAATAAAGATATACCGGAAGTGTTACTGCCATCATAGAAGCTCCGGATAACACCCCTTTTACAAGAGAACTTTTTATTGGAAAACTTTTGATGGAAAGTTTTTTTATTGAGAGATTCTCTGCAAATTTCTTATCAGAGATATTGGTAAGTACCGGAGATACCAGCGAAATTCCAAGCACGCAGCCAAAGGAAAACAGGAAGCCGGTATGATATAAATAAAGTGGCTGCTCCAATAAAATCAGTACCGACGCTACTGCAATTGCTGTAATCATGTCATAGGTCCGCCCGACAAGAATTGCAATCATTTGCAGCAAAAACATCAGAACTGCGCGGATTGCCGAAACAGAAAAGCCCGTCATCATTCCGAACAGCAATACTACCATGCAGGCTCCTATTGCAGAAGCCTTACGTGGAGCCCCTAACCTGCGAACACACTTAAAAAAGCCCATTCCCAGCATAGAAATGTGCAATCCCGAAATTGCAAGAATATGTGCGATTCCATTCCGCTGATATCGCATTTTTAAATCTTCATCCAATTCTCCTTTTTCACCAAGAAGAATGGTTTTCATCAGGGACGCCTCTTCCGGTGGCAGATGCTCTGACAATTTTTCGGATAATCGGCAACGAACCCGATATAGTCCCTCTTCTAACTTATGATATGTTGTTGATTTCTGTTGAATCGTGGTCTGAGACAGACCAAATGAAATTCGAAGTATCTGATAATAAGAACGGGCATCAAATTCTCCCGGATTGGAAGCGGTACGAAAGCATTTTACTTTTCCGGTCAATACTACACAGCTTCCAAGCTCCGGTTCTTTTTCTCCCTGTTTTAGATAGCAGACTACCCTGCTTACTTTCGGAAATTGATTTTCTGTATCCGGCGCGGATACATCTTTGATAAAAACCGCAAGGCCATTCTGCTTTATTTCTTTTTGATAAACGGTTCCTTTCAGACAAATCTGTTGCCCTTCATACGGCTCATAATCCACCGATTCTTTATGAAAAAGGCATACTAGAATTGCCAGAAACGTAACCACTACCAGACACCCCATACTCAAGGGGCGTTTCTGCATAAAACTCCTTTCCTACTATGTAACACATAAGCAATTGTGAAACTCAGAATATTGTAGGAATATGCAGGAAATCTTTCTTCTCAAGCCCCATATGCCAAGCACTTCCATGAGCCTCAGAGATAAAAAACGTGTTCAGCAAAGGCTTCCACGTTTTTATGAGTCTCATTTTCGTGGCATATGAAGCCTTATCGCAGAAAGATTTCCTGCATATTCCAAAAAGTATTGAAGTCTCACAAACGCCTATATGTAACACCGTTTCTATTTAGTTTTCGACGATTTCAAGATTTCGCTCAAATACCGTAGAAAGCGAAAGATTTTCTTTGATTTCTTTATCGGCAGCACCATCTATCGTAATCTGCACCTTATTTACATTAGGTAATTCCGCTAAGGAATTGGTTATGGAATATACCATCACCTCGCCGCTTACTTTATACGTTTGTGTTAAAAACGCAGAATCTAGGTTTACATAACAAACCCCATCTTTTACGGTAACACTTTGTATCTTCGTTGCCGGATTAATTACCGGATTTCCCTTTTCTCCTTTTGCCGGACCGGCAATCAGCTGTTCTACCACAAGACGTTCCATCGAAATATTGGTATTAAATACCACATTTCTTGACACCGCCCGCAGACGGTTTCCGGTTTCATCCGCAAAATAGAGTGTCAGCTTTGCCTTTTCGTAAGTATTGATTTCATTGCCATCGTTATCAATGAACGTATCTGCATTCATTACTCCGACAACATTTCCAAACAAATCAGTCAGTGGTTCTTCCTTCACTAAAAATGAAATGTGCTGCACGCCATCTATCTGGCAAAGAGTACGTACAATTGCTGCACGCATCAGAACTTCTGTTGTCACCGGCTGCTTCCGATACTCTTCACTGAAGTTTAACACCAGCTGTTCTTCGGTAATATTATATCCTAACAGGGTAAATCCACTTGCCAGAGGTGCCTTATACTGAAGCTTATCCGACGCCTGGGCAAGCTGCTGCAAAAGTTCATCCAATAATGCGTCACGCTCCTGCGTCTGTGTATGGTACTCATGGCTGGAAAGTCCCGTTTCCTCATTATTCACACAATAAATCTGATATGTTTTTCCTTCCTGCTCCCCTGCATTTTTTTTACAACCGGCAAGCAGCATCACATTTATCAGCATTATAATTATCAAAAATACGCCTTGCTTTTTCATGATTCTTCTCCATTCTTATGCCAATGTCCGGGTCAGCGGAATTTTCACCGTGAATACACTTCCTTCTCCCGGTACACTCTCCACCTTGATGGAACCACGGTGAAGAAGCACGGCACTTTTCGTAATTGCAAGACCCAATCCGGTTCCACCGATTTCTCTAGAATGAGATTTATCTACCCGGAAGAAACGTTCATAAATCTGGTCAATTGCATCCTCCGGAATTCCAATTCCGGTGTCTGCTACCTGTACGGTAAAAAACTGGTGATCTGCATCCAGAATGACATGCACCTTTCCCTGTTCACAATTATATTTGATTGCATTTTCAATCAGGTTCGTCAAAATCAGCGACATCTTGACCTCGTCCACTTCTGCAATAATGCTGCGCTTGCTGATCAGCGTCAGCTCCACATCATTTTTACGTGCGATTGGGCGAAGCCTTTTCAGAATAATTTCTGTAAGTGCATTGATATCTACCGGTGCAATATTTAAGGATGCCGCAGATTTATCCAGTTTTACCAGGTCCAGAAGGTCATTGATGATTTTATTTTCACGTTCAATTTCTTCGGTAATATCTACCAGGAACTCACGATAAAGCTCTGCCGGTGCATCGGGCTGTGTAATCAGCGAATCTGCCAACACTTTAACGGAAGTCATTGGCGTTTTTAATTCATGGGACACGTTTGCCACAAATTCCTGTCTGGAGTCATCCAGCACCTTCATTCTTTGCAAAACACTGTTAAAGGCGTCAATAATATGCTCGGTTTCGATATAATCCGGCACCGAAATTGGTTCGTTGGTATATCCCTCCTGCACCTCACTGATGGCATTTGAAACACGGTCAAACGGAAGAATCAGTATTCTGGAAAGAATTCCGGCAAGTACAAGGATACAGCTGACCATAATCATGGCTATAATCAATGTTTTGCGGTTCAAAATCACAAGCGTTGCCTGAATCGTATCTGTAGATACACTCGTAAGCATCACGCCACGTACAATTTCCGTTCCTTCGGGAAGGTCTTCGGTCTGGTTCTGATTGGAAACTGTTTCCACAATCGGAACCGTAATCTCAATGAACCCGTTGACACGGTCATAATTTGCCGTGTTGGTTCCCTTGAAGCATTTGATTACTTCCTCCGAAATAATCGTTTTTCCTTCACTGATTCCATAAGTATCTTTTACAATTTTAAGGTTTCCATTGATAATCATCACGCGTCCGTTGTAAAGATTGGACAACTGTTCCAGCTCTGCATTGATGACTTCCGATGAAGAATCCTGCAGATAGTTATATGTAATGAGGTGATTTGCAATGATTTTTAACTGATTCTGGACATCCGAAGTACGCACCTTTATGGCACGTTCTTCGTAATTGCTCAGAATACCAAAATAAATTACGGTACTTGGTAAGATTCCTACCAAAAAGATAATGATAAAAAGACGCAGCTTCAGACTACGCAAAATTTTAAATTTCGAAAAAAGTGATTTCATCTTTTCAGACATTTGGGATGCCCTTTATTCTTTCACAAAATTATAATAATAGCCAACGCCCCATTTTGTATGTACGTAACGGGGAGCTGATGGATTCTTTTCAATTTTTTCACGCAAACGGCGAATATGTACATCCACCGTCCGTCCATCTCCCGGATAATCATTTCCCCAAATCAGATTCAAAAGTTTATCACGGCTATATACTTTATTTGGATTCAAAACCAGAAGCTCCAGCAATTCAAATTCCTTTGCCGTCAGGTTCATTTCTTTTCCTGCCACATATGCCCGGCGGTCCTCACGATACAGCTTCATATCGCCATCTTCAATTACCACTGGAGTTTCTTTCTGCTTGGGAGTTGTTCTTCTCATAATTGCCTTGATTCTTGCTTTGACCTCAAGAATATTAAACGGCTTGGTAATATAGTCATCTGCGCCATATTCCAGTCCGAGAATCTTGTCCATGTCTTCACCTTTTGCCGTAAGCATAACAATCGGAACATTGGAAAATTCCCTTACCTGCTGGCACACCTCAAATCCATCCAGCTTCGGAAGCATCACATCCAAAAGAATGATATCATATTCTTTATTTCGAATCATTTCCAAAGCCTCTTCACCATCATAGGCACAGTCTACTTCCATGCCATCCTGCTCGAGACTGAAATGAATCCCCTTTACAATCAATTTTTCGTCATCTACCACCAAGACTTTTTTTGCCATTTTCATGCCTTTCTTTCATCTTTGCTTTCTGTAGATTTCCTACACTGTGATACTGTCCCTGATTTTTTGGAACAGTCCTTCTTTTATCCCCGCCACATTCATGATGTCTTCAATTTTTCCATAAGCACCATGCTCTTCCCGATAAGCAATAATCTTTTTTGCCTTGTTTTCTCCAATCCCGGGTAACGTACACAAAAGCTCCTGCGAAGCTGTATTAATATTTACAAGTCCTTCCGCATGCTCTTCCCACGACCCGTTCAGAAGTTCCACACCTGTCCCGTTCTTTTCTACTTCCTGGTGTGTTGGAACATATATTTTAATACCGTCCTGAATTACACCTGCCTGATTGAGGTATTCCTCATCTGCATCCTCAGAGAATCCACCTGCCATTGCAATCGCTTCATAAATGCGGCTTCCCTCGTTCAGTTCATAGACGCCCGGATGATTTACTGCACCACACACATGAACCATATACCGGGAAATTTCAGGTGTTGAAAATGTATCTACCTCTTCCGGTACATCCGTCTCCGGTATCATGGTTTCCGGTTCTCTGCTTTCTACCACCAGCATGTCCGGTGAGCTGCTTTTACAACATCCCAATAAGATACAACAGCCAATTACCGGCAGTAGCAATATCCATTTCCATTTTTTCTTCATCGTTATTCCTTTCCGTTTTGAAAGGTCCCCCATAACGATTACTCATTATTGTAATGGAAATTTTCACGATTTACAAGCACCAAAACACCTATTTACACTTAAAAATAATGACTCCAATAATCGCAATCAGCATACCAATTACCTTCCGCCACTCAAACGGTTGCTTTTCCACGCCGAAGGCTCCCAAAAGCTCAATCACATAGGCGACAATCAACTGGGAAATCACGATTAACATTACTGCCTTTGCCGGTCCCAGTGCCGCCATACTCTTGATTACCGTATAAGTAATAAACGCTCCGATTGCACCACCAAGAAGCATATATTTCGGTTCTACTTTCAGAAGATTTGCAAAAGAGCTTCTGTCCGAAACCACATAAACTCCCAGACATACCAGAAGTGCTGTCAGCTGGACAAATGCATTTGCAACCCAGATACTGGATGACTTTGTAACCTGTGTATTAAATACTCCCTGGATACTCATTAAAGCCCCCGAAAGTAATGCAATAAAAAATCCAATCATATGAACGCCTGCCTTTCTGCCCTATTGGCAATTACTAACAGTATATCCATATGATTGGAATTCATTCTTATTCTTCGCCATCCATTGCCTGCTGGCGATAATAATCTTCATCCAGATACTCTATTTCTTCATCTGTCGACTCATCTTCAATATAAGTTTCATCGACTTCCTGACCGGTAATCTGTTCCTTGATTTTCTCCGAAAGTGTTTTTAATTCCTGATTGGCATCTGCACCGTTCCAGATTTCTGCAAAAACTGCTTCCAGCTGTACCCAATAGTTACTTGTTTCAATCATTTTGGGCATCGGAGCCGAGGTCTCATATTCTTTTGCAAAGACGTTCAATGCTCCATTGGTGTATTCCACATTTTTTTCTGCTGAAACTTTTCCGGTACGGTCATACAAAATGTCATTATATTCGGTACATAAATACTTTGCAAAGTCATTGGCAATTTCTTTATTCTGGGAATATCCGTTGATGACCACACAGTTCGTCATGGAAAGAGATCTGGATACTTCTCCCTCTTTGGTTGACGGTGTTGTCAAAAAGCCATATTCATATGCAAATGTTCCGTCCGCCTTCGCCTGTTCCAATGTTGCAACCGCATCGGAAGTAGCAATCGTAAATACTACTTTTCCCTGTATGAAATCATCCAGTGTACTTTCGTAACTGATTTCACTCGTATCAATGGAAAAGAAGTTGTTCAGGTTCTGGTATGCTTTCATGCTGTCAATCGCATTGCGGTTATAAATATCAACCTGTGTCGTATCCCATCCGGATTCGCCACCCATATTGATGGCATTACCCACAAAGAAATAGTTGTAAAAAATATCGGTAACATCCCACTTAAATACAGATTCTACCTGTTCGGGCGCATCATAACTGTCTGCAAAAGATAAAATATCATCCAGACTCTGTGGCAGAATTTCTGCAATCTTGTCTGCAATCTGCTCCTCGGTAAACGTAGTCTCCTGTGTATCATTACTCTGTTCTTCCGAAGACTGCTCCGCATCTGCTTCTGATTCTGCTTTTGCTGCAGCCGCCTCCTGCTCCAGCTGTTTCACTGCCGACTCCCTTAAATAGGTTTCGTTATAAAGCAGAGAGCTTGTTTCAAAATAAAATGGATATCCGATTATTTTATCTTTATAGGTTGCCGCCTTTAACGCAACATCGGCATATGTCTCCTGCAAATCAAATGTTGGTGCTATTTCATCTGCAAGTCCTGCCAGATATGCTTTTTCCAATGCATCATGACTGATAATATACATATCCGGTACATTGGAGTTGATGGAACTGTCATTTATCGTTTCCACATAATCCAGTCCCGATTCCAGAACCGGCACAATCCGGGTATCATGTGCTTCATTATAAGAAACAGCTGCACTACTGATATAAGGAGTGATTGCATCATCCGTATACCAGATGTAAATGCTGTCTTTTCCGGTTCCCAGCAAGGTTCCTTCTGTTTCCTGCGTTTTTTCACGAATTGGCAGTCCCGATTTTCCAATCAGAAACACGGTTGCCGCGGCCAGGGCAATCAATAGAATTGCCGTCAGTCGTCTCTTCATACTCTGACTCCATTTCTAACAATCGATGCAAGCTCTCAAAATTGCAATCATCTGGTCCACATTTTCCTTCGTAATAACGAGCGGTGGAACAAACCGAATAATATTCGTTCCCGCATTAATCAGAATCAATCCCTTTTCAAGAGCCTTATTAATGATTGGTCCAACCGGTTCTTTAAACACCAGTCCCTGCATCAGACCAATTCCACGTCTTGTTTCAATCACATCATAATCTGCTGCAAGCTTATCTAACTGCTCCTCAAGATAAGCTCCAACATTTCGCACATTATCTATTATATGGTTCTCCTCGAATAAATCAAGTACTATGTTGATTGCTGCTGCAGCCAGAGGATTTCCGCCATATGTAGTTCCGTGATCCCCACTTGTCAGTGATTGCTGTGCCACCTTTTCGGTCATCAGAAATGCTCCTACCGGAACACCACAGCCCAATGCTTTTGCCGTCGTCATAATATCCGGCTTTACCCCATATTTCTGCCATGCATACATATAACCGGTACGTCCCATTCCACACTGGATTTCATCCAGAATCAACAGAATGTCCTTCTCTTCACAAAGTGCTTTCACCTGTTTCAGGAAAGATTCTTCTGCCGGATAAATACCGCCTTCTCCCTGTACGGTTTCAAACAGGATTGCACACGTTTTATCCGTCACCTGCTCCAGAACACTCTCAAAATCATTCATTTTTGCAAAACGGATATGCCCAATCATCGGCTCAAATGCTTCCCGGTATTTTGGATTTCCGGTAACCGATAATGCTCCCATCGTTCTTCCGTGGAAAGAATGTTCCATCGCAATAATCTCATGATCGGTGCAGCCGTCCTTCAGATATGCATATTTTCTGGCTGCCTTAATTGCTCCCTCCACAGACTCTGCTCCGCTGTTTGTAAAAAAGACGCGGTCCATTCCGGAAACTTTTTTCAGCTTTTTCGCAGCTTCAATTGCCGGTACATTATAGTAATAATTTGACGTGTGAATCAGCTTGTCAATCTGTGCCTTTAATGCATCATCATATTTCTTGTTATGATATCCAAGTGCAAAAACTGCAATTCCTGCACAAAAATCAAGATATTCTTTTCCTTCGATATCGTAAAGATGAACACCCTCTCCCTTATCGAGTACAACCTGATAACGGTTATAGGTATGCAGCAATGCTTTCTCTGCTTCGTCAATATATTCTTTCATTGTTTCCATATGTTTTCTCCCATTGTTGAAACTTTATTCCGGTTATTTTACATCCTCACACAGAAAATCATCATCCGGTACAATTGCCGTTCCGATTCCATTGTGGGTAAAGATTTCCAAAAGCATACTGTGTGGAATTCTGCCATCCAGAATATGCACTCTGTTTACTCCGTTTTTCACGGCACTCGTACAGTTATTCAGTTTCGGAAGCATTCCTCCACCGATAATTCCATCGGCAATCAGAGCATCGGCATCGGATGCCGTAATTCGGGAAATAAAGGAACTCTTATCGTTAATGTCCTTATATAAACCTTCAATATCAGTTAAAAATACCAGCTTATTTGCGCCGACTGCTTTTGCAATGGCACATGCCGCATCATCTGCATTGATGTTGTATGTTGCAAAATGTTCATCATATCCGATTGGTGCAACAATCGGAAGAAAATCCTTTTCCAGCATATCAAACAGTATCTTGGGATTTACCTCGGTAATATTTCCAACAAATCCGATATCCTTACCATCTGAATACTTCTTTTCAACCTTGAGGAGTCCGCCGTCTTTTCCGCTGATACCAACAGAACTTACCCCCAGCTCTTCTACCATGTTGACGAGGCTTTTGTTTACCTTGTTCAAAACCATCTCGGCAATTTCCATGGTTTCTTCATCCGTAACACGCAATCCGTTGACAAACTCTGCTTCTTTTCCAACCTTTCCTACCCAGCGGCTGATTTCCTTTCCGCCACCATGCACGATAATCGGTTTGAAACCAACCAGCTTTAACAAAGTAACATCTTTGATTACGTTTTTCTTTAATTCCTCATTGCTCATGGCAGAACCGCCATATTTTACAACGATGATTTTACGGTTAAACTGTTGTATGTAAGGGAGCGCCTCAATCAGCACCTCCGCCTTTTTTAATACTTCCTGCATATCCTTATCCATGATTTTTTCCTTTCCCCTCTTTAGCTGCGGTAATCCGCATTTATTTTTACATAATCATACGTTAGATCACAGCCCCAGGCAGTTGCTTCTTCCTGGCCCATTTTCATATCCACCAGAATCTGTACCTCTTTCTGTGAGAGAATCTCGCTCGCCTCTTCCTCACTGTATCCGGCATCTGCGCCATCTTTATAAATCAGCATCTGCTTTCCGCCTGCTGCATAATACAATTCCATATTTTCAGGGTCAAACGATGCTCCGGAATATCCCAGTGCACAAAGAATCCGGCCCCAGTTCGCATCATGTCCGTAAACAGCTGCCTTTGTCAGGCTGGAGCAGATAACACTTTTTGCAAGGGTACGGGCATTCTGCTTCGTATCCATATGGAATACTTTACATTCAATAAGCGCTGTTGCGCCTTCTCCATCTCCTGCCAGACGTTTTGCCTGTGTTTCATTTACAAAATGAAGTGCTGCTTTAAAATCCTCATATGCCTGCGTTCCCTCTTTAATTGTCGGATTGCCTGCCATTCCGTTTGCCATAACAAGAAGCGTATCATTTGTGGAAGTATCTCCATCGACGGAAATCATGTTGTAGGTATCCACAACATCCTCTTTCAGGAGCTTTGTCAGAACATCCTTTTCAATCACTGCATCTGTTGCAACATATCCCAACATGGTACACATATTCGGATGAATCATGCCGGAGCCCTTGCTCATGGCACCAATCGTTACGGTCACGCCTTCGATATCCAGCTCTACTGCAAGTTCCTTATTTATAGTATCCGTAGTCATAATTGCCTTGGAAGCATCCGTTCCTGCCTGTGGTGTTGCTTCTTTTTTCTCTACAAGCTGCGCAATTCCCGCTTTAATCCGTTCCATGGGCAGCTGTGCACCGATTACTCCGGTAGATCCTACCAGAACCGCATTTTCCGGAATGTTTAAAAGTTTTGCAGCTTCCTTTGCAGTTTCCTCACAATATGCCATTCCCTCTGCACCTGTACCGGCATTTGCAATTCCGGTATTTACGATAACCGCCTGTACATATGGGGAGGTTTCTACCAGTTTCTTATCCCATTTGACCGGTGCTGCTTTTACGACATTGCTGGTAAATGTTCCTGCCACTACACACGGCTTTTCACTGTATATAATTGCCATATCCTTACGGTTTTGATATTTGATGGCTGCTTCTACGCCTGCTGCCTGAAATCCTTTTGCTGCGGTAATTCCACCCTTAATCAGTCTCATGATAACATCCTCTCTTATCCCTCGTTATATTTAATAATGTTCTCAGTATTCAATGTAAAATCATAATAATTCAAATCTTCTCTCTTTGTCCACCCGATGGTCTTCCAGAACGCATTTCCAATATCATTTCTTGTAAATGCAATCAATGAAACTTTACTGATGTGTTCCTTTTGAAGCTCCTTCATGCAAAACACCACCATGCTCTTTCCGATTCCATGCATCCGGTAGGCCTCGTCCACGCATACGTGATAAAGACATCCTCTTCTGCCATCATGACCACAGAGAATACTTCCTACAATTTTTCCATCTGCAACTGCAACGACGCTCGTCGTTGGATTTCTTTTTAAAAAGGCTTCCACCCCTTCTTTGGAATCATCAATGCTTCGGATGGCAAATCCCTTGATGGTCATCCATAAATCCTTCACGCCCTGATAATCTTCCAACGTCATTGTTCTAATTGTAAAATTACATTCCGCCATTTCTTTTTCTTCCTTAATATTAAAGATTTAATCCTTTTTCTTCTTCCACGCCCATCATAATATTCATACACTGTATCGCTGCTCCGGAAGCACCCTTGCCAAGATTATCAAAACGGGACGATACCAGAATTCTTTCTTCGTTTCCTGTTACAAAAATTTCCAATCCATCCCATCCCGAACGGGCATTTCCTGCAAGGAATCCATTGGTTTCCTCTTCTTTGCCAAGAGGCATCACCTGAATAAACTGCTTACCTTTATAAAACTCTGCAAGCTTTTCATGAATCTGCTCGATTCCCGGCTTGCCGTTCAGCATATCTGCATAGAACGGAACAGATACAATCATTCCACTATAATAATCACAAACCATTGGGGAAAACAATGGTGTTCTGTCAAGTCCCGTTATTTTTGTCATTTCTTTTAAATGTTTGTGCTGCTGGGACAATGCATATTCTCTCGGTGCATCATACTCCGCATCACGATTATCCCCTTCGTAAACTGCGATTGCCTTTTTTCCGGCACCGCTATATCCGGACATTGCAAAAGAAGATACCGGGTAATCCTTTGGCAATATGCCTGTGGCAATCAACGGATATACCAGCGAAATAAATCCTGTTGCATAACATCCCGGAACAGCAATCCGCTTTCCGGTTGCAATTCTCAGATAGTTTTCTTTGGAAAGCTCCGGGAATCCATAGGTCCATCCCGGCTCGGTACGGTGTGCCGTAGAAGTATCTATAATACGGACATTTTCATTTTCTACCAGACTTACGGATTCTCTTGCTGCGGCATCCGGCAGACAAAGAAAGGTAATATCGGATTCATTGATTAATCGTTTTCTCTCATTTATATCCTTTCTTAATTCGGAAGAAATCGGTAAAATTTCTACATCATCTCTTCCTGCAAAACGCTCATGAATTCTTAATCCTGTCGTTCCTTCACTTCCATCAATGAAAATTTTTGTCTTCATATTATATATGTCCTTTCCAATTGCTATCATAAACTTATCTTTTATCTTACCACAATCTGTCCCGTTCGTGGAGATATTTCTGTTTCTTATATAATGCGCCTTGTATAACAATACAACTTTTATGCATAATATGCAAGCATTTTTTATAATTATGAACATTTTTGCTTATATTAAATATCAGTTATGCAAAAATATGCAAAATAAGTATTGCATTTTGAAATAGAATGTTGTATATTAGCAAATGTGATGAAGAACCGTGATTCAAAAAATACATATACAAACACTTATGGAGGAATGAATTATGAAAGAAAAAGTAATCTTAGCGTACTCAGGTGGTCTTGATACTACCGCAATTATTCCCTGGTTAAAGGAAAACTTCAATTATGAAGTTGTATGTGTCTGCATCGACTGTGGCCAGGAAGAAGAATTGGACGGTCTGGAAGAAAGAGCAAAATACTGCGGAGCTGAAAAATTATACATCCTGAATGTTATTGATGAATTCTGTGATGACTATGTAGTTCCCTGTGTTCAGGCACACGCTGTTTATGAAAATAAATACTTATTAGGAACCTCTATGGCAAGACCTTTGATTGCCAAGAAGTTAGTTGAAATTGCACGTAAAGAGGGTGCTGTTGCTATCTGCCACGGTGCTACCGGTAAAGGAAATGACCAGATTCGTTTCGAACTTGGTATCAAAGCATTTGCTCCGGACCTCAAGATTATTGCTGCATGGAGAAATGACAAGTGGACACTTGATTCCCGTGAATCTGAAATTGAATATTGCAAGCAGCACGGCATTGACCTTCCGTTCTCCGCAGATTCCAGCTATAGCCGTGACCGTAACCTCTGGCATATCAGCCATGAAGGCCTTGAATTGGAAGATCCTGCAAATGAACCAAACTATGATCACCTGTTAGTTCTTGGTGTTACTCCTGAAAAAGCTCCGGATGAACCGGAATATGTAACCATGACTTTTGAAAAGGGTGTTCCGAAATCCGTAAATGGAAAAGAAATGAAAGTTTCTGATATCATCCGTGAACTGAACCGTTTAGGTGGAAAACATGGTATCGGTATCGTTGATATTGTTGAAAACCGTGTTGTTGGTATGAAATCCCGTGGTGTATATGAAACACCGGGTGGAACCATTCTTTATGAAGCACATCAGCAGCTTGAAGAATTGATTCTTGACCGTGACACCTATGCTGTTAAAATGGATATGGGCAACAAGATGGCTCAGATTGTTTACGAAGGAAAATGGTTTACTCCTCTTCGTGAAGCGGTTCAGGCATTTATTGAATCTACCCAGAAGTATGTAACCGGTGAAGTAAAGTTCAAACTCTACAAGGGTAACATCATCAAAGCCGGCACTACTTCCCCATATTCTCTTTACAATGAAAGCATTGCATCTTTCACAACCGGTGATTTGTATGACCACCATGACGCAGAAGGATTCATCAACCTCTTTGGTCTTTCCACTAAGGTTCGTGCTATGAAGATGCAGGAAAATGGAGAGTTAAAATAAGTGGACAATGTGATTACTTTATTAATCTCTTATGCCATTATCATGAATATTGTTGGCTTTGCCCTGATGGGCATTGACAAGCACAAAGCAAAAAAAAGGGCCTTCCGGATTCCGGAAGCGACCCTTTTTACAGTTGCGCTGATTGGAGGCAGTATTGGCTCCATTCTTGGTATGTATATTTTTCGCCACAAAACGCGCCATCGCAGCTTTGTATATGGGATGCCTGCTATTTTAATTCTTCAGGTCATCCTTATTGCATTGATCTTTATGGCACCAATTGAAATCGCAATTATTTAGGAAAGGGAAAAACCATGCACATTGCTATCTGTGATGATAATATTGCTGACCGCAAACAATTAGAACGTTTATTGGGCCGGGAGTCAGACCGACGCAAGACAGATACCGGTGTGTTTTTTTGTGACTCCTATGGAAATACGGAGCAGCTGCGCCACAATCCCATGCCATACGAGCTTTTCTTTCTTGACATGGTAGCGAACTCTCCAAACGGATTGGAGTTTGCTCTCGAACTTGGTTCCCTCGGTGTAACTGCGCCCATTGTACTATGCGTTTCCAAACTTCCCTATCATGAAATGGCTTCCCGGCTTTCTTCTCTTCCGGAAAATATCCTTTTTTTGGAAAAACCAATTAAGACCGCTGAACTGGCAAGCATTCTCGACCACGCCATACAGTTGAACGCCAACCGCGTTTCTACGATTGAACTGCGCAACGACAAAGAAACCCGTTACGTATTTGCCCAAGACATTCTATACGTAACAGGCTCCTCTTCTTCGATTCATGCCCATCTGGCAGACCATGCCGATTTTCCGATACTGACTACCTCCGTAGAAAATTTCTTTTCTACGATTTCCATGTATCCGGATTTTGTTCTGCTGAATGAACATAACATTATCAACTTATCTCATGTGGAAAATTTTCATGCGTTCCGCATCTGTTTCGATGATGGTACTTCCATCTCTTCTTCCCCATTTATCTATTCTCTGTTAAAAAAGACTTATCGGAATTATCTCTCCGATACTAAATCGTCACAATAATTCCACCGTCATTGGCATACATGGTGCTGACTCCTGCCATCTCCAGAATTCGTACTTCTTTAAACGAACATTTTTCCACCAGAAGCTTCTTAATATATTCTGCACGGTCCGGACAATTACATTGGGAAATCATCAGACTACGGTCTGTTACTTTACCAACCTCTGCGCAAATCATATCTGCAATCTTTGCCAATGCCTTTTTCATACCGACTGTTTTGGCAAGCTGTACAATTTCTCCCTCTTTTGCCCCCATAATTGGTTTGATGCTTAAGGTAGATGCAACAAAGGATTTTACATTTGTGATACGTCCGTTTTTCCGCAGCGTTTCAAGATTATCCAATACAAAATAAAGCTTCATTTTGTCCCGGAACTCTATAAGACGCTTACAGATTTCTTCAAAAGAAACTCCCTCTTCCGACCACTTCGCTGCTTTCAAGGCAAGCTGCAGCTCTCCTACACTGGCTGCATGGGAATCACATACGAAAATATTCTTTTCTCCATGCTTTTCCTCGTACAGACTCTTTCCCACAAGGGCACTGTTATAGCTGCCACTCAGTTTGGAGGAAAGTGTAAATACAAATATATTTTCTGCATCCGTTTCGTAGGCCTTCATGTATTTCTCAGGAGAAGGACAGCAGGAACGTGGGCAGTTTTTGGACGCTGCTACCTTTTCCAAAAATACCTTCTGATTAAAATCTTCATCATCCTGTATATGTTCCCCATCCACCTCAAGACCGAGTGGAATATTGACAAATCTTGCATCAGTTTTATATTCTTCCGGGAATTCACAACAACTGTCTGCAATTATCTTATAACTCATAATTTTCTCCTCTTTTACATTACTGTTTTATGTAGTTTTCATTACTACGTATAATAACATTGTTCTTTAGTTTTGTAAAGTATTAAATGAAAACAATAAGAGAACCCTTGTCACTAAACGGATTCTAGTATATGATATTCATTAGAAAAATATGTATTTATGAGGAGAATGAGAATGAACACTTACGAAAAAGCATTAATGCTCCATGAACAATGGAATGGAAAAATTGAAACCGTATCCAAGGCACCTGTTAAAAACCGCGAAGATTTAGCAATTGCCTATACTCCCGGTGTTGCTGAACCCTGTAAGGTAATTGCAGAAGACAAAGAAGCTGCATACAAATACACCATGAAAGCAAACACCATTGCCGTTGTTTCTGACGGAAGTGCTGTTCTCGGACTTGGTAACATTGGTCCTTATGCCGCAATGCCGGTTATGGAAGGAAAAGCCGTACTTTTTAAAGAATTTGGCGGTGTCAATGCTGTACCGATTTGTTTAAATACACAGGATACCGAAGAAATTATCAAAGCAGTCACTTACCTTGCTCCGGGTTTTGGCGGAATTAATCTGGAGGACATCAGTGCTCCCCGTTGCTTCGAAATTGAAGAACGTTTAAAAGCAACTCTTGATATTCCGGTATTCCATGATGACCAGCACGGTACTGCCATCGTTGTACTTGCTGCTACTATTAATGCATTAAAAATCACAGGCAAGAAGAAAGAAGCATGTAAAGTCATTGTAAATGGTGCCGGAAGTGCCGGAATCGCAATTACAAAGCTTCTTTTGAATTACGGTTTTAAAAATATTATTCTTTGTGACCGTACCGGTATTGTATCCAAAGACAGAACCGATTTGAACTGGATGAAAAAGCAGATGCTTGAAATTACGAACCCGGATAACGAAACCGGCTCCCTTGCCGATGCCATGAAAAACTCTGATATTTTCGTTGGTGTATCTGCTCCGGATACCGTTACAACAGAAATGGTAAAATCCATGAACAGCGACCCGATTATTTTTGCAATGGCAAACCCGGTTCCGGAAATCATGCCGGATGTTGCAAAAGCTGCCGGTGCAAGAATTATTGGAACCGGACGAAGCGATTTCCCGAATCAGATAAACAACGTAGTTGCTTTCCCCGGTATTTTCAAGGGTGCTCTGGAAGGTCGTGCTTCCCAGATTACTGAAGAAATGAAGCTTGCTGCTGCAGAAGCCATTGCTTCTCTTGTTTCCGACGAAGAGCTTGATGAAGAACATATCATGCCGGAAGCTTTCAACCCTAAGGTTGCCGAAGTCGTTGCAGCAGCAGTAAAAGCACATATTCAGAAATAATAACCGGAGTGGACATGATACAGCCATTATGGTATGGAAAACCTTACTATTCCCTGGATGCCTACTGTAAAAACACATACCACCAGAAATTATATAAAATTGCTTTAAATGCAGGGCTTACCTGTCCCAACCGGGATGGCACCCTGGATACGCGTGGCTGCATTTTTTGCAGTGGCGAGGGAAGCGGGGATTTTTCCAAAAGAATTACGGCAGAAAGTGATTTTTCCGGAATCATTGAAGATTCTTTGTCCCAAATTCATAACAAGAAGACAGGAAATCGTTATATTGCTTATTTTCAGTCTTTTACGAATACTTATGGACCGGTAGCATATCTGGAACGCATTTACCGCCTGGCGCTTAAGCATCCGGATGTTGCCGGTATCTCGATTGCAACGCGGCCGGATTGTCTTTCGGAAGAAATTTTACAGCTCCTTGGTACGCTTTTAAAAGAGTTTCCCGGAAAATTCATCTGGGTGGAACTTGGTCTGCAGAGTATCCATGAAAAAACAGCTCAGTTCATCCGCAGAGGATATTCTCTCCCCTGTTTTGAACAGGCTGTTTCTGACCTGACTGATATTGGAATTCCAACAATCGTTCATATTATTCTGGGATTACCCGATGAATCCGTTTCACAACAGCTGGAAAACATTTCCTATTTGAATACACTTCCCATCCGGGGGATAAAGCTTCAGCTTCTTCATCTTCTAAAAGGTACGGATTTAGGTATTCTTTATGAGCAGGAACCGGAACGTTATCACTCCTATGAATCTATGGAGGAATATCTTGCCGTTCTGATTTCTTGTCTGGAACATTTGCGACCTGATATTGTCGTTCACCGGCTTACCGGCGATGCACCAAAGAATTTGCTTCTATCTCCCGAATGGAGTCTTCATAAAAGAACGGTTTTAAATACGCTTCATCATCTGATGAAGCAACAATCCACTTATCAGGGACGGCTTTACCTTCCCTGACCATTTTGCAGGAGCGTGTATATGCAGGAACCATTAACGTTATACAAATTAATTATTTTATATATGCTTGGAAGGGTTGATTTTCCACTCACAAAAGCTCAGATTGGAGATTTCATTCTGGAAAAACAGTATACCAACTTTCTGACCCTGCAACAGGCCATCGGAGAACTCATTGATGCGGATATGGTCGTTGCTCAATCCATCCGCAACCGGACCCATTTAAGCATAACGAAAGAGGGATTGGATACTCTTCATTTTTTCAGCAATGAAATCGGGGATGCCATTAAAGCAGATATCGATACGTATTTGAAAGAAAACGAAATTGAACTGCGTAATGAAGTATCTATATTGGCAGATTATTATAAATCGACCTCCGGAGAATACGAAGCGCATCTGACGGCAAAAGACAAAGATATTCATCTCGTAGATATCACCATTTCCGTTCCTGTCGAGGAGACAGCCATTTCCATTTGTGATAACTGGCAAAAGAAAAATCAGGAGATTTATCAGTATTTAATAAACCAGCTTTTCTAAAAACAGAAAAGCTGGTCTTTTTATTTTATCGATATATTTCACTCCAACTGGAGATTCCAATAATTGATTTTGCAAATTCAGTATAAGCTTCATGCTCTGCGGTATCAATGTATTTAAACACATTATAAATCTGTTTTCTCGTTCCCCCGCCCACATGATTCAAACCAAAGGAAAGTCCCTGTGCCACTTCCTCCGGTGCATCCGTCTGACGGTTCAACAGGAATCCATCAATATCTTTATAATGCTCTGCCTTGTAATACGCATAAGCAAATGCCGCTGCCTGTACCGCTTCTCCATTTCTGGAGGTATATCCCTGCTCAGACAGAATAATACTTCTTACCTCTCCATTCGGATTCAGCAGATAATCCTGATTCATATAATTTACCAGGACTTCAATATTTGCCATGGAAATCATCGAAGTTCCCGCATTATGCTCAATATACTTGGAGCTTTTCCATGTACTTGGTTCTGTCAGAGGTACATTGTATGGATGTTGTGCAAGTCCCCAGTCAATATCCCCTTTCGATTTAATGTTCCGGCTGAACTCATCCAGAATATCTCTTCCATCATAGTTTGTATTATTTTTAATGTTACGGTCCCATTGCTGGTCAATCGGCATATATACTCTCGCACTGGAGCTGACACTCTTAATTGCATTGTAAAATACCCGGAATGCTTTCGCATATTCTTCCACATAAGTTGCGGTGTCTGTGTACTCCATATAATTCCATTCCTTACGGGCATTAATCTCATTGGCGATCACCCAGTTGGATATTTTTCCGTGTTGTGTATTGGAATACCGTTCTGCAAGGAAAGAACCAATAGCTGCCATATATTCTACACCGGATTCTTCCGCACCGTTAAACATATAATATGGTGCCGAACCGCCATTACGGGCCTTTGGATGAACCAGCTGTGGATATGCTCCCGAATAATTGTTCAATATAATTGCGGTTGTTGTAATGCCCTTTGCCGTCAACGTACTAAATACAAGGTCATACTCCGCAATAACCTGTCCGTTAAATGCGTATGTCTTTCCATTATAAGTATAATGAACCGTCGGATAAACGCTGCTTGTTGTCGGTCCGAGAATTCGTGCCACCGGTATATTATATGCTGCCTGTTTTACGCCCAGGTCCTCCAGTTCCCCACCACGCAGCTTATTCGGGTCTACCAGAAGTCCTTTTTTCGATGCCGGCTGCTGATATACGGAAGAATATTTTGCAATAGCCTCCGGGTTGGTAATATACTGTGGGGTACATATCGGTACATACTTTCCATTATTTTTTACTGCAACAACAAACTTTTTGAACAGCTTGCTGCTTGCCGTATTATAATTCAGGGACGTAAACAGTGACACCATATTGTCCTTGTAGTCTTTTGCAAGATAATCACTGTCTTCTTGAATTGCGGTGTCGTATGTATTCATAGCAAAAAGATAATAATACTTGTCATCACTTTCCGGTACGCCGTCACCTTCCAGCATAACTGCTACTTTTCCGGTTTCCGTATCGATTTTGCAGCTTGTAATCGAGGCAAATTCCGAATTGTTTTCGGAGGAAAGTACATGTTCCTCAGGACGTTCTTCATATGCTTCTTTGACAGCATTCCCTGCCTCTACAATATGACTGAGAATATCCTCCCCCAACACCGGAACAATTTCTTCGGGTATTTCCTCTTCTACCTCTTCTGCAATATCCTGTAATTCTTCTATGGCGTGTTTTTCTGACTGATTAATAAAGAATAAAATTCCACCTACCAGAGCAAGAAGAGCTGCGACGATAAGAACGACCAGAATAATTTCTTTTTTGGTAAATGTCCGTTTTTTCCTGTTAGATACTCTTCTTTTCTTCCGTTTTACTTTCATCAACTGTTTTTCCCTCTTTTTTTATTTTCTTCATGTGCTCTTTAATTTTTACTTCATATCCATTTCCCGAGGGATGATAAAATTCTTTTCCGTTCAGTTCATATGGAAGATATTGTTGACGCACATAATTATTTTCATAATCGTGTGGATAAAGATATCCAACTCCATGCCCCAGCTTTGCAGCCCCTTTATAATGGGCATCCTGAAGATGGGAAGGTATAGGAAGGTTTCCCGTTTCTTCTACCATTTGCATTGCCTCTCCAATCGCCTTTATGCATGCGTCACTCTTTGGTGCACACGCTACATACATCGCTGCCTGCGCCAGAATAATCTGTGCTTCCGGCATTCCTACCCGTTCTGCCGCAAGTGATGCACTGACCGCAACCTGTAATGCCTGCGGGTCTGCCAGACCGACATCCTCTGCCGCATGAATCATAATTCTTCTTGCAATAAAAGTTACACTTTCTCCTGCATAAAGCATTCTTGCCAGATAATAAACTGCAGCATCCGGGTCGGAACCACGCATACTTTTGATAAATGCAGATATCGTATCATAGTGACAGTCCCCCGACTTATCATAGCGGACGGCTCTTTTTTGAATACACTCCTGAACCACCTCCAGGGTAAGATGAATTTTTCCATCTTCCTTCCGAGGCGTTGTCATAATTCCAAGTTCCACTGCATTCAATGCAGAACGGGCATCTCCACCCGATAGCTCTGCAAGAAATTCCAATGCGTCTTCCTCAATTACTGCATCATACGCTCCCATTCCTTTTTCCTTATCGGAAACAGCACGCATAATCAACTTTTTGATATCTTCTATTCCAAGTGGTTTCAGTTCAAAAATTCTGGAACGTGACAATAGTGCTCCATTCACTTCAAAATAAGGATTTTCTGTGGTTGCACCAATCAGAATAATCGTTCCGTCTTCTACAAAAGGAAGAAGATAATCCTGCTGCCCCTTGTTAAAGCGATGAATTTCATCAATGAACAGGATGGTTCGTTTCCCATACATTCCCTGCAGGTCCTTTGCCTTCTTAACTACTTCTTCCATGTCCTTTTTTCCGGCAATCGTCGCATTTATCTGCGTAAATTCAGCACTCGTGGTATTTGCAATCACTTTTGCCAATGTTGTTTTTCCGGTTCCCGGAGGGCCGTAAAAAATAATGGAGCTCAATTTATCTGCCTGAATGGCACGGTACAATAGCTTGTCTTTCCCGATGATATGCTGCTGTCCTACGACCTCATCTAATGTCGTAGGGCGAATACGTGCTGCCAGGGGCGATTCTTTTTCCTGTTGTGTTTCTCTCATGTACTCAAACAAATCCATGGTTTAATACTCCTCTGCACCATCGATTTCCTGCTGTTCCAGTTCAATAGATTGTGCATAACCCGGTGTATGGTGCAGATAAACAAACCAATACCCACATCCGACGATTCCTGCACCACCAACGATATTTCCTAATGTAACCGGAAGTAAGTTTTTAAAAAGAAAGGTTCCTACGGTAAGTTCCGGTGCAGCAATACCATATTTTTGCATTGCAAGAAGCCCGGAAACTCCAAAATAAATATCTGCAATACTATGTTCAAATCCACACAATACAAATAACATTACCGGCCAGAAACTCATAAGAAGCTTTCCGGAAACTTTTTTTGCCGCAAATGCTGCCCAGACTGCAATACATACAAGAATATTACATAAGATGCCTCTGATGAAAGCCTCACCAAAAGACTGATTTACGCGGAAGCATGCTGCTGCCACCATTTTTTCTGCCAGAACACCATCATATAACTGCGGAACATTCGCAAAAACCACCATTGCTGCTACAAGTGCTGCGCCCAGGAAATTTCCAAGAAATACAACTGTCCAGTTTTTCAGCATGGCACCCACACTTATTTTCTTTTCAAGCAACGGAATAATAATCAGATTGTTTCCCGTAAAAAGCTCACTTCCTGCAACAAGCACCATTGCCATTCCTGCCGGAAACACACACGCTCCGACAAGTCGTGCTACAGATGGATTTGAAATCGTTGCAGATGCTGTTGTGGATGCAATTCCCGCAAAACCGATATACATCCCTGCAAAGATTCCAAGTGTCAATATTTTCAAGGCAGACATCCGGACCTTGTGTATTCCGATTTCTATAAATTTTATTGCAATTTCCAAAGGTGAATGCATATGGTTCTCTCCTGCCTGTTTCAAACATAAAACAGCCTGCGGGATTCCCGCAGGCTAGTCCACTTTTTCTAGTATACAACATACTATGCCCTGGATTCAATGAAAAAATACCTGATTTAAGCTTCCAGTTCTTTTAATTCATCGGCAAGCTGTCTTAAGCTTTCAACAATTGCACTGGTCTGTGCCGTAAGTTCACTGTTACGGGCACTTGCTTCCAACGTTTCACTCGTGTGAGCCGTAACTTCCTGTGTTGCGGCAGAAATGGTTTCAATCCCCTGAATTACCTGATCATTGGCATTCGTCAGACCTTTGACCATCTGATCCAGTTTCTCTGCTTCCTGATATACAATCTCTGTCTTAGTTGTAATATGTTTAAAATTCTCAGCCGTGCTTGTTGCAGCATCATTCTGCTCCTCGGCATTGTGAATCATCTTCTCAATCACGTCAACCACACCGGCCAATTCTCTGGAGATACTATCAATCAGTTCTGTAATGTGAACGGTTGCATCCTTGGTCTGTGTCGCAAGATGTGAGATTTCCGTTGCAACAACTGCAAATCCTCTTCCGGCTTCTCCTGCACGTGCAGCTTCGATGCTGGCATTCAGGGAAAGAAGACTTGTCTGGGATGCAATACTGTTAATCATTTCTGTAATGGACTGCATCTGATTGGTGTAGGAATTTAATTCTTCCAGTTCTTTGGAAACATTTGCATTTGCTTCGTTTGATATTTCTGCATGGTGAATCAGTGCATCAATGTTCTGTTGTGAAGTATTAATTTCTGTTCTTACTGCAATAATATTATCCGTAATAGAATCTGTTGAACCATCTACTTCCTGGATTGTCTGCTGGATTTCAGTGGTCTTATCCATCTGCATCTGAATCGAATCTACAGTTTCCACGGCACCCTGGTTTACCTGCTCCATAGACTCCTTCGTCTGGCCGGCTGCGTCTTCCAGGATTACCATCTTTTCAGAAACATCTGCAATATGTTCTGACATCTGGTTTGCAACTTCCAGAATGCGGTTCATCAATGTATTTACATGTTCCTTTTCCTGTTCAACCTCTTCGATACGATTGTTGTTAATCTTATATGATACCATTGTAGAAAGCATAAGGAACAATGTAAACACAATCAGTGAAATCATCCGGATTCCATTATTGGATACATCTGCCGGAGTAAGCAGTCCCTGTACCTTCATCACTATAATCTGTACGATGTTAATCACAACAACTTCGACCATATACCAGGTAGTCAGCTTAATATTATTATAGCAAAGAAGTCCTACCGCAATCATAATGGCATATATGTAAGAAAGCGGTGATGTTGTGGTAAATAAAATAAAAATATAGGTAATACCAAAGCCAATTGCAATTCCAAATTTAACTGCTTCGGAGTCATTGTTCTTCTTATAAATAATCTGACAGAGTAAATATGGCACAAATGCCAGTGCAAGATAAACGAGAAAGTTTGTCATGCTTCTTGATTTCGTAAATACCTCAATCAGATAACAGCCTGTTAAAATAAGTAACAGAAGACTGTAGCATGTCAGACATGTTGCATTTGCACGTTTTAAATTGGAATATGTTTTGTAGTTCATAAAATACCTCCCCACGGTACATTTTTCATGGATGTAATTATTTTTTGACATTTTTCACAAACATCCGAGAAAATTATACCATATTTTTATCAGAATGTACAATACACTTCCCGGTGTTTTTCATAATTCAATCAAATAAAATTTCCTCTACCGTGACAAACTCATATTCCTGCTGCTGCAAATCATCCACGACCTGTAATGCTGCCGTAACTGTACTCGGATAGGAGTCATGCATCAGAATAATATCGTCTTCTCGGATTTTGCTCTCTATTTTACGGACAATACAGGACACATCATTGGAGCACCAGTCTAACGGATCAATGTTCCAGAGTACCGGAATCATATTTAATTCCTTTTCGAAGCTTTTGTCCCAGGAACCATAAGGCGGCCGCACATATGTAACACCCTCGCCGGTAATGCCTTCAATGACTTCATTTGTCTTTATTAATTCTTCACGAAATGCTTCCCGGTTTCTGGAGGTAAGCTGAATATGACTATAGGTATGGTTTCCAATCAGATGGCCTTCCTCATGCATTCGTTTTACCAGCTCCGGATAAAGTTCCGCATTTTCACCCGTGATAAAAAAAGTGGCTTTCACGCCACGTTTCTTTAATCCATCCAATACCTGCTCCGTATATTGCGGATGCGGACCATCATCAAAGGTAAGTGCAATTTTTTTCCGCTCCTCTTCCGAATTTTTAACAGAATTTCCGGCTGACGGCAGAATGTTCTGTCGAAAAATAAGTCCCAGGATACAGATAACAGCCAGAATTCCTGTCATCATCATTAAAAACAAAATTCTTTTACTCATAAAAACAGGGTGAGGTCTTTCCGATTCTCTCACCCTATTTATATGCATTTATTTCTTTACTCATGCCATCGTGTTAATACTTATGGCTTTGCAACAAACTGATTCAGACGGTCATCATAATAATAACCGATTCCGTTCAGTTTCTGCTCCGTTTCTGTAAGACTGATGTCCAAGTCATCACAAAGTACGGCAAAGCTCGGATAATAATCCCGGAGTTTCAAATTGATATAACTCAACAACATATTTGCATCCTGTGGTATCATTTCATCCCTCCTTGTCGTTATGCGTCTGCCTGACCGCCTTTCACATTTGCTACAAGTTCTCCATTCTGAACCTCAATCAGAATCGTATCTCCCTGAGATACTTTATCTGCAAGAATCAGTTTTGCAGAAAGTGTTTCGACAGACTTCTGAATATAACGTTTTAACGGTCTTGCACCATATACCGGATCATATGCATGTTCCACAATATACTGCTCGGCGTCTGCAGACAGTTCCACGGTAAGTTCTTTATCTGCCAGCCTCTTATTCAGGTCGGCAATGATTAATTTAATAATACCACCAATGTTCTCCTTGGACAATGGTTTAAACAAAATGGTCTCATCCAGACGATTCAGGAATTCCGGACGGAAATGTGCCCGCAAATCCTGCATAACTGCTTCTTCCGCTTCCGGTTTGATATTACCGTTCTGGTCAATACCATCCAGCAGATATGTCGCACCAATGTTGGATGTCATAATCAGAATGGTATTCTTAAAGTCTACGGTTCTTCCCTGGGAATCTGTAATACGTCCATCATCCAATACCTGTAACAGCACATTAAATACATCCGGATGTGCTTTTTCAATTTCATCAAAAAGCACTACGGAATACGGTCTACGTCTGACTGCTTCGGTCAGCTGTCCACCCTCTTCGTATCCGACATATCCTGGAGGCGCTCCGATCAGACGGGACACAGAGTATTTCTCCATATATTCACTCATATCAATACGGACCATATTATTCTCATCATCGAACAACGATGCGGCAAGTGCTTTTGCAAGCTCTGTTTTACCAACACCGGTAGGACCTAAGAACAGGAAGGAACCAATTGGTTTCCTTGGGTCTTTAATTCCGGCTTTGGAACGGATAATTGCTTCCGTTACCTTGGTAACGCCTTCATCCTGTCCAACCACACGTTTATGAAGTTCTTCATCCAGATGCAACGTCTTGTTTCTCTCACTTTCCGTCAGTTTTGCTACCGGAATTCCTGTCCATCTGGAAATAATCCGTGCAATTTCCTCTTCGGAAACACTTTCATGAACAAGTGACAAATCTTTGTTCTTTACCTGCTCCTCTTCATTCTCCAATTGCTTTTTCAATGCAGGAAGTGTACTGTAACTCAGTTCAGAAAGCTTCTCGTAATCGCCCTGTCTTTGTGCAATTTCAATCTGGCTGTTCACGTTATCAATTTCTTCACGGATTTTACTCAGCTTTTCTACCGAAGCTTTTTCGTTTTCCCACTGAGCCATACGGTTTTTCAATTCTTCCTTCAACTCTGCAAGTTCCTTCTGGAGTGTTTCCAGACGTTCTTGACTCAAACGGTCATTTTCTTTTTTCAATGCTGTTTCTTCAATTTCCATCTGTAACACCTTACGACGGAGCTCATCCAATTCTGTCGGCATGGAATCCAGCTCTGTTTTAATCAGCGCACACGCTTCGTCTACCAGGTCGATTGCTTTATCTGGAAGAAAACGATCTGAAATATAACGGTTTGATAATACTGCTGCACTTACCAGTGCATTGTCCATAATTTTAACACCATGATATACTTCGTAACGGTCTTTCAGGCCACGAAGAATGGAAATGGTATCTTCTACCGTCGGCTCCTCCACCATAACCGGCTGGAAACGACGTTCCAATGCTGCATCCTTTTCAATATACTGACGATATTCATCCAGCGTTGTGGCACCAATACAATGAAGCTCACCACGGGCAAGCATTGGCTTCAGCATATTGCCGGCATCAAGTGCGCCATCGGTCTTACCGGCACCAACAATGGTATGAAGCTCATCAATAAACAAGATAATCTGTCCATCACTGTTTTTGACATCTTCCAGTACGGCTTTCAGACGCTCCTCAAACTCACCACGGTATTTTGCACCGGCTACAAGTGCGCCCATATCCAGTGCAAATATCTTCTTATCCTTTAGTCCAAGCGGAACATCCCCATTTACAATTCTCTGGGCAAGTCCTTCTACAACCGCTGTTTTACCAACACCGGGTTCACCAATCAGAACCGGGTTATTTTTTGTCTTACGGGATAGAATTCGAATCACATTACGAATTTCATTATCTCGTCCAATTACCGGGTCAAGTTTCTGGTTTCTTGCTTTTTCTACAAGATCCTGTCCATATTTTTCCAAAGTATCATATGTTGCTTCCGGATTGTCGGAAGTAACCCTCTGATTTCCTCTTACCGTTGATAATGCCTGTAAAAATCGTTCTCTGGTGATGCCAAACTCACGGAACAATTCCTTGATTGCCTTGTTTGGATATTTTATCATTGCCAGAAACAGATGCTCTACAGATACATATTCATCCGATAATGCCTTTGCCTCATCTTCAGCAGATACCAATACCTTGTTTAATTCCTGTCCAACATATACCTGACCGCCCTGTACCTTCGTACGCTTCCGTAAATCCTCCTCGACACGGTTTAGAAAATAGGAAGTGTTAATCTCCATTTTTTCAATCAGTTTTAAAATCAGGCTGTCATCAATCGTAAGCAGACTGTATAACAAATGTTCCTGCTCAATTTCCTGATTTCCATATTCATAAGCAAGCTTTTCACATCCTTCTACTGCCTGCATGGATTTCTGTGTAAATTTTGATATATTCATAAAGCACTCCTTTCTACCGGTTTTCATGATTTTACCGGTTCCAGAATCTCATCTTCCTTGCTATAAATTGAATATACCTCGAGTTGTTAGCACTGTCAAGAGGTGAGTGCTAATTCTTTTGTGAAATTTTTGTGTCCTATTTTTCTTATTCCGCAAACTTCAAATACAACGCACTGTGATCCTCTACACAGCGCCACTTGCTCGGTGCATTTACGGTTACACACACATATTCTTTTCCGGAATGATCTTTTCCATAGCTTACTGCACAGCTTCCGGATTGTACGACATAACCGGTCTTTCCACAAATCACTTCTCCACCGGTATCATGATCCTCGATTCTTCTCAAAAACAAATTGGAAATGCTGATTCCCTCCGGGTGCTCAGTCGTTGGTGTTGTCGTATAGCGCTTGGTAGACATTACTTCCCTGCACCACTCATTATCTAACGCCGCCTCCATAATGATTGCCATATCATATGCAGTACAATAATGATTCTCATCATAGATTCCCACGCAATTTGTGAAATGAGCTGTTCCCGAAATTCCAAGTTCCACCAGCTTTTGATTCATCAGTTTCACAAACTCCTCCTGCGAACCCGAAACATAATATGCAAGTCCCAGGGAAGCATCGGCACCTGACGGCATAATTGCTCCATAAAACAAATCCTTCAACGGAATTTTCTCTCCCACAGAAAATCCGACTGCACTGCAATCATGCGAATAACTGTAATCTGTAATTTCCTGTGTCATCACAAACGTATCTTCCAGATTCTGAATCTGTTCGGCAGCCACAAGTACCGTAAGCACTTTCGTCATGGACGCAGGGTTCATACGGGTAAACCCATTTTTCTCCAAAAGTACCTCCTGCGCATCTTTATCAATAAAAATTGCATAATCACTGTAAAGACTATCCAGATTTGTTAATGTATGATCCGTTGTATGTGCACTATATTCCTTCTTTTCCGGAACCGGAATTTCTGCCTCTTCTATGGGCTCCGTTTCTGTGAAATTCCCCGGCTGGACCCCGGAAACAGCAAGTTCTGCCTGTTCTTCCTGCACTGCACTCTCCGTATGGGCTTTCTTTCCTACTGTTTTTACTGTTGCAAATACAATCCCCACCACAATAATTGCCATCAAAAAAGGTGCCGCTTTACGCACCATCTGTTGTCTTCTTTTATTTTTGCGCATTCTCCGATTCCGTTCTGCACGGATTCTGCGTCTTGCCTCATAATCTTCTTCCAATTGATTTGTCATTTCTCTTCTCCGCATTTTATATTCAATAACAGTGTGCCAAAATCTGCTAAAGAATATTCTTCCTGTTACATTTTAGCATATCCATAAAATAATGTCTTTGCCTTTTCTTATTTCCTTTGCTACAACATTTCAAAATGATATAATAAAGTAAAATAATATCTGAAAAAGGACACTTTCTCATGGAAAAAGATTTATTTTCACCTATAAAATCCTACTTTGAAGCCTACGGCTATCTATGTGACGGAGAAGTAAACGACATTGATTTATATATGGAAAAAGATGGGGAAAGTGTTGCTGTTGAGCTGAAGCTTACGCTGGACTTCAAAGCAGTGCAGCAGGCTGCTCTGCGTCAAAAAATCACGGACATTGTTTTTATTGGCATTTTCCGTCCCAAAGACATGAACTCCCATGCCTTTAAAGATAAGCTATATCTGCTCAAACGTCTAGGAATTGGTCTTATTGTCGTTTCCAGGCGGACCGGTACCGTAGAAATTGTCAGTGAGCCCGTAGTAAGTGAACTTTCCTATTATCAGACACATAATCGTAAGAAAAAAGATGCTCTGGCTTCCGAGTTCCAGCGGCGTAAGGTAAAAAGCAATACCGGCGGCGTCCATCAGACCAAGCTGATTACCAGTTATCGGGAGGATGCCCTGCTCGTTCTGGATGCCGTATGTGCACTTGGCGGTGAAGCCTCTACCAAAGACATCCGGGAATTATCCGGAATTTCCAAAGCCACTGCCATCTTACATGATAATTATTATGGATGGTTTGAGCATGTAAAAAAGGGCACCTACCGGCTTCGTGAAGAAGGGTATGATGCCCTGGAAGAGTTTGAATTTGTTTTAAAAAAGCTTCAAAAGGTTTAACCGCAGTGCATTTGATACTACGCAAAAGCTGGACAGACTCATTGCTGCGGCTCCAAACATCGGGTTTAATTCCCATCCAAACAGAGAAATAAATACTCCTGCTGCCAATGGAATTCCAATCGTATTATAAATAAATGCCCAGAATAAATTTTCATGAATATTCCGCAAGGTGGCACGGCTTAATTTAATTGCTGCCGGCACATCCATAAGGCTGCTTTTCATCAGTACCACATCTGCTGCATCGATGGCAACATCCGTACCTGCTCCGATTGCAATTCCCATATCTGCCCTTGTCAGTGCAGGTGCATCATTGATTCCGTCTCCTACCATAATGACTTTTCCCTGCTTCTGCAGATTCCGGACAACCTCTTCTTTTCCGTCCGGAAGCACATCTGCAATTACTTCATCCACGCCGGCCATCTTTCCAATCGCATTCGCTGTACGCTCATTATCGCCGGTCAGCATAACCACTTTCATTCCCATTTTCTGCAGTCTTGCAATTGCTTCGGCACTATCTTCTTTCATCACATCCGCTACTGCAATCATACCAAGCAGTGTATCACCCTCGCCAAAAAACAGCGGTGTTTTTCCTTCGGCTGCAAGTTCTTCGGACCGTTTCTTAAACTGTTCCAGCATTTCATCCTGTTTGATCCGTGTTTGCATCATGGCAAAATTGCCACCAAACAATATTTCGGATTCGTATTTTCCCTGGACACCGTTTCCCGGAAGAGCCTCAAAATCTTCCAATATCAAATCCTTAACTCCATACTCCGATTTATGACTCTCTACATACAGATTAATCGCTTTTGCAAGCGGATGTTCGCTTTTATGCTCCAGAGCTGCTGCCTTTGTGAGAAGCTGTTCCAGCTGCTCGTTTCTTACCGATGCCTCTTCACCGGTAAAATCTGCTGCAACAACAATATCGGTAACTTCCGGTTCTCCCTTGGTAATCGTTCCCGTCTTATCAAGTACCACCAATTTGGCTTTTCCGGTTTCTTCCAGTGAAACTGCTGTCTTAAACAAAATTCCGTTTTTGGCACCTACACCGTTTCCAACCATAATTGCTACCGGTGTTGCAAGTCCTAAAGCACATGGACAGCTGATTACCAAAACAGAAATTCCTCTTGCCAATGCATAGCCGAAATCTCCCTGTACAAACATCCATACGATAATTGTCAATACTGCAATTGCAATGACAATCGGCACAAACACACCGGATACAACATCTGCTATTTTTGCAATGGGTGCTTTTGTTGCGGCTGCGTCTGATACCATCTGTATAATCTGGGAAAGTGTGGTATCCTCTCCGACTCTCGTTGCTTCACAGCGTAAAAAGCCCGACTGATTGATGGTTGCCGCAGATACCGTATCTCCGGGTCCCTTATCTACCGGAACACTTTCTCCGGTCAGCGAAGATTCATTTACGGCGCTGCTGCCTTCCAGAATCCTGCCGTCTACCGGAATGCTTTCTCCCGGTTTTACCAGGAAAACATCTCCCTTTACAACCTCCTCAATAGATACGGTAGTTTCTACACCCTGACGCTCAATGACGGCTGTTTTCGGTGCAAGCTTCATCAGACCCTTAATGGCATCTGTCGTCTTTCCCTTGGAACGTGCCTCCAGCATTTTTCCTACTGTAATCAATGTCAGAATCATACCCGCCGATTCAAAATAGAACTGATGCAGATAATGTGAAGCATGTTCCATATGATTCTGTGCCTGTGCATCTGACATTGCAAAAAGCGCATAGGTGCTGTAAACATACGCTGCCCCTGCTCCCAATGCCACCAAAGTGTCCATATTGGGTGCTCCATGCAGCAGACTCTTAATTCCACTTACAAAGAATCTCTGGTTAATTACCATAATGATGGTGGTAAGAAGCAACTGAATCAATCCAATGGAAACCGGATTCCGTGCAAGAACCTCCGGCAGTGGCCATCCCCACATGGTATATCCCATGGAAAAATACATTAAAACAAGCAGAAAGATGACCGACCAGATAAGCCGTTTCTTTAATAGCGGTGTTTCCTTGTCCTCAAGCTGTTCTTCTTCCTCGGAGACTCCTGTGGCACCTGTCGATTTTTCCTTGTTCTTCTTCAGCTTTGCTTTGTATCCTGCCTGTTCTACCGCATGAATAATAACATCCGGAGTTGCAGTTCCCTCTACTCCCATCGAATTTGTCAACAAACTTACGGTACAGCTCTCTACACCAGGTACCTGTGAAACTGCTTTTTCCACCCGTGCACTGCACGCTGCACAGCTCATACCTTTTACAATATACTGTTCCATCCTCTCAGCTTCCTTTCTTCATTGCTCTAATCAAGCTCTGACATTCCGGTATATAACTGATAGTATCTTCCCTTTTGCTTCAATAAATCCTCATGGTCTCCGCGTTCAATGATTACGCCATTTTCCAGTACCATAATTGCATTTGCATTACGAACCGTTGATAAACGGTGTGCAATCACAAGCGTGGTACGTTCTGCCATAAGCCGGTCCATTCCCTTTTCTATATGTTTTTCTGTTCTTGTATCTACAGAGCTTGTTGCTTCATCCAGAATCAAAATAGGTGCTTTTGAAATAGCAGCTCTTGCAATATTAATCAGCTGCCGCTGTCCCTGGCTGAGGTTTGCACCATCTCCCTCAAGTAACGTATCGTAGCCATGCTCCAGACGCATGATAAAGGAATGTGCACTTGCCATTTTTGCAGCCTGTTCCACTTCTTCGTCCGTTGCATCCAGCCTGCCGTAGCGGATATTCTCACGTACCGTACCGGTAAACAAGTGGGTATCCTGTAAAACCATGGCAATATTCCGGCGCAGGGAATCCCTTGCAATGTCCATCACATTGATGCCATCAATCTGTATTTCCCCTTCGTCAATATCGTAGAATCGGTTAATCAGATTGGTAATCGTTGTTTTACCTGCTCCGGTAGAACCAACAAATGCGATTTTCTGTCCCGGTTTCGCATAAAGTGATATATCTTTCAGAATCACTTTATCCGGGCGATATCCAAACGTTACATGTTCCAGCGTAACCGCACCCTTTACTTCCGTTTTTTCCTTCGTAAGTGGATTTTCGTAATAACGCTTTCCATTCTCCTCGACAACTACAATGGCATTTTCTGCATCCGCTTTTTCCGGCTCTTCATCCATTACTGCAAAAACACGCTCCGCACCTGCCAAAGCAGAGAAAATGGTATTGACCTGCATTGCTACTTCATTGATTGGTCTGGAAAACTGTCTGGAATAATTTACAAATACGGTCAATCCTCCAATATCAAATCCACGCAATACACACAGTACACCACCGATACATGCCGTCAGGGAATAGCTTACCTGACCCAGATTTCCCATTACCGGTCCCATAATTCCACCAAAAAACTGTGCCTTAATCTGCTTTCCACGTAAATCCTGATTCAGAAAATCGAACTCCTCCTTGGCACTCTCTTCATGGTTAAAGACTTTAACTACCTTTTGTCCGGTAATCGTTTCTTCTATATATCCATTCATTGTACCAATGGCCGCCTGCTGCATTTTGTAATAATTACGGCTTCTTTTTCCGATTGCAGATACTGCCTTCAGCATTACCGGAACCATCACAACCGTAATCAGGGTCAGCCATACATTTGTATATATCATCAAAGACAATGTTCCCAGAATACTGATTGCTCCGGAAATAAGCTGAACCAACGTATTGTTCAGCATCTCACCTACCACATCCACGTCATTTGTGAACCGGCTCATTACATCTCCATGATTGTTTGTATCGTAATAACGTACCGGGAGCTTCTGAAGCTTCTCAAAAAGATCGTTACGCAGCTTCTGAATGGCATTCTGTGAAATTGATACCATAATTCTGGACTGTAAATATTGTGCCAGAATGGCAACAAGATAAACAACCGCCATTGTGAATACGCCCTGCACCAGTCCTGCAACCAGCTGCTGTCCCGTTTTCCCGGAATCCGTAAGACCATTGATAATCGGACGAAGCAGATAGGAACCTGCGAGGTTTGCCGCTGTACCAAGGATGATACACAAAAATACAAATGCGAGCTTCCATTTATCTTTTGCCATATAGGAAAGAAGACGTTTTATTGTTCCACGGGCATTCTTGGGTTTTCCGCCCATCATACGTGCTCCACCGGGACCGCCGTGTCCCCGTCCAGGGCCTTTGCGCCCCCCTGTCATCATTGGCATTTCATCTTCCTTGGAAGGATTCAGTTTTGCCTCATATTTATGAGCAAAATAATTCAGTCGTTCCTGTTTCATGACGCAACCTCCTCCTTATCCATCTGTGAATAATAGATTTCCTGATAAGCCTGGCACTCCTTTAGCAGTTCGTCATGTTTGCCCATGCCCACAATTCTGCCTTCATCCAATACCATAATCTTATCCGCTTCAATTACAGAGGAAATTCTCTGTGCAATAATAATTTTTGTTGTATCCTTTAATTCGTTCACGAAGCTTTCCCGGATTTTCGCCTCCGTAGCAGCATCCACGGCACTCGTCGAATCATCCAGAATCAGTATCTTAGGTTCTTTCAGCAACGCCCTTGCAATACACAGACGCTGCTTCTGGCCTCCGGAAACATTTACACCACCCTGACCAAGGTCTGTTTCATAGCCATCTACAAAGCCGGAAACAAATTCATCTGCCTGTGCGGCACGTGCTGCTTCACGCACCTCCTCTTCCGATGCGTTTTCATTTCCCCATAAAAGATTTTCCTGAATGGTTCCGGAAAAAAGTACATTTTTCTGAAGTACCATTCCGACTCCTTCCCGGAGATTTTCAAGCGAATAATCCTTTACATTTCTTCCATCTACGAATACTTCTCCCTCATCCGGATCATACAGACGCGGAATCATCTGCACAAGCGTTGTTTTTCCGCTTCCGGTAGAACCAATAATTCCCAGCGTTGCTCCGCTGTCAATCTGAAAGCTGATATGAGAAAGAACACTCTCTGCATTTTCTTTATAATAACGAAATGATACATCACGGAATTCTACGCTTCCGCTCTCTACCTGCTGTTGTGGCAACTTGCAATTCTCGTCATTCAAATCCACTTTCGTATCCAGAATTTCACGGATACGGCTCAGTGATGCCAATGCTCTGGAGCTTTGCAGAATAACCATTGCAAGCATCATTAACGACATCAGAATCTGTACAATATATGTGGTAAATGCAGTCAAATCACCAACCTGCATATTTCCAACAATAATCTGCTTTCCTCCGAACCATACAACTGCAAGGGTTGTGGCATTCATCATAAGCATCATTAACGGCATAACCATAATGATTGTTTTAAACGCATCCAGACTCGTTTCTTTCAGATCTTCATTTGCTGCTGCAAACTTCTTCTCTTCATAATCTCCACGGACAAATGATTTGATTACACGTACATTGGTGAGCATTTCCTGAATTGTTGCATTCAGTGCATCCAGTTTTTTCTGCATAATCTTGAACTTTGGAAACGCTGTTTTAATTAAAATTGCGATAGCTCCAATCAACAGTGGAATAACCACCAGTACAACAACCGCAAGCTCTGCGTTCATCACAAACGCCATAATCAATGCACCTATCAGCATTCCCGGTGCACGAAGCATCATACGCAATGCCATGTTAATCAGGTTCTGCACTTGTGTAATGTCATTCGTCAGACGGGTAACCAGAGAACCTGTACTGAATTTATCCAGATTGGCAAAAGAAAACGTCTGGACCTTATCAAATGCGTCCTTTCGTAAATCCGAAGCAAAACTGATGGCAGCCTTCGCACCAAAATAAGCACCGCCAATGCCGCCCAGCATCATTAAAACAGCAGTCAATATCATCAAACCGCCGGTTCCAATAATATAGCCGACATTTCTCTGTGCGATTCCATTGTTAATAATATTCGCCATAAGCTTTGGAAGCACAACCTCCCCCACAACTTCTACGATCATCAGCAGCGGACCGCAGATAAACGCAAACAAATATGGTTTTATATACTTCCAATATTTCTTCATGTCTTATTCCTCCAACTATTTCCATCATCTATCAATCTTAAATCATTCGAATTTCCAATGTCAATGCGGTTTCCAATGTTTAACAAAAATTTTAGAATTACCAATTGGTATGATTAAAAAAATACAAATTGGTACTATGAATACATACATTTATGATTATACTAAGTAGCAACAAAAAACATTCGTAAGAAAAAAATGAGGAGGCATACTTATGAAACAACATCAACATTTACTAAAAATTGCATTAACCGGTCTTATGGCTGCACTTTCTTATGTAGTCTTTACCTTTTTACAGATAAAAATTCCACTTCCGGGTGGAGATGCGACTTCCATCCATCTCGGTAATGCCGTATGTGTTCTTGGAGCACTGATTTTAGGCGGTGTTTACGGTGGGCTTGGTGGTGCTATCGGTATGACCATCGGTGATCTGCTTGATCCGGTATATGTCGTTTATGCACCCAAAACTTTTCTGTTAAAGTTTTGTATTGGTCTGATTACCGGTCTTGTTGCACACAAAATCGGAAAAATCACTCAGGAGAATGACCATAAAAAAGTATTAAAATGGGTGATTCTTGCTGCTGTATCCGGCTTACTGTTCAATGTGATTTTTGATCCACTGATTGGATATTTTTATAAGCTTTTGATTCTTGGAAAACCGGCTGCAGAAATTACTCTTGCATGGAACATTGCTTCCACCTCTATCAATGCTGTTGTTTCCGCCATTGTATCAGTCGCAATTTATATGGCATTACGTCCGGCTTTGAAGCGAACGGGAATGTCGATAAAATTATAATTTCTTCTATATAAAAAGGGGACTGACCAACGTCAGTCCTCTCAGACTGTAGACAAGGTGCTCCGAGAAACTTACGTTTCTCGGAGTCTTTTTCTTAGTGCCTATGAAATTTGT
>CAKRVA010000010.1 GCA_934408585.1 uncultured Lachnospiraceae bacterium
TGCCTCCCGTAGGAGTTTGGGCCGTGTCTCAGTCCCAATGTGGCCGTTCACCCTCTCAGGCCGGCTACTGATCGTTGCCTTGGTGGGCCGTTACCTCACCAACCAGCTAATCAGACGCGGGTCCATCCTGTACCACCGGAGTTTTTCACACACGATCATGCGATCCCGTGCGCTTATGCGGTATTAGCAGTCGTTTCCAACTGTTGTCCCCCAGTACAGGGCAGGTTACCCACGCGTTACTCACCCGTCCGCCACTAAGTTATGAAAAGATTGTCTGTAGCAAGCTACTTCCGCTCACATCATAACTCCGTTCGACTTGCATGTGTTAGGCACGCCGCCAGCGTTCATCCTGAGCCAGGATCAAACTCTCAATAAAAAGTTGTTCCTTAGCCTAAGTTAAACTTGGCTTCCGTTTCCTTCCGATTCTTTCGAATCTCTGGATTTTTGGTTTTCGTTCTTCTGAAATTTCCTTTGAGTCTTATGACTCGTTTTCTGGAATTTTTCAGGGTTGCATTGCTGTTCTTTTGTCAAGGTTCTGAATCATTGTCAGGCAATCCGGAGATTACCAAACGGAGAAGGAGGGATTTGAACCCTCGCGCCGCTATTAACGACCTGCACCCTTTCCAGGGGTGTCCCTTCAGCCTCTTGGGTACTTCTCCAAACTAAGCCGAAATAAAATGATTATTTTATTATGGAACACATACGTGTTCGTCGGAGAAGGTATCTCCAGCGGAGAGGGTGGGATTCGAACCCACGCGCCCTTGCGGACAAACGGTTTTCAAGACCGCCTCGTTATGACCACTTCGATACCTCTCCATGTCGTTGTCACCAGTTCACTCGTAACCAGCGCAAAAATTATTCTAGCAAATCGACTAACTAATGTCAACAACTTTTTAAAGAAAATGAAGAAAACTTTTTTACGTGATATTCTGATAGCTTCCACAGTACGGACACTTGTTGGAATATCCGCTCGCTGCCTGGAAAGAAGCCCCGCAATTCGGGCATACCTTTGCTACATATTTTATCTTTCCCGGTTCCATTGGCTTATCATCCATAAGCTCACTTTCTCCCGGCAGAACTTCATTTCTGACAGAAGATGGATCATAACCGTATTTTCCGTTATATTCATAAATATCTATGGTCATTCCGATTGGATATTGGGAAGATCCACTTAGAAATGCAGTTGGAAGGACTGCCTCACGTTCTACTTTCTTGTTATCAAAGTAATGAACTTTTACATTCAATGGATATCTTCCGTTTACTATATAGGAAGTATTCTCTACATAGCCATAAATTTTTGCAGCATATTTTGTTCCACGCTTCACAATTTGTTTCTTTTTATATACGCCCAATAAAGCACTGATTATAAAAACAAGTCCCAGCACAACAAAGAATAATGGTATTAATACAAAGGCCATTGCTCCGTCTGTCATGCTGCAAACATAGCCAATTATGACTGACATCACAATACCAACGCCCGCAAATGCCGAGCCCATAATCACAAAAATTTTCTGTCCGATACTCATATTCATCATTTTCCTCTTTCTGCCTTCTGTACTACATTTTCAGAAGAAATTGCTGTGCAATCGCAAGATCTTCCGGCGTTGTAATTTTTATATTTTCATACGAACCTTCCACTAGATGCACCGGATGGTTCCAAAAATGCTCTACCACCATTGCATCATCCGTGATATGAATTCCCTGTTTTCGTAAATTTTCTTCGTTTGCAATCAGTTCCTCGTATGCCCGATGAATCAATTCATAGGAAAATACCTGCGGTGTCTGAATCGTCCAAACAAGATTCCGGTCCGGAGTCATTGCAATATTTCCTTCTTCATCTGCAATCTTAATCGTATCCTTTGCCGGCATACCGGCAACACACGCACCGGTCTTTTTTACATCCTGATACAGCCTCTCCAGCATTTCCCCGGAAAGCATCGGGCGTGCGCCATCATGTATAAACACAATCTCACAATCCTGCAGTTGTTCTATGCCTGCATACACCGAATGATATCGTTCTTTTCCACCGGCTACAATCTGATGTACTTTTGTAAAACCATATTTCTGAACGATTTCTTCGTCACAAAAGGTAATATCCTCTGCGGATGTGACAAGTATAATCTCATCCACGAAGCTATCCTGAAATGCTTTTAGCGAATAATAAAGCACCGGCTTGTCCTGAATGAGCATATACTGTTTTTTGGTTGTACTCCTCATTCGGCTTCCGCTGCCTGCCGCAAGAACGATTGCCGCAGTCTTCATGCTGTTCTCCTGTGAACATTGTTCCTTTTTCATAGTTTTCTTCCTATATTATATTCGTTCTCCCAGTTTCAATGATGGTACAGCGTTCAAATCGTATCCGTGACGGACACCTTTTTTGAATTCATAATATCCTGCTGCTCCAATCATTGCCGCATTATCGGTACAGTAGACCGGCGAAGGATGGTAAAACGCAATGCCCTTTTCCTTACAAGCCTGTTCAAATGCCGCCCGAAGTCCGGTATTGGACGCCACGCCTCCAGCAATGGCAAATTTCTTATAGCCATATCTGCTGACTGCGTCCATGGAGTGCTCTACCAATACATCCACAACTGCTTTCTGGAAAGATGCTGCAACATCCGGTACGCAAATTGTTTCTCCCTTCATTTCGCAGGAATTCAGATAATTCAGGACTGCCGATTTCAAGCCGCTAAAACTGAAGTCATACTCTGCATCTCCCACTTTTGCTCTCGGAAAATGAATGGCTTCCGGATTTCCTTCCTTAGATACCCGGTCAATCTTTGGTCCTCCGGGATATCCGAGTCCAATGGCACGTGCCACTTTATCAAAGGCTTCGCCCGCTGCATCGTCCCTCGTTCGTCCGATAATTTCATATTCTCCGTAATCCTTCACAACAACCAGATGCGAATGGCCACCGGAAACCACAAGGCAGACAAACGGCGGTTCCAAATCTTTGTTTTCAATATAATTTGCACTGATATGCCCTTCGATATGATGTACTCCAACAAGTGGAATGCCGGTTGCAAAGCTGATTGCTTTTGCTGCTGAAACACCCACAAGTAAAGCCCCTACCAATCCGGGGCCGTATGTAACTGCAATTGCATCCATATCGTTTAGTTTTTTACCGCTATCAAGAAGTGCCTGTTCAATAACCTGATTGATTTTTTCAATGTGTTTTCTGGAAGCAATCTCCGGAACAACACCACCATATTCTGTGTGAAGTGCAATTTGTGAATAAATCACATTGGACAAAACCTCCCGTCCATTCTTCACCACTGCTGCCGCTGTTTCATCACAGGAGCTCTCTATTGCCAGGATACAAATATCGTCTTTCACTGTTCGTTTTCCTCCAGCCTTTTCCAACCATATATTTTCCAATGTCCCGCGGAATCCTTCCGCAAAACAAATACCTCTTTGCACAATCCAACTTCTTTTCCACTACGAAGTGTAAAGGTACCATTCAATCTTGCCCACTGATAGCCATCCTGCTCGAAATAGAACACATCCGTACTGGAAGCAACGCTATAACTGGATACGGTCATATTCTGTTCCTTCATATTATTAATATCCCATTTTAAATTATTGAGATACTGTTCCTGCGTACTATTTGCAACAAGCTCATCATCATAAAGCTTTTGTATCTGTAATGCAAGTTTTTCAAACTCTTCGTCGGTATATTCTTCACTGTAAAAGCATACCGTAATATCACTGTAATATTTCAACACCTCGCGTGGACTCGGCGGATAGTCTTCCGTCAAATCACGTAATAACACATTCTGAACTGCTGAAATGGATGTTGTCGTTTCTTCACTGGGGGTGTCCGCTTTTCGATTGGACAGATAAAAATAATATCCCAGGACAAGCGCAACCAATATTACACCAATAACGATTCCCTGAACGGTACTTTTATTTTTTCCTGTCATGGCGTTCCCCTTTCTCCTAAAAATAGGTGTTTCTACTTATATTATACATAATCGTATTTTGATGTCTATCTAATCCTCAAATAATAATTCTATGGTTTTTCCGTCTTTACAGACCTCGGTACGCTCAAAAATTTTCCGAACTGCCGGAAGATATTCCTCGGGATGATTCAGTGACGGACTGTAATGCGTCAGCCACATCTGCTGCACCTGTGCACGTTTTGCAAGTTCTGCGGCTTCATAGAATGTCATATGCTTGTTTTCTTTTGCTTTTGCCTTCTTGTCCGGCTCTCCATACATTCCTTCACAGATAAACAGGTCTGCCTCTCTGGCATGCTCCACGATACTTTCTGTCGGTCTGGTGTCGGTACAATAAGTCACTCGTAATCCTTTTCTCGGAGCACCAAGAACCATTTCCGGCACATATGTCATTTTATCTGTTTTTATCGTTTCCCCTTTTTGTAAGCGGTTCCAATAGCATTTTTCAATTCCAAGGCTGACAGCCTTGTCCACGTCAAATTTACCAATTCGGTCAATCACAATACTATATCCATAGCAGGGAACGTTATGGTTTACCCGGAAAGCTTCAATCCGGAACCCATCCATATGTATGATATGCTCTTTTTCTCCAAGCTCCAGACAGTCAATCGCAAACGGTAATTCCGGTGCAATGATACGCAGTGATGCAACCACCTTGGATAATCCTTTGGGTCCCACCAAAAGAAGCGGCTCTGTCCGCTCTGCATTTCCCATCGTGAGAAGCATTCCCGGCAGTCCGCTGATATGGTCTGCATGAAAGTGGGTAAAACAAATCACATCAATCGGTTTGGGACTCCATCCCTTTTCCTTCATTGCAATCTGTGTTCCTTCCCCACAATCCACCAATATACTTGTACCATTGTATCTGGCCATCATGGATGTAAGCCAACGATAGGGAAGCGGCATCATACCTCCGGTTCCCAGTAAGCATATATCCAGCATACTTAAATAACCTTTGCCTTTCTGATTCCCTGAAAAGTCAAAGAAGTTCCTGAACCTCCTCTTCTTTTACAGGTATTGCAAATTCTGCAATCATTTTATCATAACACTCCTCACACAAATCAAAAGAATGTCTGATACCATCTTTTTTACTGAAATATCCAAATTTTTGATTTCCCTCAAAAACTCCTTCTGCAAGAATTCCGTTTTTGACAGATAATTTTTTTTGACATTTATTACATATTACCGAAACAAGCTCTTTTTCTGAATCGTCCATATATATCCGCATTTTGTCAGCCTCCTTATAGCTACTATTATACATGAACTCTGCGAATGAACCAGTGGTAAATCTTCCATGCTTTGTCTATCTTTTCCACATAATCAAAGCATCTTCTTTGGGTTTTTCATAAAATCCGGGACGAATTCCCTCTCCTTTAAATCCAAGTTCTTCATAAAGGTGTATTGCGGCTTTATTACTGACCCGGACTTCCAGGGTACAGTCTTTGATTCCCTGGGAAGGAGCAAGCTCCAGCATATATTTCATCATTTTTTTTGCAATGCCACGTCTGCGGTAGGGGGCATCTCCCACAACATTGGTAATTTCGCCATCCCCTGCCATATTGCGTATTCCACAACAACCAAGAAGAACACCGTCCTCCTCTGCCACATAATAATAAGCATAATCCGCTTCTACCATATCCAGAAAATCTTCTGTTTTCCATGGCATGGAAAATGTTCTGCTTTCTATTTCGCTTACAATCGCTGCATCTTCTTTTCTTAACGGGCGTATTTCAACCATAATTTTACTCCTGCGGTTTCTGCAGTTTCTCCGCTTTTTCCCTTTCTGCCTGGGATAATCGCAGATATTCCGGGACATGTGCTGCTGCCGGAACTGCTTTTCCCTCTTTCAGATATCGGAATGCCAGCATTGCAAAAGCGGCTGCGCGCTGCCGGTTCATATGTGCCGGTGCAAATCCATACGGAACTTTCATCAGACTCTTTAACTGTTCGCGGAATACCGGAACGCCATCACCTAAAAATATGATTTCGCCGTTTAATTCATTACATTTTTCTGCGAGTTCTTCTATGGATAATGCACACTGTGGAAGAATTGTATGTAATTCGTACTGAACGCTTTCTTCTGTTTCCTCCACATCAGAATTCCGCAGAAAATCATAGATTCCGGTATAAACCTGATTTCTTCTTGCATCCATAATCGGACAAATCATACGGTCGGAACCATACAGATTGCATGCCATACCATCCAGAGTAGGAATTTCCACAATCGGAATATCAAGTGCCAGTCCCAATCCCTTCGCAGTTGCCGAACCAATTCTTAATCCGGTAAATGAACCCGGTCCTTTTGCTATTGCAATCGCATCTATCGTAGATAAATCCAGGTCCACCATTTGCTTTATTTCATCCAGCATCGGTAAAAGTGTCTGGGAATGTGTTTTTTTGTATTGAACATTATATTCTGCAATCACTGCATCGTCTTCCACAATGGCAACCGATGCCACCAGTCCTGAGCTGTCAATCGCAATAATTTTCATAGTATCCTTTCCATATCTGTTTTTAAGATATGCTATTCTTTTTCACAAATTGTTATTTTTCGATAATCAAAACCTTTTTCCGGATTTTTTTCGATGGTAATTTCCGTATAATGCTCCGGCAGAATTTCTTCTATGAGATTTGCCCACTCAATCAGGCAGACACCATCTCCCCAGAAATAATCTTCATAACCGATTTCGTCCATTTCGGAAATATCTCCAATCCGATAAACATCAAAATGATAAAACGGCAGCCTTCCACCTTCATAAATCTGAATAATTGTAAAGGTCGGACTGTTTACGGGCTCGGTAATTCCAAGTCCTTCAGCAAGTCCCTGACTGAAGACGGTTTTTCCGACACCAAGATCACCCACAAGTGTCAATACGCTTCCGGGTAAAAGCTGCTCTCCAATTTTCTTTCCCAAATCATACGTTTCCTGTGCGGAATACGTTTCTATTATCTGATTATCCACGGATTTTCACCTTCTTTGGTGGCATATGCGTTGATAACACTTCAATCAATGCCGGAATATGTTCTCCCAAATCCTTCTTTGGAAAAATCGAAGCATTTACCGGAGAGGTATATAAAATAATACTTCTCTGTGTAGATACTGCCTTATACATCTGCTCCCAGGGAACAGTTTCACTCTGTTCGTTCTGTGAAATGGTCATCCCTTCATCGTTCAGCACATAATGAATTGGCTCTTTAAATGCCGGATTCGCCAGGAACTGTTTCTTGGAACGTAAAAACAGGGTCCAGGGAAGATAAAGCAGAATCACAAGTCCTGCAATCAGATACAGGATTTTGCCACCCATAAAATACCATACGACAAACAATGCACCTACAATCGTTCCTATGGCACCGCTTAAACTTGTATAAGTATGATATAGCAGGTAATCGTATAAAATCTGTGGGGTCATTTTTACATCAAATGAAACTTCCATCTGCATCCTCTTATTCAGAATTTAATTGAGGCAGTTGCGAAACTCAGAGCACTGTGGGAATATGCGGTAATCTTTCTTCTCAAGCCCATATGCCAGACACTTCAATGAGCCTCAGAAATAAAAAACGTGTTCAGCAAAGGCTTCCACGTTTTTATGAGTCTCATTTCCGTGGCATATGAAGGCTTTTCGCAAAAAGATTACCTGCATATTCCAAAAAGTATTTGAGTTTCGCAAACGCCTAAAATTTTAATTCGTAATACTTTTTCTACAAGCTGAAAGCACCTGCGAAAAGCAGGTGCTTTTACATCGATACTATTATACTAAAAATATAGCTTCCTGCAAAGGGAAATTTATTCGTGCCGCAAGGCTTCGATTGGGCGGAGCTTTGCCGCCTTTTTTGCAGGATAAATTCCAAAAAAGATTCCGACTCCACAGGAAAAGAGAGTTGCCAGAAGCACTACCAATGGGTCTACGCTTGCCTTGACATTAGCAATTGCACAAACACCCATAGCTCCCAGAATTCCCAGAATAATTCCAATCACTCCTCCAAGAAGCGTAATGATCCCCGCTTCTGCAAGGAACTGGAGCAGTATGGAACCGGTACGTGCACCAAGTGCTTTCCGGATTCCGATTTCACGGGTTCGTTCGGTTACCGATACCAGCATGATGTTCATTACGCCAATACCACCTACCAGCAGAGAGATTGCTGCCACAAAGGAAACAAACACGGTAATGATTCCGAGAATGGAGTCAAATTGTGAAGATACATCCGTGAAGCTCTGCATCTGAATCTGATTTTCGCCACGCACCTGATGTCTTGCTTCCAGAAGATTCAATGCATCGGTTGCCACCTGTGTACAGTAACTGCTGTTTTCCGCGATTACATAAAACTGTTCAAAGTCATCAATGTAATAGTAAAATTTATTCCCCATAAAGGTAAGCGGCGTTTCTGCCGAAATTGTAGTATCTCCATTGGTCATGCTAATAATGGAGGAGGTATTGTCCTTACGGATTCCCACAATTTTCATTTCCTGGGTAACTCCATAAAAGGTTGCTTCAAATGTCATTCCCACCACATCGGTAGTTCCAAATAATGCAATCGCACTGCTTTCGGTAATTACGCAGACATTTTTCCCGGCATCATAGTCATCCTGGGTAAAATACTTCCCTTTCACAATCGGTTCCGAAGAAATATATTGAAGTCCAATGCTTCCACCAGTCAGCGAAATATCAAAGTTTCCTTTCGGTCCCTCTGCGGTTCCCCATGCGGAATACTGTGGAGTTACTGCTTTTACATGCGCAATTTGTTTGATAATCGCATCAAAATCCGACTGGTCAAATTTTACGGTAGTATCTTTTCTTGTGGAATCTACATAAAAAGCGACCTGACCTCCGGCGATTCCTTCCAGTTCATCATTTACCTGCCCGCGGACGCCATTACCAATTGCAATTACCATAATTACCGAGGAAATTCCAATAATGATTCCAAGCATTGTCAAAATGGAACGCCCCTTATTACTCTTGATGTTCATAAGAGCAATCTTAATATATTCCCAAATCTGTGCCATCTTAACTGCTCCTATTCCGGTAATGCAACTACTGTCATTCCTTCTGCCAAATCTGCGGTTACATTTATTACTACCTGTTCCCCTTCGTTAAGTCCTTCTACAATCTGTGTCATGATATCGGTAGAAATGCCGGTAACTACAGGCTTCTTAACGAGGATGCCATTTTCCACCGTATAAACAAATTCTCCGTCCATATCTACGTTCACAGCAGTAAGTGGAACCTGAACAGCGTTTTCAACCTTATCCGTAGAAATCACCACCCTGGCTTCCACGCCCAGAATAACATCACTGTCCGGATTGGTAATCCTGATTTCCGTTCCGACAACCGATGCACCACTGTTGTTGGTTTCTGCCATTTTATTGATTTTGCTTACCTCTCCTTCGTATTCTTTTCCACCAATGGTAACACTTGCTTTCTGTCCTTCTTTAATTTTCGTAAGGTCATACTTGGATACGGTAATTCTTACAAGAACATCTTCGGTGCTGTCAAGCTTCAAAAGCTGTGTGCCCGGTGCCACGCTACCGCCTTCTACCGCATTCATTTCCGTTACAACACCATCAAATTCTGCGATGACTCCATCGGTCACTTCGTCCAGATGCTCTATGGTGTTCTGATTATCAATAGCCTTTGCCTTATTGTCTGCCTCAAGTTGTGCTTTTGCACCTGCTGTCATTTTTCCTGCTTCGGCAGAGCTTTTCTGGGATTTCATCTCCGAACGGTATTCTTTATAATTTGCAAGCATGTCATTATAAACATCCAATTCATCCTGCCAGCCCTTAATCTCTTTATTATTCTGCTGTTCGTAACTGTTTAACTGCACCAGCTTCTGCAAATTTTCATATTCTTCGGAATCCGGCTGGTCCTGCCAGTCAATCAAAGAAATCTGAAGCAGTGCACCTTCTTTTGCCAGATCACTCTTTTTCGTTGCAATTTTATTTTCAAGATTCTTAATATAAGCTTCGGTATCTGCAATCTGCTGGTCCAGCACCTCGAGATTGGTACTTGCCTCACTCAGATCGCCCAATTTCTCATTGTTTGCCTGCACCGAATTCTGATAGCTTCCTTCTGCAGACTGTTCATTTAACTGTGCTTTTTCCTTTGCCTGTGCCAAAGCAGTTTCATCATATTTCAGCAGGACATCTCCCGCTTTTACGGCGTCTCCTGCAGATACTGCAATCTCTCCAACTGTCACATCTACATTTGAGAAATAGACCTTTTCCTGTCCGGTTTTTACAATACCACTCGTATCAACCGTCTGTTCCATTTCACCAACCTGTGCCTGTGCCGTAGTCACATATGCCTGTGCTCCGTTGCCACCTGCAATTTTCAAAATGATAAATAATACAACTATAACTCCAAGCACACTAAACAGAATGATTTTCTTTCTTTTCTTCTTTTTCTTTGCAACTGTTTCTGCATCCAGTTCCACAATTTCCTTCTTATTTGTTTCTTCTTTGTCAGCCTTTTTCTTAAATATCATGTTATAATCCTTTCCATTGCTTTCTATTCGGTCACTTCATTTTCAAAATCTGCCACAACTTTTCCATCTCTGATACGAATGTTCCGCCGCGCCTTTGCTGCAATTTCGTTATCATGTGTAATTAAGATAACGGTTCTTCCTTCTTTATGCAGTCCTTTCAGAATCTCCATAATTTCTTTTGTCGAACCGGAGTCAAGATTACCGGTTGGTTCATCCGCAAGAATCACAGGTGGTGCCTGTGCAATTGCTCTTGCGATTGCTACTCTCTGCTGCTGTCCACCGGACATCTCCGATGGTTTATGGCTTTTACGTTCTGCAAGACCAACCTTCTCCAATGCCCTCTCCGACAGCTCAATACGTTCTTTTCTTCCCACTCCGCGATAAATCAATGGCAGTTCTACATTTTCCAATGCCGTCAGTCCGGGTATCAGATTAAATCCCTGGAATATAAACCCGATTTCACGGTTCCGAATATCGGACAGTTCATCATCCGACAATCTGGAAACATCCTTTCCATTTAAGAAATATGTACCACTTGTTGGAATATCCAAACATCCAAGCATATTCATCAGTGTTGACTTTCCGGAACCGGACTGTCCGATAATTGCCACAAATTCATTCTCCTGAATGGTTAAATCGACATGGTCCAATGCCCGAACTTCATTTTCGCCCGGATTATATATCTTACACATATCCCGTATGGTAATTAATTCCGACATATACACCTCCAAAAATAAAACCTCTTGTTTTACTGTATTATATAACTAATACAGTAATTGTCAAGAGGTTTCTGCAAAATTATTTTCTGGAGCCTTTTAAGATAGGGCTGATTTTCTTATAAATCAACATGGTGATTATCGAATCCACGGCGCCTTTTAAGATATTTAACGGCGCAACGGCAAGTATTACAAGACTTGTAACACTGGTAATATTTGCATTTACTGCAGTTCCCATTGCCACAATATCTTCAAGCGGCATGTGGAAAAGCACCGCAAATGTCGGCAAAAGGTAAATCGCATTAAACGCAGAGCCAAACACCGTCATCACTACCGTTCCGCAGGCCGATGCAAGCAGTGCAGATTTACGGCTCTTTTTATATAAGTATATGATAGAAGCCGTCAATACAAAACTACATCCGACCACAAAATTGGCAAATTCCCCGACGAATGCAGTACTTGTCGGCTTTAACAGCATTTTTATCATATTTTTAATGAATTCTATCATTACTCCTGCAACCGGGCCAAAAGCAAATCCACCAATCAACGCCGGCAAATCACTGAAATCAAATTTGTAAAACGGTGGGGTAAACGGCATCTGAATTTCCAGCACCTGAAGCACTCCTGCAATTGCCGAAAACAAACCAATCATTGCTATCTTCCGGGTTGCCAGTACACGTTCCGTATCTCCGTGCTTCTTTTTGAGCATTTTCTCTACCAGGTATGCAATCAATACCAGAACGACTGCAATTGCTACCGCAGACAATACAAATGCCAAATTGTTTTTTACGTTTGTCCATAAATTCTGTTCCATATTTTTTCCTCTCTTTCTGCCATCTTATGGCCGGGCAAAATGCCCATATCCGAAAGGTTCTTCTAAAAGGAATGCAAAAAAATCCCGGATGAAAAATCACCCGGGGTCTTTAAATGCGCATCACAAAACCAACCACAATTCCAGTTGGCTTTTTTCTTCTCTCATCCAGACTTTACTGTCGGTTTTGGAATTGCACCAAATCAGCCATTTCTGTTCCATTCCATTCGGAATATTTCTTGCAGAAACAGGTCGCGGACTATACCGCCGGTAGGGAATTTCACCCAACCCCGAAGAACTTTTCTTTTTTCTATTGTTCGGTGTTAGCATAACACCGTATCTGTAAAATTGCAAGTCAAAACTTATGCTTTTATTGCCCAGCGCATCTTCGTGGACTTTGCTCTTGGATTTACCGCACACTCCTGTGCCGAAGGACGTATTACCTCTTCGGCAATTTCCCGGTAAACGCCTACTTTTTTCCCTTGTTTGAATGCCCGCTTTACCAGGCGGTCTTCGCCGGAGTGAAACGTCAGGATTGCGATTCGTCCACCGGATACCATGACATCAGGCAGTTTTTCAAGAAATGCATCCAACACTTCAAATTCACTGTTTACATCAATGCGGAGTGCCTGAAAAACTCTGGCACAAGATTTCTTAACGCCCTCTTTTCGCTCTTTTTCCGGCAGAAAGGAAAGTGTTTCTTCTATGAGCGCTGCCAGCTGTGTTGTCGTATCCAGCGCTTTTCCTTTTCGCAAGCTTCCGGAAATCGCACGTGCAATTTCTGCGGCATATGGTTCATCCGAATTATCAAGAAGCATCCCCTCAATTTCCTCACGACTCATTTCTTTCAATCGCTCACAGGCCGGTATCCCACTTTGCGGATTCAGTCTTAAATCAAGCGGACCTTCCTGTTTGTAGGAAAAACCACGCTCCGGATTGTCAATCTGCATGGAGGAAACTCCAAGGTCTGCAAGCAGGAAATCAAATGGGCCATACTGTTCGGCAACCACATCAATATTTGCAAAGTTTTCTGAAACAGGTGTAAAAATCTGTTCATCAAATCCTGCTTCACGAAGGCGCTTCGTTGTCTTTACAATTTCAATCGGGTCCACATCCAGACTGTACAAATGTCCATTTCCCTGCAGACATTCCATCATCTTCCGGCTGTGTCCGCCGTACCCCAGCGTTGCATCCAGTCCCTTCATTCCGGGTTTAATCTGCAGAAAATCCAGAATCTCATTGACGCAGATGGAGATATGCATTCCTGCCGGTGTACTTCCCTTCCGAATTACTTTTTCAATCGTATCCTGATACTTTTCCGGATTCAGTTCTTTATACTTTTCACTGAACTTCCTGGGATGCGTACCGCTGTATCGAACTCGCCGTTTATGAGGTTGTTCTGAATAATTTGTTTCCTGTTCCAATCTGATGCTCCTAGTTTTTATTTATTTTCATCGTAAGTGCAATTCGCTTCTTTGCCATATCTACTGACAATACCTGCACATCTACCACATCTCCAACGCTGACTGCTTCAAGCGGATGTTTGATGTAGCGGTCGGTAATCTGGGAAATATGAACGAGTCCGTCCTGATGGACACCAATGTCTACAAATACTCCAAAGTCGATTACGTTGCGGACCGTTCCCTTCAAAATCATTCCCGGTTTCAAATCTTTCATATCCAGTACGTCACTGCGAAGGATTGGTGCGGGCATACTTTCACGTGGGTCTCTCGAAGGCTTTTCCAATTCCTTCAGAATATCGGTAAGCGTAATTTCTCCAATTCCAAGTTCAACTGCAAGCTTGGATTTGTCTTTGATTTTCTTTTCCAGACTGCTGATTGCGGAGGCTTCCTTTTCTGATTTACGCGCTTTTGCAGGTGCCTCCTCTTCCATACTCATAACCGTGCCACCCATAGCTGCCGCAAGTGCTTTTCCCATTGCGGTATTCGTATTATGAATAACAAGCTGTTTTTTCTTCGGACGCTCTTCTTTCTTCACACCACTGCTCTTTACCGCCGTTGCCACCTGTTTTGCTGCCTGCTTCTGGGCTGCCTTTACATCTTCCATTGTAAGTCCCATTTTATCAAGAAGCTTCATCGCTGCTTCATAGGATTCCGGATGTACGCTTGTAGCATCCAGAGGATTGTCCCCATCATGAATCCGTAAGAAACCGGCACACTGCTCGTATGCTTTCGGTCCGAGTTTCGGCACCTTCAAAAGCTGTGCACGATTAGCAAATCTTCCGTTCTTTTCACGGTAATCTACGATATTCTTTGCAATCGGCTTTGAAATTCCTGAAATATACTCTAAAAGCGGTGCTGATGCGGTATTCAAATCTACACCGACTTTGTTTACACAATCCTCGACAACTCCGCCCAGAGCTTCGCCCAGTTTCTTCTGGTTCATATCATGCTGATATTGTCCTACTCCAATGGATTTCGGATCAATCTTAACGAGTTCTGCCAATGGGTCCTGAAGTCTTCTCGCAATCGAAGCCGCACTACGCTGTCCCACATCAAAATTCGGGAATTCCTCAGTGGCAAGCTTACTGGCAGAATATACGGATGCTCCCGCTTCATTTACAATCACATACTGGACCGGTGTATCCAGTTCCTTAATCAGATCCACAATGACCTGTTCAGATTCACGGGATGCCGTTCCATTTCCCACACTAATCAGGGATACATGATATTTCTTAATCAGCTTCTTTAATTCTGCTTTTGCTTCTTCTACCTTATTTTGTGGTGCCGTAGGGAAAATCACTTTGGTATCAAGCACCTTACCTGTTTCATCTACAATTGCCAGCTTACAGCCGGTACGGAATGCCGGGTCCCAGCCGAGAACCACCTTTCCTACAATCGGAGGCTGCATTAAAAGCTGTTGCAGGTTCTTTCCAAATACTGAAATCGCACCATCCTCTGCTTTTTCTGTTAAGTCATTCCGGATTTCACGCTCGATTGCCGGTGCAATCAGACGTTCATAAGCATCCTGTACCGTCACCTGCAAAAGTGGTGTCGTAAATTCATTTTCTGATGTAATTACTTTCTTATTCAGATATTGCAAAATCCGCTCTACCGGTGCAACAACCTTTACGGTCAGGAATTTTTCTTCCTCCCCACGATTCAATGCCAGAACACGATGTCCCACCACCTTTTTCAAAGGCTCTTCATAAGCATAATACATTTCATAAACACTCTGTGCCTTTTCATCCTTTGCCGTACTGGTAAGCGTGCCTTCTTCCATCGTAATATCACGAATATAAGCACGATAGTCTGCCTCGTCTGAAATTCCTTCCGCAATAATATCTGCTGCTCCCTGCAAAGCTTCTTTTACGGTTGCAACACCCTTTTCTTCGTTCAGATATTTCTGCGCTTCGATTTCCAGTCCTTCTGTTGCATTCTGCTCCAGAATATAATCTGCCAGCGGTCCAAGTCCTTTTTCCTTTGCAACGCTCGCTTTTGTTTTTCTCTTCGGGCGGTATGGACGGTACAAATCCTCTACTACTACAAGTGTTTCCGCCGCCAGAATCTTCTCTTTCAACTCCTCTGTGAGCTGTCCCTGTTCTTCAATGCTGTTGATTACCTGTTCCTTTTTATCTTCCAGATTTCTCAGATAGGTCAGACGTTCATTCAGATTACGAAGCACTTCATCGTTCAGAGAGCCTGTAACCTCCTTACGGTATCTGGAAATAAAGGGAATTGTGTTTCCCTCATCAATCAATTTCACGGCAGCTTCCACCTGCCACTTTTCCACATTCAGTTCTTCTTTCAGTTTTAAAATAATGTCCATTTTTAACCTCTCATAAAAAAGTAATTGCGGTCCGTTTTCACAGACCATATTCATTATAGATGATATTCATGGTATTTTTCAAGAAAGATTGTAATTAAATATAGAAAGTGTTAAAATTATAATAACTATACGAATGGGTATTTTTATTATGAACGAAAACCAAAATGAAACAAATAAATATGAGCAGATAAAATTCAGCTACAGCGATTATGGGGCTGCCAATAATGTTTTGGCGGTTATTGCCATGATTTTAGGCGTATGTAGTCTGCTTTCCTTATTTACCATTTATCTTTCCCTGATTTTTGGCAGCATTGCCATTATCCTCGCTTTATTATCCAAAGGATACGGCAAAAAGATGGTTACCTCTGCCAAAATCGGTTTTGGCACCGCAATCGGAAGTCTTGGCTTTATTGGTGGCTTTATTGGCGTGGTATTTATGTCAATGTATATTATTTTCACCTCATACAGCTCCACGCAGCTTGTCCAGATGGGAAAGAATTGGGACAGTATGATTGAAACACAGCTCGGCGAATCTACCAAATCGCTTTTTGGTACTTCTTATGAAGAGATTATGGAACAGGTCGCTGCTTTGAAAACAAACGAATAACCTTTACTTTTTTATTCTGTGAAAGGAGGAGATGGTATGTACCCAGTTACAGACGCATATGCAAATTCAATGACTCCGTATGCCGGTGCTTATTTAACCGGCAGTGTTCCTGCTACAGCTTCCACAGAAGGCTCCTCCAAGGTAGTTTTGAATCCCGGAGAGTCCACGGAAGTTGCTCCCGGAAGAAAAACTTCCCCTGCAGAATGTAAAACCTGCAAGGAGCGGAAATATCAGGACGGCTCTGACGAAATGGTTTCCTTTAAGTCTGCTGCCCACATTTCTCCACAGGCCTCTGCCTCCAGAGTTATGGCTCATGAACAGGAGCATGTCAGCAATGCATACAAAAAGGCATCCCAGGGAAACGGCAAGGTTCTCGCTGCAAATGTTTCCTTAAAAACGGCAATTTGTCCGGAATGCGGAAGAAGCTACGTTGCCGGTGGTACAACGACGACTAAAATCCAGTACCCGAATGAAAAAGTAAATCCGTATATGAAAAATCGGAAATCTGCTGATGCTTCTGCCACAACCGGCGGAAATATTGATTTGGCAGTATAGAATCTTAACATGAGAGGTTTATCATGAATCCATACTTATCATCATCCAGTTTAAAAAGCCTTGCGAGAGGTCAATTATTAGGAAGATACCGTTCTGTTGTAAGTATCTTCCTTCTTCATGTTTTGTGCATTATGGGACTCAATGTACTTGTTACCATGGTTTTACAGCCAACGACTCTCGTCCGGTCTTTTCTTTACTATATTGCAAGCTATCTGGTATATGTACTTTCCGGTTTCTTTCAGGCCGGCGAGTCCTATGTTTACCTGAAAATTGCAAATAATCAGCCTGTTACTTCCAAAGATTTATTTTTCTGTTTCAAAGAAGATAACAACCGCACTGCTGCAATTCAGATCTGGCTTGCCGCCTTTAAGCTGCTGGCACTGCTGCCTTCCGTTATCTACTATCACTTTTTTATGAAAACTACGAATTTTCTTGGAATTGACCGCACTTATACCATTCTGTTGCTTTTGGGAATTCTGTGCTTCCTTTGGATTCAGATTCTGTTTTCCCAGTGCTTTTATCTGATGCTGGATTTTGAAGAGTACAGTGCCCGACAGATTATGAAAAAGAGCCTTCAATTAATAAAAGGAAGTAAACGGAGACTCCTGTATATCATGCTCTCCTTCCTTCCTCTTTATCTGCTTGGCTTTCTCTCCTGCGGAATCGGCTTCTTATGGGTCATTCCGTACACCTACGCAACATATACCAATTTCTATCTTGACTTAATCAAAAAAGGAAACTCTTTATGAGTTTCCTTTCATTTTTAAATACGCATTAATAAACAAATCAATCCCACCATCTAAAACCGCATCCACATTTCCCGTTTCTGCATTTGTTCTGTGGTCCTTTACCAATGTATATGGCTGCATGACATAAGACCGAATCTGATTTCCCCATCCGATTTCCTTGACTTCTCCACGAATATCCGAAAGCTTTTCGGCATTTGCCTCTTTCTGAAGCATGTAGAGCTTTGCCTTTAACATCTGCATTGCCTTGTCTTTGTTCTGGAATTGGGAACGTTCATTCTGGCACTGTACCACAATACCCGTTGGAATATGGGTGATACGGATTGCCGAAGAGGTCTTGTTAATATGCTGTCCACCGGCACCACTGCTTCGGTACGTGTCAATTCTCAAATCTTCTTCATTAATCTCTACATCAACATCTTCTTCAATATCCGGCATAACATCCAGAGATACAAATGAAGTCTGACGTTTGCCCTGTGCATTAAACGGAGAAATTCGTACCAGACGATGAACCCCTTTTTCAGATTTCAGATATCCATAGGCATTTGTTCCATTGACCTGAAAAGTCACCGATTTAATTCCCGCCTCATCGCCATCCAGATAATCCAGGACTTCAATCGTAAAACCTTTTCGCTCCGCCCATCTTGTGTACATCCGGTAAAGCATCGCACACCAGTCACAGCTCTCTGTACCGCCGGCACCGGCATTTAATTTCAAAATCGCGTTATCGCTGTCATATTCTTCCGATAGCAATGTACTGATTCGTATCTCTTCAAAAGCATTGATGAATCCATCCAGTTCTTCACGGATTTCTTCCGCCATGGTTTCATCATTTTCTTCGTTCGCCATATCGATTAATGTTTCGATATCCTCATACTGTGCTTCCAAATCATGTATGGTTTTCACACTATCCTGAAGATTTTTGAGCTCCTTCATTTTTTGATTGGAAATATCCGGATTGTCCCAAAAACCGGGAGCCTCCATTTCCATCTGAAGCTCTTCAATTTTCTTAGCTTTATCTGCTAAGTTAAAGTGAATCCCTCACTTCCGCTAAAGGGGACTTGTAAGTCAGTAATTCTGTTTTTAACTGGTCTAACAATACCACTCCACGTCACCTACTTTCTTCCGCAACACTGCTTATATTTCTTACCACTTCCACATGGACAGGGGTCATTCGGATAAACCTTGGCTTCCATACGTTTTACCGGAGCCTTAACTGCTGAGTCATCCTTGTTTGTTCCGGTAACCTTTGCTACCTGTTCACGTTCTACCTTTTGTTCAATCTTTACATGGAACAATGCACGCACGGTATCTTCTTTGATGTTCTGTGTCATCTCATCAAACATTTCATAACCGTTCATCTTATACTCAACAAGCGGATCTCTCTGTCCGTATGCCTGCAATCCGGCTCCCTGACGAAGCTGTTCCATATCATCAATGTGATCCATCCACTTATGGTCAATCACCTTAAGCAAAATCACACGCTCAATCTCACGGATGGTTTCCGGTTCCGGGAATTCTGCTTCTTTTGCTTCATAAAGCTTAACAGCTTCTTCCTTTAACTGCTGCTTCAAAGCATTTTTCTTTGGTGTATGGATTCTTCCACGTTTTACCGGTGCCAATGGAATAATCGGAAGCAGTAAAGAGTTCAGCTCTTCCAGATTCCAATCATCATATGCGGTATCATCACCGATTACCATATCAACTGTTCCTTCCGTGATATCGGTAATCATCTTATAAATGGCATCACGCATGCTTTCGCCATCCAATACCTGACGACGTTCCTTGTAAATAATTTCTCTTTGTTCATTCATTACCTGGTCATATTCCAACAGGTTTTTACGAATTCCAAAGTTATTGCTTTCAATCTTCTTCTGTGCAGACTCAATCGCATTCGTCAGCATCTTATGTTCGATTTCCTGATTTTCCGGAATTCCGAGCGTATTAAACATGTTAATCAGACGTTCAGAACCAAACAATCTCATCAAATCGTCTTCCAGTGAAATATAGAACTTTGATTCACCGGGGTCTCCCTGACGGCCGGAACGTCCACGGAGCTGATTATCAATACGTCTTGATTCATGACGCTCTGTACCGATAATCTTAAGTCCGCCTGCTGCCTTTGAAATATCATCCAGCTTAATATCCGTACCACGACCTGCCATGTTGGTTGCAATCGTAACGGCACCATGGATACCTGCATCTGCTACAATTTCTGCTTCCAGCTCATGGAATTTTGCATTCAAAACATTATGTTTAATACCTTCTCTTGTCAACAGACGGCTCAGTTCCTCAGATGCCTCAATCGTAATTGTACCTACCAGAACCGGCTGGTCCTTTGCATGGGCCTCTTTTACTGCCTCGACAATCGCATGCAGTTTTTCCTTTTTGGTTTTATAAACCGCATCCTGCAAGTCCTTACGGGCAACCGGACGGTTTGTCGGAATTTCAATAACATCCATTCCGTAAATATCACGGAATTCCCGTTCCTCGGTCAATGCGGTACCGGTCATACCTGCTTTTTTATCAAATTTATTAAAGAAGTTCTGGAACGTAATTGTTGCCAGCGTCTTACTCTCACGTTTTACTTTTACATGTTCCTTGGCTTCGATTGCCTGATGGAGTCCGTCAGAATAACGACGTCCCGGCATAATACGTCCGGTAAATTCATCTACAATCAATACCTGATCATCTTTTACCACGTAATCCTGGTCACGGAACATCAGATTATGTGCACGCAATGCAAGGATAATATTATGTTGGATTTCGATGTTCTCCGGGTCAGCCAGGTTATCAATCTGGAAAAACTTTTCTACCTTATCAACACCCTGTGCGGTAAGGTTTACGACCTTGTCCTTCTCGTTTACAATAAAGTCACCGGTTTCTTCCCGCTCAACGCCCATAATGGCATCCATCTTGGTAAGGTCTTCCATATCCTCACCACGCTGCAACTGTCTTGCCAGAACATCACAAACCTCATAAAGCTTCGTGGATTTTCCACTTTGACCGGAAATAATCAACGGTGTTCTTGCTTCATCAATCAAAACGGAGTCCACCTCATCGATGATGGCATAATGCAAATCACGAAGTACAAGCTGTTCCTTATAAATCACCATGTTATCACGCAGATAATCAAATCCCAATTCGTTATTGGTTACATACGTAATATCACAACTATACGCCTCTCTTCTTTCTTCCGGCGTCATGCTGTTTAATACCACACCAACTGTCAGACCAAGGAACTTGTGAATTTCGCCCATCCACTCGGAGTCACGCTTTGCCAGATAATCATTTACCGTAACAACATGTACTCCTTTTCCTTCCAATGCATTCAGATAAGCCGGTAATGTGGAAACAAGTGTTTTTCCTTCACCTGTTTTCATTTCTGCGATACGTCCCTGATGAAGAATAATACCACCAATCAGCTGTACCCGGAAATGTTCCATATTAAGGACACGCTTTCCTGCTTCACGTACTACCGCAAATGCTTCCGGTAAAAGGTCATCCAGTGTTTCTCCTTCTTTCAGACGCTTCTTGAATTCTTCGGTTTTTGCTTTCAGTTCCTCATCAGAAAGCTTCTGCATTTCCGGACGTAAATCTTCTATCTTCTGTACTAATGGTTCAATTCGTTTTAATTCTCTCTCACTATGTGTACCAAATACTTTTTGAATCAAATTCATATGCAGTACCATACCTTTCCTGCGGTTATTACATATAAAATTCCCAAATAATAACAAAACCGCAATCTCTATTGTAGCAGATTTGCGGTTTAGATTCAACCTTTCATATTTCTTCCCCGTGAGGAATTTCCTTCGTTTTTATTCCTGCGCTGTTTATCCGCAAGATACTTCTCCAGATTCTGACACATGTTGACTATCACAAAGCCATACGTCAACCGGTCTTCATCCTCCACAATCCGGACTACCCTTCCGCGAAAACCAAGCTGATAACCCATATCCTCCAGGAAAATGGTAACTTCATCTCCCTCGTGCAGCTTGAATTTCTTTTTCTGGTCGGTTATGGCAAAACCGGTCGCACTGATGTCTTTAATCATCACCTGCTCATCTTTTTCACCATTCCGCCGCATACGTCCCACCTTGGAAATTCCGACACGAAATGCCTGTCTACGGTTATGACGCATCCCGTCCCCCGACACCTGCAAAACATAATCCTGCCCGGAGTAATAAGCAACTCTGGCAGACTTCCAGCGTATCGGCGTCTGATCCGGAGGATAATATTCAATTGCAACCTGGACATTATTAAAATTCAGCTTTTCCTTGATATCGCTTTTAAGCTCCACCAGGGAAGCATCATCCCGAATGTTCCGATTGATAACCGCTTCCATGGTAATCTGCTTATTATCATTGCTGATTTGCAGTATAATCTCGTCACCGGTTTCCAGTTCAGACAATCGTACCCCCATGTTCCGTTTCCTTCCTGGTCCATACCTTCTCTTTTGTGATTGTTACACTTTTATCATACCATGTTTTTTTTACAATGGCTATCTATTTATCGTATTTCTTCTGTCTCAATAATAAACGAAACACTACCTGTCTTTCCTTCTTCCAGACCACTGAAGTTGCAATACTGCTCATCGGAATCTTTCATTTTCTTCAGCTTATCGGAAATACTGCGAATATCATCTGCTTTTGTAGCATAATCCGAAGTGTCTTCCTCGTCGTCATCGGAATTCATACTGTCAACCGCTTTATCAACACCTGAAGTATACGCAGACACTCCCTCTGAAAGCGCTTTACTTCCCTGTGCCAGCTGGGAAACCTGTGCAGAAATTGCCGCATAAGCTGTCGGATTATCCTGTGCCATCTGAGTCAGTGCCTCATCAAGTGCTCCCAGTCCATTGCTCAGCGTTTCTGCTCCTGTACGAAGATTCTTCCCACCATCCTTCAGCTTTTTGATTTTATCCTTCAAATCCGTGGCATTTCCGGAAGCCTTACCCAGCTTATCTGCGAGTTCATCCAGTTTATCCGTCAAATCATCAAAACGGTCGCTCTCCATTACGCCGTTAGAATACATCGTCGCCGTAAAATCCAATTCAAAATCCGTAGCGTCAAAGCTGACTTCCATAAATTCCGGAATATCAATGTCTTCTTCCTTCGTAAGTTCCATCGTATCAAAGTCCATAACGTCACTGACGCCCGGAAGCATAAATCCATAAATCAGATAGTCCCCATCCATGTACTGCACTTCGCCATTTTCCACTTTGACATTCTTTGCATGCTCCTCGGATAACATCATGCCGGTAATTGCAACAAACGGTGTTATTTCATCATCCTTTTTGGTATTGTTTGTATAGTCAAAACGAATTCTGATTTTTCCATTGGCTCCTGCAAGTTCTGCCGGAGAACTTTCCTTATCATTCAGATAATACGTAACCTTAAGTGTAACCGGTAGTTCACTTTCCGGGTCTGCGGTTCCTTCATAATGAATGTCCTGTCCGTGATTCTGCCATTCATACATCCCGTTTCCAAGGTCTGTAACCTCTTCATCTCCATCATTGTTCCTGAGTTCCGTCAATATACTCTTATCGGTAAGCTTTGTATCAAGGCCATGATTCTTCAGCGATGCCGTAACCTTTATCTCTGTTGGTGTACCATTGGCATCTGCCAATACATATACGGATTCTTCCTTGTCCTTTTCCATACCGCTTTCCTGATACTCATAAACCTCTTCACCGGCTTCTGCACCCTCTTCTACCGTCGTATCGGTATCCGTTTGTGTTAGCTCTTCTTTCTCTTCTGCCTGACAGCCTCCTATGGCAAGTGCGCCCATGACAAGTGCCAATCCTGCTCCATACCAAAATTTTCTTTTCATACGATCATCTCCTCTATTCCACATTCTTAAGTGCAATATCCATTGGCACCTTTGCTATTTTTCTCAGCTCCAGTATTGCCACAACCAGATAACATCCGATTCCAAGAAGAATCATCTCCAGATACACTTTATTTGGTGCCCAGAATGGAAGCCATCCGGTCATCATCTGGGACATCATCACCATCCAGATTTTTTCTATGAGCCAGTAAACAACCGGAATACTGAGAAGAACACACAATACCACCACGATTGATGTTGGCAAAATATAGAGCCTTGCGATTTCTCCTCTCGAATATCCCAGAATCTTGGTCATGGAAATGGACTGGGCATTCTTTTCAATGATAATTTTGCTGAGCAGATAAACCAGCACTGCAAAAATCAGAATTGCAAATCCACACATCAGCCACATCATTTGTCCCATGGAACGCTCCAGCTGTCGGCTCACTTTCGTCAGGGCATCCAGGTCGATTACGGAACCTATGTATTTGCTGTCTATATCTGTAATCTCCGAATTACTGAAATAGCCACCAAACATTCCATCGCCCAAGTCAAAGGCTTTGTTCAAATCTTCTCTTCGCATAAATACATTCAGGCTGGCTTCGTATTCATAGATTCCCGTAACCGTAAATGTATAGGTTTTATCTTCGTATTTTTCCTTTAAAGTAATTTCATCCCCCTTGTGAAGATGGAATTTTTCTGCATAAGCAGAGGAAACATATACATCATTTTCTTCCAGCTTTAATGGGATGTATTTGCTGTTTGGTTCAATTCCATAGAATAAAATGTCCTCCAGCATATATTTTTCATCCGTTGTACGAAGCGTATAGGCACTGAATTTCTCTGCGTCTTCATTTCTTGTTTCTACTTCTTTTTCAAACTGAAGCATCGTCAGCAGACTTTTCAGTTTGTATTTATCATCCATTTCCGACAATGGCATATTCAGCAGATATTGGTAATCTGCAATCATATTATTCGTGATTTCTTCCTGATAATGTTCCATGACAGGATTCATGACAAGACCAAACATCAGTAACAGATACGCAAATAAAATTCCAATAAGCATCATCAGGTAATTTGGTAAGTTCTGCAGCATTACCCGTGTACGGAATCTGGTAAAAAAGGGAATCTTTGTATTCAGATGAACTGCTCTCTTTTTCTTTTTGCGGCTCAAATCCCGTCGTATAAACTGCAATGGACTGAACTTCATCTGCTTGTATAGAATCAAAAAGTTAATTGCCATCATCAGTAATACCGGTACTACCGTTGTTATCATAAATGCATCGGCATTCCATATGGTAATATAGGTCGGAAGACTATAGCTTCCGTAATACATCTGGACACAGATTTCCTTCATTACGGTATATCCAAGAATATTACCAATGACTGCACTAATCAGTGTCACCACGCACGGCATTGCCATATAATGCCGGACAAGTTCTCCTCTTGTATATCCGCTTGCACGGAGTGTACCGATTACATTTGCTTCTTTTTCAATCGTATTTGTTGTTGTGATTGCAAAAACGAATGCCAGAATCGCAATTACCATATAAAGCAGGACAATCATCATTGCCCGGTCACTTCCCATATCATCCCCGGTAAAATTAATTGCCTGGTTCTGAAAACGTGGAATAAAATCTTTTAATGTAATCTCCTGATTGATTGCACTCATCAAATCTTCTGAAATTGTTTTTTCCTCGGCATCACTTGCAGGCTCCTGCAAATATTTCCATGCATAGCAATAATGCAGGTCATCCTTGGCAAATTCCGAAAAGCACTCCGATGTTACTACTGCAACACCAAAAAGCTGTGCGTCAAACATAGAATCATTATTATTTTCAAAAAGGCAGCTATAATCCGGTAAAGCTACCAGTCCGGTAATCTTCCAGCTTCCTGCATCTGTTTGCAGCGTATCTCCAACTGTCAGACCATTGTTGTCGGCAAACATACGGTCAATCGCAATTTCCTGATTATTCGTTGGCAGTTCTCCATCCATCAGGCAGATTGTATTTACCGTTTTGCGGTTTTCATAAATTCGAACAGTAGCTCCAAAATCCGTCTTCTGCTCCACATAGAACTGGTCGTATAACTTAATGTCATTTTCCTCGATTGCTTTCCGCTGTGCCTTATTCATTTTCAGTTCTGTCGTAAAATGACCATTTTCAACGTTATACTTTGTAAAACCATTTTCGTATGCTTTCAGCATACTGCTATCTGCTACCAGGAAGCCGGAAATAAAGCCGATGGAAAGCACCAGTAGAATGAAAATCACAAGATATTTGCCAAAATCATCTTTGATTTCCCTGGGCAAACGTTTGTATAATGGATTTCTCATGTTTCCCTCCTTACCAGTCGAGTTCCTCGGCCTTAATTTTTTCCTCATTCAGATAATTCTTACGTATCTGACCATCTCTCAGTTTTACAACGCGGTCCGCCATATTTTTTATGGCATCATTATGCGTTACCATGATTACGGTATTTCCATACTTCTGATTTACCGTTTCAATCAGCTTCAGAATTTCTTTCGAGGTATTATAATCAAGGGCACCCGTCGGCTCATCACACAACAGAATATCCGGGTTCTTTACAATGGCTCTTCCGATTGCACATCTTTGCTGCTGTCCACCGGACAACTGATTTGGCAGTTTACGTTTATGTTTTGTCAATCCAAGTGTATCAATCAGTTCGTCTACATCAAGCGGTGCATCACTCAGGTATGCTCCAACCTCGATATTCTCCTGTACGGTAAGATTGGGAATCAGATTATACATCTGGAAAATATAACCCAGATGCTTCCGGCGATATGCAGTCAGTCTCTTTTCATCCATATCCTCGGTCTTTTCACCATTGATGGAAATGCTGCCCGAATCTGCACGGTCAATTCCTCCAATAATATTAAGAAGGGTAGACTTTCCGGAACCGGAAGGGCCCAGCAAAACGCAAATCTCTCCCTTTTCCACGGATAAATCTATCCCTCTCAAAACTTCCACCACATTGTCACCTTCACCAAAACTTTTTCTGATATCTTTTATTTCCAAAAACATCGTCTTATCCTCCTCATTGGGTTAGTTTAGACTAACTTATTGGGAATGTCAATTCTTTTTTTGCTTTTTTTGAGAATTTCTCTCTGTAACAGTAGGTAATAAAAAAGCATTGAAGCGTATGCCTCAATGCTTTCTCTCTCGTTCTATACGAACATTTCTGTTTCCACAAGCTCTTTCAGTTTTCCTGTATAGTCTGTATTACCATAAGTATCATAATCATCATAATCAATTACAATATATCTGTCATTGACCTTCAGAACTACAACTTCTGTTCCAAACTCCTCTCCATCGATTACTTCCAGATAACATTTTCCCGTTCCATAAACAGTCTCTACATCTTCTTTATAGTAATAGTAATCTTCCTGTGGATCCTCACTCTCAGAATCAAACGTCATCACAAACTCTTCTTTGACTACCATTTCTTTGCTATATGCTGCATATTTCTAATTTCTCCTTTTCTTCTGTAATATGGTTGCCCCGATTTCCCATTCTACAACAAAGTCACCACCATTGGCAATATCGGAAATATGGAAACTATATTACGGAAGTTCTGTGATAGCTTGTTATATCACTGCCTATTTTTGCATATAATGCCCGGACATCTAATTCTTTGTTCTTCAATGCCAGTAATTCTTCATTCGTTGCCCCGATAAACTCCACGAAATCAACTGTTCCATTTGGTGTTGTAATCGATGAAAACTTTGTATCTGGTATGGTAATAAATCCTGTGATGTTTGATTTCATTTCAACATCGATTCCCTGTGTCTGCCCGGTATATAAATACTCATACGCCTGAAAAATTTCTCCCCGTGTAAATGTAATCCGGGCAATGGATTGTAAAATGCCACAAATACACTTTATCTCTGCCTCTTCATTCACGCAGCTGGCTTTACTTAATTTAAACGTAAATTCCATCCCATATCCGCTGATATTTTTATCATCCGTTTCTTTTTCATACAATTCGGACAGCCCGTAGGTCACAAAATGCCAGCAATCGCCTCCGTCATACACACTAATTCCCGTAAGCGGGTCTTTTCCACCGAATTGCCAGCTGACTAATGTTCCATAATGCAGCGGCTCCGTTTGCTCCGGATAAATTCTTTCACATTCCCGGGTGATTGCATCCCATCCTTCTGCACCTGCTTCTTCTTTTTTCGTTTTATCCGTGTTCTTTCCTTTTCGCAATCTATCGAATAGACTCATGTTCTGATTCCCCCCCTGCTCTTACAATTATTTGAAACCAACAAATTTTGCATCTTCTTCCTTAAAATAGTCATTCATATTGCTGCTTAACCCGCATGCTTTCCATGCCTGTTCAAATGTAATCTCTTTTTGATTACTCAGGTAAACAAAAGTGCTATCCTTTTCCGCACCACCCATTCTTCCCGTAATTTCCAAACGATATTGATATGTGTAGTCATCTGTTTTCCACGTACCATCGCTCATCTTGTAATACGTAACCAGCGTAACTTCACTATCATCTTCCATTGTTTCGGAATCCGTTTCCGGATAAGTTTTAACTACCCACGGTTCTTTTTGGGCGCATCCAAGCAGACATAAAAGTAACATTGTCAGTAACAGTATTCTGAGTTGTTTCATTGTGTGTTCTCCAATTTTCATATTGTTTTTTTATTTATAACATAATAACTACCTTTCAATTTCCCCTGCTTAATAATAATGTCCATCTCCACAAGTTCCTTTAAAATCTTCAAAGCCCTAGAATCCTTTACTCCCAATAGTTGCTGAACTTCTTTGTTTGTAATCATTCCATTTTCCGCTATAAAGTTAATAATCTTTTTCTGGGATAAATTTAATTTATTTTCATTTATCCGTACTTTATCCGTACTTTTTACCATTTTATCCGTACTTCTATTACTATTTTCTTCTAATCTATAAAAACAAACCGCAAAACCAGATTTTAATTTTTTAAATTCATAGCGGACACTTGCTTTTTCACAGGCATCAGCAATTCGTTTTAATCCTGTTCCAAAACTCTCTATATCTTTAGAGTAATACAAAATTCTTGCCATCTTCGGATTTCTACGAATTGGTCTTTCTGGTCTTTCAATAAAATCCTGGGGTTCAAATCCCTCGGGAAATGCTCCTGGATTATATATTTCCACTCTATCTTTAAAAATTGTCACCTCGTTGCTCTGTCCTGTTGCATAGTCTTTATGACAAAATGAATTTAGTAATGCCTCTCTTATTGCATCTATTGGTATTTCAGGTATTTCTGTACGTTGCAAAGCACCAGTAAATTCGACTCTCCAATGAATATTACTTCTAATATAATTTTCGGCTATATCAACAAGTCTAAGCACTGGACCATGATGCCTTTGTATATCGTTAAATGTTAATCTTTCATTGGTTGCAAAAATTGCCATCTGTATATCTTGAATTAAATCATCTGCAAACAATGCCTTTCCTGCATTTATCAAATTATTTCCATTCGACAGTTCTAACTGATTCAGTACTGTTTTTTTATCTGTATACTCAATTGCTATTCTTCCCGCATCATGTGCCTGCTTTGTATATTTTTTTAAGAGTTCTTCATCAACATCATCTATTGTTTTATTTGAAATCAAATTTTCCCAGCGGTTTTCGTCTCTATCTCCTTTACGAATATACTCTGCAAGTTCCTGTGGCGACATAACCAAGTCTTCATCTGCCACACGAATTCTTGCAATACCTGATACAAAATATGGTGTCTGTTTTCCTTCAAATTTCACATAAATACATTCTCTCCCATCTAATATAACCTTTTTGACTTCCGGATATATTCTAGGTTCAATCGAATTCCTTATTTTTTGACTAACCTCACGTAAGGATTCTTCTGTAACAACTTGTCCTACAACAGTCCCATCTGGTTTTACTCCAAAATATATTTCTCCATGCTGATGCTTATTGAGTATGGCCGAAATAGAGTTCATTGCCTCTTTCAGTTCTCCAGTGGATTTCTTAAATTCTAGCATTTCATTTTCTATTCCTAAATTCACCCCACTACCCTCTTTCTATAATTCCAATACGTTAATAGTTACGTTATTATATCTGTTCTAAAATTTCTTTTTGCTTTTTCTTGCTAAACCCTTTCAGAACAAGTTCATAAGACTTGTCCAATAAATCTTTCAGCATCTCATCCGAAATATCTCCATCTGCCTTTATAGAATTCCAATGTGTTTTATTCATGTAATATCCCGGAATAATGTCCCTAAACTGTCCGCGTAAAAAATCACCCTCTGCCGGTTCCAGCTTTAGTGTGATAAGTTCCGCTTTATGATCCTCGCCATAACAAATTGCAGCAAACATTTTATCTTCTATCATATAACGCTGCCAGTTCCACTCTTCTTTAAAATCCTTGTTCACACCTGTTTTACTCATCAGGAATTCATCTATCCACTCGTATTTCATCATTTCACCTCAAAATATATTATTTAAAGCCTACAATCTATCCCTCTATCTTATTAAAAAGGACTGTCTGTTCCTTCATCGATATTTTTCCAACCTGATAGCCATAATCTGTTAATTCTTTTTTGAATTTCAGAAACGAATGGTCTATAGGGATTCCTGCAATATTCTGTATTTCATTAAATGTCAGTTTGAGAGATGGGTTTCCATTCTGTTGCACATACTCCCATAACAAATCATATTTACTCATTGATTGTTTCTCCTTGTCTTCTAAAATCCCCTCGGTGTTCCAACCTCAATCAAATTACCATCCAAATCGTAAAAACGAATTACCTTTTGTCCCCAGCTATGTGTCATAAGCCGGTTCACATATCGAATGGATGGGTATTGTTTTTTCAGTTTTTCAACAAATGCCTCGATGTTCTTTTCTTCAAAGTATAGTTCACAGGAATTATTTTCCGGAATAATGTCTTTTCCGAGAAATTTCTTCCAAATTTTTTCATCCTGCAGCACCAATCCCTCTGTTAAAATCATATTGCCGTCATGATCAAGTATCACATCCAGTCCAAACAGGTCATGATAAAATTGCTTTGACTTTTCAATATCTTTCACAACAATCAACATATTCTTTAATTTCATGTCTGGTTTTCTCCCATCATTCCAGATATAGTCCGTTGTTTTGAAATAATACACAATATTTCATCTGCATATCATAATAAGAATTATTGGTATCCTCTACCCATGTTGCTTTCATTTCATCGCTTATGGTGTCATCCTCATGAACCAGTTTTGGAACCGTATGTCCGTAAAACAGCACCCGCTTTTTCCACACATCACATACCGTACCCGGGTATGAAAAATCCGATGTCTGGCTCTTAAAAATACTTGCGCGATGAGCAATTTTCTCCTTTTTGCCACCTGCTTCCAGTAACCGCTCTGTTTGCGCGTTCAGATGTCCAAAACCACATACCACCAAGATTTTTTCGTCTTTGTATGAATTTAGTTTTTTCATGATATTTTCATGTATTTTGTCATCCCGAAAAGGATTTGTTGTATTTTCCTTAAAGTTATTATCAATCTTCCAATAATCAATCATTTCTACCGGAATGTTATGCTCCATACAATAGCTATATATGACACACATATCTATTGGACCGTCCACAACACCATATTCCCGGAAGCTGTCTTCTCTTGCCTCAATAAATATTGCATCCGGTTCTATATTATTTATTGCATTCAAAATTTCTTCCACAGAATAATTGGCATACCGCTTAAAATGGTCTCTATGAAAAGTTCCCATAAGATATACCTCTTGTTGATTCGACATTAACACTTTTCGGACTGTAAAATTCTTGATATTCATATAAAACACAAAAGCCACTATAATAACAAGTGCCACCAAAACAGATATCACTGATGCCACCCTTTTTGTCTTCTTTTTCACGTCTGATAGACCTCCTGAATTCCCCTTATTCAACATACAACACTACGGAAAAACAAAGAGGGTATCATTTTTATTTTCAAAAAATCCATACCCTCTCCGAAAACATATCACAATTTCCTTTTATTTATGACAACGTAAAGCGTTCCATCATTTCATGTAATTTACTTACCGAAGACTGACATTCTTTTACGGTGTCTAAAGAATCTGAACTACGCTCAACCATTTCGCCTGTTTTGTCTGCGATGTTGGTAACGCCAACCGTAGAATCATGAATCGTTTCATTGATTCCACGAATTGCATCCACGATTTTATCTACTGCCTGTCCCAGGGAGTCAATGGATTCCTTTACACCGGACATGTTATCTTTAAATACATTTGCATCCCGATAATATTGAACACTTACTTCTTTAAATTCATTGTATTCCGGCAATACCGTTTTCTCCAGGAATGTAGTAATCTCTGTAAGACATTCTGACATATTGGCAACTGCCACATTTACTTCCTGCACAATATTGTTAATATTGGATACTGCCTGTGAAGTCTGTCCTGCCAGGCTTCCAATCTCAGTTGCAACAACAGCAAATCCTTTTCCGGCTTCACCTGCTCTTGCAGCTTCAATACTTGCATTTAATGCCAAAAGGCTTGTCTGGGAAGAAATCGACATAATTACTTCCGTCAAATCATTGATTTTTTCAACTGCATGTGATTCTTCGATTGCCTTGTCCGATTTTTCCTTTACACTTGCATATATCTTTTGAGTTCTTTCACTGGCTGTCAGTGTTTTGTCCTGCAACGTCTGTGCACGTTCCATAACCTCATTTGAGGTAGCAGCTCCGTCCTTTGCCAGGTTTATAATTTCATCTGCACCATTTTTTACAGAATCAATATGTCCGTTAATCGTTTCAGTGGAGTCTGCAGTTTGGGTCATTCCGGCTGCCAATTCCTGTGTAGTTGCAGAGTTGTCGGAACACATTGCATCCACCTCACCCATAACTTCCTGTAAATGACTCATATTATTAAGTAACTGATTGTTTACACTCTCAATCTGAATTACCATATCTCTGAGATTTCCACGCATATTGTTAATGGCACGAGCCATAATACCCGTTTCATCTTTTTTCTTACGAAGCTTCTGTGCTCTTGCATCCGAGCGGAAATCCAAATCCGATGTCTGCGTAATAACTTCCGTAAGCACCCGGATAGGCTTGCAAATCCTACGACTTATCAGGAAACCAACGAACATACAGAACAGCAGACTGCATATTGCTACAATTCCCAACGTTATGTACAAATTATCATATGCACCTAAAACTTCACTCTGATCCGTACAAAGAACTACAATTCTCTGGTCCGCGGTCAACGCATATGCTGCATACTTGGTAGTTCCCCGATAATCATAAAGGGAAACTGCGTTCGCCGGTGTCTTACCCGCCTGAAGTTCCTGCACTACCTGCGTAATGACTTCATTTTCGACCGGCTTACCAATCTTGTCCTCTGTCGGATGATACAACATTGTTCCGTCTGCTGCTACCAGATACATATATGCAGATGGTGCCTGTTCAATTTTAAAATTCTTCAGGAAGCTCACTTCTGCGTCTGTTTCGCCATCACCTTCCTGTGCTATGGAATCTACCGTCTGTGCCCCCATTTCTACCAGGCTTAACAGATACTTTCCATTTGTATCACTGGAAATCTTTTTCGTCCTTGGAATCATACAGGTCAACAATCCCACCATTGTCAACACGATAATAAAAAATACCAGCCAGCATACTGCGGCTGAAATAGAATGGAAAATATTGATTTTTTCCTTTTGTTGTTCGCTCTTTTGCATAAAAGAATGTCCTTTCTCTTTTGATTGCACTTCTAATATTTATTAGAATTTACAATCGCTTTTGATACAACAAAGAGTTGAACATTTAGGAATATTTTTTTGATTTGTTTTTACAATTAATCTTCTATTTCAACTCGTTTTCCAGCAACGCTGCTGCATCCTTTACACAATCAATGCATTCCCGTTTTACGATTCCATCATCGATTCCCTTTAACTCTCTGCATACTACTTACTGTGCCAGGTCGCAGTATGTACATGCCACTGCCTGCGCACAGTTGTAACCACACATTTTCCGTTTTTCGGCTTCTTTTATTCTTGATTCCATGTCTTTTACTCCTTTTGTCCGGTGTAATTTATTTTACTGTAAGCCTAATGAAATGAATAAACGCATTCTGCTTGTCCTAACGTATAATCACATTCCACAATCTCGGCAGGTCTCATTTCTTCTATATATTTAAGTGTTCGAAAAGCCATGCCATGCCCTACAAAAATGACCTTGTTATAATTGGCATACTTATCAGCAACTTTTCGCATCCTACTTCTTACTTCTTCTAAGGTTTCCCATTTCATCTGCTTTCCTTCCGGATAAGTTCCCTTATATAAATTAAATTCTTCTTTTAACACGGCTGCTTCCTCTGCCGTGCGGAACTGATTGGATTTATCCGGTTCCCATTCATGCAAATCCACTTCTACCAATACTTTTATGCCTGTTTCCAGTGAAAGAATAGCAGCGGTCTGAAGTGCTCTTGTATAAGGCGATGAAACAATGATTTCTGCTGTTTTAAGCCGCTCATCTAAGGCAGTCTTTTCTACCTGCCGAATGCCTTCTTCCGATAATGGTGCAAATGCGCGACCAAAACCGAAAAAGCCTCGCTCTGCCAATCCACTATAATCCGGTTCTCCATGACGCACAAGATATAACTTTGCCATTCCAGTTTTCTCTCCTTCATTTAATCGTTTAAGTAATCCTCTATTGCAGCGATTGCTTCTTCAATTCCATTTTCCTGTCGGATTTGAACTCATGCCCTCTTTTTACAGCGGTTTATCTTCTGTTGTGACTTAATCCCATATTTTTTTTCATAAGACACAATATTACAATTGCAACACCAAGCAGTACTCCTGCTACCTTGCTTAACTCGTTTCTCCTATAATCCGCTTGTGGCAATAACGATTCCAGCGTAAATCCATAATATTCATGATCTATCGTGTATACCGGTACAGAATCACCTACTTGGTATTTTTTATATGCATCTTCCGTTACAAACATCTTTCTATCCATAGATTGGTTGTAATAAAAATAGTAATTTGTTATGCTATTACCCAAATCATCAGACGTATAGGAATCACTATCTTTTTTGGTAATTACTACATCTTCCACATAATAATCTTTCCCTTCCACCATCTCTGACAGTTGCCTGCCAAATTCTGTGGACGTTTGATACACCTTTATCCAGATTCCTATAAAGGCAATTATCATCATTACCAATGCTATCCAGAATAGCACATTCCAAATTGGATTCTTTTTCTTAAGTTGTTTTGCATCGGTTTTACATAATTTATTACTCATTTTTAATCCATCTCTATCACATAATCGTAACTGTAAGTGTGGACATAAAGCTTACCGTCCTGCTCTACGAGCAAATCCGGTTTCTTTTTCAATTTCAGTCTGTCAACAATTTCACCGGTATTCCGATTGATTTGATATAAATAGTCATCCTCACTGGTAAAGCCATAGCCACATATGATAATGTCGCCCTTTACCACAAAATTCATGGAATTATAAGACTGGTCCGCACTTCTCCACAATAATTTATCATTCTCCAAATCATAAGCAAACATAAAGCAGCTGTCCGGCTGGGCATATCCATTTAACACGCTGGAGCCATAAAATATTCCATCCTTCAAATATGCATTATTTCCATTTGTATACCATCGATCTGTTGGATATTGCAACACATATAAGCAATTTCCGGTTTCTTTTTCATAAATATAAAGTTCCTCATCCCCCCACTGATACTCATAGGATTCATCATAAAATCGGTTCCAATCATTTCCAATCATGGGAAGTGATAAATTTTCTCTCTCATACCATTCGTATGCCCAGTCAATATCATTATACTCTTCCGATAAAATCCGCAAATTCAACGGTGTAACTGCGTCACCCTCTACATGTGTTTCCTTGGTTTCGGAAAAATCTATTGTTATATATTTGGGTTCAGAAACAATGTCCGCTTCATCTGTATCACTGGGAATTTTCTCCTCCTCAGCATCATTAATCACATCTGCTTCCACTTCCGAATCAGCTTCTGTTTCGGTTTTGTCAACTGCATCAATTTCGGTAGCTGTATCGGTTTTGGTGGCTGTATCAGTTTCTGTTATTGAATCCGTCGCTATTTCTGTTGCTGTACTGACATCCGGCTTGACCGCTTCCCTGCCACAACCAATCAGTGCGATGGAAGTTATTATTAAAAGTAAATATCGTAAGTTTTTCATGATTTTTTCTCCTGCTTTCTTTTTTTATATTTTTATAGATGGCATCCTTGCATACTCTTCAATATATTCCAAAACAATGCTGGTATAATCCCTCAGTTTCTATATCCATTATTTTCTTTACATTGCATCCCAAAAACAAGAAAAATTTTTCTATATGCATATTTTTCACTTACACAGAACCCAATTTTTTCTATATAAGAAAACAGCCTCTCTATAATATCCAAAATTTGACCTTATTTTGGACATTATGACTTCTTATTTTTTCATATAGAAAATCTCCTCGTCGCTGGTGGATATTTTTTGATGATATTTTTCTATATAGAAAATCCAAACGTTCAGACTGGAGTTTGGGGGATATTTTTTGATGGCGTTTTCCCATATAGAAAATCTCAACCAGCACATGGGAAGTTACCACCATATTTTCCGCTTTTCTATCAATTAAACTTCGCCAATATATGCAATCGTATCCGTCGGCACGGCAATAAGTCTCCCACGTAACCCTCAAAACCAATCATAATGCATTCATGCAGATTTCATTGATATGTATCTCGGTTGTATCCAAAATAGGTACATCTACATCACATGAACTTATTGCCAATGACAGTTCTGTACACCCCAATAGCAATGAATCCGCTTTTTCTTCAAAAATATATTTTTCTGCCATTCGAATCAACTTTTGCTTATCATCTGGAATAACAAGTCCGTTCTCCAGATTTGGATATATTAAATTTCCAATTATTTCTGAGTCACTATCTGTTGGAATGATTGGAATTATTTCATGTTGCTTTAATGCATTTTCATATAGTCCGCTCTTTAATACAAAAGAAGTTCCAAACACAAGAACTTTTTTGAACTTTTTTCTTTCAATTTCCCGTACTACTGCCTCAACAATACTAATAACTGGAAGGGGAAATCTGTCACAAATCATATCCCACACAATATGCTCCGCATTTGCCGTTATCGCTGCAATTTCTGCACCTGCTGCTTTTAAATGTGAAAGACTTCCCAACAAATAATTACATAATTCATCGTAATCTTTTTCACCTAGTGCCCTGTCGTGTAATGACATATTTACACTGTCAATCACAATTTCCGGATATATATTATCTCCACAATTTTTACGACTTTTTTCAATAATTTTGAGATAATATTCTACTGTCGATGCCGGTCCAATTCCACCAATAAGACCTATTTTTTTCATTTCGTACCCCTCTATCATTCTGAGTTTCCACCTACAACATAACCTTTCGAATAGATGTCTCCAGCACATACTTCTCCTTTATTTCTTTTAAAATCCCCATATGTTCTGTCTGTAAATGCTTCTTTTGTTGTTCCTCAGACTGCCATTCCTCTATAAGAAGTACATCCTCCGACTCTGCCACATCATAATAATAGTTATAGGATATACATCCGTCTTCCTGCTTGATTTTTTCCCAAACACCGGAAGTAATCACTTCATCCAAAAAGATTTCTCTGGTATTCTGTTTTGTTTTATATCTTACAAGCAACATTATTTTTTCCATCATCCATCACCTGACCTTATGTAACTTATTGTTTTCCCTCATTTCCAACCTACAAGTTTTCTATAAAATGATGGCAAGACATATCCCAATACTTTTTATATATAAAATCATCCTTACCATCAAAATTGAGCTGATACATTCTGAATATAACCGGAAAATCTTTGGGCTGCCATTGTTCTTCATAGGAATAACAATATTTCATACCCAACTTTTTCATAACATTTCCGCTTCTCGGATTCTTTTGATCATGGGTTGCTGTAATGTATGGCAAGCCATCTCTTTTTACTTGCTCTACAACAGCTTTCCCTGCTTCCGTAACAATTCCACTATGCCAAAACTCCTTGCGAAGACCATAGCCCAAATCATGATGCTCTTCCATATCTACTTTAATATATCCAATCGGAAATTTATCTTCTTTCAGACAGATGGCATATGCATAGACCTGCGACTGTGCATATTTGGAGGCATATCTTTCCTCATAAAACCGCTTTGTTTCTTCAAGGCTTTTCATCGGATACCACGGCAAAAATTTATTTACTTCCTCATCTTTTAAAATCAAAAAAAGTGCATGCAAATCTTCTTCTGAAAATTTTCTCAGAATCAGACGCTCCGTTTCTAACGTAGGAGTATTCATTTTCTTTTTCACTCCATAAATTTTAATTTGGATATTAGTAAATTATGACCTCTCAACAGAGGTTACAGTGTTTTAATAAAATCCTCCAAAAGCCTTGAAAACAAAGGATTTATCGCAATGTGTTCGCCTTATCTCTTTATACGGTTACACACAAGTTTACTCTTTCCCTCCTTGCTCATAAGGGCAAATGCAAGGGCAAGAAAATTTCATAACAAGATATAACAGAGTGTGGCAATCGGAGAACTGTGATGTATGTGCGAATATATTATAACGGAGGATTTTTCAATGGACAAGTATATTTACGATGATAAAAATGGTCTGTGGTATGAACTACAAGGAGATTATTATATTCCTTGTCTTATCTTACCAGCCGAAAAAGAACAGCCTATCGGTTTGTGGGGACAGCGGCACTTGCGGTATCTGAAAGAATACCACAGAAATACATACACAACGCTACTTACAAGCGGTAGGCTGAACACTTACCTTGCCGATATAGATAAACAAGCACAGGAGCGTATGGAAAGACTTACAGAGCAGATGAAACGGGCGCAGGGTGTCACGGAGCAGTTAAAAGCAGAAAACGCCTTAGAATGGGTGCAGAGGATAAATAACATACGAGCGTGTGCAAAGGAGATTATAGAAAAGGAAATCATCTTTGCATAATTACAGAAAGGCGGCAGAGAAAAATCTTTGCCGCCTAAAAATTTTAAAAAAAGTCTTGTTTGTGACGCCGCGTAATGATTTATAATAGGTGTCAGGAGGTAAATAATTATGGCAAAATACAGAGCAATTCCGCAAGGGTTTATGACAGTTGGAGAAGTGGCAAAGAAAATGGGAGTTACCGTCCGTACTCTGCAATACTACGATAAAGAAGGACTGCTTTCCCCATCGGCAGAAAGCGAAGGCGGACGCAGGCTTTATACCGATAAAGATTTGATTACACTTCATCAGATTATATCTTTGAAATCACTGGGCTTTTCTTTGGACGATATAAAAGAGCGGTTGATCTCTTTGGAAACACCGGCTGATGTTGCAAATGCTCTTACAGAGCAGGCAGATGATATACGCCAAAAAATAGAACAGCTTCAGGCTTCGTTGTCAGCAATAGAACAGTTAAAAGCAGAAGTTTTACAAATGCAGACGGTCAACTTTAAGAAGTATGCAGATATTATTGTCAATCTACAAATGAAGAATGACTCTTATTATCTTATTAAGCGTTTCGATGATGATACGCTCGATCATATACGCAGTCAATTTGATAAAGAAAGCGGCTTAGATTTTATGGACAGATTTAACCGCCTAAGTGATGAAATCGTACAGCTTCAAAAAGAAAATGTATCGCCCGAAAGCGAAAAATGCCAACAGGTTGTACAAGAATATTGGGGCTTGATTATGGAGTTTACAAATGGCGATATGAGTATGCTTCCGAAATTGATGGAAGTCGGTAACATTGATACTGCCACAAACGCTTGGGAAGAAAGGCAGAAAATCGTTAACGCTTATTTAGAACCAGCTTTGCAAGTCTATTTTTCAAGACTTGGAACAAATCCCTTTGAGGAGGTGAAACCGTGAAAGACGCAATACAAGTTCGTGAATTAAAGAAAAGTTATGGCAGTCATATGGTTCTTAAGGGTCTTGATTTTCAAATTGAAAAAGGAGAAATTTTCGCTCTGCTCGGCGTAAACGGAGCAGGAAAAACGACAACGCTTGAATGTATCGAAGGTCTAAGAAAATATGACAGTGGTGCGATTACTGTAAACGGGAAAATGGGTATTCAGCTACAATCATCATCTTTGCCCGCCCATATCAAGCCAATGGAGGCTGTAAAGCTGTTTGTAAAATGGAATAAAACAAAAATTGATGATACCATGCTTAACGGTCTTGGTATCAAAGAAATGGAAAAGAAGCAGTATATACAATTATCTACAGGACAGAAAAGAAGGTTACATCTTGCCCTTGCGCTTATAGGCAATCCCGATGTTATTTTTCTCGATGAGCCGACTGCGGGACTTGATGTCGAGGGTAGACTATCGCTCCACGAACAAATCCGAAAGCTCAAATCACACGGAAAAACAATCGTCTTGACAAGTCACGATATGGCGGAAGTAGAAACCTTATGTGACCGCATTGCCATTTTGAATGACGGAAATATTGTCTTTTGCGGTACAGCTTTGGAACTGACCGACAGGGTTGGGAGAAAATATTTTATCCATATCAAGACGCAGCAAGGAGACAACACTTTTGAAACGGACAATATCGAAGACACTTTGATTTCTTTATTGGGCGAATTAAAACAGAAAAAAATCCATGTATTCGATATTAAAGTTGATCGTGGCACGCTGGAACAGCATTTTATCGAAATGGCAAGGAGGGAAGCAGAATGAACGGTTTTTTATACGGCGTAGCATTACAGTGGAAGTTGGATATACGCAGTAAATCTTTGTTGGTAACCTGCTATATCGTTCCGCTTATTTTCTTTCTGCTTATGGGTGGTATTTTTACTTCTGTTATGCCTGAAATGAGAAGCACACTGATACAATCTATGATTGTGATGAGCGTTTCAATGGGAGCGTTTATTGGGTTGCCGCCATCATTGATTGAAACTTATGGAAGTGATGTAAAAAAGGTTTATAAAGCAAATGGAGTACCTTTATATTTAGGTCTTGTTACAATGTTCCTTTCTGCATTTGTGCATTTGATGATTAGCTGTGCCATTATATTACTGCTTGCCCCGATACTGTTTGAGGCGGCTTTGCCAGTACAGCTTCCGTTTTTCTTTCTTGCGCTTGCCATATACATCATTGTGTCGCTGAGTATTGGAAGTATATTAGGATTGGTTGTAAAAAATCAGGCAAAGCTGACAATGATAGCGCAGCTTGTGTTTTTACCCTCGATTATGCTTTCGGGGATTATGTTCCCTATCGACTTGCTTCCCGATTTTCTTGAAGCCATAGGGCGTATTTTCCCCGCTTCTTGGGGATACCAATTGATGTTAGATAATGGTTTTTGCCTTGAAAATCTATGGTACTTAATTCTTGTATTCTGTGCGGCAGTAATTATATGTGCAATACTTTTGAACAAGCAAAAATCCAAATAGGGTCGGAGGACAAAGGTTTTGAATAAAACAGAATGGATATTATGCCCTATCTGCGGCAATAAAACTCGTACAATGATACGGGAAGATACAGAATTAAGAAACTTCCCTCTCTACTGTCCGAAGTGCAAAAAGGAAACAATCATCAATGCCCAGGATATGAAAGTCTCGCTTGCAGAACACAAATAAGATTTTTATGTATGCCGCCGCATGGGTAATACCATAGCGGCGGTTTTTCGTGCCTATCGGCTGTCTCTGTCAAAGGATTTCTTTCTCTGTCTCGGTTGGTTTCTTTGCTTGCCCTCTATCTGAAGCTGGCGCAGGCGTTTCAATACGCTCTCCCGTTCAGGCGGCTTTGCCTGCTCTGTGAGCGCCTTGCGCTCCTTACCTTTGAAAATCCCTTTTGTTTCGGCAAGCTGCTGTTTCAGTTTCGGAAGTACCGTATCCTGCAAATGCCGGATTTCTTTCGCCTTATCCTGCGCCTTTATCATCAGCTTTTGCATGGTACGGAACTCTGCCATATCTATTTCAAGAACAGGCTTCGGCGGCATATCGTGTTCACGGATTAGGTTTTGCAGGAAGTCCTTTGCCTTGCTGACGATACTGCGGAACAGACCCGGCAGCCAGCCCTTGCTTTGATAGACTGGCTCGTTTTTTCGTGTATCTCTGTCCGCTTGACTTCTAAAATCTTTGCTTCGGAGATACCCGATAATAACGCCATATCCGCTGTCCTGTTCCATTCCTGTCTTGCGGCATTGTCGGCTTTGATTTCGTCCGCTTTGGGATTGTTCTTACCGATTTTCTTGGTCGGCAGATAGACGCTGTTTTTATCAAACACCTTTAAGTGCTGCTCAGGATCAGAGATATGGCGGTTGATAAGTTCCGTATACACTTCTTTTATCTCTCGGAGAAAAGGCTCTTCCTTAAAGCGTGTGTCTTTAGTGGTAAACAGATGGCTTTCGTATATCTCACCTTTTTTGATGACTGTACAGCCTTTCCGTATCTGCCCGTCCTCCCCCGTGATTTCCTTTTTGGTGCGGACACGCTTTCCAGTTTCGTCAAAGAACACGCTGCGGGAAGCAATCTTCACATCAGGTTCGGGGAGCAGCCGCCTCTCGCCAGTACCACAATGAACATTTACGCTCACTCTACAAGGGAAACGAAGCGCACTTCCGCAAGGCTGCTGGATAAGGTGGTCGGCGGGGAATAAAAAGTTGCCCTTGTTTCGGCTCGTAAGGGCAAAAACAAGGGCAAACAGATAAGGTTTGAATGAAAAACAGGCGTGAAGCCTTGAAAAATCAATGGTTTTTGAGGATTAGATAGTTAAATTACAATTTTTCAATCCATGAAAAGAATTTATCTAAGCATTGATTCTCTTTTCGTGTTTCCAAAAACATTCCCGCCGTATACCACGAATGCGTGTTTTTCTTATCAACGACTTCATAAAGTTCACATTCATTTCCTATGCTCTTCGCCTTATCGTAAAAACGTTCTACGCATGCGTAATTTATCACGCCATCATGTTTACTTTGAATCAGCAGCATGGGAATCTTATTTTTTGTCATAAGCGAAGTCGGTTCCCCTTTTGCTCTGTCATAATCTTTGGAAAACAACTGATTCAGCAGTATTTTGACCGACCAAGACGCCTTAACTGAAAAGCAATATGGTCCTCCCACTCCGATAAAGCCAATAATATTTGACACATCTGTCGCATACTTTTCCTGTGCTTCCTTGCTATAACAAAGAATGGAGGACAAATGTGCTCCGGCTGACGGTCCTGTCACAATTACTTTGGATGTATTGATTTCCTTTTTATTAAGGTATTGTATCGCTGACGTATATCCATTGCACACATCCTCGATCTGACATGGATATTTGTTCTTGGGTGACAATCTATATCCGATGGAAATAAATCGATACCCTGCTCCGGCAACGCACTGACCAACAAAGTCAAAGTCTTTTGGTGTTCCAGCATTCCAGCCACCGCCATGTACCCATACAATAATCTTTTCGCTTACCATGCAGTCTGGTTCGTAATATAAAAAGTACTGATTTTTATCTTGTCCGAACGAAACAACATCCGGAATAATCTTTTTCTGTACGCCAAACATCTTTTTGTATAAACCAAAGTAGCTCAAACTCTCACGTAATGAATCGTTCATTCTCTTTTCCCCTATGCATTCTGTTTTATCCAATGTGTTATGCCTAAAATCAGCCAGATTATCGCCATTATGAATAAAGCGATTACCTGTTTTGTTAAGTTTTCCATTTTCCCATCACTTACCATAAGTGCAGCAAGAAAAGTGACTGCTGATATTCCCCAACAAACAATGGCATATCCTTTTCTGTTTTCCATAAAATTCCCCTTCTCTTCTGAATTTAAATCCACATCAACCAGCAGAAAGTATCCGGTTCAATCTTGTCTGATTGATCAAGTGATATATCCAATTCTATATCCATAACCAGATCCCCGTCACAATCACATTTGACGGCAATATAATTGTCCGCCGGATAATATGCAGTTCCTCCGCCCTCTTGAATGCTATATTTTATAGTGTATTGAGAAGCTAATTCATCTAAAAACTGTTCTACAGATAAGCTCCTAGTCACTCCCACGCAAAACTTCTCTATCGCCCCCTGCAAACGAATTGCAGTAGCAGAATCAGAGAGAACATATTCCCCTGTCTCCTCGTCATAATCGCCGACAAAAATGATTTCGACGTCACTTTTGGGAATTGTAGCTGCAAACCGTCCCCCATGGTAGAATTCTGCATTCATTCCACCGGAATTTAAATAGTCTGCATAATTCATATCTTTGTAAGAAAGTAACTCATCATTCCATTCTATCTTGTCCGGTTTATTGTTGCAAAAAACGTAACTCACACTACCTAATACAAGTAGAAATATTATAACACCTATTGTAATGTACTTTTTCATTTGTCTCCTCGTAATTTCCTATTTCATGCAACTCTATAAATGGAAAGAAGATACCATTATTTCTTAATCTTCCGACTCACGAAAAATCCTGCTTCATCTTTTACCACTTCATATTCTTTTGCCATAGGATTTTCATCCCCAACCACACAATAGTCGCATTTGTCAGAGTTTCCACAAGTACCACAACGGATTAAAGTTCCATGAAGTTGGCTGATGCCCCAATAGTCTGAATTGCAGAAAAGCGGAAGTACATGCATCAGATTATGTTTTTTTGCAAATTCTGCATTCGGGCATTGTGTAAAATGGTATCTGGCGGCATGATTCTTTTTATCGTATGGCTCTGATATGTTGCAGAAACATGCTGGATGCTGTGCGTATTGTTTTCGATCCTTTTTCCCCACTTTTTGAAAAACGTTGTTGATTAGCCACATGTCAAAACTTCGATTCAGATTAATAACCTTTCCCAATCTTGCAAATTCTGACATAAACAGATTTGTGACAAACTCCTGTAATTCTTCTACCGGTGGATGGTCCGGAAGTTGTGGGTACATGGAAAAAATAATGATACTACCATAGATTGCGAGTGCATGGCTGGTCTTTTTTCCACCGTAATCGGGAAGTTCTTCCAGATATTCGTTATACTGATGGCTGGTTGCCTCCCAGAGTTTAGTGCCTTCCCCTTCTCCATATCGTGCTTTCAGCCACTTTTCTATTTCCGCACAAAATTTTGGTATATCACTTAACTTCATATGTTCTGCCATAAATTTTCTCCCATCATGTAGATTTCATTGGTTGGATATCAATTTTACAGATTGCATTCATTAATAATTGCAAAAGTCCTTGATGACGCTAACGTATCCATTTTCATATTTACCAAAGTATTTCTGTCCACCCATTTATAAGCAATCGTTTCACCTTCCTGTAATATAATGGAATTTTTATCGCATTCCGTAGTACATAAATATTCTACATAAAGAGAACGATGTTCTTCATGTACGATTCTTCGAATTTCAAGCAAATCAGAGGCTTCAATACCTGTTTCTTCTTTTAATTCTCTGATTGCGCAGTCTAAAGATGTTTCACCAGCCAATGCCGAACCGCCGGCTGTTAACTCCCACATTCCACCTAAATTCTTCTTAAAATCCCTTTGCATGAGTAAATATGTTCCATCCAAATGTCTCACAATTATTTCGCTGACCAAATGATACATTCTATCCGGAATTGTTTCTCCCCGTATCAGTTTGACGTTTGCTATTTTATAAAACTGCTTATCATATGCATCCCAGATTTCAACCATTTTGTACTCCTCTAAGTTTGGATTTATTATTACAATTTTCAAAAGTATCTCTTGCTTCTCGCACGCTGTGCTTTCCGTATTCTATTCTATAACGAATCTCGCCAACTCAACATTTCCATCTTTCTCGGTGGATACCATGTTAAATCCGCACTTTTCGGTATAGAACTTTACATTTTCACTTTTATCTATGGGTGTTACCAAAGTAAATTTCTCCCAATCTTTATAAAAAGTTTTTACGAATTGAATTGCCTTTGTCCCCAAGCCTTTGCCCTGAAACTCCGGGACAATGCATAAGCAGCCAATTTCATATGTGTTTTTTTCCAGCTCTTTACAGGAAATACAGCCAACCGGTTCCCTATCACATAGTATGATAAACTTCGGATATTTACATATTGACTCTTCCATCATTTCTTTTGTTTTTCCATATCCCGGACACTCGCCGTATTTCAAATAATCACTATAAAACGAAGCATTATAAATGCCAATCAGAAGCTCTGCATCTTCTGGTATTGCTCGTCTGTATTCTATTATCATCGTTTGTTACCTTATCTTGAAAAACTGCTTTGCTTTTGCATTGACGAATTGGATAATCGGACCTGAGATAATAACCGTAATGATTGTACAAATGCCAAACTTTCCGCCAAGCAAAACACCTATTACAACAACCAGAATATCTAATGCCATTCGGACAATTTTGACCTGCCAATTGTTTTTTTCTGCCAGGGCAAAAGTGACTGCCTCATAGGAACCTCTGCCAAGAGAGGCAGACGCATATAGTCCCGTTCCGATGGCAAACAAAATTACCCCCAGCAACATGATAAAAAAGTTAATCCATCTAGAAGTACTATATACATGGCAGGTTGCAAATAAATCTACACAGGCACTGTATACAATTTGATACAGTACAGTTCCTATATGAATCTGACTTTTATCGTAAATCAGTGCAAACAAAATCATTCCCACGGCTACAGCAAAAGATGCCATACCAATGCTCAGATGAAATGTTTCCGCTATGCCCTGCCACAGCACCGCAAGCGTGGCACCGCCAAATCCTGCATACAGTGCGAGCGTAATGCCATAGGCTGCAACAACAGAACCTGTCACAATTATCACTATTTTCTTTAATAAGTCCTGCGAGGACAAGGATTCATTTTTATGGCTATTCAACTCAAAATTCCTCTATTCTATAACTTCCTATTTTATCGAATAAGTATATCCGTATAGTTCCGCATTTTCTATATGCATTATTTTCTGCATATTGCATCCCAAAAACAAGAAAATTTTTTCTATATGCGTATTTTTCACTTACATAGAACCCAATTTTTTCTATATAAGAAAACAGACTCTCTATAATGTCCAAAATTTGACCTTGTTTTGGACATTATGACTTCTTATTTTTTTCATATAGAAAATGTTCCTCTCACTGGTGGATATTTTTTGATAGTACTTTTCCATATAGAAAGTCCAAAACGTCAAAACACAAAAGGAAATCTAAATTCTTCTCCAATGGAGAAAACAGAGTCACCTGATATCTCAGTAATTTTAAAACTCGCACCATCCCATCCATCAATTTTGATGATTCCTTTTATGCTTTCATCATCTGATGTAAATTCCAGTTCTCCGTTTCCATTATCAACAAAAATTCCTTCTATTTCACCTCGCCTGTAAATGGAGATAATTACTTCATCCCTTTGTCCTACCCGTCCCTGTTGGGTAATCAATGCACTATATACGTTTTCTGTTCCCTGATTGTCCACAAAGTAACCGTACTTTGTAGATTTTTCCGGCATAACAAAGAATTCACCTTTTATCTTTGCCAATTCATTGGCAAGAACATAAGCTCTATTCTTGGTAATTTCCTCCAAAAAGAAATTCTGAAGGACCGGATACACACTACCGCCTTCTTCTCTGGGTCCTATTGACAGTAATAACACTTCTTCCTTCATAGCTACCCAGTTTCTCTGTTCTTCCAGCATTTTATCCTTGGTTTGCTGATCTGCAGAATTACTAAATCTGCTCCAAAGGTTATTCAATTCCGTATCCCATATTACAAAAAACCATCTGGCTGATAGATTCATTTCTAACTGCGATCGAGATGCATCTGCTACCTGAATGTATTTATCAGTAATCTTTTCAATATTCTCTAGTTCTTTTTGCAGAGAGGCTGAGTTTGATACTACATAGTCAACATCCTCCTTGATATCTTCAGAATAGTCATGTGTGAAATCTACTTCCAGTATATCATCCAACTCGATATCATCGTACTCTTTGCTTGCAGCGTTGGATTGTTCTTCAACTTGTGAAAATTCACTTTCAGTACTTAATTCTTTATCTGCTGTTTCCTCTTTACCACAACCATCGCAAAGCAATGCCATTAATATTAATATCATCATACAAATTCTTTTTTTCATATGTTATGTACCCAACACCTTTCTTTCCAAATTATAATGTTCTGAGTTTTCTCGACTTATGATTTTCACAATTTGGACTCTACAAAAGCCCTCTTTTCTGTACTTCTTCCAACAGTTTAAGTTCCCCCATAGTTCTGGTTATTGTCCGCACACAAGAAGTACTCTATCCTCAAAAGAGTGCTCCATCAATTCCCATTTCGTAGTTTCATATACAAAAGCGGATACGGATTACCTTCCTCATCAAGTTCCGTTCTTTTATATGTCTCGAAACCTAAATGTTCATAGAATCCAACCGCCTGTGGGTTCTGTTCATTGACCGTCACTTCCCGGACTCCATAGTTACTAATCCCGTATTGTACCAGCTTCCTGCCAATTCCCTTTCCTCTTTCTGCCGGAGAGAGAAACAGCATTTCCAAGCGGTTATTTTCCGTTCCCATAAAAGCAATCACCTTATGGGATTCATTTTCCGCAATCATCAGATGCTCCACTCCGCTCAAAGCCTGTGGGACATATTCCTTAATCTGATTTATCTCCTCGTCTGATAGAAAGAGGTGCGTTGCCAGGACAGAATCTTCCCAGATATTTAGCAGATTTTCCAATAGTGAAGGCTTTCTTTCCTGCACTTCATATATTTTCACGCCATCAACCTCCTCTGATTCCACCGATGATAATTCCATAATCAAAATAATGCCTCAAATATCTGCAAATCCACTTCCCGTTATCTGCAAGTACTTATCACGCTCTGTACTTCTTGGCAATCACCAAACTGTAAATTATCATTATTGCTATGGTTTCCAGCATCACTCCCAGCACGGACAACAAAATATACGGCGTATTCTGACTGCTGAGTAACGGTGTTCCCAACACAATGAAAATCACTCCATACAGAATAAGCAACTTGCCGGTTGCACAATTATATCCCTTTATATCACTCACCGGAAACGTCTTAACATTCGCCCAAAAGCCAACTGCTTTCTTTGAAAAAAAGGCACTGATTCCTATTCCAATCATCGCACAGCCAAGTATTGACCAGATAATAAATGCTGCCATTTCTCTTATCATAATGTATGCTCTCCTTTGATGGTCTTTGTTATTTGAGCCGCTCACTCCGCCTGTCATAACGTATAATTACTATGTTGGAATTTATCCAGTATTTTCACACATCACTAATTCCTGTAAAAATAAAAATCACATTTATCACTGCCTCGTCCTATCGTGCCTTGCCGCTTGAAGGTGATACCGGACATATTCCCAAAGACACGGTCATCGCTCAAGCAGAAAGTAGCTGTTAATTCTTTGCATCCCAGCAATTCGCAATACTTCATATAGGGGCATTGCAAAACATCAGCCTTGTAATGTTTGTTGTCAGATTCAAATTCTGTCGTTTTAAAACTTACTTCTTCATTGAACATGGTATCAATCATCTTGGGTAATATCTTAAAGAAAAGAGGTCGAATAAACGGAATCCTAGTCACAGCATTCAGACGTTTTCGATCAGGTTCTACACCTATTTTTACAGCTTCTTCGATTAAGCTTGTGGCTTCTTCACGCGAGATATATTTGATCATCTGTAGATAAAAAGCAGCTCTCGGAAAAATCATCTGTTCGGTATGTATCCTTTCCTTTTTAGACAAATCTTTGTATTTATCACATAATTCATTGCAAAGATTTACTGCATCTTTAATCAGAACATCCGTCTGCTGACTTCCAATCTTCTTTCTTAGCTCATCCAAAACATAAGAGAAACCGCCAAGTTTTTCATAGTATCTTTTATTGACCATAATTCTATGCTCCTTCGCATTTGGAAATCCAGAGTTACCAGATTCTTTAACCTTAAATAGATGAAATATTAATTATTCTCAAAAATGTGCCACAAATTAAAACTTTTTCTCATTTTGTGGCACTAACTAAGCATACTATCAATTTTGCCCAAAAGAAAATCTACAATATTTAGGTGGACTATATCTATCAAATTTATATTATTTAGAATCAAACATTTCCATATAGATATCATATGCGGAAGTGCACTCTTTCACCGGCAGTCCGGTTTCATTCATAAGATAAGTTATTGCCTCTTGTCTGTTTTCAAATCTTTGTAAAAGCAGAGTTACTTCTGACATTCTCTTTAAAGCATTGCGAAACTCGTCAAAACTTATCTCTCTGGAAGAAGTATCATACAGCTCATGTTCCAACAACATAAGAAGTTTTTCATCTGCTATATTTTTATATTTTTCATCACAAACAAATTCACCCGCAAATAATTCATTGACAGATATTTGCAGTATGTCACAAAGTAATCTGTATAAGCTTGCATCTGGTAAACAAACTCCATTTTCCCAGTTTGAAACAGAACGGTCCGTCACACCACATTTTTCAGCCAATTCCAATTGTGTCAGTTTTTTTCTTTTTCTACACTCTGCAATAAATGCTCCAATTTTCTTTTGGTTCATATTTTATCAACTCCTTTTCTGATTTGGATTATATAATATAAAAGTTGATATAAACACGAAATAAACCTTGAATATAGTACCGACAATTTCTGATTTTCTAGTTTTACAAAGTTGAAGTTATGAGCCCAAATATTCTTTATAATTATATTGTTTATTTTCAACGTCAAATGTTTCCATGTAAGGAACGCCGTTCCTATATATCCAGCGTTCAACAAATAATGGTTTTACAACAAAGAGCCGTTCATTCTTTAATGACGAATATGCATCAAATGAGCCTCGAAAACACTTTTGGTATATATCGCAGAACTGAATATTATCCAATGGGCGACCTTTTTCTTCACATATACCTTCTATTTGAATATTATCTATACACAAAGCAACATTTCTGTTGGATTTGATTTGACGATATTTTTTCATGGTATTGTCTGTCTGAAAATAAAACATACCATCAAATTGGATAACACTCATCATTCTTGATGACACTCTATTATTTTCAGAAGTTGAAAGAACCATTTTTCTTCCTTGTCCCAATTCTATAAGGAAAGCATTATATTTATCATTGAAAAGACTCATAGCATCACTCCAATTCCAATTTGTATATTCAATAGACTTGATTAATCCGACAAATCTTCGATTTATCGAACTAGTATATTCTTATAATCCCTCATTTTCTATATCCACTTTTTTCTTTACATTACATCCCAAAATCAAGAAAATTTTTTCTATATGTATATTTTCCTCTTATGTAAAACCCAATTTTTTCTATATAGAAAAACAGACTCTCTATAATATCCAAAATTTTACCTTGTTTTGGATATTATGACTTCTTATTTTTTCATATAGAAAATGTCCCTGTCGCTGGTGGATATTTTTTGATGATATTTTTCTATATAGAAAATCCAAACGTTCAAGCTGCAATTTGGGGGATATTTTTTGATGACATTTTCCCATATAGAAAATCCAAACCACCAAGTCGAACGTTATAGGTTCCATTCATACATTTTGTACTCTGTCCAACCCGTATCTTCGTAAAACATTTCCTTTGCTTCGACAAATTGAAAACCACAACTTGTATAGAGTCGTTCTGCTGCTTTGCAGGCACCAAGGACATCAAGTCGTACCGCTTTTTTATGCTCTGCCCTTGCAATATTCAATATATTTTCTACTACAATTTTGCCAATCCCTTTTCCTTGTAACTCTGGGTTGACGGCAAGCGCATGAGGAGTCAGGACTTCACTGGAATCACAGACGATACCCCATGTACAGTTATCATATCCCTCATTATGTTCGCTGTTCAGGATAACACAGGCATATAAAGTATCATTTTCTATCAAGGTATAGAGTTCCCCTTTGACAAGGCTGCTCTGAATAAAATTGTCCGATAGATAAACGCCTTTTTCCCATCCAAGATTTTCATTATTTACATTGTTCCTATGTATATCATCAATCACATTCCAATAGAATTTCTGTATCATGTGAAAATCAGCTTCACTTGCCTTTTGAAATTTCATTTGCTTTCTTCCTTGTATTCACTTATATTTATACTCTTTAGTCTTAAATTTTCCTTTTCTCATCTGTTACTATATGCTCAATTCCTGTGTGTTTTCCAGTTAAGTAGTCCTTCATAAAACTTGGAAATGCCTTATATTTATCTAAATCGCTTATAAGCAGCCAATACATACTTTCTTTCACACCGTCCAGTGTTGTACTCTTACTGTGAAGTTCCTGTGTTCCTCTTGATTTCATCATAAAATATAAACAAATCTCATGGCAATCCATCCCTGCCAATGAACCATTTTGGGGCTCAAAAAAATTTTCATGAATTACCGCCAAATGATCAATCTCATATGAAACACCGGTCTCTTCCAGGACTTCTCTCTTTACAGCATCTTCTGCAGACTCTCCTATATGGACTCCACCGCCGATAGAATAGTAATAATCGTCTAATTCATTGCCTGCAAACAGCACACAATCATTCTCGATAATAATTGCTGCCACACGATATCTAAACCATTTACTTCCCTTTGTAAAACCACAATCATATTCCATATTTTCACCTTTGCAACTTCCAATTACCATCTTTTCTAAATCAATTTTTACTTCTTATGTACCATTTCACCGCTACTTTTATCAACACACAAATCACCAACACTGCAAAAGTGACTGCACCATGCATCAAAATACTGGTATACCACGGAGCCGAATTCACTTCATACAATGCAGGATGCGTTTTATAATCCACAAAAGTATATATTGAATTCCCAATAAATACCCCTGCAAAACATCCCATGATGGTATTCAAAATAGCATTTATTTTTTTCATACAGTCCCCCGAAACTTGCTATTTTATATCAACATTACAATCAAACCAACAATAGGTGCAAATGCAAGTCCAATAATCATTCCTCTTACACTTCCTTTAAAATGAAACCAAACTGCTGATTTTTCAACTGGACTTACTTTAGCCATCTTGTAGAATTTATCAAAAGGGGCAAATAAAATATCCACCACCAAAAAGTCATACCAATCAACCACCAGCCACAAAAGATATGCGGTTAATGTTGCTTTTGCAAATGTTGTGATACCATTAACAAATCGCAAAACAAGCGCAAATAAAACAGCATAAACAACCATTGCTATTAATTTGCGAATGATGTCACTCTTTTTTGCCGGCGGTTTTTCTGCAACCACATTCAAATCACGCAGCTTATCTGACACCACAGGAGGATAATCATTTATAAAAATCTCTCTTCGCCTCGCACACAATATCTCTAACGCAACCGTAAATAAAACACATGCAACAACACACTCTATAGCAAAAATCATAAGCTATCCTCCTTCGTTTTCTATACACATTATTTTCTACTACCTATATTATCATAAAATGATATCTTATGTTTGACATTTTAACCATATGATAATACCTCTGACGTTGTTCTTCCTCTTATGCCCCACATAATTGCTCATTTTCTATATGCATTATTTTCTTCATATTACATCCCCAAAAAGAGAAATTTTTTTCTATATGCATATTTTCACATCTCCAATACCCAATTTTTTCTATATAGTCAAGCAAACCTCCTATAATGTCCAAATTTTAGCGCCTTTTTGGACATTATGACTTCCTTATTTTCCATATAGAAAATGCATCTGATATTTGGGGATATTTCATCCTGCTTTTTCTCCATATAGAAAATCCAACTACGGCAAATCTTACACTTTGGACATTTCACGCCGCTTATTTTCCATATAGAAAATCCAACTACGGCAAATCTTACACTTTGGACATTTCACGCCGCTTTTTCTTCATATAGAAAATCAAACCGCCTCAAATACGACGCCCCCTAATGCGCCTCCCTAAATTACCCCCGAATCCATACCTTTTACATCCATAACTTTTAAATCCGTAGAAATAATAGAAAGCAAATTAGAACAGAAACAGAAATCCACCGCAGAATCATTGCATTTTCCATTATTAAGTGTTATTATTTTAACGATGTTGATTAATTAAAGTTTCACTTCATTATTATGATGAAGAAATATAACGAAAAGAGGAAGTAACCATGAGTAAAACATTTGCTGACTTAATCGCAAAAGTCAATGAATGCGGTACGAAAAAGGTAGCTGTTGCAGTTGCCCAGGACTCTGCCGTATTGGAAGCCGTAAAAGTTGCAAAAGAACGTAAAATTGCAGATGCCATCTTAGTTGGTGACGAAGCAAAAATCCGCGAAATCGCTGCATCATTAAACATTGATTTGAGCGGATTTGAAATCATTAACGTCGAAGACGTTACCGAAGCTGCCCGCACAGCTGTTAAGCTTGTTCATGATGGCAAAGCAGATATGTATATGAAAGGACTTATTGACACGAAGGGATTTTTGAAGAGCGTTCTTGACAAAGAAGTAGGTTTAAGAACCGGAAAGGCTCTTTCCCATGTATGTGTATTTGATGTAGAAGGCATTGACCACTTACTGTTCTTAACAGACGTTGCATTTATGCCATACCCTACTTTGGAAGATAAGGTAAATATCATTAACAATACTTTGGAAATCACCAAGGCATGTGGTATTGAGAATCCAAAGGTAGCTCCTCTTGCTGCTGTTGAAGTTGTCAATCCGAAAATGCCTGTTACCGTAGAAGCTGCTGAACTTACCCAGATGAACAAGGAGGGAAAAATTACAGGATGTATCGTAGACGGTCCTCTTTCCTTAGACCTTGCCATTGATCCGGAAGCTGCTAAGCACAAAGGTGCTACTGACCGTGCAATCCAGGGTGATGCAGATATTCTTCTTTTCCCTGATATTCATGCCGGCAACCTTGTATATAAGGCAATGGTACATACCGCAAAAGTGGTAAACGGAAACATTCTTACCGGAACAAAGGCACCGGTTATCTTGACCTCCCGTTCCGACTCTGTTGAAGTAAAAGTAAATTCATTGGCTCTTGGTGCTGTCGTTGCTGCTTCTTTGAAGTAAAAACGGCATAACCATTCCAAAATAAAAAACAAACAAGGAGAATACTGAGATGTCTATTAAAAGTTTAATTATCAATCCAGGTTCCACTTCTACCAAAATTGGTGTTTTTGAAGACGAAACCTTATTATTTGAAGAAACTCTCCGTCATTCCACAGAAGAAATTGCTCAATATGCCAGCATTGTTGACCAGAAGGATTTTCGTAAGGAAATCATTATGAACCTTTTAAAAGAAAAGAATTTCGATATTCATTCTCTTCAGGTTGTTGTTGGACGTGGCGGTATGTTAAAGCCAATTCCAGGCGGAACCTATGCCGTAACAGATGAATTACTCGAAGATTTAAAGATTGGAAAACAGGGACAGCATGCTTCTAACCTTGGCGGTATCCTTGCAAGAGAAATCGGTGATTCCATCGGAGTTCCTTCTTATATTGTAGACCCCGTTGTTGTTGATGAGCTGATGCCTATCGCACGTTACTCCGGAGTTCCTGAGCTTCCACGTACCAGCGTATTCCATGCATTAAACCAGAAAGCAGTTGCAAAACGCTTTGCAAAAGAAAAGAATGTTGCTTATGATTCTTTACGTCTGATTGTTGTTCACATGGGCGGTGGTGTTTCCGTAGGTGCCCATGAAAACGGACGTGTTGTTGATGTCTTTAATGCCTTAGATGGTGATGGTGCTTTTTCACCGGAAAGAGCCGGTGCTGTTCCTTCCGGAGCTTTAATCAAAATGTGCTTCTCCGGTAAATATACCGAAAAGGAAATCTACAAGAAGATTAATGGTAACGGCGGATTCAATGCATACCTCGGAACCAACGACATGCGTAACGTAGAAAAGATGGTAAACGATGGTGATGACCATGCAAAAGAAGTTCGTGAAGCCTTCATTCTTCAGGTTGCAAAAGATATCGGTTCTATGGCAGCTGTTTTGAACGGAAAAGTTGACCAGATTATCATGACCGGTGGTATTGCTTATAATAAGAGCGTAACCGATGGTCTTGCAGAACGTGTTGGATTTATCGCACCGATTACCGTATATCCTGGCGAAGATGAGCTTCTTGCTCTTACTCAGGGCGCATTACGTGTTATGAATGGTGAAGAAGAAGTAAAGAAGTACTAATTCTTTTCCCTCTTTCCACTGCATAAAAAAGCAAGGAACCTTTTGTGGCTCCTTGCTTTTCTTTTTATTTCATTTCAAATTCCCGGTCTATTTTTTCTTTTGTAAAAGCATAATCCCCCATGCTATTCTGGCTTGCTTCCGCCTTGTCTGCCCATTTCTGTGCTTCCTGCTCGTCTCCGTATGCAGCAAACGCCTTTTGCAAAGAAACTGCTTCATAGTAATCTGCAACTGCCTTATACTCTGAAAAGCCTTTCATGTAATCTCCCGGAGCATTTTCATTCGTCTTAATATCCTCCACCAGTCGAAAGTACCTTTCATCTGCAACATCGTACATCAGTGAGCTTTCGCTATATGTAATTGGTTCCTGCCCCTGAAAGATACGTGCAAACAAAGCCACAACATTTATAACAAGAATTACTACCAATATGGTAATTACAGCTATCCAGATATTTTTATTATCCCGCTTCATTTAACCGTACGCCCTCCTCTAAAATGATTCTTCTCTGTACCGATGATAATTCCGGAAATTTCTGCAAATCCTCCCTGGAAACATTACAGTATGTATACAGAAGAGCATAAATCTGCTCTAAGCATTTCTCCATGGTCTCCTTATGGCTTCCGGAATATGCACTGTCGTCTCCATAAGATTCCTGTCTGTCCATTGCCTGATAAATCTCTTTCAGCGAGGAATCAATCAAATCCAGCTGATACTCAATATCCCGTTCCGGGTCATGTTTACTATAATATACCAGCTTCATAACTGCATAGTAGATGTATTCATAATTTCCACAAACAATTCGAATCTGTGAAAAATCATCCAATGCATCCACACGCCACACATTATGACTGTTACAAAACTGTGTAATTCCTATATAGTCACCCTCCTGTTCCATCCGCTCTAATTCCGCACGGAAAACATCTGCCTGCCTGACATCCCGGGAACACTGCATTTCATATGAAATCTGGTCTGCAAGCACCTCTCTTCCAAAAAAGGCAAGTGCATTCAGTGCCACCAGTACCGCAACAATTGTTATGCGGACCGAAAGACCTGTATAACGATTTGTCACGCGATAAACATCTTGTTTCGTTTCCTGGAATTCCTGCTGATACCGGTTCATATCTTCCCGATGCTTTTTGTAGTAAGGATTCGTTGTTCCACAGTATGGACACCTTTGATGTTCGATGTGCAAATCTGCACCACAATTTTCACACTTCATTCTTCTCTATGTATCCTCGTATTATATAGTAGTAGTTTTTAGAGACCCTCTCCAAGGTCTTTATTACTATTAAGTCATAGTCTTTTCTTT
>CAKRVA010000011.1 GCA_934408585.1 uncultured Lachnospiraceae bacterium
GAAAATACTGACTTTTTGCCTCTCTAATACGGCAAAATCCTCGGCTTTTTGCCGAGGACTTTGTCTACAGTCTGAGGGGACTGACCAACGTCAGTCCTCTTTTTTATTCTTCAAAATCCACTTCCACATTTCCTGTACTGCAGTCTATTGTCATGTTACGATCCGAGTCGTTATCCATACTCTTGCTGCCGCCAAAACCACTGAGGTTTATTTTTCCGATACGGATACTGCCAAGTGCACAGGAAAGTTCATAATTATAATCCTCTTCCCTGCCTGTCAGCCTTGCAACCACCTGACCTGTTGCACAATTAATTTCCATATCTTCTTTTACTTCTCCCTGAAACTGGCATTCTCCAATCGCTACATCAATATCCGCATTTTGACTTCTGACATTTTTACAAATAATCTGTCCTGCTCCGACACTCAGTGAAAGATTCTCTACTTCCAAATCAGAAAGTGTTACCTGACCTGCACCCAAATCCAGCTCAATCTGCTCGGGATTGTAATTTTGTGGTATTTCTATAACACATTTTATGACATTTTTAGGACCATCCCCCAGCAATATTCCGCCGGTTGACTTCATATCAAGTGACAATGTTCCACCACTTACCGAATAATCCCAGGAACCTACACCCTGCAGTTCCATTGCAATTTGGTCCACATTTCCTTTTCGGATTTCGAATTCACCTGCTCCAAGGGAAATCGCCATATCCTGTACTTCTTCTGTTGAAAACTCATAAGAAGCATCCTGCATACCAATTTCTTCTCCGTTAATCACAAGCTTATCTTCCCTGCCATTTTCTGCAGAAGATAAATTGATTCCCCATCCTCCATCTGGAAAAGAAATCTGAACTCCCGTCCGCTCTGCTACCTGTTCAAATGTATCCAGAACCTCTCCGGACCTCATCGCATTTCTTATGTTCCTATATCCGCCAAATACCAGACTGATTCCCATCAAAACAACTCCCAGTGCAGCAAGTATTCCGGCTGCAATCAGACTTATTTTCGTAAATTTTTTCATAACTAGCCCCTCCCCTTTTCTTTATGGAATATTTTCTTCCATAATAATGCCATTCCACGACACATTGCCGGTATTGCAACTCCTACAAGCAGCACGGTAAGAATCATAAACAGAATTCCAATTGCTCCCATCAATAAGGCCGAACCTATTAATGCAATTGCTAGCCAAAAGCTCTCGGGAACGATAATAAATCCTACAATGAGAAATACCACTCCACATACAAACAGCGCCAATGCCGTTACTCCAAATGCCAAAACAATGGAAAGAAGGGTAGCTATCACTGCCAGTGCAACCCCGAGAAGAGCTGCTGCCAGAGAGAGAATCAACGGTGAACCAAAGATTACTCCGATTACGATCAAAACAATTGCCCATGCCGGTAACGAATCTTTCTTTTCTTCTGCTGCGGGTGCCGGCTCCGGTGTCTGCTGAGGTGGTATATTTTCCGGCTGTTTCTGAAATCCCAATCCTTCTTTTACAACCTTTGCAACCTGCTCCGGACTTTCCAGATCCATAATTACCTGTTGCTCATTTTCTTCTCCTGCATCATTAAAATAATCATTATAATATGTAAGTGCCTCTTCTTTTTCATTCGGCGATATATCTGAAAGCAGTTCTTCCAGGCGCCTCATAAACTCAAATCTATTCATGCTCGAATCCTCCCTCAAAAATTTGATTTATCTTCTGTGAATACGCCTTCCATTCCTTATGATACATTGCAAGCTGTTCCTTTCCCTTTTCGGTAACCATATAATATCTGCGGTTTCTGCCGGCACATTCCCGGTCATAAACCGTCAGGCACTCATCTTTCTGTAATCGCCGGAGTACCGGATACAGCGTCGATTCGGAAAGTGCAATAATGGTACGAACATCCTGTGTAATTTTATAACCATATGCTCCCTCCGGTTCCTTTGCAACAACAGCCAGAACAATCGCGTCAAGCAATGCTGCTCCTGTATTAAATACCATCGACTCTCTCCTTTCTTTCGTGTTTGTCTAAATCTGCTCATTACATTCACTAAATCTGCGCAATATTATACGCGGTATAATATTGTTTTCAAAACATACTATACCGCGTATAATATTATATGTCAATATATTATTTTGCTTTTAAATAAAAAGCACTGTACGGAGGTAACTCCATTCCTCCGTGGAACTCGATTTCTTCCCCGGAAATCAAGTCCACAAGCCGTTCTGTTCCCGCATCAAATCCTGCATAGAATGGACTGTCCTGTGCATTGATTGCCACGTATACCCTCTCCTCATCGCTATATCTTTCAAACACGCACTGCCCGTTTGTCAGTACCTTAGAGTAAAATGCTCCATAATTTAATGCATAAGATTGCTTCTTTGCTGCTGCCAGTTTACTGATAAACAATGACAACTCATTAAACTGCGGTTCTTCAAAGCATGGACGCAATGCCGGGTCACCCTGTCCTTTGTCCCCCTTTGCTCCCCATTCGCTTCCATAATAAATACATGGGATTCCGGGCATTCCAAAACATAACGCATAAATCAGCGGCAGATGTTTTTCATTATTCAATATACTTGCCACTCTCGTCACATCATGATTATCCACAAAAGACAGTAAATGCTTTCCTTTATATAAGGTCCAGTTTTCCGGCCCAAACTGCCGCAGCAGAGAATGGTTGATTTCAAACAAATTCATGCTGTTAAAGCTGGAATACAATCCTTTATAACATTCGTAATTTGTCGCCGAATGAAGCATACTGTCATTCATAAGCCTGTTATAATCTCCGTGAAGCATCTCCCCCAAAAGATAGAAATCCTGTTTCCAGCCATCCGTATGACTCCGCAATGTTCTTACAAAGTTTTCATCCAGACAATAGGCAACATCCAGCCGCAGACCATCAATATCAAATTCATCAATCCAATACTTTACGGCATCTAATATATGTGCTACTACTTCGGGATTTTGCAGATTCAGTTTTACCAGATCATAATTTCCTTCCCAGCCTTCATACCATAAACCATCATTATAATTGGAGTTTCCTCCAAAATTAATATGAAACCAATGAACATATCTTGAATTTTCACGGTTCTTGAGAACATCCTGAAACGCATAAAATCCGCGACCGACATGATTAAATACTCCGTCCAGTACGACACGGATTCCATTTTCGTGTAATTTCTGACAGACCTCTTTAAAATCTTCATTTGTTCCAAGGCGGACATCTACCTTTTTATAATCTCTCGTATTATATCCATGGGTATCCGATTCAAACAATGGTGAAAAATAAATCGCATTGATTCCCAACCGCTTCATATGTGGAATCCATTCTTCCACTTTCTTTATTTTATGGGTCAGCACACCATCGTTCTCAAAGGGTGCCCCACAAAATCCCAATGGATAAATCTGATAAAATACACTTTCATAAGCCCAAAACTGATGATTCATTACGATTTTCCTCCCTTTATATAGGTAAAAACTCTTTATTATACAATTCAGTCAATTTTGCACCTCACATAATTGACCAGTTCAGTATTTTTTACTTTTACAATCATTTTTCATTCAAATATTTGTTGATAACTATTTTCAAAATATGTCATTTTTAAAAAGAAATCCCCAGTTTCCACATAGTTATCCACAATGACATATTTGTCATATATGATGACTTGTATAACTTATGCCTTAGAAAATGACGTCATTTTGCAATTTTCAGAGCCATTCGTTCCAAAATCTTTCTATTTCATGTCCAATCCCCTGCAAAGAGATATCCACATACTCTCTCCATTCTCTTGGAAACATTCGTTGATACGGTGGCGTCAAAAAACGCTCGTCCAGCAAAGCTACAATTCCAACATCCTCTGCCGTCCGGATAACCCTGCCTGCCGCCTGCATAACCTTGTTCATTCCCGGATAGCGATATGCATAATCAAATCCATTATCTCCCTGGCGTTCAAAATATTTCTTTAAAATTTCACGCTCATTGCATACCATGGGGAACCCGGTTCCCACAATAATTGCACCAATCAGCCGGTCATTCTTTAAATCGATTCCTTCACTAAAAATTCCTCCCAGAACACAAAAGCCAAGCAGGGTTTCTTCTTCTCCCGCACACTCGCTGAATCTACTTAAAAACTCTTCTCTGCTCTGTTCGTTCATGTATTCATCCTGTACAAGGCATTCCTGGTTTGCTTCTTGAAAATGCTCTTCATATAAATCCAACACCTTATGTAAAAAAGCATACGATGGAAAGAATACCATATAATTTCCATCACGCATCTGGACAATACGGTGGATATAGGATGCAATATTGTAATATTCCATATCATTGCGCCTGGAATATTTGCTTGTGACATCATTTGCAATAAACAGTCCCTTACGCCTCACATCAAACACCGATTTGGCGTAAACCTCATAATCCCCTTCCTGTGCTCCAAGCAGCTGCTTATAGTACTGAATTGGCAGAAGCGTGGCAGAAAACAGGATGGTGCTGCGCCCCCGCATCATACATTCCAACAGATTGCGGGAAGGATTTACATTGAACAGCTTCAACTCAAAGCAGTTATTCTCCGTAAACTGCGTATATATTTCATAATGCTCGTCCAGTTTTTCATGAATCAGCAGAAAATGGGAAAGCTTAAAGTAAAACTCCAGCAGTTCCTCCCGGATGGGACTCTCTTCATGATCCTCCAGATAATTTTCTATGGACCCGGATAATCGGATTACTCCACGCACAAACGGAGCAATATCTTCCTCCTCCCAGCAAAGATACTCCTCGCAGGAACGTTTCAGCTCCAGCAGTTCCTTATTACATTTTTCCAGATTCCGGTAAATCCAGGAATCATAATCCTTTACTACTTTTTTCAGGGAGAGAAACTCTTCCTTTTGGAGAGTCGCGCTATACATTTCTCTTCCCCGGTCTACCAGATTATGAGCCTCATCAATCAGAAATAGATAATCCTCTCTTACTCCCTCCGAAAAGAAACGCTTGAGATAAACATGCGGGTCAAACAAATAATTGTAATCGCATATAATCATATCTGCAAAAAGGCTCATGTCCAGACTCATTTCAAATGGACACACCTGATGCTTCTGTGCATACTCTTCGATTTTTTCCCTGTTAAAATTATCTTCATGAATCAGCAAATCATAAATGGCATCATTGATACGGTCAAAGTGTCCCTTAGCATAGGGACATGCTACCGGATTGCATTCCGTTTCTTCCATAAAACAGATTTTTTCTTTTGCCGTAAGAATTACCGATTTCATACGTAATTTCTGCCCTCGGAGAATGTTTAAGGTTTCATCCGCAACTGTTCTGGTAATCGTTTTGGCAGTGAGATAGAATATTCTCTGCCCCATGCCCTCTCCCATGGCCTTAATTGCCGGAAAGACCGTAGATATCGTCTTACCGACACCTGTCGGTGCTTCCAGAAACAGTTTTCGGCGATGGTATATCGTCTGATATACATAGGTCACCAAATCCTTCTGACCACTCCGGTATTCAAATGGAAATACGAGTCCCTGAATCGACTGTTGCCGTAGCTCCTGCCATTCATACTGGAAATCCGCCCACTTTTGATACTGTCCAATCAAATCCATAAACCAGTTTTCCAACTGTCGCATTGTATATTCAAAATGGAAATACCGGATTTCTTCGGTATCGATATTGCAATAAGTAATTCGGACACGTACTGCTGGAAGTCCATTTTGTTTTCCATAAAAATATGCATAACAGCATGCCTGTGCAACATGAACCTGGTCTGCCTCTTTCATTTTATGGATTTCACGGTAAGTACCCTTTATCTCATCGATGGTAACAAGTTCATCCGCATTCTGTTCTCTGGAATCAATAATTCCATCCGCACGTCCTTCAATTACAATGTGGTAATTGGGTGTTTCATGCACAAAACAGAGCGGAACTTCTGCATGATAATCAGCCCCCATTCTCCGCTGTATCATGCGGTGAATACGGCTTCCCTCCTGCATTGCATTTTCAGGAGCAACTGTTTTTCGATGATCTATATCTCCCGACCGGAGTATGAATTCTACAAGGTTTCGTACAGAAACATGTACTTCCATATGTTGTCCCTTTATCTTTCTTTCGCACTGGTTCTAATAAAATGAAGAAACTCCCTAAAAAGATTGTAAGCAATCCTTCTCAGGGAGTCCATATCTTATGTCTAACTTTATCGGTCATTAACTTGCAATTGCCAAATGACTAAGAAGCTTTTCAAACTCACTATTATATCCATTATAGGATACTGTTAATACCTTGCTTAAATCCAAACCCAACACGCCTACGATTGATTTGGCATCTACTACATATCTGTTATAAAATACGTCAATGTCAAAATCACATCTGGAAGCTGCGTTTACAAAAGCTTTCACGTCATCTGCGCGCAATTTGATTTTACGCTGTACCATACGCTCACCTTACTTTCTACTACTTGGCACCACCTAAATGGAAACACTTCCATAGATTCCCAATTCTAGTGGTTCTAAGAAAGATTACCACTCCATTTAGTGTTTGTAAAGTAGCTGTTCTTATTTTCTTGCATTCTGCTGAAACTCTGTCATATACTCCCGGTAACGAAGTGGCAACATGTTCATCTGAAGCCTCGGATTTTCTCGTTCTTTTATGGATATTGTATGAAAAAATTCCGTAAACAGTTCCCCGTATATTTTTTCTTTATCCGAGAGCTTATCTTCTATTGTAGACGCTTTTTCCTTTCCATATACAAGATACCAGTCCTTTTTTGCTTCATGAACTGCAAAAATACGGTGATGTACATCATAAATCACAAAATTTTCCAATGGTAGCCTGTCGGCAAAATGTGGTACAAGAAATGTGATGATATTATTTTTCGGTTCAATTTCCGCATAGAGCAATCCCGACTTTAACTCCCTGAAACGAAGAAATTCAATATGGGCATGCGCCTCCTTCCCAACGTTTCTGGAAAGTTCAAAAGTTCTGTAGATATAAGGATTCGTAAGATTTTCCAATATGTTTTTCTGATTTTTCATGCGAAGCCCTTCTGCCACCGTATGAAAAACAGCATCCGCCTTATCGCTTTCCTTGGACGCCATTGCCTGACACAATCGGTAATACGTATCTGTGCCAAAACTTCGAAGAATCCTTGAAGACACCTTCCGCGTTTTCTCTTCATCCGGCAAGCATCTCCGATAAGTAGCAAACAATCGGAAGTTGTCCTCTTCGCTGGTACATAAATGAATCTGCTCCGTTGGTATTTTTAACAAATAGGCATCGTATATTGCTGTAAAAATTCCTTCGATGGAATCTTCACAGATAAGATAAATTTCTTCCATCTGTTACCCCACTGCCTTATTCCATATAATTGTCTGCTGATCATCAAACAGGGAAAGCTGTTGATACGTCATACCATCCCTGTCAAACGGAAGCTTTTCTTTCCGGTCCACCAGATTCCGTGTAATATAGTCTTCTTCCAGTTTCGTCGGATACATCATTTTCCCATTACAGGTAATAAAGTATAGTGCCCTTTTCAGAACTACGCCAATCTTCTTTAAATCATCAAATTTTAAATTGCCATGCCGTCTTGCCTGTGTAATCCGCCTTGCACTGTTCACGCCAATTCCCGGCACACGTAACAGCATCTGATAATCCGCCCGGTTAATTTCCACCGGAAACTGCTCCAAATGGCGCAGTGCCCAATCTGCCTTAGGGTCAAGCAGAATATTAAAATTGGGTTTCTGCTCACTTAACAGTTCTTCTGTCTTAAATCCATAAAACCGCAGCAGCCAGTCCGCCTGGTACAGGCGATGCTCTCTAAGCAACGGTGGTCCTCCCGGAAGGGAAGGAAGCTCCTTGTCCTCATTCACACTGACAAATGCCGAATAGTATACTCTTTTTAGGTCGAACTTGTGATACAGATTCTCTGCTACCGTCATAATCTGATAATCGCTTTCGGGTGTTGCCCCAACAATCATCTGCGTGGACTGTCCTCCCGGAACAAACCCTGCGGCATGCTTATACACCGTAAGTTCATTTTTACTTTGTGTAATTCCCTGCTGAATCAGTCTCATTGGTCCAAGTATATTTTTGCGGTGCTTATTAGGTGCTAATTTGGATAAGCCTTCCGCAGTTGGCAGTTCCAGATTGACGCTCATACGGTCAGCCAGCAGCCCCAGTCTTCGAATCAGCATCGGGTCCGCACCCGGAATCGCTTTCACATGAATATATCCCTGAAAGTGATAATAGGTACGAAGCTTATAAATTGCCTCATAAATAAGCTCCATCGTATAAGTCGGACTCTGAATGATTCCAGAGCTCAAAAATAACCCTTCAATATAATTCCGCCGATAAAATTCAATCGTCAGTTCACAAATTTCGTCCGGTGTAAAGGAGGCTCTCGGAACATCGTTTGATTTGCGGTTAATGCAATATTTACAATCATAGATGCATTCATTCGTAAATAAAATCTTTAACAGGGAAATGCATCTTCCATCCGCGCCAAAACTATGGCAGATACCGGCAGCCGAAGTATTTCCAATTCCTGTTCCGTCTCCCTTTCGTTCCACGCCACTGCTGCTGCAGGAAACATCATATTTCGCCGCATTACTGAGAATGGTAAGCTTTTGGTAAAGAGACAGTTTTTCTTCCTGTTGTATCTGTATTCCACTTGCGGGTAATGTAAAAAGATTCTCCATTATACACCTCACATATCGTCCTCACAGAACATATGTTCATTATAAGGTATGATGAGGAATCTTTCAAGTCTTTTTCAAACATTTGTTCGGTATTTTTCTTTAAATTCAATGATTTTTTCCAACCGGTCTTTTAATTCTGCTTCCTCTCCTTCACCATCCGGCTGATAATACCTTCTTCCTTCTAAAGACTCCGGCAGGCAGCTCATTGCAGTAAGCTTTTCTTTTGTATCATGCGCATATTCATAGCCTTCTCCGTAATGCATTTCCTTCATCAGATCCGTCACGCCGTTTCTGATATGTAGCGGCACCGGTTCATAAAGCATTTTCTGTGCATCCGCACTTGCTTTTCCATAGCCGACATAAAGTGCATTGGATTTTGGTGCCATCGAAAGGTACACGGCTGCCTGTGCTAAATTCACACTGCATTCCGGCATTCCGATAAAATGGCATGCCTGATATGCCGAAACGGCAAGCGGAAGTGCATGGGAATCCGCAAGACCAATGTCTTCACTTGCAAAACGAATCAACCGCCTTGCCACATACAATGGGTCCTCTCCCGCTTCAAGCATTCTGGAAAGCCAATACATTGCCGCATCCGGGTCGCTGTTTCTCATTGATTTATGTAAGGCAGAAATCAAGTTATAGTGCTCTTCGCCCTTCCTGTCATAAAGCAGCATCTTCTTTCCGGTACACTGCTCCAGAATCTCTTCTTTTACAGAAATAGAACCATCTTCATGGATTTCTCCATTTAAAACTGCCATATCCAGTGTATTTAATGCCATTCTGCCATCCCCATTTGCAAAAACTGCAATGGCATGCAAGAGGTCCTCACCAATCTGAATGTTCTGGTTTCCAAATCCTCTCTTATCCGTAAGTGCATGGTGCAAAAGCTTTTCCATATCCTCTGTTTTCAGTGCCTGCAGCACAAATACCTTGCAACGTGACAGCAACGCGGAATTAATTTCAAACGACGGATTTTCTGTCGTTGCACCAATCAGCAGAATACTTCCTTTTTCAACATAAGGAAGAAAGGCATCCTGCTGTGCTTTATTAAAACGATGAATTTCATCTACGAATACAATCGTTTTTCCACCCATTCTGCGGCTCTCTTCTGCCTGCTTCATGACATCCTTGATTTCCTTAATTCCGCTTGTAACTGCACTGAAATCAATAAATGATGCATGTGTCATATGTGCAATTATTCTTGCAAGAGTCGTCTTTCCAACTCCCGGCGGTCCCCAGAAAATCATAGAACTGATATTGTCCTTCTGAATCATCTGTCGTAATATTTTCCCGGGTCCCACCAGATGTTCTTGACCAACATAGTCATCTAATGTTTCCGGTCGTAAACGGCTGGCAAGCGGACTGCTCATCGTTGTCTGCTCCTGAAACAAATCCATTTGTTCAAATGATAACTGGTCCATCTATGTACCCTCCTTTCTATCCTTTTTTCATTCCTTTTCTATTTAGTCGGCAAGTCTTTTTTCTCCGTGAATTTCCTGTATTGGCTGAATATTCTGTGTCACTTCAACGACTCCAAGGAACTCGCCTCGCTCATCTCTCACTGCAAAATAACGTATATAGGCATAGACACCGCCCATTTTAATCCAGAAATCTTCATGGCTCTTTTTCCCCTGAACCAGATCCTGCACAATCTGTTCTACAATATGAACACTTGCCGGTGGATGACAGTTTGTAACCTCACGTCCTATCACTGTTTTTGTACGCGCAAAGATTCGTTCTGCTCCCTGTGAAAAATACCTTACAATTCCTTCTTTATCCACAAATGTAATATCAATCGGAAGTGTATTCAGCATACATCGAAGTTCTTCCACTGTAAAGCTTCCGGTCGGTAATTGTATTTTTCCCTGCTGCATCGTTCCCTGGGTATATTGTCCCTCGGCCTGTGTCTGACCTTCTGTCATTTCCCCCTGAATGACTTTCCATTCATCTTCCGTCAATTTTTCCATCAGCATAGGGAAAAGAATATTTTCTTCCTTAAAAATCATTTCTTTTATTTTGGCAGTTACGGTCTGAATTTTTTGAATCAGATCCTTCTGCTCGGTAATTGCGTTTGTCATCAGATTCAGAATCAGCTTCAATTCCGTTCGGATTTCGTCATGAATTCCCCACATAACCTGTGGTGGTGCTGTCACTCCATAACGTTCTAGATAAGGAAACAGTAGATTCTCCTTTTTTGCATAATGGTCATTGACCATTTGCAGCTCTTGCAGAGATTCTGTCAGACTCCTGTCCTTTTCCGGATGTTCTGCCAAATCAAGATTCGGAAGTATTTTCTTTTCAATAATTTCTTCTATCTTTCGATTCTCCTGTGTCAGCACCTGTATAGGATGTCCCTGAAAAGCCTCTTTTCCCATATCGGCATGAATCTGCTCAATGGTTCCTTTGAATACTGCCGCGTGAACATCGCACAGACTTTGGATTTCCTCTACCGGAACTCCTTCTGCAAACAATGCACTCTCCGCTTCTGAAATCTCAGATGCCGAAACATTACCAAAAACCTTTTCAAATTCTGCTTTTACTTCCTCCACCTGTTTCCCTTCATGGAGCTCTTTGATTATGTTCTTAATGGTCTCCTTTCGTACCTCCCGGTTGTTAATCAGTTCGCTCATAGACAACTCCCTTCCATATGATACGGGCATTTCCCCGTTCACTGTCAGTATTGCCCATTTAAAAGGAAGTAATTCCGGATTTTTTCAAAACATTGGTTCAGCATTTCCTGATCTACAGTTCCATCCTGTCGAAAAGCTGTTGCTTCTACTGTAAAGGTCCCCCGATAGCCAATTTTATGGATAAAATCAAAAAATTGCCGAAAATCGATATGCCCTGCTCCAATCGGAAGTGTTTTTAATTTGTCCCAATCCATATATCCCCCACCGTAATCGTTTACGTGAAGATGTCGGATGCGATGTTCTTTCCAGAGCCAGCTGAATTCCTCTGTGTAAAGAAGCTCCAGTTGTCCATGAAATTCTGCCATTTTGGTATCAAAAATAAACAGCACCTCCGGATATCGGTCTGCCAGCTGCTGCCAGCGATACATGGGATTCTTTTCCGCACAAACAACATTTTCAATCAGAAGCTCCAGGTCATACTCCCTTGCAATCGGCAGTAATTCCCCATATGCCTTAAGATTATGTTCAAAATGCCTGTCCGACGTAATCCCGTCCCAAAGGTGCATCACCAGCTTTTTTGCGCCGATTGTCTGGGCAATCCGGCAATTTATTTCAAATCTGGAAAATGCCTCTGACCAATTCTCTGCATCTCCCATACTAAGCAGCTCTCCCACCGATTTCTGGCAATGCATTACCGGAATGTATGCATTCAGACCAAGCAGATTGTCTAAAAGTTCCTCCACCTCAGAATACCAGTCCTCATACATCATAAATTCCAGTCCATCACAACTCAATCCACTGCTATATGGCTTTATCAAGTGATAGTTGCGTCCGTTCGGTCGTCCAATCAGACATCCGGTAGAACATAATATTTTATTTGTTTCCATATGATTCCTTTCCCATCCGTTCAAATGCCGGAGTTTTCAGTGTTTTGCAATATTCCTTCGGTGCACAGCCGGCCACCATTCTGAATTGTCTGTTAAAATTTGATAAATTGCGAAATCCACATGACATTGCCGCTTCGGAAACATTTCTGCCGTCCTGTAACAACACACACACCTTTTGAATCCGCAGCCGGTTTAAATATTCCAGCGCCCCCATTCCGGAAAATTCCCGGAATCTCTGCATAAAGTAGCTTTTGCTTAGATGTACCTGCTGCGCCATCTGCTCAATTGTGAGAGGTTCCATATAATTTTCATCCATATAATCAATTGCTTTTCGTATTTCCGTATTCTGAAGCGTTTTTCCGCTCGGAACTACACATCCGGATTTTCCGGCAAGCCACAACAGTTGAAGAAGCTGACTTTTCATAAGTAAATCGCTTTGTGCCTGATTTTCCTTTGCACATCGTATGATATCCTCGGCGCACTGTCTCATCCGTTCATAATTTTTACTCTCTGATGTCAACGGCAAAAGCTTTAATATTCCTGTACATAAGGGAAACAAAATTTCCGTATAACAGCGGTCCTTCGCATCTCCAAACATTTCTGTCCGAAACACAACAGTATCATAGCTCAAAGCCTTTTCGGTTTCCATTGCGTGCAGCACCTCCGGCTGAAGGAAAAAAATATCTCCTTCCCGGATTCTGATTTCTTCATCATCCATGCGCACAATTCCCTCGCCCTTCAAAATATAATTCAGTTCCCACTCCTGGTGCCAGTGAAGAGGAACCACCGGAACGGCATCCGGAAGCATACTTTTATAATAACTGAACGGTACCAGCACGGAACTATGCTGTATATTTTCTTTGGAATTCATTTCTTTCTTATTCATTTCCATTGTTCTCCAGCAAAAAGTAGTATTGTATCAGTTTTTAATATTATATCAGTAGATAAACTTCCTACTAAATAGTATTGTATCGTTAACAGATACTTTTTTCAATGAGAATGGAGGGTTTTCTTATGTGTATGGAAAAAAAGCAGCCTGACTGGCTGGACAATGCCGTTTTTTATGAAATTTATCCACAATCTTTTTATGATACAAATGCCGATGGAATCGGGGATATCCCCGGAATTATTGAAAAGCTTGACTATATCCGTGAGCTTGGATGTACCGCTATCTGGTTAAATCCATGTTTCCAGTCTCCTTTTGGCGATGCCGGATATGACGTTGAAGATTACTATACTGTTGCTCCCCGCTATGGTACAAACGCAGATTTAGTACACCTTTTCGAAGAAGCACATAAACGGAATATGCATGTTCTGCTGGATCTCGTTCCCGGTCACACTGCCGTTACCTGTAAATGGTTTCAGGAATCCATGAAAGCCGAACAAAATCCTTATACCGACCGTTATGTATGGACGGATAATGTATGGGAATCCCCCGAGAATATGGGGTGTATCCGTGGTATTTCTCCGCGGAACGGTTCCTGTATCGTAAATTTCTTTTCCCATCAGCCGGCTTTAAACTATGGCTTTTACCGTCCTGATAAGAGCTGGCAACAGCCTATGGACGGTGCCGGCCCACTTGCCACACGGGAAGAGTTGAAAAATATTATGCGGTTCTGGCTGGGACTCGGCTGCGATGGCTTCCGTGTTGATATGGCAGGTTCTCTTGTGAAAAATGATGAAGACGGAAAAGGTACGATTGCTCTGTGGCAGGATATCCGGCAGTTTTTAGATACAGAATTTCCTTCCGCTGCGATGGTCAGTGAATGGGGCGAACCCGATAAGAGCCTGATTGGCGGTTTTCATATGGATTTCCTGCTTCATTTTGGTCCATCCCATTACAATGACCTCTTCCGTTGCAAGGAACCCTATTTTTCCAAACGTGGACTTGGCTCTGCCAAAGAATTTGTGGAAACCTATGAAGCTAATTATGCGAAAACAAATGGAAAAGGCCTGATTTGTATTCCTTCCGGCAATCATGATATGGACCGGCTCGCACGGACACTTTCTCCGGAAGAAATGAAGATTGCCTTTGCATTTCTTCTTTCCATGCCCGGTGCTCCGTTTATTTATTATGGCGATGAAATTGGAATGAATTATGTAGAAGGTCTGACTTCCGTAGAAGGGGGCTATGAAAGAACCGGTTCCCGCTCCCCGATGCAGTGGAACCGTAAGACAAACGATGGTTTTTCATCAGCTCCAAAAGAAAAACTTTATATCCCACAGGATGAACGTGCAGACCGCCCGGATGCGGAAAGCCAATGTCTTGAAGCTTCCTCACTCCGTAGCGAAGTAAAACGGCTGATTGCACTTCGTCAGGCTCACCCTGCTTTACAGAGCCGTGGCGAAATCAAGTTCCTGCAGAAGGGATATCCACTTGTTTATGAGCGCGTTCTTGGTTCCGAACGAATTCTTGTCATCATTAATCCTGCACAGCAGGATGCCACGGTGCCATTATCACATGGAGAAATTCTGTACACGGTTGGTAATGATGTACAGTTAAGCGATGGAACCGCGCAAATAAGCGGTTGTACCGCATGTTTTATTGCTCAATAGCATTTTTATAACACCTGCTTCCTTCATTTTTCCTTCAAAACTTTTTTCTGGATATAAAGAAAGCATACAAGTGTTATACAACCACTGATACATGCACCTAACAAGCGCATTTTATAGCTAATACCTGTCAGGCGGTTTCCGTACGTTACGGTATATATTCCAAGATTGGCAACTACATGAACCAATACTGGTGCAAGAAATCCTTCATATTTTTCATAGCACCATGCCAATAGAATTCCCATCAGCGTACCGTAAACCGCCTGTACCATATTTCCGTGAAAACAGCCGAACAATACTGCTGATATCAGGATTCCCGGAATTCTTCCGAATGTTCTTTTCAAACGATTATAAGTTACCCCACGATAAATAATTTCTTCGATAATGGGAGAAACCACGCCGTATAAAAATAAGCCAACCCAGAAAGTAACACCATATTGTGCATTTGCGACTGATTGATAGCTCTGTGAGTTTTCCGTCACCTTCAAAAAAGACATTAAAAAATTCAGGCAGAAAGAGGCTCCTAATGCCAGGAACGCAAGCCACACATAGCGCTCGGTCTTTTGAAACAAAGAGGAGTTTTCTTCATTCTGTATTTTTATAACAGTTGTTATTTCTTCGTGTATCAGCCCTTTGAACGGTAATAATGCCAGAATTGAAGCTATCCCATACACCATCCCGGTAACTGTTTCCGAATAAACTCCCAAAAAAGCAATCACATCATCTCCCAGTACCCCTGCTGCCAGACCTGTAAAGTACCACACCAGCAGCTCTATGATATCCTGCAATAGCGAATAAATCAGCAGCACCAGCAACACATAGAGAACCTTCCTTATGGAATTCCATTTTTGAATGTCTTCTACACTCCATTTTGTCTTTAACCATTTTATGGCTCCCATGACGATTTCATCCCTTCGTAACTCTCGATTTCTATTTGTTCTATCCATTAGAACTCTGCAGAAGGAGTTCCTGCAGTTCTGTTATGGAGTCCGCAATAAAATCAGCTCCTGCTTTTTCCAGTTCTCCCTCTTCCGCAAAGCCAAAGCTGACACCAATTGCTGTGACACCATGCGCTTTTGCGCCAATCATATCAAACTTGCGGTCTCCCACCATTGCGCATTGACTAAAGCGGTCTTTCTCAGATAACATCTGTATACCAAGTTCAGATAACGCCTGTTCTACAATTTCTTCCTTTGCTCCATGACTGCCATCCGGTGCACTTCCGACAATTACATCAAAATATTTGTCCAAATCAAAGTATTCCAGAATTTTTCTCACGGATACTTCCGGCTTACTTGACGCAATGGCAATCCGGATTCCCTGTGCTTTCATCTTCTGAAGCATTTGTGGAACCCCCGGAAAAACTTTGTTTTCATAAGCACCAATCGGTACAAATCTTTCCCGATATACCTCACAGGCTTCCCATGCCTGTTCTTCGGAAAAATGATAAAATTCCATAAAGCTGTCTGCAAGTGGAGGTCCAATAAAACATTCCAGTTTTGACAAATCCGGCTCTTCAATTCCATAATGATGGAGTGCATACTGCACACATTTTGTAATTCCCTCTCTTGGGTCTGTCAATGTCCCATCCAAATCAAATAAACAGTAACAGTACATAGGCTTCTCCTCTGTAACTTTTCAATCTTTATTGATTTGTTTATCCTTATATTATAGTTTGAGCTTTGCAAACAAATCTCCAAGGCTTGTTCCAACATTTTCACCGGAACTGAATGATTCTGTATCAAAATCTTCCACCTCAGATGCTGCCTGCTCTTCTTCTACTGCCTTTATACTCAGGGAAATTTTTCCATCATTGGTATTCAGGACCTTCACCTTAACCTTATCTCCCACCTTCAGTACTTCGGAAGGTTTTTTGATTCTCTTTTGACAAATCTGGGAAATATGAACAAGTCCGCTCAGACCGTCCTTCAAATCGACAAAAGCTCCATAAGGCTGCAGACTTTCCACCGTTCCCTCCAGCACTGTTCCCGGTACTACCATGGCAACTTTATGGTCGTGTTCTTCTTTTTTCTGCTCCTTTAAGATTTCCTTTGCAGATAACACCAGTTTTTCTTTCTCTTTATCTACGGTTATGACGCGAACTTTTAATGATTTGTGCTGATATGGTTCCAAATCTTCTACATAACTCAAATCAAGTTGCGATGCCGGTATGAATCCCCGTATTCCTTCTAAATATGCCACAACTCCGCCATTGACTATTTCGGACACTTTTACCATAACATCCGTTTTTTCTTCCATCATCTGTGTTAAAACATCCCAGGACAGCAAATCATTTGCCTCTTTTCTCGAAAGCAGAATGTTTCCCTGTCCATCATCCATGCTTACCACGGTGGCTTCTATTTCATCTCCCTCTTTGACATCATTTAACAGGGAGAAATTGGGATCATTGCTCATATCTGCCGCCTTAATAATTCCCTGGGTATAATACTTTAAATCCAGTACGACCTCTTCTTCATTTACATCAATGACCGTTCCCTTCAGTACATCGCCTTCTTTTATTTTTCGAAAAGATGCTTCCAGCTCCTGTTCGTAATCCTTCATACTTTCTTCCATTGTAGTGTTGCCTCACTTTCGTATTTAATAATTATCTGCCTTTACTTCAAAATAGGCCTGTGGATGTGCACACACCGGGCATACCTCAGGTGCCTGTTTTCCAATAACTACATGACCGCAGTTGCGGCATACCCATACCGTATCGCCGTCCTTGGAAAAAACAAGTCCTTCCTCAATATTGGAAATCAATTTGCGATAACGTTCTTCGTGCTCCTTTTCAATTGCTGCCACTCCACGAAACAGACGTGCAATTTCATCAAATCCTTCTTCTTCCGCCTCTTTGGCAAACTTGTCATACATATCAGTCCATTCGTAATTTTCGCCCTCTGCCGCATGACCAAGATTTTCCAATGTATCACCAATACCTCCATGCAAAATCTTATACCACATTTTTGCGTGTTCACGTTCATTTCCTGCCGTTTCCTCAAAAATTGCTGCAATCTGCTGATAACCATCTTTTTTTGCCTTAGATGCAAAATACGTATATTTATTTGTTGCCATCGATTCTCCTGCAAATGCAGACATCAAATTTGCTTCTGTTCTTGTTCCTTTTAAATCCATAATTGTGTCCTCCTTTTTTATACATTCTAGTATAAACTTATCATAATATAGTATGCGTTACCCCGATTCACTTGTCAAATTAATCTCGCTTTTTCTCCCTCTTAGCAGATATTGTTTATGACGTATATTTTCATGCATTTTGCCAATCCTAATGCCGGAGGTGTTATGATGAAACAAGCTGACAAAGACAAACCAATCCCTACGATTCCGAAAGGCGTATGGGAAGCAAGCAGACCGGAGCAAAAGGAGAAATCCCCCAGCAGTCCCCAGACGGATTTGCAGGGCAATGGATATCCCCAAAAGAAAACTCCCCGCACTTAATTGGTGTGGGGAGTTTTCTTTCAATATTTTATATTAATACATGGCCTTACTGCTGCTCCGTCATAATCTACCGGAATACCAATGCTTTGGGCTCCCAGATTAAGTGCTCCAAAAGTTGCTGTTGTATCCTGTATTCCCGGTGTTCTCAGCCACCACTTACATTGAATTGCAATCTTATCATCAATGCGTATTCCCTGCTTTTCTCCATAGACAGTAGGTGTACAATTCTGATAGGCAAATGCTTTTGGTTCAAATTCATTATAAGATAGTAAAAACACCTTATCTACCGTATCATTTCCCCCATTTGTATTATAATATGGGTTATTTACATTTTGCAGTTCCGTTTCCAGAACCATCGCCTTTTCCTCATTGGAAAAAGCCACATCATAAAATTCACCGTTCAGCCATTTCCGCAAAGAACACTCTTCCCATGTGATTGGCTCTTTTGTATCATGATATGATTTATTTTCCAATCCATATTTACTGATGGCATATAAAGTATTATCTTTATTCCTTAATACAATCCATTCAATTGGTTCGGGGCCGTTTTCCAGATTACCATCCTGCTCATATTCTCCAAACAGGAAAGTGTCCCCAACTCCTGCCTCTACTGCAAAAGAAGCCATATCGAATTTTACCTGTGCCCTTCGATAAAGAATCAGGCTAACCAAGGCAATCAGAATCACGGAACATGCAATAGATGCAATGATAATCATACGATTCGCCATTTTGTTCTTTTTCAAAAAGCTTATCTCCTTTTCCTCCTCTTCCGCAATCGGGATTTCCGGATTTTTCATGTTTTGAAGACTTCTGCTACATGTTTCACATTCACTGAGATGAAGCTTCATCTCTTTATCCGTTGTTTCACTCACAAGCTCATCTATGTACAAAGGTAATAAATCTTTTATCATTTCACATGGAATCTTACTTTTCATAATCAAGCTCCTTTCTAAGACGTTCTTTTCCTCTGTAAAAATTCACGCGCGCCCAATTTTCATTCTTTCCCATAATTTTGCCTATTTCAGAGAAGGATAAATTACCAAATATGCGCAAATATATGATTTCCCGAAATGGTTCCGGCAAAGAATGAAGCTTCTGTAATATCTCCATTCTCTCCAAATTTTGCAGACAGACCGTTTCCGTGGAAGATGATTCCGGAAGTTTGGAATCAAGTTCAAAAATATCTTCATATGTCGGATGCTTTCTGATATATTCGAGATATTTCGTCTTTGCGATTGCACATAACCACGTACTAATGCTGCAGGAATAGTCATACTTATCGATACTGCGTATTGCCTGATAAAAAGTTTCCTGTGTCAGTTCTTCTGCCAGATCCGGATTGCACGTCCGTGCCATCAAAAACTTATACACGGTCTTTGCGAACTGTTTATAAATTTCGTCCATGGACTGCATATGCTTCCTCCTCTTAGGTTCCTATCAGTTAATGCAATTAAACCGCTTTTTGTTACAGCCCTTTTATAATAAAATAATTTAATTTCCTGTTTTCGTCTATTCTTTTCTCTTAACTTCCTTCTGATAATACTGATACGTCATTGCCTCCGCATTCTCCAGAACTTCTCCCTCCGTAACTTTACCCAGAAAAATGGTATGCGTAGACGTATCCAGTTTTTCAATCAATTCACAGGTCAGATATCCACAGCATTTTGCCAAAATCGGCATATGGTTTTTCACCAGATAATCCACCTGTTCAAACTTGTCCACAGTTGCCCCGGATTGAAATCCAAATGTCCCTATGGTCTGCATGCTGGTCTTTTCTGACAGAACAGATACTGCAAACTTTTTGCATTCTTCAATACATTTATGGGTATAATGCTTACGATTTATGCTGATGGCTATCGTTGCAGGCGAATCTGATATCTGCATGACACTATTGGCAGCACATCCCGTCGGACGTCCTTTATCCCATGTGGAAACCAAATATACTCCATAAGTCATCTTTTTCAAAACATCATCCTTCATTTTTGCTCTCCCCAATTTTTAAAATATAATTGCTTTTTTTACTAAATCCACCTATAATTTTATGCATATCTGCACTTTTTATGCAGACCATCAAAACGTAACTATTTGTTCAAATAAAATGGAGAGTACACATGAGTATTTTAAATGTAGAACACTTGACACATGGATTTGGCGAACGTGCCATTTTTACAGATGTTTCCTTCCGCCTTCTAAAAGGCGAGCATATCGGTTTAATTGGTGCAAACGGTGAAGGAAAATCCACGTTTATGAATATTATTACCGGAAAGCTGATGCCCGATGAAGGAAAAATCGAATGGGCAAAAAATGTCCGTGTCGGTTATCTTGACCAGCATGCCGTCTTGGAAAAAGGAATGACTATTCAGGATGTATTGAAATCTGCATTTGATTTTCTCTTTGATATGGAAACCCATATGAATGAAATTTGTGATAAAATGGGCGATGCCTCGGAAGAAGAACTGGAACAGTATATGGAAGAGCTTGGAACCATTCAGGATCTCTTGACCATGCATGATTTCTATCTTATTGACTCCAAGGTAGAGGAAGTTGCAAGAGCTCTCGGGCTCCTTGACCTTGGACTTGACAAAGACGTCACAGAGTTAAGCGGTGGGCAGCGCACGAAGGTTCTTCTTGGAAAGCTTCTCCTGGAAAAGCCGGATATTCTTCTTTTGGATGAGCCTACCAACTATTTAGACAAGGAGCATATTGAATGGTTGAAGCGGTATCTGAATGAATATGAAAATGCTTTTATTTTGATTTCACATGACATTCCATTTTTAAATAGTGTCATCAACCTGATTTATCATATGGACAATCAGGAACTCAACCGTTATCCCGGTGACTATGATAAATTTCAGGAAGTTTATGCCATGAAAAAATCCCAGTTAGAGGCAGCATACAACAAACAGCAAAAGGAAATCGCCGACCTCAAGGATTTCGTTGCCCGTAACAAAGCAAGAGTTGCCACAAGAAATATGGCAATGTCCCGTCAGAAAAAACTGGACAAAATGGATATTATTGAACTTGCTGCGGAAAAGCCCAAGCCAGAATTTCACTTTAAAGAAGCTCGTACTCCAAGCCGCTACATTTTTCAGACAAGCGATTTGGTCATTGGCTACGATGAACCGCTTTCCCGTCCTCTGAATCTGAGTATGGAGCGCGGTCAGAAAATTGTCTTAACCGGAGCAAACGGAATTGGAAAAACCACACTGCTAAAAAGTATTCTTGGATTGATTCCTCCGCTTGGGGGTAGTGTCGAGCAAGGCGACTATCTTGCAATCGGCTATTTTGAACAGGAAATGGACCAGAGTGTTTCTACAACATGTATTGAAGAAATCTGGAAGGAGTTTCCTTCCTATTCACAGTATGAAGTGCGCTCCGCCCTTGCCAAATGCGGTTTGACAACAAAGCATATCGAGAGTCTTGTAAAAGTATTAAGCGGTGGCGAACAGGCAAAGGTCCGCCTTTGCAAGCTCATCAATAAAGAAACAAATGTCCTCTTATTGGATGAGCCTACCAATCATCTCGATGTCGACGCAAAGGCAGAATTAAAACGTGCATTATCCGCCTATAAAGGAAGTATTCTCATGGTCTGCCATGAACCTGAATTTTACGAAGGTCTTGCTTCTGATGTATGGGATTGTACACAATGGACCACTCGCCTGGTATAAGGTATAAGATATAAGGGCAAGAAGTTGCAGGGTTTCTCCTGCAACTTCTTGTCTTTTTCTTTCTCTAAGACCTCGTTTCTAGCTTCTTCTGGGTATACGCTCCCTTTTTCTTCTCTTATACCCTCACTTCTCAGCTTCTTTTGGGTATATGTTCTCTTTTTCTTCCTCTATACCCTCCCAGCCAGCTTCTTCTGGGTGTAAAACTATCTTTTCTCTCTCCTATACCCTCGCCTCTTGCTTCCTCTGGGTATATTACACTCTTTTCCTTCCTCTATACCCCTACCCCAAGATTCCTTTGGGTATATAACAAGCTTTTTACTATCCTATACCCTCCTGTCAGGCTTCCTCTGGGTATATTACACTCTTTTTCTTCCTCTATACCCTCCCAGCCAGCTTCTTCTGGGTGTAAAACAAACTTTTTACTCTCCTATACCCCCACCCCTAGCTTCCTCTGGGTATATAACAAGCTTTTACTATCCTATACCCTCCTGTCAGGCTTCCTCTGGGTATATTACACTCTTTTTCTTCCTCTATACCCTCACTTCTAGCTTCCTTTGGGTATAAAACTAACTTTTTACTCTCCTATACCCCCACCGCACATTCTTTTTTCCATAATAAAGGGTATAAAATTAACTTTTCCTTCCCCATACCCAACGCGACATTCCTCTCCATCCATCGCACCGCAAAAAAAGAGGAAAAGCAAGCTTTTCCTCTTCTGTATCATCCATATATTCAATATCTTCTCACTAGAACACTTATGCCTGATTAATGGTGGAAATCTCAGGTACGGTTTCCTCCAGGACATCTAGCAGAATCTTAACGGTATCCAGGGAGGTAAACATTGTCACACCATTCTGGACCGCACATCTTCGGATAGCAACACCATCTTCATAATGTACTCCGGAAAGAATTGCTCTTGTATTAATAATATAGCTGACATAACCGGCACGGATGGAATCCAGGATTTCAACGCTTCCCTCACTCAGCTTGCCACGAACTCTGGTCCGGACACCATGCTTCTTTAAGAATTGAGCGGTTCCTATTGTTGCTTCAATATTGAATCCAAGCTTATAGAAACGCTGAATCAATGGAAGAGCTTCCTCTTTGTCTTCATCTGCAAGCGTTACCACAACCGTTCCATAATCCTTCATGCGGACACCGGATGCCTGCAATGCCTTATAAAACGCACGGTTCAGGCGATTGTCATAACCGATTGCCTCACCGGTAGATTTCATTTCCGGAGAAAGATAAGCATCCATACCATTCAGTTTTTCGAATGAGAAGGCAGGTGCCTTTACATACCACCGCTTCTGCTCTGCAGGTATCATCTCGGTAATTCCCTGCGCCAAGAGGCTTTCTCCTAGCATTACTCTCGTTGCAATCGATACCAGACCAAGTCCGGTAGACTTGGAAAGAAATGGTACACTACGGGATGCTCTTGGATTTACTTCGATAATAAATACATTTTCTTCACGGTCTACAATAAACTGGATATTAAACAATCCGCGGATACCAATGGCAAGTCCAAGACGGGTTGTATAATCTGCAATGGTATCTTTAACCTTCTGTGAAATATCAAACGGCGGATATACGCTGATACTGTCGCCGGAATGCACACCGGTACGCTCTACCAGTTCCATAATGCCCGGAATAAATACCTGCTCTCCATCACAGATAGCATCTACTTCTACTTCTTTTCCAACGACATATTTATCTACCAGAACCGGTTTGTCCTTATCGACTTCTACCGCATTCTTTAGGTAGTGACGAAGCATTTCTTCATTGGCAACAATTTCCATTGCACGTCCACCAAGAACGAAGCTTGGACGAACAAGTACCGGATAGCCAACCTTTGCTGCTGCCTCAACACCGCTCTCAATATCTGTTACGGCAATTCCCATCGGGTGAGGAATTCCCGTCTTCTGAATCATGGTTTCAAACAAATCACGGTCTTCGGCATTATCAATAGCTTCACATCCGGTTCCGATAATCGGAACTCCCTTTTGGGCAAGTGGCTTTGCCAGATTGATTGCAGTCTGACCTCCGAGGGAAACGATTACGCCCTTTGGTTTTTCCAATTCCAGCACATTCATAACATCTTCCACGGTCAACGGTTCAAAATACAGTTTATCGGCAGTTGTATAGTCCGTAGATACCGTTTCTGGATTGTTATTGATTACGATTGCTTCATAGCCGGCTTCCTGAATGGTACGTACCGCATGAACCGTTGAGTAGTCAAATTCAACTCCCTGTCCGATTCGAATTGGTCCGGAACCAAGCACAACAATCTTTTCACGGTCAGAAACGACAGACTCATTTTCTTCTTCATACGTTGAATAAAAGTAAGGGACATAACTGTCAAATTCGCTGGCACACGTGTCAATCATTTTATATACCGGGAAAATATGATTCTTTTTCCGCAGCTCATATACCTGATCTTCTTTCATATCCCAAAGCTCTGCAATATATGCATCGGAAAAGCCGCGTTTCTTGGCTTCTTTCAGTAATTCAATGTTTTCTTCTGATATGACACCATTGTCAGGTTTTGTTGCTTCCAATTCTTTTTCAAAGTCGACAATTTTCTTGATTTTATCCAGGAAAAACAAGTCAATCTGTGTTGCATTACAAAGCTGGGAATGATCTGCACCCATCCACATCAACTGGGCAACTGCATAAATCCGGTCATCTCTTCCCTCCTTCACATAGGAAAGAAGCTCCTCCGTAGACATATTCTCACGGTCAAATTTTTCCATATGGATATGGTTCTTATTATCCTCCAGCGAACGTATGGATTTCAGAATACTTTCTTCAAAAGTTCTTCCTACACCCATAACCTCACCGGTTGCCTTCATCTGCGTACTGAGTACATTCGAAGCATCGGTAAATTTATCAAACGGGAAACGTGGCATTTTTGTTACCACATAGTCCAAAGTCGGTTCAAAGCATGCCGGTGTATTGGCAAGCTGTATTTCCTCCAGATTCATTCCAACTGCAATCTTGGCAGAAACACGGGCAATCGGATATCCGGTTGCCTTGGATGCCAGTGCAGAAGAACGTGATACTCTCGGATTTACTTCAATAACATAATAAGAAAATGACTGTGGGTCTAACGCAAACTGTACGTTACAGCCACCCTTAACTTTCAGGGCACGGATGATTTTTAATGCACTGTCACGCAGCATCTGATATTCTTTGTTCGTCAGTGTCTGACTTGGCGCAACTACGATGGAATCTCCGGTATGTACTCCCACCGGATCAAGATTTTCCATGTTGCAGACGGTAATTGCGGTATCATTTGCATCCCGCATTACTTCGTATTCAATTTCTTTATATCCTTTAATGCTCTTTTCTACCAATACCTGATGCACCGGAGATAAAGCAAGTGCATTCTTCATCATTTGCTTCATTTCTTCCGGATTGTAGGCAAATCCGCCACCGGAGCCTCCCAGTGTAAATGCCGGACGCAAAATTACCGGATAACCGATTTCTTCTGCTGCCGCAAGTCCCTCCTCAAGGGAATACGTAATCTGGGAAGGAACCACCGGTTCCCCTATCCGCTCACAGAGCTCTTTAAAAAGTTCACGGTCCTCGGCACATTCAATACTTTCGGCGTCCGTTCCCAAAAGCTCGATTTCACATTCCTTCAGGACGCCCTTCTTTTCAAGCTGCATGGCAAGATTCAATCCGGTCTGTCCTCCGATTCCGGGAACAATGGCATCCGGTCTTTCATAACGGCAGATTCTTGCAACATATTCCAATGTCAGCGGCTCCATATATACTTTATCTGCAATGGAGGTGTCTGTCATAATGGTAGCAGGATTGGAGTTGGCAAGAATGACTTCGTATCCTTCTTCCTTTAATGCCAGACATGCCTGAGTACCTGCATAATCAAATTCTGCTGCCTGTCCGATTACAATCGGACCGGAGCCAATAACCATTACCTTTTTGATGTCCGTTCTCTTAGGCATTTGTCTGCACCTCCTTCATATTGTCAATAAACTGCTGGAACAGATAACTGCTGTCCTGTGGTCCGGGTGCACTCTCCGGATGATACTGTACACTGAATACCCGGTCCTTTTTACAGCTCACACCCTCGACGGTGTGATCCAGCAGATTCACATGCGTTACCTCCAATCCGGTTCCTTCTATGCTGTTGCTATCTACTGCATAACTGTGATTCTGGGAGGTAATCTCAATATGACCGGTCTGCAGGTTTTTCACCGGATGATTTCCACCACGATGTCCGAATTTTAATTTATAAGTATGTGCACCATATGCCAGGGAAATCAGCTGATGTCCCAGACAGATTCCGAAAATCGGATATTTCCCACGTAATTGCTGAATTAACTGAATGACCTTTGTCACATCTTCCGGATCTCCCGGTCCGTTTGACAGGAAAATGCCATCCGGCTTCATCCATGCAATTTCTTCCGGTGTGACATCATAAGGTACAATCGTTACATTACAGCCAAAACGGTTCAGGCTGCGGACAATATTCATTTTGATTCCACAGTCGATTGCAACCACATTAAACTGGTGATTTGCCGTTCTGGCATACCATTTTTTCTTACAGCTCACTCTGGAAACAGCATCATGTGGAACAGGCGTCTGTGCAATTTTTGCAAGTCCCTCTTCCAGCGTGGTATCCACATTTGTGATGATTCCACGACGTGCCCCCAGGTCACGGATACTTCTTGTAAGCTTTCTTGTATCAATTCCATAAATTCCCGGAATATGGTTTTCTTCCATCACTTCAGACAAGGTCTGTGTATAACGGAAATTCGAAGGCATATCATTATAATCCCTGACAATCATTCCTCCAATGGAAAGAAGTTTACTCTCAAAATCCTCATCTGTTATTCCGTAATTACCTATCAGCGGATAAGTCATTACTACCATCTGGTCTGTGTAGGAGGGGTCGGAAAGAATCTCCTGATACCCTACCATTGAGGTATTAAAAACAATTTCACATACCCGTTCTTCATCACTTCCAAATCCATAACCAACATACTGGCTCCCATCCTCCAGGATGAGCTTTTTGTCCGGTTTATTCATGATTTCCTGTTCCTTTCTGTTTCTATCTCGTTAGTTCTTTTTCTTTCGCTCTGACAGTCTGCTTTCAAAGCGGTCTTTTGTCGTATTCTCCGGAATTGCGGTTGGATAATTTCCGTCAAAACATGCACTGCAGTAATCATTGCAGCCTATCAGACTATGCAATTCCTGTGTCGGCAGATAAGAAAGACTGTCTACGCCTATTTTTTCAGCAATCTCCTCCACGGAATACTGGCACGCAATCAAATGCTCCTTTGTATCAATATCAGTTCCATAATAACACGGATTTAAAAAAGGTGGTGCAGAAATTCGCATATGTACCTCTTTTGCACCTGCATTCCTAAGAAGCTTTACAATCTGACTGCTGGTTGTTCCACGGACAATGGAATCATCCACCAGAACAACTCTTTTTCCCTCTACTACATTTTTAATTGGATTTAATTTGATACGGACCTGATTCATTCGTGACTCCTGGCCCGGAGATATAAAGGTCCTCCCAATGTATTTATTTTTAATAAAACCAATTTCAAATGGAATTCCGGATTCCTGTGAATATCCGAGTGCCGCATCCAGCCCGGAATCCGGGACACCGATAACGACATCTGCCTCTACCTTTGACTTTCTTGCAAGAATCCTTCCTGCTTCCACGCGGGCATCATGCACGGAAACTCCCTGAATGACAGAGTCCGGTCTGGCAAAATAAATATACTCGAAAATGCAAATCCGGCATCTTTCCTTATCACAGTGCTTCCGAATACTTCGTATTCCGTTTTCTTCAAAAACAATGATTTCCCCCGGAAGAACATCCCGGATGAATTCAGCGCCTACTGCCTCCAGTGCGCAGCTTTCGGAAGCAACCACATAAATGCCATCTTCTGTTTTTCCATAGCACAGAGGCCGCATACCAAGCGGATCTCTGGCTGCCAGAAGTTTCGATGCGGACATCAGCACCAGTGAGTAGGCTCCCTCCAACAGTTCCATTGTATCACAAAGAGCCTCCTCTATCGAGGGGGCTTTTAATCGTTTTTGTGTAACAAGATATGCAATTATCTCTGTATCACTTGTAGAATGGAAAATTGCACCATTTAATTCAAGCTCATTTCTAAGCGCATATGCATTGCTCAGATTTCCGTTATGGGCAAGTGCCATCTTTCCTTTCTGATGGTTTACCTCTATCGGCTGGCAGTTGCTCCGGTTATTTCCTCCGGTAGTTCCATAACGCACATGTCCTACACTCGCTGTTGCCTTTGGATATTTTTCAAGAACCTCTCTGGAAAAGACTTCATTTACAAGTCCCAGGTCCTTATGGGAAGTAAAAAGTCCATCCTCACAGACAACGATCCCACAGCTTTCCTGTCCGCGATGCTGCAATGCATATAATCCATAATAAGTCATCTCTGCAAGATTTGTGTCAACCGGCGCATATGCTCCAAACACGCCACATTCTTCATGCAATTCTCCAAGCTGTCCCATTTATCTATTCCTCCGTTTTCTGAAGCGTGTGATGGCATGCCGCATTTACAAATCCCTGGAACAACGGATGGGATTTATTCGGTCTGCTCTTAAATTCAGGATGATACTGTACTCCTACAAAGAACGGATGTCCTGTAATTTCCACGGCTTCTACAAGACGCTCATCCGGAGATAATCCGCTTAATGTAAGACCGGCAGCCTGCAGGCATTCCCGGTAAGCATTATTAAATTCATAACGATGGCGGTGACGCTCCTGGATTTCATTAGTACCATAACATTTTTCCATCATGGTGCCTGCTACAATATGACACGGGTAGCTGCCAAGACGTAACGTTCCGCCCTTATCGATATCATCATTTTGTCCCGGCATATAATCAATGACTTTATTAGCACATATTTCATCAAATTCACCGGAATTGGCATCCGGGATTCCTGCTTTATGACGTGCAAATTCCATAACCGCAATCTGCATTCCAAGACAAATTCCAAGATAAGGAAGCTGATGCTCTCTTGCATATTGTGCGGCAAGAATCATTCCTTCGATTCCACGATTTCCAAAACCGCCGGGAACGATAATGCCCTGCAGACCACCCAATTCCTCTTCAAGATTCTGTTCGTTAAGCTTTTCAGAATCAATCCAGTGAATGTTCACATGGGCACCACACTGATATCCTGCATGCTGAAGTGCTTCTGCTACCGACAAATATGCATCATGCAACTGCACATATTTTCCAACCAGACCAATCTCAACTTCTTTTTCACGACTCTTGATTTTTTCCACAAGGGCAATCCACTCATGCAAATCACATTCTTTGGCATCCAGAGAAAGTTCCCTGCATACGATGGAAGAAAAGTTTGCTTCCTCCAGCATCAGCGGAGCCTCATAAAGATTTGGCAGCGTCCGGTTTTCAATCACACAATCCGGTTTTACATTACAAAACATCGAAATTTTATTTTTTATGGAATCCTCCAGGGGTTCGTCGCAACGAAGTACAATGATGTCCGGATTAATTCCCATTCCCTGCAATTCCTTTACCGAATGCTGGGTTGGTTTTGATTTATGCTCTTCCGAGCCACGCAGATAGGGTACTAATGTTACATGGATAAACAGGCTGTTTTCCCTTCCCACCTCCAGCGCAATCTGACGGACTGCTTCCAGGAACGGCTGGGACTCGATATCACCAATTGTTCCACCGATTTCGGTAATAACAATATCTGCATCGGTCTGTTTCCCTACACGGTAAACAAATTCCTTAATCTCGTTTGTAATATGAGGAATTACCTGAACGGTAGAACCCAGATACTCGCCCCGGCGTTCTTTATTCAATACATTCCAATATACTTTTCCCGTTGTAAGATTGGAAAAACGATTCAGGTCCTCATCAATAAATCTTTCATAATGACCTAAATCCAAATCCGTTTCCGCACCATCCTCCGTAACATAAACTTCTCCGTGCTGGAACGGGCTCATGGTTCCGGGATCTACATTAATATAGGGGTCGAGCTTCTGTGCTGCGACCTTGAAGCCTCTCGATTTTAACAATCGTCCTAAGGATGCTGCCGTAATTCCTTTTCCAAGACCGGATACAACGCCTCCTGTCACAAAAATATACTTCGTCACCTTTTATCCCCCTCTTCCTATTGTATATTTAAGTTTGAATAACCCATCAAACTTTCATCAACTGCCCTCGCTGCTTCTCTTCCTTCACGAATTGCCCATACGACAAGGGACTGTCCACGGTGCATATCGCCTGCTGTAAAAATACCTTTTACATTGGTTTCATACTGACCTGCCTCTGTTTTTACATTGGTACGCTCATTTAATTCCACACCAAATGCATCTGCAATTCTCTTTTCACAGCCAAGGAAGCCAGCTGCAATCAATACTAAATCTGCCGGAAGTGTCTGTTCACTTCCTTCGATTTCCTTCATAATTCTTCTTCCAGTCTTTGCATCCTGTTCGCTGCACAGCTTCACCGTCTTTACGCCTACGAGATTTCCCTGTTCATCCTTAAGAAATTCCTTGACCGTCGTTTCATAAATACGGGGATCTTTTCCAAACTGGTCAATTGCTTCTTCCTGACCATAGTCCACCTTGCAGACTCTTGGCCATTCCGGCCATGGATTTGATTCGGTTCTCTGCATCGGTGCCTTAGGCATCATTTCAATTTGGGTAACACTTTTTGCTCCCTGACGGATTGCTGTTCCCACACAGTCATTACCGGTATCACCACCACCGATAATCACCACGTGTTTATCCTTTGCACTAATCCAGTTCTTTGCTGCCTTACGCATTTCCATATTGGCATCCAATAATGATTTTGTTGCGGATTTTAAATATTCCACAGCAAAATAAATTCCTTTTGCATCTCTTCCCTGTGCCTGGATATCTCTTGGATTTGCCGAACCACAGGCAAGAATCACACGGTCAAAGTCCTGAAGCAGCTTCTCCGGTGCATAGTCCGGATTCTCACCACCGGCCTCTGCATTTGTTACAAATGTGATTCCCTCCTGCTTCATAATATCAATTTTACGCTCTACGTAGCATTTTTCAAGCTTCATATTTGGAATTCCATACATCAGAAGACCACCTACACGGTCCGAGCGCTCAAAAACAGTAACCGAATGTCCTCTTTTATTCAATTGGTCCGCTGCTGCAAGACCACTTGGACCGGAACCGATAATTGCAATCTTTTTTCCGGTACGTGTCCGTGGAGGCTTCGCATCTGCATACCCATTCTGATAAGCATATTCAATAATGGACAGCTCATTTTCCTTAGAGCTTACCGGGTCACCATGCAAACCACAGGTACAGGCAGCTTCACACAAAGCCGGACATACTCTTCCGGTAAATTCCGGGAAATTATTTGTCTTTTTCAGACGATTATATGCCTGCTTCCAGTTTCCGGTATAAACGAGGTCATTCCATTCAGGTACAAGATTATGAAGCGGACATCCGCTTGTCATTCCCATCAATGTCATTCCGGACTGGCAAAACGGAACACCACATGCCATACATCTGGCAGCCTGCTCCTGCTGTTTATCCCTGGAAAGCGGACTATGAAATTCGTGAAAATTTTTGATTCTTTCATGAGGCTTCACGGATTTGGAAACCTCTCGGTCATATTCTAAAAATCCAGTTGGTTTTCCCATTATAATGTACCTCCTAAAGCTTCATATTCTCTTGGAATAATCTTCTTAAATTTCGGAATATATTCCTCAAAGTGCTCCAGAATTTCCTTTCCCTTACAGGAACCGGTTGCTGCCACATGTTCTTCCAGTAAGCCCTTCAGTTCTGCAATGTCCTTTTCCTTTTGAAGCTCTTCAAAATTAATCAGTTCCTTATTCAGTCTGGTATATAAATCAAAGTTTTCATCCAAAACATAGGCGATACCACCGCTCATACCTGCTGCAAAGTTCTTGCCTGTTTTTCCTAAAACAACCACACGACCACCGGTCATATATTCACAACCATGATCGCCAACACCTTCTACAACAGCACGCGCTCCGGAATTCCGGACACAGAAACGCTCGCCTGCCACACCATTGATAAATGCCTTACCACTTGTTGCACCATACAGTGCGACGTTTCCGATGATAATATTTTCTTCTGCCTTAAATGTTGCATCCTTTGGCGGATATACTACGATTTTTCCTCCCGAAAGACCCTTTCCAAGGTAATCGTTGCTATCACCACATAATTCCAAGGTCAGTCCCTTTGGTATAAATGCACCAAAGCTCTGTCCACCGGCTCCCTGGCATTTCACAACGAAGGTATCTTCCTCTAAGGTGTTTTTCCAAAGCTTTGTTATTTCTGCACCAAAAAGTGTTCCGAAGGTACGGTTTGTATTGCTGACAGAAACTTCAATTGTCTTTTTCTTTCCTTCCTTTAACGCAGCTCCAAGCTTTTTCATCAAAACAGTTTCATCCAGTGTTTTTTCCAATTCAAAGGCATAATACTGTTTCTTCTCAAATGCTTCCTGCTGTTCCTTTTCAAACGGATTATCCAGAATTCCGGAAACATCAATGTGCTCTGCCAGTCCGGTTAAATGTTCTTTCTTCTTTAACAAATCGGTACGACCTACCAGTTCGTTCACACTGCGGACACCGAGCTTGCTCATATATTCCCGTAATTCCTGTGCAATAAACCGCATAAAGTTCATGACATATTCCGGTTTTCCTGCAAAACGCTTCCGCAGCTCCGGATTCTGTGTTGCAATACCAACCGGACAGGTATCCAGGTTGCAGACACGCATCATGACACATCCCATGGTTACTAACGGAGCCGTTGCAAATCCAAATTCCTCTGCACCAAGCATTGCAGCAATTGCAACATCACGACCACTCATCAGCTTTCCATCTGTTTCAATACGTACTTTATTTCTCAGACCATTCATCAGCAACGTCTGATGTGTTTCTGCAAGTCCAAGCTCCCACGGAAGTCCGGCATTATGAATGGATGTCTTTGGTGCGGCACCGGTACCTCCATCATAACCGGAAATCAGAATTACCTGGGCACCGGCCTTTGCAACACCTGCTGCTACGGTTCCCACACCTGCTTCTGATACCAGTTTTACAGAAATGCCTGCATCTTTATTTGCGTTTTTCAAGTCATAAATCAATTGTGCAAGGTCTTCAATCGAATAAATATCATGATGTGGCGGTGGAGAAATCAGGCTGACACCCGGTGTGGAATGTCTGGTTTCTGCAATCCACGGATATACCTTTTTACCCGGAAGATGTCCACCTTCACCGGGTTTTGCTCCCTGTGCCATCTTAATCTGTATTTCTTTTGCACTTACCAGGTATTCACTCGTAACGCCAAATCTTCCGGATGCTACCTGCTTAATTGCAGAACATTTATTCAAACCATCTTTTCCTATGGTCAGTCGGTCAATGCTTTCACCACCTTCACCAGAATTTGATTTTCCATGAAGGGTATTCATTGCAATTGCAAGTGTTTCATGCGCTTCCTTAGAGATGGAACCATAAGACATTGCACCTGTTTTAAATCGGGTAACAATGGATTCCACGCTTTCTACTTCATCAATCGGAACCGGCTCCTTCGCATACTGGAAATCCAGAAGTCCTCTCAGGTTACGAACATCATCTTCCTTATTTACAAGTGATGTGTACTGTTTAAATAAGGAATAATCTCCACGCTTTGTTGCTTCCTGCAGTAAATGTATGGTTTGCGGATTGTATAAATGTTCTTCTGCCCCGGAACGCATTTTGTGATTTCCGGGGCTGTTTAACGTCAAATCATTTTCGAGTCCCAACGGATCAAATGCCTGGGAATGAAGTTCTTCTACCTGACGCTCAATATCTTTGAGTGTAAGTCCGCCTACACGGCATACCGTATTGGTAAAATACTTATCAATTACCGAAGAGTCAATACCAATCGCCTCAAAGTTCTTGGAACCCTGATAAGACTGAATCGTTGAAATACCCATCTTAGATGCAATCTTTACAATTCCGTGAAGCACTGCATAGTTATAATCATCGACTGCTGCATAATAATCCTTATTCAGCATATTGTTTTCAATCAATTCCTTTACGGTATCAAGTGCCAGATACGGGTTAATTGCACACGCACCATAACCAAGCAGTGTTGCAAAATCATGAACCTCTCTCGGCTCACCGGATTCCAGAATCATTGCTACGCTTGTTCTCTTCTTTGTTGCAACCAGATACTGCTGTAATGCAGAAACTGCAAGCAGGGAAGGAATTGCCACATGATTTTCATCCACGCCACGGTCTGAAAGAATCAGGATATTTGCTCCTTCTTTGTATGCGCGATCCACTTCAATAAACAAATGGTCAATCGCCTTTTCCAGGCTCATATTCTTATAGTAAATAATCGGAACAACTTCTACATGGAAGCCTTCTTCCTTCATATTTTTAATCTTCAGCAAATCCGTATTTGTTAAAATTGGATTGTTGATACGCAGTACCTTGCAGTTCTTTGCTTTCTCCTCTAACAGGTTTCCATCCTCACCAATAAATACCGTTGTGGATGTTACAATTTCCTCACGGATGGCATCAATCGGCGGATTCGTTACCTGTGCAAACAACTGCTTAAAATAATGAAACAACGGATGATTCTGTTTGGAAAGAACGGCAAGCGGTGTATCAATACCCATCGCAGCAATGGATTCCTGACCATTTTTCGCCATTTGTAAAATACTGCTGCGGTAATCTTCGTAGGTATATCCAAATGCCTTTTGCAGACGCTGACGTTCCTCATAAGTATATTCCGGTACTTTTTCATTCGGAATATGAAGGTGCTTGAGTTCTACGAGATTGCCATCCAGCCATTCACCATATGGCTGTCTGGATGCATATTCTTCCTTTAAGGCATCATCATCAATCATCTCACCCTTTATCGTATCTACAAGAAGCATTTTGCCCGGACGCAGACGATCCTTTTTCAAAATATGCTCTGCAGCAATTGGCAAAACACCAACCTCAGAGGAAAGAATCAACTGATGATCATCTGTAATGTAATATCTGGATGGCCGCAATCCGTTACGGTCAAGAACGGCTCCCATAATATCACCATCACTAAACAGAATCGATGCCGGGCCATCCCATGGCTCCATCATTGTTGCATAATAATTATAGAAGTCTTTCTTCTTCTGGGACATGGTACGGTTATTTGCCCATGGTTCCGGAATCGTAATCATTACGGCAAGTGGCAACGGCATTCCGCTCATTACCAGGAACTCCAGGGTATTGTCCAGCATTGCCGAATCGGAACCGGAAGAATTGATTACCGGAAGTACCTTATAAAGCTCTCCTTTCAGATATTCCGACTCCATGGTTTCTTCTCTTGCAAGCATTTTATCTGCATTACCACGAATGGTATTAATTTCTCCATTATGAACGATAAACCGGTTTGGATGTGCACGTTCCCAGCTCGGATTGGTATTTGTTGAAAATCTTGAATGAACAAGTGCTATTGCGGAACAATAATCCTCGCTCTGTAAATCCGGGTAAAACGTACGCAACTGTCCAACCAGAAACATTCCTTTATATGCGATTGTTCTGGAAGAAAGCGTTGCCACATAAGTATTTTCGGTGCTCTGTTCAAAAATTCTTCTTATTATATAGAGCTTTCTGTCAAATGCAATTCCTTTTTCCAGTTCTGCAGGTTTCTTTACAAATCCCTGCATGATATATGGCATACAGTCCACAGCTCTCTGTCCAAGAACTCCGGGAACGGTTGGAACCTTTCTCCATCCAAGGAACTCCAGCCCTTCCTTCTGTACAATAATTTCAAACATTTTCTTGCTTTGATTTCTTTTTAATTCATCCTGTGGGAAGAAAAACATTCCCACTCCATATTCTCTTTCTTTTGGAAGTGAAATTCCTGCTTCCTTACAAGCCTTTGAGAAAAACTTATGACTAATCTGCAATAAAATACCGACACCATCACCGGTCTTTCCTTCTGCATCCTTTCCTGCACGATGCTCCAGATTTTCTACAATACTTAAAGCATCTGATACTGTTTTGTGTGTTTTGCGTCCTTTCATATCTACTACTGCACCAATACCACAGTTATCATGTTCAAAAGAGGATTGATACAGAGCCGGTTGCGGACCTTGTTGCTTGCTGTCAAACATATTTTTTCTCCTTTCACTTTTGAAAATTTACCTATTAAAAAAAGAGCCTGAAGAGGAAACTTTCCCCTTGGTAGACTCCTTTGTCTCGAATTCATGTATACAATTATGCAATTCAATTCTAAACGCCATTTTATAAGGTTTTTTTTTACCTGTCAATCCCTTGCGGAAAATTTTTTTCATTTTTTTTTGCAAAAAGGTATTGACAATCCGCAAAATTGAGTCTACAATTCGAACCATCATAAGCAAAGGCGCTGTGAGGAACTTCCTCGTAGCGTCTTTTTTTATGTCTGAAACACTTTTTCTATTGAATATACAAGATGCGCACTTGTATTTTTCAATAGAAACAAAAAACGAAAAAATACATATTAAGAGGAGGCACCTTATGAAAAGCAATGTACCTGAAATTTTCGGAAGTATGGTTTTTAATGATGCCATTATGAGAGATAAACTTCCAAAAGACATTTATAAATCTTTAAAGAAAACCATTGAAGATGGCAAAGATCTGGATATTACGGTTGCTAACGTTGTAGCAATTGCCATGAAGGACTGGGCAATTGAAAAAGGAGCAACCCATTATACACACTGGTTCCAACCAATGACCGGTATTACCGCTGAAAAGCATGACAGTTTTATTTCTCCACAGAATGACGGACGTGTCATTATGGAATTTTCCGGCAAGGAATTAATTAAAGGTGAACCGGATGCATCCAGTTTCCCATCCGGCGGTTTACGTGCCACATTTGAAGCAAGAGGCTATACTGCATGGGACCCTACTTCTTATGCTTTTGTTAAGGATGGTGTCTTATGTATTCCTACTGCATTCTGCTCTTATGGCGGTGAAGCATTGGATAAGAAAACACCGTTGCTCCGTTCCATGGAGGCTCTCGGAGAACAGGCAATTCGTGTTCTTCGCTTATTTGGCAATACCGATGCCAAGCGTGTCATTACTACCGTAGGTCCTGAACAGGAATACTTCCTGGTAGATAAAGATTTATATGATCAAAGAAAAGACCTTGTTTACTGCGGACGTACCTTATTTGGTGCAATGGCTCCGAAGGGACAGGAAATGGAAGATCATTACTTTGGTGCAATCAAGCCAAGAATTTCCGCTTTCATGAAGGAATTAAACGAAGAATTATGGAAGCTCGGCATTCTTGCAAAGACAGAACACAACGAAGTTTCCCCTGCACAGCATGAGCTTGCACCAATCTTTTCCACTACAAATATTGCAACTGACCACAATCAGCTTACGATGGAAATCATGAAAAATGTTGCCAAGAGACACAACATGGTTTGTCTGCTTCACGAAAAACCATTTGAGGGTGTAAACGGTAGTGGTAAGCATAACAACTGGTCCCTGACAACCGATACCGGTGCCAACCTGTTAGAGCCCGGAAAATCTCCTCATGAAAATGCACAGTTCCTGTTGTTCTTGTCCGCTGTAATCAAAGCCGTAGATGAGTATCAGGATTTGATGAGAGTGTCCGTTGCTTCTGCTGAAAACGATCATCGTCTTGGAGCAAATGAAGCACCTCCGGCAATCATTTCCATGTTCCTGGGAGATGATCTGGAAGCAATTCTTGAAGCGATTGAAAGTGGTAAGCCATACAATGGCAGTGGTGCTGAAAGGATGGAAATCGGCGTTCATGTACTTCCTTCTTTCCCGAAGGATACTACTGACCGGAACCGTACTTCACCATTTGCATTTACCGGAAACAAATTCGAATTCAGAAGTCTTGGTTCTTCACAGTCCATTTCCGGTCCAAACATTATTCTGAACACTATTGTTGCAGAAGAATTAAAGCAGTTTGCCGATGAGCTGGAAGGTTGTGATAACTTTACCGAAAAGCTGAATGAATTAATCAAAAAGACAATTAAAGAGCATAAACGTATCATCTTCAATGGTGATGGTTACTCTGAAGAATGGAAGGCAGAGGCTGAAAAACGTGGTCTTTTGAATCTCAAGACTACCGTTGATGCTCTTCCAACCTTCCTTGCTCCTAAGAATGTTGAACTCTTCACAAAGCATAAAATCTTTACACAGAAAGAAATGGAATCCCGTTATGAGATTCTGCTGGAAACTTATAGCAAGACCCTCAACATCGAAGGACTTACCATGGTTGATATGGCGAAAAAGCAGATTCTGCCTGCAGTAAACTCCTACATCAGTGATTTAGCTACTACTGCAAGAAGAAAACTTGCTGTTGCAGAAGCTTTGCCTTGCAAGATGGAAAAAGAGCTTCTTGAAAAGCTTTCTACTCTGGAAGATTCTGCCTATGAAAAAGCAAACCAGCTTGCTGCTCTTCTGGAAGAAGGCGGAAAGATTTCAGACGGACTTACTCAGGCAACCTTCTACAAGGATAAGATTCTTCCGGCTATGGAAGCCCTTCGTAAGGATTGTGATGATATGGAAGTCAATACCGCTGAAAATGCTTGGCCATTCCCTCAGTATGGCGATTTGTTATTCCGGATTTAAAAACATATCATAAAACACAATGGCGTGTATGCAATATTGCATATACGCCATTTTCATTTACAAAAGGAGGAGATTATTATGACAGATGAAATTTTAAATGCTGTTAACAGTGAAGTTTTCAGCGTCTGGTTCCTAATCGGTGCCGCTCTGGTGTTCTGGATGCAGGCTGGTTTTGCCATGGTTGAGGCTGGTTTTACGAGAGCAAAAAATACCGGTAACATCATTATGAAAAACCTGATGGACTTTTGTATTGGTACCGTTGTATTCATTATTATTGGTTTCAGCCTTTTACTGGGTGAAGATTTACTTGGTTTTATTGGGAAACCCGGTTTTGATATTTTTACAAACTATGCCGGCTTTGACTGGTCAGCCTTTGTATTTAACCTGATTTTCTGTGCTACTGCTGCCACCATCGTATCCGGTGCCATGGCAGAACGTACTAAATTTTTATCCTATTGTATTTATTCCGCAGTCATTTCCGCATTGATTTACCCGATTGAAGCACACTGGATTTGGGGCGGTGGCTGGTTATCGCAGTTAGGCTTCCATGATTTCGCCGGTTCCTGTGCCATTCATATGGTAGGTGGCATTTCCGCACTGATTGGTGCCAAAATCCTTGGTCCCCGTATTGGCAAATTTACCAGGGATGCAAACGGCAAGATCGTTAAGGTAAATGCTTTCCCCGGACATAACATTGCACTTGGTGCTCTTGGTGTATTTATCCTTTGGCTTGGCTGGTATGGATTTAACGGTGCCGCCACCACAAGCGTAGAACAGCTTGGTTCTGTTTTCTTAACCACAACCGTAGCTCCTGCTGTTGCAACAGTTGTTTGTATGATTTTTACATGGATAAAGTATGGAAAACCCGATGTATCCATGTGTCTGAATGCATCACTTGCCGGACTTGTTGCCATTACCGCCGGATGTGATGTTACTGATGCTCTTGGTGCCGTAATAATTGGTGCCGTTGCTGGTTTAGTTGTTGTATTTGGTGTATGGCTTCTCGATTATAAGCTGCACATTGATGACCCGGTTGGCGCAGTTGCCGTACATTGTATAAATGGTATCTGGGGTACACTTGCAGTTGGTTTGTTTGCGACTACTACCGCTCCTGGAAACGATACTTACACCGGTCTGTTCTACGGTGGTGGTTTCCATCTTCTAGGTTTACAGACTCTTGGTGTTCTTACGGTAGCCGCATGGACAGCCGTTACAATTACTATTACTTTCCTTATCATTAAGGTAACTGTCGGTCTTCGCGTTACTGAAGAAGAAGAAATTGTTGGTCTTGATATCATGGAGCATGGTCTTGCATCTGCATACTCCGGATTCAGTATCATGGATGTATCCAACACCATGACCATGGAAATGAACGAAAATACAAGTATTGGAACAGATTCTTATGAAGCTGCTTCCGAGCCACAGAAGGACGCCGCTGTCAAAGTAGTCGCACCACCAGTTTTCATCAATACCGGTATTCATAAAATTGTTATTATTGCAAAACTTTCCAGATATGACCACTTAAAGAAAGCCATGAATGATTTGGGCGTTACCGGCATGACCGTAACACAGGTTATGGGTTGTGGTATTCAGAAAGGTGCCGGTGAAATGTACCGCGGTGTTGAAATGGATGCTACTCTGCTTCCAAAAGTTAAAGTGGAAGTTGTTGTCAGCAAGATTCCGGTTGCCGATGTTATTGAAGCAGCCAAGAAAGCACTTTACACCGGTCACATCGGTGATGGAAAGATTTTTGTTTACAATGTAGATAAAGTAGTAAAGATTCGTACCGGAGAAGAAGATTACGATGCTCTCCAGGATGTTGAATAGACTTTCATAATTTGGAAATATCAAAAAAGATCTCTATACTAAGTAGTATGGAGGTCTTTTTCTGTAGAACGACATTATCTTTTTTGATTCTATTTTTTTCTCATCTGTTTTACCACTTCCAGAAACTCCTTTTCCCGGATAATGGCAATTCCCTGTGACTCATCTCCCAGAACCACAAGATTATCTCCCGGTTCAATTCCAAAGATTTTTCTCGCCTTTGCAGGAATTACAATTTGGCCTTTATCTCCGACCTTTGCCATCCCAAACATGTACTTTCCTTTTGGTGGAACTACGAGTCCATCGATTACGCTGTCATAATTTACCAGATCATCCAATGTCACCGCAAAAACATCTGCCAGCATCTTACATTTTTCAATATCTGGAAGCGCCTCGCCGGTCTCATACTTTGATAGTGTCTGTCTGCTGACACCAATCTGCTCTGCAAGCTGTTCCTGTGACATATGATTCATTTTACGCAAGGAAATAAGGTTATCACAAAACATGTTCTTTCTCCTTTTTGATTCCCAATATGCACCAGCGCAATACCGGAATCCTGGATATTATTTCGTACAGCAGCCATGCTCCAAAGAATGCTGACAGAGCCGTACACAAATAAATAACCACACCCGGTAATTTGGTATATTCCGTCAATAGATATGCACATACCGACAATGCAAGATAATGGAACACATATAAGCCAAAGCTTTTTGCAGCAAGAAATTGACTGATGCTTCCACTTTTATCTGCCCAGCGTTTCATACATCCAATTACCGCAAGACACATCATCCATCCATAAGCAATTGCGAGTGGATGGCTTACGCCCGGCACTACCGCATAATTCGTTCCATAGCAGAACACCGTATACAATATTCCAAGTCCCAATGCCACAACTAATAAATAAATGGCATATTTCTTCAGGCAATCCGTTACTTCTTCATGCGAAAACACATAATATCCAAGTAAAAATGTAAATCCATATATTCCGAAACGATACACGGCAATAATCGGTGTGTTAAGGATCTGTGCAGATAGCCATACCAACACTCCAAGCAAGATCAATCCAAGGATACCAACCTTTCCGCCAAGCGTTTCCAAGCGTCCCTTTTCTATTCTGCGAAGCAGGAGCAGAACGATTGACAACAGCCACATTACCTGAATGGTCCATAAAACACCCGTTCCGGACACACACATAATCAAATACTTTATGACTCCCGGAATTCCCGCAGACATCTGATCAAAAGCATGGCTGATTGCCATATTAAAACAGCCCTGTACCCAGCCAAATACCAGCAGTCCAATCGTCGATGGAACAAGAAGCTTTCTTGTTCTTGCCCTAAGGTATTCCTTCGTTGTATGCTTCTCCAGATAATATTTGGAGCACATTCCACTTATGATAAACAAAATTACCATAAACCATGGGTAAAGCAGATACTGAATGACATTCAGGAAATCTGCCTTCATGATAGGACCGATTACCCCATCTGTGATAATCGAATTGAACATATAAATTACATGGTATAGCATTACCAGCAGAATCGTTACTGAACGGGTATTGTCTATGTAATATTTTCTCATACTTTTACCACCTTTGCTATCTTTTTTAACAATTATAGCAAGTGTCAGTAACGATATCTACCAATCATTCTTTACAATAATGTTCCGAAAATGTTAAAAATGATTGCATTTTTCTTTGATTCTCCGAACTGCCTCTTTGGTATTATCATGACTTCCAAATGCAGTCAGTCGGAAGTAGCCCTCGCCACTCGGACCGAATCCGGCTCCCGGAGTACCAACCACATTTGCACGCTCCAGAAGATAATCAAAGAACTCCCAGCTGCTCATTCCGCCCGGTGTTTTCAGCCAGATGTATGGTGCATTAACGCCTCCGGATACCGTAAAGCCGGCGCCTGCAAGCTCCTCCCGAATGTATGACGCATTCTGCATATAATAAGCAACCTGCTCCTTTAACTGCGCCTTTCCTTCCTCAGAATAAACGGCTTCTCCGGCACGCTGTACAATATAGGGTGCTCCATTATATTTTGTTCCATGTCTTCTTGCCCATAAACTGTGAAGTGCAACACCATCACATTTTAATTCTTTGGGGATTACGGTATAGCCAAGACGTACTCCTGTAAATCCGGCATTTTTGGAAAAAGAGTGCATCTCGATGGCACATGTTCTCGCCCCTTCACATTCATAAATAGAATGTGGAATTTCACTCTCCGAAATATATGCTTCATAAGCCGCATCATAAATAATAACGGAGCCGACACGATTTGCATAATCCACCCACTCCTGCAGCTGTGATTTGGTAATCGTCGCTCCGGTCGGGTTGTTCGGGAAACACAGATAAATCAAATCCGGTGTCTGTGTCGGAAGCTCCGGTGCAAAACCATTTGATGCTACACAGGGCATATAAATTACATTGCTCCAGGTTTCTGTTTTTGTATTGTATTCTCCTGCTCTTCCAGCCATAACATTTGTATCTACATAAACCGGATATACCGGGTCACAAACTGCAATTCTGGCATCCTGGCTAAAGATTTCCTGGATGTTTCCACAATCACACTTTGCACCGTCTGATACAAAAATTTCATCTGCTTCAATCTGGCATCCACGACTCTGATAATCATTCTTTGCAATGGCATCGCGCAAAAACTCATATCCCAAGTCCGGTGCATAGCCGTGAAAGGTTTCTTCATGAGCCATTTCCTCTACCGCATCATGAAGTGCCTTGATAATTGCCGGTGCCAATGGCTGCGTTACATCCCCGATTCCAAGACTGATAATATTACTTTCCGGATGCGCCTCCGCATAAGCTCTCCGCTTCTTACCTATTGTTGAAAAAAGATAATTTCCGGGAAGTTTTAAATAGTTTTCATTTACATGTGTCATTTTTCTTCACCTCATTTGTCTATTTTTTAAGCAGTAAAATCATCTGTGCCGTTTCTAACAGATTTCTACCACTTTGCATGCTTGTCCGTAATAAATATTTGTGTGCTTCATCCTCGGATATATGATTGCTTTTCATCAATACTTCCTTTGCCGATTGAATCAGTTCACGTTCTTCCGGGCTCCGTTGTTTTGGCTGCTCACGCCGTCTTCTTCTCCGCCTTGTCGCATCCTCTTCCATCCATCGGATACTTCGAAGCAAATCCGGTATTTTAAACGGTGTCTCCAAACAGGTGGCTCCTGATAATGAAACTCCCTGTAATGCACCGGGTGAAGCAATCAACAGCATTTCAAATCCCGGTGGCATATCCTCCTTCAGCTGCATAAACGCCATGTCCGGAAGCCGGTATCCGCAAATTACAATTCCACTCTCATACTGGTCCGCCAGAACAAGTGCACGTGCTCCCGAAGTACAAACGCTTACATGATTCCAACCGTTTCTAACAAGTATATTTTTAATATTTTGTGCATCATCTACCCTGTGGAATGCTACAATAATATTTGTCATCCCAAGGTCTCCCTGTTTAAAATTGATTTAAATATTTATTTGTTTCCCAATCCGTAATCTGTTCACGGTACTCTGCCCATTCCTCTTTTTTTACATTGGAATACTTTCTTGCAATATGGTCACCCAAAACTTTCTGCACAAAAGAATCTTTTTCAAATTCTGTAATTGCCTCCTCCAATGAGCTTGGAATCAATGTAATGTTCTTTTCCTCCATCTCTTCTTTACTCAATGAGAAAATATTACAATCAATACTATCCGGTGGCGTAATCTTATCAACAATTCCCTGCAATCCTGCCTCCAGGCAAACTGCAAGTGCAAGATAAGGATTTGCTGCCGGGTCCGGACAGCGAAGCTCTATTCTGCTGCCGGCACCGTGACAAAACGGTACACGAATCAATGGACTGCGATTATGTGCACTCCATGCAATATATACCGGTGCTTCATATCCCGGCACAAGACGTTTATAAGAATTTACCAATGGATTGGTAATCAGCGTCATTCCCTTCATATGCTTCATAATTCCGCCCATGAAATAGTATGCTTCCTGACTTAATCCCAATTCATCTTCCGGATTATGAAAAATATTTTTTCCATCTTTATTTAAAGACATGTTAATATGCATACCCGAGCCATTGATTCCATATTTTGGCTTCGGCATAAACGTTGCATGCAGACCATGGCGTTTTGCGATTGTTTTCACTGCCATTTTAAACGTCATAATATTATCCGCAGTGGATATTGCTTCATCATATTTAAAATCAATTTCATGCTGTGCCGGTGCCACTTCGTGATGCGATGCCTCAATGACAAACCCCATGTCTTCCAGCGTCAGTACCATATCTCTTCTGGCATTTTCTCCGATTTCCAATGGGTCCAAATCAAAATATCCGGCCTGCTCATAAGATTCTGTACTTGGTCTTCCGTTTTCATCCATATTGAACAGGAAAAATTCACACTCCGGTCCAACCTCAAACTCGTATCCCAGTTCAGCGGCATGTGCAACCGCTTTTTTCAAAACATTCCGGGGGTCCCCTTCAAACGGAGTCCCATCAATTTTATATACATCACAGATCAATCTTGCCACCCGTCCCGGTTGTGGTCTCCACGGTAAAATGGTAAAGGTATCCAAATCAGGGTAAAGGTACATATCTGATTCTTCAATTCTTGCAAACCCCTCAATGGAAGAGCCATCAAACATACATTGATTATCCAATGCTTTTTCCAACTGACTGACTGTAATCGCAACATTTTTCAGACACCCAAACATATCTGTAAACTGAAGACGGATAAATTCCACATCTTCCTCATCTACCATCCTTAAAATATCTTCCTTTGTGTATCCCTTTTTCATTGTTTTTCCCTTTCCTCAAATCCATTCACTATTAAAAAAGTGCAAAGGCCTCCTCATATCCATCGATGTCTCACCGTGCATATAAGAACGCCTTTGTTCTGAATTATCATATCAATTTCCGATTCCTCTTGTCAATATGAATCGTCACATAATCAAGGAATGTTGACAGTCTTTTTTGCATTCCTTATAGTTAAAATATAACTTTTTATTTTTAGGGAAATTTACGGGTAAAAAATGATGAAAAAAGTAAGTAAAATCGAATTTCATATCGGAAGTAAAGAAGAACTGCTGCCCGACTTTATGTCTGACTTTCCATATATTGCATCGCAATCCGATTTAAGCCGCTATCCGGAATGTCTTGTTCCCTGGCATTGGCACAAGGCCGTGGAGTTGTTTTATCTGGAATCGGGTACCTTGGAGTATTACACTCCCAATGCCAAGCATACCTTTACCGAGGGATGCGGTGGCATGATTAACTCCAATGTTCTGCATATGACAAGAAGTGCTTTCCAGCCAAAAAACACTACACAGTTCCTTCATATTTTTGACCCATCCCTGATTGGAGGGGAACAGGGAAGCCGCATTGAACAACGCTATGTTATGCCCATCACTACGTGTCCTCAGATTGAAATTATTCCTTTGTCACCGGATGATCCTGTTCAGTCAGAAACCCTGGCACTTATACGTAATGCATTTACGCTTTCTCCTTCGCAGACCGGTTATGAAATCCGGATGCGGGAGGCATTATCCGAAATCTGGTTACGGCTTTTTGAACAAATCACGCCACTCCTTCAAAAACCAGCAAAAAAGAATTCCCGCAATGATAAGATAAAGTCCCTGATGGTTTATATTCACGAGCATTATGCTGAAAAGCTATCCATTTGTGAGCTTGCCGCCGCTTCCTTTTTAAGTGAACGGGAGTGCTATCGAATTTTTCAGGATAGTCTTCATATGACACCCAATGACTATATTCGGAACTATCGTTTGCAGACGGCCTGCCAGCTATTAGCAAGAACCAATCGTTCCATTACGGATATCAGTCATTCCTGCGGTCTTGGAAGCAGCAGTTACTTCGGAAAGGTTTTTCGTGATTCCATGGATTGCAGCCCGACCGAATATCGCGAAAAATGGCAGGATTTTGATACAAATCGGCAGAAATAATATATTTTGTATCATATTTCCGCACTATAATGATAATCATAAAGAACAAAATCATTATAAATATCAGGAGTGGTTATGATGATAAAGTTAAAAATTCTAAATATGAAACATTTCCTTAATACCATTAATGATTGTACCGGCCAGGTATATATGATTGATTCCACCGGACAGCGTTTCAGCATTTGTCAGCCTGACGCACAGGCAAAGCTGCTCCGCAGCTATCAGGAACAAAAGAAGCAGTTGCAGATTACTTTAGATATTCCTAACCCATCCGATTACCTGAGCATTGTTTCCTACTATGCCGGGGATTGCTAAAATCGTTTGTAAATACTTCATTATAAAAAGGAGGATGTGCAATTTATTTGCCATCCTCCTTTTTTATTTATGACATTCCATTTGCCACTTTATACTTATAAAGCATTTCCGCATGGTTCTGCTCTTCAATCTGGATGTCTGCCAGCAATTTACGTAAGCTGCTTTCTCCACACACAAATACATCGGTGTTGTATTCTCCGGACACCAGCTTTTCCGTTCCAATACAGTCTGTTGCAAGAAACGCATCATGCTGTTTATCTTCCGGATTTGTCATCTCGGAATACGTTGCCTTGGGCTGATAATCACGTCCCGCATTATCATTACAGTTGCACTCCGGCACTGTACCGGATAATACCTGTTCCAAAGAGTCATAATGCTGCTGTTCCTGTTTCTGGAGTGTCTGAAAAAGTTTTTTCAGCTCCGGGTCTCTTGCTTCCTGTGCATACTTTCCATATTTCTCTACACAACTCTTTTCCTGTGTCTGTAAATCGGTAATTGCTGCACGTTCTTTTTCCTTTAATATCATTGCTTCTACTTCCTTTCCAAAATATTTACAATGATATTATGGGAAAAAATGAATCTTTTTATGCTATTTTAATTTCCAAATGTCACGGTTGTATTCCGCAATCGTTCTATCGGAGGAAAAGAAGCCTGCTTTTGCAATATTCACAAGCATCATCTTTTTCCACTTGCGGCGGTCTTCATAATCTGCAAATGCCCGATCTTTCGTTGCAATGTAATCTTCAAGATCCAGCAATGTCATAAACCAGTCTTTATTGAGCAGTTCATTATAAAGTCTTTCAAGATTCTCCTTGTGTCCTACCGCAAGTGCCTTTTCACTGACAATGAAATCAACTGCTTCTTTAATGACCGGACTCTTTTCATAGTAGCTTTTTGAAACATAATCTGCATGTTCATAATGTGCAATTACGGTTTCTGATTTTTCACCGAAGATATAGATGTTATCATCGCCAACAAGTTCATTGATTTCCACATTTGCACCATCGGATGTTCCAATCGTAACCGCACCATTCAGCATGAATTTCATATTTCCCGTTCCGGATGCCTCTTTGGATGCCAGGGAAATCTGCTCGGAAATATCACATGCCGGAATCAGTTTCTCCGCATAAGTCACATTATAATTCTGTACCATAAGAACCGTCATATATGGGCTTACATCCGAATCATTATTTACGATTTCCTGTAACACAAGAAGTAAATGAATGATATCTTGCGCAATAATATATGCAGGGGCAGCCTTTGCGCCAAAAATAAACGTTAATGGTCTGATTGGCTTCTTTCCTGCCTTTATCTCCAGATATTTATGAATAATATAAAGTGCATTCATCTGCTGACGCTTGTACTCATGAAGTCGCTTTACCTGAATATCAAAAATTGCTTCCGGATTCAGTACCACCCCTTCTGCTTCTTTTACATACTGGGCAAGCTCTTTTTTCCGGTTCATTTTGATTTCGGCAATTCGGTCAAGAACCTCCGGGCTATCCTTATATTCCAATAACTTTTCGAGCTTCTCCGCATCTTTCTTGAATCCATCTCCGATGGTCTGTGCAATATAGGCGGACAACTCTCTGTTACAAGCCATAAGCCATCTACGGAAAGTGATTCCGTTTGTTTTGTTATTAAATTTCTCCGGATAAATCTTATAAAATGCATTCAGTTCCGTCTTCTCAAGAATCTCCGTATGGATTGCAGCCACACCGTTTACAGAGAATCCATAATGGATATCGATGTGTGCCATATGAACGCGCTGATCCTTATCAATAATCTGAACTCTTGGGTCATCATATTTTGCTGCTACACGTTTATCCAATTCTTTGATATATGGAATCAGCTGCGGTACAACCTTTTCCAAATAGGAAAGCGGCCATTTTTCAAGTGCTTCTGCTAAAATGGTATGGTTTGTATATGCACAGGTTTTACTAACCACTTCAATCGCTTCATCAATGGTAAATGCCTTCTCTTCTACGAGAATTCGAATCAGTTCCGGAATAATCATGGTCGGATGTGTATCGTTAATCTGGATTACGGCATGGTCATACATCTTACGCAAATCGTATTTCTTTTCCCGCATCTCACGCAAAATCAGCTGTGCCGCATTGGAAACCATGAAATACTGCTGATAAATCCGCAGAAGATTTCCAGCTTCATCGGAATCATCCGGATACAGGAATAATGTAAGATTCTTTTCGATTTGTTCCTTATCAAAATGAATTCCTTCTTTTACCAGACTCTCATCCACAGACTCAATATCAAACAATCTCAGTTTGTTGACACCACTGTCATATCCAGGGACATCAATGTCATAAAGTCGGGAAACCACTTTTCTCCTACCAAAAAACACATCAAATGTTACGTCTGTTTTAGTCAGCCAAGAATATTTTTCAATCCACTCATTCTTTTCTGCACACTGCAATTTATCCTTAAATACCTGTTTAAACAGACCAAAGTGATAATTCAGTCCGATTCCCTCTCCGGGGAATCCAAGTGTTGCTATGGAATCCATAAAGCAGGCAGCAAGTCTTCCGAGTCCCCCGTTTCCAAGTGAAGGTTCCGGCTCGATTTCTTCAAGAACTGACAGATTTTTTCCATACTTTTTCAGGATGGCATCCATCTTATCGTATACCCCAAGATTGATTAAGTTGTTGGAAAGAAGTTTTCCAATCAGAAATTCTGCTGAGATATAATAAATTTTCTTCTCGCCTTCATTTTCATCCGAAACCTTCATTAATCTTTTTGTTAATGCAAGAACTGCATAATATGTTTCCTGATCGGTCAGTTCCTCCACATTTTTTCCGAACATTTCCTTTGCTATTTCTTTTAGCTGAAGCTCCATGTTCAGTACCAATACATCCTTTTGCAAATTTGTTTGTGCTGCCATACGCGCCTCCTATTATATAATGATATCTTCATATTTCATTCTAACCAATGTGTGTTCTGTAAATACCCGCTTGCCGGATTCTCCGTTTAACAGATTGTTCAATTCCTCCATTGCTCTGGAAGATACGCCGGCAAAATCCTGTTTTACGGTATTCATTTGTTTTCCTACATATCCCATTAAAATAATCCCATCATAACCACAAACAGGTCGGAATATGTCCATGTCAATCAATGCCTTCATTGCCCCGATTGCCATCAGATCAGAGGCACAGACAATGCAGTCATATCTTTTTCCAAATCGTAACGTAAGATTTCGTGCCTGAAGCTCTGAGAACTCCGCATACTTTATTTGTATTGTCAATCCCAGTTCTTTTCCAAGCTGCCGGATTCCTGCAATCCGTTCATCCGTTGCATATTCGCTTTTTACACCAGCAATGTAAAGAATCTTTTTGCATTTGTTCTCTAAAATCGTCTTCCTTGCAACATCATACTGCGCTTTACTGTGGTTGATGGATACCGACGACGTATTTTCATTTACCAGCGGTGCATCAATCGCAACACACTTAAATTTCTGCTGCTCAATCAATTGATGGATTACTTTATCTTCTTTTGATATTCCATATATTATGATTCCCGTAATACTTTGCGACTGCAAATATCTGGTAAGCTCTTCCACCGTCTTATTCCGGAACATAAAGAAGAACAAGGTAATCACATCCAGATTCAGCTCCATTGCCTTGTTGATTGCCCCCGAAATATATTGCATATCAATCTCATCAATCGCCTGTGTCTTACGGTTCAGATTAACCAGCAACGCAACTCTGCCGGATTGCTTTGAGGAGAGTGCTGCTGCCACGGAATTGGGAACAAAATTCAGCTCTTCGACTGCTCTATTTACTTTTTCTTTCGTTTCCTCGCTCACATTCGGGTAGTGATTTAATACTTTTGATACTGTAGATATCGCCACTCCCGCCTGTCTTGCCACGTCCTTAATGGATACCATGTGACACCTCTTGGTTCAAAACAATCACGCCTCTTTCATTCTTAATGAGTTTGCTCTAATGTTTTAGTTTTCGAAATCGTTTTCCGGAAACCGTTTTCCATAGGCATATCATATCTCTTTCAAGCTTATTTTGCAAGTGTTTTTTCATTCTTCTTTTCTTTCCTCTTTGCTTTCTTTTTTACTTTCTTCGTTACCGCTTTTCGCGTTGATTTTCGCGTCATTTTCTATATCCGTTTTTTTCTTTATTTTATCTCCCAAAAAGGAAATATTTTTTTCTATATACGATATTATCCCACCAAAAGCATCCCAATATTTTCTATATGGCAAATTTAAGCTCTACACTACCCAAAATTTGCCCCGATTTTGGACATTCTGATTCCATAATTTTGCATATAGAAAATGCGCCTCTCCTATATGGATATAGTTACCGCTTTTCTACATATATAGAAAAAGAGTGTCCACACAAGTGAACACTCTTTTAATAATGCTATTTATTTACTCTAAAATCTGTGAAATAATTTTCTCTACTTCATCCTTTTCATATGGCTTGGTAATAAACTCAGATGCTCCGTATTTGACTGCCTGAATCATCTTTTCTTTCTGACCTGCAGCTGTAATCATAACTACCTCAGCATCACTGTCAAACTTCTTAATAAGCATCAGGGATTCAATTCCGTCTAACTTTGGCATTGTAATATCAAGAGTTACCAAATCCGGTTTGAGTTCTTTGAACATCAGATACCCTTCTTCGCCATTCGTAGCCTCGCCAACAATCTCATGTCCCATGCCTTCTAAAATTTCTCTTAACATCCTGCGGGATGTTCTGGAATCATCAACAATTAATATCTTTGCCATTTTTGTGTCCTCCTAGCGCATTTCCAATTTTTTATTTATAGCAAAAACGAAATGTATTGTTTCGCCACGAACCTGCATGGGGAATATCAACATTTCTTCTCCGAAAAATCCACTAATTTCATCCGAAAACTCGGGCGGACATAATTCCATTTCAATTCTCTGCTGGCTAAGTGCAGATGCATATAAGCCATCGATACAGTTAATCAATTCACCGATTGCATCCAAAGCATCCCGATCCACCTGTTCAAAATCTTCTTTTCCAAAATAAGATGCTGTCGGTAATAATGCCTGACCCTTTCCTGCTGCTGCCACAGTCACCGGAACATTTCCGTCTACATACTGCATTGCACCATTATCCGCTTCCATGCTTGTTGCATAATACGCTTTCATTGGAAGAACATCATTGTCTACACACCGCATGATGGTGCGAAGTGCTACACCAGCGATATTTAAATAACTGGTTGCCTCTGCCGGAAGCAACAACGGCAATACACGGTCAATATCATTACTCTTCAAATCTTCCATACTCGAATTGGAAAGTTCATTTTCTTTCTGGTACTGCTTCATATATTCATCAAGCTGAGAAACATTCATAATTCCGAGATTCTCCATTGCCTGGGCAAGTGCCAGATAGGGATTTCCCTGTTTCTTCAGAAGTTCTTCCACCTGTCCTTCGGTAAGATATCCCTTGGAAACTGCAATGTCGCCAAAACGCATATCCATTACTGCCTGCAAGCGGTTCACACGGTCTGCCTGGTCCTGTGACATCATTCCTTCTGCAACTGCAATCAACCCCAGCTTAACTCTGACTTTCTTCATTTCTTCCGATAATTCACTGAACTGTTCTGGATTAATAATCCCTTTTTTTATCAGGTAGTTTCCTACGATTTTTGAAATCATATCCGTTCCTCCTATCGTACTATAGCATAATAAAAGAATACTATATTTCACATATTTCGTCAACCAAACTTCGAATTTGTATGTACAATAAAGAATGTCATTTTGAAAATTTCAGATAAAAGAAAAAGTCTAGTAAATACTAGACTTTTTTATGCGGGTGACAGGACTTGAACCTGCACGTCGGGGACACTAGAACCTAAATCTAGCGCGTCTGCCAATTCCGCCACACCCGCCTGTTATGGCTTTCTCGTAACAGTGCTATGTTACCATTTCCGACGGGTGCTGTCAACGGAATCTTATGATTCCTCACCAATATGAACAATTACCTTATTATAAATCCGAATCAGGAAAAATACCGTCATTCCGACCGATACCAGCTCTGCAATCGGGAACGCCCACCATACCATGGTAACATTTCCTGTAAGAGAAAGCAGGTATGCAACTGGCAAAAGCACAATCAGCTGTCTTGCAATGGATACCAGCATACTGTAAACGCCATTTCCGAGTGCTTGAAACATCGAACCACAGATAATACAAAATCCCGCAAGCAAAAAGCTGATACTGATAATCCTAAGTGCCGGTACACCGATTTCCAACATTGTTGCGGATGCATCAAACATTGCAAACATTTCTGCCGGGAAAATCTGAAATACCAGAAAACCGATTGCCATCAGCAATACCGCATACGTAATACTAAGCTTCAGTGTTTTCATCATACGTTCTCTGTGACCTGCACCAAAGTTATAGGCAATAATCGGCACCATACCATTATTTAATCCAAATACCGGCATAAAGATAAAGCTTTGCAGTTTAAAGTAAACACCAAATACTGCCGCTGCCGTAGAACTGAATGTCAGAAGAATCTTATTCATTCCATACGTCATTACCGAACCAATTGACTGCATTATAATAGAAGGAATTCCTACCCGGTAAATCAGTCCGATAATATGTCCGTCCGGTCGGAAGCCTTTCAGCTGCAGGTGTATTTCCGTATTCTTTTTATGATTAATTCCTGCTGCAATGATACCCGCTACAATCTGTCCGATAACCGTTGCAATGGCTGCACCGGCAACGCCCATTTTCGGAACACCAAAATATCCAAAAATAAAAATCGGGTCTAATATAATATTAATGATTGCTCCGATTCCCTGTGTAATCATGGTATAAATTGTTTTTCCGGTAGACTGTAAAAGCCGCTCAAAAATAAACTGTGTATACATACCAAAGGAACAGCAGCAGATAATGGTCAAATACTGCTTTCCATAAGCAATAATCTGTGCATCATCGGTCTGGCTTAAGTAAAAAGGAGTAGTTACAAAAATTCCTACCAATAAAAAGATAATATAACTGACTGCTGCCAGAAAAACGCCATTGTCAGCCGTTTTATTTGCTTTTTCAAAATCTTTTTCGCCTAATGCCTTTGACAACAAAGCATTAACACCAACACCGGTTCCTGTTCCAAGCGCAATCATCAATGTCTGAAGTGGAAACGCAAGGGAAACTGCCGTCAATGCATTTTCATCAATTCTCGATACAAAAATACTGTCAACAATATTATATAATGCCTGTACCAGCATCGAAATCATCATCGGTAGCGACATATTTATCAATAAGCTATGAACGGGCATCGTTCCCATTTTATTTTCTTTTTCCATATGATTCTCTTCCTCCTCTTCTCTTTTTGCACATATGATACTATTATACCGAGCATTTTTTACATTGCAAGAGATTTTAAAATTTTTTTCATTTTTTTGTTGACAGAACCAACGTCATACCATATAATATATTTTGCGTCACGTACAAAGACAAGTTTTTATAATTTGTTTTCGGGGTGTGGCTCAGCTTGGCTAGAGCGCCTGGTTTGGGACCAGGAGGTCGCAGGTTCGAATCCTGTCACCCCGATTGAATTACTTATTTGTGCGGGTGTAGTTCAATGGTAGAACACCAGCCTTCCAAGCTGGATACGTGGGTTCGATTCCCATCACCCGCTTTCGCTTTGCGAAAGCTACGAAAGACTTATGTGTCCATAGCTCAGCTGGATAGAGCAACGGCCTTCTAAGCCGTGGGTCGGGGGTTCGAATCCCTTTGGGCACGCTCTGAGATATGGATATAGAATCCTTTTCTCACATATGGTGGGTATGGCGCAGTTGGTTAGCGCGCCAGATTGTGGCTCTGGAGGCCGAGGGTTCGAGTCCCTC
>CAKRVA010000012.1 GCA_934408585.1 uncultured Lachnospiraceae bacterium
GCACAAATTTCATAGGCACTAAGAAAAAGACTCCGAGAAACGTAAGTTTCTCGGAGCACCTTGTCTACAGTCTGAGAAGGGCAATAGCAAAAGCTGTTGCCCTTCTTTTAATAAGAAAAATTATGTGGAATCTCGAACAATTAATTCTGTATTCAATAAAATATGTTGTGTGGCAGAGGAAGGATTCGTAATTAAATCTAAAAGCAGTTCACAGGATTGTTGTCCGATTTGATATTTAGGCTGATTAATTGTTGTAAGTGAGGGAGCAACCATTTTGGATAAGTCAATATTATCGAAACCAATAACTGCAATATCTTTTGGAACATGCAGACCACAGTTCTGGATTGCTTTTATAGCAGCTGCACCATACACGTCAGAAACGCAGTAAAAGGCATCTGGATGTTCTGGATTTTTTAGGAGTGAACTAATAACGGAAGTTGCAATATCAAAATTAATATTTGAAATATGAAGGATCCAATCCTTTCGAGGGGGAAGTCCAGCCTTGGTCATTGCATCAAGAAATCCTCGTTCGCGGTATTTGGCATATGCATTGGTAAGCATGCTGTTTACTAATGCTATTTTTGTTCTGCCCGTAGAAATAAGATAGTTTACGGCAATCTGCGAGGAATATACATCATCGATAGATACAAATGATACATTTGAAAGATTGCAATGTTCGGAGCACATGACAATTGGGTATTTTAGTCGTAGTTGAGATAGACTGTCTTGTTCGAGAACATTATGGAGTAACAGTAAACCGGAAAAATGATTTTGCTCCATGATAGTTTTGTATTCAGTAATAGCATTGTTTATATCGGAAGCCTCATAAAAAAAAGTACGAAATCCACGTAATGAGGCGGTGGCTTGTATTCCATCAATAATATCAGCATTAAATGGGTTCCTGAAATCGGGGAGACATACTAGTATGGATTTTGTGTTTTCTAATCTGTCTCTAATACGAAAATCAGAGGGAGATAGATTAAGATCCCTAATTGCATCTAGAACTTTTTGTCTTGTTTCTGGCTTTACAAATCCGGTTTGGTTAATAATTCGTGAAACTGTAGCAACGGATACATTTGCTTGTTTGGCAATATCCGATATAGTGGCATTTTTTGAAATAGCCATAATTACCTCCAATATGTAAAAATTACATGAGATTTGGACAAAACGCTCAAAAAACATGCAAAGAAGTGCTTTGTTTAATGAAAATTATATAAAATATTGAAAAGACTGTCAATAACTTATATAATAAAAATGTAAAATTTACACGCGCATGTAAAAAATGAATAAAGAAAGGAGGTATAAGAGGATGAAACAAGGATTTGTTACTGCTATTATGGAACAGTATTCTTTTGAAGAAGTGGTCGACTTCGCATCGCAGAACGGATTTGAATGTCTTGAGGTCGCATGTTGGCCAAAAGCACGTTCAGAGAGGCGGTATGCAGGGGTGACTCATATCGATGTGGATTTGCTTGATGAGAACCGAAAAAATGAGATTCTTCAATATTGTGAAAAAAAACATATAGAAATTTCAGCATTAGCATATTATCCAAATATATTAGATCCAGATATGCAGAAACGAGAATTTTGTATAGAACACTTAAAGAAAGTGATTCGTGCTGCCCAGATGTTAAATGTCAATTTGGTTACAACATTTATTGGAAGGATTCCTTATAAAGGGATAGAGGAAAATATGGAAGTTGCAGAGAGAATATGGAAACCCATTCTTTCGTATGCAGAAGAGCGTAAGGTTCGTATTGCAATTGAAAACTGTCCAATGCTATTTACGGAAGATGAATGGCCTGGAGGAAAAAATCTTGCAATATCACCGGCTATATGGCGAGAACTGTTCCGGAGACTGCCTAGTCCATTTCTTGGATTAAATTATGACCCATCACATTTTATCTGGCAGGAAATGAATTATATTAAGCCAATATATGAGTTTGCAGACAAAATTTTTCACGTTCATTATAAAGATATCAAACTTAATCGTGAGGCACGTGATGAAGTTGGAGTATTGGCGGCCCCCTTGACTTATATGTCTCCCAAAATACCAGGGCATGGTGATATTGATTGGGGAGAATATATTACTGCTCTTATGGAAATTGGTTATTGTGGTGCTGCATGTGTTGAGATTGAGGATAAAGCATTTGAGGACTGTAAAGAAAACATAGAGGCTGCTTTAAAGATTAGTAGAGCATATTTAAAGCAATATATTATGTATCCGGAGGTAAGAGAAGAATGCAGAAATTAAATGTAGCAGTGATAGGATTGGGATTTATCGGAAAACAACATGTAGAGGCATTACGAAGAATCCCATCTGTTGTGGTAGTAGCAGTCTCAGATATGGACTTGTCTGCTGGTGAGTGGTGTGCTAGAAATGATATTCCGCGTTTCTATACAAACTTTGAAGAAATGTTGGAAAAGGAATCTTTGGATGTGGTGCATAACTGTACACCAAATTTTATGCATTATGCAGTTAACCGAAAAGTGTTGGAAGCAGGTATATGTGTATATAGTGAAAAACCGTTGACTACGAATGCTGAGGAAGGAAAGCAGCTTGTAAAACTCGCAGAGGAAAAATCACTAACAACTGGAGTTAATTTTAATTATCGAAATAATCTTATGGTTCAGGAAATGCATTATAGGGTTGCTTGCGGACAGATGGGAGAAATCACCCATTTGCAGGTGGAATATTTACAAGATTGGCTTTTATATCGAACTGATTTTGACTGGCGTGTACAGACGGAAAAGGGTGGTGTCTCCAGAGCAGTTGCAGATATTGGTTCTCATTGCTTTGATACATTGCAATATATACTAAATGAAAAAATAGTATCTGTTTATGCAATATTTCGCAGACAATATAAGGAAAGGTGGTATTCAGGACAGAAGGATACCTTTTCGATTGAAAATGTACATGAGAATGCTGCAAAGCTGATTCCGGTAGAAAATGAAGACGCGGCAATTATAATGGTTCGAATGCAAAGTGGTATAATAGGAAGCGTTATTGTTACACAGATATGTGCTGGAAAAAAGAATGGTTTGAAACTATTGTTAAGTGGAAACCAAGAAGCATATGAATGGAATCAGGAAATACCTGACAAGTTATGGATTGGACATCGGAATAAAGGCAATGAAATCATATATGCGGGGAAAACAAATCTGCATGAAGAAATTAGACATGTGGCAGAACTTCCAGATGGACATCCTGTTGGTTGGAAAGATGCATTGACAACTGGCTTTGAGCAGTTTTACGAAAGTATTTTGAATAAAGATAATATATCAATGTATCCAGATTTTAAAGATGGGTATTATATTTCAAAAGTTGTTGATGCATGTGTTGAAAGTGCCCGATTAGGTTATTGGGTAAATGTTGAATAATGAAGGAGGAAAAATGATGAAAAAGAAAGTACTTAGTTTGGTGTTAAGTGTAACGATGTTAATCGGAATGATGACAGGGTGTGGGACAGATGCAAAGACAGATGATACTGTTAATCAGAGTAATGAAGCAGAAGTGCAAGGCGATGAAGTAGAAAAGCAGGAGCTGACAATTTTAATTGACGGTTCTACAGAAGGTACAGATGGTTATCTTATTAAAGAAGGTGCAAAGAAATTTGCAGAAGAGTATGATGTTATAGTCAACTTTGTTGAAACACCATATGCAGAAATTCATCAGAAATTAATGAATGTAGGTGCGAGTGGCGGAAGCGATTTTGATGTAGTATTTGTGGAATCTGATTTTGTGTCACAAATGGGAAAGGCAGGTATTTTGGAACCATTAAACGACTATGAAGCAAATTCAGAAACATTAAATTTTGAAGATTTTGTAGATTCTACTATTGAAAGAAATACTTTGAATGGAACTGTTTATGCCATTCCGCAGGTCGCAGATGTGCAGACAATGCTTTATAATAAGGACATATTGGAAAAATTAGGATATACAAATCCGCCAGCATCAATTGAGGACTTTATTGCTTATTGTGAGAAAGCGAGTGCCGAGGGGTATATGCCGATGGCGGTGAGATATAATTCAACAGCATTACCTTGCCAACTTATGGGACTATTCCTGTTTACAGATGGTGGTGCATTTGTACAAAAGGATGGAGATGGATGGAAGGCTGCATTGGATAATGAAATCGGTGCAAAATGGATTGAAAATGTAAGAAAAATTTTCAGTACTATTCCAGGAGATACATTAGTAACTATGGATGATACGGCAATGTATGACGCACTTAACAGTGAAAAAGCAGGTTGTACAATAGGTGGTGCATGGATGTATGATGCATTAAATGAAGATGTTAGAGCAAAGATGATTACAGCTCCATTCCCCAAGGGTTCAGGAAATGAGGTGGCACTAATGAGTGGTTGGAATCTCGGTATTTTTGCAAATTCTAAAAATAAAGAACTTGCATTCAAGTTTTTAGAATATAAAGCAAGTCCTGAGCATGCGGGCGCAATGACTGCTGGATTAAGTGGTCGTAAAGACGCTGAACAGTATTTTACAGAAAAACAGAAGACATATTATCCTGAATTTCAGGAATTGATGCAGTATGGTGTTGGAATTTCGCCGGCTGACTTTACGTTAAGAAGTGAATTGACAACAGCAATTCTTCCAGTATTTCAAGAAGTTGCTTTTAAAGACGATATTCCCGCAAATGAGGCGGCAAAAATGTTGAATGATACTGTACAGAAAACAATTGATGATAATAAGTAATCAGGTAGGTTGTTGGTATGCAGAGATTATTCTCTGCATATCGACGTCACCTAAATTTATAGGAGCCTGAAAAAATGAAAAATAACTTAAAAAGATTAGTACCAATTTTCTATAGCTCTCCCTTTTTGATTTTGCTGGTTGTATTTGCAATGTTTCCTTTTGTACTTAATCTTGGTATGAGTTTTACAAATTACGGATTGATGAGGCAGGATTGGAAATTTGTGGGATTTAAAAATTATATAGATATTTTATCTGATCGGACAACTTGGAAGGCTATTAAGCTAACAGCTATTTTTATTGTGGGTTGTGTAGGATTGACCATGCTATTGGGAATGTTTTATGCAATCATTATGACATTTAAAATTAAGGGTATTACAATTATCAAAGCACTAATTCTCATGCCTTGGATTATTCCAGAATCAGTTACTGCATATGCATGGAAATGGTTATTTTCGGCAGATTCTGGACTGATTTATTATATTTTGCTGAGATTGCAATTTATCAAGGAAGGTACATCTTTCTTTTTTGATGGGAAGTTAGCGATGCTTATGATTATTTTGGCAAATGTATGGAGGACTGCTCCATTTGTTGCAATCATGACATATGCAAAATTGACCGCAGTTCCAGATACTCAGATTGAAGCAGCTAGGATAGATGGCGCAAATGTATTTGAAGTGTTTACGTATATTAAAATTCCATGGATTATGCCAATTATTGAAAGATGTGCATTGTTGTTATTTGTATGGTCATTTAATTCGTTTTCAATTATATATATTCTTACAAATGGCGGTCCGGCAGGAGACACGACAACGCTTCCATATTTAATACGGCAATCAGGATTTGTAAATTTTAACTTTTCGAGGGCGGCAACACTGAGTGCAGTGTCGCTTATGATAATTATATTGTTCTTAGGCATGTGCAAAGGTATTTGGATTTTGACAGGGAAGATACTTAGAACAGAAAGGAGCGATATAAAATGAAAAAGAGGCATTATGTATCTACATTTTTAAAATATTTTACATTGGTAATTGCTCTCCTTATTATTATTTTCCCGATATATTGGATTATAATTAGTTCTTTTAAGGTGAAAGAGGATATTATTTCATATCCACCTAAAATTTTTCCAAGTCAATTTACAATAGAAAATTATGTCACAGCATTTCAAGATTATAATATATTGCTATATTTAAAAAATAGTTTGATTGTTACGGGAGTAACAGTAGTATTAACTGTAATTATTGCAGCCCTAGCGGGTTATGCAATGTGTTTTCTTAAATTTAAGGCAACAAAAATACTAAGTAGTTTATTATATATTTTGCAGGTTCTTCCCACTATTACAATGATGGTTCCGCTTATGACAATCTATCGAATAATGGGAATACAGAATACGTACCTATCGTTGATACTTACGTATACCGCTGCAATTACGGGAGTACCAATTGCGCTTATTTTGCTTACAGGGTATTTTCAGGCAATACCTCAAGAATTATTTGAGTCTGCAAGTATTGATGGTGCGGGAACATTCAAAGCTTTTTGTAAAATATTATTGCCACTTGGAACACCGGGAATGGTTTGTACGGCAATATATGTTTTTGTGCAAGCATGGCAGGAATTTATGTTTGCAGTTAATTTGATTACTCTGCCTGAAAAATACACATTACCGATAGGTCTGCAAAGCTTTGTAGGTATGCGGAGTACGGACTGGGGAGGCATGATGGCTACTTGTACAATGATAGCAATACCTGCAATTATATTATTTACGGCAGTACAAAATTATTTTGTAGACAATTTAGCAGGGTCTGTAAAAGAGTAAAGAAAAGAGGGAGATTAATATGGGAATAAAAATAGGATGCGCAGCATGGACATGGACAGAGCCAGCACATAATCCACCATATGAAGAAGCGATTAGAAGTATTGGTGAGTTGGGATTTGATGGGATAGAACTTATTCTAAGAGATTTTGAAGATGTAAAAGGCTATTGGCATAAAGAAAAACGAAAAGAAATTAAAAGTATGGTTGATTACTATGGTATGCAGGTTTCACAGTTTGCTATGTTTCAAAACGTCATGGATGGATTGGCAAGTCTGGATGTCGGAAGAAAACAGAAATCGATAGATGCTTTTAAGAATGGTTGTGAAATTAGTGCGGATCTGGGATGTAATATTGTTAATTTTGTTTCTCCTTGGCCAGATACTGTGACGGCACCAAACTCATATTTACCGGAATATTACTATATAAATGTACCTGGAGTTGATCCGAGAATTCGTGCATTGCAAGTGTTTCAGACAAAGTTGAAATATACATTTCCCAAACCGTTTGATTGGGAAATGTATTGGGAGAATCATGTAGATGCAGTTGGACAGGTGGCTAAAATTGCAAAACAATATGGGTTTAACTTAGCGATAGAAAATCATGCTAATACTATGACTCCACATACAGATTCTATTCTACGTCTCTGTGAGGAAGTAGGCGAAGAAAATGTTGGGGCGAATCTCGATACGGTATGGGCTTATTTACAAAGAGAAAATTTACCTTGGGCCATTTATAAATATGATAAGAAATTATTTCACGTTCATATGCGTGATGGCGATGGGTTAGCTGCATATAATCTTCCGGTAGGTTATGGAAATACGGATTGGGAAATGGTTATAAAGGCTTTAAAGAATATTAACTATAATGGTTTTCTGTCCTTGGAATGGGCACATGACTCTGAAAAGAAAAAGCATTGTACGGAGGCTTTGAATTACCTTCGTACTTTGGTTGCTACCGTAAAGTAACAGAAGGGAGAAGATGATATGGCGATAAAGATTGGATGTGCTGTTTGGACATTGATGGAACCCAATTACATGGCTCCATATGAAGATGCCATTCGTAAAGTGGCGGCTATTGGCTTTGATGGTATTGAACTTATGGTTAATGATATACAAGAGCTGGATGATTATTGGACTGAACAACAGATAGAAAAAATAAAAAAACTGATTTCAACATTGGGATTGGAGCTTACACAATTATGTGTTTTTCAAAATTTGATAGGTGGATTTGCGGAATTAGATGTGGATAAAAGAGAGAGTGCATTTGTAAATTTGGAAAGGGTATTTAAACTTGCAAAAAAAATCAATGCTTCTGCAGTGTGCTTTCCTTCACCCTATCCAGAAACGGATATTCGTGTTAGAACTACGGCTACACTACCGGAATATTTCTACTTAAATATTCCGGATATTGTAACACCGGGTGGGGAACCAAGAAAGACCGAAGGATGGAGATTTGATGCAAAATTCCGCCTATATTTCAAAGATGGTTTTGTATGGAATGATTATTGGGATAATTTCGTAAATAATATGAAACGTGTTTCAAATCTGGCCCAAAAGTATGAAATTATATGTCGTATTGAAAATACTTACAATACAATGACATCACATACCGATTCTGTAATGCGAATGATGAAGCGGGTTAATAGTGATTGGCTACAAGTTAATTTTAATTGTGCCGAAGCTTTTATTCAAAGAGAAATTCTACCATGGTCTATTCATAGATATGGTAGTTGCCTCGGACACATCCGGGCTTGTGATGGTGATGGACTTGCTTGTTATAATTTGCCGGTAGGAAATGGCATTATTTATTGGGAGGGGATTTTAGAAGCGTTGGAAGAAATTGGTTATAATGGTTACATTTCTTTTGAATGGCTAAATGATGCTGATAAAGAGGAAAATGCAGCAGAAGCACTGGCTTTCTTAAAGCGAAAAATCGATAAAATATATGGAGAAAAATAAACGAAATGGATGTGACAGCATTAGGAGAGTTGTTAGTTGATTTTACAGAGAATGGGATTAGTGAGCAAGGAAATGTACTATTTGAAGCTAATCCGGGCGGAGCACCTTGTAACTTATTAGCAATGCTTACAAAACTCGGAAATCAAACAGCTTTTATTGGAAAAGTTGGAACTGATGGTTTGGGCAAAATGCTGATAAATAGGGTATCGTCCTTGGGTATTGATACAAGTTGTTTATTCCAAGATAAACTAGTTCCTACAACGCTTGCATTTGTACACACGGCAGCAGATGGTGAACGTGATTTTTCGTTTTATAGGAATCCGGGTGCGGATATGATGCTGACCTGTGACGAAGTAAGTGTTGAGTTGATTCGAAATTCAAAGATTTTTCATTTTGGAACAATATCTATGACACATGAAGAAATCCGGAATGCAACAAGAAAAGCTGTTGAAATTGCACAGACATTTCATGTTATAATTTCTTTTGATCCAAATATTAGAGAGCCTTTGTGGAATGATTTAGGGGTTGCAAAGGAACAAGTGTCGTATGGGTTGAGTGTTTGTGATATCCTCAAGATATCAGAGGATGAACTTACATGGTATACGAATGAAGAAGACTGTACAAAAGCAGTTGAAATTGTTCGAAGAAAATATAATATTCCATTAATTTTAGTATCTATGGGAAAAAAAGGAAGTAGAGCTTACTTTGAAAATAAAATGGTGGAGGTTCCAGCAGTTTTATGTGATTCTACAATAGATACAACGGGTGCTGGTGATACTTTCTATGCATGTGTCTTGGATTATGTATTGAAGCATGGTTTGGAAAATTTTTCAATAGAGGAATTGCGAATAGTGTTACAATTTGCCAATACAGCAGCGGCTATTATAACAACTAGGCGAGGAGCTCTATGCGTTATGCCATCAAGAGAAGAGATAATTAACTATAAATAGGAATAGCAACTTGGGGTAAGATGATATGCATCTTACCCCTTTATTTTGACCTCTTGCCCAAAAGCTATTTACAAGAAATGGGAAATCGAATATAACTGTAATATGCAAGAGGGGAAGCGGATATGAAGATACAAATTGAATGTGATGATCAAACAGAAGAGATGCAGGTGATAATACGCTGCCGGGAATTGAATGAGCAGGTACGGCAAATTCAACAGGCATTGTCAAAGCTTGCAGATAACAGTCGACGGTTTGTGTTTTACAAGGGGGACACCGAGTACTATTTGTCGCTGGAGGATGTGTTGTTTTTTGAAACGGATGAAAAAGCCATTCAAGTGCACACAAAGAACGACATTTATCAGACCAGATACAAATTGTACGAACTGGAGGAACTGCTGCCAGGAAATTTTATGAGAGTTTCCAAATCGGCAATTCTGAATACCCATCAGGTATATTCCATTACAAAGAGTATTTCCGCTTCGAGCCTGGTACAGTTTCGAAACACACATAAACAGGTATATGTATCAAGAATGTATTACAAACCATTGAAATGTAAATTAGAAGAAAAGAGGATAAAAGAATGAAAAAGGGAAAAATCATCTGGGGACTTGTTTTAATTGTAATTGCAGCATTGATTATTGTAGGGGGATTCGGAATCCTTCCTAATATTACATGGAGATTGATAGTATCCGTATTAATGGCAGTCATTTGTGTGAATAGTATTTGGAATCTGGAATTTTTTGGAATATTTTTTCCGCTCGCAATCATAGGGATTCTGTATAATCAGGAGCTTCATATTGAAACCATTACACCGCTACCTATTCTGGCAGCAACGTTGCTTTTGAGTATTGGATTTAATATGATATTCGGAAAGGCAACCGCGCAGCGGAGAGCCGGACATGCAACGGAACACTGTCAGGCACATGTGTACCGGAATGAAAACGGGGAAGAAATGCATCAGACTTCCTTTGGAGAAAATACGGAGCAGGTTGTGGGAGATACGCTATATTTCAAAAATAGCTTTGGCGCAGCCAGCAAGTATGTAAACACAGATAATTTCCAGTCAGCATCTCTGGAAAATTCCTTTGGGGAACTGAAGGTTTATTTTGACAATGCAATTATGCAGCAGCCACAGGCAACAATTGTAGTTTCCAATTCCTTAGGGGAAACACAGATTTATCTGCCAAAGTCCTGGAATATTGATAACCAGGTCAGTGTGACGATGGGATCTGTTGTTGAAAAGAACCGTAATATGCCGGAAAATCTTCATAAGGTGCTTTTGACGGGAAGTGTAACGATGGGAGAGTTACAGATTATATATATCTAAACGGAATGAAAGATGAGGGAGACAGAACAATCATGGAATATGAAGTTACAGAGAAAAAAGGGATTACGGGAAGTACACTAAAAATTATAGCATGTGTGATTATGCTGATTGATCATATTGGCGCCGTGATTTTAGAAAGCTTTTTAAATAGAAAAATGACGGGGCTCATGGATGAGGCACAGATGTTACAGTTTTTGAACAAGTATGGTGCAATTTATTATACCGATTTGGTAATGCGTCTGGTTGGACGTGTGGCATTCCCGATTTTCTGCTTTTTGCTTGTCGAAGGCTTTTGCCATACCAGAAATGTAAAGAAATACGCTTTGAATCTGGGAATTTTTGCATTGATTTCTGAGATTCCGTTTAATCTTGCATTTGCTACATCACTTGGGCAGGAATTGCAGTATGGGGTGTTTTATCCGGGCTATCAGAATGTGTTCTTTACGCTGTTTTTATCTTTGCTGACCTTATGTGGATATAAATATCTGGAAGAACACCGTGCTATTTATACACAGAAAACATCCGGGAAAGTGGTGGTAGCACTTGCCGGTGTTCTGGGAGGCGCTTTCATTGCCTATTTCGTAGGACAGGAATGGAGCGATGTGTTTTCTTTCCGAAACATGAACTATCAGACCCGTGTGTGGTTAATCGCAGCAGGAATCTTTGTTTTAATTTTACTTGCAGTGGTGTTTTATGGAATGAAACATGGTGCCTCACAGGCATGGAATCTTTCCTGCGACCTTGCGGTGCTGGCACTTGGTATCTGGGCAGCCGAATACTTAAAAACAGACTATGCCGGTATTGGAATTATAACCGTTGCGGGAATGTATTTCTTACGGAAAGACAAAGCAAGAGCAATGACACTCGGGTGTGCAATTCTGACTATTTTTAATACAATGGAAATTACGTCGTTTTTTGCACTGTTTCCAATTAAGAAGTATAACGGAGAGCGGGGATTGAAGATGAAATATTTCTTCTATGCATTTTATCCGGTACATCTGTTAATACTTTATTTCATTGCACGTATAATCATCCGATAAACGGTTGACCGGCAAAAAAAATCGTAGTATAGTGTTCCTGAAAAGAACTACTATAAAATGGAGGAAATAGATATGGCAATTCGAATTGGTATTTTAGGATATGGAAATCTGGGACGTGGTGTAGAGTGTGCTATCAAGCACAACGATGATTTGGAGCTGAAAGCGGTATTTACAAGACGTGCACCATCTACCGTAGGTATTTTGACGGACTCTGCACAGGTTTATTCGGTAAATGATATTCTTGCCCATAAAGATGAAATTGATGTACTGATTATCTGCGGAGGAAGTGCTACAGACCTTCCTACCCAGACACCGGAGTATGCAAAATACTTTAATGTTATCGACAGCTTTGATACACATGCAAAAATTCCGGAGCATTTTGAAAACGTGGATAAGTCAGCCAAAGAAGCTGGAAAAGTTGGTATTATCTCAGTAGGCTGGGACCCGGGAATGTTTTCTTTGAACCGTGTTTATGCAAACGCCATTCTTACCGATGGAAAAGATTATACCTTCTGGGGAAAAGGTGTCAGCCAGGGACACTCTGATGCCATCCGCAGAATCGAAGGTGTTGCAGATGCAAGACAGTATACGATTCCGGTTCCGGAAGCATTGGAAAAAGTACGTAATGGCGAAACACCGGAGCTTTCTACAAGAGAAAAGCACACACGCGAATGCTTTGTTGTTGCGAAGGAAGGTGCCGATTTGGCACGTATTGAAAAAGAAATTAAGGAAATGCCTAACTATTTTGCGGATTATGATACGACGGTACACTTTATTTCCCAGGAAGAGCTGGATGCAAATCACAAAGGAATTCCTCATGGCGGTTTTGTAATTCGAAGCGGACGTACCGGCTGGAACAATGAAAATAAGCATATTATTGAGTATAGTCTGAAACTGGATTCCAATCCGGAATTTACCGCAAGTGTTCTCGTTGCATATGCAAGAGCTGCTTACCGTATGAACCAGGAGGGACAAAAGGGCTGTAAGACCGTATTTGATGTAGCACCGGCTTATCTTTGCCAACAAAGTGGTGCAGAACTTCGTGCTCATATGTTATAATATATGGAAGAAAGCAGAGGAAACGGTATGAAACAAATCCACGGAAAAACCTATATCGAAAAGGAACCTCATACCATGCAGGAATTGCTGGAGCTGATTACGATTTTAAGAAGCCCGGAGGGATGCTCCTGGGACAGGGCTCAGACGCATGAGTCGTTGGAAAAGTGCCTGATGGACGAATCGGAAGAAGTCGTTGCTGCAATTGAGAACAAGGATGATGAAAATCTTTGTGAAGAATTAGGAGATGTTCTGTTGCAGGTACTTCTTCATGCGGAAATTGCAAAAGAGCGTGGAGCTTTTACGTTTCAGGATGTGGTACAGATGCTTTCTGACAAACTGATAAGACGCCATCCTCATGTTTTTGGTGATGTGGAACCACCCAAAACACCGGAAGAAGGACTTGCTCTCTGGAATGAGGTAAAGCGCAAAGAGAAGGAAATGAAGAAGAAGTGAGAGAAGCTTCATATTGGGGAAATCAACGATGAATGAGCAGCTGTTGTATGAAATTGTAGTGCAGATGACCTCTTATGCAAAACTGGATAGGGAATTTGCAGACCGATTTTATGATAAACTTTCCATGAACAGAGATATTCATGAAGAGTTCTGTAAATATGTGGATACCGGTTATCTGGAAGGAAGGATAAAAGTTCAGGGATATTCTGTTCTGGACCTTTTGGTTCAGCAGGTAAACCATTTCAAAGCACAGCTGGATCAGGGAATCACAGGAACCAGGGAAAATCAGCATCAGATGGTGCTGATGGCATTTGACAAGTTGATGGACATGCGTGAAAACCCGCAAAAATATATGGAGAAGGAAGTTTGAAATGATAAAAAATATTGTTTTTGATATGGATGGTGTTTTAATCGATACGGAAGCAATTTATATGAAATGCTGGAAAGGACTTGCACAGAAGCTGAATCTTCCCAATGTGGAAGAAGTGGCACGTCAGTGTATCGGCATCACGGTGAATGAAACGGAAGCACTGTTTCAGAAAGCATATGGAAAAACGCATCCATGTCCGAGCTATGTGCAGGCAGCAAATGATATTTTTTATGAAAAGGAAGCCAAAGAGGGAATTCCTCCCAAGCCGGGAGTATATCCGCTGTTTGAATTCCTGAAGAAAAATGGATACCGGATAGCACTTGCCTCTTCAACGAAGGAAGAAGCGGTCCGCCGACAGATGAAAGCCATGGGACTGCTCGACTATTTTGAAGTTCTGGTATGTGGAGATATGGTAAAAAGAAGTAAGCCGAATCCGGATATTTATTTAAAAGCCTGTGAGCTTTTACAGGTATTGCCGGAAGACAGTTATGCGGTAGAAGATTCTTTCCATGGAATCCGCGCAGCACACGATGCCGGTATGAAAGCAATTATGATACCGGATTTACTTCCGCCTACTGATGAAATTTTGAAACTCACGTATCGGAAGTTTGATTCGCTTATGGAATTCCAGAGTTATCTGGAGCAGCTGCACGCGCAGGAAGAAAAATGAATCGAAAATTTATATTTCAAAAACAACAGGCAGAGGATTTTTCCGGTGAAACCATTGCCCGGTTTCTGACAAAACAGGGCTGGTCTTCCCAAAATCTGAAAGACCTGCGGAAACGTCCGGACAGCATTTGGGTAAATGGAAAAAATGTTTATCAGAATTACCAGTTGCAGCCGGAAGACATTTTAATCGTAACCATTATAGAGGAAGCTTCATCGGAAAAAATAGTTCCGGTGGAACTTCCCTTTTCGGTTGTATATGAAGATGAAGATCTTATTGTAGTAAATAAACCGGCAGATATGCCGATTCACCCATCATTAAACAATTACAGGAACTCGCTTGCCAATGCGCTGATGTATTATTACGAGCAGCAGGGACTGCCATTTGTATTCCGGTGCATGAACCGGCTTGACCGGGATACCTCAGGTCTTACAGTTGTGGCAAAAAATGCAGTCAGTGCAGGAATTCTTGGAAAACAGATGGCAGCAGCCAGCAGTGGGAACAAAGGAAAGTCCCTGAAACGGGAATATCTTGCCATTGTCCGGGGAGAAGCAATTCCGCCCGAAGGAACGATTGATGCACCAATTGCCCGAAAGGGTGCATCGATTATAGAACGGTGCGTGGATTTTGAAAATGGGGAGCATGCGGTAACTCATTACAGAGTGCTCCGGACAGGCAATGGGCACAGTCTTTTGAAAATCTGGCTGGAAACCGGCAGAACACATCAGATTCGTGTCCATTTAAAGTATGCGGGTTTTCCGCTCGTTGGAGATTACCTGTATAATTCGGATATGGAATATATTCAACGTCAGGCACTTCATTCTTACCGACTTACGTTTGAACATCCGATTACCGGACAGGCAATGGTATGTACCGCACCACTGCCTGCAGATATGGAAGCAGTTTTTCTTGAAAAAAACAGTAATACAAGGTAGAATAGAACACATATCAGCGTGAACAGAGAAGCTATGAGGAGATTATGAAACATGATATCGAGAGTATTCGCAACTGCACTTGCAGTTACAGTGCTTTTGGCACAGACACCCACTTCAAAAGAAACGCCGAAGCCTTCTCCGAATAAGGCGGTTGGAGAAAAGGCAACTGAGGAAGTACAGCAGCCGGAATTAGGAGAATTAGGAAATCCAAGAAGCAGCTATAAGCTTGGAAGTGCAAAATGTCTGGAGGGGAGAAATCTGATTTACAGTATGTTTGTAGATACTCCGGATGCAGAATGGACACAGGAAGAGAAACAGCAGGTTTTGGAAAACCTGAAAATCGCAGAAGAATACATAGAAGTAAGCGCAAAAGAATATCGAAAAAAGGTTGATTTGGTCGTGGATTTTGAAGAGAATCCTGATTTGACCGGAAGGGCAAGAATTTTCTTTTCGGTAAAGGATGGAGAGGACTATGAAGAGCAGATGGACCGGGAGATTGCCAGATGGCTCGATAAGAGAGTTTCCTATGAGAACCTGATGCAGGAATACAAGGCAAAAGGAATTGCAATGATTGTATTTGTGAATCACAAGGGAAGTCCTTATGCGATTTGCTATGATGGAATTGATAATCCGCAGGAGAGCCTTGTCATGTTTGCAGAGGAAGTTCCGGCAACGTATGCACATGAGATTCTTCATCTGTTTGGAGCACATGACCTGTATGAGGATGCGGAATATACCGAAGAGGTATGCGGATATATTCAGAAAGCATATCCGCTGGAGATTATGTACACCATAAAGGACAGTCGGGGAAAACAGAACAAGTCCGAAATTGAAAATATCATTTCACCGGTGACGGCGTATCATTTGGGATGGTTGAATTATACGGAAGAAATTGATGTATTTCCGCAGTTAAAGAGGTAAAAACTTTGATGAGACAGAAAGCACTTATAACAGGCGCATCCCGTGGAATTGGAGCTGCAACAGCAAGGGCTCTGGCACAGGCGGGATACGACCTGTTTTTAGTTAGTAAAAATTCCATAGAAAAATTGGAATCCATACAGAAAAGCCTGATAGAAGCGTATGGCATTTCCTGCCAGGTGGGACTGTGTGATGTATCGAAGCCGGAGCAGGTGGAAATAATGTTAAAACAGGCAGGAAATATCCAGGTACTGGTTCACAATGCAGGAATTTCCTATGTGGGACTTTTAACGGATATGTCAGTCAAGGAGTGGAATCAGGTCATGGAAACCAATCTGAGTTCCTGCTTTTATCTGGCAAAAGGAATTATGCCGCAGATGATTTCCCAAAAGGAAGGAAAAATGATATTTGTATCTTCGGTCTGGGGAAATGTCGGCGCATCTATGGAAGTAGCTTACAGTGCTTCCAAAGGAGGCGTGAACAGTTTTGCCAGGGCGTTGGCAAAGGAACTTGCACCAAGCAATATTCAGGTGAATGCGGTAGCGTTTGGCGTCATTGATACCGATATGAATCGTTGCTTCTCCAAAGAAGATATGGAAACACTTGTGGAGGAAATACCGGCGGATCGTATAGGACGGCCGGAAGAAGCAGCACAGATGATTTTACAGATATTACAGTCACCATCGTATCTTACGGGACAGGTAGTTACGATGGATGGAGGCTGGCAATAGGAAAGGTGGAACACCATGTATGATGTGATTATTATAGGCGCAGGACCGGCGGGACTTTCCGCATCGATTTATGCAAAGCGTGCAGGTCTGCAGGCAGTAACGATTGAACAGAATCCCATGAGCGGCGGTCAGATGCTGACAACTTATGAAGTTGACAATTATCCGGGCTTTCCGGGAATCAATGGGTTTGACCTGGGAATGAAATTCCGGGAACATGCAGATAAGCTGGGATGCGAATTTCAGGAAACACAGGCACTTCGTGTGGAAAAGATGCAGAATGGTTTTCTCGTTACGACAAATGAAGGAGAATTGCAGACAAAAACCGTAGTGGCAGCCATGGGGGCGGAGCATGCAAAGCTTGGCGTGCCGGGCGAAGAGGAGCTTGCCGGTATGGGAGTTTCTTATTGTGCAACATGCGATGGAGCCTTCTTTAAAGGAAGAACAGTTGCAGTTGTCGGTGGCGGTGATGTGGCAGTAGAAGATGCCATTTTTCTTGCAAGAAATTGTGAAAAAGTATATCTGATTCATCGGCGGGATGAGTTGCGTGCTGCAAAATCCCTTCAGGAAAAACTGAGTGCACTGGAAAATGTAGAAATTCTGTGGGATACCGTAGTAAAAGAAATCCAGGGAGAAGACCAGGTAGAACGTATTCTTGTTCAAAATGTAAAAAGCAGTGAAACAAACACCATAGACGTAAGTGGCGTGTTTGTTGCAGTTGGAATTGTACCGGTCAGCCAGCTTTTGCATAAGATGAATCTCTGTGATGAAAAAGGATATTTAACAGCTGATGAAACATGTGTTACAAAAGAGCCCGGAATTTTTGCGGCAGGTGATATCCGTAAGAAAAAATTACGCCAGATTGTTACAGCCGTAGCAGATGGTGCAAATGCCATTACTTCCGTGGAAAACTATCTGGTAAATTCTGCCATTGATTGACATTAGAACGATATCGTGATATATTTATTAACGGACGTAACAATTTCGTAATAAATAGTTAGATTTAGTTCATAATTGGAGGTTATCATGCAGAAGAATGCCAGGAGGCTGTCTGGAAGAATTGTTGCATTTGGGGTATCTGCAGCAATAATGTTTTCAGGCATGACGATGGATATACAGGCGAAAGAGTCCACGGGTCTTCCGTCCGCAGGGATTGATTTTTATTTAGCATCTGATGGAACCAGCGTGAAGAATCTGAAGGATCAGAAAGATGAGACCGTCAGTGCAAATACCGTAGATAAACAGATAAAAGAAGTAAAAGAAACGGCAATTGCTACTACAACCAAAACGGTAAATGAAAAAGAAAGAGAAATTGCCGGCAAAAAAGAAGAAGAAGGATTTAAGTCCCTTGTTATTGCGAAAGTAAACGACTATGTAAATGTTCGCAGTATTCCGAGTGAAGAGGGAGAAATTCTTGGTAAATTATATGATAAGTCCGTCGGAGAATTTATTTCCGAACAGGATGGCTGGTATGAAATTACTTCCGGTTCGGTAACCGGATTTGTAAAAGCAGAGTATTGTGTGACCGGTGAAGATGCGGTAGCACTTGCAAAAGAGGTAGGAACAAGAATCGCAACAGTTACAACAACCACCTTAAAGGTTCGTGAAGAGCCGTCTTTGGATGCCACTGTTTTAGGTCTTGTACCGATTGAAGACCAGTTGCTTGTAACAGAAGAACTGGACGGATGGGTAAAGGTTAATATTGAGGAAGGTGATGGCTATGTATCGCTTGATTACGTAACATTATCTACCGAATTTGTAAAAGCAGAATCAAAAGAAGAAGAAGAAGCCAGACTCGCAAAAGAAGAGGCAGAACGTAAGGCAGCTCTTGAGTCGGCACGTAAGGCAAGAGAAGCTTCTTCCAAGAATTCCGAAAGTCAGAGCAGCAGTTCAACGCAGGAAGTCACAGCACCTGTGGTATACGGTTCAAGTGAAAGTGAGCTGGGACGTTCCGTTGCAGATTTTGCATGTCAGTTTGTTGGCAATCCATATGTATATGGAGGAACAAGTCTTACGAATGGTGCGGACTGCTCCGGATTTGTAATGAGTGTATATGCAAACTTTGGTGTAAGCCTGCCACATTCCTCATCTGCAGACCGTAGTGTTGGTTCTGCCGTAGATGGATTGGCAAATGCACAGCCGGGTGATATTGTATGCTACTCCGGTCATGTGGCAATTTACATTGGAAATGGTCAGATTGTTCACGCGTCTACCGCCAAAACAGGAATTAAGATTTCAGATGTAAATTATCGTACACCACTTAGTATCCGAAGAATTTTCTAATCAAAAGATATTTGTGAAGCTCCTGAAAATATTTCAGGAGCTTTTTTTATGAAACCGGAAATGTCAGACTTTTTATTTTTTGAAAATCCGGGTTGACAAAAGTTGTCTTGTACAAGTTTACCAAAAGAAAAAAAGGACGGTTATTTCAAAAAATGTTTTTTCATACATTGTATTAAAAGTTATCCACAGGCAAAAAAACGAAAATATCGCATTTGAGGATTTATACACCTAGTTATCCACATAATCCACGAACAAAAAAACGAAATCACGGGTTGGAACGGAAATCGAATAGGAACGGGTGTTTTGTGAAATAATGACAGAAGAGAATGATTGGATATGCTTTTTTGCATAAAAACAAGATTATAAATTGTCCGAAAATGGAAAGAATTACAAAACAATTATTTAGAATTGTTGCAAAATGGATAAGCGTTATGGTATAATGTCAATACAATAATCCTGCAGATGCAGGTTATGAAAGGGTGATGAGTATGAAATATATTATTATTGGCAAAAACATCGAGGTTACACCGGGGTTACGTAGTGCAGTAGAAGACAAGATTGGTAAACTCGAAAAATACTTTAGTGAGGATACTGAAGTTCATGTAACCTTGAGCGTAGAAAAAGACCGGCAGAAAATTGAAGTTACGATTCCAGTAAAGGGAAGTATCATCCGCTCCGAACAGGTAAGTAATGACATGTATGTATCCATTGATTTAGTGGAAGAGATTATTGAGAGACAGTTAAAGAAATATAAAAATAAGCTCACAACTCAGAAACAGTCTGCTAATTATTTCAAGAAAGAGTTTCTTGAGAAAGATTATATGGACGAAGAAGAAATTAAAATCATTCGTTCCAAGAAATTTGATATTAAGCCAATGTATCCGGAAGATGCATGTATCCAGATGGAATTACTTGGACATAATTTCTTTGTATTCTGCAATGCAGAAACCGACCAGGTAAATGTGGTTTATAAGAGAAAAGGAAATACTTACGGATTAATTGAACCGGAAGTATAAAAAATAAGGGGTTACGATAAGAAAAGATGTGTGGCATGCCACACATCTTTTTGTTATACTATGCATATGATGTTGATTCAGATAATAGCGTTACTTATTTTCATAGTGATTTTAGGCTGTGCATTCCACAAGGGATTCACCGAAATGATTCCGGTTGCAGTGAGTATACTGGTGCTTTTCCTGTATGCTTTGAGCTTCGGAAATTTGTTGTGGCTGGTAGATTGGATTGCACCGGTATTTCTTCTCGGCGCGTTTGTGGTTTGGGCAACACGGGGAGCAGACAGACGGAAGGAGCTGCTTGGAAATGTCTGCAGGGAACTGTGTGCACCATCCTTTCTTGCAGCAATCGCATTGATGGGAATTGTTACAATCGCCGTTTCTTTTAAGATTACTACCTGGTGGGATGATTATAATTTCTGGGCAACCGACGTGAAATCGTTGTTTTACCTGAATGGGTTTGCTGCAAAATATGAGAATGTGGCAGCAGAATTTGGAGATTATCCACCCGGAACCCAGATGATGAAGTGGTGGTTTTTGCACTTTTCACCGGCAGAATTTAAGGAAGGACTTATGTTTGCCGGATATTATGTTTTTAATCTTGCGTATTTTGTGCCGCTTCTTGAAAGAATCAAAAAGAAAAATGTATTTACGATGGTGGCAGGAATGGTGTTGTTATGGCTGTTCCCTTCTATGGTAGAAGCATTCTGGTGTGACGGAAGCTGTGCCGATTTTTCCATGGCGGTGATTTATGGGGCATTTCTGACGGCAGTGCTGGACCATAAGCAGGAATCAGCCCTGTTTTATTACGGAAGACAGGCGTTGTACCTGATGGTTTTGGTTCTTTGCAAGAATACCGGATTTATCTGGGTGGCGTTTGGGCTGTTGTTTACCTTGTGCTATTCCAGAATTGTGCTGCGTAAAGAAGAAACTTATTCCGCCAGGATACGAAGAAGAGGTTTATGGTCTGTTATGATTCTTCCGGTGCTGACGGAAGGAAGCTGGCTGCTTTTCTGCATAAAAAACCGCAGAGTGGCGAAATTAACAGGTGCAGCAGTTCAGATGGTAACCGGAAGCATGAATATCCCGGACTATCAGGAACAATTAGGGAAAGCTTTTGTAGAGGCATTTCTGAAGTGGCCGTTGCACAAAACAACAAATGGGTTGATTAATTTCAGCCCGTTGGCGTTACTGATTTTTGTTCTGGTAATGTTTGTCGTTCTTGGAGTACGGAAGAAAGTATCCATCCGGGAGGTGCGTTTCCTGTTCCTGTATACGCTGATTACGGCGTTGTTCTTCTATTCCCTGAATCTGGTGAGTCATTTGACGATATTTGCAGTAGAACCGCAATATCTTGAACCGTCGGGAATGATTTGGTCGATGGAACGGTATGGGGCACCGTTTACCATTGGAACCTTATATCTTCTTGGATATTTATGTCTGGAAAAAGAGCGGGAATATGTGGGACTTCTCTGCTGTGCAATCGTGATTTTACTGTCGACCGATTATACGGCGGCATACCGGGCAATATGGGGATACCGTAGCACGGTACAGGAAGAACTTGACCGGCGGGCAGAGATTGTCGATACGCAGGCAGAAGACTTTTTACAAAAAATCGGAGCAGGAACTTCGGAGAGTATCGGCAGGGTATTGTATCTGCGGGATGCAACAGATGTGAGCTGGGTGCGAAATACGTATATCAATTTTGAAGCGGCACCGGTGTCTGTGATGTACGGGAATGTTGATGGAGAAGCAACCGGATATGAAGAGCTTATTCAAATGATAGAAGATTCGCATGCACAGTTCCTTTATGTAGAACCACTTGAAAAAGATGGGGAAGCATTGTTTGAGGAACTGACGGATGGAGAACGTTTTCAATATGATACGTTGTACCGTATTGTAGAACAGGAAAATAAAATGCAACTGATGTTATATGGGGAGCAATAGTATGGCAGAAGCAAAAACAAAATGGCAGATACCGATTATCATACCATCGTATGAGCCGGATGAAAAATTAATCAAGCTTTTGGGCGAGCTTCGTGAAAACGGGGTTCAGAATATTGTGATTGTGGATGATGGAAGTGGCGAAAATTATGCACACTTTTTTGAAAGCGCACAGGACGTTTATGGATGTAAAGTGATGCATCATGCGGTCAATCAGGGAAAAGGCAGGGCACTGAAAACAGCATTTGACTACTGCCTGAAAGAATTTTCCGATTATCCCGGAGTGATTACCGCCGATTCGGATGGACAGCATTCGCCGGCGTGTATTCTCAAGTGTGCACAATCATTGATTGAGCATCCGGATGCGCTGATTATGGGATGCCGGTGCTTTGATGAAAAGGATGTTCCGAAGAAATCGGAATATGGGAACAAGCTGACGCGTAAGGTGATGAAGTATCTTACGGGTGTTTCCGTATCGGATACACAGACCGGACTTCGTGGAATACCAATGTCATTTATGGAGGATCTGCTACGGGTCAAGGGGGAACGTTTTGAATTTGAAACCAATATGTTATTGGAGTCCAAAAGCTGTGGAGTTCCAATCGTGGAAGTACCGATTGAAACTATTTATATAGAAGAAAACAAAACGAGTCATTTTCATCCGTTTCGCGATTCGGTGAGGATATCCATGGTGTTTGGAAAATTTTTATTGTCCTCGTTTTCTTCCAGTATTGTGGACCTGGTGCTGTTCTCTTTGTTCTGCTTTCTGCTCAGGGACAAGCAGTGGGGAATGATTACTTATATTATGGCATCCACGGTATTGGCAAGAATTTTGTCGGCATTATATAATTTTATCATCAATTACCGCATTGTTTTTCAAAGCAGAGAATCCATCTGGGTAACACTGCCAAGATATGTTCTTCTGGCAGTTGTGCAGATGACATTGAGTGCTCTTTTGGTAAACTGGTTATATCCGTTCTTTGGCGGAGCGGAAGTTTTAGTGAAAATTCCCGTGGACATTATTCTGTTTTTCCTGAGTTTTGTGATTCAGAGGGAATTTGTTTATGCGAAAAGGAATTCAAATACGCAGTAACAGCAGGGTCCTTCATGCGGAAGGCACGGAACCATTCTTTGGTTTCGGTATTCTTCTGGGTGAGGGATCTGTTTTTATATAGAAATCGTGTCAGCGGGTAACAGTCAATCCAGATTTCGTTGTTCCCTTCTTTTTGGGACTCATCAAAAATCAGCTGAAGCCCCCAATGCAAGTGTACGGTTTCAATGTTGTTGACATTTTCTTTGGTACTGTAACCGGTATGGCCCATATAGCCAATCACATCACCGGCAGTCACGACGCTGCCTTCTTTTAAATCCAGAGCGTAGGGGAAGTTCTGACGCAGATGGGCGTAATAATAATATCGCTTTTTATCAAAGCTCCGGATGCCGATACGCCATCCGCCGTACTGATTCCAGCCAAGTGCTTCTACATATCCGGACTCAATGCATATTACGGGAGTTCCAATCTGGCCCATCATGTCATGACCAAGGTGTGGGCGCTTATAACCATAGCTTCTGGAAGAACCGAAATCATCATAATCACTGTAGTCAAATCCTCTTGCAATCGGTGAAAATGCTTTTAAGCCATAGCAGGATTTCCATTCCTTTTTTCCCTGCTCAGTTTCCTGTTCGATTTCGTACTCGCCCACCATACCATCGAGAATCGCGTGGTAAGCTTCCGAATAATAGTGATAGTAGTCCATGTCTTTGGTAAGGTCTTCCAGTGCTACCGAACCATCGGATAGTTCACTCGCAAGCTTCTGCATCGTAGAGAGAGTCTTTTTGTCAAATTTTCCGCCACTTTTGGCGGCAGCGTATGCAAGAAGGTCTATCCAGCTTACCGGATGCTCCGTTTCATGACTTGCAAGATCTAAATCATAGGCGGTACATAAAGCTTCATAGCTTGCTGTAAAATCCACCCATTTAATATAATCTCCGTTGGTACCGGCAGCAACTTCGATGGCGGAATCTTCCATAGATGTCTGGGAAGAAAAGAAGATTTCATGAACACTGAGAATCAGTGCGGTGCTGCATAAGGTAAAAAACAGAAGTTTCCAGATGATTGGTTTTTGGTTCAAATGCATGAGGATCAATTGCTCCAATTTGTCATAAACCGATTAGTGCAGTATATGAAAAAGGATACAGGGATATGCAGAAAATTCCTTTGCTTGACAAATGGGAAACTCATTTTTACAATCATTTATAACAGCCTAATTTAAAGGAGAGAAAAGAATGTTTGGAAAGAAACAGACGAATGATGGACCGGAACGTTTCCGGGAAGAAAATGTCGGGAAAAAGATTGCAGGAGGAATTGGAACGGTAATTCTGGTTCTTTTTGTGCTGGTGCTTTTATCCGGCAGTTTTTATTCCTTAAAGGAAAATGAATATGCAGTCATTACAACATTTGGGGTTCCGAAGGTGGTAGAAGAGTCAGGTATGCATATGAAGGTGCCGTTCATTCAGAAGCTGAGCAGAGTACCAAAGACAATCAATGGATTTACCATCGGGTATGATTCGGATACCGGTGAGTATATTGACCGGGAATCCTTTATGATTACCAGGGATTACAATTTTGTAAATGTTGACTTTTATGTGGAATATCGCGTGACTGATCCGACGAAATATCTGTTTGCTTCGCAGGCACCCGTTTCCATATTGAAAAATCTTACGCAGAGCTATATTCGTGATACTATTGGACTGTATGATGTAGACAGCGTCATTACAACAGGGAAAAATGAAATCCAGGCATCCATTAAGGAAAAAATTGTGAATCGTCTGGAGGCAGAGGATATTGGAGTACAGCTGGTAAATATTACGATTCAGGATGCAGAACCGCCAACAACGGAAGTAATCGATGCATTCAAAAATGTGGAAAATGCAAAGCAGGGAAAAGAAACTTCCATTAATAAAGCAAACCAGAAACGAAATGAAGATATTCCAGCGGCGAGAGCATTGGCAGATGAAACGGTAAAAACGGCAAATGCGCAGGCGGAAGAACGTGTTAATGAGGCAAGAGGGCAGGTCGCACGACTTAATGAACTGTATGCCGAATATCAGAAATATCCGTTGATTACAAAACAGAGGATGTTCTATGAAACAATGGAAGAAATTCTGCCGGATATGAAAGTCATTATTGAGAAAAGTGATGGAAGCACACAGACCATGTTGCCACTGGAATCATTTGCACAATGGGGAAGCACAGAAAACGGAACTTCCGAAACAACAGCTTCATCCATAGAAACGGAGGAATAGTCAGATGAAAAAAGGAACAATGAAAGTAATCATTCCAATCATCATCCTTTTAGCTGTTTTGATTGGCGCAAATGCTTTTTTGGTAGTGACGTATCCCAATGAATATACCGTCATCAAACAGTTTGGTAAAATCGTAGAAATTCGTCAGGAACCGGGACTCAGCGTGAAGATTCCTTTTATCCAGACCGCCGAAAAAATTGAAAATGAAGTGCTTCTTTATGACCTGGCAGTCAGCGACGTTATGACAAAGGATAAGAAGTCCATGATTGCAGACTGCTTTGTGTTATGGAAAATAGAAGACCCCTACAAATATACCCAGACACTGAGCGCACAGAAGAGCAATGCAGAATTCCGAATTGATACGATTGTATATAACAGTCTGAAAAATGTAATCAGCAGTAAAAGTCAGGAAGAGGTTATCAGCGGACGTGATGGCGAGCTGGCAGCAGCAATTGTGAGCAACATTGGAAATACCCTAGAGCAATACGGAATCAAGCTGCTTGCCGTAGAAACGAAATCGCTGGATTTGCCGGATGAAAATAAAAATGCCGTTTATGAGCGTATGATTTCCGAGAGAAATAACATTGCTGCAACCTATCAGGCAGAAGGACAGGAAGAAGCAAAACAGATTTCCAATAATACAAATGCGGAAATCATTGTTATGCAGTCTGAGGCAGATGCACAGGCGGCTGAAATCATTGCGAAGGGTGAAGCGGAATATATGCGTATTCTGAGTGAGGCATATAATGACCCCGAAAAGGCGGAATTTTATATTTTCCTGCGCTCTCTGGATGCGGCGAAGAAGACAATGGTAGGAAATAACAAGACACTGATTATTGATGAAACTTCTCCGATTGCGCAGTTATTTTATTAAGCCATTGCAAAAAAAGAATGCCTATGATATAATAGGAACGTCGGAAAATGATAAAAATTTAACAATCCATTTCCGAGGCAAAAAATACAAGAAAAACAATAATTATCGGAGGAATGAAAAATGGCAAAGAAAGTAGTTATCGCCAGTGCATGCCGTACCGCAATTGGAACCATGGGTGGTTCTTTAAGCACAACACCGGCAGCAGAATTGGGAGCAATTGTTATTAAGGAAGCATTAAACAGAGCAGGTGTTGCACCGGAAGCTGTAGACCAGGTATATATGGGATGTGTTATCCAGGCAGGTCTTGGACAGAACGTTGCACGTCAGGCATCCATCAAGGCTGGACTTCCAATCGAAGTTCCTGCAGTAACCATGAACGTTGTATGTGGTTCCGGTCTGAACTGTGTAAACCAGGCAGCTCAGATGATTATGGCAGGAGATGCTGATGTTGTAGTAGCAGGTGGTATGGAAAATATGTCCATGGCTCCTTACGCAGTTCCTCAGGCTCGTTACGGATATAGAATGAACAACGGTACATTAGTTGACTGTATGATTAAGGATGCTCTTTGGGATGCATTCAATGATTATCATATGATTACAACTGCAGATAACATCTGTAGAGAATGGGGACTTACCAGAGAAGAACTGGATGAGTTCGCATTAAAGAGCCAGTTAAAGGCAGAAGAAGCACAGAAGAATGGTGCTTTCGAAAAGGAAATCGTTCCTGTAATGGTTAAGAAGAAAAAAGAAGTAATCGAGTTCAAGGTAGATGAAGGACCTCGTCATGGTTCTACCATCGAAGGACTTGCAAAGCTTCGTACCATTAATCCGGATGGATTCGTTACTGCTGGTAATGCTTCCGGTATTAACGACGGTGCAGCAGCAGTTGTTGTTATGAGCGAAGAAAAAGCAAAAGAACTTGGTGTAAAGCCTATGGCTACTTTCGTAGCTGGAGCACTTGCAGGTGTAAGACCTGAGGTTATGGGTATCGGACCTGTTGCTTCTACAAAGAAGGTTATGGCTAAGACCGGCATGAAGATTGAAGACTTCGATATCATTGAAGCAAATGAGGCATTTGCAGCACAGTCTGTTGCAGTAGGTAAGGATCTTGGAATCGACGTAGACAAGCAGCTCAACCCGAACGGTGGTGCTATCGCACTTGGACATCCGGTAGGAGCTTCCGGATGCCGTATCCTTGTTACACTGCTTCATGAGATGCAGGCTAAGGGTGCTAAGACTGGTCTTGCAACTCTTTGCATCGGCGGTGGTATGGGATGCTCTACTATCGTTAAGATGGACTAATTTTTATAAGAAATATAACTTCCGGGGTGGGGATTTCTCCACCCTAGAAGTGTGTTAATAACAAATATAAGTTGTCACTGTCCATAAGGATAAGGGCACAGAAAGGACACAAAATGGAATTTATCGTATATGAACAAAAGGGTGCATACGGCATTATCACAATCAGCCGTGAAAAGGCACTGAACGCATTAAACTCTCAGGTACTTGATGAACTGAATGCAACACTTGATGCTGTAAACCTGGATGAGGTAAGATGTTTAATTCTTACCGGAGCAGGACAGAAGTCCTTCGTTGCAGGAGCAGACATTGCAGAAATGAGCACATTAACCAAGGCAGAAGGAGAAGCTTTTGGTAAGAAGGGAAATGACGTATTCCGTAAATTGGAAACATTCCCGATTCCGGTAATCGCAGCTGTGAACGGATTTGCGTTAGGCGGCGGATGCGAGATTTCCATGAGCTGTGATATCAGAATCTGTTCTGATAATGCAGTATTTGGACAGCCTGAAGTTGGTCTTGGAATTACTCCTGGATTCGGCGGAACACAGAGACTTGCACGTCTTGTTGGTGCAGGAATGGCAAAACAGATGATTTATACTGCACGTAATATTAAGGCAGATGAAGCATACAGAATCGGACTTGTAAATGCAGTTTATACACAGGAAGAATTACTTCCGGCAGCAGAAAAGATGGCAGCAGGAATTGCAAAGAATGCTCCAATCGCTGTTCGTAACTGCAAAAAGGCAATCAATGAAGGTCTTGATGTAGATATGGATCAGGCAATCGTTATTGAGGAAAAGCTTTTCGGTGACTGCTTCGAAACAGAAGATCAGAAGTACGGAATGGCATTTTTCCTTGATAAGAACAAAGAAAAGGTAAAAGAGCCTTTTAAGAACTGCTAGTTCAACAATCGTAAACGATAATAGAGGAATTGTATTTTGAAGTTACTTTTTGCAAATCTTCTATTATTAGAATAAAAAATAAAAATTAGGAGGAAAAGAAATGAAAGTAGGTATTATTGGTGCCGGAACCATGGGACAGGGCATTGCAAAAGCATTTGCTCAGGTTGATGGATATGAAGTTGCACTCTGCGATATCAAGCAGGAGTGGGCTGATGGCGGAAAAGCTAAGATTCAGAAGGGTTACGCTAAATTAGTAGAAAAAGGAAAAATGACACAGGAAGCAGTAGATGCAATTCTTGCAAAGATTACTCCTGGATTAAAGGAAGACCTTTGTGCAGACTGTGATTTGATTGTAGAAGCAGCATTTGAAAATATGGAAGTAAAGAAGACCACATTTGCTGAGTTGGATAAGATTGCAAAACCGGAATGCGTTTTTGCATCCAATACTTCCAGCCTTTCCATTACAGAAATCGGTAACGGATTAAACCGTCCGATGATTGGTATGCACTTCTTCAACCCTGCTGACCGTATGAAGCTTGTTGAAGTAATCGCAGGTGTAAATACTCCTGTTGAAACCGTAGATACCATTAAGAAGATTTCTGAAGAAATCGGAAAGACACCGGTACAGGTAAACGAAGCAGCTGGTTTCGTAGTAAACCGTATCCTTGTTCCAATGATTAACGAAGCAGCTTTCATTAAGATGGAAGGTGTATCTGATGTTGCAGGCATTGATGCAGCTATGAAGCTTGGTGCAAATCATCCAATGGGACCTCTTGAATTAGGTGACTTCATTGGTCTTGATATCTGCCTTGCAATTATGGATGTTCTTTATAATGAAACAGGTGACAGCAAGTATCGTGCATGTCCTCTTATTCGTAAGATGGTTCGTGGTGGAAACCTTGGTGTTAAGAGCGGTAAGGGATTCTATGTATACAATGCAGACAGAACAAAAACTCCTGTCGATGCACAGTAAATACAATAATTTATGGAGGAAATAGAAACATGGATTTTATGTTAGACAAGCAACATGAAATGGTTAGAACTCTTTTCAAAGAGTTCGCTGAAAAAGAAGTAAAGCCTCTTGCTCAGGAAGTGGACGAAACAGAAGTATTCCCTAGAGGTACAGTTGAAAAAATGGCAAAAGCAGGCTTTATGGGTATTCCTGTTCCAAAGGAATACGGCGGACAGGGCTGCGACACATTAGCTTATGCAATGTGTGTAGAAGAATTATCTAAGGTGTGCGGTACTACAGGCGTTATCGTATCTGCACATACTTCTCTTTGCTGTGATCCGATTATGACATTTGGTACAGAAGATCAGAAGCAGAAATATCTGGTTCCACTTGCTAAGGGCGAAAAGCTTGGCGCATTTGGTCTTACTGAGCCAGGTGCTGGTACAGATGCTCAGGGACAGCAGACAAAGGCTGTTTTAGATGGAGATGAATGGGTATTGAATGGCTCCAAAATCTTTATCACAAACGGTAAAGAAGCTGATGTTTATGTAGTATTTGCTGTAACAGGAACTATTCAGAAGGGTAACAGAAGCATTAAGGAAATCTCTGCATTTATCGTAGAAAAGGGAACTCCTGGATTTACATTCGGTACAAAGGAAAAGAAGATGGGTATCCGTGGTTCATCTACTTATGAATTAATCTTTACCGACTGCCGTATCCCGAAGGAAAACCTGTTAGGTAAGCAGGGACAGGGCTTCAAGATTGCAATGCATACACTTGATGGTGGACGTATTGGTATCGCTGCTCAGGCACTTGGACTTGCAGCAGGAGCTCTTGAAACAACAATTAAGTATGTACAGGAAAGAAAGCAGTTCGGACGTGCAATCGGAGCATTCCAGAATACACAGTTCCAGTTAGCTGACATGGCTACCAAGGTAGAAGCTGCAAGACTTCTTGTTTATAAAGCAGCACGTAAGAAAGACGCTTACAAGAAAGATCCTAAGGTATCTTACTCTGTAGAAGCAGCTCAGGCAAAATTATATGCAGCAGAAGTTGCTATGGAAGTTACTACTAAGGCTGTACAGCTTCATGGTGGTTATGGATACATCAGAGAATATGATGTTGAGCGTATGATGAGAGATGCTAAGATTACTGAAATCTACGAAGGAACATCCGAAGTTCAGAGAATGGTAATCTCCGCGAATCTGCTTAAGTAAGACGTCTGGATTTCGAACTGGACAGATGCCCTGCTTGCAGGCGCAGATGGACAGGACGAAAGACAGAGCGGTGCAGCGCAGCACCGCGAACGAAAAATGCGAAGCATTTCGAGTGCCGGCTTACTTAAAGAGTAAGCAAGGCGACCGGCGGCTTACTTATATATAAAATTATTATCAAATCGAAAATAAGGAGAGAAAGTACAATGAAAATTGTTGTTTGTGTTAAACAGGTACCTGATACAAAAGGTGGCGTTAAATTTAACCCCGATGGTACTCTTGACAGAGCTGCAATGCTTACCATTATGAATCCTGATGACAAAGCAGGATTGGAAGCAGCTCTTAGATTAAAAGATCAGTATGGCGCAGAAGTTACCGTTGTAACAATGGGACTTCCTAAGGCAGAAGAAGTTCTTCGTGAAGCTATGGCTATGGGCGCTGACAAGGGAATCCTTGTAACAGACAGAGTTCTTGGCGGAGCTGATACATGGGCAACTTCCCAGACACTTGCTGGAGCAATCCGCAACCTTGATTATGACTTAATCATTACCGGACGTCAGGCAATCGACGGTGATACCGCACAGGTTGGTCCTCAGATTTCCGAGCATCTTGGAATTCCTGTAATTTCTTATGCACAGAAAATCGAAGTAGAAGGCGACAGCGTAATCGTTGAACGTCAGTATGATGACAGATATCATGTTTTGAAAGCAAAAATGCCTTGCTTGATTACAGCACTTGCTGAATTAAACGAGCCTCGTTATATGACTCCAGGCGGAATTTTTGATGCATATGATGCAGATATCACTGTTTGGGGAAGAGCTGACCTTAAGGACGTAGAAGATTCCAACCTTGGTCTTAAGGGCTCACCTACACAGATTGCAAAAGCATCTGATAAGGTAAGAAAGGGTGCAGGCGAAAAGGTTACATTAGATCCTGCTGCATCTGTTGATTACATTATTGATAAGTTAAAAGAAAAACATGTCATTTAATGGGTGGAGGAAAAATAATGAATATTCAAGATTATAAGGGCGTATTTGTCTTTGCTCAGCAGGTAGACAATGAGCTTAGTGGAATTGCATTAGAATTAGTAGGCAAGGGAAAAGACCTTGCAAAGGATTTAGGAACAGAAGTTACTGCAGTATTAGTTGGTTCAGGTGTAGCTGCATTGGCAGATGAATTGGCAGAATACGGCGCAGACAAGGTTATCCTCGTAGATGACCCTGAATTAAAAGAATACAGAACAGAGCCTTATGCACATGCTCTTGCATCTGTAATCAAAGAGTTTAAGCCGGAAATTTTCTTAGTAGGTGCTACAGCAATTGGTCGTGACCTTGGCCCTAGAGTATCTGCAAGAATTCATACAGGTTTAACTGCAGACTGTACACAGCTTGAAATTGGTGATTTCCCAATCAATCCAATTCCTGGCAAAGAACAGCTTCATAACCAGTTATTAATGACCCGTCCTGCATTTGGTGGTAACACCATCGCAACCATCGCATGTCCGGAATTCCGTCCTCAGATGGCAACCGTACGTCCTGGTGTTATGCAGAAGGCTCCTAGAGAGGTTGGTAAGAAGGCAGAAGTAATCAATTACAATCCTGGATTTACTCCAGACAACAAATATGTTGAAATCTTAAAGGTTGTTAAGGCTGTATCTGATGTTGCTGATATCATGGATGCTAAGATTCTTGTATCTGGTGGACGTGGTGTTGGAAGCCCAGAAAACTTCAAGCTTTTGGAAGACCTTGCAGAAGTTCTTGGCGGAACCGTTAGCTGTTCCCGTGCTGTTGTAGATGCAGGATGGAAGCCAAAAGATTTACAGGTTGGACAGACCGGTAAGACCGTTCGTCCTAATGTATACTTTGCAATCGGTATTTCCGGAGCAATTCAGCATGTAGCTGGTATGGAAGAATCTGATATCATCATCGCAATCAACAAAGACGAAACAGCTCCTATCTTTGATGTAGCTGATTATGGTATTGTTGGTGATTTGAATAAGATTGTTCCTGCATTAACTGAAAAGTTAAAAGCAGAACTTGCTGCAGCAGAATAATTGGAATCAAACAATTATTACGATATAGTGTAAGCAGAATGTACAAGGGATGTGGTGAATGTTCACCACATCCCTTTTTATGTGTTGTATGTAATGTATGTATTTGTTGGAGAGATTTCTTGTTCGTGGGATTTCTTGTTTGAGAGATTTCTTCTGTTATCCATAGCTTCTGTTATACAAAGTTTCTGATATGCAAAGCTTCTGGTATATAAAGCTTCTGGTATATAAAGCTCCTGTTATGCAAGATTTTCTATATGGCAAAAAGTTTGCATGAAATGTCCAAAGGCCATGTGCCGTGCGATAGATTTTTTCTATATACAAAAATGCAAGCTGAAATTATTCCAAATTTTGTGAGCTGTTTTCTATATACAAATAAAATGAATCATAATATCCAAAATAGCGGCAAATTTTGGGTATTATGAGAACTATAATTTTCTATATAGAAAACATTGGGATAGTTTCAAGCAGAATATCTCGATATAGAAAAGATTTTCCTGATTTTGGGATGTAAAAGTAAAGAAATATTGCATATCGAAAATGGCAGGAATTATAAGCACATTTCATGAGGCAGACAGGAAGAATTTCCTGATTGATATGGATGCCACAATGTGAATATTGCTCACGGAGGGTATAGCAGGACAAAGCAAGCCACTATACCCACCCACCCCGTCCGACGGAGGGTATAGCAGGACAAAGCAAGCCACTATACCCAACCACCCCGTCCGACGGAGGGTATAAAAGAGCAAAGCAAGCAAAAACACCCAGCCCTTGCGCCCGATGGAGGGTATAAAAGAGCAAAGCACGCAAAAATACCCACCCACCCCACACGACGGAGGGTATAAAAGAGCAAAACAAGCCACTATACCCAATCACCCCACACAATGGAGGGTATAAAAGAACAAAACAAGCCACTATACCCAATCGACACACTTCAACTGCCACATCTCAACCATCACACCCCAACCACCGCATCATCGCCCGCACCCAGTCACCACCTCCCACCACGCTACCACATCCCATCAAGAGGACACGCAATGCTTCAGGCAACTGCATTGACGCATTGACATTAAAACACCGTGCCGATATAATCAGAATCAGAAAAGCGAGGGAAAACATTATGAATCGTGCACAGAAGAATACCATCAATCAGATGCAAAAGAAAATAAGAAAATTGCTGCAGCAGACGCCAAAGCAGAAGCTGGTAAAGAAAATTCATAAGTCCCAAAAGAATAGAGAACGTAATCGTCAAAAGATTCAGAAAGTAAAGACAAAATATAAGATAAAAAACATAAAGCAGGAAAGCAAGCGCAAGGATAAATTTCTTGTCCGAATTGACCGGATTCTGGGCGTTGCGGTGTTCCTGATTGGAGCTGTCATTATGGCGATAGATGGACTGCTCGACAGCAGAAAACTACATGATAAAAAATAGAAGATGCGCTGCAAACAGGCAGCTGCATGTCAGAAAACTACGCACCAGAAAATAAAAATGGGGGGTAACACAAGTGGGAAAAACAATTTTAGATTATGAAACGGTAGATTTTGATGAGAAAGAGAAATGTCTTGTTATTATTGACCAGACATTGCTTCCGGGAAAAACAGAAATTATAAAGCTGAAGACGGCGCAGGAAATCTGGGATGCTATTTATCTGTTAAAGGTCAGAGGGGCACCGGCAATTGGAGTTGCGGCGGCCTTTGGATTATATCAGCTTGCATATCAAATCATAGATAAAAATACAGATATTGCGTATGACGAGTTTTATAAAGAATTTAAGGAGCAGAAGGATTATCTGAATTCCTCCCGCCCGACGGCAGTAAACCTTTCCTGGGCGCTGAACCGTATGGATGCACTTTGCCGGAGACTGCATGAAAAAGGAAAAAGTGTTGCCGATATTGTGGAAGAACTTGGAAAAGAAGCAGCAGAAATAAAGAGAGAGGACATCTGGGTATGCAAGTCGATTGGAGAATTCGGTTTGACACTTGTGAAACCGGGGGATGGAATTCTGACGCATTGTAACGCAGGACAGCTTGCTACCTGCAAATATGGAACCGCGACGGCACCGATTTACCTGGGACAGGAACGGGGCTATGGCTTTAGGGCTTTTGCGGATGAAACAAGACCACTGCTTCAGGGAGCAAGACTGACGGCGTATGAACTTCATTCAGCCGGTGTGGATGTTACGCTGATTTGTGACAATATGTCGGCAATGGTAATGAAAAATGGATGGGTAAATGCAGTATTTGTAGGATGTGACCGTGTGGCTGCCAATGGGGATGCAGCAAATAAAATCGGAACTTCCGTAGTTGCAGCAGTTGCGAAACAGTACGGTGTACCGATGTATATCTGCGCACCAACATCTACCATCGACTATGACTGTCCGACCGGAAATGAAATTCAGATTGAACAGAGAAAACCGGAAGAGGTTACGGAAATGTGGTACAAGGAGCGTATGGCTCCGGAGGGAGTAAAAGTATTCAATCCGGCATTTGATGTGACGGACCATTCCCTGATTACAGCAATTGTAACCGAATATGGAATTGCAAGGGCGCCGTTTACGGAATCCCTGCAGGAGATTCGGAGAAAAAAAGAGGCACAGCATGGCAAAAAATAAATCATCAAAAAATTACATGTCTGAAAAACAGGCAAAAGAAGCAATTCTTGATATCGGGCAACGGATGTATGTCCGAAACTTTGTGGCGGCAAATGATGGAAATATTTCCATAAAGACAGGAGATAATGAAATCTGGGCAACCCCGACCGGTGTTTCCAAAGGATTTATGAAAAAGAAAATGCTGGTGAAGGTTGATTTGGAGGGAAATATTCTTGAGGGAACCTATAAGCCTTCTTCAGAGCTGAAAATGCACCTGCGTGCCTACAAAGAAAATCCGGATATCTGTTCCGTATGTCATGCACATCCACCGATTTGTACGAGCTTTGCCATTGCCGGGATCCCATTGGATATCCCGGTACTTGCCGAGGCAATTATTACACTTGGTGATGTGCCGGTTGCACCCTATGCAGAGCTTGGTTCCAAAGAAGTGCCGGAGGTGATTGCACCGTATTGCCATACACATAATGGAGTTTTGCTTGCCAATCATGGAGCAGTAACCTGGGCGGAGGATGCCTATGCGGCATACTATCGGTTGGAATCTATGGAATATTATGCAAATATTTTGCTGATTACAGGAAAAATCCTGGGCAAACAAAATGAATTCACGCAGGAGCAGATTAATCGCCTCCTTGCGATGCGTGAAAAATTTGGGATAAAGCGTGGAGGCACACCACATCCAAAACAATAGAAGGTTGTAATGGTTCAGCTATGCGGAACGGTTAAAAAGTTTATAAAAATTTAAGAATTTTAAGAAATTTTATTGCATATAGAATGATGATATGATATATTATCTTATGTTGAAGTGTTAAAGCGTTGAAGTATTAATGCTTTTTCATACTCTGGAGAGTCCCTGATAAGGGCGCCGAAGGTGTACGGCAATCCGTGTGGATTGTTAATCTCTCAGGCAAAAGGACAGAGCATACTATATGCATGTTCTACTCTTTGGAGGGCTGATTCGTATCAGCTCTTTATTTTTTTGCATGATTCCATGGGAAACATGGAAATGCGTATTTTGAAAAAGAGAGGAAGGAACAAAAAATGAGTTTTGGAGATTTGGTAAACGATGTATTAGGAAAAGTTGACGATTTCGTCTGGGGAGTTCCGCTGATCGTGTTAATTTTGGCGGTGGGACTTTTGCTGACGTTACGTGTCAGAGGAATACAGTTCCGTAAATTGGGACTGGCATTTAAGTACATATTTGAAAATGACAGCTCGGGAAAACATGGTGAAGTCAGCAGCTTCGGTGCTCTTTGTACCGCATTATCTGCAACCATCGGAACCGGAAACATTGTCGGTGTTGCAACTGCAATTTGTGCCGGTGGTCCCGGAGCACTGTTCTGGATGTGGATTGCCGCATTACTTGGAACTGCGACAAAGTATGCAGAATGTCTTTTGGCAACCAAATACCGTGTGGTAGCAGAAGACGGACATATTTTGGGCGGACCCTTCTACTATATCGAAAATGGTATGGGAAAGAAATGGAAATGGCTTGGTGTGTTTTTCGCAATTTTTGGCCTTGGTGCCGGACTTCTTGGTATCGGAACGATTACACAGGTAAACGGTATTACTACCGCAGTAGAGAACTTCTTTGACCCGGCAAAAGCACATATTGCATTTAATATTGGGGAATATTCCTATACATGGGCCGTAGTGATTTCCGGTGTTCTTGTGACATTGTGCGTTGCACTCGTTGTTATTGGCGGTATTAAGCGTATTTCCAATGTATCACAGGTTATTGTGCCGTTTATGGCAGTGTTGTATGTAGTATTTGCCATCATTATTCTTGGGGCAAATATTACGAAGATTCCGGCAGCTTTTGTGGAAATCATTGAAGGTGCATTTGGTATTAAGCCGTTTACGGGTGGTGTGTTAGGTTCGATACTTATTGCTATGCAGAAGGGTATTGCAAGAGGTATCTTCTCTAACGAAGCAGGACTTGGTAGTGCACCGATTGCAGCTGCAGCAGCAAAAGTGGATTCTCCTGCCAAGCAGGGATTGATTTCGATGACCGGTACCGTAATTGATACTTTAATTATTTGTACCATGACAGGTCTTACCATTGTATTGACCGGTGCATATAAAGTAGAAGGATTGGAAGGTGCTGCCGTTACCGATTATGCATTCCAGAACGGACTTCATTTCCTTCCAAACGGATTTGCTTCATTTGTATTAATGGTCTGCCTTGTATTCTTTGCGTTTACGACTATTCTTGGCTGGGATTACTACAGTGAAAGATGTCTGGAGTATCTGACCGGCGGCAAGATGAAGGTAGTAAAGGTATATCGTTGGCTATATATCCTTGCCGTTTTGATTGGACCGTTTTTAACCGTATCTGCCGTATGGACACTTGCAGATATTATGAATGGTCTGATGGCACTTCCAAACCTCATTGCATTGATTGCATTGAGTGGTGTGGTTGCAGCAGAAACGAAATTGTATTTTGACAATTTGAAGAAATAACGGGAATTTATAAATACCGAAAGGGAGTTGGTCACACAACTCCCTTTTTTCATGCATTTTACTAGACACCAAACGGGAAAAGTAGTAAATTAATGATATGTATGTGTCAGATTATGGAAAGGATGATGTGTGATGGAAAGAAAAGTTGTTTTAGCTGGAGCATGCCGTACGGCAATTGGAACGATGGGCGGAACATTAAGTAATACACCGGCACCTGATTTGGGAACCGTTGTAATAAAGGAAGCATTAAAAAGAGCCGGTGTAAAGCCGGAGCAGGTAGATGAAGTATATATGGGATGTGTAATCCAGGCAGGACTTGGACAGAACCCGGCAAGACAGGCAGCGGTAAACGCCGGAATCCCGGTAGAGGTACCGGCAACCACGATTAATGTACTTTGTGGTTCAGGACTTCATTGTGTGAACCTTGCAGCAAAGCTGATTGCATGTGGAGATGCCGATATTATTGTGGCAGGTGGTATGGAAAATATGTCCAAGGCACCGTATTTGTTATATAATGCAAGATTTGGCTATCGTATGGGTGCAGCTATGATGGATGATGCACTGTTACGCGATGCACTTCATGATGCTTTTGGCGGATATCATATGGGAATTACTGCAGAAAACATTGCAGAGGACTGGGGACTTACCAGAGAACAGCTCGATGAGTTTGCAGCATGGAGCCAGAATAAGTGCGAAAAGGCACGTGCAGAAGGTAAGTTTAAAGACGAAATTGTTCCGATTGAGGTTAAGCAGAAAAAAGGAACAGTGATTTTTGATACCGATGAAGGACCAAGAGCAGGAGTTACGGTAGAGAGCCTTAGCAAGCTGCGTCCTGCATTTAAGGAAGGCGGTAAGGTTACCGCAGGTAATGCATCCGGAATTAATGACGGTGCAGCTGCCATCGTGGTAATGAGTGAAGAAAAGGCAAAAGAACTTGGCATCAAGCCGATGGCAACCTGGATTGGCGGAGAACTGGCAGGGGTAGAACCAAGAATTATGGGAATCGGCCCGGTTGCTTCTACGCGTAAGGTAATGGCAAAGAAAGGTTATAAAATTGAGGACTTTGATCTGATTGAGGCAAACGAAGCATTTGCAGCGCAGTCAGTTGCAGTAGGTCATGACCTTGGATTTGATATGGATAAATTAAATGTAAATGGTAGTGCGATTGCACTTGGACATCCGGTTGGTGCATCGGGATGCCGTATTCTGGTTACATTGTTATATGAAATGCAAAGGCGCCATGCAAAGAAAGGACTTGCAACACTTTGCGTAGGTGGCGGTATGGGATGCTCTGCCATTGTGGAAATGGAAGATTAACAGGAAGGATTGGAACGTTTATGGCAAATATTATTTCAGATGAAACCATTGAATATGTAGGAATCCTTGCAAAGCTTGAACTCTCGGAAGAAGAGAAGGAACAGGCAAAAAAGGATATGGGCAGTATGCTTGATTATATTGATAAGCTGGGCGAACTGGATACGACGGGCGTGGAACCGATGTCCCATGTTTTTCCAGTACAGAATGTTTTCCGTGAAGATGTTGTTACAAACGGAGACATGCGCGAGGACATTTTACAAAATGCACCCGGCGTGAAGGACGGCATGTTTATGGTGCCGAGAACATTTGATTAGAAAGGAAATATTGCATGAGAATCTTAGATTACACAGCGGTAGAACTGGCAGAAGCAATTAAAAAGAAAGAAGTTACCGTTATGGAAGCAGTAGAAGCAGTTCTTCAGCAGATAAAGGCAAAAGAAGAAACACTTCACTGCTATGTAACGATTGACGAAGAAGGTGCCAGAAAGCAGGCACAGGAGATTCAGGAAAAGATTAATGCCGGAGAGTTAAATGGTCCACTTGCAGGAGTTCCGGTAGCAATTAAGGATAACATGTGTACGAAAGGAATGCTGACAACCTGCTCTTCCAAAATTCTTGGAAACTTTATTCCAACGTTTTCTTCGGAGGCAGTATTGAATTTGCAGAAAGCAGGAGCAGTAATTCTCGGAAAAACCAATATGGATGAATTTGCAATGGGGTCGACAACAGAAACCTCTGCATTTGGAGCAACAAGAAACCCCTGGCAGGAAGAGCATGTACCCGGAGGTTCCTCCGGAGGTTCTGCAGCAGCAGTTGCAGCCGAAGAATGCTTTTTTGCATTGGGCTCTGATACCGGTGGTTCGATTCGTCAGCCGGCATCCTATTGTGGCGTCGTTGGTATGAAGCCTACGTATGGAACTGTATCCCGTTACGGACTGATTGCTTATGGCTCTTCTCTGGATCAGATAGGACCTTTATGTAAGGATGTCAGAGACTGTGCAACGATTATGGAAGTAATTGCATCCCATGATACGAAGGATTCTACATCCGTAGAGCGTGAGGATACCGATTTTACATCCGCGCTTGTCGATGATGTAAAAGGAATGAAGATTGGAATTCCGAGAGATTATTTTGGAGAAGGACTTGATTCTGAAGTAAAAGATGCGGTTTTACAGGCAGCAGAGGAATTGAAGAAAAAGGGCGCGATTGTAGAAGAATTTGACTTAAGCCTTGTGGAATATGCCATTCCGACCTATTATACGATTGCAGCAGCAGAGGCAAGCTCCAACCTGGAACGATTTGACGGTATTAAATACGGATATCGTACTGAAGAGTACGAAGGACTTCATAATATGTATAAAAAGACACGTTCCGAAGGATTTGGACCGGAGGTAAAACGTCGTATCATGCTGGGAAGCTTTGTGCTGAGCTCCGGATACTATGATGCTTATTATTTGAAAGCGCTTCGCGTAAAGGCACTGATTAAGAAAGCCTTTGATGAAGCTTTTGCAAAATATGATTTGATTCTTGCACCATGTGCGCCGACAACGGCACCAAAGCTGGGAGACAGCTTGTCTGATCCGATTAAAATGTATTTAAGTGATATTTATACGATTTCAGTAAATCTTGCAGGTCTTCCGGGAATCAGCATTCCCTGTGGAATAGACTCTAAGGGATTGCCTATCGGGTTACAGATGATTGGAGACTGCTTTAAGGAAAAGAACCTGATTCGTGCAGCGTATACTTATGAATGTAGCCGGGGAGCTTTTGGAAGAAAGGAGGACAGGTAAATGGCAAAACAGTATGAAACAGTCATTGGTCTGGAAGTCCATGTCGAGCTTGCAACAAAGACCAAAATTTTCTGCGGATGCTCTACTGCGTTTGGTGGAGACCCGAATACACATACCTGCCCTGTTTGTACCGGTATGCCGGGAAGTCTTCCGGTGCTCAATAAACAGGTTTTGGAATATGCGGTTGCCGTAGGTCTTGCAACCAACTGCACAATTACACAATATTGTAAATTTGACAGAAAGAATTATTTTTATCCGGATAATCCACAGAATTACCAGATTTCGCAGTTGTATCTGCCTATTTGCAGAAACGGTAAGGTTGAAATTGAAACAGAAGAGGGTACCAAGTTTATCGGAATCCATGAGATTCATATGGAAGAGGATGCCGGAAAACTGATTCATGATGAGTGGGAGGACTGCTCCTTAGTCGATTATAACCGTTCCGGAGTTCCGCTGATTGAAATCGTATCCGAGCCGGATATGCGTAGTGCCGATGAAGTTATTGCTTATCTGGAAAAGCTTCGTATGATTGTACAGTATCTGGGTGCTTCCGATTGTAAGCTTCAGGAAGGCTCCATGCGTGCAGACGTAAACCTTTCCGTGCGTGAGGTGGGAGCAACGGAATTCGGAACACGTACGGAAATGAAGAACCTTAACTCCTTTAAATCCATCCGCCGTGCGATTGAAGGCGAGCGTGAACGCCAGATTGATTTGATTGAGGACGGGCAGAAGGTTATTCAGGAAACAAGACGTTGGGACGACAATGTCGGCGAATCTTATGCGATGCGTAGCAAAGAGGATGCACAGGATTACCGTTATTTCCCGGACCCGGATTTGGTTCCGATTGTATTAAGTGATGAATTCCTGGAAAAGATTCGTGAACAACAGCCGGAATTCCGAAATGAAAAGATGGAACGTTATCGGAGAGAATTCGAAATACCGGATTATGATATTGATATTATTACAGGCTCCAAGCGGATGGCAGATCTTTTTGAAGCAACTGTAGCGTTGGGAGCAGCACCGAAAAAGGTTTCCAACTGGCTGATGGGTGAAACGCTCCGTCTGTTGAAAGAAGAAGAGATGGATGCCGAGGATATCTGTTTTTCACCGGAGCATCTGGCAGCGCTGATTCAGTTACAGGATTCCAAAGCTATCAATGGTTCTGTGGCAAAAGAAGTGTTTGAGGTGATGTTCCATGAGGATATTGACCCGGTAGCATATGTCGAAGAAAAAGGACTGAAAACCGTAAATGATGAGGGAGCGCTTCGCAAGACCATAGAAGAGGTAATTGCTGCAAATCCGCAATCCGTAGAAGACTACCGGAACGGAAAAGAAAAAGCAATTGGTTTCCTGGTAGGACAGACCATGAAAGCCATGCAGGGAAAATGTGATCCCGGTATGGTAAATCAGTTATTAAAGGAATTGCTATAAAGAAAACTCAAAAAGAGCTTTTTGTGATTTTGTACAAAAAAGCTCTTTTTTCTTTGTCTGTTTTTACATATTTCCCATTGCATAACCGGATAGAATATGGTAGAATATCCATCAATGGCGAACAAGTGTCTTTGAGCGAAAGACCAATAAAGACGAGTGTACGTGGGAGAAACACATGGGAAGCAAATATTATGTGGTAAAGGAACAGGCAGTTCCGGAGGTGCTGCTGAAGGTGGTAGAAGCCAAGAAACTTCTGGATACCGGAAGAGTTTCCTCTGTGAATGAGGCAACGGAGTCTGTCGGAATCAGTCGAAGTTCCTTTTATAAGTATCGGGATGATATTTTTGAATTTCATGACAATGCGCAGGGAACGACCATTACGCTGACCTTTCAGATGGCAGATGAGCCGGGCGTTCTTTCCGATGTACTCAAAATCATTGCTGATTTTGGTGCAAATATCCTGACCATTCACCAGAGTATTCCCATTAACGGAATGGCATCTTTGAGCCTGAGTGTTCAGGTATTAAAGACAACAGGAAACATTTCCGAAATGCTGGATACCATGGAGCAGCATAAAGGTGTCCGCAATGTAAAAGTAATTGCGCAGGATGCCGGATAATAAAGCAAAAAAAGAACAGCGAATAAAAAAGAAGGAAACGAGAACAAATATAGTAAAGCAGAGGAGAAATAAAAATGATTCAAGTAGCAGTAATGGGTTATGGTACCGTAGGAAGCGGTGTAGTCGAAGTAATTGAGAAGAACAAGAAGGAAATCAACAAGAAATCCAATGATGAACTGAACATCAAATATATTCTTGATTTAAGAGACTTCCCCGGAGACCCTTATGAAAGTAAAATTGTACATGATGTGGAGCAGATTCTGGGAGACCCCGAAGTTCAGATTATCTGTGAAACGATGGGTGGATTAAAACCGGCATATGATTTTACCAAGCGTGCACTTTTAAGTGGAAAGAGTGTCTGCACTTCGAACAAAGAGCTCGTAGCAGCACATGGACCGGAACTGATTCAGATTGCACACGAACATAACTGCAACTATCTGTTTGAGGCAAGCGTTGGTGGTGGAATCCCGATTATCCGTCCGCTCAACTATTCTCTGACCGCAGAAAAAATTGATGCGATTTCCGGTATTTTAAATGGAACGACCAATTACATCCTTACCAAAATGGAAAAGGAAGGTGCTGCCTTTGATGAAGTATTGAAGGAAGCACAGGAAAAAGGATATGCAGAACGCAACCCGGAAGCGGATATTGAAGGATATGATGCATGTCGTAAAATTGCAATCCTGTCCTCTTTAATGTGTGGCAAAACCGTGAATTATGAAAATGTATATACCGAAGGAATTACAAAAATCACAGCAACTGATTTTGTTTATGCAAAAGCAATGAACCGTACGATTAAACTGCTCGGTATTGGAAAGGAAGAAGACGGAAAGTTCTATGCGATGGTAGCACCATTCCTGATTCCGTTAGGACATCCGTTATCCATGGTAAACGATGTGTTTAATGCCGTATGCGTTCATGGAAATATGCTCGGAGACTCCATGTATTATGGAAGAGGCGCAGGTAAGCTGCCGACAGCCAGTGCCGTTGTTTCGGATGTGGTAGACTGTGCAAGACACATTGGAAAGATTATTACCTGCTTCTGGGATGCAGAAGAAGTAAAAATGACCGGCATCGAAGAAGTGTCCCATAAATTCTTTGTCCGGGTGGATGCAGACAAGGAAAGTGATGCATTACGTGTGTTTGAAGGCGTCAGTGTTGTAAATGCCGATGTGAAGGATGAATTTGCATTTGTTACCTCCCGTATGACAGAGGCAGAATTTGACAAAAAAGCACAGGAAGTTGGAATTATCAGTAGAATTCGTATGGAATTTTAATAAGATATAGTAAGAAGCTTTGAGGAGAAAGAGAATTATGAAAAAGGTAGTGAAATTTGGCGGAAGCTCTCTTGCCAGTGCAGAACAGTTCCGTAAGGTGGGAGACATTATCCATGCAGATGCAGAAAGACGTTTTGTAGTACCATCCGCACCGGGCAAGCGTTTTTCCAATGATATTAAAGTAACCGATATGCTTTATGGCTGCTATGATTTGGCAGAAGCAGGAAAGAGTTTCAAGAAGGAATTGCAGGCTATCAAAGAGCGCTATCAGGAAATTATTGATGGATTGGGCTTGAAGCTTTCCCTGGAAGAGGAATTCAAGACGATTGAACAGAATTTTACGAATAAAGCAGGAAACAACTACGCAGCATCCAGAGGCGAGTACCTGAACGGTATTATTATGGCAAACTACCTCGGCTATGAGTTTATTGATTCTGCGGAAGTGATTCGCTTTGATGAAAACGGAGAATTTGATTCCGAAACAACAAATGAGATTTTGAGTAAGCGTCTGCAGGACAAAGAGAATGCGGTAATTCCGGGATTTTATGGAGCATATGCAGATGGCACCGTAAAGACCTTCTCCAGAGGAGGTTCTGATATTACCGGTTCTATCGTAGCAAGAGCAGTGAAGGCTGATGTATATGAAAACTGGACAGATGTATCCGGCTTTCTGATTGCTGACCCGAGAATCATTGAAAATCCGCAGGGCATTGATACGATTACGTATCGGGAATTGCGTGAGCTGTCTTATATGGGAGCCAGTGTGCTTCATGAGGATGCGATTTTCCCGGTTCGTCGGGAAGGAATTCCGATTAACATCCGTAACACCAACTGTCCGGAGGCAAATGGAACATGGATTGTAGAGAGTACGTGTCAGAAATCAAAATTCGTAATTACCGGAATTGCAGGTAAAAAGGGATTTTGTGCAGTAAATATTGAAAAGGCCATGATGAACTCCGAAATTGGATTCGGAAGAAAAGTCTTACAGGCATTTGAAGATTATGGAATTTCCTTTGAACATGTTCCATCCGGAATTGATACTCTTACTGTATTTGTGCATCAGGATGAATTTATGGATAAAGAGCAGAAGGTGGTTTCAGCCATTCATCGCCTGGCTGATCCGGACAGCGTAGATATTGAGGCTGACCTTGCATTGATTGCAGTTGTAGGACGTGGAATGAAATCAACGAGAGGAACGGCAGGAAGAATTTTCTCTGCGTTGGCACATGCGAATGTGAATGTTAAGATGATTGACCAGGGTTCCAGTGAGTTGAATATTATTATCGGAGTTGCAAACGAAGATTTTGAAACGGCAATAAAAGCAATTTATGATATCTTTGTAGTAGCACAGTTATAGAATGAAAGAAATAAAAAAAGAGCCTTTCCTTACAGGAGAGGCTCTTTTAACATCGTGTCAAAAGTGATGGATTCATCAAACAGATAATTCAGATATTGAACAGCGGTTTCCTGATGCAGGCTGGTTGCTGAAATACCAAATACCGGATGACTTCCGGCATAGCACTCCGATTTCTCAACGAAAGAAGAGGAATCTAAGTAAATGCCGACAGGAACATGTTCTTCGTCCTCATAATCTACATAGTAAAAATAGGGTTCGTATTTTTGAATTTCTTCAGAAGACAGTACGGTACGTAAGTCAAGAAACATCTGGCTTTTGGCATAAGTTTCGTAATTGTTTTCATCAAAAACAATAGCATCCAGTTCGTTTGTCTGTGACATGGCAATGATTTTTTGCATAATTACCATATCGTATTCGGAACTTGGTGCTGTTGGAGTGTCGGTTGCCTGTCCGACAGAAGCATCTAATGTAGTGTTGGTATCGATATAACAGTCATAATGTTCTGTATCCAGATCTGCATATTCGGCAAAAGATTCACCGACAGCTTCGGAAGACAACGGCTGGGAGTTTACCATCAGCGCATAGAAGCAATAGTCTTTTGAAGTTGTAACTGCATGAATAAAATAGACGATAAGTGCAACGAGACAGATGACCGCCAATGCATGGAAACGGTAATATTCCCATAGATAGGCTGCTTTCTCTTTCGGAGTCATATCCTTTAATTTATGATTCTGTTCGCGGATTTCATCCATCACACCGCGATATTCCTGTTCTTTTTTTGTACTCATTTTAGTATCTCCTTTTAATCTTCTTCTATCTTAGCGACAGAAAAGAAAGAAGTCAATTCTTCTATTGGAAACTTAATAAACATTTCCCTATTTTTATAAAAAATTTAGGAAAAAAGCCACCTTGAAACTTTGGACAAAATATAATATCATAATATAGATGCACTATAAATTATTGTGGAGGACTGTCTATGAATGAGACTTATGTAGAATGGCTGGTAAAACAAAAAACATCAATTCTGCTGAAACCATTAAGCTACCTTCTTTATGTAGTAGGGGCAATAGTGCTTTTGCTTGGAATGGGTGTCACGAATATACCATTTATTATTGTTGGCATTGTGTTGGGAATCGGTGGATATTTTGCCCAGATGCGCAGTGCTGTTGAATACGAATATCTGTATGTGGACCGTGAAATTACCATAGACCGGATTCTTGGAAAGAGCAGAAGAAAGAAGATGGCTACGTTTGATTTGGGAAAAGTAGAAGTAATGGCTCCAATGAATTCCCATCATCTGGATGCGTATACCGGACGTAATTGCAAAACCGTAGATTACAGTTCCAAACAAAAAAAACAACCTGAAGCCCGTTATGTATTTTATTATGATGGGCAGCAGAAAGTGATTTTTGAACCAAATGAAGCAATGTTGAAAGCAATGCGGTTTGTTGCACCACATAAGGTGTTTACAGACTGATATGCCGCAAAAACGGCAGAATAAATACACACATAACTAGGAGGAGACAAAATGGGTCAGATTATAGGCGAAGGCATTACATTTGATGATGTGCTTTTAGTACCGGCATATTCACAGGTAGTTCCGAACGAGGTTGATTTAACGACCTGGTTAACCAAAAAAATCAAGTTAAATATTCCGATGATGAGTGCCGGAATGGATACGGTAACAGAACACCGTATGGCAATTGCCATGGCAAGACAGGGCGGTATCGGAATTATTCACAAAAATATGTCTATTGAGGCACAGGCGGAGGAAGTTGATAAGGTAAAACGTTCAGAAAACGGCGTTATTACAGACCCATTTTCATTATCCCCTGAACATACACTGGCAGATGCAGATGCACTGATGGCAAAATTCCGGATATCCGGCGTCCCGATTACCGAAGGACGTAAGCTGGTTGGTATTATTACGAACCGTGATTTGAAGTTTGAAACAGATTTCAGCAAGAAGATCAGAGAATCCATGACTTCTGAGGGATTAATTACCGCAAAGGAAGGAATTACGCTCGAAGAAGCAAAGAAAATTCTTGCAAAGGCCCGTAAGGAAAAACTCCCGATTGTAGATGATGATTATAATTTAAAAGGATTAATTACCATTAAGGATATCGAAAAAACGATTAAGTATCCCTTATCTGCCAAGGATGCACAGGGCAGACTGCTTTGTGGTGCAGGTGTAGGAATTACTGCAAATGTATTAGACCGTGTAAAAGCATTGGTAGAATCAAAGGTAGACGTAATTGTATTGGATTGTGCACATGGTCATTCCGAAAATGTATTGCGCTGCCTTCGTATGATAAAAGAAGCTTATCCAGATCTGGATGTCATTGCAGGTAATGTAGCAACCGGAGAAGGCACAAGAGCATTGATTGAGGCTGGAGCAGATGCCGTAAAGGTTGGTATCGGACCAGGTTCTATTTGTACAACCCGTGTGGTTGCAGGTATTGGTGTTCCACAGATTTCCGCAATCATGGATGCTTATTCGGTAGCTAAGGAATATGGAATTCCGATTATCGCCGATGGTGGTATCAAGTATTCCGGCGATATGACAAAAGCAATTGCAGCAGGTGGTAATGTATGTATGATGGGAAGCATCTTTGCAGGCTGTGATGAGAGCCCCGGAACATTTGAATTGTATCAGGGACGAAAATATAAAGTATATCGTGGCATGGGTTCTATTGCCGCTATGGAGAATGGAAGCAAAGACCGTTATTTCCAGGAAAATGCAAAGAAGCTTGTTCCGGAAGGCGTAGAAGGTCGTGTGGCATATAAGGGAACCGTAGAAGATACTGTATTCCAGTTGATGGGTGGACTTCGTTCCGGTATGGGCTATTGTGGAACCAAGACCATTGAGGAACTGAAGGAAGGCGGAAGATTCGTTAAGATTTCAGCTGCTTCCCTGAAGGAAAGCCATCCACATGACATTCATATTACTAAGGAAGCTCCAAACTACAGCGTAGATGAATAGTTTCAAAATATCCGAAATAACATTTTGGAAGAAGCGGGGGCCTAATTTAGGTGAGTGATTACAATAATGCAAATTTCGGACAGGATGCTGCATCAGTTTTACAAGGGTTTATAGAGGCTGAAAAACTGAAAAAATGGCAGAAACATTTTTGCGATGTGGCAAATGTGTTTATCTGTTGTTTGGACAGCACCGGAGCACCACTGACAGAGTTTGGTGGTAAAAGAGACGAAATTGACCAAATTATAGAACTGGTGGGGAAGGAGCGTTTTCACGATATTCTCCTTCGTGTCTCCCAGAGTGAGCTGGAAGACCAGACCATCGAAACAACAGAATACCCGAATTTACGAATTGCGGCAGTTTCTGCAAAGATAGACGGAAAGCCGGTATTGAACTGGCTGGTATGCGGTATCATTTCTGATGTAACAGAAACGGAGGAATATCACTATCCACCGTTGACCGGATTCAGCAGTACCTTGAGTGAGGCACAGTTTATCCATGTTGTGGATGCATTAAGAGATTTTACAAATGCACTTTTGAGTTATCGGCTATCCATTGTTACAGCAGAGGCAGAAAGCCGGAGAAGTCGTTCTTCCGCACAGGAATTGAGCGAAAACCTTCACCGTTCCGAAGCGATTACAGATGTCGTACAGCTTCTTGAAAATGAAGATGCCATTGAAAATGTAATGGCACGTTTGCTTGAAATTGTAGTAAAATTTCTCGGAATATCAGGCGGTGCGGTATATCGGTTGAAGGACGAACCGGAACGAATTGAAGTTGTGACTTCCTGGAGCAGGAATAAGGCAGCATTAAATTCAAAAATGGAGTCCCAGATTCAGGGACTTACCATTTTTAAACCAGAAAAAACATTAGTAATCTCCAGCAACTCGGTTGCCGGGATTTCAGAAAAAGAAGTCATGGCTGCCATTGGATTGAAAGCAATGGTGGTTATTCCGATTACCATAAACAATATCATTACGATGTATGCCTGCTTTGGAGAAGTGGAGCAGAATCATATCTGGAGTCTGGAAGAAGTAAAGTTTATCAATGATGCAACCAAAATTCTTCAAAGTATTCTGGCGCGTAGAATCCAGAAGAATTCACTTGCCAGTTCGTATGCGTCATTGGAAACGATTCTGGATAATGTAGGTAGTGCCGTTTATGTCAGGGATATTGAAACAAAAAGGGTACTTTTTGCAAATAGTAACTTGCGGCATACATTTGAAGCAGAACTGAAAAATGGAACACTCGATGCTCTTTTGGATCAGGGAATCGAAGGTGAAAAGGGAATTACCGAAATATTCCATGAAAAGCGTGAGCACTGGTATGATTTATATTATACACAGATGAAGTGGGTGGATGGAAGTTCCGTATTGTTGTGTGCGTTATATGACATTACCGACAAAAAGTTATATCAGCGCAGGATTGAACAGCAGGCATATACCGATTTCCTGACCGGTTTATATAATCGTATGTGCTGTGAACGTGATTTGGCAAAATATATTGACATCGCCAATACAACCAACCGGAAAGGGGCACTTCTCTATCTGGATCTGGATGATTTCAAACATATCAATGATGGACTTGGACATCAGTATGGGGATGTCCTGCTGAAGGCAATTTCCCATAGCTTACAGAGAATCAATGGAATTGAAAATACATGTTACCGTATGGGTGGTGATGAATTTGTTATCATTGTTCCACCGGATTCCTTTGAAAAATTTGAACAGGTTATTTCTTCTATCCGGGAAATCTTTATGAAACCGTGGTTTCTTAAGGATGCGGACTATTACTGTACCATGAGTATGGGTATTGTAGAGTTCCCGGATTCCGGAGTTGCGGTACATGACCTGATTAAAAAGGCAGATATCGCCATGTATGAAGCAAAGCGTGGTGGTAAAAACCGTATTACACAATATGAAGATAATTTAGACACCAAATCCGGTAAGCGTCTTGACATGGAGAAAAATATGCGTGAGGCTACCGCTGCCGGATATCATGAGTTTGAGGTTTATTTCCAGCCAATCAATGATATCAGGAAAAAGGACAATGAGTGTACCGGAGCAGAGGCATTGATCCGTTGGAACAGCAGTGAACTTGGATTTATCTCTCCGGCGGAATTTATTCCATTGGCAGAGTATCTGGGACTGATTAATCCGATTGGAAACTACGTATTATACGAGGCATGCCGGATCTGTCGCAGCTGGAATGATAATGGCTATCCCGATTATCATGTCAATGTCAATTTGTCCGTTGTGCAGCTTTTGCAGGCCAATATTGTTGAAATCGTACAGGAAGCACTGTTAGATACCGGCATAAGACCATATAACCTTACGCTGGAGGTTACAGAGAGCCTTGCGATTAATGACCTGGAGCGCATGAAAGAAATTCTTGGACGAATCAAGAAGCTGGGAGTCAAGATTGCACTCGATGACTTTGGAACGGGTTATTCATCGCTGAATCATATCCGTGAAATTCCGGTGGATGTGATTAAAGTAGACCAGAGCTTCATTAAGGATTTGGAACGTGATGCTTATGCCAAGTCATTTATCCGTATGGTGGCAGAACTGGCAGATGCAATCGGCGTTGATATTTGCGTAGAGGGTGTTGAAACTGCGAAGCAGTTAGATATTTTAAAGCACATGGGAGCAGACTATGTGCAGGGATATTATTTTGACCGTCCTATGCCCAGAAAAGATTTTGAGGAGAAATATCTTCCGGACATGGGTAAATAAAAGGGACGGCAGGAGGAAGAAAAGTGGAATCCAAAAATTTTATTGAACAGATTATTGACAAAGATTTGCAGGAAGGAGTATATGATACCGTTCATACCCGTTTTCCACCGGAACCGAACGGATACCTTCATATCGGACATGCCAAGAGTATTCTTTTAAACTATGGACTTGCCAAAGAATATAACGGAAAGTTCAATATGCGTTTTGATGATACAAATCCGACAAAAGAAAAGACGGAGTTTGTAGAATCCATTTTGGCAGATATCAAATGGCTTGGTGCTGACTGGGAAGATCGTCTGTTCTTTGCGTCCAATTACTTTGGACAGATGTATGAAGCAGCAATAAAGCTGATAAAAAAAGGAAAAGCATATGTTTCCGACCTGACTGCAGAGCAGATGAGAGAATATCGTGGAACACTCACGGAGCCGGGAAAGGAAGATCCAAACAGAAACCGCAGTATTGAAGAAAATCTTACTCTTTTTGAAAAAATGAAAAACGGCGAGTTTGCAGATGGAGAAAAGACACTTCGTGCAAAAATTGATATGACTTCTCCGAATATGAATATGCGTGACCCGATTATTTATCGTGTGGCACATATGACACATCATAATACAGGAGATGCATGGTGTATTTATCCGATGTATGATTTTGCACATCCGATTGAAGATGCGATTGAGGGAATTACCCATTCCATCTGTACGTTAGAGTTTGAAGACCATCGTCCGTTATACGACTGGGTGGTTCGTGAACTGGAATATCCACATCCACCGAAGCAGATTGAATTTGCAAAAATGTATCTTACCAATGTGGTTACCGGAAAGCGATATATCAAGAAACTTGTGGAAGACGGTATTGTAGACGGATGGGATGACCCAAGACTCGTATCCATTGCAGCACTCCGCAGAAGAGGGTTTACACCGGAATCCATAAAGATGTTTGTAGATTTGTGTGGAATTTCAAAGAGTAATGCCTCTGCCGATTATGCAATGCTGGAATATTGTATTCGTGAAGATTTGAAATTAAAGAGACCAAGAATGATGGCAGTACTTGATCCCATCAAGCTGGTAATTGATAATTATCCGGAAGGCCAGACAGAAATGCTGGAGGTTGCAAACAACCTTGAAAATGAAGCATTGGGAACCCGTCAGGTGCCGTTTGGAAGAGAACTGTATATTGAGCGGGATGATTTTATGGAAGAGCCACCGAAGAAATACTTCCGTTTGTTCCCGGGAAATGAAGTTCGTTTGATGAATGCTTATTTTGTAACCTGTACCGGATTTGAAAAGGACGAAAACGGAAATGTTACCGTTGTGCATTGTACTTATGACCCGGAAACAAAGTGTGGTACCGGATTTACCGGAAGAAAGGTAAAGGGAACCATTCACTGGGTACCGGTAAAAGAAGCACTTCCGGCAGAAATCCGTTTGTATGAGAATATTGTAGATGAAGAAAAAGGGGTATATAATGAAGAGGATGGCAGTCTGAATCTGAACCCGAACTCCTTAACAGTATTGAAGAACTGTTATGTAGAACCGGCTCTTGAAAAAGCGGCAGCTTACGACAGCTTCCAGTTTGTAAGACAGGGCTTCTTCTGTGTGGATGCTAAGGATTCAAAAGAAGGACAGCTTGTATTTAACCGGATTGTATCATTAAAGAGTTCTTATGTTTTACCCAAATCATAAAAGGAGAGGGGTATTAAAATGTCATTATTAGCGGGGTTAGATAAACTGGGGTTAAAGAATCTGGAAAGTATGGATTTGTATGGAGATAAGGATGTAGCGGAGCAGCAGAAGGCAGCAGAAACCAAAAGCAAGGTGCCTGAAATCAAAGAAACAGACTTCCTTTTTCAGAAAACATATGAATGTCCGGTATGCGGTTCCAAATTCCATGATGTTACCGTGAAGGCGAACCGGGCAAGACTTCTTCGGACCGAAATGGATTTGCGTCCGGTATTTGAAGGGATTGAACCATTGAAGTATGAGGCAATTCTTTGCCCTACCTGTGGTTATGCAGCACTCGGACGATATTTTAATAATGTCACAGCTGCTCAGGCGAAAGCCATCCGGGAGAACATTTCAGCCGTATTCCATGGTTCCCAGGAAGAGAAGGAAACGCTTACGTTAGAAGAAGCACTGGAACGGAACAAGCTTTGTCTGGCAAATGCGATTGTAAAGAAGAGCAAGGTAAGTGAGAAGGCTTACATTTGTCTGAAAGGCGGCTGGCTGATTCAGTGTATGGAAGAGGCGCTGGATACGAATGCACCGGACTATAAAGAGCGGTATGCAGAATTAAAAGCACAGGAAAAAGAATATATGCAGAATGCATTGGAGGGCTTTGTGAATGCAAGACAGAACGAAGGCATCTATCCGATGTGTGGCATGGATGAAGTTACCGTAGATTATCTGGTAGCCGTTCTTGCAATGAATGCGGAACAGTTTGAAGTTTCTTCCAAGCTGATTTCCAACATATTAGCTTCACCATCTGCATCACCACGAATCAAAGAAAAGGCTCGTGATGTCAAGGAAGCTCTTATTGTCAGAATCAAGGAAAAGAGTGTAAAGAAATAATATGAGATAATAAAAAAGGAGTTGTGTCGATACACAACTCCTCAGACTGTAGACAAGGTGCTCCGAGAAACTTACGTTTCTCGGAGTCTTTTTCTTAGTGCCTATGAAATTTGT
>CAKRVA010000013.1 GCA_934408585.1 uncultured Lachnospiraceae bacterium
AGCGACAGAGGGTATAGTGAGCGGAAAAGTTCAAAAACTACCCAGCGACGCGAGCGATGGAGGGTATAGCGGATGGAAAAGTGCGAAAACCACCCAGCGAAGCGAGCACCGGAGGGTATAGCGAGCGAAAAAGTGCGAAAACAACCCAGCGGAGCGAGTGACAGAGGGTATAGCTAGCGAAAATGTTCAAAACAACCCAGCGAAGCGAGCGAAGGAGGGTATAGCGGATGGAAAAGTTCGAAAACTACCCAGCGACGCGAGCGATGGAGGGTATAGCGAGCGAAAAGTCCGAAAACAACCCAGCGAAGCGAGCGGAGGAGGGTATAGGGAGCGGAGAGTCCGAAATATACCGGCGCAAGCAGTAAACTAAGCAGTTAGATTAGAAAATATGGAGAAAAACAATGAAGAAAGAAAAGCTTTTCTTTTATACAACAGCAATTCTTGGCGTAGTAGCAATGATAGGAGGTATTTTTGTTCTTTGTGCGGAACAGAAGGAAAGAAAGGAAAGAGCGATGTGGGAAGATGCGAAGGTAGTTTTATATGATGGACCAAAGTCACTTCGTGATGCAACACCGGAGGACTTGGAAAATGCTTCAGAAAACGGAAGAGATTTTTCCTTGCTTCATTGTACAGATACAACAATTACGGTAAATGGGGAAGAATGTTATGTGTATGATACGAATGTAAATCATACAAGACAGTGGGTAAGTAATTATTGTCCGCCAATTTCCAGAACACCGATGGCTTATTTTGATTTTGAGGGCAGGGCAAAAATAACGGTAACATTAAACGACCGTGAGCTTGAGGACGTCAGCGTTTTACCTTCTGCTTATGGGATAGTTCCTGAGGTGGACAAAGAAAAAAATACCGTTTCTTTTGTGATTGAAAAACCGGATGCTTACACATTGCAGTTTAATCATTCTCCGGAGCGGGCAGTACATATTTTTGCCAATTCATTGGAAACAGATATTCCGGATTTTAATGACCCCAACGTGATTGTCATTGAACCGGGAGAATGGAATGTAGATTCCATAATGTTGAAAAAAGGACAGACATTATATTTGTCCGGTGGAAGCGTAGTCCATGGAATTGTGAATGCAAATTTTGAAAAAGACATTAAGGTCTGCGGACGTGGCATTCTCGATGGCTCCCAATATGAGGGATGGAAAGGAACGGATGCACACATTCCGTTGAAATTTGACCATTGCAGTAATATTGTGATTCAGGACATTATCGTATTAAATTCCAATGCATGGGTATGTCAGGCGTATGATTCTACGGATGGTGTCATTGATGGATTGAAAATTATTTCTCCAAGACCAAATGGGGATGGAATCACGTTGCAGTCATGCCAAAACTATGAAGTGAAAAACTGTTTTGTAAGGTCATGGGACGATTCACTTGTTGTCAAAAACTATGACCAGAATACGGAAAATGTTCATTTTTCAAATATCCAGTTGTGGACAGATCTGGCACAGTCCATGGAAATAGGTTATGAAACAAATAAAGGAAATAAACCGGATGCAGCGATTTCGAATGTGTCTTTTGAAAATATTACGGTACTGAATAATTTTCATAAGCCTGTGATATCCGTTCATAATGGAGATGATGCGAAAATATCGAACATTCTTTTTAAAGATATTGTGGTGGAACATGAAGAAATCGGAAGTGGCGATGGAAGCGAAATGCCATATCTGATTGATATTAACATTATGCAAAACAGTAACTGGTCAACAACTGTGGAACGTGGAACCGTTGATGCAGTAAGTATCGAAAATGTAAGCTTCAAATCAGGAACAGAAAATAAGATTCGGATACAAGGATATGATGCGGAGCATAAAGTAACCAATATTCGTATAAAAGATTTGAATCTGTTTGGAAAAAAGGTGTCATCATTGGAAAATTCGTTGTTTGAAATAGACGATGCGACAACCGAAAACATCATATTAGAATAAATGATAAAATGAGCAGGACATATAATATGAAAGAAATAGGAAGATTCAGTAAAACAAAAAAATTAATTTGTCTTTTACCACTTATAACAGCCTGTGTTCTTTGGGGAGTGGTGTGGTATCTGTATCAATCCATGCCGGAGAGTGGCAATGGAACGGTTGTAACGATGGAAAATTCAGCCAGTGATGTGGCAATGGAACATCCACAATTTATAAAAAAGCCATATGAACCAGTAATTCCGGAGGGAGTAAATATTGCACCGGACGGAAAAATTGATGCCAGCAGTTTTCAGGAAACTTATGTGCCCAGAAAAGCCATTGACGGAAAAGTAAAAGGAATTTCCTACTGGGAAGGAGCCGAGGATACGTATCCGAATAAGCTGGTACTGACTTGGAAGGAAACGCATCATTGTCATGCAATCAAGGTTTGCTTGTGCCCGGATGCGGTCTGGGGAGAACGAACCCAGAAATTCTCGGTTGAAATCAGCAGGGACGGAGAAGTTTTTGAAGAACTGATTCCGGAAAAAGAGTATGTTTTTTCGCCGGATACAGGGAATGAAATAGTTCTTGAATTTCCGGAAGAAGAGGTGATGAGTGTACAGCTTGTTTTCACCGACAATACCGGAGCGTCGGGTGCCCAGGTGGCGGAATTTGAAGTATATGAAAAATGAGAAATTTTATGCATCTGATTGCTTGACGGGTAAAAAAGAATATGCTACGATTAATTTGATAATAAATGGTACTTTTTTACTATATTGGGAATAAAAGTACCATTTTTTAAAACCGTTTAGTTTAACGTTAAACCTAGCAACTGTAAGTGTATGTGACAGGGAGGAAAATCATGAAGAAGATTTCAAGACGAGTGAAACGATTACTTACCATTCTTTTAGTTGAAATTGTGATTGCAGTTAATGTATTAAGTGCATATGCATTTGAAGACAACAGTTTTACATACACGGACCAGGAAGTCCAGCTTATGCAGGCTGCGATTCAGGGAGAAAATACCGATACAGCTGATGAGGGTGAAAAACCGGTAGATGAGGGAAAAGACAGCGCAGGCGAAAACGGAGCGAACGGAACCGGAGATGAGGAAAAAGACAGCGCAGACGAAAATGATGTGAACGGAACCGGCAATGAGGAAAAAGACAGCGCAGATGAAAATGATGTGAACGGAACCGGTGATGAGGGAAAAGACAGCGCAGGCGAAAACGGAGCGAACGGAACCGGTGATGAAGGAAAAGACGGTACAGAGGAAGCGGAAGATACAAAAGGCGCTTCCTATGATATTGCAGATTGGATAGATGATGTACAACTTTCTTATTGTAAGGATGGTATAGATGGTAGCTATATTCCCTATGATGCAAGTACAACTATTTATTCCGGATATGGATTAAAAGCAAACGTTGCTTTTAGTGTACCACAGGGAATTACGATTACAGATAAGGACCAGCTTGTTTTTACACTTCCGGATTTCCTGTCCGGTATTGTAGATGCAAAGGATGGAATTATTGTTGAAAAGGATAGCACGACGCCAATTGGAAAATATGAAATTATTTCGGAAGAAAATGGAGGAAAGCTTCTTCTTTCTTATGATAAGAGCTACTTTGAAAATGGTGGAAGCATCAGCTATGGTGCAGTGTCCTTTAAGGGACTGATGAATGTGACAGATGAAATTACCTCTGAGCGGGTAGAAACATTATATTTCGGTAACTGCCCGGTTACTGTCCGGTTAGCACCGCTGGATAGCCGAAAGGGAGGATTATCCATTTGGAAGACACACAAGACTGGTTCATCTCCGGAAATTGTTACTTATACCGTTATTGTAGCGGCACAGGAACAAAATGAAACAGCATTGAAAGAGGTGGTTCTGAAGGATGCATTTACAAGTGGAAAGGAATATGTTTCACAAATTCAGATAGAACAATTTACTGCGAGCAAAGGAAATGTAACTTTTGAGAGTGAACCATATATAAATGTAGCGGAAAAAACACTGAAATGGGAAATTGGAACCATGGAACCGGGAACGGAGGTTACATGTACTTATACAGTTACGTTTGGAACCGGAGAGCAGGCTTTGGCACAACCCAAGGGTTACATCGAAAATACAGCATCAGCATCTGCTGCAAATGCATGGGATGAAGTAAGAGCCAGCGATGAGTATCAGATGCCGGTGGATGTTGATTTGACAAAAAAAGTAATTTCCCAGAGATTCCAGGATTCGAGAACCGGAAAAAGTGTTACGGAGCAATACAATTATGAAGAACATTCGGCTCTTTATGAGATAACAGTAACAAATAAGAATTCGGAGTTTCCGGCATTTCTGGATAAGCTGGTGGATTCCTTTGGTGAAAGAGAAAAAGATATCATTGCAGCGTATGAAGATTTTGAAATCAGTGGAGGAAGCTCGGATGTTCCAGTGACCGATACTGCCAATGGAAAAATTATTTGGAAAAATGTCAGCGTACCGGCAGGTGGAAAAGCTACTATCCGATATAAAGTTTATTTTGCAGATTACCGGAATGGAAATGCGGATGGGAAAAAGGATATATACACCTTTGAAAACTATAATGCAAACAATACGGTTGATAACTGGATAAATGCATATGTGGGCGACAAGAGTGTTTGCCAGAGCTTTGCAGAATTAAAAATCCAGCGTGATATGATAAAAAAATCAGCAACACCGCAGACAAATTCCATCCGTTTTTATGTATATATCAATGCAGAAAAAAATTATGATTTGTATGATTTTACAGGATGGACCATTACAGACAAGTATGAGAGCACAAGTTTTGACCGGGAAGAGTGGGAGATGGTACCCGGTTCGTTTAAAATTTATTATGCAGATTCCAATCGGTCGTTAGCACAATGTACTGAATTAAAGGATACCACGGGGGTTACATATCAGGACGATGGTTTTTCCTGGCAGGTTCCGCAAGCGTGTGGGAAAAAATATATGGTCCTATCTTATGAGGTGAGGCCGAACACAGGACTGACCCCCGGAGAGACGATAGGCTGTTGGAATAAGGCAAGAATTTCTGCAGGAGACAGATTTTTCGAGGCAGAGGCTGGCAGTTCAATCAAAGGTGCTCCGGCGTATGTCAAAAAAGAGTGTACCTCATACAATGATTCAGAGCTTTTCTGGAAGTGCAGCATCAGTAGTAACAGCAGCTTTATACAGAATGGATATCATTTCGTAGATTACATGTATACCAACAATGGACATGGAAAAACAGGAGATGATCATTATCTGGACACACAGGATATGGATTTGCAGATTATTGCGGATGGAAAGGTCCTGCCGGAGGGAAAAGATACCTGGACATTGCAGATACCGGATACTTATGGCGATTTTGGAATTTATTTTCATAATGCTACCCCATATAAGAGCGTTGAAATTACTTACAAAACCAAAATGAAGAAACAGTCGGATATTTATGCGTACAATGAATTTTACCTGTATGCAAGGGGATCAAATGGTCTTGTGGGAAAAGCTTCGGACAGTGTGAAATTTAAACGTACCCATAAAAGTGATGTCTGCAAACAGTATAAAGGATTTGATGAATCTGCCGGAACTATGGAATGGTGGATTGGGATTAATAAGTGTGGAGAAATGTCCGGTAAGGTTGAACTGAAAGAAATTCTGCCGGATGGACAGACCTTCGAAAGTGCATCCATTCTGAAAGTAGGCGGCGGATATGGAGAAGATGCTGATAAAGTAACAGTTACACAGCTATCCAGTGAATCCGGTCAGGTAAACTTATCTGTGGATGGAATCAAAAGCGGAAGTACCGGTATGTGGGTAAATGGCAAGTATGTCAGAGACGTAATGATGGTATGGGTAAAGGTTACAACAAAACTGACGCCGGAACAGATGAGTTTGTATGGATTTGGAAAGAAATTGGAATATACTAACCGGGTTATTCTGAGAGATGATACGGATAACCCTGTGCTTGAAGCAACTGCTACCGGAAGAATTCAGACAAAGTCAATGACCAAGGAAGGAATATATGCGGATGGATTTGCATCCTATACCGTAGACATTAATCCTTCCGGAGCAGACCTTTTGCCGGGAGAAGATAAAATAACTTTGACCGATGAGATGGACGAACGGATGGTACTATATCCGGAAACCATAAAGCTCGTAGATGAATCGGGAACAACAGTTAATTACGATTTGAAGATGATTTCTCCGAATCAGTTTGAAATTACCGTACCGGATAACAAACATCTGACACTTACTTATGACTGTTATGTAAAAGGTCAGGTCGGCGAGGTTTACGCTGCAGTAAGTAATACCATATCCTACAAAGGGTATACGACAACTCCGGGAGAAACACATACCTTTAAGAATCTGCGCATCCAGAGGTGTGCATCGTATGCAGGTGGCTACAACATCTTTTTGAAAAAGATGGGTAGTGATGGAGAACTGCTAAGTGATGCACAATTCCAGATTTACTATTATGTTGGAGATGAGAGAATTCCGGATAAAATGATTACGACTGATGCGAATGGAGAGGCAGTAATTCCGGTTAATTTCGCCGAAAACGATACAAAAGCAAAAAAATATGCTTATCAGGAAATCAAAGCACCAACAGGGTATGTACTGGATAATGAGATATATGAATTTTATGTTTCGGCACCGAAAGGCACATCCGGAAATGGGCAGCAGTCAGGAAATGTTTATCAGCTCGGAAGTGAACTGTTAGTTCTGAATGAGAAAAAGATTCCGGAGCCAACGGCAACACCGACATTGAAACCAACAGAGAATCCAACCGAAACACCGGAGCCATCTCCGACAGCAACTGTTCTGCCAACAGCGACGCCGTCAATGACACCATCGTCAACCGCAACGCCGGGACAGGGAGAGGTGCCACAGACACCACCGGGACCTGGACAGGAGGAACAGACACAACTTCTTCCAGAGGAAGAATTACCGGTAGTGGGAGAATCACAGGTGTTAGGGGCATTCCGCATTAAGGGAAACGGGGCTGTGCTGGGAGCACGAAGAGGACTGGACTATGCAGTACTTGGAAAAAGAAGAAGACCTTCCACCGGTGACAGTACAGCACTTCTGTTTTGGTTAATCCTATTGGGAGGAGCGACCATAACAGCAGGAACATCTATTGTGAGGTGGAAAGCAGAATCTAAGAAAAAATAAAAATTAAGCTGGTGCACTTATGAAAATGAGTGCCCAGCTTTTTTAGTATTTTTTTAGAAAAAAGTATTGACAAAACATGATTGAGTGATATTATGAACATATGAACAGTCATTCATATGTAAAGCGCGAAAGGAGAAATGGACAGACACATGAAGCAGGTAGATGATAATGTTGAACAGTGCAGTTTTATCCATGTACACGAGGAACTGGTGAAAAAAGTGAATGATACGATACCTGATGAAGAAAGCCTGTATGATTTGGCGGACTTCTTTAAGGTGTTTGCAGATTCCACCAGAATCAAAATTTTATATGTGCTGCTTTGCGCAGAGGTATGTGTATGTGATCTGGCACAGATACTTGACATGAATCAGTCAGCAATTTCTCATCAATTGCGTACCTTAAAGCAGATGGATCTGGTAAGAAGCCGGAGAGATGGCAAGACCGTTTTCTATTCTCTGGCAGATGACCATATCAAATCCATTCTGAGTCAGGGAATGGAACATATTAATGAATAGCAAATAACAAAAAAAGAAAGGATGGAGAGTCATTATGAAAAAAACATACGTATTAGAGGATTTGGATTGTGCACATTGCGCTGCAAAAATTGAAGAAGAGGTTGGAAAGCTTCCCGGAGTAAGTGAAAGCACATGTACATTATTAACACAGAAGCTGGTAATCGAAGTTGCAGATGATCAGGCAGCAAATATTACAGCCGAAGTTAAGAAAGTAGTTAAGAAATTTGAACCGGATGTTGAAGTAATTGAGAAATAAATCCGGGCGGAGGCGCTTATGAGTAAGAAACTGAAAAAGAGAATCAAACGTGTGGCAATCGGAGCTGCGATTTATCTGGTAGCTGTTATCGCATATCATTTCTTTATTCCAGAGCAGATGTGGTATATTTCCTTACCACTTTTCCTGATTGCTTATGTGGCAATTGGTGGCGATGTTGTTAAGAATGCCGTGTTGAATATAGGAAAAGGTCAGGTTTTTGATGAAAACTTTCTGATGATGGTTGCGACGGTTGGAGCCTTTTTCGTGGGAGACTTCCCGGAAGCCGTAGCAGTTATGCTGTTTTATCAGGTTGGTGAATGTTTCCAGTCCTATGCAGTCAACAAATCCCGGAAATCCATTACCGGTCTGATGGACATTCGTCCGGATTATGCAAACGTAATGGTGGATGGAGACTGGCAGAAGGTTGACCCGGATACCGTAAAAATTGGTGATACGATTCTGGTAAAACCGGGAGAACGTGTTCCGCTTGATGGTGTAGTAAGAAAAGGAACATCTTCCCTTGACACCAAGGCACTGACGGGCGAGAGTATTCCCCGTGATGTGACACCGGGCGATGCAGTAATCAGTGGATGCGTAAATAAGAGCGGTTTGTTGGAAATTGAAGTCACGAAAGAATATGGTCAGTCTACCGTGGCAAAGATTCTTGACCTTGTAGAGAATGCCGGAAGCAAAAAAGCAGAAGCGGAAAACTTTATTACAAAGTTTGCACGCTACTATACCCCGATTGTTGTATTCAGTGCACTTGCACTTGCGATTATTCCGCCAATTATTCTTGGTGGCGGTTGGAAAGATTGGATATACCGGGCATTGAGCTTTCTCGTTATTTCCTGTCCATGTGCACTTGTTATCAGTATTCCTTTGAGTTTCTTCGGAGGACTCGGCGGTGCCAGCAAACAGGGAATTCTGGTAAAAGGAAGCAACTATCTGGAGGCTTTGGCACAGACAGAAATTGTTGTTATGGATAAGACCGGCACACTTACCAAAGGAAATTTTGCAATTTCCAGAATCGTACCGGTAGCAGATATCAGTGAAGGAAAGCTTTTGGAACTGGCTGCATATGCAGAAAGCTTTTCCGACCATCCGATTTCACAGTCTATTTGTGAAGCATATGGAAAATCCGGAAAAGATGGTGAAAAAGCAGAAATTGATAAAGAACGGATCGGAAATGTAGAAGAAATTGCAGGCCATGGTGTTTCGGCAATTGTAGATGGAAATGAAATTCTTGCCGGCAATGATAAGCTGATGAAGGTAAAAAATATTTCCTATCAGCCGGTAGACGAAGCAGGAACCGTAATCCATCTTGCACAGGGCGAAAAATATCTTGGATATATTCTGATTGAAGATGAAAAGAAGCCGGATGCGGCGCAGGCAATCAGCCAGCTGAAAAAAGCAGGTGTGAAACGACTTGTTATGCTGACCGGAGATCAGAAAAAGGTTGCATCCAAGGTGGCAGGAGAATTGGGAATTACCGAATTCTTTGCAGAACTGCTTCCGGGTGACAAAGTTGATAAAGTAGAAGAATTATTTAAGAGCAAGAGTGAAAAAGGAAAACTCGTATTTGTCGGTGATGGAATCAATGACGCACCGGTTCTTGCAAGAGCCGATATCGGTATTGCAATGGGCGGTATGGGTTCTGATGCCGCCATTGAAGCGGCAGATGTCGTAATCATGACGGATGAACCTTCCAAGATTGCACAGGCAATGAGAATTTCCAAACGTACACTTATCATTGTTAAGCAGAACATTGTATTTGCGATTGGTGTAAAGGTTCTTGTATTAGTACTTGCTGCATTAGGTTTAGCTTCCATGTGGGCAGCCGTATTTGCAGATGTAGGTGTAGCAGTAATCGCAATACTGAACGCAATGCGCGCATTGAAAGTGAAATAAAACAGGTTTGAAGTTATAAGGCTTTATGAACTTCAATCGCTTTAAAAGGGCACACCTCCTGGCAACAGAAGCAGGAGATGCAGCCCTTTTTTTGAAAGTGGGCTTTTTTCTTTCCGTCTTTCTGCTCTTTGATTTGGATGATATGCGCCGGGCAGCTTTCTGCACATTTGCCACAGCCTACACATACGTCTTTTTTGAGCTGTGGATAAGATTTTAAAAGCTTGGCAGCAATGGCAGTAAAGGGTTTTTGCAGGAAACCCGGAACATACGAAGAGAAATCAAGGGAAATCGTATCGGGAACCTGGAATGGAGTAAGCGTATCAGGGATTCCATCTCCGATAAGTTGTAATTGTTCCGGCTTAGCAAGTCCTTTTTCAACAGCCCGACGAATCATTGCAATATTCATAGGGTCAAGCTTCATCAGTGTTGTTGCAAAATAGTCCTGCGTATAAAGATCTTTGGATGCAAGAATCATCTGAAGCGGGTGGGAGGTTCCACCGGTTGGACCGTTTCCCTCCATGGCATCAACAGCATCGATAATCGTAAGCTGTGGAGAAACTGTCTGAGCCAGTTCAAGAAGCATATTGGAGAAGTCTTCAATATCCGGCCAGCGGTAATGCATCTGTGGTTTTTCAAGACCGGGAATTGTACCGAAAAGATTTTTAATACCGCCGGAGTATCCTGTCATAGCGTGTGTTTTGAGTTTACAGATATTGATAATGTAATCGGCTTCTACGATGGGGGTAATGAGATGAAAGCTCTGGTTTTTGAAATCTTTACGGGTGGGAACTGTCTGTGCACTGAATTCCATGTTGAGCTTTAAATCCGGTTCCAGAGAATTCATTTCACAGACACGGTACAATGTTTTCATATGTTCGGCATTGTATAGTCCGGTAGAGCTTTCCGCAAGTGTAATATTTGTAACACCATGATCATGTAAATAACGCACAACTGCCTTTATGACGAGCGGATGTGTTGTGACCGGAAATTCAGGACTTTTGGGCATGACAAGATTGGGCTTGATAACAACTTTTAAATCGGGACGCAAATCTTCTGCGATGGACAGATCATCCATAGCTTTGCAAATCGCAGGATAAAGTAACTCTTCTTTATATTCAGAAACGTGGTATAATGTCTGTATCATAATTTTATTTCCTTTGCATTTATGGTGAATTCATTGTAACATTTCATATGAAAAAATCCAATGGAAATATAGACGGAGGAGTATTGTGGAAAACAGACATTTATCGGAGGAACAGAAAAGAACGATAGAGGATGCCATAAAAAAGATACTGTTGGCACTTGGAGATGACCCGACACGTGAGGGACTTACAGATACACCGGCACGCGTGGCACGCATGTATGATGAAGTTTTTGAAGGCATGCGTTATACAAATCAGGAAATTGCCGATATGTTTGGACGATGCTTTGACGAACCGACGTCCGGCGAAATGGTGCTTGTAAAAAATATTGATGCATTCAGCTATTGTGAGCATCATATGGCACTTATGTATAATATGAAAATTTCGGTAGCCTATCTTCCAAAGAACAGAGTCATTGGACTCAGCAAGGTGGCACGGATTGCAGATATGGTTTGTAAACGTCTGCAGCTTCAGGAAAGAATTACTTCTGACATTGCAGAAATCATGCAGACGGTTCTGGATACCGAAGATGTCCTGGTACATATCGAAGGAGAGCACAGCTGCATGACGGCGAGAGGAATCAAAAAGCCGGGCACTGTTACTACAACGACGATATCCAGAGGGGCGTTTCAAAAAGATGCAGCACTCCGCGCAGAGGTGTACAGTCAATTATAGATTTTAATTACAATCAAATATAAAATCATATGAAATCCATCCGAATGTAATCTTTCGGATGGAATTTTTATTGTGCAGAATGGGGGATTTTCTATATGGAAAACCGGAAGTGCAAAATGTCCAAAATGCGGTCGGCTGGGCGAGGAGATTTTCTATATGTGAAAAAGGAAGAATAAAATCTCCCAAAATGAAAGGGGCATTTTCTATATACAAGAATAGCAAGTTAAAATCTCCCAAAAGAGCAGAAATTTTGGGAGATTTTGATTGCATATTTTCCTATATAGAAAACTTTGTACTATTTTTAAAAGTTGGATTTCTATATAGAAAAAAATTCTTCATTTTTGGGAGATAAAACATGAGGAATATTGTATATAGAAAATGGCTTATTGGGGGTTCTTATTATCTGTTTTAATTTGTTAATCATATATCTGCACCGTCAGCATTAAATGATATGACGATTTTTTTTTTTTGAAATATTGTAAATGGCGTACAGCCATGATATAATTCAGTCAGCTTCCATGCATAGTAATAGTATGGAAACTGACTTTTATTATTATAGAAGAGGGGAGAAAATATGATTGACAAAAAAAGAACAAAAAGGAATTATTTCAAAAAAACGTTAACTATGTTAGCAGTTATGGTTATGGCAACTATGCTTACCGCTTGCGGTTCCAGCAAGACAGAAGTTTCTTTCACTGAAACAGAAACTACGAAAGTAGAAACGGCTAAAGCAGGAGAAACAGAGGAAGTAATAACCGAAGAAGAAGTAACTATTGAACCAACCCCTGAACCTGTAGAGTACGAAGGTATTGATATGAAATCTACACTTCCTGGGGCAGAATGGATGGAAACTTTTGATGGAGTTATTGAGGAACCCAAAATGGTAATCTTCAATGATGAAACCAACAAAAAAGTTATTGTAGAAAATGGACAGGAAGCTGAAATCTCAGCAACAGACACATTTGCAATATTTTATCCAAAGGATAAAGAGATAGTAGTTGATATTTTCAAGAATGGCGGTCTGTTTTGCAATAATTCTAATACAATGAATGTTTACTTTTATTACGAGCTATCTCATAAATATAAAGATGGAGATAAAGTAGATGTGTCTCAAAAAATTGAAGTAGATGGAGAAGAAGTGGAAATAAATGCCACTTTGGCAGTAAAAAAGTGAATATATTTTTAAATGATTTAAGAATTTATAATAAAATTTTTACAGGCAGAGGAATATGAAAATGAATAATAAAACATATAAAAGAAGATTAACACCAGCAATAGTAGCAATATTGCTTATGGCAACCTTGCTTACTGCTTGCGGTTCCGATAAGACAACAGATACATCTGGAACGGAAGACACAACGAATGTAGAAGTAACAAAAGAAGCAGAGCCCGCCGAAACTACAGAGGCTGAAGAGGTTGCAGAAGTAGAACCGGTGGTAGAAGAACCTATAGCAGAACCGACCCCTGAACCTGTGGTATACGAAGGTATTGATATGGAGTCTACACTTCCGGGGTTGGAGTGGATTCAAACATTTGATGGAATCATTGAAGAACCGAAAATGGTAATTTTCAACGATGAAACAAATAAAAAGGTGATTGTAGAAGTAAACCAAAAGGTAGAGTTTACAGATACAGATACATTTGCAATATATTTACCAAAAGGGAAAGAAGTAATAGGGGAGGAATATGAAAATATAGCATTTAATGAATTAACAGCTGAATACAATGTGGACATTTTTAAAAAACCATCTGCGAGATTTCATGACGGGGATGAGGTGGAAATAAAAAATGTGTACGAAATGGATGGAAATGAATATGTGTTAACAGCAACATTAATTGTTAAAAAATGAGTAGGTTAGTACTTTATCTGATTAATTCTTTCGATAGATAAAATTTACACGACAGGAGAAATGATACGATGAATAAAATAATACATAAAAACACATTAGCTCTGTTAGCAGTTATGGTTATGCTCATGGCAACCTTGTTTACCGCATGTGGTTCTGGTAAGGAAGACAATGCATCTGCAACGGAAGATACAACGAATGTAGAAGTAACGAAAGAAGCAGAGCCCGCCGAAACTACAGAGGCTGAAGAGGTTGCAGAAGTAGAACCGGTGGTAGAAGAACCTATAGCAGAACCGACCCCTGAACCTGTGGTATACGAAGGTATTGATATGGAGTCTACACTTCCGGGGCTGGAGTGGATTCAAACATTCAATGGAATCATTGAAGAACCGAAAATGGTAATCTTCAACGATGAAACAAATAAAAAGGTTATTGTAGAAAATGGGCAGAAAGTCGATTTCATTAGTGACAGTGATAATTTGGCTATCTTTTGCCCTAAGGATAGAGATACAATTATCCATAATGATAATACTGTTGAAATCATGTCGAAGGGATTTAACGATGTGGCAATGGGAGACCATGTAGATATCATTGGAAAAATAGATTCTAGTGTTGAAGATGGAGCTGAAGTTGAGATAGAACGTAAAATAGGCGTTGACGGAGAAGACATCGTCCTAACCGCTACATTAGTAATCAAAAAACCGTAAGAAGCTTAAATTGTTTCTTATAAATCAATTACAAAACACAACAGAAAAGGAGAATTCAAACATGAAAAATTTTGTGAAAAGATGGGGAATGGTATTATCAATTCTTTCGATGATGGCAATGTTATTAGTTGCCTGCGGAGCTAAGGAAACAACTACGGAAGAAGTACAGACAACGACAGAAGATGCTGTACAGGAAGTGCAGACAGATGAAGCAGAAACAGATGTGGAAGAGCCGTCGGAAGAATTTACGTTTCCGGATATGGGATACAATGAATGGCTTACAGATGAAGAAGGAAATAATCTTTGGGGATATCAGACACCACTTGGCTTTGTTATAAATGAAGAATTCTCAAATGACCACAGAGTTGTTTATTATCGGGGCGGAGAAAAACAGTTTGAGGAAGAGTTTGAGATTTGCTGCATTAATGACGAAGAGGGTAAGTGGCAGAAGTGGTATGAAGATGGCGAGGTAAATGCGGATGCAGTTGATACCGAAAATATAACCGTTATTGAAAATGGAACAATCGATACGCCTTATGGAGTATTTAAGGATTACATACTTGACGATAACCGCGAGAATTATGCTGACAATGAGATGGCATTTTTGTATTTACCGACTGGACGGTGTATCAAAATAGAAATCGGCTTATCAGGTTGGGCATATGAAGGAAGTATGACACATTTGCTGAATGTTCTTACCGGTGAAAAGCAGGAGAAGATTGAAATAAGTGATTCCTATGAAAATTGCTTATATGCTGAAACAGGAGAGAAAATTTTGGGATTTCATACACCGGAAGGATATAAGATTTCTGATGATGGCAGGGATGATAGCATTAGCCTGGATGGAGGAACTACATCAATTTCCATCTATGAATTTAACCTTGTAACTAAGGTATATGAGGATGGAGAAGAACAGATTGTAGTGAGTTATCAGAGCAATGGAGATCCAAACTATACCCATTTTAATTATAAAGAAGAAGTGGATTCTTCTTATGGCACAATTAAATTTTATGAGACAAAAACAGATTCCTTTGATATCACTGCTGAGGAGGCTATTTTGAGAATAAATGGAAGATACATTGTGCTCCACTATTTTGATTTAGATAGTGATGAATATACGGGTAAGCTGAAAGAATTGGTAGAAACACAATTATTTGAATAACGTAAGCGGTGGAAGTAGCAGACAAAGCCGCATAAGTCCAAAATCAGACAGAATGATTCTGGGGTCTTGTGCGGGAAGTCCATTTGGCAGGATTAGTATCATCAATGGCTAATCCTGCCATTATTATTTGATTTTTCACTGACCGAGGATGAGGTGAAAGAACTGCAGGCATTGGATAAAGCATCACCAATGATTGGTGATCCTGAGAACCCGGTTAAAACAGAAATGGCAATGACCTGGTAAGTCCGTTTTATAGGACATTGATTTTGCTATCATAACATTATCAAAGAAAAGCAGATAAGAAATGCAGGCGGAGGAGAAAAATATGTTAAAAAGAAAAAATGTGCTTATGGTAATGATGATGATAGCTGCAATGATAGTCATTTGCTTTTGTATTACAGGAACGGTGTACAGCAAGGAAAAACAGTCAAGAAAAGAGCAGGAGCAGTATTATCGAAGTGTTGAGGCTGCATATTTGTCAGAGGTTCGGGAATGGCTTGGTGAAAATGGATATGAAAATAGCGGCGTAACCATGACTAAGGTAATTGAGGAGGATGGAAGCAGGGAATATACATTAAGTGTTCATCATCATAAAATATCAAATCTGGAGGAAGGGGAACAGACATCGTTAAAAAATGAGCTTACCGGGATGGATAATCCGATGGAGCAGGTAATGGATGTTCCCTGTCGCATTCAATATTGTTTTGACTTATAAAAAAATAATAGTGATAAGCAGGAAAAGTTGAATGACAAGAAGTTCAAAGGGGATTATAATTGATATAGTTGTTTGAATAAGCTTAGAAACGGAGGAACTGTATCAATGAGACCGGAGAAAGGACAGATTTACCGTCATTTTAAGGGAAACCTGTACAAAATAATTGCAATTGCCATTCATAGCGAAACAGGTGAGGAGCTTGTTATTTATGAGGCATTGTATGGTGAACATCCGGTGTATGCCAGACCGTTAAGAATGTTTTGCGAGATGGTAGATAGAACCAAATACCCGGATGCCCCTCAGCAGTACCGCTTTGAACTGGTGAAAGAGGAAAAACAGGAAAGCGAAGAAATTACAATTGATCCTATGGTGATGGAATTCCTTGATGCAGATACCTTCGAGGAACGTTTAAATATTCTTCATGGATTGCATGCAAGAATTACCGATGAAATGATTACGACCATGGCATTATCCGTTGATTTGGAAATAAAGGACGGGGATGTCGAAAGCCGCTACGAAGAATTGAAAAATTGCCTTTTGACCTTGGAAAGGTACGAATGTAATCGGTTGCGGTAGGCGGAAAATCAGCCATAGGAGATTCCAGCCAGGGTAGAAAGGAAGGACTTTATGGCATATGATTTGGAAAACCGTCTTGTAATTGGAGTGTCATCAAGAGCACTTTTTGACCTCTCCGTAGAAAACAGCATTTTTGAAAAAGAAGGAGTAGAGGCATATTGCCGGTATCAGTTGGAGCATGAAAAGGACTTTTTGGAGCCAGGCAATGGTTTTCAACTGATAAAAGCACTTCTTAATATTAATAAAATACCGGGACATGAGGGCAGGGTAGAGGTGATTATTATGTCACATAACAGCCCGGATACCTCATTGCGGGTATTTCGTTCCATAGAGCATTATGGATTGCAGATATCAAGAGCGGTTCTGGCAAGCGGTGCATCGCTGGCACCGTATCTTGAGGCATTCCATACGGACTTGTATCTGTCAGCGGATGAGAAGGACGTTCAGGCGGCAATCGATTCCGGTATCGCAGCCGGCATTATCTGCTGTGACACCATTCAGACCATCGACAATTCCGAAGAAATTAATCAGATCAGGATTGCATTTGATGGTGATGCGGTATTGTTTTCGGATGAATCGGAGCAGATATACCGGGAACAGGGCTTGGAAGCGTTTGAGGAGAATGAGCGTCTGCAGGCAGAGCAGCCAATGAAACGCGGACCGTTTGCAAAGTTTTTGCAGACATTGTCAGACATTCAGAAGGACTTTCCACAGGAGCAGTCGCCAATCCGGACTGCTCTTGTTACAGCAAGAAGTGCACCGGCGCATGAACGTGTCATCCGGACACTCCGGGCATGGAATGTACGTATAGATGAAGCTTTTTTTCTCGGTGGAATTACGAAACGGGATGTGCTCAAGGCATTTGGCGCACATATCTTTTTTGACGACCAGGCGGTACATACCAATCCGGCATCGGAGGTAGTGCCTTCTGCAAGAGTGCCCTATAAGAAGAAAACAGAGCAGAATAAGGACCCATAGATTTTTCAGTAACAGGAGTTGTGTGAATGAGTATAGAAACCCGTTGGGAATATGTTGTAGACCCATTGCTTGATTTTTATGATTCCCAAAGAAGGATTCTTCCGTGGAGAGAAGAGCCGACCCCCTATCATGTATGGGTGTCGGAAATTATGCTGCAGCAAACCAGAGTGGAGGCGGTAAAGGCATATTACAAGCGTTTTATGGACGCACTGCCGGATATCAGAAGTCTTGCAGAAGCAGAGGAAGAAATGCTGTTAAAACTTTGGGAAGGGCTTGGATATTATAATCGTGTGCGGAATCTCCACAAGGCAGCGCAGATTATCGTAGAGCAGTATGATGGTGAAATGCCGGATTCCTATGAAGAAATTATTGGACTGCCGGGGATTGGAAGTTATACGGCGGGAGCAATTGCTTCGATTGCATTTGGAATCTGCAGACCGGCGGTGGATGGAAATGTTTTGCGTGTACTTTCGAGACTTCGCGGGGATAGCAGGGATATTATGCAGCAGTCCGTAAGGACTTCAGTGGAACAGGAACTTCTTGAGGTAATTCCGGTAGAGCGTCCCGGCGATTTTAATCAGGCTTTGATGGAACTGGGGGCAATGGTTTGTACTCCAAACGGAGCACCACAGTGTGACAGGTGCCCTTGGGAAAAAGTCTGCGTGGCACATGGAGAAGGAAAAGAGCTGCAGTTTCCGGTAAAAGCACCGAAAAAAGAGCGTGTGATTGAGGAGAAAACAATATTGATTATTCGTGACGGGGAGCGCGCAGCAATCCGGAAACGTCCGGGCAAGGGACTGCTTGCCGGAATGTATGAGTTTCCAAGTGTCACTGGACATTTGTCGGAAGATGAAGTATTATCGTATCTAAAAGAGAAAGGATTGTCCGCAATCCATATTGCAGAGCTTCCTAAAAGTAAGCATATATTTTCACATCGGGAATGGCATATGACAGGCTATGCCATAAAGGTGGATGAACTTGCGGACAAGAGCTGGGATGACAGCCTTATTTTTGTGGATACAAAAGAGGTAAAGGAACAATATCCGATTCCAACAGCTTATCAGGTTTATCGGAAAGCATTTTTAGAGGACGAAGAAAAATACTCCATAGAAAGACGAGGAACCAGAAAATGAAATTGTTATCTTTTGCAGTACCTTGCTATAATTCGGAAGCATATATGGAAAAATGTATCGAATCTCTTCTGAAAGGAGGAGAGGAGGTTGAAATACTTATTGTTGATGATGGCTCCAAGGATAAAACGGCTGAGATTGCAGACCGTTATGCCGAGCAGTATCCGACGATTGTTAAAGCAATTCACAAAGAAAACGGTGGACACGGCTCTGCCGTAAATACAGGAATTGAACATGCATCAGGTCTTTATTTTAAAGTGGTTGACAGTGACGACTGGGTAAAGGAAGACGTTTATGAACAGATTCTTGCAAAGCTTCATGAGCTTACCGGCGGTGATAAGCCTCTTGATATGCTGATAAGTAACTTTGTTTATGAAAAAGTTGGAGAAAAGCACAAAAAGGTGATGCGCTATCGTCATGCATTGCCGGTCGATGAGATGTTTACCTGGAATGATGTGAAGCATTTTCATAAAGGACAGTACATTTTGATGCACTCCGTCATTTTCCGCACGAAGCTCCTTAGAGAATGCGGCATCAAATTGCCGGAGCACACGTTTTATGTAGATAATATTTACGTGTTCGAACCACTTCCGTTTGTCAAAAACATGTATTATATGGATGTTAATTTTTACCGTTACTATATCGGACGGGAAGACCAGTCCGTACATGAGAGCGTAATGATTAGCCGTATTGATCAGCAGATTCGTGTAAATAAGCTGATGATTGATTATATGGTAGAGAATCGTGCGTTGGTAAACTCCAACAAGAAAAGATACCGCTATATGTTAAGCTATCTCGATATTATTACAACAATTTCTTCTATTCTGCTGATTCGTTCCGGTACAGACGAAAATCTGGAAAAGAAGCAGGAATTATGGGAATACCTGAAGAAAAAAGATTGGGTATTATATCGGCGGCTGCGCTATGGACTTCTTGGTCAGTGTATGAATCTGCCAGGCAAGGGTGGACGAATGATTTCCGTGGAAGGATATAAAATCTGCCAGAAGTTTTTTGGGTTTAATTAGAGTATGAAAAAAGAAAAAAACACGCTTTATCGCATAATGCGTCCGGTATTTACCGTATTGTTTAAATTTTATTATTGTCCGACAATCATTCATAAAGAATATATTCCAACTGCAGGAAGAGTCGTAGTAGCGGGGAATCATAAGCATGCGCTTGATCCGATTTTCGTTGATGCATGTACAAAAAGAACAGTACATACACTTGCAAAAAAGGATTTGCATGATGGCAGGTTCGGGTGGTTCTTTCGAAAAATAGGGACAATACCGGTCGATTTGCATGCAGAACATAATAAAGAAGCATTAGCAAGTGCAATTGAATGCCTTAATGCAGATTGTATGATCAATTTGTCACCTGAGGCAAAACGAAACTATACGGATGAGGTATTACTACCGTTTAAATACGGTGCCGTTGTTATGGCGAAAAAAACAGGAAGCAGAATTGTACCATATTCGATTACAGGGGATTATAAATTTCGGAGTAAAAATTTAAAAATTGTTTTTGGAAAACCATTAGACATTTCAGAATTTAGTGTAGAAGAAGCAAATCGTTTGTTATATCAGACGATTCGAAAGATGATTATCGACAACCGATAAAAGTTGCATAGGGGGGAATCAATGCAGAGTACTATAAAGACTCCATGGTACCGTTTTTACGGGAACATGAAGAAACATTTAGATTATCCGGATATATCCGTATATGAATTATTGGAAAAAACAGCACAGCAGCATCTGAATAGAATCAGTTATAATTATTATGGGAAAAAGAAAACCTATAGAGAATTTTTAAAGCAGATTGATGACTGTGCGAAAGCTTTTTGTGCATTAGGAATTAGTTATGGAGATGCGGTCAGTATATGTATGCCGAATACACCGGAAGCCATGATTAGTTTTTATGCATTAAATAAAATTGGGGCAGTTGCCAATATGATTCATCCGCTTTCTGCGGAGAATGAAATCAAATATTTCGTAAATCTATCAAAAAGCAAGTATATCATTATCATTGACATCGCATTTAATAAACTCAATCATATTTTCCATGAAACCGAATTAAAAAAGGCTATTTTAGTTTCTGTAGGGGATTCTATGCCTTTTTATATGAAAAAATTATACCAGTCCACAAAGGGAAAGAGCATTGTTCTGGAAAAAAGTGAAAATGTTATTTCCTTTAAGAAATTCCTGCAGGGAGGTACAAAACAGGAAGTAAGTAATACACATTTTGCAGGTAAGAATGTTGCTGCAATTTTGTATAGTGGAGGAACTACCGGATATCCGAAAGGAATTGAACTGACGAACCTTAATTTTAATGCACTTGCCATGCAAGGGTTTGAAGCATGTGTATGTATGAAAGAGGGGGATCGGGTATTAGCGATTATGCCGGTATTTCATGGTTTCGGACTTGGCATTTGTATCCATACCGTGCAGTATTTTGGCGGAACAAGTATTTTGCTTCCCCAGTTTAGTGCAAAAACATTTGACAGGCTTTTAAAAAGATATCGTCCCAATGCAATTGCAGGAGTTCCAACGCTTTATGAAGCACTGCTCAGAAATAAAAAACTGGACGGTTATGATTTATCCTATTTAAAATGTGCTATTTCGGGAGGGGATTCTCTTTCGGTAAGTTTAAAGAAAAAAATTGATACTTTTTTCAGGGAGCATGGTGCGGACATTCAGGTCCGGGAAGGCTATGGACTGACAGAATGTGTGACCGGAAGCTGTCTGACGCCTGTGGATTATTATCGTGAGGGAAGCATCGGAATTCCATATCCGGATACATATTATAAAATAGTGAAGCCGGAAACCACCGAAGAGGTCCCTTATGGAACAGAGGGAGAAATTGTAATCAGCGGACCTACCGTAATGAAGGGATATCTGAATCAGGAAGAGGAAACAGCAGATACACTTAAAGTACATGAAGACGGACTTACGTGGCTGCACACCGGTGACCTTGGATATATGGATGAGGATGGATTTATTTATTTCAAGCAGCGATTGAAAAGAGTAATTGTCAGTTCCGGTTACTGTATTTATCCGCAATATATTGAGAATGTGATTGATGCGCATCCGGATGTGCTGATGTCCTGTGTCATTGGAATTCCCCACCCATATCGTGTGCAGGTGGCGAAAGCATTTGTGGTGCTTAAAAACGGGGTTGAACCGGATGAAAAAACGTTGCAGTCAATCCGACAGCACTGTGAAAAAAATCTTGCAAAATATTCCTGGCCGGCTGCTTATGAATTTAAAGAGGAACTCCCGAAGACGCTTGTGGGTAAAGTGGCTTATAATGAATTAATTCGAGAGGAACAGGAGAAACATGAAAAAAGATAAACTTACCTTTTTATTAATTCATCCGGAAATATCAAGGACAAAATATAATTTTGTAGGTATTATTGAAAACGAATGTCTGGAACTTGAATACATATCTGCCTTTTTAAAGCAAAAGGGTCATGCGGTTTTCCTATATGATGGTCAGGTGGAGAGGTGCGGTGTTCCCTGTGCATTAAAGAAATATCAGCCGGATGTAGTGTATGTGTGTGGCAGAACGCGTCAGGAAAATTTTATGCTGGAATATTGCCGCGATGCGAAGGCATATCGCAGGGAAGTGGTTACTATTATTGGTGGGCTTCATGCACAGCTGTGCTATGAGCGGATGTACCGTGAAGAAGTGGATTATATTTTAACATCTTTCGATATTTTTAAACTGGAGGATATTCTTGCTGACGCATTCTGTGAGGAGAAAACAGATCTTTCCCGGGTGGACGGTGTTTGCTATCGGGAAAATGGTGTATGGACATCAAATAAAGCAGAGCCTTTTGATATAAACCGTTTGCCACTCCCGGATAGAAGTTACTTTTATGCACATCCGCAGAATTACCGCTATTTGGAGCTTACACATGCTGCATGGGTACGGACGGCATACAGTTGTCCGTACAGATGTCGTTTTTGTGAGAGAAACAGGATGAATTCAGGAATATACAGCCGGAGGGATATTGAGTCGGTTGTAGATGAAATTGCAGAAATATCTGCTGAGAATATATATATTGTCGATGATGACTTTTTATATGACGAAGAACGACTTCGGAAATTTCTCTTTTTACTTAAGGAAAAGGGAATTCAGAAAAAGTTTATTTGTTATGGAAGGGCAGATTTTATCGCAACACATGAGGAGTTGCTGGAGGAACTTAGTAAGGCAGGACTCTACTATGTCCTTGTCGGACTTGAAGCAATCCGGGACGATTATTTACAGGGCTATCAAAAGAGGTCCGATGTTCAAAATAATATAAAAAGTATTCAGATTTGCAACAGACGTGGAATTCATTTGATGGGAATGTTTATTGCAGACCTTGATTTTACCCCAAAGGATTTTCGAAATTTATATCGGTGGACCAGGGAGCAGAATCTGCGCCATATTGCAATTTCTATTTTTACACCGGAAATGGGATTGGAAACCTACGAGGAATACAAAGACAGGATGATTACAGACGATGCCTCGCATTTTGATTATCTGCATCTTGTAGCCAAACCGTCAAAAATGAGCGTTAAACGTTACTATTTCCATTATTACATATTGGTCATAAGACTGTTTCTGAGGGCAAAGCGGGAAGGCGTTTATGATTTTATCGATTATGGGGATTATATTCGTTCAATTATAAAAAATATATTTTTTGGAGTTCATGAGGAGAAAGAGAATGAATGAAACACAGGATTTGAAAAAGGATGAGGTTAGGAAAATTGTACCAAGTAAATTGGAAAATGCATTTTATCCTATTGTATACAATACGTTTGGAAAAATAATTCCGCCATCTATGACGCCAAATCAGATGACACTGCTTGGGGCATTAGCAGGATTATTTGGCATCATCTGTGCATTTCTTGCAGGGATTCATAAGCTATTTTTAATAGGAACAATTTTGGGTTTATGTGCTCATATTATTTGTGATGATCTGGATGGATACATTGCAAGAAAACGGAATATGTCTTCCGATGCCGGAGCCTTTTTTGACTTGCTTACGGATATTCTTCATATTACCTATTTATTGATAGCATTGGCATTTTCGGGAATTGTAAGCTTTGAAGTCGTAGTTTTTCTTGTACCGGTATATGCATTGCTGATGTTTACAGCCATGAATTATATCCGATATCTGAATGAATTTCTCTTTCCGAGGCTGGGACCGATAGAAACACATCTGTTGTTTATTGCAATCTGTATTCTGGGGATGATTTTTGGAACAAAACCGGTTGTGGAGTTACCTGTGTGCAGTTTAAAGGTGACAGATCTTGTTTTTATTGCAGGTGGAATTCCAATGTATTATGAGATGATAAGATTGCAAATACAGTTGTTTAACCGGTTAAAGGCAAGGGATAGTAAGAAGTAGAAGGATACGGGAAAATATGAATAAGGGAAATGACAACTGCAAACATATCTATATTGTTTTTGTAAAGGCACGAACCGGTCTTGGAAAATTTGCAAGATTGTTTTCAGATTACGAGTATACGCATGTGGCGGTATGTCTGAACGGAAGGAAAAATGATTTTCTTACGTTTTCAAGAAGGCGGCATAATGCCCCCTTTGATTCCGGCTTTATGCATGAAACATTGGATTGTTATGCGTTTGGAAAGCATCAGAGTATTAAATTGAAAATATATAAAATTCCGGTAAAAGCGGAAAGAAAACGACAGATTGAAAAGTATATTACAGAAATAGAAAAGGATACGGAATATATATTTAACCTTTATTCAATGGCAACGATGTCAGTTGTTCATGGACTGCCGATTTACAAGGCAGAAAATTGTATGTCATTTGTGGCAAGAATTTTGCAGTTATCAGAGGCTGTGGAAATGAAGGAACCGTATTACAGATACAATATCAGGGAGATAGAAGAACTGCTTGGAGGTTATCCTTATCGTGAAGGATTGTTTTATAAAACAAAAATTCAGACACGGAATTATATGGAGCATGTGTCATTTGCAGAAAATCTTCGCCTGTTCCTGGAATTGAACCGAAAGCTGCTTGCACGAATGATTTGTAAAAAGGGTGAATAAGGAAAGGATACATCGGATGTATAATATTTTGCCGGAAGAAAGAAGAAAAAAATTAAGAGACATGTTATGCCATGGAAAGCATGTACGGGTTATGGAAGCATCCAGCGGACTTTCCGGGTTAATTGTAGAGAATGTAAAAGCCGGAGATAAAGAGTATGATGCTATGTGGATAAGCTCTTTGTGCAATGCTGCCTGGCAGGGAAAACCGGACAATGAGGTGGTTGATTTTTCAGACCGGCTCAGAACAATAGAGAATATTCTTGAAGTAACAACAAAACCAGTTATTGTTGATGGAGATACCGGTGGAAAGACGGAGCATTTTCTTTATCATGTGAGGACGCTTGAAAGACTTGGCGTTTCGGCAATTATAATTGAGGACAAAAAAGGGTTAAAGCAGAACTCTTTGTTGGGAAATTCGTCATTACACATGCTGGAGGATAAAGAGGTATTTGCTGACAAAATTCGTATGGGTAAGGCGGCACTTCAAACAAGTGATTTTATGATTATAGCCAGAATTGAAAGTTTTATAGCCGGTAACACGATGGAAGATGCATTGGACAGAGCGGAGTGCTATGTCGATGCGGGGGCAGATGCGATTATGATTCACAGTTGTAAATCGGATGGAAAGGAGATTATGCAGTTTTTACATGCTTTCCGGAAAAAACACGCACAAATTCCTGTGGTTCTTATTCCGACAACATATTGTACCTATAAGGAGGATGAGCTTTTTGAAAATGGTGCAGATGTGGTAATTTATGCAAATCATTTGCTTAGGTGTGCTTATAAGAGCATGGTACGGACGGCAGAGCAGATTTTAGAGTGTGGACGTGCAATGGAAGCTGATATAGAAAATTGTATTTCGATAAAGGAAATCTTGGAGTTGATAAGTGATGAACAAAATTGATACGGTGGACTTTTACAAAACTTTGTGTGAAAACGAATTTGATTTTTTTACCGGGGTACCCGATTCGCTGTTGAAAGAGTTATGTTTATGCATTGAAGATTTGGCAGCGGAAAAGCATATTCTTGCAGCAAATGAGGGAAACGCTGTAGCGATTGCGTGTGGATATCATATTACTACCGGCAGGTTCGGGGTAGTTTATATGCAAAATTCCGGCATTGGAAATGCGGTAAATCCACTGTTGTCTTTGGCAGATGAAAAGGTTTATCAGATTCCAATGCTTCTTTTGATTGGCTATCGGGGGGAGCCGGGCGTCAAGGATGAGCCGCAGCATCAAAAACAAGGGGAACTTACATTACCACTTTTGGAAACGCTGGGAATTCCATGGCAGATAGTAGATGATAATTATCAACAACAAATTAAGGATTGCCATGATTACATGAAGCAGAATGGAAAAACCATGGCATTGGTAATAAAGAAAGATACATTTGCAAAATATCATAGTACCGGTGTGGAGAAAAAGGGAAAAAGGGATAATACCGCAAATCTGCTTGCCAGAGAGCAGGCACTTCATGCCATTTTGACACAATTGGATGAGGATGAGTTTGTGGTATCCACAACAGGGAAAACTTCAAGAGAAATATTTGAGATACGGGAAGCACAACATGTGGGACATGCCAATGACTTTTTGACGGTTGGTTCAATGGGGCATGCATCTTCACTCGCGTTAGGAATTAGTCAGAATACAGATAAGAACATTTACTGTATCGATGGGGATGGTGCTTTTTTGATGCACATGGGTGGTCTCGCGATTGCAGTACAGAATGTAAAAGATAATTTTAAGTATATTTTGATTAATAATGGCTGCCATGAATCAGTTGGTGGTCAGCCAACGATTGCAAATCAGCTGGAGCTTGATAAAATTCTATATGGTATGGGATTTGATAAAGTTTTTATGGTCAAAGCAGAAGAAGAGTTGATTTTGGCATTACAGTATCAAAAGAAACATGGAAAATGTGCTATTGTTGTTTGGACAAATCAGACTTCCAGGGAAAATCTTGGAAGACCTACAACAACGCCGATCGAAAATAAAGAAAATTTTGAAATGAAAATCAGAGGCTGATATGAAAGCAGTTTTATTTAATTCCGGTATGGGAAGCAGGATGGGAACACTTACGAGTGAGCATCCAAAATGTATGGTGAAACTATATAATGGAGAAACGGTATTGGAACGTCAGATTCGGATTCTCAGTTTATGCGGAATTCGGGAATTTGTGATTACAACAGGACCGTTTCGGGAGCAGATAGAAAGGGTGGCACAGCAATACCCGGAGTTGAAATTTACTTTCGTGCATAATGAGGATTATCAAACGACAAATTATATTGTTTCGATGGATAAAGCTGCAGAATTTATGAAAGACGACGTGTTATTGCTTCATGGTGATCTTGTTTTTAATAAAAATCTTGTTTTAAAAATTTTACACCATTCCCAAAAATCAGTTTGCATTTATAATGAGAAAAAGGAACTGCCACAAAAAGATTTCAAGGCTTCTTTTTCAAAAGATAAGGAGGGCAATCTGGTTTTGAAGAAGGTTTCCGTCCAGCTTTTTGAGGCAGGATGTTATGCGTTTCAGCCATTTTATAAATTGTGCAAAAAAGATATTGGAATGTGGCTTGAAAGGGTTCATGAATTTGTTGAAAATGGAGTCGTAAATGTATATGCGGAGAATGCCTTGAATGAAATTACAGATGAGGTCGCAATTTCGGGAGTATCTTATGCAGATGACTATATAGATGAAATTGACAATGAAGAGGACTATCAGCGGGTAGACCGGGAAATTCGGTGTATGGATGTGCACGATCAGATTATAGAGGAAACAGATGATTATGCGAAGGCACTTTGCAGATATGTATATTCGGAGGAAACAGTTTTCCTGGTATGCGGAAAGAAATTGAAGGAGAATGTGCTTGACAGATTAACGGATTGTTGCAAGGCAGTGGAGGTGTTTGATGATTTTACTGCCAATCCAAAGTATGAAGATATTATGAAAGGAGTTGCACTATTTAGGCGGAGCAATTGTAGGAAAATCATTGCAGTCGGCGGAGGAAGTACGCTGGATGTTGCAAAATGCATCAAGCTTTTTTCTGCTTTGGACAGAGAAGAGGACTTCTTTGACAAACATTTCAATTACTCTACAGTACCACTTATTGCAGTTCCTACTACTGCGGGCACAGGAAGCGAGTCTACACAAATTGCGGTTATCTATGTGCATGGGGAAAAACAGTCGATTGACCATGCATCAATTTTACCGGATGTTGCATTGTTGGATGCAGGATTTTTGCGAATATTACCGGAGTATCAGAAAAAGACAACGATGATGGATGCACTTTGCCAGGCAATAGAATCCTTTTGGGCAATAGGGGCAACGCAGGAAAGTAAGATGTATGCGACAACATGCATACAGCAGATTATGGAAAACCACGGGCAGTATCTTGCTGCACACGAAACCGGGAAGAAAGATACATCCGGTGCAACTATATGGGAAAAGAAAATGTTGCGGGCAGCAAATTATAGCGGTAGGGCAATTCACATTTCGAGAACTACGGCACCACACTCCATGAGTTATAAACTGACAACACTTTATGGAATCAGTCATGGGCATGCGGTAGCATTATGTCTCATTCCATGCTGGAAACTTTTACATAAAAAATCGTACACAGACGAAAAACTTGCAGAGGTTTTAATGGCACTTGCAAAAGTATTGTTACCAGAAAAAAGCATGCCGGATATCAGCGAGAGTATTTCACTTGTTGAAAATTTGATTTCAAAATTGGAACTCCCGGGGATAAAGGTGAAACCGGAAGATTTGGAAGAATTGGTCAACTCCGTTAATTTAGAACGGATGAGTAATAATCCCGTTTGTTTTACAAAAGAAGAATTATATCAATTATATAGACAGTTTATTTAGAACGGTTTATTTAAATAAGCAATGCAGGAACAGGTAATGTTCCTGCATTTTTTGTTTGAAGGGAGCTTGTTGGTGATAGAGATTAAAAAAATATAAAAATACCCACTTATTTTTAGCAGTTTGCACGCGGCTGGGTATGGGAGTAAAAAGGGACTTTTTATACCCTCGTGTTAGTTGCGGGAAGGGTATAGAGGAAAGAAAGTGCTTGTTTATACCCAGGATTCCATTTGCTAAGAGGGTATAAAAGCAAGAAAGAGGTTCGCTATACCCACAAGTCAACTGCCAAGAGGGCATAAAAGCAAGAAAGATATCCGCTATACCCACAAGCCAACTGCAGGGAGGGTATAGAGGAAGAAAAGCGCCTACTTATACCCTCAGTTTAGTTACAGGAAGGGTATAGATGAAAGAAAGTGCTTGTTTATACCCAGGATTCCACTTGCCAATAGGGCATAAAAACAAGAAAAGTATCCGCTATACCCAGAAGCCAGCCATTAACAAAATTCCTTAAAAAATTTCCTTTAAAATTCATCAACAAATCATCTTTGACAAACATTTTACATAACCAAACTTTTTCATTTTACATAAGGGTTTTATCATGAAATATGTAAGATAAAGAAAGGTACCTGGAACAAAAGAAAAAAATAAGAAGAAAGTAAAGTAACAACAAGATAGTAAAGAAATGAGAGGAGAATGATTATGAAAAGAAAATTAAGTATTTTAGTATTGGCAGTAGTTGGAGCAGCAATGCTTGCAGGATGCGGTGCCGGTACAACAAGCGGAAGCACAGCAGATAACACGGCAAATGAAAGCACAACAGATATTGCGACAGACACAACAGATGCAAGTACAACAGATGCAAGCGCAACAGACAGTACAGATAATGCTACGGCAGAAACTCCTGAAGATAACGGAACTGTTTCAACAGATGGTTCTACTTCCATGGAGAAAGTAATCGGAGCATTGGGAGAATCCTTCATGGCACAGAATGAAGGCGTTACCTTTACCTACAACCCGACAGGTTCTGGTTCCGGTATTACAGCAGTAGCTGAAGGAAGATGTGACATCGGACTTTCCAGTAGAAATCTGAAAGATGATGAAGTAGCACAGGGACTTAAGCAGACCGTACTGGCATATGACGGAATTGCAATCATTGTAAATCCTGAAAATGAAGTTTCTGATTTAGATGTAGAAACAATTGCAAAAATCTATACCGGTGAAATTACAAACTGGAAAGATGTTGGCGGTAAGGATGCAGAAATCGTTCTGATCGGACGTGAAGCAGGAAGCGGAACAAGAGATGGCTTTGAATCTATTACAGGCACAGAAGACAAATGCTTATATCGTCAGGAACTTACCTCTACCGGTGATGTAATTACAACTGTTGCACAGAATCCGGATGCCATTGGTTATGCATCACTTGCAGCTGTTAAGGATACCGTTAAGGCAGTTTCAGTAGGCGGAGTTGTTCCATCTGAAGATACCGTTAAGGATGGCAGTTACGTAATTCAGCGTCCATTCGTTCTTGTAACAAAAGAAGGAACGGAATTAACACCTACCGCACAGAAGTTCTTCGATTATGTAACATCTGCAGATGCAGCAGAAATTATTGCACAAGCTGGTGCAGTAGCAGCAAACTAGAACATATGTAATCTGCCGGGTGCTTCCACTGCAACCGGCAGATTTTGTGGCGTTCTTGTGGAACGAAAACATTCATATGTAAATTGTGGTAATAACATGAAAATGATACAGGTGATGGTATGAAAAACAAAAAGCAGTTATTTGAAAATTTTGTACATGGAATATTTCTGATTTTGGGATTGATTACGGTTGGATGTGTGTTGCTGATTTCCATATATCTGGTTATTTCCGGAATACCGGCGATTCGGGAAATCGGGTTACTTAAGTTTTTGTTTGGAAAAACATGGGCATCTACAGCAGCAGAGCCATCCTATGGTATCCTGCCATTTATCCTTACCAGTATATATGGTACGGCAGGGGCTATTCTGCTGGGAGTTCCGTTTGGATTTCTGACAGCAGTATATCTTGCCAAGGTTGCACCAAAGAAGGTTCGTAATGTTATGGAATCGGCAGTCAGTCTTCTGGCAGGAATTCCTTCCGTGGTATATGGACTTGTAGGTATGCAGGTACTTGTTCCCGGAATCCGGAAGCTGTTTCATGTGCCGGATGGCTCAAGTCTGTTTGCTGCAATTATTGTACTGGCAATTATGATATTACCATCCATTATAAAAGTTTCTGTGACGAGTCTTGAGGCTGTACCGGTGGAATATGAAGATGCTTCTTTGGCATTAGGTGCGACTCCGGTGGAAACTTATTTCCGGGTTTCGGTTCCGGCAGCCAAAAGCGGAATTGCAGCAGCGGTTGTTTTAGGAGTGGGAAGAGCTATCGGAGAAGCAATGGCAGTCATGATGGTTTCAGGAAATGTGCCAAATATGCCGGAACTTTTTCAGAGCGTACGTTTTCTTACTACGGCAGTGGCAAGTGAAATGTCTTATTCCTCTGGCTTGCAGAGACAGGCACTGTTTTCCATCGCACTTGTATTGTTTTTGTTTATTATGATGATAAATGCAACATTAAACTTTTTCCTGAAAAGAAATGCGGAGGGGTAATTATGGGAAATCATGCAGTAACCGGAAAAAGAAAAAGATATATTTACCTGATGCAGGGCCTTATGTGGTTTGCAACAGGAACAACAGCCCTATTGGTATTATTTCTTGTGGGATATGTGTTCTTTAAGGGAATACCAAATATTTCATGGGAGCTGTTATCAACAAGTCCAAGTTATTTGGAGGATAGAATCGGAATTTTACCAGATATATTAAATACCCTCTATATAGTGCTTGCAACGCTGTTGATTGTCCTTCCTCTCGGGGTAGGGGCAGCAATTTATCTGACAGAGTATGCAACCAATCAAAAACTGGTAACGGTCATTGAATATGCAGCAGAAACATTATCCGGAATTCCATCCATCATTTATGGTCTTGTTGGAATGTTGTTTTTCTGTCAATTCCTGGAATTGCAGACTTCCCTTCTGGCTGGAGCATTGACACTTGTAATCATGAACCTTCCGACAATCATGCGTACTACACAGGAAAGTTTGAAAACTGTTCCGCAAAGCTACCGGGAAGGAGCCTTTGGTTTGGGAGCCGGCAAATGGAGGGTTATCCGGACCGTAGTTTTGCCGGGATGTATTGATGGCGTCATTACCGGATGTATTTTATCGGTAGGACGAATTCTTGGAGAATCGGCAGCACTTCTTTTTACCGCCGGTTTTGCCCATGCATTAAATAATATGGTAAAAGGACTTGGCAGCGCGGGCGCAACACTTACCGTTGCACTTTATGTATATGCCAAGGAACAGGGAGAATTTGGAATTGCTTTTGCAATAGCAGCAATACTGATGATTTTGACGATGCTGATTAATCTGGCAGCAGTATTTGTAGGAAATTATTTTAAGAAAAAGAAAGATATGTAGGAAAAGGAGAGGAAGATAGCCATGAAGGATATTATTACAGTCAACGATTTATGTTTGTGGTATGGAAGCCATCAGGCATTAAAGGATATTCAGATTGATATTCCGGAAAAAAGCATAACAGCATTAATCGGACCTTCGGGATGCGGAAAATCAACTTTTCTGAAAACCATTAACCGAATGAACGATTTGATTCCTGATGTAAAAATTACCGGAGAAATAAAATATAAGGGAAACAATATTTTTGCACCGACGGTAGATGTAAATGAATTGCGGCGTGAGGTAGGTATGGTTTTTCAGAAGCCAAATCCTTTTCCGATGAGTATATATGACAACATTGCCTATGGACCAAGGACTCATGGGATTAAAAATAAAGCAAAACTGGATGATATTGTGGAACGTTCTTTGCGGGGAGCGGCGATTTGGGATGAAGTAAAGGACCGGTTAAAGAAAAATGCATTGGGACTTTCCGGCGGACAGCAGCAGCGACTCTGTATAGCAAGGGCACTTGCAGTAGAGCCGGAGGTGCTTCTTATGGATGAACCGACCAGCGCCCTGGACCCGATTTCAACATTAAAAATCGAGGAGCTTGCCGCAGAATTAAAAGAAAAATATACCATCATCATAGTAACGCATAACATGCAGCAGGCAGTCCGTATTTCGGACCGGACAGCATTTTTCCTGCTGGGTGAACTTGTGGAATACGGTGATACAGAAAAAATGTTCTCGACACCAACGGATAAGAGAACAGAAGATTACATTACAGGGAGGTTTGGATGATGAGAAGTCATTTCGATGAGCAGCTTGCACTGCTAAACAAAGAACTGATTGAGATGGGTGCGTTATGTGAAGAGGTCATTGAGCTTGCGTCCAATGCATTGGCAAATGGAGATACAAAGCTTGCCGCCAAAATTGCACCACTTGATGCACAAATTGATGAAAAGGAAAGAAACATCGAATCCATGTGCCTGCGTCTTCTTTTGCAGCAGCAGCCGGTAGCAAGGGATTTGCGTCAGATTTCCGCGGCAATGAAAATGATTACCGACATGGAACGAATTGGAGATCAGGCAGAGGATATTGCGGAAATTATCTGTCTGTTAAGTGACAAAGCGACCGAAAATGACGGACTTCTTCGGGAAATGGCAAAAGCAACCATCCATATGGTAACAGAAAGCGTTGATGCGTTCGTAAAACATGATATAATGTTGGCAGAAAAGGTAATTGAGGATGATGATATTGTGGACCATTATTTTGATGATGTGAAGCAGGACCTCATTCAAAAAATTGCAAAAGATCCGAAAGATGGCGAGTATGCCATTGATTTGTTGATTATTGCAAAATATTTTGAACGTATCGGCGACCATGCAGTAAATATTGCCAAATGGGTAATTTTTTCTGTTACGGGAGAGCACAAGGAGGGATAGTATGATTTGGTGTGTAGAAGATGATGCCAGCATTCGTGATATTGAGGTGTATGCACTTCAATCAACAGGATATGAGGCACAGGGATTCGAGAATGGAGCCAGCTTTTTGGAGGCTTTAAAAACACAGAAACCGGAACTTGTTGTACTCGATGTGATGCTGCCGGGGGAAGATGGAATAGAGCTTTTACGACATTTGCGACAGAACCCGGAATACAAAGATATTCCTGTTGTTATGGCGACAGCCAAGGGCACGGAATATGACAAGATACAGGGACTTGACCTGGGAGCGGATTATTATCTGACCAAACCGTTTGGTGTAATGGAATTCGTGTCCTGTATAAAGGCCGTTTTGCGCAGATGCCAGCCCAAACAGGTAGAACATCTGCTAAAGACAGGCGGACTGATTGTAAATGTGGATGAACATACTGTAACTGCAGATGGAGAAAGAGTTGTTCTGACTTATAAGGAATTTGAATTGTTGAAGCTGTTTCTTTCCCATCCGGGGATTGCATTTACCAGAGATCAGCTTTTTAATGAAGTGTGGGGAATGGATTACTGTGGAGATACCCGGACGGTGGACATGCATATCAGAACATTACGCCAGAAATTAAAAGATTACGGAGAACTGATTGAAACAGTACGTAATGTAGGATACAGACTGGAGGCAAAGCCATGACAAGAAAAATTTTTCAGTCCATAGTAACCGTTTCCATAACGGTTCTATTGGCGGGAATTACGATTATTATGGGTGTTTTTTATGAATATTTTGGAAACATTCAGAAAAGCCAGCTGACCGATGAATTACAACTTGCATCTGTTTCGGTATCAAAAGATGGAATGGATTTCCTGGAACAGCTTCAGCCGGAGCATTACCGAATTACCTGGATTGCAGAGGATGGAACGGTTCTTTATGATACGGAAACAGGAACCGAAGCGGTTGAGAATCACAAAGACCGTCAGGAAGTACGGGAGGCGTTTGAAAATGGGGAAGGACAAAGTACCCGTTATTCTGCGACACTCATGGAAAAAACAAGATATTATGCAAAACGTCTTGATGATGGAACGGTACTTCGTATTTCAGCAAGGTATGCAACAGCAGGACTGCTTGTGCTTGGAATGTTACAGCCTATCGTGATTATCATAGTTGCAGCGTTAATTTTTGCAGGAATCCTGGCACATGGACTTGCACGCAAAATTGTGGAACCGTTTAATAATCTGGACCTTGAAAATCCATTGGAAAATGAAACGTATGAAGAGCTTTCTCCATTGCTGAACCGGATTAACCGGCAAAGGGCAGAGATTGCACGACAATTGCGGAAATTGCAGGAAAAGACAGATGAGTTTACGCAGATTACAGAGAGTATGAAGGAAGGACTTGTCCTTCTGGATAATAAAGGAATTGTTCTGAGTATCAACCCTGCCGCAGGAGAAATTTTTGGAGAAACGGACGATGCAGTAGGACATGACTTCTTACAGCTTGACAGAAGCAGGCATGTACGTCTTGCCATAGAATCCGCTTTGCAGGAGGGACACAGTGAGGTGCGCCTGGAACGGATGGGACGGGAATACCAGCTCGATATCAGCCGGATTGAGTCATCGGGAAGTATTTTGGGAGCGGTCATTCTTGCTTTTGATATCACAGAGCAGGAATATGCAGAACGAAACCGCCGGGAGTTTACCGCCAATGTTTCTCATGAGTTAAAAACGCCATTGCAGGGAATTATCGGTAGTGCGGATTTGCTGGAATCAGGTATGGTAAAGCAGGAGGATATGCCACGGTTTATCGGTCACATCCGGAAAGAAGCGACAAGACTGGTAGCATTGATTGAAGATATTATCCGTCTTTCACAGCTGGATGAGGGAAATGAACTTCCGAGTGAAAATGTGGATCTTTGGGAGATTGCACAGGAGGTCGAAACAAACCTGCAAACTTCTGCAAATGCAAAGAGTGTCACCATGTCACTGGAAGGAGATCATGCCGCTTTGTGCGGAGTGCGCAGGCTCTTGTATGAAGTGATTTACAATTTATGTGATAATGCGATTAAATATAATGTTCCGGGTGGAACGGTACAGGTGCATATAGAAGCAGGAGAAAAGGCAGCCAAAGTCGTGATTAAGGACAGTGGTATCGGAATTGCTCCGGAACATCAGTCACGCGTATTTGAACGTTTCTACCGGGTAGATAAAAGTCATTCAAAATTATCTGGAGGAACCGGCCTTGGACTTTCTATTGTAAAACATGCCGTGCAGTATCATCATGGAACGATTGATTTGCAAAGTGAAGAAAAAAAGGGAACAGAGATTACACTCACATTCCCTTACCATTCGGTTTCTTAATCTTTAAATACTGGAGCAGCGGATGTGCGCTTAAACCTCACGGGTACGGCGCCGTCTGGCTGCTTTTTTTGCCTGATAAATCGAAATAATATCCAACTGATAAACAACAACATACATGATGGCACCCATCATAATACCGGTAATTACATCAAAAGTAGAATGCTGTTTGATGAATACGGTGGAAAGAATAATGGAAACACATAAAACTAAGGAACCATAGTGAATCCATTTGTTTTTGCGCAGCTTTTCATTGTGAAGCACCGCAAGGTGTGTACCAATGGAATTATATACATGAATGCTGGGCCACAAATTTGTCGGTGTATCTGCCCGGTATAATGCAGCTACCATTGCAGTAAATATATTGTCTCTTGGCATAACTGCCGGACGAAGATGATGACCGTTCGGCCAAAGGGTAGAGACAATCAGGAAGACGGTCATACCTGTAAAAAGAAATGTGCAGGCACGGTAATAATCCTGTTTGTTTGTAAAAAGAAGATACAAAACGGTAATGGCAACGTAGCCAAACCATAAATAATAGGGAACGACAAACACCTCACAAAAAGGAATCATATCATCCCACTTCATATGGATAATTGTCTCCGGGTTTCGGACGGTACGTTCCAGATAAGAAAACCAGAGCAGGTAAACAATCGCATAGACAATAAGCGGTATTGCATGCTTATACCTTTCATAAAATTTTTTCATAAGTCTCCTCCTAGCTGCATTCATACAAAATATGGGTTTCGATGCAGCACAAAACCACAAGTATTGTTACTGTTCTATCTATTTTAAGAGCATAATCTTATTTTGTAAACACTTAATTGAAATAGAATTACTTTTTACTGAAACTTCCCCATCGGTATGAACCCAGAAATCCCGGTCAGCATCAATGCGGAGTTCTTTTGCCTTGTAAGCATGGATATGAGGAAATTTGTAATGCTTTCCTTTTAACGCAGAGGGCAGCGCAAGTAAAATAATCAGTTTTGCAATCGGACCTACTGTGCAGATATCAAGAACGCCGTCCTGATAATCTGCCTTGGGACAGAACATGAATCCGCCACCTTCATATTGATGAATCATGGATGCAACAAATAAAAAATTGTTTAACGTAAATGGTGGATTCTGGTCAAGGGTAATCGTACAGTTTCCACGTTTCGTTACGATAAGCTGTTTTAAGGCGATGGTCACATAGGTAAGCTTTCCGCAGCCGATTTTATTTAGGAAATTTTTGAAGCGGGATGCCAGTGCCTCCTCACAGATGGCAGCATCATATCCGATTCCGCAGCTTACGGCAAAGTAACGTGTTTTTGAAAACTCTTCTTTATGGAGCCGGGAAAATTCCGTAGGATTACTGTTATAGGTAAGACATCCCAAATCCATTGGAAAAGGAGTCGTACAATTCAAAATATGCTCAAGCAGAACGGCAGGAGAGCCCTTCAGCTTCAAATCACGTGCAAGGTCATTGCTGGAACCGGTAGGAATGTAACCAATCTGAACGTGTTCAAAATCAGTGATTCCCTGCAATGCTTCATTAAAGGTTCCGTCACCACCCAGAATGATAAGTTTAATAACAGTGTCCGGATTTTCGCCCAGAGCGGAGTGACATACGCTTTCGACAAGCTGTGACACGTGTCCTGCTTTTTCGGAATAAAATACCTGATATTCGATGTTTTTCCGGGTGAAAAGGGGTTCCAGTTCTTTCCAAATCTGAAGTCCGCGTCCGGATTTGGAAGACGGGTTTACAATGACATAATACATAATCGTTATCTCCTCAAAAGTGCATTATGAAATCCGTTTACTGCATACATTTTATCAATATTTGTCGAAAGAGTAAAGAATTTTGCACTATTACTATTATTATAGGAACAAACACTTTTACAGACAATTTGTAAAAAGATATAGTTTTGCGAAGGATATTATGTTATAATGTTCCAAATTTGAGTTTAAATGGAGGTTGATTATGTATTCATTGGATGAAGTCAGGAACGTAGACCCGGAAATTGCTCAGGCAATCGTGGATGAGCAAAACAGACAGAACAGCCATATTGAGCTGATTGCTTCTGAAAACTGGGTAAGTAAGGCTGTAATGGCAGCGATGGGAAGCCCGTTGACAAACAAGTATGCAGAAGGATATCCGGGAAAGAGATATTATGGTGGATGTCAGTGTGTAGACGTTGTTGAAAATCTTGCAATTGAAAGAGCAAAAGAACTGTTTGGCTGTGATTATGCAAATGTTCAGCCACATTCCGGAGCTCAGGCAAACCTGGCAGTACAGTTTGCTATCTGCAATCCGGGAGATACCATTATGGGTATGAACCTTGACCATGGCGGACATTTGACACATGGAAGTCCGGTGAATATTTCCGGTAAATATTTTCACATTGTTCCTTACGGAGTAAATGATGAAGGTTTTATCGACTATGATAAATTAAGAGAAATCGCATTGGAATGCAAACCGAAAATGATTATCGCAGGTGCTTCTGCTTATGCAAGAACCATTGATTTTAAGAAGTTCCGTGAGGTTGCAGATGAAGTTGGTGCCGTATTGATGGTGGATATGGCACATATTGCAGGTCTTGTGGCAGCAGGACTTCATCCAAGCCCGATTCCATATGCAGACGTTGTGACAACAACGACACATAAAACATTAAGAGGACCAAGAGGTGGTATGATTCTTTGTAATCAGGAAGCCGCTGATAAATATAATTTCAACAAGGCTGTTTTCCCGGGAATTCAGGGTGGTCCGCTGATGCATGTAATTGCAGCCAAAGCAGTCTGCTTCAAAGAGGCATTATCCGATGACTTTAAGAAATATCAGCAGGGCATTGTGGACAATGCACAGGCACTTTGCAAGGGCTTAATCAGCAGAGGCATTAAAATTGTATCCGGCGGAACAGACAATCACCTGATGCTGATGGATCTTACCCCATTTGATTTGACCGGTAAGGCAGTAGAAAAAATGCTGGATGAGGCACATATTACGGCAAATAAGAATACGATTCCGAACGATCCGAAATCTCCGTTTGTAACAAGCGGTATCCGTCTTGGAACACCTGCAGTAACATCCAGAGGAATGAATACAGAAGATATGGATCAGATCGCAGAAGCAATTGCCCTCATTGTAAAGGGAGGAGAAGAAAAAATCCCAGAGGCAAGAGCAATTGTCCAGAAGCTTACAGACAAGTATCCGTTGCTTTAAGAAGAATAGAAATGTATCCCATGGAAATAAACATGGGGTACATTTTTTATGGCAATATATTTTTCCTGGTTGCTACAGATTTGCAATTTTCTGAATAATTTGACATAATCCGACAATTTTACAGATAAAAACAAAACTAAAAATAAATAAACAAAAAATATAAAGAAAAATGGAAAAATGTGTTGACAAATAAAAAGGAAATGATATAATAAAACCATAACAAGACAAGTTCACATAGATAAATCTAAGGAAAGGAAGGTACGGTCCACCAGAAACATAATTTTTTGATTTATTAATCATTTTCAAGGTACGAAAGAACAACGTACAAAAGAAATAATTTCCCATCGTATGAGCTACATAAGAAGAAGTAACGAGAAACGAAAGAAAAGAAGAAAGATACCGTTACATGTTTGTTATTACGAATGAGTAGTGAGGAAGATACGAAAGAGAAAGAAAAATTGAATAAAGAACGCAATCCATATTAAGTGGAAATATTTAGAAGAGAAGAGGTTAAGTCCATTGGATAGCATAGTTTAGAAGCGGGTGTCAATGAAAGTTAAATTGATACCCGCTTCGAAGTGTGTTAAGATAGGTGTAAGTTGTTGGATGAGACCATTAGGAAAGAAAAATGGAGGCATTATGAGCGAACAGGAAATTTATGATGAAGCAATGGAACGAAGAGAATTCCGGAGAGCACGTCGCAAAAGAAATCAACTGATAGCAATTCTTGTTATGGTGGTTTTGGGAATTGGAATTGTGGTCGGCGCAATTTTCGGTGTGAGCCGTATTATGAAGTCTATGAATGATAAAAAGCATACGGAAGAGCTTCAGGCACAGCTTCAGGAACTTGCAGAGTCAGAGCCACCGGTAGTAGAAGCACCGGTCGAGGAAACACCAACAGAAATGACGGATGCAGATTATCTGAATCAGATTGCCCAGTCCTGTATTGCAGAAATGCCATTGGAAGATAAAATTGCGGGATTATTCATGATTACGCCGGAATCCCTTACCGGTGTAGATACCGTTGTACAAGCTGGGGAAACAACAAAACAGAAATTGAGTGAACACCCGGTAGGCGGTTTGATTTATTTTGATAAAAATATCAAGTCCAAGGATCAGATTCAGGAAATGCTTTCTGCAACAAAGAATTCCATGCTTTATCCGGTCTTTTTGGCAGTAGATGAAGAGGGTGGAACCGTATCACGCGTTGCAAAGAGCGGTATTGCCACAAATGTTGGAAGCCAGGCAGAAATTGGAAGTACCTGTGACCCTGAAAAGGCAAGAGAAACCGGTACAACCCTAGGCAATTATCTGTCAGAATGTGGATTCAATGTGGATTTTGCCCCGGTTGCAGACGTGATAACAGAAGGTAATACAACAATTGGTGACCGTTCATTCGGAATGGACCCGAATGTGGTAGGTTCTATGGTGGCCGCAGAAGTAGAAGGACTGCAAAGCACCGGAGTAAGTGCTTGTGTGAAGCATTTTCCGGGAATGGGAGATACGACGGAAGATACGCATGATGGAAAAGCAGTCTCCCAAAAGACACTGGATGATATGCGTACAAATGATTTTCCAGCATTCCAGGCAGGAATAGATGCCGGCGTCGACTTTGTAATGGTGGGTCATATGGCACTTCCGAATGTGATTGGTGATGAGACACCATGCTCCTTATCGGGAGTAATCATCAATGACGTTTTAAGGAATGAACTTGGATATGATGGAATCGTAATTACGGATTCCTTGTCCATGAAGGCAATTACCGATTCCTATTCTCCGGAGGAAGCTGCCGTATTGGCAATTCAGGCCGGTGCAGACATGATTCTGATGCCTGCCGATTTTCAGGCAGCATATGATGGCCTCTTGAAGGCTGTACAGGATGGAACAATTTCCGAAGAAAGAATTGATGAGTCACTTATGCGGATTTACAGAGTGAAGTATCGTGACCGGATAGAATAGGAAGATTTGGGTTTTGATGCTAGGTGGATTGGAAGTTTGGCGTGTGCGTTTTCTATATGGAGAAATAGAAGAGTAAAATATCCCACAATGCCGGTGGCGTTTTCTATATGGAGAAATAGAAGTGTAAAATATCCCATGATGGCGTGGGTGTTTTCTATATGGAGAAATAGAAGAGTAAAATATCCCATAATGTCAGGCGCATTTTCTATATAGAAAATTAGGAAGCCTTAATGTCCAAAAAGTCGTGAAATTTTGGACATTAGAGAGCGGTTGTTTTGCTATATAGAAAAAATTGGGTATCACAGAGGTGGAGAATATGCATATAGAAAAAATTTTCTTGATTTTGGGATGCAAGATGAAGAAAATAATGGATATAGAAAATGCAGAATGATATCAATGCTTACGTTTGATAAGGAGTCTACTATGAGCGTAGCATAGACTTCAGACCTTTAAATGTCACAGAAGCTTTATTTAAAAGAAAAATCGAGTAGGAGGGAAAATTAAATAAATTTTCCCGACCTCTCACACCACCGTGCGTACCGTTCGGTACACGGCGGT
>CAKRVA010000014.1 GCA_934408585.1 uncultured Lachnospiraceae bacterium
GCCTCTTATTTCCCTCTATACCCAGGCGATGGCTTACTTGTGGGTATATATCGCCCCTTATTGCTTCCTATACCCAGACAATGGCTTGCCAGAGGGTATTTTAGGCTTCTCTTGCTTCCTATACCCAGGCGACGACTTGCTGGGGGGTACTTTAGGCTTCTTCTTGCTCCTATACCCAGACAATGGCTTGCCAGAGGGTATTTTAGGCTTCTTCTTGCTCCTATACCCAATTGTCGGCTTGCTAGAGGGTATTTTTGCCTCTTATTTCCCTCTATACCCAGGCGATGGCTTACTTGTGGGTATATATCGCCCCTTATTGCTTCCTATACCCAGGCGACGACTTGCTTGGGGGTATAACAGACTTCCTTTTGCCTTCTATACCCAATCGCCCACTTGCTAGAGGGTATTTTAGGCTTCTTTTTGCCTTATATACCCAATCGGCCACTCGCTTGGGGGTATAACAGACTTCCTTTTGCCCTCTATACCCAATCACCCGCTCGCTTTACCCTATTATCTACTAATTCGATAAATTTGTCTAGAATTCTGTCGCAGAAATTTGTTTTACTTCATTTTATGCAAAAGGAGCTGAAATCCATTCCGGATTTCAGCTCCCGCTATACGATTTACTTATTTTATTCCAGCAGATTCTTCATACTCTGCAAACTGATTAAAAGTGTTGAAGTATTGTGAAGCAGTGCTGACGTCGTAGGTGGCATAACTCCTGCCACACCGAATAAAATCAGTGCGGTGTTAATTCCTACAATTAAACGGTAATTTTTGTGAATCCGTTTCATCATTGCGCTACTTAAAAGCCGCAATGTAACAACTTCCCGCAAATCGTCGGCACTGATGGTGACATCTGCAATCTCTCTTGCAATTTCTGCCCCGTCACTGATGGCAATTCCAATATCTGCCTGAGATAACGCCGGTGAATCATTAATTCCATCACCAATCATAATTACCTTGTAATTTTTCTGCTTCTCCAATTCGACAAAATGAGCTTTATCCTCCGGAAGCACCTCGGAATGATATTCATCCACTCCTACTTCCTGTGCAATGTTGCAGGCGATACGCTCACTGTCACCGGTCATCATTACAAGCTTTTCAATTCCAAGCTTTCGTAATTGTTCAATTACTCCGGCAGCTTCCTCCCGTAATGGGTCCTCAATGGAGATTACCGCAGCAAGCTTTCCATCAATTGCCATATAAAGATGTGAAAACTGTGGTGGAAGTGTTTCAAACAATTCCTGCTTCTCAATAGGAACTGTTGCCCGTTCATCTTCAAAAACAAAATGGTAGCTTCCGATAATTATCTTTTTGCCACCAAGCGTAGATGAAATTCCATGCGCCACAATGTATTCCACTTTTGTATGAAGCTCTTCGTGTACAAGACTCTTTTGGGCAGCTGCACGTACAACGGCCTTTGCCATGGAATGCGGAAAATGCTCTTCCAGACATGCTGCTATTGTTAACAGCTCATCCGGTGACTGTCCGTTAAAGGATACGACATCTACTACGGTTGGCTGTGCCTTTGTCAGCGTTCCTGTCTTGTCAAAAACAATCACACCGGCTTCAGCCATGGCTTCCATATATTTTCCACCTTTGACTGTAATTCCATGCGTGCTTGCTTCGCGAATTGCAGAAAGAACCGTCAGTGGCATTGCCAGCTTCAACGCGCAGGAATAATCCACCATCAAAATAGCAAGTGCCTTGGTAACATTTCTCGTAAGTAACCAGACAAGTCCTGTTCCCACAAATGTATATGGAACCAGCTTATCTGCAAGATGTTCCGCTTTTCCTTCCAAAGAAGATTTCAGCTTCTCTGATTCTTCAATCATTGCCATAATCTTCTCATATTTGCTGGCACCGTTTCCTTCTTTTACGCAAATGGTAAGTTCACCTTCTTCAACCACCGTACCGGCATATACCGTTCCGCCCGGCTTTTTACATACCGGAACAGATTCTCCGGTCAGGGAAGCCTGATTTACCATTGCTTCACCTTCCGTAACTGTACCATCAAACGGAATAACATTTCCCATATGAATTCGAACGAGGTCCTTTGGCTGAATGGTTTCTGTTGAAACCTGTATCTCCTGTCCATCGCGCACCAGCCATACCTGATTAATGTTCAGAGACATGCTTCTTGCCAGATCACCCACAGACTTTTTGTGCGTCCACTCTTCGAGTATCTCTCCAACACCAAGTAAAAACATGACGGAGCTTGCCGTATTCACATCTCCCCGTAACATGGATACCCCGATTGCGGTGGCATCAAGTACCGGCACTTCAATTTTTCCTTTTGCAAGCGTACAAAGTCCGTTCCAAATATATTTTGCAGATTTTACAACCGCAATACCTTCCCGGATAGGAAGTGGCATAAACATCTTTGTCCCATAATGCAAAACGACATTGCGAATAAGCTTATCCTTATATTCCCGGTTCATTTGTCTTCCGGAATTTTTCAGACTTTCTTCCGGCACATAACTGTTTTCATAAGAAAACTTCTTTAAAATATTCAGTATGTCCTGCCTGCTGCCATGATAGCAGATAACCACATCGCATGTTCTTTCCTGCACTTTCGCGGAGTCTATCGGTTCTTCCATTTCAAGTGCGTATTGAAGAATATCTGCCTGACGCAGGGTCATACTTTTTTGCATCATATGAACCCGGATTCTTCCCCTTGTCTCATGCTTTATAATAAATTTCATACTACTCATCCATTCCGGCAGTTTCTGTCTCTTGCTCCTTGGCTTCCTCAGCGTCAATCACTTCATCCTGTGCTGCCCGCTCTTCATTGATTACTTTTGCCTCTGCATAAATGTCTTCTGCATTTTCCTGCATGGTAGTTACTGTTTTCATAACACATTCTTTTGCTCGGAGGACTGCAGCCGTACAATGAGTGTAGAATTTTTTGGCATCTTTGCTGGAAAGAATCTTAATTCCTGCTGTTCCAAATAACACTCCTGCAGCAAACAATCCGGTCTTTTCTTTACTGATTTTCTTTAGGCAATCAAACATCATTTGTTCCTCCTTTTTGTTCGTTTTTTCTAACCCGAATATAGCACTTCACATGAGGAAATACAAGCTTGTTTTCGCATAAAAATATTATTTTTTCATTGTATCGGCAACCATTTACTGATATCCTATTTAGTAATATATTAAGAAGCATTTCTGTCTCTGTTGGCAGAGCTTTTTTGAGGATAAAATATGGAACAACTATTAATTGTTGAAGATGACAAAATTTTAAACCAGGGTCTGTGCAAAGCTCTTCGTGAAGACAACCGGAAAATTTACTCCTGCCAGACCATCCGGTCTGCCCGCGAGCAGCTATTATGCAGCAGAATTTCCCTCGTTCTGCTGGACATCAATTTACCGGATGGAAGCGGACTTGAGTTTCTTCGCGAGCTCAAATCTGACTTTCCGGATTTACCCGTCATTTTGTTGACCGCCAATGATACCGACCTTGATATTGTGGATGGGCTCGAGCATGGTGCGGATGATTATATTACAAAGCCGTTTTCCCTTGCAGTATTGCGTGCAAGAGTAAACACCCAACTGCGGAAAGTTCTTTCCGCCTCTGAGGAAAATTTGATTCTGATTGACGACTTTACTTTTGACTTTTTACATTTACGTTTCTGTATCAAAGATACCCCTGTTGAATTAAGTAAAACCGAGCAGAAATTACTTTATCTTCTTATTAAAAACCGCGGAATGGTCGTTGGCCGCAATGAACTGATTGACCGCATCTGGACAGACGGTGCAGACTTCGTCGATGAAAATGCACTTTCGGTTACGGTAAAAAGACTCCGGGATAAATTATCTGCGCAGAATTATATAAAAACCATTTATGGAATTGGATATAGCTGGGTGAAAAAAGATGAATAATTGGATGATACTTCTTATAACAGGTTGTTTTCTTGCTGCTCTCCTGCTTATATTATGGAGTCGCTTTAAAACACAGAAAACGTTGCATACCATAGAGCAAATGCTGGATGCTGCCATGAATGGCACCTTTACGGAAACGACCTTTGATGAAAGCCGCCTTTCCGCTCTGGAAACCAGATTTGCCCACTATCTGTCTGCTTCGGAAACATCCGCACGAAATGTTACGATGGAAAAAAACCGGATAAAATCACTGATTGCCGATATTTCCCATCAGACCAAAACACCTATTGCAAATCTGCTGCTATATTGTGAACTTTTAAAAGAAGAGAATTTGACCGATTCAGTCAGGTCCAATGTGGATGCCATTTATGCACAGTTAGAAAAGCTGCGTTTCCTGATTGACTCCCTTGTAAAGCTGTCACGACTGGAAAACGGCATTATTACATTATCTCCAAAGGCACAGCCCTTGAAGCCCATGTTGCAAAACATTTTGGAACAATATCGCCCTAAGGCTCGTTCGAAAAACTTACGGATAGAATACAATGACACTGATGTCATTGCACAATACGACTTAAAATGGACAAGTGAAGCCATCGGTAACCTGGTAGATAACGCAATTAAATACACCGAGCATGGCGGTATTACGATTTCCGTTTCCAGTTATGAAATGTTTTCCCGCATTGATATTACCGACACAGGCGTCGGAATCCCGGAAACCGAACAGTCAAAAATCTTTGCCCGGTTCTATCGCTCGGAATATGCAAAAGAACAGGAAGGGGTCGGCATTGGACTGTTTCTTGCAAGGGAAATTGTTTCCATGCAAGGGGGCTACATCAAAGTTTCCTCTGAACCACAACACGGAACCACCTTTTCGGTCTTTTTACCCAGGTAGTCCAATCATCTATGATGAATTCTTACAAAACTGTTAGAATTTTGTTTCCGGCAGAAAGAATCTGGAAAGATTTTTATGACATAATCTGTATGCAGAAGTGAAAAATCCTTCTGACATACAGATTTTTTATGGAGGTTTCTATTATGGAAATTTTACAGGCGAAAAACCTGACCAAACATTATGGCACCGGCGAAAGTACGGTTCACGCACTGGATGGTGTCAATTTAAGTGTAGAAAAAGGAGAATTTGTTGCCATTGTCGGCACTTCAGGCTCCGGCAAATCTACTCTGCTTCATATGCTGGGCGGACTTGACCGTCCTACGGGCGGAACGGTAATCATTGATGGCAAAGACATCTTTTCCCTTAAGGAAGAAGCTCTTACGATTTTCCGGCGGCGAAAAATCGGCTTTGTTTTTCAATCCTACAACCTTGTTCCCGTATTAAATGTATATGAAAATATTGTGCTCCCGATAGAATTGGATGGCAAAAAGGCGGATGAAAGCTTTATTCAAAGCATCATGGAAACACTTGGCCTTACTTCAAAGAAACATGCGCTTCCCGGTCAGTTATCGGGAGGACAGCAGCAACGGGTTGCCATTGCGCGTGCTCTTGCCAGCGGTCCTGCCATCATTCTGGCAGATGAACCGACCGGAAATCTTGATTCCAAGACCAGTCAGGATGTTCTAAGTCTTTTGAAGGTAACCAGTCAGAAATTCACGCAGACAATCATTATGATTACCCATAATGAAGAAATTGCTCAGATGGCGGACCGTATTATCCGCATTGAAGACGGGCAGATTGTCTCCCGCAATCAGGGGAGGTGAATGGCATGAATGTAAAAAACCGTTCCTGTATCCGCCGGTTAAGTTTTCGTTCTCTTAAAGCATCCAGAAAACGTAACCTCATTGCGATTTTTGCGATTATGCTGACTACCCTTTTATTTACATCCCTTTTTACCATCGCAATGTCCTTGAATTCCAGTTATGAAACTTATACCTTCCGCCAGATTGGCGGTTATCCCCATGGAACCTTTAAAGAAGTTTCCAAAAAGCAAATTGCTAAAATTTCCGGACACCCCAAGGTTAAGGCAGTTGGTGAACGAACCACCCTCGGCTATCTGAATTCCGGCGTTTTTGCAAAAGTTCCTGCGGAAGTCAGTTTCATGGATAAAAACTGTACCAAATGGAGTTATGCAGAGCCCTCGGTGGGACATATGCCTTCTGCCGAGAAAGAAATCACCATGGATACCACTTCTTTAAAACTCCTTGGTATTGAACCGGTGCTTGGAACAGAAATCACACTTACCTATATCATGAACGACAAGAATGATTTTCCGGTAGCATATACAGATACCTTTACGCTTGCAGGGTGGTGGGAATACGACGAAATTAGCCCTGTTCATTACATCAATATTTCAGAAACGTATGCCGATACGATGGCGTCCTGGGGACTTGCAAATGAACTGGCTCCTTTCCGTACCGATTTGAATGTCATGATGCGTTCTTCCATGAACATTCGCGGACAAATGGAACAGGTAGACCGTGATTTAGGATATTCCTTTGACGAAGCAGGTGGTGAAAATGTGGTCCGTATCGGAGTTAACTGGGGTTATACCTCTGCCCAATTGGATGAAAACATAGATATTACAACGGTTCTGCCCATCCTTGCATTCCTTGGTTTAATTATTTTTACGGGATATCTTATTATTTATAATATTTTTCAAATTTCAGTCACCGGGGACATCCGTTTTTACGGGCTCCTGAAAACCATTGGTGTCACTCCCAGACAGTTACGCCGTATCATTCGTCAGCAGGCACTGTTTCTTTGTGTGATTGGTATTCCGGTTGGGTTACTGCTGGGTTATATAACAGGTTCTGTTCTGACTCCTGTTGTTATGGCAAATACCACCTTTGGCGCAAGTATTACGACAATCAGCAATTCTCCGGTTATCTTTTTTGCCTCTGCATTATTTGCATTGGTAACCGTATTGATTTCTGCATCCAGGCCCGAACGAATTGCTGCAAAGGTTTCTCCTGTTGAAGCTACAAAATACACGGAAGCTTCTATAATTACTAAAAAGCAACGTGCTACACGCGGTGCCCAAGTATCCCAAATGGCATTTGCAAATCTTGGCCGGAACAAAGTCAAAACGGTTTTAGTTGTCATTTCCCTATCACTTTCCGTAGTGCTGCTAAATATACTTGTTACTTTTACAAACGGATTTGATATGGAAAAATACCTTTCACAGCAGACATGTGCAGATTTCATTGTCAGTGGTACGGATTATTTCCGTTCCCTTAGCTCCACCAGTTATCTTACCAAAGAAGATATCCAAACCATTGCCACACACACGACCAGCAGCCTGTCCGGCTGTGGATATACCATTTCCGGCTTTTCCACTATTGGTTGGATGGACGAAGAGCATGTCAAAAGAGGTCTTCAACCATACGTTTCCGAACAAGACCTGGCCAACTCTCTATCATCCATGGAAAAGCGGGGTGATTTACTGTCCAACAATGCATTAATAGAGGGATTGGACGACTCCCTTTTTGATAAGATAACGGTTTTGGATGGTAGTATTGAACCCCTTTTTGACCCAAATAGTCATTCCATTGCGGTAGAAGTTTCTGTAGATGATTATGGACATGTATCTTTGCCTGACTACTATCCACCGATTGGGGCAAAACAACTTGTTACCTATGTGGATGATGCTTACTACATCGATACCAGAACCGGAGAAAAATCCACCCAGGATACACCGGCTGAGTTTTTAAAATATCATCTTGTCCGGAGTCATGACGTGGAATACACGGTTTGTGCTTATATCACCGTTCCCTATTCCATGGGACACCGCTACAGTATACTTGGTTATGACTTTGTCCTGCCTGTACAAAAACTAAAGGCAGACAGTAACCAGACTGTAATTCCGATGTTTTATTTATTTGACACTCCTGATGCTGCTTCTGAGGAAGCTGCTGAAAGTTATCTTGCGGATTTGACAGCAAACGAATTGCCTGACCTGATGTACGAAAGCAAAGCAACTCTTAGAAATGATTTTGAAAGCTTTCGTCAGTTATTTTTACTGATTGGCGGTTTACTCTGCTTTATTATCGGACTTGTTGGCATTCTTAATTTTATCAATGCGATTATGACAAGTATTTTGTCCCGCCAACGGGAGTTTGCAATTCTTCAGTCCATTGGTATGACCAATCGGCAATTAAAACAAATGTTAGTGTATGAAGGCATATTCTTTACACTTGGTTCCGGCGTTGCCGCCCTTTTGTTTACGCTCGTATTAAATTGTTTTATCTGGAAAATGTTGGAAAAGATGTTCTGGTTTTTCAGTTCCAGACAGACGCTTCTTCCCGTCCTTGCAGCACTTCCGGTCTTTGCACTGCTTGGATGGCTGATTCCTTTTCTTATGTGCCGGCAAGTCACCAAATATAGTATTGTAGAAAGAATCCGGGAAACAGAGTAATCTGTTCCCCGGATTTTTATTCTTCGATATGATTCATTTGTTCCTGAATTTCATCTTCTGTCGCTGCCATTGCCTGCAATGTCTTTGTCAGAAGTTCATCCAGCTCCCAACCCAGCTGGTTTGCGCCACGCTCAATGACCTCACGCGAGCAGCCGGCTGCAAATCCCTTGCTTTTATACTTTTTCTTTAACGACTTTAATTCCATGTCCTTTGTGCTTTTGGAAGGTCTCATTAAAGCAGCCGCCCAGATTAAGCCGGTCAATTCATCTGCTGCAAACAGTACCTTTTCCATTTCATGCTCCGGTGCTACATCAAGCGTTACTCCACACTCTACCGTAATTCCGTATCCATGGGAAACGACGCCATGAATAACTTCCTCCGATGCTCCGCCTTCCCTGAGCAATTCCGGAGCTTTCAGACAATGTTCCGTCGGATATAATTCAAAATCAATGTCGTGCAGTAATCCTACAATTCCCCAGAATTCTGCCTCATCCGCATATCCAAGTTCCCTGGCGTACCATTTCATTACGGCTTCCACGGTAAACGCATGCTGAATATGAAATGGGTCCTTATTATATTTTTTCAGTAATGCTAATGCTTCTTCTCTGTTTATTCCTGCATTCATTTTTCCTACTCCTCTGTTCCTGTTGTAATCTCAAACTCTGCTTCCAAATCATTTTTTACAAGCTTATATTTCCCGGCAGGAAGATTTCCAAAAACAGTCAGGTCATACGTTTCTTTTACCACAGTAAGGTCCGGAATCGTATGCAGCACGTCTTTCCATGCATACTCCTTTTCCGGCTGTACATCTACCCACTCTTCGCCTTCCAGTCTCTGTAACGTATATTCATCTCCATAGCCCATCTCATAACCGCTGTGATTGTCAATTTCAACTGTAACAATTCCATCCTCATATCCAATCACACGCATGGTCATATCAAGCGGCATGGTGGATAGTTCACTATCCGGTGACTCCGTCTTTGATTCATTCTGCGATTCCTTCAGTGATTCATTCTGTGCTGCATCCTGCGATGCATGTTCTTTGCCCGGCAGCTTCCCAGCCAGAAAAATAGCAGTAGGGCCATCTGCTCCACCAATAATTGATATGGATGCTGAGCCATCACCATACCATTTGACATGCGTTGCGACATATCCGCCTATCCCTGCAAGAATCACTACTACTCCTGTTATTATCCAGACCTTTTTATTCTGATACCATTTCATAAACTTGTCCTCCTCTGAATAATTCCTACTTACTTTCGTGCTAATATCATAGTCAAAATTGCTTCAAAAGTAAAGACAAAGCTTTCAAAAGATTTTTTATTTTCTACCCAGATACCGGAATACATGCTGACAGTATTCCTGATATGGCGCGCCAAAGGTATTTACAAGATACTTTTCTTCCTGCAATATCTGCAAATGAAGCATGACAATAGCAAATATAGAAAAACCAAGTGTCAGCAGGTTTCCATACATCAGCAGCACGCCAATATACATGAAATCAAATCCAAGAAATGCCGGATTGCGGCTATACCTGTAAATGCCGGTGGTAACCAATTCCGTTTTGTCTTTGTCCGGAATGCCCGCTCTCCAACTGTCTTTCATGCACAACACGGAAAGCAGAAAGATGACATCCCCCAGCATTCCAATGCAAAACCCGGTAAACCGCGCACCAGCAGGAAGATAATTCCACTCAAAAACGATGGAAAGAATCTGCGCAACAGGTGCCCCTAATGTCGCAATACTCATCAGCATCTCGACGGTGTGAATCTCACGCTCTTTCCTGCGCCCAATCTGTCTTGTCTGAATGCCGCGCCGCTTCTGCACCAGCTTTTTGCCAAAATATATGCCATAAAAGATTGCCAGCACCAGCAGTGCCAGCAGGTTATACGGAAGTCTCTCTTCCAATGGAAAATTCATCGTTTGTCTCTCCTTCCGGGTACTCGTTCTGTGTGTTACGGTATCCCAGTGTTCAATTTTCTATATCCATTATTTTCTTCCTATTGCATCCCAAAAGCAAGTACCTATTTTCTATATTGAAAATAGTTGCCCCAAAGCCTCCCAAAGGTCTGCACGGATTTTCTATATACATAAAAGGTGTATGAATATATCCCACAAAAAGGAGGACGTTTTCTATATAGGAAATAATTGAAAAATAATATCCCAAAGCCGAAAGAATTTTTTCTATATACATACATTTTATTTCTGTGATGTACAATTTTTTCTATATAATCATACAACCATCCTATAATGTCCAAAATTTGACCCCTTTTTGGACATTATGACTTCCTATTTTTTCATATAGAAAATGCTTCCCAAATGCCTTATGTATATCAAAACTCCACTCTTTATGGTATAAAATTTCTCGTAATCTGAGAAATTTCTCCATTCTCTAAGGCTACTGTAGTATTGTTTGGATAAAAACCATAAATATCATCTTTTAACAAATTCAGGAATCCATCTGTATCATATTCCTGCTCCTGTTTACTTGGGTCTGATGAATCTTTGAAAGAGAAATCCTTTGCCAGAGGCAAATCCAATTCTGTTACTGGTTGATAGCTTATGGATTCCAGCTGAATTTCATAATATAGTCCGTCATCTCCTTTATACAGATCACATCCGTCCTGTTCCAAGCCTCCGTTTATCTGAATCCAACTATCACTCTGCGGTTCCACCGTTTCCACCTTCATTTCCTGTCGGTCAATCACCAAAACATCTCCGGCTTTTAAGCTCTCGATTTCAGAAGCATTAAACCGTTCATAGTCATAAGCCGTCAGATGAATATTGGTCTGCTCCTCTTGTTTTTGCACATCATCCACAGTAAATGACGCTGCAAATTTACAATTTGCTGAAGCACTGATATCGTTTATGTTCTGGATTGGTTTAACACAAACTTCCTCCGTAGTCGTTTCTATCGACGCTTCTTCCTGTTCATTTGCAGTATTCTCAGACTGCGTTTCCCCAGAGATTCCACATCCACCGCATATTAACAACATACATCCTGTCATTATAGCAATACTAAAATGTTTCAATTTCATAATTATTTCTCCTCACTTGTTATTCTAAAATATATTAATAGAACTATCCCTTTACCATATTAGGTCATCTCATCTGAAAATTATGTATGAGAATTCCGCTGTTTCCGGACAGTTTCACGCTTTTTCTTTTCCGAACCATTAAGCAGCATACCGACAAGAACACCCAGGCTTATGCCAAGTGTCATGCCCCAAAGTATCTGACCGTACAAATGCCCCATAGCCATACCAATGGCAATGCCAAACAGCATATAAGTGGGCACCCAGTTAGTAAGTGGGTTTTCTATCAGAAAGTGCGGACCTTTTATGCCAGTTCCATCCGATACAAAACCGCATTTTTCAAGGACACTCTGAAAATCAAGGTTCGTTGGCTCCGTTTCTGTTTCAATAAACACAACATCCTTCTGACCAAATGCCCATTGTGTGATAGCCGGAAGTGCTTCTGTCAAATAACCATTGCTGTCATTTTCTGGCAAAACACCATATCCAATTTCTACCGAATTATTTTCAACTGGGCCTTTAAAGCAGAAATCTCCAACATATTCTCCACTATCCTTCAATGTCATTTTCCATGGTGCATACCAGATTCTGTTCGCCGGATCATTCTTGCATCCATTCAGCATCTCCCCATAATTAAGGCGAAGTTCATCGGAATCTATGCACTCCATCAACGCCTCAATCTCTCCGTCAGACATAGGACGAAGAATCATCCTTTTTGTTTCTATCTCAATTTTTTTCATAGGATATTTCCCCTTTCTATCTATCAATTATTCTTTTTTCTTAAATTCAGCGGTATGGGGGATACACCATAATAAGTAGCAAGTGAAGTAAATTCCCTGCGAAATGATTGCAATAGCTCCGTGTCCGTCAAATGCAAATGGTCTGCATTTGCCAGAATCGCCAATCCATAGGAATAGTACACCATATCCTGATGCAGCTTTTGTGCAATTTCCTCCGTGTAACCGTACTCTGTCATGATTGTTGCTATAATTTCCGGAAATAACACATCTTCCTGATAAGGACCAAGTTGTCTGCCGTCCAGATACAGCCACCGGAACAGGTACTTTTCCTGTGCAGCAAACTTTACAAATCCAATACCATAACTACTATAACGGCTATACTGACTATAACAATTGCTACTGTCATCATGCATGTGGAGCCAATCCCGTACATGCTGGGTATGTTGTTCGATTGCCCGTTGTGTCATGGCTGTTTTTAAGTCATCCATATTCTGAAATGACAAATAAATTGGTTGTGTAGAGCATCCCAACTTCTTTGCAACACTCCGCGCATTGATAGCTGTTGTACCACTCTCTCGTAATATCTCTACCGCTGCGTCTATGATTTCCTCTTTTGATACTTTTTTTATTGCCGGCATATTTCCTCCATCAATAATAACTTAAGTTATTCATAACTTTTGTTATTATACAATTCATAATTTCTTTTGTCAATCAGATAAACCTTATTAAGAAAAAAACCTCGAAAACACTTGATTTTCGAGGCTTCGGTTTTTCTTGATATTGGGGTGAATTATCTCCTTGTCAAAATATACCCAAGCATTTCAATTATAGCTCTCGCTACCAACGGCCTGCGCACCGGGCAATCCGATTTTCGTGTGCTCGTCAAATTCCTCCTGGCTGAATTTTTCTATTCCGGTCAGCGTTCCGTGCTTCTCACAATCCGGACTGTTGTAATCACGAATAGAATAAATGTCTATCGTGCCTGTTCCGTTGCCAAGTGTTCTCATTTCACCTTTGAACTTCCCGCTTGTAAGATTTTCCCCATTTGAAGTAAGGACATCCTGAAAGTACCGAACTTTTTCACCGTTAAAAAATAACTGGTCGTTGTCAGCATCGTAGGTCAATCCAAATGCTTTATATTCCTCTACGAGCCGTGCAGTTTCCTCTGCATTGCGCAGTTTTCCTTCCGAGGTAACGGCTTGAGTGCTTTTGTAGTCTTCCACATCTCGTGCTTCAAACTCTTGCTGTGAAAACTCTTTCAGACCAATCAGCGTACCGCTTGAATCAGCAGAACTATCTGCCGACTTCGAGGTGTTCGCCAAATTCCGAATGGCATATACATCTACCGTACCATTCTCATTCAGGAAATTCAGTCCAGCCATTTCTTTGTCATTAATAGAATAGAAATCTTCAAACCAACGAACCAGCTTGCCATTATAGGTAAGCTCATCCTTCTCAGCATCATAGTGCATCCCAAATTTTTCATAGGGAGCATACATTTCTTCTTTTGCTGACTCATTCTGTCCTTTGATGTCTTGTGGAGTTGCCCCACAGCCTGCCAGGCTGATAATGACAAGCATGACTGCAGTGTATAATACAATTCGTTTCATATTTTTTATCATTCCTTTCTTTGAATATACTGTTATTTCAAATGATGTTCCTCTTTTCAAAAAAGCGCAGAGCAAACCTTCATCTATCAGGTCCTGCTCTGCGTCTAAGCGTCTGGCATTTTAATTTCTTCAATTTTTTTATTTCTAAAACCAATTACACAAATATATTTACATTTCGGACAGAATAAAGGAAAATCCTCTAACACCGTATGTGGGCGTATCTGCGTTCTCGTTTTTCCGCCACATCTTGGGCAGCGAAGCCACTCTAATTTCGTTTCTATGTTTTCAGTCATTTATATCACCTCGCTTTTTCCTGATTGCCATGGATTTTACGCTCTCTTGACTTCTTGAAGTGTCATAATCGAGCATCCCTTGCTTTCATAATATGTAAGCATCTCAGGCAGCTTCTTTTTATCATAGCTGGTAATGCAGTCCGATAGCACATGAACGATATATCCGCTTTTTGTCATATTAAAGCAGGTAGATTTGATGCAGGCTGTTGCGTCTGCACCGGCAATATAAAACTCGGTAATACCATGCTCCTGAACAAAGGCAGTAAAATCCTCGCTGGTCAGTGCATTGCTTTTTGACTTCGTAAAGATGTGGTCAGATACGACTTTCATCTCTGGCACCAGTTCTGCACCATGTGTGCCAGGTTTAAATGTTCTTGTTCCCGCAGACAGATTGTTATGCCGAATATAAACGACCCACAGTTCCTTTTGTACTGCCCAGTCGATTGCCTCATTGACTTTTTCAATGATTTCTCTGTAATTTTTCGTAATGTCATTTTGGAGGTCGATTACGACCAATGCGCTACTTTTCATCATATTCGTACCTCAAGGATAGAATTGATTATCTGCCGGAAGCCATAGTCGAGGAACTCATCTTCAGTCATGCCATTTTGCCCGCAAATGAACTTTCCCTTTGTCTCGACAAGTGCAATCAGCGAATCAAGGCTTGTTGAAAGTACATAGACCGTCATCCCAGGAACAACTTCTTTTCTCACCTCGCCACTTTTCTGCCCACGCACAATGAGTGCTTCAAGAATCTCATTTATCTCAGTTCCAAGACAAAGTATTTTTTTCACTGTGTCTGAAGCTGCCACTTGCTCGATTTCCACTGCACCGGAATGTTTCAAGATTTCAAGCGAGAGAGGATATTCCTTACTGTAACGGCTCTTCGCTCTGCATACCTCACGGTAGGCATCGACAAATCCTGCATTATCATTTACTACGTTTTCTATATCCGTCTTTAGTGTCCGCAGCCCCTTTTCAATGATGTGGTGCAGAATATCCCCCTTACTCTCATAATATGCGTAGATTGTGCGCCGACTGTATTCAGATGCTTTTGAAATATCATCTATCGTCGTCTGTGCGTAACCCTTTTCCGAAAAGAGATTTTCCGCAGCCGTCATTATTCTCTCTCTATGCAACGTAGCAACAGCCTCTTTTTTGCTCATTTGTCTCATGGTATACTCCTATTTCAAATAGTATACTGTTAGTATACTATTTGATTTTGACATTGTCAACAAAAACCGGCAAGTAACGCTGAGTTTCAGGAAATAAAATAAGAAAGCCCCGGAAAACTTGATTTTCCGGGGTTTTGAACCATTTTGATATATTCTGGGCAGTTGCCTAACGCTTGCTGAACTGCGGAGCGCGACGAGCTGCTTTGAGACCGTATTTCTTTCTTTCTTTCATACGAGGGTCTCTTGTTAAGTAACCAGCTTTCTTCAATACAGGTCTGAACTCATTGTCTACCTGAAGAAGTGCTCTTGCGATACCATGTCTGATTGCACCAGCCTGACCTGTGTATCCACCACCCTTAACGTTTACAAGTACATCGTACTTATCAACTGTTTCTGTAGCGGTTAAAGGCTGACGAACGATAACCTTTAATGTTTCAAGACCAAAATACTCATCGATAGGTCTCTTGTTTACTGTAATATTTCCTTTACCAGGTGTTAAATATACTCTGGCAATTGATTTCTTTCTTCTACCTGTTCCGTAAAATTTAGCGGATTTAGCTGCTTTAGCCATTTTACTTATCTCCTTTCAGTCCCTTTAAAATGTTAATACTTCAGGTTTCTGAGCTGCATGCTTGTGCTCAGGTCCAGCATATACAAAAAGTTTTGTGTACATCTGTCTTCCTAAAGGTCCCTTGGGAAGCATGCCCTTAACAGCAAGTTCTACAACCTTCTCAGGCTTCTTTGCCATCATTTCACGTAATGTAGCTTCCTTTAATCCGCCTACATATTCAGAGTGATGGTAGTAAACCTTCTGGTCTAATTTCTTTCCTGTAACTTTAACCTTCTCAGCATTGATTACGATTACATAATCGCCTGTATCAATATGAGGAGTGAAAATTGCTTTGTTCTTACCTCTTAACACTTTAGCTACTTCTGAAGCTAAACGTCCTAATGTCATATTCGCAGCATCTACTACATACCATTTTCTTTCAATGGTAGCAGGGCTAGCCATAAATGTCTTCATTCTGATTTCCTCCATTAAACTTACATTACCTGAATGGCTTTTTCTTAAGCGGATGTCCGGGCCACCTAACAAAGTTCGCCACATTGAAATATTATATTACACGCTCCCCAGCGTGTCAACCACTTTATTCAATTATTTCCATCAAATTCATACCCTAACAGACAAAGTCCTTTGGCGGGTGCCGTTGGTCCACTCGCACTCCGCTCACAGCTATGTAGCATCTCTTCGATTTCACCGGGTGTTCGTTTTCCCTGGCCCACTTCAATCAGTGTTCCTGCAATAATCCGAACCATATTATAAAGAAATCCGTTTCCACAAACACGTATTGTCACCAGTTGATTTTCTTCTTTTACTTCTATATCATAAATTGTTCTGATGGTAGACTGTGCCTGCGTATGCACACTGCAAAACGATTTAAAATCATGTTCCCCGACTAAATACCGGGCAGCCTCCTGCATTTTATCAATGTCTAACGGCGTATAAATCCAATGTGCATAGAACCGTTCGGTCGGCATCGGAAACGGAGCGTGATAAATCCGATATTCATACGTCTTTTTGCACGGCACCTTACGTGGATGAAAATCCGGTAACACCTCTTTGGAACCAACTACACGAATATCCTCCGGCAGACTCTTATTGACTGCATAGCAAATTTTTTCTGCGGGAATTTTCGTTTCGGTGTCAAATACTGCAATGGCTCCTTTTGCATGCACTCCCGCATCGGTGCGGCTTGCTCCTATGACATGGATGTCTTCTCCAAGAAGATGGCTGAGCTGTGCATTTAACACCCCTTCGATTGTTTCGCCCGTCGGCTGAAGCTGCCAGCCGCAATAATTTGTCCCGTCATATGCTACGGTCAGCATAACACGCTTCATATCCCATCTCCCATTTACTTCCATCCAACTTCCATGTTCTCTATACTTCTCTACTTGTTACCATGCGGTCGGTACAAATATTTTAACTACAATGAGCAATGCCACATATCCTACAAGTACACCATAGGATATTACATCCCGCTTCTTATAAATCAGCGGTTTCATTTTGGTACGTCCATCTCCGCCCTGATAGCAACGTGCCTCCATTGCCATTGCCAGGTCATTGGCACGGCGAAACGCGGAAATAAACAACGGTACGAGTAACGGAACAAGGCTTTTTGCCTTTTTAATCAGATTACCGCTTTCAAAATCTGCACCACGGGCAATCTGTGCTTTCATAATTTTATCTGTTTCTTCCATTAATATAGGAATAAACCGCAAAGCAATCGACATCATCATTGCAATTTCATGTACCGGGACACGGATATGCTTTAACGGTCCAAGAAGCTTTTCCAGACCATCCGTCAACTGATTGGGCGTTGTAGTCAATGTCATAACCGATGAACCAATAATTAAAAAGCAAAGACGTACCGCCATCAGAAATGCCAATCTGACTCCTTCTTTGGTTATCTTGAATTTCCAAAAGCTGACAAGTACCTCTCCGGGTGTCAAAAACAAATTAAAAATCACTGCGATTACCAGCAAAAAAACAATTGCTTTCATACCCCGTATCATAAATTTGAACGGCACCTTCGATAAACGAATGACAAGTACCAGAAACAACGCAGCAACTGCATATCCTATGAAATTGTCTACCACAAACAGGGAAATAATAAAACACAGCGTCGCCACCAGCTTTACCCGTGGGTCCAGTCGATGAATCACCGAATCTGCCTGATAATATTGTCCCAAAGTAATATCCTTTAACATCTCTTTATCCTTTTAGCCACGCAATGCATCCAAAATAGCTTCTTTTGCCTCTTCTACGGTGGTGACGTCCGTGCGGACATTCATCCCACGTTCCTTTAATGCATGCACAATATATGTCACCTGGGGAGCTGCCAGTCCAACCGCCTCCAATTCTTTATATCTCTTAAAAACTTCCCGTGGACTCTGGTCCATTAGAACCTGTCCTTTATTCATCACAATAATACGTTCTACATATTTTGCAACATCTTCCATACTATGTGACACGAGAATTACCGTAATCCCTGTTTCTTCACGAAGCTTTGCAATCTGATCCAGAATTTCATCACGGCCTTTCGGGTCAAGTCCTGCCGTAGGCTCGTCCAGAATAAGCACATCCGGTTTCATGGCAAGAACTCCTGCTATCGCAACACGCCTCTTTTGTCCTCCGGACAAATCAAACGGAGACTGGTAAAAATATTCATCCTCCAGACCTACCTGTTTTAATGCTGCATAAGCCCGCAGTTCAACTTCTTTTTTATCAAGTCCAAGGTTCTTTGGACCAAAGCATACATCCGTAAAAACATCCATTTCAAAGAGCTGATGCTCCGGATATTGAAAAACAAGTCCTACCTTGCTTCGCAGTTCCTTTTTGTTATAATCCGAATCATGAATATCTGCACCATTGTAATAAACATTTCCACTTGTTGGCTTTATCAGTCCGTTTAAATGCTGCACCAGCGTGGACTTTCCAGAACCGGTATGACCAATCAATCCGATAAACTGACCGTCCGGTATCACCAGGTTGATATCCTTTAATGCACAGAATCCCATTGCTGTTCCGGCTTCATATATATAGTTTACATGATCAAGTATAATGGACAATTCTGTATTTCCTTTCTTTGCAGTATCCTAAAGCCTAATATCCCAATGCCTTTATCAGTTCTTCCTTTGTCAGGATTCCATCCGGCAGTGGCACACCACTCTTCTTTAGTTCATATGCCAGCAATGTTACCTGCGGAACGTCAAGTCGTAACTGTTTCAGCTTTTCTACCTGGCTGAAAATCTCGCGGGGCGTTCCTTTCATGGCAATTTTCCCTTTATCCATAACAAATACTTTATTCGCATGAATAATTTCTTCCATATAATGTGTAATTAAAATTACGGTTATATTCTCTACATCATTCAACGCGCGGACTGCACGAATGACTTCTTTTCTTCCGTTCGGATCAAGCATCGCCGTCGGCTCATCCAGAACAATACATTTCGGATGCATGGCAATGACACCAGCAATGGAAACGCGCTGCTTCTGTCCCCCCGAGAGCTTATTGGGAGAATACTTACGGAACTCATACATTCCAACCGCTTTCAGGCTTTCCTCTACACGTTCCCAGATTTCTTTTGTTGGCACTCCAAGATTTTCAGGACCAAAGCCCACATCTTCTTCTACCACCTGGCCGATAATCTGATTGTCCGGATTCTGAAAAACCATTCCTGCCTTCTGACGGATCTCCCACAAATTCTTTTCGTCGGATGTATCCTTTCCATCCACCCATACGGTTCCTTCTGTAGGATAAAGAATGGCATTCATATGCTTTGCCAAAGTGGATTTTCCCGAACCATTATGTCCCAAAATAGCGATAAAATCTCCTTGCTGTATATCCAGGGAAACATCATCAATCGCTGTCGTAATCCCTTCTACATTGCCCTCTTCATCGCGCCTGATATATTCAAATGTCAGATTTTTTGTCTTAATTATGCTCATTCCTGTATTGTACAAGATAATGTTTCCATTTGCAATAGAATTCGATGTGCGGTACACTAAAGACAATTCGATTTATCAAATGTACGTAAACCTATCATTCCCGAATATAAGGACAAAAATCATGGATATCAAAAAAATATTAAAAAGTCTCGGCATCATTGCTGTTATTATTATTGTATGTACCCTGCTTTCCCGGCACGCGTTGCGCGGAGAAACGCTCTACGAATACGCCACACAACATTCGGAGCTTGCCTACGCAAGTCCTGAGCCTACGCTCATACCTTCTCCGGAATCCACTTCCACTCCAGATGCTACACCGACTTCGGTTTCTACACCGGAACCCACTCCGACTCCGGACACTCTGTCTGCCGAGTCTTCCTTCTATTACGAACCACTTTCTGATGAAATGATTGCCCGAATTACCGGCATTTCCTATCCGATTACAGAATCCGAAAGAGAACTGTTAGCAACGGATGCGGTCAATGTAATTTCTGATGATACAGTTCCTGCTATTTCCTATGAGGATCTCCGATACCTCAAGGTACTCTATTATGATTTTGATGGAAACGTTCAGGAGGGCGAACTGATTTGCAATGCAGCTATTGCAGATGATTTGAAAGAAATTTTTTATACCTTATATGAAAATAAATACCCCATTGAAAAAATACGATTGATTGACGAATATTCCGGCGATGATACTGCTTCCATGGAAGATAATAATACGTCCTGTTTTAATTACCGTGTGGTAGATGGAAGCACAAGTCTTTCCAAGCATGCGCTTGGATGCGCCATCGATATCAATCCTTATTATAATCCCTATGTCGTATTTAATCGAAACGAAAGCGGACAAACCTATATTTCTCCTAAAGGAAGTGAAATATATGCTGACCGCTCTCAAAGTTTTTCTTATAAAATCGATGAAAATGATTTATGCTATCAATTATTTAAAGAACACGGTTTCACCTGGGGTGGTGACTGGAAATCCTGTAAGGATTACCAGCATTTCCAAAAAGTGCCCTAAAGTTTAAATACACTCATACTTTCATCCAAATGCTCTGATATGGTTCTAAGATCCCTTGCATTGTCCGCAATGCCGGTAATTACATTTACTACTTCGGCTACCGATGCCGATGTTTCCTGTGAACTTGCTGCATTTTCTTCTGCAATTGCAGACAAATTCTGAACCGTATCAATTACATTGTTTCTTGCACCATTAATCTGCTCTGTCTTTTCAGCAACTCCTTCAATTGCCTGAATTGCTTTTTCTACCTCTTCCAGAACCTGTGTTACTTCTGCATTTGTATTCTCTACATTTTCACTCTGCTGCTCCATAACACCCTTTACTTCTTCCATTGTAGATACGGACTTATCAGACTCTGCCAAAAGAGAAACAATAATGGAATCTATTTGTCTTGCCGACTCATTGGACTGTTCTGCAAGCTTTTGTATCTGTCCTGCGACTACCGCAAAACCGCGTCCCTGCTCTCCGGCTCTTGCCGCCTCAATCGATGCATTCAGGGAAAGTAAATTTGTTTCTTCCGCAATGTCGGTAATCAGGGAAGTTGCTTCTTTAATTTTCTGCGCGGATTCATTGGTTACATTGGTCTGCTCATAGATTACATCAATAGAAGCTTTTGTCTTTTCATTGGTTGCCCGAAGTTCCTTTAACGCCTCAAGTGCGACCTCACCACGCTCCTTAATGGATTTCGCATTCTGATTTAATTGCTCAATATCCTGCGCATTATCTTCAATCATATTACCCATCAGAATAACGTTCTCTGTTGCATTCTGTGTTTCCTCTGCCTGGCTTCCGGCACCTTCTGCAATTTCATTAACTGCTTTATCCACCTGAGACATATGGTCTTCCGCAGTATCCGTTTCCTGTGACAGATGCAGTGAAGTATCCGTAAGCTGTTTGCTCTCTTCCTTAATGGTTGCAATAATATGTCGTAATTCTTCCTGCAGGCTCTTTACCGAGCGCAGAATCATTCCAACCTCGTCTTTACGCTTTAATGCCTTTCCATTCAATTCGATATTCAGATTGCCCTTTGCGATTGTATCCAGTGTATCGACACTACGGCTCAGCTGCTTGGTAATACGTCCAATTAAGATAAACAGGAATACCACACTGATGATCATAAGAAATACCGTAGCTGCAACAATAGATAAAATAATTCGTGTAATCTGTCCCTCGGCATCTTCCTTCGGCATACCTGCAAAAATCATACCGACATTATTTCCGGCACTATCTTTTAATGGTGTATAGTAGCCATAAAACTTCTGATCCACAAGACCTACATTTTTATCAAAGAAATTCTCACCATTATCAATAACACGAGAAACAATTTCACTATCTGCCTTTGTATTCAGAATGCGGTTTCCTTCTGCATCCTTTACCGATGTCATATATCTGGTATCTCCATAGAAAATGGAAATATCCGTATCTGCTGCTTCTTTGACACGGTCTGCTATTTCCGCATGCTGGGTAACATTGAATTCCCCTTTGAATAAATCTCCATTCTCATCTACCCAATATTCGCCTTCATCCGCATATGCCAGTGTATCCTGCACTGACACGATTGTTCCGTGTAATCCATTTGCAATACTGTCGCCCAATGCTTCCTCAATTTTACTGCTGCACATGATAATTACAAACAGACCAAGTACCAGTATCGGAATCAGTGCAAATATGGATATTTTTGTTTTCATTTTCATAACGCCACCCCCAAAAAAGTTTTTATAAAAACAAAATCATTCCATACTGCATCTGTTCAATAACAAAAACAATACCGAATGATTTTGCCTAATCTATATCCCTTCTCTAAAAATTATAATTTAAATACTCCTACATTCTCATTAATCTGCTCGGATATGTTCTTGAGTGCTCTTGCATGTTCTGCAATATCACTGATGATATTTCCAACTTCTGCTACCGATGCGGATGTTTCTTCAGAGCTTGCTGCATTTTCTTCTGCAATTGCGGACAAATTCTGAACGGTATCCACAATGCTGTTTCTGGAACTGTTAATCTGTTCCATCTTTCCTGCGACATCACCGATTGCCTGAATTTCATTTTCAACTTCATCCAGCACCTGAAGTACCTGCACGTTCGTATTTTCTACATTTTCGCTCTGGCGTTCCATAACCTCACGAACTTCGCCCATTGTTACAACTGACTTGTCGGAATCTGCAAGCAAGGAAACGATAATGGATTCAATCTGTCTTGCTGATTCATTGGACTGTTCTGCCAGCTTCTGAATCTGTGCTGCTACTACTGCGAATCCACGTCCCTGTTCTCCGGCTCTTGCTGCTTCAATTGAAGCATTTAAGGAAAGGAGATTTGTTTCTTCTGCAATATCTGTAATTAAAGAAGTTGCCTCTTTAATCTTCTGTGCAGATTCATTCGTTACATTCGTCTGCTCATAGATTACATCAATAGAAGCTTTTGTCTTCTCATTTGTTTCACGCAGCTCTTTGAGTGCTTCTACCGCTACCTGACCACGTTCTTTGATGGATGTTGCATTGCTGTTTAAATGTTCAATTTCATTTGCATTATCTTCAATCATATTACCCATCTGAATGACATTTTCAGTTGCATTCTGGGTTTCTTCTGCCTGGCTTCCTGCGCCTTCTGCAATTTCTTCAACTGCTTTATCTACCTGAGACATATGCTCTGCAGTCAGCTCTGCTTTCTGAACAAGATAATCTGCTGTCTGATCCAAACCGTTGCTCAATCCCTGCATGGATTCCACGATACCCTTCAACTGAATCTGCAGTTTCTGCAAATCGTTTGAAATAACACCGATTTCATCTTTTCTTTTCAGCAAACGGCTGTTTATTTCTACATCAAGGTTGCCTTCTGCCATTCGTTCCAAAGCTTTTGCTGCCTTTTTAAGTGCCTTCATGATAACTGTACTGAAAATAAACAGCGTAATCGTAAATACAACCACAATTGCTATTGTAACGCCTATCATCATTCCCTTTGATGTCTCGCCAAGCAATCCGCTACAGCCAATAATTGTAAATCCTCCCAATACAAGAATTGGGACTAATGCAAGCAATATAACTTTCGTTTGTAATTTCATAAGCCACCTCCGATGTAATTGTGAGAATATTATACCATAACCTCCAAAAGAATTCAAATAATAGCACACTTTTTGACGAAAAAAATAGAAAAATTTTTTATCAAAAAAGAGACTGTAAAAACAGTCTCTTTTCGTAATTCCTTATATCACATTATGCATTATACAAGTTCAAGAACAACTTCCATTGCTGCATCACCCTTACGAGGTCCAATCTTGATGATTCTTGTGTAACCACCGTTACGGTTTGCATATTTTACACCATATTCGTCAAAAAGTTTTGCTACGAGGTCAACTTCCTTTGTGCCTCTCTTCTTACCTGCATTAGAAGTAGGAACTTCTTTAACAGGATATAAAACTTTCATCATCTGATGTCTTGCATGAAGTCTGGAAGGAAGATCCTTTTTGATTTCCTTTTCTACGGTTTCAAACTTGGTAACCTTCTTGCCATCAACAACTTCTTTTACACGCTTTCCATCTTTGTCCTTTACAGGAACCTTTGCGGAAACCTTAACCATTTCAAAATTGTCTTTTTCCTTTACACCAAGTGCAATAAGTCCATCAACGATTTTCTGAACTTCTTTAGCTCTTGCCTGTGTGGTAACAATCTTTCCATTGTGTAAAAGTGCAGTTACCTGGTTTCTAAGTAATGCTTTTCTCTGATCTGAGGTCTTACCTAATTTTCTGTATTTTGCCATTTTTACGGCTCCTTTCTCAATGGGCACTCTGCCCTTCATGGTACATCCGGCCACGCTCTTTGGACTTACTTACCGAATGCGGTTACTCCATTTATGAGAACATATCGCAAACTCTTTGGAATTACTGCAATATGCTTCATGTAATATTAAGCTTCATCACTTGGATTTAACTGTAATCCTAATTCATTCAGCTTTGCCAAAACTTCTTCCAAAGACTTACGTCCGAGATTACGAACCTTCATCATATCATCAGAAGTCTTGTTTGTTAATTCTTCCACTGTATTGATACCAGCTCTCTTTAAGCAGTTGTAGGAACGAACAGAGAGTTCAAGCTCATCAATGCTCATCTCTAAAACTTTTTCTTTTTCATCTTCTTCTTTTTCTACCATGATTTCTGCGGTTTTCGCATTCTCAGATAAATTAACGAAGAGGCTTAAATGTTCGCTAAGTACTTTTGCAGCTAAACTAACTGCTTCATCTGGATCCAAAGTACCATTGGTATAAACATCAAGTGTCAGCTTATCATAGTCTGTAATCTGACCAACACGAGTATTCTCTACGGTCACATTTACTCTTTCAACAGGAGTATAGATGGAATCTACTGCAATCACACCGATTGGTAAATCATCACTCTTGTTCTTATCAGCACTTACATATCCTCTACCCTTGGTAATGGTAAGTTCCATATAAAGCTTGGTATTCTTTCCACTTAAAGTAGCAATTGTCTGATCCGGATTCAGGATTTCAATATCCTGATCGCACTGAATATCGGAAGCCTTAACTACGCCTTCTCCTTCATACTCAATGTATGCAGTCTTAGGTTCGTTGGTATCGCTGCTGTTTTTGATTGCAACGCTCTTGATATTCATAATAATCTCAGTCACATCTTCTTTAACGCCTTCAATAGAACTGAATTCATGAAGAACACCTTCAATTTTCACCTGGCTTACTGCTGAACCGGGTAAGGAAGAAAGCATGATTCTTCTAAGGGAATTACCAAGTGTAATTCCATAGCCTCTTTCCAAAGGCTCCACAACGAATCTGCCATACTTCTTATCTTCAGAGATTTCTGCCACTTCAATATTTGGTCTTTCAAAATCAAACACTGCAAATACCCTCCTTTACGAACAATATAAGAAACATTATTATTTGGAATATAATTCGACAATAAGCATTTCATTTACAGGAACATCAATCATTTCTCTGGTAGGAAGGTTCTTAACGGTTCCCTTGAATGCTTCCTTATCTACGTCTACCCATTCTGGTGTAAGTCTTCCAGCTGTTACCTCAAGAATGTCCTTATATCTCTGTAAAGATTTGGATTTTTCTCTAACTTCGATAACATCTCCTGCCTTAATTAAGTAGGAAGGAATATTTACCTGCTTACCATTTACTAAAATATGCTTATGGTCAACAATCTGTCTTGCTTCTCTTCTGGTTCTTGCAAATCCCATTCTGAAAACAACATTGTCAAGTCTGCTCTCAAGGATAACCATAAGGTTTTCACCGGTCATTCCTTTCATACGGTCAGCCTTTTCATAGTAGTTTCTGAAAGGTTTCTCTAATACACCGTAAATGAATTTTGCTTTCTGTTTTTCTCTTAACTGAAGACCATATTCACTTACTTTCTTACCAGCTCTTGCGTTGGTTCTGTTAGACTTCTTATCATATCCAAGAAAAGAAGGCTCAAGACCAAGAGCTCTACATCTCTTTAATACAGGAACTCTGTTTACTGCCATTTTTTTATTCTCCTTATTTTAATATTGTTTACAGTACATTTCGTACCTTCATCCAACTGGATTACCATGTGTAAAAACACAAAAACTAAACTCTACGACGCTTCGGAGGACGACATCCGTTATGAGGTACCGGTGTTACGTCTCTGATGCTTGTAACATCAATGCCACATGCACTAAGTGCACGGATTGCTGCTTCACGTCCTGAACCAGGTCCCTTTACAAATACGTCTACCGTCTTTAAGCCGTGTATCAAAGCTGCCTTTGCTGCTGTTTCAGCTGCCATCTGAGCTGCATACGGAGTAGATTTCTTTGAACCTCTAAATCCAAGACCACCAGCACTTGCCCAGCTAAGAGCATTTCCTTCATTGTCTGTCAATGTAACGATTGTGTTGTTAAAAGAAGACTGAATATGTGCCTGTCCATGTTCAACGTTTTTCTTGACACGTTTTTTTGTCACTTTTTTCGTAACTTTTTTTGCTGCCATCTAAACTAACCTACTTTCTCAAAATTTTAATTAATGTTTACTGTTCCTATTTCTTCTTATTAGCTACAGTTCTCTTAGGACCTTTACGGGTTCTAGCGTTGGTCTTAGTCTTCTGACCACGTACAGGAAGTCCTTTTCTATGACGGATTCCTCTGTAGCAACCGATTTCCTGAAGTCTCTTGATATTCAGGGCGATTTCTCTTCTTAAATCACCTTCTACCATGTACTCAGCATCAATTACTTCGCTGATTCTCTTAACTTCATCGTCAGTTAATTCTCTTACGCGGGTATCAGGATTAACCTGTGCCTTTTCAAGAATCTTGGTAGCGCTTACTCTACCGATTCCATAAACATAAGTTAAGCCGATTTCTACACGCTTTTCTCTAGGTAAGTCAACACCTGCAATACGAGCCATTTACTTTTCCTCCATTTTCTTGTATGAACTCTCATACATTGATACTAATTGATTGGGGCTCTTCGCCCAATCGGACGTTTCCGATCTTACGCAAATCACGTGACCTGGTCCTTTGTGGTCACTGCGACATAAATCATCATCGCAAACCTGCGAATCAAGAAGTAATCTACTAAGGCTCCTTGGAACAATTTATATACAAATCAGTGCTCATAAGGCACTGCAGCCGCTTCATATACAAATAGACAAGAATCCTCCTACATCTCAATTCATGATATGCAGCAGATTATCCCTGTCTCTGTTTGTGCTTCGGATTCTCACAGATAACTCTGATACGTCCTTTTCTCTTGATGATTTTGCATTTCTCGCAAATCGGTTTTACTGATGATCTAACCTTCATGTTAAACCCTCCTTTCAAAAAAGACCGTTTTACATTATAGCATCTTCTATATACAAATGCAAGGCTTATTTTCCTGCATCTGATATCTTATTTATCTCTCCAGATAATTCTTCCTTTGCTCAAATCATATGGGGATAATTCCAATGTTACTTTATCTCCCGGAAGAATACGGATAAAATTCTGTCTTAACTTGCCACTGATGTGAGCAAGTACTCTGTGTCCATTTTCAAGTTCTACCTGAAACATGGTATTGGGAAGTTTTTCAACTACAGTTCCTTCAATTTCGATTACGTCAGCTTTAGACATGGGTTACCTCCTTACGTCTGCACTTTATTGCATACTTTATTTCTTCATTATTCACTGGTTGCATTTTCTGGATTCTTTCAGCCAGTTCCTGATTTATTCCGAATGTTACCGGCTGAATATGTTTTTTCTTTTTTTTCTTAGGATGTTCTGTTGTCCGAAGATTTCCATCTGTTAAATATACATAGTTTTCATCTTCGTTTAGAACCACATACCATTTTCCCTGGTCATGACCTGCTTTGGAGATTGCAAACATACCAACCATTCCGCTCACCATCCCTTCCTATTTATAGGTAGAAAGCGTCAAAATTTCCGGTTCGCCTTCTGTAATTAAAATGGTGTTTTCATAGTGTGCGGATAAGGAACCATCTGCGGTTACAACCGTCCAGTCATCATCCAGCCAATCCACTTCATAGGTTCCTATATTTATCATTGGCTCTATGGCAAGTGTCATTCCGGGGCGCAATTTAATTCCCCGTCGCCATTGATGGAAATTTGGTATCTGCGGATCTTCGTGAAGCTGTGTTCCAATTCCATGACCAACCAGCTGTCTTACCACTCCATAGCCTCTTTTGGTACAATATGCATCAATCGCATTGGAGATATCATGTAAATGATTTCCTGCCTTTGCATATTTGATACCTTCAAAAAAGCTTTGTCTGGTCACTTCAATTAATTGGGAAGCTTCTTCACTGACTTTTCCAACCGGATACGTCCTTGCCGCATCCGAATGATATCCTTGATAAATCAATCCTGCATCCAGACTGACAATGTCCCCCTCCTGCAGTACACGCTCCTTTGACGGAATTCCATGAACAACCTCATCATTCACAGAAACACAGATGGATGCCGGATACCCGTTATAATGTAAAAAGTTCGGAGTGCATCCATATCCGCGTATCAGTTTTTCTCCAAGTGCATCGATATCTGCAGTGGTAATGCCCGGTCGGACAAATTCACCAAGTTCATTATGAACAAGCTCCAATATCCGACAGGACTCCCTCATCAGTTCAATTTCTTTTGCCGATTTAATCGTTACTGCCATATAAATTAACCCAAAATTGCAACGATTGCTGCAAAAACGTCTTTCATATCTACGGTACCATCAACACTCTTCAGAATTCCCTTTGCATTGTAGAAATCAATCAGAGGCTGTGTCTGCTTATGATATACATCCAGACGATTCTTTACGGTTTCCGGCTTATCATCATCACGGAGAACAAGCTCCTGTCCACATACATCACAAATTCCTTCTTTTTTCGGCGGAATATGTTCAATATGATATGTTGCGCCACAGGAAAGGCATGCACGTCTGCCACCCATACGCTTAATAATATTTTCATCCGGAACATCTACATTAATTGCATAATCAATCTTATCATTGATTTCATTTAATGCCTTGTCAAGAACTTCTGCCTGAGGAATGGTTCTTGGAAAACCATCCAGAACATATCCGTTCTTGCAATCATCCTTGGCAACACGGTCAAGAAGGATTTTTACGGTTAATTCGTCCGGAACAAGCTGTCCCTGGTCCATATATTTCTTCGCTTCCATACCAAGTTCGGTTCCCTCTTTGATATTTGCTCTGAAAATATCTCCGGTGGAAATGTGTGGAACGCTGTATTTTTCTGCAATCATTTTTGCCTGTGTGCCTTTTCCTGCACCAGGTGCTCCTAACATAATTACTTTCATCTCGATATACCTCTCTAAAAAACAAGAATATAGAGGCATAGGGGAAGCACACGCTTCCCTTGCACCTCTAATATGAACAATTACTAATCATTTAAAAAACCTTTGTAGTTACGAACAAGCATCTGTGATTCTACCTGCTTCATTGTTTCAAGAACAACGCTGACAATAATAATCAAGCTTGTTCCGCCAAAGGATACCTGTGCGCCAAATACACCGTTAAATACGAATGGAATGACACATACAATGGTAAGACCGACTGCACCAATGAAAATGATGTAGTTCAGAATCTTTGTTAAGTAATCACTGGTTGGTTTACCAGGTCTGATACCAGGAATAAATCCTCCTGATTTCTTCATATTATCTGCAATCTCCAATGGATTGAAGGTAATAGATGTATAGAAATATGCAAAAAAGATTACTAACAAAATGTATACAACCAAACCGATAGAATAAACCGGCTCTTTCGGGTTACACCAGTTGCTGGAGCTTAATCCGCGAAGGATATGTGCCCATACACCGCTTCCCTGAATACCGAAGAAGCTGCAGATTACTACCGGAAGCTGCATCAATGAAGAAGCAAAGATAACCGGAATAACACCAGCCGTATTTACTTTTAAAGGAATGGAAGAGGACTGTCCTCCAACTACCTTTCTTCCCTGTACTTTCTTTGCATACTGTACAGGAATCTTGCGAACGCCATCGTTTAAGATGATTACCAAAACAACGACTGCTACGATTACTGCAATAATTACCAATGCTGCAACAACACATAATGCAATTGTTCTGTCGCTTCTGAAAACATACGTGTTGAAGAGCTGCGAAATATCTTGTGGAATTCTGGAAATAATATTGATTACCAATACGATAGAAATACCATTTCCAATACCTTTTTCTGTAATTCTTTCACCTACCCACATCAGGAAAGCACTACCTGCTGTCAATGTTGCAATAACTGTCAAAACGTTTAACACGTTATTATCAACCAACATTCTTCCTCTCCAGAAAGCAATTGCCATAGCAAATGATTCAATCAAAGCCAGACCAACTGTTACATAACGGGTAATGGAAGCAATCTTCTTTCTTCCATCTTCTCCATCCTTCTGCATTTCTTCCAGCTTCGGAATTGCAATCGTAAGAAGCTGCATAATAATGGATGAAGTAATGTATGGGGTAATGTTCAAAGCCAGGATGGACATATTCTCAAAAGAACCACCTGTTATTGCATCAAGGAAGCCTGATGAATCTGCACCACCAATCTTCTGGCGAAACCAATCGGTGAACTGTTCCACACGAATTCCCGGCACGGGAAGCTGTGAACCAAGACGAATCACAGCTAACATGCCTAAAGTAAATAAAATTTTATTTCTGATTTCTTTGATTTTGAATGCATTTTTCAGGGTTGTAAACATTACATCACCTCTGCTGTTCCACCAATAGCTTCAATCTTTTCCTTTGCAGATGCACTGAACGCATTTGCTTTTACGGTAAGCTTCTTGGTTAATTCTCCGTTTCCGAGGATCTTAACACCGTCTTTAGGATTCTTAATGATTCCTGCTGCGATTAAAGCATCTACATCAACAACAGCTCCATCTTCGAATCTGTCATTCAAAATACTCAAATTAACACTAACGATTTCTAAGTGGCTTGGACATTTGAATCCTCTCTTAGGAATACGTCTGTATAATGGCATCTGACCACCTTCAAAGCCTGGTCTTGGTGCTCCCGAACGAGCTTTCTGACCCTTATGACCCTTACCAGCTGTCTTACCATTTCCTGAACCGTGTCCACGACCTCTTCTAAAATTATCACTATGTGTAGAACCTTCTGCAGGTCTTAAATTTGATAATTCCATGTTCCTGACACCTCCTTATCTATTATACTTCTTCTACTTTAATTAAATGTCTGATCTGCTGAATCTGACCTCTTGTTGCCGCATTGTCCGGCAATGTGATGCTCTTGTTCAGCTTTCTAAGTCCCATAGATTCAACAGTAGCTCTGTGTTTAGGAACTGCTCCGATAGGAGATTTTACTAATGTGATCTTTAACATTTTCTGTTCTGCCATCGTTTATTCCCTCCTATGCCATTACTTCTTCTAATGATTTACCACGATTCTTAGCTACTGCTTCTGGTGTCTTAAGTTCGCTTAATCCTGCGATTGTTGCAAGTACAACATTCTGCTTATTGTTTGATCCAAGAGACTTGGTACGGATATTCTTAATTCCGGCAAGTTCACAAACAATACGTGCAGGACCACCTGCGATGATACCGGTACCTTCCGGAGCCTTCTTCAGAAGAACGGAAGCGGAACCAAACTTACCAATAAAATCATGTGTAATACTCATATTTTCATCTGTTGCAACGGAAACCAGGTTCTTAATAGCATCCTCTTTTCCTTTACGGATCGCTTCAGGGATTTCTGTTGCTTTTCCAAGACCTGCACCAACATGGCCGTTCATGTCTCCAACTACTACTAAAGCTGTAAAACGCATGTTACGTCCACCTTTAACAACCTTAGTTACACGCTTGATGGTAACAACTTTTTCTGTTAATTCCATGTTGCTGACATCGATGATTGTCTTTCTCATGTACGTTTCTCCCTTCTTAGAAATTCAAGCCAGCTTCTCTGGCTGCTTCAGCTAATGCTGCTATTTTACCCTGGTATATAAAGCCGCCTCTATCAAAAACAACGGTATCAATACCTTTTTCAAGTGCTCTCTTTGCAATAACTGTTCCTAAATATGCTGCTGCATCAACGTTGTTGGTCTTCTCAAGCTCTGCCTTTACTGCCTTTTCAGTAGTAGAAGCGGAAACTAATGTATTTCCAACGGTATCATCAATAATTTGAGCATACATATGATTATTGCTTCTGAATACGGAAAGACGTGGTCTTTCAGCTGTACCGCTAAAACGGTTACGTATTTTCATGTGTTTTTTAACACGTACATCTTGTCTTGACTTTTTACTAACCATCTTTATACTCTCCTTATCTATTTCTTACCAGTCTTACCAACTTTACGTCTGATTGTTTCATCAGCATACTTGATTCCCTTGCCCTTATAAGGTTCCGGTCTTCTCTTGTCTCTGATTTCAGCTGCGTATTGGCCAACTTTTTCTTTATCAATACCCTTAACGATGATGATATTCTGTCCATCAAGAACAGTTTCGATGCCTTCCGGATCGTCCATTTCTACTGGATGAGAATATCCAAGGGATAAGGTCAGTTTCTTTCCGGCCTTGGCTGCTCTGTAACCAACACCGTTTACTTCCAGCTTCTTTTCAAAACCTTCGGTAACACCGACAATCATGTTGTGAATCAATGTTCTTGTAAGTCCGTGAAAAGATTTCATTCTCTTCAGGTCGTTTGGTCTTGTAACAGTTACTTCTGCTCCTTCAACCTTGATTTCCATTTCAGGAACCATAACTCTTTCAAGTGTTCCCTTAGGACCTTTTACAGTCACTTTATTATTTTCTGCAACCTCTACAGTAACACCTGCAGGAATCGCGATTGGCATTCTTCCTATACGTGACATGCCCGTACCTCCTATATTTGTTATAAAATATCACCAAATTACCATACGTAAGCTAATACTTCTCCGCCTACCTGAAGTTCTCTGGCTTTCTTATCAGTTACAACGCCCTGGTTGGTAGAAATAATAGCTATTCCTAATCCACCAAGAACTCTTGGGAGTTCATCCTTACCAGCGTAAATACGAAGACCTGGCTTAGAGATTCTCTTTAATCCGCTGATAATCTTTTCATTTCTGTCTGCACCATACTTTAATGTGATGCGGATGGTTTTGAAGTTTCCTTCATCAATCAGATCGTATTTCTTAATGTAGCCTTCTTCCAATAAGATGTCAGCAATAGCAAGTTTCATCTTGGAAGAGGGAACGTCTACTGTATCATGTTTTGCAGTATTTGCATTACGGATTCTTGTAAGCATATCTGCAATAGGATCGCTCATTGTCATTTTCTTTCTTCCTCCTTAATATTTTACCAACTAGCCTTTTTGACTCCAGGAATCTGGCCTTTATATGCTAATTCACGGAAACATACTCTGCAAATTCCGTATTTTCTTAAAACAGAGTGTGGACGTCCGCATACTCTACAACGAGTATATTCTCTTGTAGAAAACTTCGGAGTACGCTGCTGTTTAACCTTCATAGATGTTTTAGCCATGTGCTTACTTTACCTCCTTCTCGATCAACGGCCTTACTTTTCGAAAGGCATGTTAAATAATCTTAACAATTCACGTGCTTCTTCATCGGTCTTTGCTGTGGTAACAAAAATTACGTCCATACCTCTAATCTTATCAACCTTATCATATTCGATTTCAGGGAAGATAATCTGTTCCTTGATACCAAGTGCGTAATTTCCTCTACCATCGAAAGCATTAGGATTTACACCTCTGAAGTCACGTACACGAGGTAATGCAAGATTGATTAAGCGGTCTGCAAAATCATACATTTTGTCACCACGAAGAGTTACTTTACATCCGATTGGCATTCCTTCTCTGATTTTAAAGTTAGCAATAGAATTTTTTGCTTTGGTAAGTACAGCTTTCTGACCTGTAATTGTTTCCATGTCCTTAACAGCGCCTTCTAATGCTTTTGCATTATCTTTTGCTTCGCCAACGCCCATGTTAATTACGATTTTGTCAAGCTTGGGTACTTCCATAATGTTTTTATAACCAAACTTCTTGATCATAGCATCTACGATCTCGTTTTTATACATATCTTTAAGTCTGCTCACGCTTCCAGTTCTCCTTTCCTAGAATTAATCAATCACGTCACCTGTTGACTTTGCGAAACGTACTTTCTTGTCTCCGTCCATCTTGAAACCAACTCTTGTTGCTTTTCCCTTATGAACGTACATAACGTTAGACAAATCAATAGGAGCTTCTTTTTGAACAATTCCACCATTCTGGTTCGCTGCGGAAGGTTTTGTGTGCTTTGTCATCATTCCAACACCTTCAACAACAACTTTCTTGTTTTTAGCGTCTACGGAAAGTACTTTACCTTCTGCGTCTTTATCTTTTCCGGCAATTACTCTAACGGTATCGCCTTTTTTAATCTTTAAACTTGCCATGCTTGTTCCCTCCTATAATACTTCTGGAGCCAAAGAAACAATTTTCATAAACTGTTTTTCACGAAGCTCTCTTGCTACTGGTCCAAAAATACGTGTTCCTCTGGGAGTCTTATCATCTTTAATGATAACAGCAGCATTTTCATCAAATTTAATATAAGAACCATCTTTACGATGTGCGCCTTTTACGGAACGAACAACAACTGCCTTAACAACGTCACCTTTCTTAACAACGCCGCCTGGTGTTGCATCTTTAACCGTAGCAACAATCACATCACCGATATTTGCATATCTTCTTGTAGATCCGCCCATAACTCTGATACAAAGGATTTCCTTAGCACCAGTGTTATCAGCAACTTTAAGTCTGCTTTCCTGTTGAATCATGCTAATTTTCTCCTTCCATTATTTCGCTTTCTCAACGATCTCAACAAGTCTCCATCTCTTATCCTTGGATAAAGGTCTTGTTTCCATTACTTTAACTGTATCGCCAATCTGGCATTCATTGTTCTCATCATGAGCCTTTAACTTGTAAGTATCTTTCACAATCTTCTTGTAAAGGGGATGCTTAACATGCTCTTCAATGGCAACAACGATTGTTTTGTCCATCTTATTGCTGACAACCTTACCGGTACGTGTCTTTCTTAAATTTCTTTCTTCCACGACTTTACGTCTCCTTTCTTTGACATTCGAACAACAAACGATTAAGCTTCGTTAGCTTTCTGTGTGATTACAGTCTGTATTCTTGCGATATTCTTTCTAACTTCCTTAATTCTTGCTGTGTTATCCAGCTGATTTGTTGCGTTCTGGAATCTCAAATTGAAAAGTTCTTTCTTAGCAGCTACTAAATCCTGCGCTAATTCTGCAGCTGATTTTGCTTTTAAATCTTCTACATACTTATTAGTTTTCATTTGATACACCACCTTCCAAGTCGGCCTTAGAAACAATCTTACACTTGCAAGGGAGCTTATGTGTAGCAAGACGCAAAGCTTCTTTTGCTACTTCTTCAGGAACTCCTGCAATTTCAAACATAACACGGCCTGGTTTAACAACTGCTACCCAATATTCCAATGCACCTTTACCGGAACCCATACGTGTTCCCAAAGGCTTAACAGTAACCGGTTTGTCAGGGAAAATCTTAATCCAAACCTTACCACCACGCTTAATGTAACGAGTCATAGCTACACGGGCTGCTTCGATCTGGTTTGACTTAATCCAACAAGGCTCTGTTGCAATAATACCGTACTCACCGTAAGTAATTGTGTTACCACGGGTTGCTTTTCCTCTCATGGTGCCACGGAACTGTTTACGACGTTTTACTCTTTTTGGCATTAACATTATTTATCGCTCCCTTCCTGCACTTTTTCTTCATTCTTCTTAGTAGGAAGTACTTCACCCTTGTAAATCCATACTTTTACACCAACCTTGCCATAGGTGGTATTTGCTTCAGCGAATCCATATTCGATATCAGCACGTAATGTCTGAAGAGGAATAGTACCTTCGCTGTAGAACTCTGTACGAGCCATATCAGCACCGCCAAGACGTCCGGATACGGAAGTCTTAATTCCAAGTGCTCCAGCCTTCATGGTTCTGCCCATGCAGGACTTCATAGCACGTCTGAAAGAAACACGGTTTTCAAGCTGCTGAGCAATGTTTTCTGCTACAAGCTGTGCATCCTTATCCGGTCTCTTGATTTCTTTGATGTCTACTAATACTTTCTTTCCGGTCATCTTGGAAAGTTCTTTCTTAGTTACTTCGATTTCAGCTCCGCCCTTACCGATTACAACACCAGGCTTTGCTGTGAAGATGATAACTTTTACTCTGTCAGAAGCTCTTTCGATTTCAATCTTGGAAACTCCTGCGCTGTATAATTTCTTCTTAAGGTACTTACGAATATCATAATCTTCTACAAGAAAATCTGCGAATTCGTCTTCTGCGTACCACTTAGAATCCCAATCCTTAATAACACCGACTCTTAAGCCGTGAGGATTAACTTTCTGTCCCATTCCATCGTCCTCCTTCTATCTTTCATCAAGCACTACAGTGATGTGGCTCATTCTCTTTTCAATACGATAAGCTCTTCCCTGTGCTCTAGGTTTCACTCTTTTCATTGTAGGTCCCTTATTTGCATAACATTCTGCAACGTAAAGGTTTTCCGGATTCGGATACTTTGTCGGGTCCTGGCTGTACAAATACTCAGCATTTGCACGAGCGGATTCCAATAATTTTTTGATTAATGCAGAAGCATATCTGGGATTGTATTCAAGAATTCCCAATGCTGTTTCTACATCTTTGCCTCTAATGGCATCTAAAACGAAACATGCTTTCTGAACTGACACTCTTGCGTAAGATAACTTAGCGGAAGGTCTTACATCTTTCTGCGCGTTTCTTTCTCTTTTAATTTGGGATCTATGTCCTTTTGCCATGATAAAAACCTCCTTATCTTACTTTAGACTTCTTTTCGTCTTTTCCGTGTCCTCTATAAGTTCTGGTTGCTACAAACTCACCAAGCTTGTGTCCAACCATATCTTCTGTTACATATACAGGAACGTGCTTTCTTCCGTCGTGAACTGCAAATGTGTGTCCCACAAAAGAGGGGAAGATTGTAGAACGACGTGACCAGGTCTTAATAACCTGCTTTTGTCCTGCTGCATTCATTGCATCTACCTTTTTTAACAGGCTTGCGTCTGCGAAAGGTCCTTTTTTCAGTGATCTAGCCATTTTCTCTCCTCCTTATTATTTGATGGCCTTGCCGTCTCTTCTTCTTACAATCAACTTGTTAGAAGCTTTTTTCTTCTTACGTGTCTTCAAACCAAGAGCAGGCTTGCCCCAAGGTGTACATGGACCAGGACGTCCGATACCGGTCTTTCCTTCACCACCACCGTGTGGATGGTCGTTAGGGTTCATAACAGAACCACGAACTGTAGGACGGATACCCATGTGACGCTTACGTCCAGCTTTACCAATTTTAACAAGGCTATGGTCTACATTACCTACAACACCAACAGTTGCTCTACAAACGATTGGCACCATTCTCATTTCGCCGGAAGGAAGACGAAGTGTTGCGTACTTTCCTTCTTTTGCCATAAGCTGTGCGCTGTTACCAGCGGAACGAACCATCTGGCCACCCTTTCCAGGATATAACTCAATGTTGTGTACCTGAGTACCAACAGGGATTGCGGATAATGGTAAGCAGTTACCAACACGAACTTCTGCGTCCGGTCCATTCATAACCTGCATACCGTCTGTTAATCCTTCCGGAGCAAGGATGTATGCCTTTTCTCCATCTTCATAACAGATCAATGCTATATTTGCTGTTCTGTTTGGATCATACTCAATACCAAGTACTGTTGCATGAATTCCATCTTTATTTCTCTTGAAATCTACCATTCTGTACTGTCTTCTTGTGCCGCCTCCGCGGTGTCTTACAGTAATCTTACCCTGATTGTTACGACCAGAGTTTTTCTTTAAGGATACACACAAAGATTTTTCAGGAGTTGTTTTTGTGATTTCTGAAAAATCAGAACCAGTCATGTTTCTTCTGGAAGGTGTATAGGGATTATATGTCTTAATTCCCATTGTCTTATCTCCTTTCGAGTTTACATTTCTTATCGCACTTGTTTGTGCATACGTTTCTTCGCTTTATGCTTCTTATAATCCTGCGAAGATTTCAATGTCCTTGCTGTCGTCGGTCAACCAAACGATTGCCTTTTTGGTCTTAGCAGTCTTACCAACTACCATACCACGTCTCTTGTTCTTTCCTTCAAGGTTCATTGTGTTTACTTTCTTTACCTTGGTTCCTTCGAACATTTTTTCAACAGCTTCTTTAATCATTGTCTTGTTTGCTTCGGGATGAACTAAGAATGTGTACTTCTTTTCACCCATGCCTGCCATACTCTTTTCAGTGATAACCGGCTTAAGGATTACGTCATAATACTGAACTGCTGCCATTATGCATACACCTCCTCAATCTTTGCTACTGCGTCCTTAGTAAGAACGAGTGTGTCACCCTTTAAGATATCGTAAACATTGATGCTATTAACCAATGCTGTCTTAACAGTAGGGATGTTTCTTGCAGACATTACAACCTTTTCATCGTTATCAGCAATTACTACTAATGCTTTCTTAACTTTTAAGTTGTCCATAACTGTCTGGAACTTCTTTGTCTTGATTTCATCAAACTTGAGTTCATCTACAACAATAAGCTTGTTATCAAGAACTCTGCTTGTAAGAGCGGACTTTAATGCTGCTCTCTTTTCTTTCTTGTTAATCTTGAAAGAATAATCTCTTGGTACAGGAGCAAATACAACACCGCCTCCTGTCCACTGAGGAGATCTTGTTGAACCCTGTCTTGCATGACCGGTTCCTTTCTGTCTCCAAGGTTTTCTTCCGCCACCGGAAACTTCAGAACGTGTTTTTGCTTTCTGTGTTCCCTGACGATTATTTGCAAGCTGCTGCACAACTGCCATGTGTACAAGATGTTCATTTACTTCAACACCAAATACCGCATCGTTTAATTCGATTGTGCCAACTTCCTTGCCTTCCATATTATAAACAGATACGTTTGCCATCTGAATGGTCCTCCTTTCATCTTATCGCTTTAAGCGTTAGCCTTAACTGTTTCTTTAATAGTAACTAAGGCTTTCTTAGGTCCCGGTACAGCGCCCTTTACAAGAAGAAGATTGTTTTCTGCATCAACTCTTACTACTTCAAGATTCTGTACAGTTACTTTTACGCAACCCATATGTCCTGGCATTCCTTTGCCCTTGAATACACGGCTAGGTGATGAGCAGGCACCATTGGAACCCTGATGACGATGGAATTTGGAACCGTGAGCCATAGGACCTCTGTGCTGTCCGTGTCTCTTGATTGCACCCTGGAATCCTTTACCTTTGGAAATTGCGGATGCATCAATCTTGTCGCCAGCTGCAAACATATCAGCCTTAATCTCGCTTCCAAGTGTATATTCCTCAGCATTGTCAAACTTGAACTCTCTGACATATCTCTTGCAGGATACGCCTGCTTTGTCAAAGTGTCCCTTCATGGCCTTGTTTACACCATGTCTGTGAACGACTTCTTTCTTTCCGTTCTTGTCTTTGTTTACAATTCTTTCCTTCTTGTCAACAAAGCCAACCTGTACTGCACTGTAACCATCATTCTCAACGGTCTTTACCTGTGTTACAACACAAGGTCCAGCCTGAAGTACAGTTACGGGAATTAATGCTCCGTCCTCGTTGAAGATTTGAGTCATTCCGACTTTTGTTGCTAAAATAGCTTTTTTCATTTCTTTACCTCCATTTGATTCTACAGCGGACCCGATCGGGTCATTCTAGTGTAGGGGTTTTGTTTGTTACTCACTTTTTTGTTTGCTTACTTGTTTTTCATCTTGATGTCGATGTACACACCAGCAGGCATTTCAAGTCTCTGCAAAGCATCAACTGTCTTAGGTGTTGGTGTAATGATATCGATCAGTCTCTTGTGGGTTCTCTGTTCGAACTGTTCTCTGGAATCTTTGTACTTATGAACCGCTCTTAAGATAGTAACAACTTCCTTCTTAGTAGGAAGAGGTACCGGTCCACTTACCTGAGATCCGTTCTTCTTAACTGTTTC
>CAKRVA010000015.1 GCA_934408585.1 uncultured Lachnospiraceae bacterium
CTTTGAGTCTTACGACTCGTTTTCTGGAATTTTTCAGGGTTGCATTGCTGTTTATTTGTCAAGGTTCTGTTGCTTTCAAAAAACCTTCGTCTCTTGACGCAACTCTGATATAATATCACGAGTTTTTATCCAAGTCAATAGCTTTTTTGAAAAAATTTTATTCACCGTTTTCTTGCCGGTGGAATTTTATAATAGCACCACTAAATACGACATGTCAATAAAAAAACGTCGGAATTTAAAAGTATTTTTTTATCAACAAGATATAGGTTTTCCTTTTCAATATCTAGTGTCTTTTGGTACTTTCCATAAAAAGGGAAAAAATAAAAGCCTGATATTTCAGACTTTTAACAATTTGTAGCGGGAAACGGAGAAAGAGGGATTTGAACCCTCGCGCCGCGTGAACGACCTACACCCTTAGCAGGGGCGCCTCTTCAGCCTCTTGAGTATTTCTCCAAATAAACAATCTGAATTGCATCCGCTACCAATATTCAGTTGTGCATCATACGACGCAAATGTTATTATACAAAAGCAATATTTGTTTGTCAATCATTTTTCAAATGATTTATGATTCTGTAATTTCTTCGCCCGCTTCTCTCCTCTGAACTTCTTCGATTCGTCTCTTAACTTCAGCTGCAATTTCTACAGTCTTCATATCCTTATACTCTTCATAATACATCGGCGGAAGATAAAACAGTTTTACCGTAACCGGTTTAATAGAATTTTCATCAAACGGCTTAAAGGAATCAATCAACGCACAGGGAACAATCGGACACCTTGCTTTTGTGGCACTCTTAAAACTGCCTCCTTTGAATTCCAAAAGCTTATTTCCCTGACGGCTTCTGGTTCCCTCAGCAAAAATCAGGAAGCCTTTCCCTCCTTTTACATCTTCTGCCATGTGATTGATTACTGTCATGGATTGACGAATATCTTCGCGGTCAATTGCATAAGCTTCCAATGCTCTTGCTACCTGTTTTAATAATATTATATTAGAAGCTTCTTTTTTCATAACAAAAGAAAATGCTCTTGGTGAAGTTTCCAAAAAGGCAAGCACATCATAAAGTCCCTGATGATTTGGAAAGAACACAAAGCCCCCTTCTTTTGGAACGTTTTCTACTCCATGTGCTTCTATGGTAACCCTGCCGGCACGATTTGCATCGATTGCTGCTCTTTGTACCCACCGATAGGACTCTTCAAAAGATATCTTTTTACTAATTCCACACCACCAGATATGGAAAAAATAGTAGAAGGCTTTAAAGAAAAGTCTTCCGACCATTAATGCAATTCGCATGCTTTCTATTCCTTTCCATCTTCCTGATATTGTTTCACTGCTGTTTCGTATAGATTATTACCCTCGCAATCGATTACAACAATCACCGGAAAATCTTTTACTTCCAGCTTTCGAATCGCTTCTGTTCCCAAATCATCATATGCAATTACTTCGGAACTGATAATTGCCTTTGAGAGCAATGCACCTGCTCCACCAACAGCCGCAAAATAAACTGCCTGATTTTTAATCATCGATTGCCGAACCGCCTCCGAACGTTTTCCCTTTCCAATCATCCCACGCAATCCAAGGTCTAATAACGTTGGTGCGTACTTGTCCATTCTGCTTGCAGTTGTAGGTCCGGCTGAACCTATGGCATGCCCTAGTCTTGCAGGTGATGGTCCCATATAATAAATCACATTATTTTCCATTGATATAGGAAGTTCCCTGTTCTCCTGTATTGCTTCATACATTCTTTTATGTGCGGCATCTCTGGCTGTATATATAGTTCCTGTAATATATACATAATCTCCACTTCTTAAACTCTTTGCCACTTCTTGATCAAATGGAGCACTGATATGTCTTTCCATAAAACTCTTCCTTTTCTAAATTTCTCGCACACAATGCCGGTTTACATGACAGCAAATATTTACGGCTACCGGAAGTCCTGCAATGTGCGTTGGATATGTATTAATATTTACTGCCAATGCTGTCACAGTGCCTCCTAAACCTCCCGGTCCGATTCCGGATTTATTAATCGTTTCAAGAAGCTCTTTCTCTAATGTTTCTACATACGGGATATCAGAATGCTCATTTACCGGACGTGTAAGTGCTTTTTTCGCCAAAATAGCACACTTCTCAAACGTTCCACCAATTCCAACACCAACTACCATAGGTGGACAGGCATTCGGACCTGCGTCCTTTACCGCTGTCAAAACTGCATTTTTTACGCCTTCTATTCCATCTGCCGGCTTCAGCATAAAAACCCGGCTCATGTTTTCACTGCCAAATCCTTTTGGCGCAATGGTAATTTTTACCTTATCTCCCGGAACAATATCATAATGAATGACTGCCGGTGTATTATCTTTGGTATTCTCCCTTATAAGAGGATCTCCTACTACCGATTTGCGCAAAAAACCTTCTGTATATCCCTGGCGGACACCTTCGTTAATCGCGTCAGTAAGACCGCCTCCTTCGATATGGACCTCCTGACCTACCTCTACAAAAACAACTGCCATTCCGGTATCCTGGCAAATGGGTATCATATCCTGTCCGGCAATCGTCAAATTTTCCTGTAATTGGCAAAGCACCTGTTTTCCTACCGGCGATTTTTCCTTTTCAACGGATTCCTGCAATTTTTGTTTCATATCCTCCGTCAGAAAATGGTTTGCTTCTATACACATTTCTTTTACATTTGAAATGATATCCTGTGTCTTTATTGTTCTCATCTAAGGCATCCTTCTATTGTTCTTTGAGTTTCTTCTGAATTTCATCCATAATATCATCCGAAAAAGTTCTGGGTTCCCAATTGATTTTCTGTGCATCATCTGCGTATCTGGGAATCAGATGCATATGAAAATGGAATACGGTCTGTCCTGCTGCCTCTCCATTGTTCTGAACAATATTAAAGCCATCGCAATTTAATTTCTTTGTCATATCGGTTGCAAGTTTTTTTGCAAGAATAAATGCCTTACCTGCCGTTTCCTCCGGCAATTCATAAATGTTTGCAGCATGTTCTTTCGGCAGAATAAGTGCATGTCCCTTTGTTGCCGGTGATGCGTCCATAATTACCTTAAAAGTCTCATCCTCATAAATACTTCTGGTTGGAATAATTCCATTTGCAAGTTTACAAAAAATACAATTCTCATCCATTGTTCTGTTCTCCATTCTCTATTCACTTAATATTTGGGTTCCATAAATGCAAAAATCTGATCCAATGTCCGGAGTATTTTAAAATCTCCTTTCATTTTCATTGCACCACCCATAAATGCTCTCTGAAACGTCATTCTTGCAAAAATAATATCATCCATCGTTTCATGGCTTATTTGTATTTCTACATCGGGATGGTCAAAGCTTCCATAATAATAATTATTTCTTGCACCATCAATCTCGATAATCAGTGGTTTCTTTTTCCCATCAATAAAAATCTTATAATTTGCAGCAAATCCCGGTTGTGGAACAAAGTGTTCCTGGAACTCCTGTATGAATTCTTCCTGATTTTCTTCAATATCCTTACTACCCATCATATCCCGGAAAAGACTTGTAAGCTCCTGAATATCCTCTTTTTGTCTTTTCACATAACTGTCGTCCGACGCATATTGAGAAAGCTGTTCTGACTCCTGTGGTGTCAAATCAATATTCTTCGTAATGGAAACCATCTTTTTCACTGCCTGATTGCTGGCTGGTAAGCTTTCCATTTTCTGATTAATGGTGCGATACATGTTTTCTGCTTTTTTCTCAATAATTTTACTGTAATTTTCGTTATTCTCAAAAATGGATGTGTCCGCAATATATCCACAGATTCCACTGCAGGGAAGCCCGCCGAGAATTTCCCATGCCACGGACAAATCCAGCTTTCCTTCTCTTTCTCCGTAAGTCGTAGACATGACTATGGGACACATATAAATCTTTGCGATTTTTTCTTTATCGCCATAGAGCCAGCATGCATCCAAAAACTGCGTCATATATCCGCCAATTCCATGCCATTCCACGGTAGATGCCAGAATAATACCATCCGCAGTTTTCAAAGTCTGCGGCAATGTGGTAATACTGTTTTTAAGTTCATACAAATTAAATCGTTCTATTACTACATGAAGTTCTGTTAATACTTCCTGCATTTTGTTAATTACATATAGCGTCGGATCATCAATAAGTCCTCTTCCGCCGTAATAGATATTTATCTTCATATGGAACCTGCCTTTCCTTACTTATACTATATCTAGTATAAAGCGGTTTCCTCTATCTGTAAATGAATTTTAATTTTCCAAGACCAATTTCATCTCCGGGTTCAATCTGTTCACATGCATTTGGCTGCATCCTCATTCCGTTAAGAAAAGTACCATTTGTTGAATTTAAGTCTGTTATGTAAAAGCGGTTTCCTTCCCTCGTAAATTTTGCATGCAGACGGCTGATGCTCTGATCCTGAATTACCATATCTACTGCACCGGGCATTTTCCCCACGGTTAATGGAAGTTTGGAAAGTGCAATATGATACTTGTTTCCTTTTCCGATACCGTAAAGCTTATTATCACTGTTTTCTACCCATGGAATATACATGGTGTAATCACTTTCTTCTATCTTCTTTACCGGCTCAGCTTCATAAGTATCGCAATAAGAAATCTGTTTTTCACAAAAAGGCTCCTTTTTTTCTTTTTGTCCAAATAACCTTTCCTTTACCCATGCAAAAATACTTTTTCTGGGAGGCTTATATTCCTGTTCTGCTTCATATCTGGGTATCTCTTCCGGCTGCTCAATAACGCTTTCCCTCGTTGGCTGGCTCTCAGGCACCTCACTATGTTCCCCATAATTTTCTTCAAACCAAATTAATATCTCATCTAATACAAATTGCTGTTTATGAATCAAATCTGCCATCTGGTAAACTGCTTCTACCAGTCGGATATCCTCCTTATCCATCCGTTCAAAAAGAAAATCCATTAATTTTTGAAAGCATTCCTCCAATGCTCCACTTTCTTGTGGATAAAGAAGAAACCAGCACTTCTCCACATTTATATCGCAAAAGATAAATTCCGGAACTAAAAATATGCTCCCTACATTTAATAAATATTTTTCAAGCTCAACATTTAATTTCTTTATATTTCGAAATAAATATTGCAAATGTTCCATTTTAAACAGTTGTCTTTCAAAAAGATTTTTCATGGATTGTTTTGATGTAATCTCATAATACAAAAGTATTTCGCCATTAATGTTTCGTTGCTGACAGGGCAACAATCCATCTATTTTGTTTTCCGTAATCATTTTTATCACATACTGTTCATTCGAAGATATTTCACGTACTCCCATAACAAGATAATTATGACGGTAGTCTCTTACAAATCTTATGTTTTCCTTATACTTTTCTTTTTCCATAAATTACTTCCCCATATCCTTCCTGTATCATTGCCTGTCTGCTGTTTTCAAAGTTCTCCAAAAAATGATTTTGTGAAGTTAAACAGCGTTGTAGAAGCGTTATAGCCAATAGGATAAGCATTGCATAAAGCATTAAAGTATATGGCACCAAATAAGATGCCTCTACAACCATAGACGCTTTCCATTTTCTATCTGACACCCAGCATCACCACCATTCCCATAAGCAGAAAAGGAAGATACGGAAGTTCTATTTTCATTTTTTCTGATACTTCCCTTCCCTTTATGCAGCACATTCCATAGCAAAATGTAAAAAGAAACCCAAATGTCAACGACAATAATATCCAATACCCTTCGATATAGCACCCCAAAATACATGCCACAATTCCATCTCCATATCCAACCGTCTGTCTTGTCAGGGCTGCAAGAATCAATAACAATATTCCCGGGAAAAAATTCCATACCGTTAAAAAGGTGCGTTCTTCAAAAAAATTCAATATGATACCAATGATTGCAAATTCAAACAGGCTTTTTCCTGATATGCTGCATTGTCTATAATCCTGTTTGGCTAAAAAATATAAAAACAACATGCAAATACTTTCCCGAATCATCCTCATTTTCTTCCTCTAAAAAAATTAATTGCATCTTGCACACGGCGTTTTCCCCTCATTGATTGCCTGATGCAACGTTATCGTATAGACAGTTCTTTTTAGGGAAGAGCAGTTGGACTCTCTGTGATATCGGTCACCCTCTTTGGTAAGAAATACAACTCCCTGTCTTTTAGACCAGCATCGTTCACATGGATAATATTTTCCACCGTCTGCATTTCTTTTCTCTGAAATCTCATCATAGAAAACTGCTATTGGATGAATTTTCAGAGAAACACACTCGATAGTTTTATGATATCTTACGCCTGTTTTTGTTACAAAAACATATTCTCCCTGAACACTTCCACCGTTTCCATCAATCGGTCCATGATAGCCTACAAAAGCATGACCAAATATTCGTTCCTCAAATTTCAGCTTCTCTTGTCCTGTAATTCGAATAGGCATCCAGGAAATAAAGGATTTTATTTGATAGTTTGCATATATTTCTATTTTTCCTGTTCCAAAAACATCAGATTCATTCCTAATCTGTATTTTTCCGTCTTTTTCCAGAGAACCATTTCCCACTTCTTCTGTAAAACTTTGATACCTTAAGGTTTCTGTACACTGCCGGAAAAAATAATCACTTTCTGACTGGCATAAGCTCCCCCATACGTTACTCTGCGCCCGTACAATTTCAATCCCCAGCAATATGGTCATAATGAAAAACAAAAATATCGGTAATACAAGGGCCGCTTCCACAGACATACTTGCATGATATTTTATGTAAGAACGGGAAAACGCTCTCTTTTTCTGAGTTTGGTTCCTTTTTCCACTTGCTTTGAGAGAAGAATTCTTTATTATTATTTCTGTTTTTTGTTTCTCATCCAAAGAGAGCATTTTTCCGTTCTCCGTTTCTTAAAAGTATCCATACTTCCGGCTTGTACCATATGATTTCCCAAAGGCACCGCGTGCAGATATTTTTGCACAAAACCTCTCCACACAAAAATCCATGGAGAAAAAATCATTTCGGGTATTCCTCCGGATGTCCATTTCCATTAAATCCATTGCGCGAATGGTTATTCTTTGTAAATCTTCCAGATACAGCATTCCCTCTACATACTGTCTATAACTTAATCCCTCTTGTCCATCCCCGGTGTATACCGTACCATTTTTTACATTATTCACCGACATCGCATGACCTGTCTTTCGGAGTGGCACGTTACCTCCATGCAAAAGTATTTTCATATCACTCACACTTTCCAAAAATGCACATGCATATAGAATACTTTTTATCACGGGCTCCCGGAACTCCGGCTTTAGCTGAACCGCCATAAGCTCTTCGGCACAGGTCATAGCTTCCCCATAAAGAGTATTATCCTGAAATGCCATGCGTTGATTATCATACATTCTCCACAAAAACATCTGCCGGACCGTTTCTTCCAGATTCTTTAAGTCACTGTCACCTCCTGCCAAAAGATACTCCATCTGACAGGAAAGGACTCTATGTTGTCTTCCATCTTGATAACTTCCCATTTTTGTCGCAAGATACCGCAGAAAAAGCTCCGGTTCATCCTCAAATTCTCTTTGATAGCTTTGACTGTTCTGCATTCCTCGATGTGATAACAATGCATCCAGATTTACACCATCTGCTTCTATCGATTCAAGCTCTGCTTCACACAAAAACAGAAAATCACTTTTTGAAAGTTCATATACCCAATCCGCGGGATTTTCTAATGGGACCTCTTCCCACTCTCCTTTTTCATTTTTTATCTCAGGCAATTCCATAGCCAGAATCTGCCCCATGAGAGCTTCCCACTCTGCAATCATGTCCTCGCAATGTTCCCCGCGAAAAGCTTGTACGGCTTCCCGTACTTCGCTTTCTGAAAAATTGCTTTCTCCATTATTTTGCACAAACCACGCCGCCTGATTTCTTAAGGAAGCTCCATTCTCCGCTGCTGCCGTTTCAAAAGAAGTAATTGTGCTTTCTGTTAATAACAAATTTCCCCATGGTGCCGCATCATTTTCAACATGTGTCTGCATATTCTTTTTAAGATAAAATTGCAGTTGATTTTCCATATTTTCTATGGATGAAGCTGCATGCAGATACGAGGTATCCACATAAAATAATCCATACTGTTCGTAAAGTGCGACACTGTATTCTCCTAATACAGAATCCATACCAACATCTACTGAGCTTTGGAAGCGGATTCTCTGTTGATTTTGTATTGCGATTTCTATCAGTATCAGACAAAAACTCAGAAAAATAGATAGTGTCAGAGATAAAAAAACGGTTAGTGAAGCTTTCTTCATGCTAATATGGTAGAGCTGTCTACAGTAATCTTATCAAATACCGTAGTAACAAGACTTATAATCTGTGTTTTAAAAATAAGCACCAGACCAATTAATACGACAATAATCAAAATCATTTCCACCGTACCCATTCCTTTATTATTCATTTGTTTCCTCTTCATTCAAATCCCTCCTATTTTTGTATATGCCGGGAATATTACCAGCATCATTACTACCACTAAAAACAATGCCATTGGAAATAACAGTTTTGTCGACGCTTCCTCTCCCTGTTTTTTTATCTGCTCCTGCTGTAATTCCCAATTTCGATATGTTTCCTTTTGCAGGCAGGACAGCATCTCCTGATTTCCTCTTTTCAAATTCACAATCAGCAAAAAGCTCAACTTACGGTAAAATTTTTCTCCACATGCTTTTCCCCATTCTGCATACACCTCCTCTTCCCGGATTCCGTTTTGAAGCTTATTACACACAATAAAAAGTTCTTTCCATAATGCATCCTGCCCTTTGCTCCGTTTCTTTTGCAAAGAATATTGCCTTGTTATTGTAAAAAAGGCATTTCGTGTACTTAAACCCGCAATCAGATACATTTGAAGTTTCTCAACAAATTCCGTATAAACTCCCCGAAGATGTGCTGCTTTTATTTCTTTTTGTTTCTTCTCTTCATAATCAAATGCATAACTTACCAATAAGGCTCCCACAATGGAAAGCAGTAAAATCCAAAGCTCCCGTGGCGATTTTATTTCTTTCCAGATAATATGGATTCCATGAAAATTTGTGGGTAAATCGAAATAGGTATCTTCTTTTTGTTCGCGATTGATACGATTAATTTCCTGCTCCAGTTCTTCATAAAACTGTTTTTCTTCTGTGTCTGTTACATTTTCCTTTATCACCTTCTCCTGTACTGATTTCTGCTCACTGTTTTGTTCTGATACCTTTACATTGATTTCCTTTTCGCCATATTGTGTTTTGGCCTGTAACTTTATATGATAGTCCCCTTCCCCCCGCTCATTTCGGACTATCTGTCCCGCATCTGTCAAATGAAATTCCTTTTGGCTGCGAATATGAATTCCAATGGCAGTGCCTATCCCTATTATGAATATCAGAAGAATCAATTTCTTTTTCTTACTCAAACTCCATTCTCCCCGTTTTTATAATTTTCAATGTCCAGACATATGCCAATATATAGATGCCCAATGCCAGCGTCATAAAACATATTCCTGCCATGGAGTGATACATGGCATCAAAATATCCGGGTGATGTTAAGCAGATGTATTGTATGATTCCAAACGGCATTAGTGTCATAATTCGCACCTCGAAACGCCTCTCTACCATGGATAAATAGACTTGTCTTTTCAATTCTGCCTTTCGTATTATCATGTCCGATGTTTTTTCCATAACCGCCGTAATATTTCCGCTCTGATGATATGCAATTTCATAAATTTCTCCAAACTCGGAGATTTCCACAATACCTGTTTCCTCTCCCATCTGTTTCCACATTTTTCCGAAGGTGCCATGATTATTTCTTGCTATGGCAAGCCTCTTAAGGAACTGACATATTACTGCGTTTGCACCAAAAAGATGTTCCATATCCTGATAGCTTTGATGAAATGCATTTTCCACAGAATATCCTGCCTTTTGTAATGTTGCCGTTAGCAATAATAATTCTTTAAACTGCTCCCTGATTTGTTCTTTTTTCTTTTGAAGGAGTTCTCTGCTTTCCTCCTGCAAATAAAAACAGCCAACTACAACTAATAATATCCATGCCCAGAGGGAGCGGTAAAAATAGTAATTCAGAAGCACTATAACTGCCAAAGTTTTTGCAACCAAAAAAAATTTTTCTTTTTTCGTAAATTTCAAAAATCCTGTTGCGTTAAAAATAATTAATTTTGTTTTTCGTTTTTTGCGTGAAATCTCCAACCTTAACAAGCTCCCCATGAAAATTGTATTTAAAAATCGTGTTCCAGGACACCTCCCCATTTACTATTTCTACAGGCTCTGCAATCTCTACAACAATTCGCCTCCCATCCTTGCATCTGCCCAGATGAATCATAAGGTCAAATCCATCCACAATCTGCCTGCGGATTGCTGCTATTGGCATATCCATGCCCATAAGCACCATGGTTTCCAGACGGCTGATGACATGGTAAACACTGTTTGCATGTACTGTTGTCATGGCACTGTGGCCTACATTAATACTTTGAAGCATATCGATGGCTTCTTTTCCCCGGACCTCACCGACGATAATCCGGTCCGGTCTCATTCGCAGCGAAGTCCGGATTAAATCCCGGATGGTAATTTCTTTACACCCTTCCACATTTGCATTTCTTGTCTCTAAACGAACCAGATTGGGTATTCCCTGAATCTGCAACTCTGCACTGTCCTCTATGGTAATCACACGCTGCGTATCCGGAATATACTGTGACAGAACATTTAAAAATGTTGTTTTCCCGGTTCCGGTCCCTCCGCTTACCAGCAGATTACATCCTGCTTCCACCACATTCTTTAGCCAATCCCGACATTCTGCGGTAAGTGTTCCATATTCTAAAAGTGCATCCATAGTGATAGGACTTTTAGGAAAACGTCGTATCGTCAGAATGGGACCATTTATTGCAACCGGAGCAAGAACCACATTAACGCGTGCACCATCCGGCAACCGGGCATCTACAATAGGCTGTGCATCATTTACGGTCCGGTTGCAGTCTGCTGTTATTTGCCAGATAATCTGTGTAAGCTTTTCTTTCGATTCAAAGTTTAACGGCACCTGCTCCAGAACACCCCCTTTTTCAATAAAAATATGGTCCGTACCATTTACCATAATTTCTGTAATATCTGGATTTTCGATGAGTTCCTGTAAAATACCTAATTGGCGGATTGTCTGAAAAATATTTTTATGTAATTTTTCACGAAATGATATTTCCATTGGATTTTTCTTACTCTCACAACTAATTTCCAAATCAATCAGTTCATGAATTTCCTCTTCGGACAATCTCTTTGATAAATCCATCCGGTTCAAAATTTCCTGCTGAAGCTCACGGAACATCTTCCTGTCCTCCCATAATTTCCGGAAGAATATTTTTCTTCAGATAAGCTGCCAGTTCTCCATAAGTTAATTCCTCAAAATGCATGGGTAATTCTCGAAATATAGGAAACTGCAATTTTTTGGTCTTTATTAACACATCTTCATATTCCATAAAGTGCAATGCTTTTTCATATTGTTCCATTTTTGCCATTGCCATTCCGTCGCCACGTGTAATGGTATAAACAAGCGAGCAATTTCTTAAAATTTCCCATAAATCCATAAGTTCATCTGCTAAATCCAATATCAGATAATCATAGTCACTGTTCTTTTCCATCTCATAGAACAATTCCATCCATTGCTTTCCCTGAATTCCTAAAAGATTCTGATAAATCTCAACCGGTGGGATAAAATCCAGTCCATTGACTGTTTCTACCATACTTTCCAATCGAAGTGACATTTTTTCCTTTGCGCATTGAAAGTAATACATAAAATCCGAAAGGTCATTTTTAAAATTTCTGTGTAACATGGATGACAGACCCGAATAACGCTCAAAGTTCAAATATAATACTCTGGCTCTTTTTGCAAGAAGCTGCCCAAGTGTAATCGAAAAGGTCGTTTGAAGACACCTTCCAATTGGTGTATAGATTCCGATAATTTTCATTTTCTGATTTTTATTTCGTAGTATGTGGTTTGTGGCTTCCGCAGAATTACTGTAATATTCCAGAAGCTCTTTATAAATGGTTTCGCAGGACTGATACTTATAGATATGTGCAAGCGTTGCATTCATAGCATCTTTGTTTTCACTTAAAACAATAATATGTGAAACAGGTAATGCTTCCACCTCTTTTTGATATACGCGTTCCGATATGAGAAGATATTCCATTTCTTCTTTTTTAGAATATTGAAAGAACTTGTCCTTTTCGGTAAAGACATGAATTTGAAATGGCAGATTTGGTTTACTGCTTAAAAATTCCATTAATCCGTAAACATATTTCTCCTCGCTATCGAATATCGCAAGGATTGGTTTTTCCAATTAGAACCTCCTTTTTCTTTGACATTTTTTAATAATTTCAGCTGAATTGTGGAAGGAAATCTTCCAATGAGTCTGATTACGAATGTAATTAAAAGACTTCTTTGTTTGTAAAATGGATTATAACGAATGGTTTTTCAGATGTAAATAGCTTTTAATGAAAAAAATAAATTTTGGTAATTTCTTATATTAACATATAGAATTTTATGCCATAAAGCGCTAGAACGCCCGGTAATCCAAGCATTCCGGATGTCAAAAAAGTTAGACCGTTTATTCCAAGTGCATATTCCGGCATAGTTCCAATCACAAAATGATTGATTAAAAAAATAGAACAGACTCCAAATAATCCCCGCAAAATAAAATTTAAAATTTTTTCTGTCATCTCTTTTATCCCCCCATAAATGATATATGAATAAAGTCTCTTTTTTATGTCCATACTCTTACAAACAGGAAATATTTACCTACATAAGGAATAAATTATAAATAAGTTTTAAAAGAGGTGTATGGATTATGAAAATGTATTTTGGCAAAACAAATGCTGCAAATCGTACAATAACGGAAAAAGAGATTAGAAGAAACGCACTTCTGTCTGATCTGGAAAAAACAAAAAGAGCTCTGGAAATTGCCTACTCCGGTTTCGACAATGTCACAGAGCCCGATTTAATTGATTGTTATATCTATGAAGTAAATGCCATTATGAAACGCTATAACTTTCTCATGGAACAGGCCGATTTACTTACCTTAGGCGCGGATTCCCCGCAGGGACCCCTCATTGCTGAGGCTCTCCATTAACTGATTTTTTCCATAAGTCAGTCCGGCGTAAATACTCTGGGTGTTTTCCATAACAGGAGCAGAAGTATCCTCCTTACTTATTGTTGCATAAGCTTCATGTAACTTTTTCATGATTCTTTCTACATGATTAAGTTCTTCTACACTGTTATGGAGAGTTGCCTTGGACAGCTCCTTTACTGCATATACATACAGACTGAGCAGACCTCCTGCAGGTGCATATTCCATATGTAAAGATGCCATCAGCTCACGGATACAGCTTTCTGTTTTGTGCACACTTCCGATAAAAAGCTCTTTGTCTCCACTTTCATGTGCCGTTCTGGCATCCTCAAGATAATCCAGAAGCATTTCGTAAATAATCACTACCAGCTGTGTTTTATTTGCCTGTGATATTCTTAGTGTATATTCCTGTTTTCTTTCCTTGGTCATTACTCATCCCTCCCTGCTACTTACTGTAATAACTGTAATACCTGGGATGGTCTCTGGTTTGCCTGTGCCAGCATTGAGGTACTTGCCTGTGACAATACCTGTACCGTCGTATATTCCGTCATTTCCTCTGCCATATCAACATCCATAATCCGGGAATATGCAGCAGTCATATTCTCATTGGAGATATCCAAACTGTTCATTGTATGCTCAAGACGGTTCTGATAAGCACCCAGTCTACTTCTTGCAGAAGATACAAACTTGATGGCTCCGTCAATTTTTGTAATGGCATCCGATGCACTTTCTTCGGTAAGCATATCAATTTTAGAAATTCCCATATTTTCAAGAGACATTCTTGGAATGCGAATAGCAAGCTGCTGACCTTCATTTGAGCCAATCTGCATATCCATTGCTCCAAATCCTTCCAGCTTTAAATCCAAATCATTAAAAGAATTTGCATTTGTAAGACGAAGCTTTAATTCAAAATCATTTGCACCTGTAATCGTTACAATGTTTCCATCAATTGCACTGACCGTGGCATCTGTTGGAAATCCGGTTCCATACGTGATTCCATCCACAGTATCTATGGTACCGTCTGCATTATAGGTTACTTGCAGGCTATCAATCGTATAAGTACCACTGAGCAATTCATCTCCATAATAGGAAACTTTCGCATTGATATCATTACTATAACCTTTTAAGTCAAAGGAACCGTCCAGAATTGTCTGTCCGTTAAACTGTGTGGTTTCAGAAATTCTCGTAATTTCTTCCTTCAACTGCTTTGCTTCATCATTAATCATTTCCCGGTCATCTTCTGTAATTACACCGGTACTTGCCTTTACCGCAAGTTCATTCAATCTCTGCAAAATATCATGAACCTCAGACAGCGTTCCATCTGCAATTTCAATAACCGAAACACCGTCTCCGGCATTCTGGTTTGCCTGCTCAAGACCTTTTATCTGTGCATTTAATCTCTTGGACATTGCAAGTCCCGATGGGTTGTCTTTTGCATCTACTACTTTTAATCCGGAAGATAATCTTGCAAGGGATTCCTGTAAACGATTGTCATTTCTGTTTAATGCATTATTTGCGATTACTGCGGATGCGTTAAAATTAATTCTCATAACTGTTGTTTCCTTTCTTCATGCTGACTTTTTGAATAAATCCAACGAATACCTTCGCGGTTTTGTAAAGCTCTTTTGTTGATATTTCTGAATGGTCTACACGGTCTTTGGTCTGTTTTGATGTAAAATCCTTTAAATTCAGCTCACGCGACCTTGTAAAATATATTTTATCTACAGTCATACCCTCTTTGGTAAGTTCATTTTCAAAAAGTTCTTCCTTTTCTTCAAGGATATGGCTGCCTTCTTCACGTGTACTGGTACAATATCCATTCAGTCCTTTTTCGGTATACTTAAATTCTGCTGCCACATTTCCAAAAAGCTCCGATGAAAATGTGATTGTAACTTTGGACTCCTGTTCGTTGTCGTGGATTACTTTCAAATTGATTGAAGTCAGTGTACCATCTACCAAAACAGGAACCTCGTAATTCTCTTCTTTTGCAAGTGACTGTAAAAATCCTACCTGCTTATAAAGATTACTCATCATTTTCATATCCAGAGACGAATGAACCTCTCCGGCAGGCGTTTCAAACGCTTCTTTTTCAAGCTCTTTCTGTACGCCTTCAGAAAACTCTGAAAAAGCCTCCTGTGCAGAATCCCTGTCGGTAAACTTCTCCAACAATTTTTCTGCATTTTGTTCCAAATCGGAATCCTTTTGCAAGGATTTCAGCTTACGATAAGTTGTAGAAGATGCATTCAGTAATAAATCCATTGCCATCAGATGATCCGGTGTTATCGGCTGATGATAGCTTTCCAACTGCTGCAGAACAGCCTCTTCACAATGCATTGCCTGCCGTGCCTCTTCATATATCTGCTGCTCAAATTCTTTTCCGGCTTCTTCATCCACAGCCTGTTCCAGAATTCTCTGAATATCTGCGGTATCTCCCTGAAATCCTTTTTCAATCTGGGAGGTAATCGACTGTACTCCGGAATCTATCTGCTGTACACCACCAAAATCATCATCTATTTTATAGTTGATTGACTTTTTCTTTGTGCTGCGCATTACCGTCAAAAGATTCTCAAGTGATAATTCCATATCTGCCTGCATGGCACCAAGAAGCGAAGCATGGTCATTTTTTTCAATCTGATGCAGCAATCGGTAAATACCAATGTAAGCATCCCGTTCCTGCTCGTCAATTCCCTTATCTTTTTCCAACTGATACAGGAATTTGCTGTAAGATTCCATTTCCTGTGCCACATCTTTTTGCTGTTTTAGATAGTGGTCTAAATCGGTAAGCTTCATTGATACCGGATTTACTCCATCACGAATCATCTGAAGTACCTTACCTGGTTTCATCTCTTTGATCACATCGGTAAGCAGCATATCTTTTTCTTTGACCTCTGCAATATGCGCTTCGTCAATCGTCTGGTGATTATATCCCAAAATTCTTACCGCCCGACGGTTTTCTTCTGTCACAGCCAGATTCAATTCCTTCAAAAGGTCATCCACATTACGGAATGCTTTCTTTATGGAATCGCCCATATCGGCTCTTGGCGATGTCATCAGTTCTTCATATTTTTCGGAAGCCTTTTCGTAGGCCTGTTTTTCTTCTACTGCTTTGTCCCGAATCTGCTCCAATGAATCCTCAACGGATATCTGCGGAACAAAGGAAATGGGAGCCGTTCTTATCTGATTCAGAACATCCAGAGATGTTTGCAGCTCAGATACCTTCTGAGAAGCTTTTGTAACATCCTCCTCGCCGGTTAATCCTGCTGCCATCTGTTCTTCCATCTGTCTTAAAGCAGCAATCACCTCTTCCATCGAAGAAGTATCAATCTGATATCCACTTCTTAAAAGCTTCAGATTTGCTTCGACCGACATTTGCAGTCTTGTTTCTTCCAGTTGTCGTTTTGCCTGTATTTCCTCCAGATAAGTCGTTGTTCTCGTCAAATCCGCTTTTCGTACCGGAATTCCATCTGCAATTGCTGCTGTTACACTTTTTAAATAATTTTCATAAGCAATCGGAAATTCTAATTTCTGTATGGTATGAAGATTTGATAGGGAGTCTTTGTCCAACGGAACTCCGCTTTCTATGAGCCACTGCGCCTGATTAATGGTTTCCTCATTTACTTCCATACCACTTTCCTCAATGATTTTTACAATCTGAGGAAGCAGATTATCCATTTCTATATTATCCGGCTTCTTTGCATAATAACCGGAAACATTACCATCTGCATAATATCCTTTTCCCTGCTGGCTTCCATCTCCTGATGCAGAATATTGTGCCGTATAAATGTTTTCTGTTGTCGGTGCCATATGATTTTCTACCATGAATTTCGTAGAACCATCTGACAAGCCGTCCATTTCCTGAAGCTGCTTATAACATTCTGTAACTGCAGTAACATTTTCACGTGTCAAAGGAATATCACGATTACGAAACTGTGTTTTTAGCTCTCTGGCAAAAGCCTCAGAGCCTGTAATATCACGCAAAACCTCATCCGAAATGGTATCGGTATATCCAACAACTTCTACACCGCCTTTCATGAGTGCCGCCTTGATATGGTCAACAATGGTTACAACCGTATCGATATCTGTACTCCCCGGATGAAATCCTTCTTTCTGAAGTTTGGCAAAATCTTCGTCAGAAATAGAATTAGACATTACTGCCATATAGTTACGGCGGGCTGTGATATCCTCTTGTGCCGCCATTTGCATAACCTCTTCTGCGGTCTGTCCATGACCTGCGTAAGCGCTGTTATCCATAACTGTGCCAGAAATGTCTACGGTATATGTATTCTTCTCCACTTTCTTCTCATTTGAAGCGGAAGTACGATATGAAGTTGTATCCCTGTCAACATTTATGTTCGATTTCGTAGAAACTCTGTCGTCTCCCTGAAAATAAATGTTCATAGGTTCTCCTTATCTGTAAAAACAATAAAAGGGCAAATGCATCTTGCATTCACCCTTTATTTCGGCATATTCTAAATTTTTCTTAACCACTGTTAAAAAACAAAAACCAATGCGCTATATGCAGGTATATCTAACGTAATACTGTAATTCTTGTAATCACAGTTATCCTCTACCGCCATAATTTCCTTCGGCACCTGCATTCCCTGTCCACCAAAGCGGATATCATCACTATTCAGCAGCAGTTTGTATTTCTTTTTTTGCGGAACTCCCAGTTTATAATTTTCCCAACGCATCGGTGTCATATTAATAATAAACATCACATGATTTGAATCCGTGGATGACTTACGGAAAAAGCTATAAGTACTCCTATCTTTGTCATCACAGTTCAGCCATTCAAATCCATCCCAGGAATTATCAATTTCATACATACAAGGATATTTATGATATATCTTAAGTAATTCTTTTACATACTCATGAACACCCTTATGCAAGTCATTGCCAAGAAGTTCCCAATCCAGTTCCCGTGCTTCGCTCCACTCTCTTTCCTGTCCGAAATCCTGACCCATGAAAAGAAGTTTTTTTCCGGCATGACCAAATAAATAAGCATATCCGATTCTAAGGTTTGCAAATTTATCGATTTCATATCCCGGCATTTTATTCAGCATGGAACATTTCAAATGAACTACCTCATCATGGGAAAGTGGTAAGATATAATTTTCACTTTCGTTGTAGCTCATTGCAAACGTCATTGCATAATGGTTATCCCTCCGGAAATAAGGGTCCAGCTTCATATACTCACAGAAGTCATGCATCCAGCCCATGTTCCACTTAAAGGAAAATCCCAATCCGCCATCTTCTACCTTACCGGTTACCTTAGGCCATGCTGTGGATTCTTCTGCAATTGTCATAAATCCGGGATACATTCCATGTACCACGGAATTCAGATGCTTGAAAAATTCAATTGCCTCAAGATTTTTATTATCGCCATACTTATTCGGTACCCATTGTCCATCCTTTTTTCCATAATCCAGATAAAGCATGGAGGCAACCGCATCAACACGTACGCCATCAATATGGAACTCCCGAATCCAGAAAAGAACATTCGCAATAAGGAAATTCTTTACTTCGGTTTTTCCATAGTTAAATATCTTTGTTCCCCATTCCGGGTGTTCCCCCTTACGTGGGTCCGGGTCTTCAAAAATACACTGTCCGTCAAATCTGCCAAGTCCATGCGCATCTGTTGCAAAATGTGCCGGAACCCAGTCAAGAATAACACCAATATGATTTTTATGTAACAGATTAATCATGTACATAAAATCAGACGGCTCTCCATAGCGGGAGGTCGGTGCATAATATCCGGTTACCTGATAGCCCCAGGAACCGTCAAACGGATATTCTGCAATTCCCATTAATTCGATATGTGTATATTTCATTTCCTTCAGGTAATCTACAATACGGTCTGCAAATTCCCGATAATTATAAAATCCTTCTGCTTCCGGTCGTGGATGACGCATCCAGGAACCAATGTGACACTCATAGATTGCAATTGGCTCTTTATTGAAGTCTTTTTTCTCACGCTCCTTCATCCATGTGGCATCTGTCCACCTAAACTGGGATAAATCTGTCGTTTTTGATGCTGTTCCCGGACGAAGCTCTGCACTGTTGGCAAACGGATCTGCTTTATACAGTCGTTCTCCTTCAGGTGTTACTATCAAATACTTATATAATTCACCGGTTCCGATTCCAGGAACAAATACACCATAGATACCGCCAGAACCCAGTTTCTCCATGGGAGTTGCTCCCTCTTCCCAATGATTAAAATCTCCTACCACGAAAACCTGTGCCGCATTTGGTGCCCATACTGCAAAATATACGCCATCTACTCCATCTTCACAGGAAAGATGTGCCCCCAGCTTCTTATAAATATCATAATGCGTTCCCTGCGCAAATAAATACTGATCATCCTGAGAAATAAATACTGTAGGTCTCGTCTTTTTTTCTGCCATACCGTCTCAAACCTTTCTCTAGTAATGCATAAAATCTCTCTCTCTTAATATAATCATATCTTCATCATCATATCGATTTCCAAATAATACATCAAAGAAATGTTTCGGTGTCTTCTTATTTGCATAATAAATGGCTTCATCTACAAGTTCTTCGATTTCTGAAAGCGTCACTTCATGATCGCTTGTCTGCATATCTGCAATTCGGGTATGCAACGCCAGCACTCCGAGTTCATCAATCGAATATTCCTGTTCCAGAGCATATTTCTTAGCATATTTCACAAGCGTCTGGTCATCAAGTGCTTCCAGATCCACGCGGAGATCAAATGTTTCCAGCAGCATTGGATATTTTCCCAAAAAGCTCTCCATCCGCTGCTTGGTATCCTCCAACAGAAGAATAATTCCCTTTTCTTCCTGATTTAATTCCTTTAGCAAAATGTCAACAGAGGCTTTCTTTAATGCTCCTGCCTCTTCTACAATCAGTGCACCGTTTGACAGTTTATTTAACGTATCTGCAATATCTCTCTTATTCAGCATGGAACCTGAAATTTTAGCCACTTTTCCGGAGAAATTATTATCCGAAATCTGAACTTCTTTAATCAGCAGCTTTGCAAATGCGGTTGTTTCTGTACCTTCTTCTCCGGTAATAATTACATTTCCGGTATAAGCTGCCAGACTGATATGATCAAGTACATACGCAATCTGTTTTCTTGTTCTCTTATGATGAATAAATGGTGCAAACTGTTCTTTTTCTACATCCGTTAATTCTCGGACTTCTCCGTCATCCTCGGACTTTTCAGCGTCTGTTTCAGAAGAATCCTCTTCAGAAATCTCTTCTTCCTCTGATTCTTCTTCGTCAGTGTCTTCCGGCTCCTCAATATCTTCGATTTCTTCTACTTCATCAGCCTCTTCCGGTTCTTCGATTTCATCGGCTTCCTCCGGAGCCTCAGTTTCTACGATATTTTCAGGCTCTTCGATTTCCTCTGGAATCACTGTTTCAACTTCTTCCGGTACTTCGACAGCTTCCGGCTCATCCAGTTCCTCCGCTACATCCTGTAAAACCTCTGCCTTTGCTTCTTCCCGGCTCTTTTCAATATCCGATACCTTTACTACTTTCGGTCTTGCCTGTTGTGCCTTAAACTTCTCATCCTTCATGGCTGCCGTTACCATAGCTTTTTCAAGCTCTTCCAGCAATCCGGATTTTGTCGATTCATCAAAATCTGCAAAAAGATTGTCCGTCTGTTTACGAACACGGCTTCTAATTTCCTCCAGCCGCTTCTTTTCGTTTTCCTTTTTCATTTTTTCCCATTCGGTCATAACATCCTCGATGCTTAACTGACCGGTAATTTGCTTCTCAATCTGCTCTTCTTCCGGAACCACCAGACTAATCTGTCCATCGTATTCCTGGGAAAGCATATCATCATAACCCGATTTCTTGTGGAAAGTGCGAATTACTCCCGTGTTTGACAGGTTATTATTCTTTGGTTCTTCTTCTGCCACCGGTCGGAATGCGGTTTTATCTGCATTTTCCTCTGTAAGTTCGGTAACAACATCCTGTACGTTTACCTTGGAGGTGTTTCCGAAGAAAACTTCTTCTCCAGGTGCCATCTTTTCTCCTGCCGGAATTTCTTTTACCTCTGCTTCTTCCTGTTCCGGTACTTCCTCAACGGTTGCTTCTACGACAGGCTCCTGCACTTCCTCTGACTTTGTCTGGCTGTCGTAATGATTCAGATCCTCATCAGTAATCATCTTCATTTCATCGGTATCCTGATGTAACACAGGCTGTGGAGAATCCTCCAGAAATTCACGCATACTTTCTGCAAGCTCTTTTTGCAGATTGATTGTATTATACTGGCTTACATCCACCGTCTTTACCTGTATATCCATGTCATCAGACGGTTCCTGTTCAACAGCTTCCGCATGCGTCTCCGGAATTTCTTTTGTATCATCGGTGAGCTGGTTCATCTGTACACTGAATTCATCGTCACTTTCTTCTTCTGTTTCTGCCTGTGCCTGTTGACGAACCTCTTCCTGCTCCTCTACAATTTCCGGTTGTCTGACGCCGCCTGTCTGTTTTAACTGTTCATAATTCTGTTGCTGTTCCGGTGTTAAAGGAGTATGCAGCATTTTAAGCTCGTATGCCTTTAACACATATCTTCCTTCCCCAAACCAAAGAATCATCTCGTCACATTCTTCGATACATTTGCTCTCCAAACCAACGCGATGATACAAATAGGCAAGTTCGTATGCCCATTTTTCCCGATAATCATGACGCTTCAATTCTTCAAGAACTTCAATTCTCTCTTCCAGGCTGACATCCTGCGCCTCATACAATTTATATTGCAAAACAAATCGTCCACTATCCTTTGGTGCCAGCTGGACAAATTCTTTGTAATATTCAATTGCCTGAACATATTCTCCAAGCTTAATAGACAATTCACACAGGGAGTAAACAATCAGTCTTCCTTTTTGTTTTTCATATGCCAAAAGGAGGATATCACGGCTATCCTCATATCTGCGGTTTATTTTATATAAATCACTAACGGTACAGAGCATCATAACGCTTTTTACTCTGCGCCAATCAATGGTATCTGCTATTTTGACTGCTTCTTCATAATCGCCTGCTGAAATTAGTGACTTAATTTCATCTGCACGTACTTTGTACTCATACTTATCCAAGGTACTCACCTCTATAATTCCTGCCCAAAGGCATACATAATTTCATTTTTCAGTGTATCATAAGGGGGTACATATGTCAAAATGAAATGCCGAAAAAAGTCAATATATAGGCACTTTTTTGCAATTTTACCCATATATCTTGTGGCGCATTTCATTTGAAAAAGATGCAAACTGTTCCAACGTCAGTGCTTCTCCACGAATGGTTTCCGACCAACCCATTTTTGCAAGGATTTCCTGTACCTGTTCTCTGGAGCAGGGAATATCTGTGGCATTACCAATTCCATTTGCAAGCGTCTTCCGTCTTTGATTAAACGCCGCCCGGATAATACGGAACATCAACGCCTCATCCTCAACCTTTACCGGTGGCTCTGTATACCGATCTAATCGGATAACCGCACTGCCTACATTTGGCTTTGGTATAAAACAGGCAGGAGAAACATACGTAACAATTTCCGGCTTTGCATAATATTGGACTGCCAAAGAAAGCGCTCCATAATCCTTTGTTCCCGGTCCGACCTGCATACGGTCTGCAACCTCCTTTTGCACCATAATCGTAATATTCTTTAACGGAACATGGCTTTCAAACAATCCCATAATAATCGGGGTTGTAATATAATAAGGCAGGTTTGCTACTACTTTTATTGGGTTACCATGATTTTTTTCTTTTACCAGTTTTGCAATATCTACTTTAAGAATATCCTCATTAATGACCGTGACATTATCATACGGTGAAAGGGTGTCCGCCAAAATGGGGATTAAAGATTTATCAATTTCTACTGCCAGAACTTCCCGTGCACTTTCCGCGAGATATTGTGTCATTGTTCCAATTCCAGGTCCGATTTCCAATACACAGTCGTCCTTCGTTATTTCTGCTGCAGAGACAATTTTTTCCAAAATGTGGCTGTCAATCAAAAAATTCTGTCCGAAGCGTTTCTGAAAATTGAAATTATACTTCTTTAATATTTCAATGGTTCCTGTTGGGTTCCCTAATGTCGGCATCTTTTCTTACTCCTTTTGTAATCCGTATACGTTATATGCATTTGCAGTTGTCTGCTCCATAACTTCCTGTTCTGTAATTCCTTTTATCTGCGCAATTTTTTGAACTACATACGGCAGATTCAGGGATGTATTTCTCTTTCCACGGTTAGGTACCGGTGCCAGATATGGACTATCGGTTTCCAAAACTATTTTTTCAAGTGGCAGATATTCCACTACCTCTACCAGCTTTCTCGCATTTTGAAATGTTACAACACCACCTATTCCAAAATAAAATCCCATATCCAGATAATTTTTTGTCATCTCCACGGAATAGGAGTAACAATGTACAATTCCTCCTATGTCTTCTGCATGCATAGATTTCATGATTTCATAAGTATCCTTTGCCGCCTCACGGGAATGGATGATTACCGGCAGTTTTGTATCTGCTGCCATTTGCAGCTGTGCTTCAAACCATTTCTTTTGAATTGCAGCATCCGGTTCCGGCCAATAATAATCAAGTCCGATTTCCCCTACGGCAACTACTTTTCCACCCTGCCTTATGTTATTATTCTGACATAAGGTTTTCATCCATTGCAGGTCTTCCTCTGTTAATCCCTCGGTGTCCGAAGGATGAACTCCAATGGAACAGTAAATAAAATCATACGTTTCACTCAGCGCCAGGGAATCCCGGCATCCCTGAATATTTGCCGCAACATTTACAATCTTCTCTATACCTGCTGTTTTCATGCTTTTAAGCAGTGTATCTCTATCCTCTTGAAATGCTTCGTCATCATAATGTGCATGTGTTTCAAAGATCATTTTTTGGTATAACTCCTCATTCTATTTGTGTTTTCTAAAGAAAAAACAAATTTTTTATAAAAAAAGTTAAAAAAATACTTGCAAACCAGAAAACATTATACTATAATAACACTTGCGTTGTAAATAAATGCATTTATATTTATGGACCGCTAGCTCAGTTGGTAGAGCACCTGACTCTTAATCAGGGTGTCCAGGGTTCGAACCCCTGGCGGTCCACTAAGTACCGTTTTTGAGGACATAGGAGCCTTGGGGATGGTGCTTTTTTTGTGTTTAAAATTAATATTTCAAAAAAGGGCTATGCCACGTTGTGGCTTAGCCCTTTTTATGCTTTACTTATTCTCTTTTAAAAGGTTTCGGAACTCTTCCGCAGGCATCGGTTTGTAAAAATAATAACCCTGAACATACCTGCCACCCTGTTTCTTAATAAATTCTACCTGCTCATCCGTTTCAACACCCTCGGATACTGTTTTGAATTCCAGGTTTGTTGTAAGCTGCATAATTGCTGAAATAACCGCCTTGTTCTTACGGTCCATTTCATTCTTCATGAAGAAGCCGCCATCAATCTTAATAATATCAACCGGCAAAGACTTCATAAAGTTCAACGTAGAATATCCTGCTCCAAAGTCATCCATGGAAATGACAAAGCCAACCTCTTTCAAACGTTTAATCATGCTGATTAACCGTTCTTTATCCTCAAAGAAGACGCTCTCGGTAATTTCCAATTCAATCTGATCCGGTCGGAGCCCATGCTCTTCACTCAGTTTTTTCATGAATTGCGGTAAGCTGTCATCCAACAAGTGCAGACGGGAAAGATTTACCGAAATAATTGGTACATCAATGCCCTCATCCATCCATTTGCGCATCAGTGAAAATGTTTCTTCATATACGAACCGGTCAATTTCTACAATCAGACCTGTTTCCTCTGCCAGAGGAATAAAGCGTCCCGGAGAAATCATTTTCCCTTCTTTGTCCAACAGACGGACAAGCGCTTCTGCTCCTATGATTTTATTTGTTATAATATCTACCTTTGGCTGGAAGAATACCCGGAATCCACCTTTTTTAAGAGAATCCTTCAACGTACGGTTTAACTCTTCCTTGTCATGCTCCTGAATTTCGAACTCTTTGGAATAGAAGTATACGCCTTTTGTCTCGTAAAAGCTCTTCTGAGCCATTCTGCGTGCCTTCATCGCCTTATCAATACAACGGTTAATATACTGCTCATTCTCCGGTATTTCATAAATGCCGGCAAAACAATTAATCGATATTCCGGGAAGTATCTTTCGAAGTCTTCCGGTAAGTAAATCCGAATATTCACGAAGCCTCTCGCTCATTATTTCCAGGGAACGCTGCCGAATCATAAGTACAAAATCATCACCCTTGATTCTGCAAAGAAGTTCGCCCTCTGACATATCTGATTGTATCAGTGCACTATATGCTTTTAGAACTTCATCACCTGTTACATATCCATATTCATCATTGATTCTGGAAAAATCCTGAATACCACCAAAAATCAAAGCATAATGGTCATCCTGTTTTTTGAGCAATTTCAATGCTTCCAGGCGGAATTTATCATAGGACATTACTCCGGTCAGCTGATCAATTCCTTTTACCCTCTGTAGAAATGCTGTGACATCAGATTTACAAATCAGATAATCATCTTCAAATCCGGTACTATCCATCCGGGTAGCCGATAATGTATACCAGCTGTCTTCTACACTGTCATAGTTTTCTACAATATTTTCGTGTACGGATTCATTGCACGCCTTCATCGGGCACTCTTCGCAAGGACTCTTCCGTTGAAACATTACTTCATAACATTTTTTATTAATGGAAGATTCTTTATATATTTCTCTTGCCCGCGGACTGAGATAATAGATTTCATGTGTTTTTGCATTTGTTACATAGTAAACCAGCTTCTGCACTTCCATGGCTGTTTTGCCAACCATATACTCTTTTTCGAGTTCTGCTTTCGTCTGAAGCCGCAAAATGAAATTGGAAAACATTTTTGTAACACTGGACAACGTTTCAATTTCCTCTTCTGAAAACATACGTTCTTTCCAGGTTTCAAATGTCACTGCAAATTTTATACTATGATTTTCCCATACCGGAAAAACAATTGCCGAAACAGGAATTTTGTTCATTTTAACAAAATTACTGGTATAGTCCTTAAATGGAGCATGTCCATTATCAATGAAGAAATAATCCTGTCCTTTGGAATCGTAGACCAGACTTTCCCAATTTTCTGCGGCATTTTCCTCGATGATATGTGTATCGTCCCCATCATCCTCACGTGTCCATTTACTTGTTACGCGAATCCTTCGTTCACGGGTATCATATTCTCTAAGGATACTCCGGTCAAAATTAAAATGAAGACACATTTCCTCAAATATCTTATAAATTGCACGATATAAATCAGGCTCATTAATCAAAGTATCAAAACAGAAATCAAACAGTTCCCGACTGACATGTGTAATCTGATTCCGGGTTTTCAATTCCTGACGCTCTTTTTCTGCCATCTTGCGATACGTCTGACCAATATAGCTGATGTATTTTCTGTCTTTATCATAAATAGAAAACTGATGTTTTCCCTGTTGCTTTGCATACCAAAGTGCTACATCTGCATGAGAGTAAAGAAGCTCATAGCTTGGTGCATCCTCCGGATACATGGCAATGCCAATGCTTACCTCCAATTTACGGTCATCACGCAGTACTACGTATTCCCGCAAGCGTGTCATTACCTTTTTTGCCATACGTTCTATCCGGCTACGTTCCACGTCAAAGCAATATACTAAGAAGGTGTCTGCTGCAACTCTCGCAACAATATCCTGAACCATGAAGCTCGTATAAATCAGGCTTGCAACCATCTTTAAAATGGAATCGCCATAAATTTTTCCATATGCATCATTTATCGAAGAAAAATCATCAATATCAATCAAAAACAGTGCGCCTGACTGTCCTTCATTCTCTTCCATCTTTCCTACAATAAGTTCATCTGCCGCACTCTTTTTATAAACCCTTGTAAGCTGGTCGCGTGCTACTTCTTTTTCCAGTTTCTCGCGTCCCTGACGTTCTTTATTAATATCCTGGGTATGACCGACAATTTTTATTGGCTTATCGTCTTCATTTAAAACTACATTTCCCTCATAACGGAGCCACATAAATTCTCCGTTACCCTGTTTTACACGAAATTCATATACTATATGCGGTTCTCCCGCATCCATATCCCTACAAAAGCGTTCAAAGTGTGCAACATCATCCGGATGAATCTGATCTAACTGTTTCATTGTTTCCGGATAATCGGGAATTACTAATCGTTTTCCATCTTTTTTCGCCAGATTATGATTTTGAATCAGCTCTCTTGTGGAAATTGTATATTCCCAAACGCAGGAATCACAATTCGCAGAAAGAATTGCTTCCTTCTGTTCATCGGTCAAAATACAGTTGTTCATCGTTTGTTGTTTCGAACTCATATCTTTTCCCCATCATAAACCGTATCATCAAAAAATAGTTTCACGTAAAACCATTATATCACTTTGATTTTTTACAAACAACATATTTTTCCGAAAATATTCAATATTTATTCTTTTCTTTCTGATAATTCAATTATAAAAACGTTAAAAGACTATCTTTAAGAGGTCAATAACAAATCCACACACAATACCGATTCCATACAAAGAAGCTAAAATACCGATATTTTCCCTGTAATCTTCATTTACACGGAACAATACCAGAAGTCCGATTCCCGAGCCTACCAAAAGTCCTGTCATCATGGCGCCTGCACTCAACAATCCTCCCAGATATAACTGTGTTATCACAACAGAGGCTGCACAGTTTGGAATCATACCAATAAGTCCTGACAGTAAAATGCCCATTGCCGGCACAGAAGTCATAAAGTTACCAATCTTTTCCTGACCCACATATCCAATCAGCAGATTCAGCATAAAAGAAATCACCACAATAAATACAAATACCTGTGCCGTATGGATACATGCGGATTTTAAGATTTTTCCCTCTCCACAGTGGCAATGCTCATGGTCACACATATGGTCTATTTTTAGTTCTTCCTCTTTTGCTCCCTTTTTCCGGACAATAGCATCAGCCAAAAAGCCAAATAAAATTCCAATCAATATTTTTGTTCCTAGTATTTTTATAATCATTGCTGCCGGAACCTGCTCTGAGATAAGAATGGGAAGCATTTCATCTGACGTTGATAAAAATATCGCAAAGAGTGTTCCGAGCGTAATAATTCTTCCTGCATAAAAATTAGCTGCTGCCGCAGAAAATCCACATTGCGGGAAAATACCCAGTATACTTCCTACAATAGGTCCATATTTACCGGATTTCTTTATCATTCCCTCCGATTTTTTTCCAGCCTTATGTTCAATATACTCCATCAATAAATACGTAAGAAATAAAAAGGGAAGGAGCTTTATACTATCAATCAGTGTATCTGTCAATGCATCTAAAAACATATTTTTAACCTTTCTTTTATGAATACAAGATCCACAGTGTGCCATAGATTACCGGTTGGTGAAGCATATAAATCAGCAGAGAATGTCGTCCCAAAAACTGAAATGGTTCCCAGCCCTTTTGTAATTTTTCCATGATACATAAATTCCCTGATACTATATAATAAGTATAAAATCCTGTCAAAAACAGAAAGAACCAGGGCAATAATGAAAAGTAGTCTGTAGAAAAAAATTCTGCATCTGCAAACCCCAGATATGTCATCACATATCCCCGGTAAAGAAACTCCGGTAATTTTATAAAATTCCAGGGTTCAAAACCAAGATATCCGATATTTATATTCCGAAATATCAGAAAACATAAAAAGGAAAGTACAAGTCCGCCCTTTGCCGGAATTTTGCACAACCACTTTTTCAAAGGAATCATTAATAACATACTACTCCCTAAGAATGTTAATATTCCAAAAACAACACGGTCCTCCGGAAGCAGAAGAATCGTTACCAGACTAATAACAGCTCCACCCCCAAAAACAATAAGTCCCCGTTTCAAATGGTGTCTTCCAAGTGACCAGCAAAAACCGGACAGGAAAATAAATGTCCAGCAAATACTCTGCTGCCACACATATGCCCCTGTGCTTTCATACCATGGAAAGTCAAAACGATAAATATACACAAGATCCCAACAGAGATGATAAAGTATCATACTGATAAGTACAATCCCCCGAATCATATCAAGTCCGCCGAATCGTTGTCTTCTTACATCCGAATCTTTTATTTCTGACATCTTCGTTCTCTTTTCAATCATCTTTTTCTTTCTGAGTTTATCATATCTTTTCTTTTATGAATACCTTATTTTCATGACAACCTATTTCTCTGTTGCAATTTTTTTATTTTCTATAATAGAATAGCTATATACTATTTTATAGTGAGGAAATACAAATGAGCGAAAGAAACCTGTCTCTTGATGTCATCAAATGTCTTGCCTGTATTGGTGTGGTAGGACTTCATAGTGTAGGAATGATTAACTATACCATTTACTATTTATGCGGTATCAGTGTCCCGTTCTTCTTTATGGTAAATGGGTATCTTATGTTTTCGAAAGAATCTCTTACTTACTCCTATGCCGCAAGGAAGATATTTTATCTTCTTCGCATTGTTGTTTGCTGGAATATCCTGATTTTGATACCCGTACTGATTCTACGGCATAAATTTATGAATCCCTTTTCACTCTGTGCAAAAAGTCTTTTTCAGCAAGGATATTTATGGCATTTCTGGTTCTTTGGCTCACTTATTCTTTTATATCTGATTTTACCTGTTTTGCACAAATGGCTTCATCATCGCCCAAAGGCTTTGTTTATTTCCTGCCTTTTTCTGATGCTATTATGTATTTTCTTTAGTATATTATCCATGATACGTGGATACAGCATACAGATGTTTGTCCCGCAAACACTTCGTTTGTGGACATGGTTGTTTTATTTCCTTTTCGGTGGACTATGCGCCGTACAGAAAAATGTTTTTGTAAAGCGGTTTCCTCTATGGATACATGCACTTATCGTTTTTGCCCTGGCATGTATCAACAACTTCTGTATAAAAAAGATTGGTTTATACCTGGTTCATGCACGGCTTGCAGATTTGTTTTATGATAATTTTTCCTCTATTTTATGGTACACTATCACATTTTTATTTTTCCTGCGCATTCCCATACAGGGAAAAGTAACAAAATCCATTCTTTCATTGCTATCTCCTTTAACAATAGGTATTTTTATACTTCACCCCGTTTTTCTGGCGGGAATAAATGTTTTCTATACACCCTCTTCGACATGGAATGCCGTTCTTTTATGGGGAATTCTGGTTATTTTGTCGGGAATAGCAACGTATATCATTAACAAGATTCCTATCGTACGTTCCATTATATCAACCTCTTAAATCTATCAAAAGCATAAAAAAGAGGCAGTCTATCGACTGCCCCTGCTGTAATTCTGCCTATCTCCATTGAAATGTAATCATTCCAATCACATAAATCACTATGATACATATCGGAACGACAATTCCGAATACCGGTTTCATCCAGTTTTTCACTTTAAGTCCTTTTCCTTTATTGGCCTCTGCCATAAAGTTATCCCAGCCCCAGCCGAATCTTTTACTGGTACAAAACAACGCAATAATCAGTGCTCCAAGTGGCAAAAGGTTCGTACTTACAATAAAGTCCCAGAAATCCAGCCATGCGGAAGATGGTGTAAATGGATGAAACTTAAATACACTATAGCCAAGTGCTGTCGTAAGGGATAATGCAAAAATCACGATTCCGCATACCAGACATCCCTTTTTTCTTCCCCAGCCCGTAAGTTCTCTCACGCAGGCAAGAATATTTTCGCATACTGCCAGTTCTGTAGAGAATGCTGCAAATACCATAAACATGAAAAACAGGCTTCCCCAGATTCTTCCTCCCGGAATGTTTTGGAATGCAGTAGCCATCGTATCAAATAACAATGCCGGACCTGCGGTAACTTCCAGATTGTAAGCATAACAGGAAGGAAAAATAATCAATCCGGAAACAATTGCTACAAAAGTATCCAATATAATAACATTCACACTTTCACCAAGAAGACTTCTATCATCTCCAAGGTAACTTCCAAAAATCGCCATAGAACCAATTCCGACCGATAATGTAAAGAATGCCTGATTCATTGCAGATACCACAACATTCGGAGTAATCTTGGAAAAATCAGGAACCAGGTAAAATTTATACCCCTCTGAAGCACCTTCATATGTTCCGCTCTTTATTGCCAATGCTACCATTAATAGCAATAACAGACACATCATATACTTTGTAACTCTTTCCAATCCTCCCTGTAACTCAAATGTAAGAATCACAAATCCTGCGATTACAGCAATTGCAAGATACGTTACATTTATCTGTGGACTCGAAATCATTTTTTCAAATCCAAGATTTGCAGTATTTCCGGTTACAAAACTGACGAAATAATAAATCAGCCATCCAGTTACTACCGTGTAAAACGCCATCAGACATACATTACCAACAAGCGCTGCATATCCATGAAGATGCCATTTCTGACCTTTCTTTTCCAGCTTATGATACATTCTTACCGGACTTGCCTGTGCTGCTCTACCAATTGCAAACTCCATCGTCATTGCCGGAAGTCCTAAAATAACCAGACAGAGGATATATACAAGTACAAATGCTCCTCCACCATTTGTTCCAACCATCCATGGAAACTTCCATACGTTTCCACATCCAATCGCACACCCTGCACTCAGCAAAATAAACCCCAGTCTACTACCCAATCGTTCTCTTTCCATACATTTTCATCCTTTAATTTAGATTTTACCCCAAAAGTTCGTTTTCTTTCAGCATATGGAAGTATTATACCACAGACTTGGCATTTATAGTTACTGATTTGTTTTCAATCTCCTACTTATTTATTATTGGCAATCATTGCAACTACAGCAATAATTCCATTGATTAAGCACCAGCCAGACCAAATAGCTAAATCTGAATAACTGCCATAACTGGAAAATCCTATTAACGCAGCTAAGCCAAAAAGAATAATAAGTGCAATGTTTCCACCATTTTTAACCGATTTTCTTGTTGCAATAGAAACAATTCCACCTGTCAGCATAAATATTGCAACCATAATTCCCGCTGAACCAGACACCTCTCCATTCTCTGCCAGTGTATTTGCAACACCAGCTGCGCATGACTGAAATGCAACAATAACGAACAGGATAATTGATAAAATACCGGAAACTAACTTCCACACCTTCATTTGTAAGGTCCTCCTTCTACTATTTAATTTCTAGATTGAAAATATTTTAGATTCATTATACCATGCTCATTATGTTCCGTTGCCCCCGCTACAGTGGCAATTTTTAATTCTATTCTTGTGCACCACTCGTCCTAAGTGGTTCCATTGCATTTCTCTTCAACAAACCATTTACATCAATTATACTACCCGGTCTCTCATTAAATATGATCATTAATAATGCATCCCTCGGAATTTTTGCATATAGCTCCGGCATTCCATATTTTTTTAAACCTCTCTGGGTTTCTTCTAATGACAATTCCGCTGCATAGCAAATTCTCAATATGACATCTCTTTGTTTCGTATGCTTTTCTCCTGACAATAACTTATAGCCATATCTTTCCGGAATATCCGCCTTTAAAAACACCGTTTGTTGTGTAATTCCTTTTTTTGCTAATATATCCTTTATATATACGGAAAAAGAGCCTTCATAAAGATTCATACTTTCTTTATAATCCTTGCAGTATTTTTCAAAATCCTTAAGATGTGTTTTTCCCAATATATCTACTAACTCTTTCGTATCTTTTTCGCTCATTTTTTCCTCCTATCTGCTATAATGAGTTTAATACTACCAAAGAAAGGACTGATTATGTGGATTTATCCCATCGTCTTGCAATATCATATTACAAAACGATTGCAGCCATCAATGAAAAACATCATATTTACTTAGTTCAACATCCAACGTCTAGTCGAATTTTTGTTAAGAAGATTCTTGATGTTTATAATATTGATGTATATAACAAACTTTATGGCAATCCAATTTCCGGAACACCCCGCATTATCGACTACTGTGAAGATGATAATAAATTGCTTTTAATCGAAGAATATATTTCGGGTACTCCACTATCTGATAAAATAATTAATCACAATATTAACGAGCAGGATATTTTAACCTATACACTCGATTTGTGTAATATTCTGGAAAAATTACATGCCTTAAATCCTCCGCTAATTCATCGTGATATTAAGCCCTCAAATATAATTATTACAAATTACAATCATGCCGTACTACTCGACTTCAATGCAGCAAAACAATTTACCTCCGGTAAATGTGAAGATACTGTTTTACTTGGAACTCAGGGTTACGCAGCTCCTGAACAATATGGTTTTGGTTCATCCACACCTCAAACGGATATATATTCATTAGGTATGGTTCTTAAGGAAATGATAGGTGCAGGCAATATCACTTCTGAAAAATTAAACCATATCGTTGAAACATGCACCCAATTAAATCCTAAGGAACGTTATTCTTCTATAAAAGAATTAAAAAACGAAATCCTACTTCTCTTGAAACAACCTGATAAGCAATTCCTTCGTACGAAATCATTATCACGTTTTTTACCACCGGGTTATCGAACTCATACTCCCTGGAAAATGCTTTTTTCTTCTATTGTATATCTGCTTATTTTTGCACTTTGTTTATCACTGGAAGTAAAAAACGTATATGGTCCTGCACTGTGGGTAGAACGTATCATTTGTCTGGCAATGATGTTATCGGTTATCTTTGGCTGCTTTAACTATTTAAACATTCAGCGAATTTTTCCTATCTGCCAGCACAAAAACCGACTCATCAGATATTTCGGTATTTGTCTACTTGATATCTCAATTGTTTTTTTACTATTTATAATCTTATTTCTTATTGAAACGTTGTTTTTTCATATCGTATAAAATTATATCATTAAAATAATCGAGTAGGAGGGAAAATTAAATAAATTTTCCCGACCTCTCACACCACCGTGCGTACCGTTCGGTACACGGCGGT
>CAKRVA010000016.1 GCA_934408585.1 uncultured Lachnospiraceae bacterium
ACTAATCGACCGGAAGCTTAACTAAGAAGCAGGAAGTCTTGGATTCGGTATCGGTTTTGAAGGTATAAACCTTTAAAAAGAAAAATGGATTTTATGAGTTCACAATTTGTGGACTCTTTTTTTATCTCTTTTTTCATTATTGTATATACAAAAATTTTAGTTGTTTGATAATTGAATATATGGTATAATTTTTCATACAGAAGGTTATTAAAGAATGAGGTGGCTGAATATGGATACAAAGATTCTTCTTGAAAACGGAACGAACGAATTAGAAGTATTGGAATTTGAACTTGATGGGAATGCATATGGCATTAACGTGGCCAAGATTAAAGAAATTATTCCTTATCAGACAGTAACACCTGTACCAAATGCTCATCCTAGTATTGAAGGTATTTTTATGCCGAGAGATACGATGATCACAGCAATTGATTTGAAGAATTGCTTACAGAGGGGTGTGTCAGAACCAGGCGGCCTGTTCATTATTACGAATTTTAATAAGCTTGACATTGCATTCCATGTAGATGAGGTAAAGGGAATTCATCGTGTTTCCTGGGAGCAGATTATTAAACCGGGCGCAACTGTATCAAATGCAGAAGACAGTATCTCAACCGGAATTGTGAAATTAGATAATCGTTTGGTAATTATTCTTGACTTTGAAAAAATTGTAACAGACATTAATCCGGAGACGGGATTGAAGACAAGCGAAATTAGTGAGTTGGGAGTTCGGACAAGAAGTTCTGTACCGATTCTGATTGCCGAAGATTCTATTTTGTTAAATAAATTGATTGTAGATTCCTTGAAGAAAGCAGGATACGACAATCTGATACATACCCAGAACGGTCAGGAAGCGTATGATGTAATTCAGACCTGCAAGGAAGAAGGAACATTAAAGGATCATGTTCAATGTGTAATTACCGATATTGAAATGCCGTTGATGGATGGTCACCGATTAACGAAACTCATTAAGAGCGATGATGCAACGAAGGATATTCCGGTTATTATTTTCTCCTCATTAGTAAATGAAGAAATGAAGAAAAAGGGCGAATCCTTAGGAGCAGATGCACAACTTTCAAAACCTGAAATTGCTAATTTGGTTCGAACCGTTGATAGTTTAGTAAAATAGTTTAAAATTTAAATTCAAGGAGCCGAAAGAAATTTCGGCTCCTTCTTAGGTAAAGGAATATGATGCAGAACAATATAAAAGAAACAATAGAAAATTCACAAATGATTTTAGTAGGACTGGGAGAAGAACTCGATGAAACACTTGAAATAAAAAAGAGTGATGATTATCGGCAAATTGAGGCAAGAACGGAAAATTCCTGGATACTTCCATTTGTTTTGCGAAAAATGTTAAAAGACAGAACAGAAAAAAAACAGGAATTCTATACGTCACTGTTTCAGATCCTTAAAGATAAAAATTATTTTGTGGTATCCGTCTGTATGGATGGCTATTTAAATGAATTTGCACCGGAGAAGGATCGAGTTGTTTCTCCTTGTGGTCAGTTTGAAAAGCTTCAGTGTTCCGAGGCATGCAGTGAAACGCTTTATGATATTTCAGAGGAAACAGAACAGCAGATAGAGTGTTTTATACAGGGAGAACTCAAAGAAAGCGATATCACAGAGCCTGTTTGTCCCTGTTGTGGAAAGCCGCTTGTTTTTAATAATATACAGGCAGAAGCATATTTGGAATGCGGTTATCTGGAACAGTGGGGAAAATATACCAAGTGGTTACAGGGGACCTTGAACCGAAATTTGTGTCTGATAGAACTTGGTGTTGGAATGAAATACCCTACGGTAATTCGCTGGCCGTTTGAAAAAACAGCATTTTTTAACCAAAAGGCAAAAATGTATCGTGTACATAGCAGATTGTATCAGGTAACGGAAGAGCTGAAAGAAAAAGCAGCCGGTATCTGTGAAAATCCGGAGAATTTCGTGAAAGAATTGTCGAAAGAATCGTAGTATGGTAAACTGATAAAGAATTTTAGTTGGATAAGACTTTGGAGGAAAGATGTATGGCATCGGAAGAACAATACTTAGATGATTTACTCAAGTCAATGATGGAAAATGAACCACAGGAAAGAACGATGGAAGATGCCATGCGCGATGTGAAGGCATCGTCTTATTCGGATAAAGCAGAGAATATTTCATCGGATGACTTGGCAGATATGCTGGATGAAATTGAGGCAAATACTGCAGTAGATGATATAAAAGATGATTTATCATTGGAAGAGTTTGCAATTCCGGGAGCAGAAGAGGAAATTGCAGCAGATGGACTTCCGCAAGATGAAACTGTTGTGGAGGAATCCGTTGCGGAGGAAGAACCCTATATAGAGGAACCGAATCTTGAGGAGGAGGCACCACAACCGGAAGTAGTGACGGAAGACGAAGCATGGAAGTCAGAAATTGATGAGTTGTTTGGAAGCGAAGATGAAAAAAATACAGAAAAGGTAACTGAGCCGGAAGCAGAAAGTGAACCAGAAGCAGAAAGTGAACCGGAATCCGAAACCACACCGGCAACAGAAACGGTATCAGAAGATATGGATGTTACCAGAATGATTGACCAGATGGAATCACCGGATGAAAATCTTGCAGACATCAGTGAAATGTTAAAAATGTCGGACAGTAGTGAAAAGAACGAAGTCAGTGATGAAGATATGCTGGCACTGTTAGAGGGATTACAGGATTCCGATAGCAACGAACAGGAACCGGTGCAGGAGGAACAGGAAGAAGGAGAGCAGGAAACAGCAAAGAAAGAAAAGAAAAAAGGCTTTTTTGCAAGGCTGCTGGATCTTCTTACACAGGAAGTAGAAGAACCGGAAGAAACCGAAACAGAAAAGGAAGAAAACACGGTTGGTGAAGCAAATGCAACCGATGAAAATGGAAAAATATTAGAAGAATTAAACGAGGAAGACAAAGCAAAGAAGAAAAAGAAAAAAGGAAAAAAGAATAAGAAAGGGAAAAAAGAAGAAGCAGAATCCGGTGAAGAAACAGAGGAAGAAGCAGAAGAAAACGTAAAAGAAAAGAAAAAAAAGAAACCAAAAAAGGAAAAGAAGGAGAAGCAGGAAAAAGAAAAAATGCCTCCTTCACCGAAGGTTTTATCGAAGACAGCGATGGCTGTTCTTGTGGCATTTTGCGCAACACTTGTTGCCTGCATTATTTTTCTGAGTAATTTTCTGCCGGAATATGCGGATAAAATACAGGCGCGGAGTGCTTATTATGCGGGAGATTATCAGACGGTATATACAAATCTGAATCATAAGTCGTTAAATAGCAGTGATGAAATTATATATACACGTGCAAAACAAATTTTATCTCTGCAACGAAAGCTGGATTCTTATTATAACCGGATGGAACTCGGAAAAGAGCTTGAAGCAGTGGATGCACTGTTTCAGGGAGCTGAGAAATATCAAAAGTTAATGACTTATGGAGATACCGGAATTCAGGACTCTCTGACAAAAATCTATGCACAGATATGTGATGTATTACAAAATAATTATGGTGTTTCACAGGACGAGATAGCGGAAATTAATGCTTATGATGATGTTACTTATACGAAGAAATTAAATTCCCTTGTTTATGGAACAGAATTTTATCTTCCGGGGGAAGAACCGGTTGAAGAAGAACCACTGATGCCGCCGCAGGATGTGCTGCCGGAAGAAGAGGAATTTATTGACATGGGAGATTCATTATAATTGTAATCATTTAATTTTTGCTGCATGACAGGAATAATATGTTTTTTTTCTCATAAGATAATAAAATAGGAATGCTTGACGTACAGAAAACTGTACGATATAATAAAAGTACAGAAAACTGTACGTTTATTTCGCGGAGGTGCTATTATGCTGGCAGTTAATTATACAAACTTACGAGATAATATGAAAACATATATGGATAAAGTGACGGATGATTATGAGACCATGATTGTGACGCGGAAAGATAATAAAAATGTGGTTATGTTATCAGAGGAAGCATATAACAATCTGATGGAAAATGTTTATGTAATGGGAAATAAAGCGAACTATGATTGGCTGATGGAATCTAAGGCTCAATTGGAAAATGGTAATTTTTCCGTGCAGAAGCTTGCGGAGGTATCTGTGGATGAATAAAGTTTTCACAGATAACGGTTGGAAAGATTATCTTTACTGGCAGACAGAGGATAGAAAAACATTAAAGAAGATTAATAGTCTGATTGAAGATATCTGTAGAAATGGAAATGAAGGTATTGGAAAGCCGGAAGCGTTAACCGGAAATCTTTCAGGATTTTGGAGCAGACGAATCAATGATAAAGACAGACTGATTTATAAGATTGATGAGCAAAATGTATATGTTCTTGCTTGCAGATATCATTATAGTGACACATAAATATAAGCACCAGCAGAAAAAGAGAAAGCATTCTGCTGGATTTGAAAGGATATAAACAGATGATAGCAATTATCGATTATGATGCAGGCAATATAAAAAGCGTTGAAAAAGCAGTGGAGTATCTTGGAGAACAGGCAGTTGTCACAAGAAATCCGGAAGAAATTCTGGCTGCAGACCGGGTAATTCTTCCGGGAGTGGGTGCTTTTGGTGACGCAATGGAAAGAATCCGGAAGTATCAGCTAGAAGAAGTCATTCATCAGGTAGTAGAACGGGGAATTCCTTTTCTTGGAATCTGTCTCGGACTTCAGCTGATGTTTGAATCGAGTGAGGAAAGTCCGGGTGTTACAGGACTTGGTATCTTAAAAGGTAAAATCGTTAAAATTCCTGAGAAGCAGGATTTGAAGGTTCCACACATCGGATGGAATTCGCTGAACTTTCCAAAGAAAAGCAGGCTTTTTGAAGGAATTCCGGAAAATGCTTATGTGTATTTTGTGCATTCCTATTATTTGCAGGCAGAAAATAAGGAGGATGTTGCGGCAACTACGGAATATGGCGTACATATCCATGCTGCAGTAGAAAAGAATCATATTTTTGCATGTCAGTTTCATCCTGAAAAGAGCTCTGATGTGGGATTGCAGATATTAAAGAACTTTATTCATATGAACAGGGAGGACTAAGAGATGCATACGAAAAGAATTATTCCCTGTCTGGATGTAAATAACGGAAGAGTCGTAAAGGGAACAAATTTTGTGAATCTGCGTGATGCAGGTGATCCGGTTGAAGTTGCGAAGATATATGACAAAGAAGGTGCAGACGAACTCGTTTTTCTGGATATTACAGCATCTTCCGATGCAAGAGATATCAAGGCAGATATGGTACGCCGTGTAGCGGAAACCGTTTTTATCCCATTTACGGTTGGTGGAGGAATCCGAACGGTAGATGATTTTAAACGGATTTTGCGCGAAGGAGCGGACAAGGTTGCTGTTAATACTGCAGCAATCATGAATCCTTCTTTAATTAGCGAGGCGGCAGATAAATTTGGAAGTCAATGTGTAGTTGTTGCAATCGATGCAAAAAGACGAGCTGACGGTTCGGGATGGAATATCTTTAAAAACGGCGGACGGATTGATATGGGAATTGACGCTGTCGAGTGGGCAATAAAAGCGCAGGAACTGGGTGCCGGTGAAATTCTTCTTACCAGCATGGACGGGGACGGTACAAAAGCAGGGTATGATATTGCTTTGACAAGAGCAGTAGCAGAAAATGTTTCCATACCTGTGATTGCGTCAGGAGGAGCCGGAACCAAAGAACATTTTTATGAAGCACTTACCGATGGAAAAGCAGATGCAGCTTTGGCAGCATCGTTATTCCATTTCCGTGAGCTTGAAATCAAGGACGTTAAAAAATATCTAAGAGAGAAAGGTATATCAGTCAGGTTATAGCAATGGCAATGATTCAGAATGACTGGCTTGAAGCAATCGGCGGAGAGTTCAGAAAACCATATTATAAGGAATTATATGAGTTTGTAAAAAATGAATATCATACGAGAGTCATTTATCCACCGGCAGATGATATTTTTAATGCACTTCATCTGACACCGTTAAAGGATGTAAAGGTATTGATTTTGGGACAGGACCCTTATCACAATGAACATCAGGCGCATGGATTGTGCTTTTCCGTGTTGCCGGATCAGAAGGATATACCACCATCCCTGCAAAATATCTACAAAGAATTACATGATGATCTGGGATGTTATATACCCAATAACGGTTTCCTTGAAAAATGGGCGAAACAGGGCGTGCTGATGTTAAATACCGTATTAACGGTACGGGCACATCAGGCGAATTCCCATCAGGGAAAAGGCTGGGAACTTTTTACCGATGCGATTATCCAGGCGGTAAATGCACAGGACCGTCCGATTGTATATTTGTTGTGGGGAAGTCCGGCACAAAAGAAGATTCCGATGCTCACAAATCCAAAGCATTTGATATTGAAGGCACCACATCCAAGTCCATTGTCTGCGTATCGCGGATTTTTTGGATGCCATCACTTTAGTCAGACCAATGCTTTTTTGGAACAGCATGGAATTGCGCCAATCGATTGGCAGATTGAAAATATCGAGTCGTAAGTATTGACAAGCGTTTGACACCGTATTATAGTGTTCCTGAATAGAAACACTACGATATGGTGTTTTTTTATGTAAATTGGGAATGGTTGGGGAAATATGGACGAGAATATGGTATTGGAGAAATTAATACAGTTCGGTCTTACCAGACAAGAGGCAAATATTTATCTTTGCCTTTACCGGAATGGGGAAATGTCCGGGTATGAAGTCGCAAAATATACAGGGATTTCCAGGTCGAATGTATATAGTGGATTATCCGATTTGACTGAAAAAGGTGCTGCTTATCTCATGGAAAGTAATGTAAACCGATACGTGGCTGTTCCGATTGAAGAATTCTGTGATAACAAGATACGGACACTAAATGCAGTACGGGATGAACTGGTGGCACATATTCCGGCAGTTAAACAGGAAACATCCGGGTATATTACGATAGAGGGCTACGCAAACATTCGGAATAAAATGTTCACGATGTTAGAAACAGCAGAGAAAAGAGTTTATATTTCTGCAAAGTCAGAATACGTAGGACTGTTTCAGGAAGAGCTGGAAGCACTTGTACGGAAAAACATCAAGGTTGTAATTATAACGGATGGAACGGTAACTTCGTCTGTTTTAAATGAGAAAGCAATTATATATTTGGGGGAAGACAGAAACAATATCATTCATCTGATTGTAGATTCCCAATTCGCAATATCGGGAGAGGTGAATCAGCAAAAAGAAGATACGTGTCTGTATACCGGGCAGGAAAATTTTATTCATGTATTTAAAGAGATGCTTCGCAATGAAATGAAGCTGATTGAAATTGATAGGAAAGGAAATGCGTAAGATGACAAAGAAACCATTTATTACAAAGGAAAAAGCAATGGAAATTGCAAAGGAGTATCCAACGCCGTTTTATCTTTATGACGAGAAAGGAATTCGTGAGAATGCACAGGCAGTAAAAGAAGCATTCTCATGGAATAAGGGATTTAAAGAATATTTTGCGGTAAAAGCAACACCAAATCCATTTTTGATTCAGATTTTGCAGGAATATGGCTGTGGCTGTGACTGTTCCTCAAAAACAGAATTAATGTTAAGTGAAGCGTTGGGAATTACCGGACATAATATTATGTTTTCTTCCAATGATACACCGGCAGAAGAATATGCATTAGCAGCAAAATTAGGGGCAATCATCAATCTGGATGACATTACACATATTGACTTTGTCGAGCAGATTCTTGGGAAATTGCCCGAAACGATGAGCTGTCGTTTTAATCCGGGTGGTGTATTCCAGATGAGTAATGGAATCATGGATAATCCGGGAGACTCCAAGTATGGATTTACGACCGAGCAGATGTTTGAAGGATATTGTATCCTTAAAGAAAAGGGAGTAAAGCATTTTGGAATGCATGCATTTCTGGCAAGTAATACCGTAACAAACGAATACTATCCAACCCTGGCAAAGCAGATGTTTGAGCTTGCGGTACAACTCAAAGAACAGACCGGAGCCGATATCCGTTTTATTAACCTGTCAGGAGGTGTCGGAATTCCTTATTTGCCGGATAAAGAAGGAAACGATATTCGTGCCATCGGTGAGGGAGTACGTAAAGTATATGAAGAGGTACTCGTTCCGGCGGGAATGGGAGATGTTGCAATCTATACGGAAATGGGACGCTTTATGATGGGACCGTATGGACAGCTTGTGACAAAGGCAATTCATGAAAAGCACACCTACAAGGAATATATTGGTGTGGATGCCTGCGCAGTAAACCTGATGCGTCCGGCAATGTATGGTGCATACCATCATATTACCGTTCTTGGAAAAGAAAACGCACCTTGTGACCACAAATATGATGTAACAGGTTCTTTATGTGAAAATAACGATAAATTTGCAATTGACCGGATGCTTCCGAAGATTGATAAGGGAGATTATCTGGTAATTCATGATGCCGGTGCACATGGATTTTCAATGGGATACAACTATAACGGAAAACTGAAATGTGCAGAATTGCTATTAAAAGAGGATGGAAGTGTGCAGATGATTCGCCGTGCCGAAACCCCTAAGGACTATTTTGCAACGTTTGATTGCTTTGATTTTTATAACAACATAAAGTTCTAATCAATAACAAATGAAACTCTAAGAAAAGTTCATAATAAACCTTGTACGAAAGCCTTTCACAAAGTATAATGATACTTGTGAAAGGCTGGTTGCGTTATGGATTGTAAACAGGCAGAAAAAGCAATACCACAATTCCTGGCGGACGAATTAACCATAGACGAATTAAGGGAGTTTATGGAGCATATTGATAAATGTGAAGAATGCCGGGAAGAGTTATCGATAGAGTTTTTGGTTCGGGAAGGACTTTCCAGACTGGAATCCGGAAATGTTTTCGATTTGCAGAAGGAATTATCGGACCGTCTTTTCCATGCAGAGAACCGATTGAAAATAAGAGAAAATATGCAAATGCTCCTCTACATGCTGGAGGGGCTTGTTGGTGTAGCTGCAATGGCGGCAATCGCATTATTTCTATTCCTGAAATAAGAACAGAAAGGCATAAATCAGAATGGCTAAGCTTGTATTGATTGATGGACATAGTATCTTAAACCGTGCATTTTATGGAGTACCGGATTTGTCAAATTCAGCAGGACTTCATACGAACGCGGTATATGGATTTCTAAATATTCTATTTAAAATTCTGGAGGAAGAAACGCCGGAATATCTTATGGTGGCTTTTGATGTAAAAGCACCAACTTTCCGTCACGAAATGTATAAAGAATACAAAGGAACCAGAAAACCCATGCCGGAGGAACTGCGTCAGCAGGTGCCGGTAATGAAAGAGGTACTTACGGCAATGGGAATAAAAATAGTGGAGCTTCCGGGATATGAGGCGGATGATGTGCTTGGAACACTTGCTAAGCAGAATGAAGCGAAAGGGATGGAAGTGTCACTTGTTTCGGGAGACCGTGATCTGTTACAGATTGCTTCGGAACATATCAAAATCCGGATACCGAAGACGAAGGGCGGAAAAACCGAAATAGAAGATTATTATGCAAAAGATGTAGAAGCAAAATATCAGGTGAATCCATTGCAGTTTATTGAATTAAAGGCACTGATGGGAGATACTGCAGATAATATTCCCGGGGTTCCCAAGGTTGGAGAAAAAACAGCAACAGACTTGATGGTGCAGTTTGGCTCGTTGGATGGTATTTATGAGCATATAGAGGAAGTAACCAAGAAATCCATCAAGGAGTCCCTGATTCAGAACAAAGAACTTGCTGAACTGAGCAGAAAACTGGCGACGATTCAGATTGATGCACCGGTAGAATATGCATTGGAAGATGCAAAAGTGCATAATTTCTATACCGACGACGCATATATTTGGTTCAAAAAACTGGAATTTAAGAATCTTTTAAACCGGTTTGAAAAAGGCGTATCCAATGAAGAGGTGTCTGCACATTTCCGCTGGGTAAAAGAGAAAGAAGAGGCAGAAGCAGTATTTCAAAAGGTTTCTTCCCTGAAGGAAGTGGTTGGAATGGATGTCATCAGAGAACCCGGCAGAAAAGCAGAACTGTTAGGTGTTGCCATCAGTCTGTCGGAAGAGGATTGCGTTCTGCTGATGATAAACGAGGAAATCACGGAAGCATTTTTACGCCTTCAATTACAGCGTATGGGTAAGGAAAATCAAATTTCCTGTGCCAATATAAAAAACAATTATGAGTTTCTGGACTCTTATGAGACAGAACGATTTTTTGATGTCATTCTGGCGGCATATTTGCTTAATCCGCTTAAAAATGATTATTCGGTAGAAGATGTGGCGAATGAACATCTTGGATTGATGATACCGGAAAGAAGCCAGTGTTTTGGAAAGGCATCATTATTGGATGCTATGCAGAGTGATGGTGATAAATTCCTTTCCTATTGTTGCTTCCGTGCTGATGTATGCCGTAAGGCAGCTCCGGTTCTTAAGGAACGACTGGAAGAAAGCGGAATGCTTACATTAATGAATGAAATTGAAATGCCACTGACGTGTGTGCTTTATTCCATGGAACAGGAAGGAATTAAGGTAAAACCGGAAGAACTCAGGATTTATGGCGAAAAGCTTCAGACAAGAATTACACAGCTGGAGCAGGAAATATATGATGGAGCAGGATGTGAATTTAATATTAATTCACCAAAACAGCTGGGAGAAGTATTATTCCAAAAACTGCAGCTTCCCGGTGGTAAGAAAACGAAGACCGGATATTCCACAGCAGCGGATGTGCTGGAAAAGCTTTCCGGAGAATATCCGATTGTAAAAAATATATTGGAATATCGTGGATTGGCAAAATTAAAATCCACATATGCGGACGGACTTGCTGCTTATATTGAAGAAGGGGATAGAATCCATTCGACCTTTAACCAGACGATTACGGCAACAGGACGTATCAGCTCTACGGAACCGAATCTGCAGAATATCCCAATCCGTATGGAGCTTGGCAGACAGATTCGTAAGGTATTTGTACCAAAAGAAGGCTGCTGCTTTACCGATGCCGATTACTCCCAGATTGAACTGCGTGTCCTTGCATCCATGTCGGGAGATGAACAGTTAATTTCTGCGTATCGTTCCCATGCCGATATTCACCGGACAACTGCATCGCAGGTATTTCATATTCCGTTTGATGAAGTTACGGAATTACAGCGAAGAAATGCAAAGGCAGTTAATTTTGGAATTGTATATGGAATCAGTTCCTTTGGCCTGAGCGAAGACTTAAGTATTTCAAGAAAAGAAGCGGCGTCGTATATTGAACAATATTTTGCAACGTATCCGCAGGTAAAAGAATTTCTTGACCGACTGGTTGCAGAGGCAAAACAGAATGGCTATATTACGACGTTGTTTGGCAGAAGACGTCCGGTACCGGAGCTTAGTTCAAGCAATTTTATGCAGCGTTCCTTTGGAGAGCGTGTCGCAATGAATTCTCCGATTCAGGGTACGGCGGCAGATATTATAAAAATAGCCATGATTCGTGTCTGGAAGAGAATCCGCAGGGAAAATCTGAAATCCAGATTGATATTACAGGTTCATGATGAATTACTGATTGAAACATATCTGGAAGAAAAAGAAACGATTGCAGCAATTCTTGAAGAAGAAATGGTACATGCTGCAGAGCTGGCAGTTACCCTGGAAATTGATTTGCATACCGGAACAAACTGGTACGAAGCAAAATAAAGATATTCCATGAGATAAAATGGAAGGATAAAAATGATGAAAGTCATAGGAATTACCGGGGGTGTTGGCTCCGGGAAAACGGCACTTTTGAAGTATATTCAGGAAAATTATAATTGTGAAGTGATTTTTGCAGATGAGGCTGCCCACCGTGTGGAAGAACCCGGACAGAAATGCTATGAAAAACTGGTGGACCTGCTGACACCGTGTATTTTGAATTCGGATGGAACCATTGATCGGAAGAAAATGGCAGAAGCAATTTTTAAAAATGATGGACTTTTGGAAGAGGTAAATGGGATTGTTCATCCGGCAGTAAAACAATATATTCTGGAAGAAATTGCGACACAGAAGAAGCTTCAGAAACTGGATTTTCTGTTTATTGAAGCAGCATTATTAATTGAGGACGGTTATCTGAACATTGTGGATGAACTGTGGTATATTTACGCAAACGAAGGGGTTCGCAGGGCAAGGCTGAAAGATAGCCGGAATTATTCAGATGAAAAAATAAATGCAATCATGGAAGCACAGCTTTCGGAACAGGAATTTCGGAATGCGTGCAGTGTAGTCATTGATAACAGTGGAAGTCTTGAAGACAGTTTTCAACAAATAGACAGGAAGGTTAGGGAATATCTGCGATGAACGAAAGAAAGAACTCAAATCCATATGTATTTGGTCTGGACATCGGAACCAGAAGTATTGTCGGAACGGTAGGCTATCGGAAGCAGGATCGTTTTATTGTTGTAGCACAGAGAGTCAAAGAGCATGATACAAGAGCAATGCTGGATGGACAGATTCATGATATTCAGAAGGTTGGAGACACCATCCGCATGGTTAAAAAGGAACTGGAAGATGCTATTGGAGAAAAGCTTTCCGGTGTTTGTATCGCAGCGGCAGGACGTGTACTTCGAACCGTGACGACACATGCAGAGATTGTCTTTCCAAGTGAGCAGGAGGTTGCCAAGGACGATATTTACAGCCTTGTTTCAGCCGGCGTGGAAAAAGCATATCAGGAATTTCTGGAAAATAAAACACAGGAAGAAGAAAAGATTAAATTTTATTGTGTCGGACATTCCGTAGTACGTTATTATCTGAATGGATATCCGATGGGAAATCTTGAAGAGCATAAAGGGCGAAGCATTGGAGTAGATTTGATTGCAACCTTTTTACCGGATGATGTGGTGGATGGTTTATACAAAGCAGTTGAAATTGCAGGATTGGAAGTCGCAAGTCTTACCCTGGAACCGATTGCAGCCATTCAGCTTGCAATTCCGGAGCGTTTTCGTATGCTGAACATCGCGCTTGTGGACGTTGGCGCGGGAACAAGCGATATTTCGATTACCAATGATGGATGTATTCTTGCGTATGGCATGATTCCTGTTGCAGGTGATGCTCTTACAGAGGTCATTGCAAAGCATTGTCTTGTCGACTTTGCGGAAGCGGAAAGAATTAAAAGGGAAGCAAGTGAAAAGGAACAGATTTCCTTTACCGATATTATGCTGTTGCCACAGACGATTACTGCACAGGAAATATTTGAATTAACGAAGCAGGAAATAAATGATATGGCAGACCAGGTTGCCGGAAAGATTATGGAATTAAATGGCGGGAAACCGGTCAGCGCAGTCTTTATTGTCGGTGGTGGCGGTAAAATGCAGGGATATACGGATGCAATCGCTGAGAAACTTGGAATTGCCAGGGAACGTGTGGCAATCCGTGGAGAAGAGGTTATGCAGAACGTTGTTTTTGAAGAGGACATTAAGAAAGACAGTCTTCTGGTAACTCCGATTGGTATCTGTATGAACTATTATGAACAGAATAACAATTTCATTTTTGTAAATTTCAATAACAATCGTATCAAGATGTATGATAACAACAATCTGACGGTTGCTGATGTGGCAATGCAGGCACAGTTCCCGAATGACGGTCTGTTCCCGAAGCGTGGAAAAGAACTGAATTTCACCGTAAACGGAAAGCAGCGTATTGTACGTGGATTCCCGGGAGAAGCGGCAATTATTGAAGTAAATGATAAAGTGGTAGATTTACATACAGCGGTTCATGAAAATGATATTATCCGCGTTACGGAATCGACAGCGGGGGACCCTGCCAGAGCAACGATTGGTGATTTGCCGGAGGCTTCCGAAAGCATTTCCGTAATTGTAAATGAGCAGAAGGTTTCGATTCCGAAATTTGCACAGGTAAACGGTACCCTGCAGTCTTCCTATTATGAAATTCAGGAGGGCGACCAGATTGAATTGCTGAATTATTATACCGTACAGCAGATTGCAGAATTTATGGATGTGATTCTGGCACCGGAAATGAATGTATTTGTAAATCATCAGATTGCAGACCGGGATACGCCAGTTTATGAAAATTTCTCTGTGACATGGACAACACAATCCGGCGAAGAGAAGATTTCGGAAGAAGAATTGCCTGAAGAAGATATACCACCTGAACCAAAAGGCAAAATGACCATAACCGTAATGGTAAATAAAATACCGGTAAAATTAGAGGGAAAATCCTCCTATGTATTTGTGGATGTATTTGAAACCATTGATTTTGATTTAACAAGACCAAAGGGAAAAACAATTATCACAAATTTAAATGGAAGACCGGCACAATATATGGAACCCCTTCATGACGGTGATGTGATAGACATCTATTGGGGACAATAAGGAGGAGCAGTTGTGAGACTTTGCAGTATTGCAAGTGGAAGTAGCGGAAACTGTATTTATGTAGGTTCTGATACGACGCATTTGCTTGTTGATGTAGGCATCAGCGGAAAACGAACAGAGGCCGGGTTAAAAGAACTTGGACTTAAAATGCAGGATATTGACGGGATTTTTATTACACATGAGCATTCTGACCATATTGCGGGGCTGGGAGTTTTGGCAAGAAAATATGGAACGCCGTTATATGCAACGAATGGAACCATTCAGGCAATTATGAAATCACAGACGGTAGGCAATATTCCGGAAGAACTTTTTCATCCGGTCGTAGCAGATGAAAAGATTGTGATTAAGGATGTTTCCTGCAATCCCATGCGGATTTCCCATGACGCTGCAGAACCGGTAGCTTATCGGTTTCAGCATGGGAAAAAGAGGGTTGGAATTGTCACAGACCTTGGTACTTATAATGATTATACCGTTGAGTCTTTAAAGGGGATGGATGCCCTGTTGCTGGAGGCAAATCACGATATCAATATGCTTCAGGTCGGGCCATATCCGTATTATCTGAAACAGAGAATTTTAGGGGACCGCGGACATTTATCAAATGAGCGTGCCGGGCAGTTGCTTTGTTCCCTGATTCATGATAATCTACAGGCAGTTATGCTGGGGCATCTGAGCAAGGAAAATAATCTTCCGGAACTGGCATATGAAGCAGTCCGCGTAGAGGTAACCATGGAACAGGGGAAAAACCTTGAATTTCCGATGTATGTTGCTTCACGAAGTGAAGTTTCAAGAATTATAAATATCGCATAAAAATGATAAATATAACACAGAGATGAGGAGAAAATCATGAAAAAAACAATTATTACAGTAGTAGGAAAAGACACGGTTGGAATTATTGCCAAGGTATGTACTTATCTTGCAGAAAACCAGATTAATATTGAAGATATTTCCCAGACCATCGTACAGGGATTCTTTAACATGATGATGATTGTAGATACACAGAAATGCCCAAAGCATTTTGGGGATATGGCAGATGAATTAGAAAAAATCGGAAAAGAAATTGGCGTGGATATTAAGTGCCAGAAGGAAGAAATTTTTGACAAAATGCACAGAATTTAAGGATAACAGAAAACAGGAGAAGCATTATGATTAATTTGCGTGAAGTCGTTGAAACAAACGAAATGATAGAAAAAGAAAATCTGGATGTCAGAACGATTACAATGGGAATCAGTCTGTTAGATTGTATAGATTCTGATGTGGACCGTCTTTGTGACAGAGTTTATCAAAAAATATATGAATCTGCCAAAGATTTGGTAAAAACGGGAGAGGATATTTCCAGAGAATTTGGAGTTCCGATTGTAAATAAGCGTATATCGGTAACACCGATTGGACTGATTGGTGGTGCTGCCTGCAAAACAAAAGAGGACTTTGTGAAAATTGCAAAAACATTGGACCGTGTGGCGAAGGATGTAGGCGTTAATTTTATCGGAGGATATTCTGCACTTGTAGCAAAGGGCATGACACCCGCAGAAGAGCTTTTAATTCGCTCAATTCCGATGGCATTGTCACAGACTGAGCGTATTATGTCTTCGGTGAATGTTGCTTCTACCAAAACCGGAATCAATATGGATGCCGTAAAACTGATGGGAGAAATCATAAAGGAAACCGCAGAATTAACAAAGGAAAAAGATTCTCTCGGCTGTACCAAACTTGTTGTATTGTGTAATGCACCGGATGATAACCCATTTATGGCGGGAGCATTCCACGGTGTTACAGAAGCTGACCGTATCATCAACGTCGGAGTCAGCGGACCGGGAGTTGTAAAGACCGCATTATCGAAAGTACGTGGTAAAAATTTTGAAATATTATGTGAAACCATAAAGAAAACAGCGTTTAAGGTAACAAGGGTCGGACAGCTGGTAGCACAGGAAGCCTCCAAGCGTCTGAATGTACCGTTTGGTATTATCGATTTATCTCTGGCACCAACACCGGCAATCGGAGATTCCGTTGCGGACATTCTTTGTGAAATCGGATTAGAGCATGCCGGAGCACCGGGAACGACGGCAGCACTGGCACTTTTGAATGACCAGGTAAAAAAAGGCGGTGTGATGGCTTCCTCTTACGTTGGTGGTCTGAGTGGTGCGTTTATTCCGGTCAGTGAAGACCAGGGCATGATTGATGCTGTGGATGCAGGAGCGCTTACAATTGAAAAACTCGAAGCAATGACCTGTGTCTGCTCCGTTGGTCTTGATATGATTGCAATTCCGGGAGATACACCAAATACAACGATTTCAGGAATTATCGCAGATGAAATGGCAATTGGTATGATTAACCAGAAAACAACGGCGGTTCGTATCATTCCGGTAATCGGAAAAGGCGTAGGAGAAAATGTGGAATTTGGCGGTTTGCTTGGTCATGCACCGATTATGCCGGTCAATGGATTTTCCTGCGAGCATTTTGTAAATCGTGGAGGCAGAATCCCGGCACCAATTCACAGCTTTAAAAACTAACAGGGGGGAAAAGGGAACATGAAAAACAAAAAAAGTATCATTTTCATCTGTATAATGACACTTTTTGTGACGATATTTACGGCATGCGGAAAGAAGGAGAATGGAAATAAAACAGAAGAGGAAAACTATGTGTATCTGCCGGAATTCCATGAATTGAACGGAGAATACGAAGACGTTCAGGATGTGGTTTCCGTTGAGGACCAGCTGTTTCTGGCAGGAACAGAGTATGAAGAAGAAACGCAGCTTGTTTCCGCTTCTTTGTATGAAATTGATGTTGAAACAGGAGAAGAAAGAGAAATAGCTGTTAATTTCAAGGAAAACAGCAGAATTATACAGATGGCTTCCAATCCGGCAAAAAAAAGTGTGGACATGGTTATCTATCGTTTTGAGCAGATCGAGGAAGAAATCAAGTCATTCTTTGAACTTTGGACATACGATATAGCAACAGAGACCATATCCATGAGCAGGGATATTACGGATTTGGTTCCTGAAGACGGTTATTTATATGATTGTCTGTTGGATGGTGCCGGTAATTATTATTTTAATTTTGACCAGAGAGAGCTTTCGGTATATAACAGCGAATTTGCACCCTTGGGACAGATTCCGATTGGTGATATGTTTAGTTGTGTTTTCCGGTCCAAAGAAGGAGATATTTATGCTTCCGTATATGGAAACGAGGGCATCGAATTTAAGAAGGTAGACCTGAACTCCAAAAGTCTCGGACAGAAAATTGCAATGGATGAATGGTCCATTCAGAAGGTCCGTCCGGGGTATACCAGCAGTATTCTGATGAACACCGCAGATAATTTTGTCACCTATAATTTTGATGAGGGAGAAAAGAAAAAATTATTCAGCTGGGTGTCCGTTAATATTAACCAGAGTGATGTGACAAATTTTGGAGAGCTTGCAAACGGTAATTTCTGGGTAGTTACAACGAATTACGCAGAAAGCTCTGTTACCCATGAGCTTGTGTTCATCCGTAAGGAAAAGGCGTCTGAAGTTTCTCAAAAACAGGAGATTTACTTTGGATGTATGTCGATGGATGATGTAATGAAGCAGGCGGTGATTGCATTTAATAAAACCAATGAAAACTACCATATTACCGTAATTGATTATGCAGATGAGTACGGTGAGGAAGCAGATACCAAATTCCGTCTGGATTTTACATCCGGAGAAAATCTGGATTTGGTGGATGTCATGAATTTCTATGATACTTTTTCCGATAAGGGCGGTTTAGAAGATTTGTATCCTTATATGGAAAAGAGCAATATGAATAAAGACGACTTTTTCCAGAATGTATTGGAAGCGTATGGAAAAGATGGTAAACTATATGCGATATCACCGGAATTTATGGTGATGACTGTTATGGCAAAGAAATCTGAGGTTGGGGATGTAGATGGATGGACGATTTCCGAAATGCTTGATTTTGCAGATGAGAAAGGCGTGGAAAATCTGTTTGAATATCCGACCAGATGGAGTGTATTGAGCCTTTGCATGGATAATAACAGTGGAATCAATGAATTCGTGAATTGGGAGACCGGTGAGTGTTCCTTTAATAATGACGAATTTATCCGTATCCTGGAACTGGCAAAAAGCCTTCCTGCAGATTATGATTATCAGGCAGAACGAGAAGGTACGCTGTCCAGAATCAACAACAACCGGTTGTATTTGATTGAAGCGTATATCAATGATGTACAGTCTTTCCAGATGTATCGGAAACTAATGGGTGAAAAGGTTGCATTTATTGGATATCCTAACAAAGAACGGCAGGGAAATTATGTGCGTCCGTCCGGTGGATTTGTGGGTATCAGCTCCAAGTCGAAAAATAAAGAAGGTGCCTGGGAGTTTTTACAGATGTTACTTACACAGGAATATCAGGACTCTTTGAACAATCAGATGTATCTTGGTTTCCCGATTCGCGTTTCATCAACGGAAAAACTGCTTGAAGAAGCGATGAAACAGGAATATACAACCGATGAAAATGGTAATCAGGTAGAAGTAGAAAAATGCCAGTGGCAGTTTGATGATTTTGATGTAACAATCTATGCAGCCACACAGGAAGAAACGGATGAACTGATGACATTGTTACAGTCTGCGAACTTCCTGCAAACAAATGTATATTCCGAGATGTCTGATATTATTACTGAGGAAGCCGAACCGTTCTTTAAGGGACAGAAGACCGCCGAAGAGGTGGCAAATATCATACAGAATAGAATTCAGGTTTATATGAATGAAAATAGATAAAAAATCAGGAAAAAAGAAGAATAGGGGGAAATGGATGGCGAACAGCTTTCTGTTTCCCAGTGTTGCAGGGGTACTGCTGTTTTTTGTAATACCTTTTTTTATCGTTGTGTATTATTCCGTAGTTGACAATCCAATTAATGCGGAATTTGTCGGACTTGATAATTTTATTATGGTCTTACAGAATGCAGCGTTTCAGCAGGCAGCAAAAAACACCATGACATTTTCACTTGTGGCAGTACCGCTGGCTGTGATACTTTCGCTTGTTTTGGCGATTGTAATGGAAAGTAAAATTCCGTTTAAGAGTCAGTTCCGAACCTTTTTCTTAAGTCCGATGATGGTACCAATAGCGTCTGTTGTGTTAATCTGGCAGGTGCTTTTTCACTATAATGGAATGATGAATGAAATTATCGGATGGTTTGGAAAAGATAAAATTGACTGGCTGAATTCCGATTATGCACAGGTTGTTATTATTATTTTGTTCCTTTGGAAAAATCTGGGATACAACATGATTTTGTTCATGTCTGCATTAAGCAGTATTCCCAAGGATATTTTAGAGGTTGCGGTGTTGGAGAGTGCATCACCAATGCAGATTTTCTTTCACATTAAAATCCGCTATCTGTCCTCGACCATCCTTTTTGTAACAATTATGTCCCTGATAAATTCTTTTAAGGTTTTCCGGGAAATCTATTTGTTAAAAGGGGAATATCCTTATCCGACGATGTATATGATGCAGCATTTTATGAATAATACGTTTGCGAAGCTGGATTACCAGAAAATGTCGGCGGCTGCAATACTGATGGCAATCGTTATGGTAATTCTGATAGGAATTCTGTTTGTGACAGAAAATTATTTCGGAAAGGATGTGGAAGGCTGATGAGAAAAGCAGGGGAAGCATCCAGGGATCTTTGGCAGAAACGGTTGAAGAGAAAGAAAAAATGGAAAGATACCAGACATATGGTACGGATTCTGTTGGCAACCACCATTGCAGGATGCTTTGCAATATTATTTTTAATGCCGATTGTATTAACGATTACAAACTCGTTTATGTCCTCCTCCGAAATTTCTGCAAATTATGGACAGGTATTTGCAACATCCGATACCGGTGGAAAGGTATTTATATCGCAACGTGTGAATCTGAAATTCATACCGGATATGGTATCATTCAGCCAGTATATTACGGTTTTGTTTAAAAGCCCCGATTATCTGTTGAAATTTTGGAATTCGGTAATTCTTGTTGTTCCGATTGTGGCTTTTCAGCTGCTGGTTGCGGCAGGAGCCTCTTTTGGGTTTACCAGATTCCGGGGAAGATTAAAAGAGATTACATTTTTTGTATATATTATATTGATGCTGATGCCATATCAGGTAACGCTTGTTCCTAATTATCTGGTATCAAAATGGCTTCATATTATTGATACGTATTGGGCAATCTGGCTGCCGGGTATTTTTTCACCGTTTGCGGTATATCTGTTGACGAAATATATGCGGAGGATTCCAACCTCGGTAATGGAAGCGGCAGAGATTGACGGAGCAGGCGAATGGCAGATATTTACAAAGATTTGCATGCCACTATGTAAAGGCGCTATGTGCTCCATAGCCATTCTGATTTTTATCGATTATTGGAATATGGTAGAGCAGCCGTTAATATTATTATCTGATGCGGAGATGCATCCGTTATCTGTATTTTTATCAAAAATAAATGCCGGGGAAATCGGTCTGGCATTTGCAGTGGCGACCATCTATATGGTTCCGCCAATTCTTGTATTCTTATATGGGGAAGATTATCTGGTAGAAGGAATTACTTACCAGGGAGGAATAAAAGGATAAGAGTTGTCCCACAAGGCATGAGGAATGGATGGGACAAGGGAGGATGAAAAAATGGAAGAGAAAAATACAGGTAAGAGAAGAGAATGGGTAAAGAATGTAGCGATTATTTTTCTGGCAGTGATGCTTGTTCTGACATTCTTTTCAAATACCATTATGAATTATTCTTTGCCGGAGGTCGCAACCCAGATGGTACAACGCGGTACGATTACGGCGAAAATTCGTGGAACCGGAACGGTAGAGGCAACAGACCCTTATAACGTTGTTGCAAAGGAAAGCCGTGTGATTTCAAGTGTGGCAGTCAAACAGGGTGACACCGTAGAAAAGGACCAGATTATTTATTATCTGGAGGATGCAGAAAGCGATGAGCTTACGAAAGCAGAGCAGGAGCTCGAAGATTTGGAGCTTGCTTATATGAAGGGGCTGTTCGGCGCCAATGTATCTTCTGAAGTAATCAGCAAGGTGGCAAATGGAAACGTGGACAGTTTCAGCCAGCTTCAGGCAAAGGTTACGGATATGCAGAATCGTCTTGATGCTGCAAAGGCAAGAGTGGATGAGTGTCAGAAAAAAGTAGATGAACTTACCTTACAGAGCACAAAGGCAACGAATGATGCAACGGTCAGCACAGGACCTGATGAACTGGCACAGGATCAGGCAACAACCGATCTTGCCAAAGCTCAGGAAAATTTTGAAAAGAAAAAGGCTGAAACGATTGCCAGTTTAAATAGTCAAATTACAGAAATGCAGGCACAGATTTCTGATTTAGAGAAGATTATCAGCAATGCCAATACCTCATCAGGGGGAACAACCGGTGGAACTACTGGTGGTACGACTTCTGGTGCAGATTCTTATTTTACGCAAAAGGCTACTGCAGTAGGAAATTTGTATAGTAAGATGATGGCAATTTATGATGCAGCAACAAAATCTGATTCCGGAATTGATACTTCAGAAGTTGCGAAACCTGGAGATGGAAAAATAGATTCAGTAGAAAATGTTCAGAAGACTTTATCTGATACAACGAAAACATTCGCTGGATTGCAAAGTGCGATTAATGCTGTTCCTGGAAAGGCAGATAGTTATACTACTTTATTTGCAGACTATAATGCAGCATTACTTGTTGTACAGAATATTGAACAAAATGCTTCAGACATCAATAAGACATTAGGAGACCAACAGACTACCTTAGCAAGTAAAAAAGAACAACTTCAGCAACTTCAAAATAAGTTAGCTGAAGTGCAGGCAATCACAGCGTCTTCAGATGGTGGTGTTCAGGATGCACAAAATCGTTTGAACGAGGCAACCAGAAACATCAAGGAAATTACTACCGCAAACAGTCAGTCAAGTGTGGCATGGCAGAACCGTCTGGCGGATGCCAATGCAGCTTTGAAAAATGCACAGGCAGTTTATGATTTGCTGAAAGAAGAACAGGCAGAACTGAGTGCAGACATCAATGCAGAGCTTGACCTTGCAAAATCAAACAAAGACATTGCAAAAAAGAAAGAAGAAATTGCAAAGCTCAAAGAAAATTCAATGGGTGCAACGGTAAAAGCACCGGTGGCAGGTACAATTACTTCATTGAAATATGTGGCTGGCGAAACGACGAAGCCGGAAGATGTGATGGCAGTTATTCAGGTAGATGGAAAGGGCTTCACGTTATCAGTTTCCGTAACAAATGAACAGGCAAAGAAGGTTCAGGTCGGAGATGTCGCAGAGCTACAGAATGCATGGTATTATGATGATGCTATGGTGACGTTGGCAAGCATTCGTCCGGACCCGGATAATGTCGGAACGAATAAGCTTCTGGTATTTAATGTGACGGGAAGCTCGATTCAGGCAGGACAATCACTTAGCATTTCAGTCGGGCAAAAGAGTGCCGAATACGAATTTGTGGTACCAAACAGTGCAGTACGTGAGGATAATAACGGAAAGTTTATTTTGACCGTAGAGTCTAAGAGTAGTCCGTTAGGTAACCGATATATTGCAACAAGAACAAATGTTGAGGTGCTTGCATCGGATGATAATAATACTGCAATTTCTGCACCGCTGTATGGCTATGAATATGTAATTACAACATCAACGAAGCCCGTGGAAGCAGGTAAGCAGGTTCGATTTAACGAATAAGGATAGCACAGGAAAGGAGGAAGGCGGCAGGATGGAACGAATGAAAAACTTTTTCAATCGTCTGACTTTAAAACAAATCATCTGGAGTTCCATAACAGTCGTATGTCTTCTTCTTTACGGAATCCTGACGATATGGATTCATCATAAAACAAACAGTCTGATGGACCAGCAGGGGGCAGAACGCTGGGATGCCGAGGGCGACAGTGTCCAGGTCAGCTGTTTCTTTGAAGAGCATGTAGAGATTACGAAAAACGAGTTTATCGGGTTTGAAAAAACGCTGGAAAAAATGTTGCTGGAAGTTCTTTCTCAGGAAGAGACTTCGGAAGAAAACAGCAAACGTCTGCTGGTGGATGCATATAGTGCCATGGGGACGATTACGATTACCAGTGAAAAAGGAAAGATGGAGGATGCCGCCGCATTTGGAATTGGTGGAGACTTTTTCCTATTTCATCCGGTACAGTTGATTGATGGAAGATACTTTACGGGAAATGAACTGATGCATGATTCCATTTTGCTTGATGAAGACGGTGCATGGCAACTTTTCGGCTCTAACGATATTGTCGGGCAGAGTGTGATGATTGGTGGTATTCCACATTACGTGGTTGGTGTTTTTGAACGACCGGGGGGAAAATTTACCGAAGCCGTCGGACTTGATAAACCAATTGTTTATGTATCAGAAGAAACGCTGAGCGAATATGGAACCACGCAGGGAATTTCTTCCTATGAAGTAATTGCGCCAAATCCGGTAAAGCATTTTGTATATAATGCGGTAAAGGAAAAACTTGGTGTACAGGAAGCCGATATGATGGTCGTGGAAAACACGACGAGATATTCCCTGGAATCACTGATTCCGGTAATACTTGACTTTGGAACACGCTCAATGCGTAAAACAGCAGTCTGTTTTCCATATTGGGAAAACGTCGCAAGAGGATATGAGGATATCAGTGCACTTGTATTGATTTTTCGATTTCTGTTTTTGCTCATTGCCGGAATCATTTTGATTGTATTTTTGATAATCAAATGGAAAAGCCGGCAGTTCACATGGAAATCGTTGTGGATGCAGGTGATGGATAAAATGGAACAGATACGGACGAAAACGAGAGAAGAAAAAACAAAGTGGGAGAAGTTTTAATTAACTCGAAACAGAAGGGAGAACATTATGAAAAAGATTTGGGTTGGATTAGGAATTGCTCTGTTACTTGTGGGCAGTCTCGCTGGATGTGGAAAAAAGAGTAATGGGAACAATCAGAATCCGGCAAGAGTAAAGGATTATGTTTATCGGGCAGAAGATATCCAGATGCCGGATAAGGATGTGAATTTAAGCCAGTTGCTTGAAATAAACGGTAAAATTTATGCCTATGCATATGAATGGCAGGATTCAGAAATGGTTCAGCCAAGAGATATTGCAGATGATGCTATTGCAGAAGAGGCAGATGTGACTGACGAAACAGAAGATGCGGAAGCAGTAACGGACGAAGCAATGGATGAAGTAACAGATGAAGCAACAGAAAAAGTGGCAGCACAAGACGCGGCAACCGAAGAAATGGCAGTGGCATCCCAGGAGGATACGGCAGTACCAATAGATATGCCTGAAGGGGAACCGGTAGAAGGTGGTCCGGAAGATGCAACAGATATTGAACCGGTATATTTTTATATTTCCTTTTATGAAGTCAAAGAGGATGGAACATTGGGCGAACCTCATAAAATAAAAGGTGGCGATGGGGAAAGCTATGGTTCTTTCTGCGGTGACGGAGAAGGAAACGTTTATTGTATTAAGAATCTATATTATTATGGGGAAGGTGATGATTATTTTGACGATTATTACCTCGAACAGATTTCTCTGGATGGAGAAGTTTTCCTTAGTGTTAAACTGAATGATGTTCCACAATTCAAGCAAATCATAGAAAATGATGGATACTTTAATGTATCGGATATGTTTATAGAGGGCGATTATATTTATCTCAATGTATCCGGAAGCTATGTAAAACTGGATAAAAAGGGAAATTATATCGGCAATATGTTAAGTGATGCAGATGAATCAAAGCTGGACGGTGCTCAGATTGTACCCATGAAGGATGGTCAGTATGCTGCCATTTCCTATGGGGAAACCGGTATGACGATTGCCAAAATTGATATACAGAATGGAACCGTTGGAGAGACCTATGACGTTCCGGGATACAGCTATGATTACTCTTTTTATAAAGGTTATCAGTATGATTTCCTGATTTCTGATACGTACGGGGTCTATGGCTATAATCTTGGCGATGAAAATGTTGTTAAACTGTTAAGCTATGTGGATTCCGATATTGATACCTGGAGAATTTCGGGAATTGTTCCAATCAGTGATACCGAGTTTTATGGTACGTATGACAGCGTGAATATGGGTGGCTCATATCTTGCCAAATTTACAAAAGTGGCACCCGAGGATGTTAAGGACAAAACAGTACTTACCCTTGCAATGTCATCTGCAGATTATGAAGTAAAAAGCCGTGTAATCGCATTTAATAAATCCAATGAGCAATACCGGATTGACTTACAGGATTACACATCCATGTATAGTGAAAATGGTGATTATCAGGATGGCGTCAGCAAATTAAACACAGATATTGTTTCCGGAAAAATCCCGGATATTATTCTCATAGATAACAGTATGCCGGTGGACAGTTATATCAGTAAGGGATTGTTTGCAGATTTATATCCATTTATTGATAATGATGCTGAAATTAACCGTGAAGACTTAATGCCGAATATATTGGAGGCATTTTCTGAAAATGGAAAGTTGTATGTACTTGTTCCGGATTACCGCATCCAGACATTAATTGCAAAGACATCTGAGGTTGGCAGTGAACGTGGATGGACGGTTGCAGATGCTGTGAAGTTATGGGATTCAAAACCGGAAGGAACTGAATTCATTGCAGGGGCAACAAGATCAAGTATGATGTATGCATGTATGAATTATGCAGCCGATCAGTTTGTTGATTATGAAACCGGAAAATGTGATTTTAATAATGATGATTTTGTTCAGATGCTGGAATTCATTAAGAGATTTCCGGAAGAAATCGGGGATGATTACTACACCGACACTTATTGGGATAATTATGATGCCATGTGGCGGAATGGAAAGGTAATTGCACAGGATTATTATCTTACGGATTTCAGAGATCTGAATTATGCAAAATATGGAACTTTTGGTGAGGATATTACCTTAATCGGATTTCCATCTGCCAATAAGGATGGTTCTGCAATTTTACCCGCACGACAGCTTGCTATTTCCAGCAAGACAAAGAATCAGGAGGGTGCATGGGAATTTTTGAGATATTTCCTGTCAGATGACTATCAGAAGGAAACGAGTGGCTTCCCGATAAGGTTAAAATATCTGGAAGAAAAAGCGGAGGAAGCTACCAAGCGTCCATATTATATTGATGATGATGGAGCGAAGGTAGAATATGATGATGTCGTTTATATTGATGGAGTTGAAATTAAAATTGACCCGATGAGCAAGGAAGAGGTTGAGCAGTATGTTGAAATTCTGAAGAGCTTTACACAGGTTTCAAAGTATGACGAAACGTTAATGGGAATTATTAACGAAGAAGCAGAGCCATACTTCTCAGGTCAGAAAAACGCACAGGAAGTAGCACAGATTATACAGAGCCGTGCACAGGTATATTTAAATGAAATCCGGTAAGTGAGGTACAAAGGAATGGCAGACTGGCTGGAAAGAACAAGATTACTATTGCCGGAGGCTTCCATGGACAGATTGCAGAACGCACATGTTGCGGTTTTTGGAATCGGCGGTGTCGGAAGCGCCTGTGTAGAAGCATTAGCCCGTGGTGGAATTGGCAGTATTACGTTAGTAGATAATGATACGATTTCTTTAAGCAATCTGAACAGACAATTAGTTGCAACAAGGGATGGTATCGGAAAATATAAGACTGATGTTATGAAGCAGCGTATTTTATCCATTTGTCCGGAGATAAAGGTATATTGTTATCATACATTTTATCTGCCGGGAATGGAGGATTCCGAAGAAAACCACGGTCTGCTTCCACTTCAACAGTATTCCTATGTGGTGGATGCAATTGATACGGTATCTGCAAAGATTGACCTGGCAGTACAGAGCCAGGAACAGGGATTTCGACTGATTAGCAGTATGGGAACCGGGAATAAGCTTCATCCCGAATTGTTTCGTGTGACTGATATTTATAAAACAAATGTCTGCCCGCTTGCAAAAGTAATGCGGAAGGAATTAAGAGAACGTGGTGTGAAAAAACTGAAGGTAGTTTACTCCGAGGAAACACCACGGAAGCCGTCTGTTACAATTCAGGAGGGAAGCCGCAGGGCAATTCCCGGAAGTGTTTCCTTTGTTCCACCGGTTGCCGGAATGATTATGGCAGGCGAGGTGCTGCGGGAAATCAGTATGAATGCAGAAGAAAAATAACCGTTTATCATTTAGTACACAGGAGAAAAGGATGAAAAAGAACCAGAAAACGAAACTGAATCGCACTTTTCTGGCGATGAATCTCATACCGATTATCATGCTCGGGATGATTATTACGATATTCAGCGCCAACCGTTTTGCAATGTCTATCAATGACGAGGCAAAAAACGGGTTGTTTGATACGTGTAATACGATAGAAGCAATGCTGGATGAAATGCATCCCGGGGATTATCGCATGGAAATGCAGAATGGAGAAATCTATTTCCTTAAGGGCGATTATCAATTTAATGGGGATTATGATTGGATTGATGCGATTAAGGAGCGGACGAAAGCAGATATTACCGTTTTTTACCAGGATGTTCGTGTGATTACGACGATTAAAGATGAACAGGGAACCCGTATGGTTGGAACAAAGGTCAGCAATGTGGTAAAACGGGATGTGCTGGAAACCGGAACAGGAAAGTTTTATCCGTCCGTCACGATTGGCAATAAAAATTATTTTGCCTACTATGAACCGATTTTTGATGCGGCCGATGAATGTATCGGAATGATTTTTGTCGCAAAGCCATCCGAAACGCTGGATAAACTTGTATTTGGTTCGATTTTCCCGATTGTTGTTATCGCAATCGTTGTAATGATTGTAGCAGCGTATGTTTCAACAAAATATTCAAGAAATTTTGTCCGTACGATTAAGAAAATTGAAGTTTTCATGAGTGGAATAGCAAAAGGACGGCTGCATGATTCGTTGGATTATGCGGTACTAAAGCGTGATGATGAGCTGGGGGAAATGGGAAGAAATGCAGTACGGATGCAGAAGTCATTGCGTGAGCTTGTGGAGGAAGATATTCTTACCGGCCTGAACAATCGCCGTAGCGGTGAAAAGGTGCTGAAACAGACGTATTTGGATTATGTGAATAAAGGAATTCCGTTCAGTATTGCAATCGGTGATATTGATTTCTTTAAAAAGGTCAATGATACGTATGGACATGAATGTGGTGATGTGGTGCTGACCGAAGTATCCAGTCAGTTGAAGAAATTTATGCATGGAAAAGGAACTGCCATCCGTTGGGGCGGTGAGGAATTTTTACTGGTATTTCAGGATTGTGGACTGGAGCGGGCAGAAGCCGGCATGCAGGAGCTTCTGAACACCATCCGGAAGGATGTTATTTCCTATAAGGACGATGTGCAGGTTTCCGTGACGATGACGTTTGGCGTTGTAGAAGGAAAAGAAGCCTATAAGAGCGTGGATGATGTCATTGTAGATGCAGATGGAAAGCTGTATTACGGAAAACAAAATGGAAGAAACCAGATTGTTTCTTTCAATTAGTAAATTGCATATATTTTTTAGAGAATAACAGGGGACTGCCGATATTCATTATGGGCAGTCTTCTTTGTTTTTGCAGCATAAACCGATTCATAGATATGAGCACATTGAATGTCCTGGTTTAAAAGGGGGAGAGCACTTTCATCCAGAAGCTTGTCGGCATCTGCCAGTTTGGTAATCAGTGGAATATCGCTTTTTTCCTTTATCATACGAAGCAGGTCTGCCGATTCTTTTCGAAAACCAAGCAACCGGGCATAGGGCACAACAGGAGCTACGTTTTCTTCTTTTTTTATATTAAGAAGTATATGCATAAGAACTCTGCTGATTCTGGTATAAGTAAGCTCTTTTGATTTTAAGAGCATACAGAATTGTTTAAAATCAGTAAATTCAGACAGGTGCTTAACAATTTTGTCAGAGAGTTCTCTGGAGCAATCCAGATATGAAGTAAAGCCCTCAGATTGTTCGCTCAATAATTTGTAGTGAAGAAGCAGTGAAAAATCATTTTCGGTCAGGTAATCCCGGAACAGTTCATGTTCCATGATAAGTTCATAAACCGGAGCTGGGAAATGTTCCGAAAATGCAGAATTACTGCCACTTTTTATCGCCTGGCGCAGCGCAGATGCAGAGGCATACTTGTTTTCAGCAGAATTCAGAATCGGACTATGATATCCCTCGCCACAACGCAGAATCGTAAACGGTTTTATGGAACTGTTCTGCATCAGGATGGATTTACAATATTCAATGCCCAGAATATTATTTGGCAGAAGGGAGATATTCTTTTCACTTGAAAAATATTCCTTCATTGCTTTGTCACGGGCAGATGGAAAAGAAAGCCCCTCTTTCTGGTAGGTCTGTAAAAGATGAAGAAATTCCAAATCCTCATAAGAATGACAAAGGAGCTGTGCATAATCCCAAAGGGGACGGACATCACCGCATTCACTTCCAAATGATAAATATTGGATGGTGTTTAACTGATTAAGAAGCGAGACGGCACCGCCGGCAAATTGTTCGGCACTGGAAAGTGCGTAGCGGGTAGGAAGTTCGATTACTGCATCGGCACCACAGCGAAGAGCCATTTCGGCACGGAGATATTTGCTGCAAATGGCGGGAGCTCCACGTTGTACAAAATTTCCACTTAAAACAACAACGATATAGTCTGCATGTAACTGTTCGCGTGTAGTGGTGAGCTGATAGAAATGTCCGTTATGAAAAGGATTGTATTCTGCAATGATGGCTGCAACATTCATATATGATTCTCCTAAAAAAGCGTTCTGTTTCCCTGAATGGTTTAAATGTAGCATATTACAGAAAAAGACGCAAATTGTACACAAAATTGCACAAAATTTTTGCGAAGAAGTCTTGTCGGAATGAACCGAATAGGCTATTATTTTGTATAGAAGCCTTGGAAAGGAGCAGACAAGAGATGTCATACATAGATGTGATTAAAGATAAAGCAAGAATGGACCGTAGGACCATTGTTTTGCCTGAAACAACGGATAAGAGAACACTGATTGCAGCATCACATATTATCCAGGAGGGAATTGCCAATATTATTATGATTGGTGATCCTGAGAAAATTATGGATGGTGCCACATGGCTGGAAATCGACCTGGAAGGGGTTAAGATTGTGAATCCCCTACATTGCGATAAACTGGACGAATATGTGAATTTATTATATGAAACCCGTAAGAATAAGGGAATGACTTTGGAGAAAGCAAGAGACATTTTGTTAAGTGACCCATTGACGTTTGGCGTTATTATGGTAAAAGCAAATGATGCAGACGGAATGGTTGCCGGTGCATGCCATGCAACTGCAGACACGCTTCGTCCGGCATTGCAGATTTTAAAGACAGCACCCGGTGTGAAGCTCGTATCCGGATTCTTTTTAATGTGCATTCCGGATTGTGAATTTGGAGAAAACGGAACATTTCTTTTTGCAGACTGTGGTCTGAATCAGGACCCGACCGCTGAGGAGCTTGCAGCAATCGCAGATTCTTCTGCAAAGAGCTTCAAGAGTCTTGTCGGTGCAAAACCGGTTATTGCGATGTTGTCCCATTCTACAAAGGGAAGTGCAAAGCATCCGTTGGTAGATAAAGTAGTTGAGGCAACGAGAATTGCACATGAACAGTATCCAAGTTTGTGCCTGGATGGAGAGTTACAGCCGGATGCAGCACTTGTTCCGTCCATAGCAAAATCAAAAGCACCCGGAAGTGAAGTGGCAGGAAAAGCTAACGTATTGATTTTCCCGAATCTGGACTGTGGTAATATTGGTTATAAGTTAGTACAAAGACTTGGCAAGGCAGAGGCATACGGACCGATGTTACAGGGAATTGCCAAGCCGGTAAATGATTTGTCACGAGGCTGTTCCTGGCAGGATATCGTAGGTGTTGTTGCACTTACAGCAGTACAGGCGCAATTGTCATAAAAGAGGGAGAGGAATAGAACAACATGAATATCTTAGTTATTAACTGTGGAAGCTCATCTTTAAAATTTCAGCTGATTGCTTCCGAGTCCGAAAAAGTAATTGCAAAAGGGTTGTGTGAGAGAATTGGAATTGACGGAAGTCAGATGACATATACTCCTGCAGGCGGAGAAAAAATTAAAACGGTTGCACCGATGGAGAATCATACTGCAGCTATCCAGCTTGTTCTGGATGCATTAACAAACGACCAGACAGGTGTAGTAAAAGACCTTAGTGAAATTGGTGCAGTAGGACATCGTATTGTACATGGCGGCGAGAAATTTGCAAACGCTACGTTAATCAATGAAGAAGTATTACAGGCAATTGAAGAATGTAATGATTTGGCACCTCTTCATAATCCGGCAAACTTAATCGGAATCCGTGCATGCATGGAATTGATGCCGGGAACACCAATGGTTGCCGTGTTTGATACCGCATTTCATCAGACCATGCCGGAAAAGGCATATTTGTATGGACTTCCTTATCATTATTATGAGGATTACAAGGTACGTCGATATGGATTTCACGGAACAAGTCATTCCTATGTATCAAAAAGAGCGGCTGAGTTCCTTAATAGAGAATATGACAGCATGAAAATTATCGTTTGCCATCTTGGAAACGGGGCAAGCGTATCAGCCGTTATGAATGGAAAGTGTGTAGATACTTCCATGGGACTTACTCCATTAGAGGGATTGATTATGGGAACACGTTCCGGAGATTTGGACCCGGCAATTGTAGAGTTCTTATGTAACAAAGAAAACAAAGATGTACACGAGATGCTTCAGATTTTAAATAAGAAGTCAGGGGTATATGGAATGTCCGATGAATTATCTTCGGATTTCAGAGATTTAGAGGAAGGTTATATTGAAGGAAAAGAAAATTGTATTCGTGCGGTAAATGCATTCTGTTACCGTGTAGCAAAATACATCGGCGGCTATGTGGCAGCTATGAATGGAGTAGATGCAATCTGCTTTACAGCGGGTGTTGGTGAAAATAGCGGATTTGTAAGAATGCTGATTTGCGAATATCTTGGCTATCTTGGAATTACCATTGACGAAGATGCAAATGAAATGCGTGGCAGAGATATGGAAATTACCACACCGGACAGCAAGACCAGAGTTCTTGTGATTCCGACAAACGAGGAATTGGCAATCGCAAGGGAAACGTTAGCGTTGGTATAAATTTTATCAGATAGTATTGACAAAGTTGGAAACCATCGTTATAATTGTTTGAGTGTGCGATACTATACATGTTTTCGCATGATCTGCTTCAAGGGAGTAAGATATGTTAATCAATCTGACAGATGTTTTTACTTCTGAGGGAAAAGTCAGAAGAGAAAGCTTTACGTATGAACAGGATGTAGTGGAGTATTTTGGAAGCAAATATCCGATACTTCAGAAAACACCGGCAGAACTTGAATTTCGTAATATTGGAGATGGCAAACTTCTGCTGACAGGTACTATGGAGCTTGATTTGGAAATTCCCTGCGACAGATGCTTAGAACCGGTTAAGGAACATTTAGGTCTTTCTTTTGAAAGAGAATTGTTTTCACCGGAGGCAGAAGAGCAATCAGAAGACGCAGATGAACAGAGTTTCATAGTTGGATATGAGTTTGACGTTGAGGCTTTCATTGAAGGTGAGATTTCATTAAATATGCCGACGAAGGTTTTGTGCAAGCCGGATTGCAAGGGGATTTGCAGGGTGTGTGGAAAGAACCTGAATGAAGGCGAATGCGGATGTGATACATTCGTACCGGACCCGAGAATGGCAGCAATTAAAGATATTTACGAAGCGTTTAATAAGGAGGTGTAAAGATGTCTATCTGTCCTAAGAATAAATCTTCTAAAGCTAGAAGAGATAAGAGAAGA
>CAKRVA010000017.1 GCA_934408585.1 uncultured Lachnospiraceae bacterium
GAAAATACTGACTTTTTGCCTCTCTAATACGGCAAAATCCTCGGCTTTTTGCCGAGGACTTTGTCTACAGTCTGAGGCTGTACTTTTAGTACAGCCCCATTCCTGTTTTTATATTATTGTTCATCATTTCCTTCTGCCACTTTGGCTGCTCTTGCTGCCACTTCTTTTTCCTGTACATCGGAAGGACATTGTTCATAACGGGCAAATTCATAGGAATAATCTCCTCTGCCGCCTGTCATGGAACGAAGATCTGTACAGTATCCAAACAATTCCATCATTGGCACATCTGCCTCGATGGTCTGTTTACCGGGTGAAACCGGATTCATTCCAAGCACCCTGCCACGACGCTTGTTCAGATCCCCCATGATATCTCCGGTATAGGAATCCGGAACCGTTACTTTGAGTGATACGATTGGCTCAAGCAATACCGGATGTGCTTCCATAAATCCCTTTTTAAACGCCTGTATCGTAGCCATCTTAAATGCCATTTCCGAAGAGTCTACCGGATGATAGGAACCATCGTAAAGAATGGCCTTTACACCAACTACCGGATATGCAGCCAAAGGTCCTTTCAGAACGGATTCCTGAATTCCCTTTTCTACTGCCGGGAAGTAATTCTTTGGAACGGCTCCACCAACAACAACCTGTTCAAATTCATATGGCTCTTCCAGATTTCCGGATGGTTCGAATTTCATCTTGACATGACCGTATTGTCCATGTCCACCGGATTGCTTCTTGTATTTATATTCCACATCGGATGTTTTCTTAATGGTTTCACGGAATGCAACCTTAGGTTTTGAAAGTTCAATTTCTACCTTGTATTCATTCAGAAGCTTGCTTGCAATCACTTCCAGATGCAAATCGCCCATACCATAAAGAAGCATCTGTTTGTTCTCGGAATCATTTACCGACTTCATGGTCAGGTCTTCGTGGGAAATCTTTTGCAGTGCCTGTGATAATTTATCAACATCGGCTTTGTTTTTCGGTTTATAACGCATATACGTATAAGGAACCGGCATTTCCCATTTTCCATATTTTATCGTAGTTGCCTTTGTAGATAGGCTGTTTCCGGTTCTTGCTGCCGTAAGCTTTGCCAGGGCACCGATATCTCCTGCGTGAAGTTCTTTTACTTCAATCGGTTTATTTCCCTGTAAGACATACAGTTTTCCGATTTTTTCCTCAATATCTTTATCTACATTGTAAATCACATCATCGGTCTTCAAAACACCGGAGTTCACTTTAATCAATGAATATTTTCCGATAAACGGATCTACAATCGTCTTCCAGATATAGGCAGATTTTGCTTTGGAAAAATCATAATCTGCATGGTAAATATCATTTGTCTTCATATTGATTCCGGCAACCACACGGTTTTCCGGACTCGGGAAGTACTTGATAATATCATCCAGAAGTGTATAAATTCCCTGACAAAGAATGTTTGAACCCATTGTCATCGGAACAATACTTCCATCACAGACATTTGTACGAAGTGCAGCACGGATTTCGGCTTCGGAGAACGTTTCTCCTCCAAAGTAACGTTCCATCATTTCTTCACTTGTTTCAGCAACTGCCTCCATCAGGGTATCACGACAGATCTGCAGATTGGCTTTGTTGTATTCCGGAACCTCGCATTCCACAACGTCCTTACCCTGCCAGCGGTTACCGGTTTCTGTAATGACATTTACGTATCCGACAAACTTCTCGTTTTCTCTGATTGGCAAATGGAATGGTGCCATTTTCTTTCCAAACATTTCCGTCATATCTTCAACTACCTGACGGAAGGAAGCATTATCTACGTCCATATTGCTGACATAAATCATACGGGGCAGTTTGTATTTCTCACACAAATCCCACGCCTTCTGCGTTCCGACTTCAACACCCGCCTTACCGTTTACAACAATAATTACAGCTCCTGCTGCACTGATTGCTTCCTCAACTTCTCCCGAAAAGTCAAAAAAACCGGGAGTATCTATAATGTTAATCTTATAGCCTTCCCACTCAATCGGAACAATTGATGTACTAATCGAAATCTTTCTCTTGATTTCTTCTTTTCCAAAATCGCTGACGGTATTTCCATCATCGACTTTCCCCATACGGGAGGTAATTCCTGACAAATACGCCATTGCTTCTGTTAATGATGTCTTACCGCTACCCCCATGACCGATAAGCGCAACATTACGAATCTTGTCTGTTGTGTAAATATTCATGCAAGTCCCTCCATTCTTTCAAATACCATATGTGTATTTTACTAAATTTTCAGATAATACACAAGTATTTTCCTACATTTTTCACATAATTTAACGTTATCTTTGACAAATTCTGTATTGACTTTCGCACTTTAAAGTAGTAGATTTAATGAAAAAGAATTAGGAGTGCGATTTTCATGAAACAAACAAACTTTAACATATGCGGTTTTATCGGTCTTGGTCTGATTGGTGGTTCCATTGCCCGTGCAATAAAAGAGCATTATCCTTCGATGAAGCTGATTGCTTATGACCCGGATAGTAACACTCTGCAACAGGCAATGTCCTGTGGTGTTATTGATGCTTCTGCTTCCGGAATCGATGAAACTTTTTCGGAATGTGACTGTATTTTTCTATGCGCACCCGTAACCGATAATGCAAGAAATCTGAAAATGCTTAAAAAATATATTTCCGGGGATTGTCTTCTCACCGATGTCGGCAGTGTAAAAACAGATATCCATCACCAGATTCAGGAAGCCGGTCTGCAGAACCAGTTTATTGGCGGACATCCCATGGCGGGCAGTGAACGTGTCGGATTCATCAATTCCAAATCGTTACTGCTGGAAAATGCATACTATATTATTACACCGGAAGCTTCTGTTCCCGATGAAGTTGTCACATATTTTCACGACTTTGTGAAATTCCTTGGGGCAATTCCCATGAACATGAGCTATGAAGAGCACGATTATGTAACGGCAGCCATCAGCCATCTGCCGCATGTCGTATCTGCCTCTTTGGTTAATCTTGTTGCACAGTCCGATTCTGAAGACGGAATCATGAAAACGATAGCTGCCGGTGGTTTTAAGGATATTACAAGGATATCCTCATCATCTCCTGCTATATGGCAGCAGGTATGTCTGACCAACAAAACCAATATCCTGCTTTTACTTCAACGCTATATCCAGTCGCTGGAAGATATCAAAGGACTTATCGAGCAGGCCGATAAAGAAGAAATTTATCATTTTTTTCAAAACGCAAGAGAATACCGCGATTCCTTCATCAATGCATCCAGCGGTCCTATCAAAAAGAATTATATCGTTCGTGTTGATATCGACGATAAACCCGGTGCTCTTGCCGCCGTTGCAGGACTTCTTGCCGCAAATCATATCAGTATTAAAAATATTGGAATTGTTCATAACAGAGAACAGACAGATGGTGTCCTTCAAATTGAACTGTATCACGAAGACAGCATTACAAGTGCCATAGAAGTATTAAAAAATAAGGGGTATATTACCTATACCCCTTAATCTTCTTACCTAAAAAATATAATAGTTGAAACAAAAGAATTCCTGCTATGCCGCCGGTACAGTCAATACATACGTCTTTTACCGACGCATGTCTTCCCGGAACAAAATACTGATGAAACTCATCGGCAGATGCGGATACCAATAATTGAATCATTACAAAGCCAAAATTTTTCCATACATTCGGGAACCATAGTGTTATAACACTGTAGGATAAAAATCCAACGCCAAGATATTCGGTAAAATGAGCCAGCTTTCGTATCAGTCCTTCCCACTCCAGCGTATCCTGTACCGTATTGTTATAAATCACATCCATATTGCCCTGAAACAAATGATTGTATATTTTATAGAAAAAATCGGTAACTGCTCTGCTTATTTCGGAAGACTGTTCCGCATCATCCGCAGACAACATAAAAATCATCACATATAATACAACTAATCCAATGATTGCAACTGCAGTGTATCCTTTTTTTAATCTCATTACTTTCCATTCAAATTCTCAACGGTATCATATACCTCAATTCTGGAAGCTTCCATTTCAGGCATACCGATAAAAATAGCTCCATAAGAAAAGCCATGTCCTTTTTTCTCAATACGGACAATTTCCAAAAATGCATGAAGTACTTCCTGTGTCCAGATTCTCAGGTTTGCCTCATAAACGGCTCCAATTCCCAATGCGGTAGAACAATTAAATCCAACACCGGTTTTGGAAACGTCTACAATTTCAATTTCAACTTCTTCCTGTGTATCGCCATCAAGTCTTTTCACCATTAATGTTGATTTTAATTCCCGTCGATTACTTTTTCTTCTCTCCTGCATATTATAACCCTCCATGGTTATTATCTTAAACAAAATCACTGTTTTTGTAAAGTATTAGTGAAAAAACATGCGTCTCCAAAAGAGAAGAAACGATATTTTTCTTTTACTGCCTCTTCATAAGCAGCAAGTACATGCTCTCTTCCTGCCAAAGCGCTGACAAGCATAACTAATGTAGACTCCGGAAGATGAAAGTTCGTAATCAGGCAGTCAAGCACCTTAAACTGATATCCCGGATAAATAAAGATTTCGGTATTGCCGCAACACTCTTCCAGTGTTCCGTCTGAAGCCGCTGCACTCTCAATCGTTCTGCAGCTTGTTGTTCCGACACAGATAATTCTGCCACCATTTTTCTTTGCCTCATTTATCGTGTCTGCAGCTTCTTTTGTAATCTGATAATACTCCGAATGCATATGATGCTCCGTTACTTCTTCCACCTTTACCGGCCGGAACGTACCAAGCCCCACATGTAATGTCACATAAGCAAGCTTTACACCCTTCTCTTCAATCTTCTGTAAGAGCTCTTTTGTAAAATGAAGACCTGCCGTTGGTGCCGCAGCAGAACCGTCAAATTTTGCATAAACCGTCTGATAACGGTTCTTATCCTGTAATTTATGGGTAATATAGGGAGGCAGAGGCATTTCGCCTAAAGTATCCAATACCTCTTCCCAGATTCCATCATAATAAAACTTCACAAGACGGTTTCCTTCTTCTACAACATCAAGAACCTCTGCCTTTAATCTGCCATCCCCAAAAACGACTCTAGCACCGGGACGTAATTTCTTTCCCGGTTTCACCAAAGTTTCCCAGATATCATTTTCTCGCCGCTTTAGCAGAAGCACCTCAACAGAAGCACCGGTATCTTCTTTACTTCCCATCAGTCGTGCAGGTAATACTTTTGTATTATTTAATACCAGGCAGTCCCCTGGCTTTAAGTAATCGATAATATTCCGGAAGATTTCGTGTTTCCACTCTCCGGTCTTCTTATCCACCATAAGAAGTCTTGACGAAGAACGGTCCTCCAACGGGTCCTGTGCGATTAATTCCTGTGGTAAATCAAAATAAAAATCTGATGTTTTCATTAAAAAGAAACTCCCTTTAAAAATGCAACATATCCACGTTTTGTTTCATAAACATCCGCTTTGCTTGTTGCTTCCCATGGTGCATGCATATTTAAAACTGCGACACCACTATCAATGACGTTCATTCCATATAAGGCAAGAATATAGGCAATCGTTCCGCCGCCACCCAAATCTACCTTGCCAAGCTCTGCGGTTTGGAAATGAACTTTTTCCTTTTCGAACGTACTTCTGATATAGGCAAGATATTCTGCATTGGCATCATTGGAACCCGATTTTCCTCTCGAACCGGTAAATTTGTTCAATACCATACCGCCGCCAAGATATGCAACATTCTTCTTATCAAAGCTTCCGGCATAAGTTGGATCAAACGCACTGCTTACATCGGAAGAAAGCATACAGGATGCAGAAAGGCATCTGCGTACCTGTAATTCCGAATATTCGCCCATTAATTCCAGAACTTCTGCTACCATATTTTCAAAGAAATGGGACTGCATACCGGTTGCTCCGACGCTTCCAATTTCTTCCTTATCCACAAGCAGACAACATGCTGTACGTTCTACGGATTTCATTTCCAACATTGCTTTCAGGGATGTGAATGCACAGACACGGTCATCCTGTCCATAGCTCAGAATCATACTGCGGTCAAAACCTGCCTCACGTGCTTTTCCGGCAGGAACTACCTCCAGCTCTGCAGATATGAAGTCTTCTTCCTCCATATCGTATGTTTCCTTCAAAATAGAAAGAATACCTTTCTTCACTGCATCTTTTCCGGCAGATTCTTCTTTCTCGGTTCCTTTTCCAAGGGAGATTGGCTTATTACCAATAATCAAATCAAGGGCTTCCCCTTCAATTACTTTGGAAGCCTTCTTTTCCATCTGTTCCTGCGCCAGATGAATCAGTAAGTCGGAAATAAAAAATACAGGGTCATCCTCGTTTTCACCAACATTTACTTCAATCGTCGTGCCGTCTTTTTTTATGACAACGCCATGAATTGCCAAAGGAATCGTAACCCATTGGTACTTTTTAACGCCGCCATAATAATGGGTATCCAGATATGCAAATCCACCGTCTTCATATAAAGGATTCTGCTTCACATCAAGTCTTGGAGAGTCAATATGTGCTCCAAGAATGTTCATTCCTTCTGCCATTGGTCTTTCACCAATGTGGAACATCACAACGGATTTGTTCATGCAGACCGCATAGACTTTATCGCCTTTTTTCAGTTTTTTACCTGTCTTAATCGCATCCGAAAGTTCCTGGTATCCGGCATCTTCAATGGCGTTTACAATATAGTCCACACATTCTCTTTCTGTTTTGCACTGAGAAAGAAATTCACGGTATTGTGCATTTAAGCTTTCCAATTCCTTTAATTGTCTGGTGTTATAAGTTTCCCATACATTTTTCATTTCCATATGCTGCTTCCCCCAATTATGCTCTTAAATCAATATCAAGTTCATTCTTTACCGTTCTACAAATTTTATCCACAAATTTCTGTACGGTTTCTGCATCAAAAGCTTCTTCCTTTGGCTCAAAGGTAATCGTATACGCCATACTCTTTTTACCTTCCGGAATCTGTCCGCCCTCGTATACATCAAACAGTTTAATTTCTTTGATGTATTTATTGGCTTTGCGAATGCAGGCTTCTACCTGGCCAAAGGTGATTTCTTTATCCATTACGAATGCCAGGTCACGCTTCTCTTCCGAGAACTTTGAAATTGGTGTAAATACTCTCTTCTTTCCATACCATGCAGAAAGCTTATCCAGATCGATCTCCATGATAAATGCAGAAGTACGCATGTTTAATTCACTCTGAATATCATAAGCAAGCTTTCCGAAGTAACCAAGCACTTCTCCTTCACACAATACCGTAACGGTCTGATAAGGATGTAAAAATGGCTTCTCGCTCTGTTCATAGGTAAAGGTAATATCCAGACTGTCTGCAATGGTATCCGCAATTCCCTTCATCGTGTAGAAGGTTTCTTTTGTTCCAAAAATACCAACACACAAAGTATCCTTTTCCTGCGGATATTCGGTTAATGGCAATTCCTTCGGAAGAAAGATTTTGGCAACTTCAAACAATCTTCCTTCCAGGGTGCCGTTTTTCTCGTTCCGTGCAATGGCATTTACCATAGATGCTGCAAGGTTTGTTCTCATCAGGGACAAATCCTGATTGATTGGGTTCAGAATTTTAATTGCTTTTCTCTCCATCGCATCTTCCGGATAGTTCAGCAAATCAAGGTCTGAAGGTGAAAAGAACGAATAATGCATACACTCATAGATTCCCATGGAGCAAAGTGTTCTCTTAAGTGCAAGTTCCCCTTTCTGTTTCTTATTAAGACCACCCATTGTTACCTTTGCAGATGGCAGGAAGGTCGGTACAATATGGTCATAGCCATACATACGAATTACTTCTTCTGCCACATCCGGATAGCGTTCTACATCATTTTCTCCATCCGGAAGCATATCTTCACGGTAAGCCGGTACATGAATGGTTAACTGGTCGCCATCTACACTCGGTGCAAAATCCAGATTTTTCATAATACGAAGAATGTCATCGGTTGGCACTTCAATACCAAGTACTCCATTTACCTTGGATATGCTGACCGTCATTGCCGTCGGCTCAATGGAGTTTCCGGTATTAATGTCTGCATGTGTAGAAGAAACCTTACCACATCCGAGTTCTTCAATCAAATGTAACGCACGGTTCATACCAAGAACGGTAGAATATTCATCCACGCCCTTTTCATAACGTGCACTTGCATCAGTACTTTTACCAAGACTTCTTGCGGTCTTTCTGACATTATCCCTTGCAAATTTTGCAGATTCAAACATCACGGCTTCTGTGGTATCACGGATTTCAGAATTCAGGCCACCCATAACACCTGCAAGTGCAACCGGTTTCACACCGTCACAAATAACAAGATTATCTCTGGTCATATCATATTCCTGTTCGTCCAGTGTCACAATCTTCTCGCCATCGTTTGCTCTTCTTACGCAGATTTCATTTCCTTCCAGATAAGAACAGTCAAATGCATGCATAGGCTGTCCGATTTCCTTCAGAACATAGTTTGTAATATCAACAATATTGGAAATGGATGCCATTCCCATCAATGCAAGACGACGTTTCATCCATAACGGAGATTCTCCGATTTTTACATCATAAACGTAATGTGCACTATATCTCGGGCAAAGCTCCGGTGCTTCTACGGAAACATGGAAGCCTTCTTTTACAACATCGGTCTGTGTATAATCGGTTGCCGGCATTTTTAACGGTTTTCCAAGTATCGCAGCCACTTCTCTTGCCATACCAAGAATGCTCTGGCAATCCGGACGGTTTGCAGTTAATGCAATGTCAAAAATCCAGTCGTCCAGACCGGTAATCTTTTTCACGTCTTCTCCGGGCTTTACATCTTCCGGTAATACAAGCAGTCCATTGTATTCTGAACCCGGATATAAATCCTCGGTCAAGCCAAGCTCCACACCGGAACAAAGCATACCGTTTGAATCATAACCACGAAGTTTTCCTTTTTTAATGGTCATTACGCCCTCTATGGTCTTATGGTCTTTTGCGGTTGCATAAACAGAGGCTCCAGGAAGTGCCAATGGGAACTTTCCACCGGTACAAACATTGTCTGCGCCACAGCAAACCTGCATGGTGCCATAATCTCCTGCATTTACCTGACAGACATGAAGGTGTGTTTCCGGAATCGGTTCACAGGACTCTACAAGTCCTACAACAATGTTGCTGACATCCTTACCAAGTTCATATTTTTCTTCTACTTCAAATCCGGCATCAAACAATCTCTTTTCCAGTTCATCCGGAGTCACATCTACATCTACATAATCCTTTAACCAGCTTAATGGTAAAATCATAATTTTATCTCCTCCTCATTATTTCTCGTTAATCTGTTCTAATACGCGTAAATCGGAATTAAATAACAATTTGATGTTGTTGATACCGTATTTCAACATTGCGATACGTTCCAATCCCATACCAAATGCAAATCCGCTGTATTTTTCCGAATCAATTCCGCAGTTTTCCAAAACCTTTTTATTGACTACTCCGGCTCCGAGAATTTCAATCCAGCCGGTTCCTTTACAAAGGCTGCAGCCTTTTCCGCCACATTCAAAACAGCTTACATCCACCTCTACCGATGGCTCTGTAAACGGGAAGTAAGAAGGACGCAGACGGGTCGTTACACCCTCGCCAAAAATCTTCTGAACAAATACATCCAGCATACCCTTCAAATCTCCGAGTGTAATTCCTTCATCCACGACAAGACCCTCCATCTGGGAAAACATCGGAGAATGTGTCGCATCATCATCGGAACGGAATACCTTTCCGGGAGATAAAATTTTAATCGGTGGCTGTTTCTTCTCCATAACATGAATCTGTCCGGCAGAAGTCTGTGTACGAAGCAGGAATTCCGGAGATAAATAGAACGTATCCTGCATATCTCTTGCCGGATGATCCTGAGGCGTATTTAAAGCCGTAAAGTTATAATAATCGGTTTCAATTTCGGTTCCTTCGTATATTTCAAATCCCATACCAGCAAAAATATCAATCAGCTGGTTTCTTACAAGTGTAACCGGATGAAGGTTTCCAATGACTGTTTTTTCAGCAGGAATGGAAAGATCGATTTTTTCTTTTTCATACTTGTGCTGTAGTTCCAGCTTTTTCATTTTTTCTTCCATATCGGAAAACTTATCAAAAGCCCAGTTTTTCAATTCATTTACGGATTTACCATAACCGGCACGTTCTTCGGGCGCAAGTTTTCCCATTTCCTTCATCAATTCACTGATTTTACTTTTTTTGCCTTCCAGATATACATTCTTAAATTCATAAAGTTCCTTCGAACTTTTTAATGCGGTGAGTTCACCTTCAATTTTTTCCTTCAGGGAGGACAGTTTTTCTGCTAATGCGTGATCCATACTTTTTACCTACTTTCTTATTATTTTTACCACATTGATTTTTTACATTAAAAAATCCCTTGTATTCCATAAAAGAATACAAGGGACGAATTTCTCCGCGGTACCACCCATGTTCCTGCTTTTAACAAACAGACACCTCTGACACTTAACGCGTGCAACGTTCAGACCTACTTATTTTATTCATGTTCTGTCTGAAAGCTCCGGTGGGAATTTCACTTCATGTCTGTACTTAAGGAAGCTTCCAGCCGATGACTTCCTCTCTCTGTAAGAAAACACGTTGCTACTATACACCTTCACAGCCTTATTTCTTATTCACTTCCCCATTGTAGACAATCTTCATTTCCTTGTCAATACGCAATTTATTTACAAATGCTCCCGCAAGTACAAGCTGCATACACACATACAGCCAGATCAGTAAAATGATAATCGTTGTCAGATTTCCATACATACTGAAACCATTAAAATAAGTCACATAAATAGAAAACCCAAAGGTAACTACGGTCCATCCAAGAGATGCCATAACAGCTCCCGGAATCTGCTTGTGAAACTTCGTCTTCTGGCACGGCATATAAGCATAAATAAAAGCAAGCATCGTTGTAATAATCAGGAAAAACAGCACATGTCTTCCATTGATTACGAAATTCATTGTATGGGAAAATACCGGAATCCGTGCTTTCAGGATTTCCATAAACGTCTTTCCAAACACCATTACAATCAGCGCAATTACAATAACCACCACGATGAGCACTGTATAGAGGCTTGCAATAATCCGAAGCACAAAATAGTTCCGTTTTTCTTTAATTCCATTAATCGCGTTTAACCCCGTTAAAAGTGCCAGTAACCCTTTTCCTGCGGACCAGAAAATCGCAATAATCGTTACCGAAATCAATCCTACAGACTGTTTATATACATCATTTATGATGGATAACATCAACGGTTCCACGTTTTCCGGAACGGCATCCACTACAATACGCATAAAATCTGCTCTTGTAATCGGAACAAACGGAATGATTGCACAAATCAACATTACCGTCGGAATCAGCGATATAAAGAGAAAGAATGCTGCACAGGCCGCGTAAGTAGTCACTTTCCGGTTACTTAATTCCATGAAAAACGCGATGATTCGAAAAATTTTCTTTTTCATAACAGGTATCTCCATTTTGTAAGCACCAATATGGGGATTTTAGCATAATCAGTACATTTTCGCAAGTTTACACTCCTGATAAAACAGATTTAAAATATCCTGATACCCTCTTCCATCTATTGCCATCTGCTTTGCACCATTCTGTGACATTCCAACGCCATGACCGAACCCACCACCAACTAATTGAAAACCGGTCAGTTCTTTTTTCCCTGTTACCGGAACAATATAAAAATATGCACTCGGTAAAATACCGGAAAGAACGTATTCCGAATCATCCTGTCGGATAACTGCTCCTCCCTGATTCAGTACATACCGGATATTATATTCGCCATCTATACTTATCTCTCCCTGATCGGTTTCCAGAAGCAGCTGTGTCAGAATTCCACCATTGTTTCTTTTCCCCTCGGAAATGGTATAAACTTCATGAAACTTTGGCGTCTTTGGATTTTTCTCTTTCATTCGCTTATAAAGCATTTCTGTATCCAGCTGTTCTACCGTGTACCGCCACCGATACCAGGGTTCTTCCCTCTCGTAATCCGATTCATGATTGTCGGTTAAGTAAGCTCGAAACTCTTCCTCTGATACCATATCTTCCGCCATTTTCTCATTATTTCCGGAAATATGCGTACTTTTTAAGTATGGAATGTCTTCCCCGTTCATCCAAATCTGTGCATCTGTTCCAAACCCACAGGAAGTCGAATAATAATAGGTATGGACCATATCTTCTCCGCAAAACAGCAGTTCACCGGTTGTTTCCCGGACTGCATTGGTAGACGCCGCCTTTTCCAAAATGTTGTTATATACCTGATAATTTACACTGTCATCCATATGTGCGCCAAGTTCCGGAAGTCCTGCCTTCATCAGATATCCATATGCATATGTCCGCGCACAGACCACCTGCGCCTTCAGACTTTCCTCCGGATAGGATGCCGGCATTTCACTTGGCACTACTGCATACAGATATTCTTCAAGCGGAACCTCATTAATCACGACAAGTCCCTGGTCCTTTGGAAAGATTTCAAAGTCACCCCGATACATCGGTGTCCCCTGACTACGTTCTACATTTAATAATTGTATTTTCCCGGTATTTACTGTTTCCTCAATTTTTATGCGTGAGCAGTCAGAAAAGCCTTCGTCCATAGAAAGGCACAATTTCTTTCCGGGTTCCAGATATTCCTGTTGCTCTCCCGATTCTTTTTCATAAATCACCAAAAGCTCCTGTTCGGAAGAAAGCTCAATGGACTGATGATACAAGCTATTATAATTACTGTTATGTATTGCAACCCGGACGGTTTGCATCTGTTCCTTGCGGCTTACCATATATCCGCAAATCAAATCATTTTCCATTACAAAATCCGTAAAGTCATAACCAATCGCAAGCTCCGAAAGCCCCACATTACGAAGCTCTTCACAGGTCTGATATCCTTCAACAGTTTCTGCCAGCCCATAACTTCCAAGCCCATCCAGCACAATCTCATTCTCTGTCACCTGAAGTATTTTCCCGCATACTATTTCCTCTTTCGGTGTCATTTTATATAGCGTTCCATTTTGAAAAGAAACATCTGCAATGCCATCACGGTACGATTCCGCCGGCACTACAATTTGCAGGGAGCGGCCCTGATAAAACAAAACCACTCCATCTTCACCACTTTCTTCTATGTAGGCATTTGGAATAGTCGCTGTTTCTTCCGGTTTATTTCGAATAGCTAGTAATCTATGATTACGGGTATAGACCTCCAATTCTGAAAATCGTTCCCGTATAATTTCATTTTCTGCCTGATAATATGTAAGTAACTGGTCAAATAAATTGTACCAGTCTTCACGTAACGTATCCTGTGGCAGCTTTTCCCAAAGAGCTTCTTCACTTTCTCCCGTATAATCAGACAATTCCCGAATCAGAACCTCTGCTTCTTCTCTTTTTACCATTTCACCGGATGGCTGCGTTTTTGTATGCTCCCGATAACTGATCAGTAAAAAGAAAAACAACATCAAGGCAAGGAGTATTACCAGAATAATTTTCATTTGTATCCGTCTTCTCTGATTCATGCATTTCTCCTTAAAACAAAAGAAAAAGCAGCTATAAGCCGCTTTTTCTTTTGAATAATAACCCCAAAATGTCGTTTCCTGCCTTTTGACTCCTAGCAATGCTAGGTGGGTGACCGCAACCTTACATTTGCCTTCCCTTCCAATCCTCGCAATGAGTGAGGGCTTGACAGCCACAAGGCGATATAGGAATCCCGTTTAAAGTATCTGTAGGTTCAAAAATAACAAGAAACAAATACATTTCAGGTTACTATCATTATATCCAATTACCTGTGAAAATACAACCAATAATTCAAAATCGCCATTATTTTCCGCCAAGTGGAAGAACTACATACGTTTCTTCCCCGGACGTTGCTGCAAGACCATTTTGTAACCAATTATGAACTTCCTTTTCATACTCCCCGGATTCCAGCATGGTTTTAACAAATTCGGAACGGATGCAAAGGTAATCGGAACCATAATATGTCTTCTGAATGCTTTCTATCGTATCCTGTGGGGTAATCGTTCCTTCGATTACATCCGGGCGATACCACGAAGAACGATAATCAATATCATTAAAAATTACAACTGATTTTTGCGGTATTTCTGCATAAGCCTCATCCCATTGTCTTGTTACTGCTTCATAATAACAATCTTTCGAATCCATTCCACCTGTTTCAAACAGAGAAACACCGGAAAGTACAATCAGAACCACAACAGCTCCTGCGAAAAAATGAAACGGACATTTCCCACGCAGATAGGGAAGCAGTAATCCAATCAGTCCAATGCACAGTAAAAAGGTTGCCGGTTCAAAAAAGCGGAAATAAAACGTATCCATGGATGACACATAGCGAATGGCAATAAATAAAACGCCATAAACAACTGCCATCGTAATCAGCACCGACTCTTTTGAAAAATGTCTGCAATTACTGATGATAAAAAGAAGTATACCAACGATAATAATTGCTACCACCAAAACCTTGATTGGATATGAAAAATTTTCAATAAACTCCGGTATCTGAACTGAAAACACATTAAAGAATTCCGTCAACAATGTTTCTATCAGGTCATTCGTAAGGCTCTGATAGTCATCCCACCACATCGTTCTGCTTACTCCGGATGCCATTCCATTTTTTATTTTATTCAGGAAAAGGTATCCAACGCTTACCATACCGGAAACAAATGCTGTAATGGTAAGTGAAATGATCTTTTTTAAAACTTTTTTCTCTTTCTCCCTGCAAAATTGTATCAACAGCAACAAAAGATATAATCCGGTTACTATCCAGACATAAATTCCATAATATCTCGTCAAAAAACAGCCAACTCCCATGATGCCAAGAAGCACATACCATTTTGCACCAGGAGTTTCTTCCTTCAGAATTTTGGCAAGAATTAATCCAAAGCATAGCATAAAGACCATAAATGGAATTTCACTCCATGTATAGTAACAAAGATTCAAAAATCCAATGTTCGTCAGGCACAATGCATAAAGCCACGCATCCTTCCGGAAGCACACACGTAAAATTATCAGAATTACTGCAACCATCAGCATAGCAAGCAGTTTGGATGCAAGATAGGCATTCGTCTTTGTAACCAGCATTACTCCTGCTATCAGTAACGGGTAAAGAATCGGCCAATTTGCAAACCAGGTGCGATATCCGGCAAGCTCATCATAAGAAAATCCATTTCCGTTTACAAGATTGATTGCCTCCCGCATATAGCCGGTAGAATCCGCAGAAATATAAATGCCTCTTAAATATGCTCTGGAATAAATGCTGCAACAGATAACCACAAACAATAAAATGAGGAATATATCACATCCGTATTTTTCCATCCATTTCTTAAAAGGAATCTGTTTTACCAATGCAAAAATGCGTTCCTTTCCCACCCATAGAAACAATAGCAATATAAGAAATGCCAGAATACAACAGGGAATCGAAAAGTAGAAAATGTCCCCGTAAGTAACACTTATCGGTTCCACCTCCTGAATCCCCAAAGAGATTCCATATGGCAATGACGTATTTTTCTGCCATACCGTTTCTTCAAATGGCAGATTCTCTCCCCAACCTTCCGGAACCTGCATAAAGTAAGGCTCACTACCATCTGCAAGAATCGTCATCCGATATTCTTCTCCCTGCATAAAAGAAGCATCTCCGGAAACGGTTACCCATTTTCCGGGTGTAATATCTCCTACCGGAATTGTCTGGTTCATCAGAAGATTGGCATTGCTGTCTGCAACTGCTATCCGCAAGGTTCCACTGCTTTCTTCTGTCAGATTTACCAGCAAGAGCTGAAAACCGCTAATCGTGAAATCTCTTTTTGCTTTAAGTGTCACCTCAAGTTCTCTGCCTGCTTCACATTCCACATACACCGGGTCGGGATTTATTGTCGGTTGAATTTCCGTTGTAGCAACACCGTTTTGTGCTGTATGTGTAAGGACCAGCATTGCTCCCAGAAATATTACCGCAGCAGCTATGGTTAAACACAATTTTTTTATTATTGACTTTTTATTCATGTAACTTCTCCACAAGTTTCATTGATAATTCTACTACAAGGTCTGAATTGTAATGGGAATGTTCTCCCCATCTTCCAAGACCATAAACATGATGTTGTTCAGTAAAATGAAGCAATTTTTCCATAATCTCGGGCTTTTGTATGGTATTCAGCGGATACGCATACTCATTCATATATGTAAAATCAGCCTTTTCTGTGTACATAGAAACGCGCTCTTTTCTCGTTTCCAGCCAATAGCCTCTGCTTTCCCGACAAAAGTTATGACGTACCAGTATTCTATGATATGGTTTTTCTTCCTCCGAAATATATAACCACTGTGCTTTTGTTGGCAGGTCTTCTGCCACATATCTTGTTTCAATCGCACTGGATTTCAATAAGGAGATGGATTCCTTCATTTCGTGCGGCATGCCGTGAATCGTTGTAAAGCATTTCCAAGGAATCGTTGTAATGATGTATTGTGCTTCAAAACTGCTTCCCTCGGATGTTATTACCTGATGATTTTCAAAATCAATTCCGTTCACATCCATCTCATATTTAATTCTGGGTGTGATTTCCAAAGCCATACGGAGCCATAATTCTCCATATCCATACTGCTTCGGATAATAAAAAGATGCATGTCCCGGCTGTTCTCCATAAGGCTTATGACACAAACAGGAACGCAGGGTATCTTCAAAGCTTACATTGGGCAGTTTGTTCAGCCAATAGGTTCCAAGTTCATCAAGCTCATCCGCAAACATTTTTCGATTATAGGGAAGCATATACATATCTGCTATTTTATCGCCAAGCTTCCAGATAATCCATTCCTTAAACCGTACCGGCATCTCCACATTACTGTTACATCCTGCTTTTGCAATTGATGCAAGGATTTCCACCTGATGGTCTATATCAAGCTGCCAGATATTTGCTTCCATCGGATGTCCAATCGTCTGGTCATGAATCACAATCCGGCTGTCTCTTTCAAATAATGTCCATTCTTCTTTCGGCATAAATTGGAACAGGAACTCATCCACCTTAGGTCTTCTGACATCCAGGAAATGTCCTCCGCCGATATCAAACGGACTTCCATCCACCATAACCGAGCGGCATAAGCCTCCCGCCTCTTTTTCTTTTTCAAGCACAAGAAAGGATTTTTCTCCTTTTTGTTTCAGCATATTTGCAAATGTTAACCCGGCAGGTCCTGCTCCTAAGATTAAATACTTTACTTTTTCCATATATTTTTCTCGTTTTTCTTCAGTTGAAACAACAGTTTAAGTGCTTCTGTAACCGAACTGCTCTTCAGGCTGGACGCTGTACCGACATAATGGATTGGTACTTCAACTGTTTTCAGATTTCTACAGTAAAAACGCATTTCCGTCTGATACATATGACCTGTTGATAAAAAATGTTCCAGATTCATATTTTCCAGAATTGCTCTCTGAAATCCTTCAAATCCGCTTGTCATATCCTTTAACTTTGTTCCTAATACAAAATTGGAAAGAAACGTTCCACCTTTACTCAGAATTCGACGATATAAGGGTTGCTCCATCATAGAACCACCTTTCATAAAACGCGATCCCCAGACACAGTCATACCCCTCTTCCATCTTTTCCAAAAATTGTGGAATTTCTGAAGGCAGATGACTTCCTCCGCCATCCATCTCCAAAATCTGTTCTGCGCCATCGGCAAGTGCCTGCCGAAAGCCTTCGAGGTAGCAACTGATTACTCCGGTAGACTCCTTATAAAAAATACACTTAACCTTGGAATTTACTGCTTCACGCTCACGGATAATTTCTTCGGTCCGATCCTTGGAATAGCTGTCAATCACCGGATACAGGTACAAATTGTCATAGGGCAGCTCCAGAATTTCATCCAGAATCTGCCCCATGGTACGTTCTTCATTGGCTACCGGCATTACAATAATTGTCTTTTTCATTTGTATATTCCTAACTTCCTTTTCACTCGTTTCATTATAACGTTACATTTACTTCTGCGTCAATCAAATATCCTTTACAAATATCCATTAATTACATAAGAAGTTTTTCCATCTGAAGCATTCCCCAACCCTGCTTATTCCAGGATTCTCCCAAATCCTTTGCTGAATATAATAGTTTACGCTTAGCATCTTCATTTGTCAGATGTGGATACTTCTGCAAAAACAGTGCTAATGCACCAGAAACAATCGGTGTTGCCATAGAAGTTCCGCTCTTTGCTATATAGGGAACTTTCCGAAATTGTGCATTGCAGGAAACGATTCGTGTTCCGGGAGCCACAATATCCGGCTTGCGTATCGCATAAATACTTGGACCTCTTCCCGAATGATTTTCACATAAGCTTTCGCTTTTCCCAAAAAATCCACCTTCATGGCACCCAACAGAAATCACCTGTTTTCCTGCTCCTAATAAAGAAAGGCTCATCGGCTCCGGTCCATCATTTCCCGCTGCACATACAACGACGAAACTACGTTTCCATGCCTCGTCAATTTTTTCTATCAGCTCCGACATCTGACGGCTTTTGCTCTGCGCACCCATTCCAACAGAAATATTGATGATACGGATATTCCATTCCTTTTGATGGTCAAATACCCAGTCTAATCCCTTTAGCATATCATCAATATTTCCCTCGCCTTTTCGATTTAACACTTTTCCTATCACCAGACGACATCCCGGATGCATTCCACTATACATTCCGCGTGACATTTTTCCATTTCCACCAATACAGCCAGCTACATGCGTTCCATGCCCACCATCATCATATAGAAAGGAATGATGATTCACGAAATCATGAAATGCAAATATTCGATTATAAAAATCCGGATGCGGACTAATACCTGTATCTAAAACAGCAACCCCTACCGGTGGTTCTGTATTCAGATGATTTAAAATCGGTGCTAAAAGCTTAGGCGTTAAGCCAATTTGTTTTTTTACCCGAAGCATAAAAAGAACTCCCGGCGTTTTTACTATACTATGCCGGAAGTTCTTACTTTGCCTTTATATAAGAAACACAAAACTGCAAGTGCAAGCAGTCCAATCGTCAAAAACCACTTTGGATGAAGGAAATCACCGGTATCTGGTGTATTGTCTTTATTTCCGGTAATCATTGCTTTTCCATTCTGAACCATTGCACTTCCACCAAATCCTTCATAATTGTAAATTCCGTATGGTGAAAAATGATTCGCCTCAAAAGAAATATAGGATGTTCCATTTTCTTCCTCAATCTGATATGGAACTGCCTCCATCTGACCATCCTGATCAAGCGTTACTACATGAAGATTATCGCTCCTGCTATTATCCTGCATTGGAATACGAACGTTCGCAGATTGCTTTCCAAGTCTTGTAATCGGAACGGTATCTGTATTATCACGTAATGTAATGTTATATGCTTTTAAATTTACCGGTTCGCGTCCACCGTACAGTTCCCCATACGCTGCCGTTATCTGTTCTGCCGCATCGGAAGATTCCTCAACATGTAACAGAAACATATCTTCAGATCCATTTACCGAAATCAGATTTTCATCCGACTCTTTCACCTGAACACCGGCATTTTGCTGACGAAGCTGATTTCCCTCATCATAAACAAGTCCATAAAAACCATAGATTCCGTCCTCTAATATCGTACCGTTTAATTCCTGCGTATCCGTAGGAATCATTGCCTTTCCAATATTTCCAAAGGCATAGGTGCGTTCGCTTGCATTATTAATTCTGGAAGAAGAACTTCCCATGATGAGCTTGGGCAATTCCGTACCCAGAAACGTTACCGTATCTGTTCCACCATTTAAATCATAAGCTCCAATACCAATTTCCTGCACGGATTCTGGAATTGTAACGGTTGACAACGGACACCCCTGAAAGGCTCCAGCCTTAACAGTCACAAGTCCATTTCCACCATTTACGGTCGCGAGATTTTTACATCCCTGAAAGGCTTCTTCTCCAATTACCGTAACCGTATCCGGAAGGTTTACCGCTGTAATTCCCATATGGTCTTTAAAAACACCATCGGCAATCTGCTTCACTCCTCCAGGAATATTTACCACACTGTCACCACCCTGGTATCCGATTAAAATGCCATCTCCGACAATCAAAAATGCTCCCGTTGCCGGATTTCCATTCTCCATAAACGGTGTTTTTGAGAACGCATATTCTGAGATTTCCGTTACCGAATCCGGTATTTGAACTTCTTTCAGATTATCGCAATGATAAAATGCTCCGTATCCAATCTTCGTCACGCCATCGGGAATAATAATGGATTCCAGATTGCTTCTTGCAAACGCAAACTCTCCAATTTCTGTAATATCTTCCGGAAAGTCATAGCTTGTCAACTCGGTATCCTGATAATATGCCTGTGACGCTATTTTATGATTTACTACGGTATATTTTGGAAAACTCTTTCCTTTTTCTGCATTATCCACCAACAGATTGCGAACCTGCTCATTGCCATCATTGGTATCCGAAGATGTGGATGACGGCTCGGACTGCGATGCAGACATTTGCGATAAATCGACAGTTGTTGTTGGAACATTTCCCTGTCGCACATTGGCTTTTCCATTATCTATAAAAATCAACGCACGGTTTGTTACAATACTGGACTGTCCTAATAATACTTTGTTTTCAACCGTTTCGGTTTCTTCCATTAATTGTGCCTGTGTAGGCTGTGGCTCCGGTGACACGTTTTCTGATGTCTCTGTAGATGGAGTCGGTTCATTTCCCGGTACTGCTGATTCCGTCGGTGCCGCATCAGGAGATGTTGTTAACTGTTCTCCCTGAACGGTACTTGCATTCTGTACATCTTCATATTCCACTTCATCAATCTGTGATTTTTTCAGCTCCAGACCATAGTCTGCCGCATAAGTTCCTGCCGCTGCATTAATTGTCACATTCGGACATCCGTCAAATGCTGTTTCATGAATGTTTGTCACCGATTCCGGAATCTGCACTTCTTTTAAGCTTACACAATCCTCGAATGCCTTTGCTCCAATACTTCTTAACGGAAGCGGAATAGTTACCTGCGTAAGGTTCATGCAGTTTGAAAAGGCATACGCCGGCACCTCATACAATCCACTTCCCAATGTTACATTCTTCAATGTATTATTTCCCCAAAACGCATATCCCATAACTTCCTTTACGTCGTTGGAAATATTGAGCACTTCTTTTTGGGATGTTGGAAGCAACAAGTACAGCTTTTCATGATTTTTTCCATATAAAATACCATCTTCCATAAATAACTTTGTATTTGCGGAAGATACCGTCAAATCACTCAGGCTTTCACATCCTGCAAAAACACCGCTTCCCAGCTTTCCTACATTGGCTCCGAGAGATACATGTGTCAGACGTGGATTATTGCTGAACGCCGCTGTCGAAATATTTTCTACCCGGTCACCAATAACCACCGTTCTGAGGTTATCACAGTTTGCAAAGGCACCGTATCCGATGTCTTTTACCTTTCCATCGATTGTAACCTTAACCAGATTATCATTTCCGGAAAATGCTTCTTCGGCAATCGCTGTTACATCATCAGGAATAGACACGACTTCCGCCGTGCCTGAATATCGAATTAATGTAGTTCCGTCCATCTGAAAATCAGATGCAGTGCTCGTTGCCTCTACATCTGATACAGGTACCTGGGATACCACTATTGCGGTAAGCAATAGCAGCACCCCAATGGTTCTTACTATTTTTCTGTTCATATTCAACCCTTATGCCATCTTTGTTTTGGTCAGTTTTTTATCTCTCTTAAAGAATAACACAAGAGAAATGCTTGCAAGTCCGATTGCCAAAAACCACTTCGGATGAATCGGGTCTCCGGTCTTAGGTGTCACATCAATCGTACTTTCGGTAAGATTTGCTGTATCTACATAAATTACATAAGGTGAAAAATGTGTTGCCGTAAAGTTTACACATGGAACACCATCCACGGTTGTAAATCTGGTATTCAGATTATCAAGTACACCGCCTGCGGTTGATGCCACCTTATTGTTTCCTGCATACTGTGCCAAATCATCCGGTAATGGTAATGTAATATTTACCGAAATACCCGAAGTATCTGCAATCTTTGTTCTTCCTGTCGAATCATAAAGGCTGATATCCATTGGAAGATATTTTACTCTGCTGATATCTCCAAACTCTGCCTGCAGTGCCTGAACTGCCATATCACTTGCAGTCTGGTCCTCCGTCACCTTAACAATAAAGTTATCGGTAGAACCGGAAACTGTCGCACCGGCAAGCTCTGTATTGGAAATTCCGGGTTTTGTTACTTCAACGGAAGTTCCTCCATTTGTCGTTCCTCTGCCAGAAGAATTACTGCTTCCTGAACTTCCACCACTACTGCTTCCTGAGCCACCGGAAGAATTACTTCCTGAGCTTCCGCTTCCTGTCTTATAGGTTGCTGTTATGGCAACATTTGCTGCCGGCATGGTAAATGTCGTAGAGGTTGCTTCTGCGTTTGCAAATCCAACTCCCGCCGTAGATGTTGTCCAACGGTCAAAGGTCTTTCCGGTTCCCATATCATATGCATTCAGTGCAACAATGGCACCCGCTGCATAGCTTCCGCTTCCGCTTCCTCCGGAAACACTAACCGTGTACTTCTTCGTATTATCACCGTTTGTACCGTTGCCATTGTTGTTGCTATCCGAAGATGATGTTGCTGTCGGTTTCGCACTTGACGACGGATTCGTAGAAGAATCGGAAGAATTCTTTTCATAGGAAGCAACTACGGTCAAATCAGAAACAACCTTGGAAAATACAGTCTTATCCGGATACCATCCGGTAAACGTATAACCCGAACGTGCCGGAACTGCAGGTGCAACCGCTGCTTCCTCATGGTTTACTTTCTGTACACTGATTGCCGTCATGCTTCCATTTTCATATGCATAAAACGTAACGGTGTGTCTGCTCTGATCTCCGGAATTATCGGTATATTTTGCAATAATCGTCATATCCTTTGTAATATCGTGATAATCCGGGGTCCATCCTTCAAAAGTATATCCCTCTCTTGTCGGGTCGGTTGGCGGCGGTGTTGCGCTCTTACCTTCTTCAATATACTGTGGATTTGTAAATCCATCCTGTGTAATTACAGTTCCATCCCAATCAAGGAATTCAACTTTAAATACATTGCTTCCAAAGCTCGGCCATACATCTGTATCTTTTGCAATCTTTGTATAATCGGTCCAGCCGGTAAACATATATCCATCATGAGAAGGTGAATCTGTAGGCGGAACTGCATCTTCTCCATCACGTACCTTCACTTTATAGAACAATGATTTACTGGTTGTATCGGGATAATTCGGATAATCCCAGAAGTATACCGTATGCTCCACGTATACTTTTCCATATTCGGGATTGATATAGCTATATTCTTTTGCATAACGGTCTGCTGTCGTTCCCTGTACACATTCGAATGTAATGGTCTGCTGATCTTCCTTATTCTCAAATGCATCTTTTTCGATATAAGATTGATTACCCGGTATCGTCAGCACTCGGATTCCACAGTTCTGGAATGACTTTGCTTCAATATTTTTTACCGTATCCGGCAAAATCACGGTATTTAAATCTTCTGCATCATAAAATGTCTTTTCAGGAATATCTTCCACCGTAGTCTGTGACAGGTCTACCTTTCCGACATCATCACAATTCATGAATGCTTCTTCCTGAATCTGCGTTACACCTGCCAATTCATCCGGTCCGACGGTATAAGAACCAATACTTTTTCCACGGCCCTCCAGGCATTCCAGCAGAATCTTACCACTTCCGGTTGGCTGATATAAAATTCCGTTCTGATAAGATAAATTATCTCCGAGGCAGGTAATTGTAGTAAGATTCGGGCAGCCTGCAAACGGTCTCTTACCTACATCAATAATATTACTTCCCAGTGTAACCTGTTCCAAATTTTCACAGGCATTTGTATAGGTAACATGTCCATTGCCCGAATTTATTTCTTCCACTGCGCCAAACGCATAATCATCTACCTTTGTCGCACCAATGACAGATACATTTTTCAAATTGGTACAACCGGTAAAGGTAAATGGTTCGATTTCATCTACACCGTTTAACAATATAGAGTTAATCTTGGTATCCGGTGTCATATCGGAAATTGCTTCCGCATTACCATAGTCATCCATCTTATAACCGGAAAACAATCCCGGTTTCAAACTGTCTACATTCGTAGGAACCACAACGTTTAACGCAGCATTGATGATTTCCAATTGTTTTTCGGTTGGTGGTTCTCCTGCATTACCGCTATTGTACTTGGTGTATGCTTCCTTAATGGTATTTACATAGGAATCCACTTCATCTGTATTTGTTTCATCTACATATGGCAGTGCTTCTACCCATGCTCTTAATTTGGCATCGTCTCCATATAACTCATATCTTGGGTAACTCTGCATCTGTGCTTCGCCCACATTTGTTGTGAAATCATATACATACTTCACTTCCATGTTGGTCGGGAATCCACTATGGCAGGTAATCCATGATTTATTTTGATCCGGATTATTTATCATATTTTCCGGGGTCATCGCATAGACAAACGGAACGGTGTCTGTTCCATTATCGTTCATCATTGCACCAACGAATGTAAGCTTCGGGTCCTTGGTTGAAATTGTATCTCCACAGGATACCACCTGTGTACGGAATGCATCGGTTCCGATATACTCAATCGTAGATGCATTATCAAAAATAATCGTTTCCAGATTATGTGTTCCCTTAAATGCTTCATCTTCGATACGGGTTACTGTTTCCGGAATGGTTACACGCTTTATGGAACATGCATTATCAAAACATCCCGTTCCGATAGCAGAAATTCCATAAGGTCCAATCGTCTTCGGAATTACAACATTCGTCGGATTATTTTCCAGCCAGATTTTAACAAGCTCATTTTTGTCATTTACCTGATAAGTAATTGTTGGTGGCGGTGTTTTGTCTTTCTCTTTTACAACAATTTCATAAACTTCTTTATCAAAATATTTGTATGCGATTTCATTATCGTTCGCCGTAATATGAAGTGGTGAACGTCCCTGACGGTCATTTGTTCTTGTATCGGCTCCCCAGAAGTAAAAGTTCTCGGGAACAGTTTCCTTGAATTTTGCAAAAGTCAGTCCGCTTGCTTCGTCTTCCGCAAAATCCATCAGGCTGTTCGGTGCTTTTATGAACTGTAAATTGCTACAGCCTTCAAATACACCGATTTGCAGATTATTTTCATAATACTGCGTCGGGAATGTTATAGAGCTCAAAGAGCTGCAATTCTTAAACGCAGAGTTTCCGATTGTTTTCAGCATGGTATCCCCTTCACTACCACCACTCAAATCAATCTCCTGAAGTCTTGTACATCCTTCAAAGCAGGAATCTCCGATTGCCTTTACACCAATTGGTATTGTAATCTTGGTAAGTGCTGTACAATTATAAAAAGCATCTTTTCCCAATGACTGGATATTGGAGCTAGACGGAATATCACAACTGCTCAGTCGAATACAATTTGCAAATGCTCCATTACCAACGGTCTGCAGGTTATTTCCAAACGAAACACTCTGCAGGGTAGCACATCCCTGAAATGCATAATCACTGATACCGGAAAGGTTGGAACCAATTTGCAGATTGGTAATGTTTGTATTATTTGCAAAAACGCCATCATCCGGCTTCTCACGATAAACACCCTTACGGATATGCCATCCGGTCAGATTTCCGCCGCTATCGGTATCCGGGTCAATAAACTGTTGTCCGATAAACTTAACAGTCGCATCAATTCGATAATGGTCCTGTCCATCCGGATGTGCCAATGCTCCTGTATTTTTATCCTCATAATATAATTCCGTGTCATCCAAAGTGCCCCACAAAGAACGTTGCTCATAATAACACGGCTTCTGTTTTGTTACCATATAGGGGTCAATGTCATAGTATACCGTCTCCTTATAGGTACCTCCCGCTCCGTCATCCTTTGTTTCTTCATTCGGATACTTAAGGTTTCCATCTACTGTTACCAGCTGATCCTTGTTAACGATAATAGATTCTCCCGCACTGGATCCCTCTGGTGGTATTTCATGACCCGGATCTCCGTATTTAATCCCAGGAACTTTGTACAACGGAACATTTGAATCATTTGTTGCCTGTTCAAACACATCATAAAACATAAATTCATCGCTCTGTGTAACAAGACAATAATAACCCTCTGTAGAAGTTGTCTTATATTTCTTAAACGCTTCCAGGGAATCCGGAATCACAAGTGAACTGTCCAGCAAAACGCCTGCGTTGTAATTTAAAATAACGGCATATTTAACACCACCGCCATCCGGGTCTACATAAGCAAACTGAAAGCGGCCATCACCGGATGTATAAATGATTGCATTTTCATCTACATAAGGAACGGTGTTTTTACAGGCAGCGGAAATATCACTTGATGGTGTTCCTTTAACGCTCTCCTCTGTTTTCGTGTCATCCCAAACCCACACTTTTCTTTCGGGTTTTGAGGAGACTAACGGTTCTGCACTTACATTCGGGGTAGGAATTGCAGCTACCACAATCGCAGATATCATAAACAAAGCCCCTAACGTTTTACGCACCTGTTTTTTTAATCTTCTGTTTTTCTTCTTTACAACCTTCGTCATTGAAAAAACCATGCCTTTCTTTTACAATGCATTCTTCTCACTTGTCTCTATCATTTCAAACTTAACTGACTCTCTTTGCCACAACAACAAAACGTCCATCCGTCTGCGAACTGTCACAAGTCGAAAGTGTCAGCAGACTATCCCCATACTGTGCCGTCACTCCGGTATCATACAAACTCAGCTTACTCATTTCCTGCATATAAGAATTAAATTCCGTTTCTGAGTTTGCCTCTATAAACTGATAATATTTAAAAACAATATCATTATCGTTATAAACCTGCGAACGGAACACATACATGACTTCATATTGAGCCTTTTCATAAATGGTATCAAATGTAATCATGGAATGTTTTTTATAATAGGACTCTTTTGCATATTTCTGAAGATTACCAAACATATTTCCGGACTTCATATGGTGTCCATAAACAATCATATTGGTAGACCTCGGATAAACGCTACAGTTATAATCCAGAAAAATACTGCCGTTTTTATCGTATTCCTGATTATAATTGTGGTCGAGATAATATTCGTTATTATCCGTCTGCATAACAGGATAATCTATATTTGTATCGTCAATTTTAAGCCATCCGATTAGCTTTTTATTTTTTTGATACAAAGTTTCATATTCCGGTAAAATATCCGGCAATTTAATTGTTGACTTATGTAAAGAAAATGTGTTATTTTCACCATTTTCGGATACAAGTGCCTGACTTCCCTTCAAAGCCGAAAGTTCCTCGTAATCCAAATTTGTACGGTAACTGAAAAAGTAATACACCACAAAATATCCTAAGCTTGCTATTGCAATAAGGGATGCAAGTGCTACAATCCCCTTTCTTCGCTTTTCTAACTTTTTCAGTTCAATCTGTGCTTGTCTTTCGACCGCCATATCATTAACAGAACTCTTTTTCTGTGCTGCTCTGGAGGTGCTGCCCTGCTTTTTATTCTTGGTTTTCTTTTCCGTTTTTGCTTTAGATGAGGAACGGTTCTTCGGGTTGTTTTTGATATTTTCAACCCTCTCGTAAATTTCATCATCAAAACGATTTCCAATTACTGTTTCAAAACGATATACTCCGCTTTGCATCTCACGGTACAGTTCCTGTACCTGTCTATCATTCGACAAATCTATATTTGCTTTAATTTCTTCAATCTTTTTTGAATCCCGTAAAGCAGCCTCGTAATCCGCCTGGGTACGGAACCTGATTCCCGCAACCGACAGGTTATCTGACGTCATGACACACTACTCCTTTATAAAAACATATATATTTTATTTTACTATATCTTGAAATATATGCAAGTATTTTGTCAACATATGGTGTTGATTTTTTGTTGTATTTCTTACTTTGTGTTTGATCAGTTATGCAATGGGTTTGGCGGTGTATGTTTGGTGATGTATGTCCTTTATGTTTGGCAGTGTACATTTTTTAGCGGAGGCAGTGGTGGCACCGACCGTGATAATGGTGGATTTTCTATATGCAAATTTTTTGCTCTTTTATCTTCCAAAAAGGACGAAATTTTTTCTATATACATTATTTCCTGCAATAATTATCCCAATATTTTCTATATACAAATTTAGCCATGCTGTATTACCCAAATTTTTCTTCTTTTTGGGAGATTATTTTTTAATTATTTTGCATATAGAAAACGCCCTCATTTTTATGGGAGATTTTCCTAGGATTTATTTGTATATAGAAAATTCCTACTGAACTGTTGGTGATTTTCTTGCAATTTATTTATATACAGAAAATCCCCACCGCCTCGTGGGATATTTTCTTGCGATTTTTTGCTATATGGAAAATGACAACTTCCATAAATGATTTAGAGGTCTACTTCTCGCAATTCTGCAAGTATATCAGAAACGGATTTTCTATATAGAAATTTCCTGCTCTTTTATCTCCCAAAAAGGACGAAATTTTTTCTATATACATTATTTTCCTGCAATAATTATCCCAATATTTTCTATATACAAATTTAGCCATGCCGGATTACCCAAATTTTTCTTCTTTTTGGGAGATTATTTTTTGATTATTTTGCATATAGAAAACGCCCTCATTTTTATGGGAGATTTTTTTACAATTTATTTGTATATAGAAAATTTTTGCTGAACTGTTGGGAATTTTCTTGTAATTAATTTGTATATAGAAAATCCCCACCGCCTCATGGGATATTTTCTTGCAGTATTTTCCTATATAGAAAACCCCTGCCTGCTTGCGAAAACATATGGAAATACATCTACAAATACATCCGCAAAGTTGCAAAAAAGGAACCACTTTTGCGGTTCCTTCCTCATCATGAATCAAAACGATATTCCTTTATCTTCTTATGATAATTGCTATCATGCCATGTATTTACTTTGCCATGCTTTCATTATACGCTGCACGGACTGCCTTAGCAAGCTGGTCTGCACAGGAGGTGGATTTGAATCCACAGGTATTTCCAGATAGTTTCTGCTCAATATAATCTACGCTGCATCCATCGACAAGCTTTGAAATTGCTTTCAGATTTCCGTTGCATCCTCCTTTAAAGGTAACATTGGAAACAATATCCTTATCAATGTCAAAATCAATTTCCATTGCACAAACACCACTTGGTTTATATGTATATTTCATAATTCTCTCTCCTTTTTACTTACGCATTGTGTAATGACTCATATCACACATAATCATTGCAATCACAAATTCCAAACTCTTATAATATCCATGTTTTTGCAACATTTTCAAATTACCATAAAAAAATCAAAAAATCAATAGAAACACATACAAGCCACCCTACATATGATATAGCATAACAAACAAATTACCTTTGGAGGTACATTATGAGTGATTTAACAGCAACAGCATGTGGATGCAACAATACATCCTCAAACAACAGCAACGGATGTGGATGTTCCCTGATCTGGATTATCCTTCTCCTTTCTTTCTGTGGTGGATGCGGCAACGGCACAAGCTTCTTAAACAATGATTCCGATTGTGGTTGTGGATGCAGCATTCTTTGGATCATCCTTCTCCTCTCCTTCTGTGGATGTGGTAACGGTTTCTTCGGAACCAACAATAACAACAACTCCGGTTGCGGATGTGGATGCTAATTTGCACTTCTTTTCACCAAATTCTTTAAAGTAGGCTCTTTTGAGCCTACTTTTCTGCATAGAGCAGCTTTTGAGCTCATAAAATATGGAAACAGAACAAAGGAGATATCATGGATCAGAAGGACACTGCTCAAATCAATGCATTTGATACCCTCTTTTCAAATAATCATATTCAAATGTTAAAAATCCTTCTTCCATACATGGACAATCAGTTTCAGAAATATCTTGCCATATATATAAAATTCTTAGAGCTGCAATGTGCTTTATCCTTTTTAAAAGAACGCCCTTTTCCGTTGTGCGGATGTATGGAAAGTGATTCTAAAAAGGACCCGGAAGTTATCATAAAAAAATTATTACCGTTATGTACTAAAAAAGAAAAGGAACAGATGACGCAGATTCTCTCTCTTTTCCAAAGTATGAATCAATATCAGGAAATATCACGGACCATGGAAATGATGAAAGAGTTTATGCCGGAAATGTCACATTCCGAAGGTGGCGAATCAGGTTCATCCCCTGATATCAGTAGCCTTCTGATGAACATGCTTTCTCCGGAACAGCAGGAAATGTTTCAAATGTTTTCTGCCATGCAGCCAACATAACAATAACAAGGAGGTTAATCATGACAACAGACTGGATGCAGGACCCCGATTTAGCAAACATAGAACCATTTAAACTTCAGTTTTTGCAGGCTCTCATATTTGAAAGCAGCCAATTAAAAAAGGAACAAATGATGCCATTTTTGATGGCCGTTATGAAACGTGGAAAAGAAAAGAATGTTCAGTTTACAGACGAGGAATTTCGTGCTGTGGTAACCGTTCTGAAAAAACATGCCACTCCGGAAGAACTTACTAAAATTGAAAAAGTTATGGCATTGCGGAAATAAAAAAAGGAGAGCACTCTTTGTGCTCTCCTCAGACTGTAGACAAGGTGCTCCGAGAAACTTACGTTTCTCGGAGTCTTTTTCTTAGTGCCTATGAAATTTGT
>CAKRVA010000018.1 GCA_934408585.1 uncultured Lachnospiraceae bacterium
AAATACTGACTTTTTGCCTCTCTAATACGGCAAAATCCTCGGCTTTTTGCCGAGGACTTTGTCTACAGTCTGAGGAGTTGTGTCGATACACAACTCCTTTTTGGTGTTTCTTTTTATTCTTCGGAAGCGGATTCTTCCGTAGCAGCTTCTTCTTTTTCCGGTTCGTCATTAAAAAATTCTTCTACATTATCTTCCGGTTTCTTTTCTGCTTCTTCCTGTGGTTTTGCTTCCGTCTTTTCTTCTTTTTCTTCCGTAGCGGGAGCAGCAGAAGGTGTGGTGGATTTTAAAACCGTTTCCTTAACCTGCTGAACAGAGTCTGTGATAACTTCTTTTGCTTTGTTGAAAGCTTCTGCAGCAAAGGCTTCTGCCTTATCCAGATTTAATGATACATAGGAACGCTCTTTGTTGGCAGAAGATAAATCCTCATCCAAGTCTTCGCTGAAGTCGTCAAAATCATCATCCTCGTCATCGCCGGATAAAACCGTGCTGCGTTCTTTATTTTGTAAGTATTGATATGCGCCATAAACGGCAGCACCTGCAACAGCAGTAAAGAGTAAAAATTTACCAAATTTCTTAGCCATAAATGTGCTCCTTTCAAAATTTGTCATATAGGTATATCTTAATACTATTTTGTTGAAATGAAAAGAAAATAATACAAAAAAAATTATAAAATTTTTGAGGGTGTAATTGAAAAAGGCGGGAAAATATGTTATATTTTTCTTCGACTAACAAAGTCAATGTGGAAGGATTCGGGGTATGAATGAGAAATTTTTTGATTTAAAAAAAGAAAAGCAGGACAGAATGATTAATGCTGCACTGAAGGTGTTTGCAAAAAACGGTTATGCACATGCAAGTACCGATGATATTGTACGGGAAGCAGGCATCAGCAAAGGGTTACTTTTTCACTATTTTATCAGTAAATTGGGATTATATTCCTTTGTATATGATTACAGTGTCCGTTATATGGTATTGGAACTGACTACCGGAATTGATAAAACGGAGCAGGATTTTTTTGAACTTATCCGGCAAATCAAAGAAGCAGAATTGCAGGTGATGAAAACATATCCTTATATGGTTTTGTTTTTAAAAAGCAGCAATATGGAAAATGTGAGTGAAGCTTTGCTGGAAACAGAGGACAAGCGTTCTATTCTGCCTGAGAAGTATACAGAAATTCTGGAACGTGCAGACCTAAGTAAATTAAGCAATGCGTCACAGGTTTCCCAAATCCGGCAAATGCTGGAATATACGGCGGAAGGTCTGATGCGCCAGCGGTTTTCGGAAGAAGCATTTCAGCCGGAGCTCTATCATCAGGAACTGATGCAGTATCTTCAGACGATGAAACAACTGATGAATTCTTAAGCGAGGTGTAAGTGATGAAGGAAACATTATATACAATTCCATTGAACGATGCAGTAAATGCAAATGATGAATGTCCGTTTTGCTTTATCGAACGAGAGGTAGAACAGGATCTGTTGGATTTTGTGCTTGGTGCAGGATCTTCCTATATGGAAAGTGATGTGCGGGAAGCTACGGATAAAGCCGGATTTTGCCGGATGCATTTCAAAAAAATGTTTGATTATGGAAATACGCTTGGAAATGGTTGGATTTTAAAAACCCATTATGCACGGATGATAAAGGAAATGGGGAAGGCTTTTGAAGATTATACACCGGAAAAGAGCGGTTTTCTTGCAAAACGAAAGAAAACAGGGGAAGGGCAAAATTCCGTAACTGCCTGGATTCACGAAAAAGAGCAGTCCTGTTATATTTGCAATCATTTCAAGGAAACTTATGAGCGTTATCTGGACACATTTTTTATTATGTATAAGAAGGATGAGGAATTCCGGAATAAGATTATAGCAGGAAAAGGTTTCTGCTTATGCCATTTTGGAGATCTTTGTGAAGGCGCAGAAACGAGATTGAATGAGAAAGAAAAGGCAGAATTTTATACACAGATGTTTGCTTTGATGAAAAAGAATATGGATCGTCTGCAGGAGGATGTTTCCTGGCTGGTAGAGAAATTTGACTATCGGAATAAAGATGCGGACTGGAAGAATTCCAAAGATGCCATTCAGCGGGGAATGCAGAAACTCAAAGGTGGTTATCCGGCAGATGCTGTTTATAAAATGAATAAGTAAAAGAAAGGAAATGTATATTTTTTTGAAAACCTCATATGCTAAGAAAAAAGCAGAGAGGTGAATGATGTCAGAAAATTACGAAGAATATGTAAAAAGTATTACTCCAACCCATAATCTTTGGTTGCAGATGGCAAAGGCATTTCTGGTCGGTGGAATAATTTGTGTCATCGGTCAGGCAGTTACTAATTTTGGAATTTCCATGTTACAGATGGAGGAACAGCAGGCAGGAAGCTTCTGCTCACTGATTCTGATTTTGTGCAGCGTTTTATTGACCGGTTTTCATGTATATCCGGAGATTGTGAAGTTTGGAGGAGCGGGTGCACTCGTGCCAATTACGGGATTTGCAAATTCGATTGCAGCACCTGCCATTGAATTTAAAAAAGAAGGCTGGGTCTTTGGCGTAGGCTGTAAAATATTTACAATAGCCGGACCGGTAATTTTGTATGGTATTTTTACCAGTTGGGTGTTAGGATTAGTGTATTGGGTTTGGACAGTATTTTGAGAAAGAAGTGACATAAGATGACCAGCTTTGCAAGTTTAGCATTTATATTTCGGTTTCTGCCGATTTTTTTAGTGGTTTATTATTTGGTTCCATCGAAGCATAGAAACGTAGTGCTGCTTTTGGGCAGTATTATTTTCTATGCAGTAGGGGAGCCAATTTTTATAGGAGTTCTTGTAGTACTTACCTTAATAAATTATGGTGTGGGAAGTGCCATCTGGAAACTGCGTTGTGGATATGAAATACGCGACTGGCAGAAAAAGGGACGCAAAAGATATGTGACGTTTATTGTGATTCTGGATGTTTTGGTGCTGCTGGGATTTAAATCATTGGGGATGTTTGGTGTTTCTTCACTGCTTCCTCTTGGAATCAGCTTTTATATATTTAAGATGATTTCTTATCAGATAGATATCTATCGAAATCAGATTATGGAGAAACCAACGTTATGCGATACCGCGGTTTATTTTATGCTGTTTCCACAGATTGCACAGGGACCTATTATGCGATTTGAAGAGGGAAGATTTGATATTCCAAGATTATATTCCTTTGAAAATTTCGAAGATGGATTTAAATATTTTATCCTTGGACTTTCCATGAAGGTTTTGCTGGCAGACCGGCTGGCAATTCTGTGGAATGATTTGCAGATGATTGGATTTCAGAGTATTTCTACACCGCTTGCCTGGATGGGGGCAGCCGGATACTCGTTGCAGCTTTATTTTGACTTCTGGGGATATTCCCTGATGGCATCCGGATTGATGATGATGCTTGGATTTGATTTTATTGAAAACTTTCACCATCCGTATGCCTCCAGAAGCACTTCTGATTTTTACCGAAGATGGCACATGACATTGGGAAGCTGGTTTCGTGATTATATTTATTTCCCGATGGGAGGAAGCCGTTGCAGCAAGATGAAGATGGTATGGAATCTTGCAGTAGTATGGATGCTTACGGGATTATGGCATGGGGAAAAAATCAACTTTTTATTGTGGGGTGGCGTTCTTGGACTGCTGATTATTTTGGAAAAGTGTTTTTACGGAAAATTTCTTGAGAAAGTTCCGGTTCTCGGCAATGTGTACATATTATTTTTGATTCCGCTGACCTGGGTGATATTTGCGATACCGGATTTTTCACAGCTTATGATTTATTTTGGAAGATTGTTTCCCATGCTAGGTGGGGAAGGAATTGCCGTAAATGCGACGGATTTTATAAAATATGCAGAGGATTATGGGATTTATTTTCTGGCAGGAATTCTCTTGTGTATTCCGGCGTTATCAACCTTTTATGAACGCCATAAAAAGAATCCGTTTTTTGTTTTTGCATTGGTGGTGCTGTTCTGGATAAGCATTTACTTTGTTACAAGTACGGCAGGAAATCCGTTTATGTACCTAAATTTCTAAAAAGAGGCGGTCTTTATGAAAAAATTTTTGAAAGGATGCCCTGTTTTCCTTTTGGCAGCAAGTACTGGAATTTTGCTGACGGTTCTGGGAGCAGGAGGCTTGAAAAATATATACGCATTACAGGATTATCATCCGGAAAAAGAGCCGTTGCTGGCACTTGTATTTAAAGGAATCAATGAAGATATTTATCCCTGGCAGATATTTGATGCGGAAACAAGACAGACAATGGCAGTAGCCAAAGATAAAATCCCGGTTCCGGAAGAAGAAACCACCGTTGTGCCGGAAGAAACACCGACACCGGAACCCACGAAAGAGCCTGTTCCGACTCCAACACCGGTAGCAGCGGCAGCAATTCCTACGGCCAGGACGACACCTATGCCGACAGCATCCCCTATTCCCAAATTTCCACAGGGGCGTCTGGAACCTCTTCGGGAAAGCACTTATGATGAATATGTTCATCATATCTCTGCGGATATTTATGGTGATATCGGGGTACAACGTGCGGCAGAATATGAATTTCATCCGGTTGACGAGGCGTATTTCGATGATGCGTTGTTTATCGGAGATTCCAGAACCGTAGGTTTACGGAATTATACGGACCTTTCCGAACATGCGGATTTTCTGTGTGAAACTTCGATGACGATATATAAAGTGCTGAGCACAAAATTTAAAGGTATGGGAACGGTGGAGGAAGTTCTGAATGCAAAGGACTATACCAAAATCTATCTGATGATAGGCATCAATGAGTTGGGAAGAGGAACTACCGAGGATTTTATGGAAAAATATACCGAAGTAGTAGATACACTGCATGAACTGGCGCCTGATGCGAAAATTATTATTCAGGGTAATATGCATGTTTCCGGTGAGAAGAGCCAGACAGATGCTGTTTTTAATAACAATAATATTGATGCAAGAAACCATGCAATCGCAACATTAGCGGATAATGAAACCTTCTTTTATATTGATATGAATGAAGCCGTATGTGATGAAAACGGTGACTTAAATGCGGAATATACTCATGATAACATTCATTTGCTTGGAAAGTACAATGAATTGTGGAAGCAGTTTTTACTGCAGCATGGGGTATGACGGGAAGAAAGGGAGAAGCAATGAGAGAAAAGAAGTTTCAGCCTGACCGGATGATATCCTACTTTAAGCAAGAGTGGCTGGTATTGCTGCTTGTTACGGTATCGGGATTGATTTATAACGTCGGTCTGCTGGCAGGCCCCTGGTTTGAGGGACAGATGACGGGATGTCTGATTGATATTCTGAATGGGAAAAAAGAGTTTGCAGATATGCTGTTGCTCGTTGTCTTTTATGTCATAGCAATTGCCGTTGTACAGATATCGCGGTATGCGAAACGCTTTTATGTACGTCGGTTTGCAAACAATGTGAATCGTAGAATGAAACAGATTCTTTATGGAAGTCTTGTTCGTAAGAGCCGTGCCGAGCTACAGGAGGAGGGTGCCGGTAATGTAATGATAAAGGCAATTCTGGATGTTGATGACTGCGTAGAAGGAATGCGGAAGTTTACAACGGAAATCTTTGATACCGGTGTGGCACTGGCAGCTTATGCCGGCATGTTGTTGTTTTATGACTGGCGATTGGCGTTGCTGTGTATGCTTTTTCCACCTGTTTCATACTATCTTGCGGAAAAGATGAAACGATTGATTCAAAGAAACGGGGCAAAATATAAAGAACAGGCAGGAGCATTGAGTGCGGCAACGCTTGACCGTGCTTCCAACGCGGTTACGTATCGTGTATTTGGCTGCGAAAAAGAACGGCAGCAGGCATATGAGGAGAATCTGACTGCTTATGAGAAAGCAGCGGTAAAAGCGAATATCTGGAATGCAACACTTCCACCGGTTTATCGCGTGATTGCCATGGCAGGAGTTGTATTTATTCTCTATTTTGGTGGCAGAAATGTGCTTGGAATTGGTTGGAAGATATTTGATGTGGCAGCATTTACTACATTTTTGTCATGTTTTACAAAACTTTCAATGAAATCTTCAGGAGCAGCCAAATTATTTAACGCGGTACATAAGGCACAGGTTTCCTGGAAGAGAATTCGTCCTTTGTTAAGCATTTCCGCAGAGGAAAATTCGGATACCCCTGCACACAGAGGAAAATTGCAGGTAGAACATGTGCAATTTGCATATCCGGAAGGAAAGGTAATTCTGGAAGATTTGTCTTTTGAAGCGCAGCCAGGAGAGATGATTGGAATAACAGGACCGGTAGCCTGTGGAAAGTCCACATTAGGAAAAGTTTTTCTGTGTGAATATCCCTACCGCGGAACCATTCGCTTTGCAGGAAAAGAATTGCAGCAGATGGAGGAAAAAGAGCGGACTTCCTGTATTGGCTATCTTGGACATGCTCCGGAGCTGATGAATGATACGATAGAGCAGAATGTCCTTATGGGTGATTCGGGAGATGCCAACGAATATTTGAAATGGGTATGCCTCGATGAAGAAGTGGCACAGATGAGTGATGGAATTCAGACGCAGGTAGGAAGCAGCGGAGTCCGTCTGTCCGGCGGACAGGCGCAACGCCTTGCATTGGCGCGTACGCTGTGCCATAAGCGTCCGGTTATGATATTGGACGACCCGTTTTCGGCACTTGACCGGAATACGGAAAGCGAAATATTTGCACATTTGAAAGAACAGGCAAAGGATGGTATTGTGTTGCTGATTTCCCATCGGTTGTACCTGTTTCCGCAGATGCAGCAGATTGTTTGGATGGAAGAGGGAAAAACAATTCTGGGTTCCCATGAAGAGCTTATGCAGAAGGTGCCGGAGTACCGACGTCTTTTTGAGGATCAGAAAGGGGGAATGACAGATGAAGCAGAAGAAAGTAAGTAGAACGATTTTTCAAACCGTCGGGAAAAATCCTATGCTTGCGATTGGAATTTTTGTTACTGTTTGTGGTGCAGTTCTGGCTTCCCTTGTTCCGCCGATGATATTGGGAAAAATCATTGATACGCTGACGGAAAAGCAGACAATTACCGTAATGCAGATTGTGGCATATTTTGGAATGCTTGCGGTTACGGGTCTTTTGGAGTCCACAAGAGAAGGACTTCTCATTGTTTTCGGACAACGGATTACGCATGCGCTTCGCAGCCATCTGATGGAAAAATTTGTTCATCTTACCGCAGATGATTTGAACCGTCAGGACCCGGGAGCCTTAGTATCACGGTTTGTTGGTGATGTGGATACGGTTGAAAACCTGTTTACTTCAGGAATTGTCAGCATGTTTGCAGATGCCTGCAGAATTGTGAGTATTGTTGTGGTAATCTGGTTTCAGAACCGGGGACTTGCACTTGTTCTCCTTGTTATTTTACCAATATTGTTCTGGTTTACCCGATATGTACAGAAGAACATGCTGGTTGCACAGCTTGCAAACCGTCGTGCAGTGAGCAGGGCATCCGGACATGTGCCGGAAACACTTCACAATATCCGGACGATTCATTGTCTTTCCAAGGAAAGCTATATGGAGAAACGTTACGACGAATACATTGGACAAAGCTACCATGCGATGGAGAAAACCAATTTTTATGATGCAGTTTATTCGCCGGTTATTTTGATTTTAAATGCGGTGGTGGTTGCGGTTGTTATGCTGCTGTCATCATCCGGGAATCCGAAAGTGCTGACATTGTTTGGGATGTCTGCGGGTACGGCAGTTGCAGTCATGAATTATATTGCACAGATATTTGGACCGGTGGAAAGTCTTGGAATGGAAATTCAGACCATTCAGTCAGCGGTAGCAGGAATCCGTAGAATTAATGAATTTCTTGCGATGGACGAATTGCCGGAACTTTCGACGGAACAGGAACAGAAAAAAGCAGAAAGCCGCGAGGAACAGCCAATGGTTGCTTTCCGGAACGTGACATTTGGTTATGGAGAGCAGGTGGTGCTTAATCATTTGAGCTTTGAGGTGTATCCGGGGGAGCAGATTACGCTGGCAGGGCGTACCGGTGCCGGAAAGAGTACCATATTAAAACTTTTGCTCGGATTGTATCAGCCACAGGAAGGAGACGTGCTGATTCAGGGCGTTCCTGCATCGGAAATACCGGAAAAAGAGAGGCGGCGCCTGTTTGGTTATGTGGAACAGTCATTCCATATGGTGCCCGGAACCATACGCGACCAGATTGCATTGTTTGATAAGGACATTTCGGAAGCAGACGTGAAAATGGCTGCAGAGATGACGGGACTTAGTGATACGATCATGCAGTTTCCAGATGCATATGATACAGCATGTACGCCGGAGCTTTTTTCACAGGGACAATGGCAGTTGTTATCCATTGCCCGTGCGGCAGCAGCAGGACCACAAATTTTGCTTTTGGATGAGATTACTGCAAATCTGGATGCGGAAACAGAAAAAGAGGTATTACAGGCATTAAAACGCGTATCCAAAGAACGTACCGTAATTTCCATATCACACCGGGCAACGGCTGAACTGGGAAGAATTATCCATTTATAATGTATAAAACCCCTCTTGTTTGTCAAACTATTTATGTAGAACAGACAGGAGGGATTTTTTATGCAGGAAACAGTTGGAGCAATTTTTGAGCAGGGAAAGGGAACCATTAAAATTCCTGTTCCCGTGTACATCCGTTCGTGTGCTTCCGTGGTTGGTGCCAAAGAAGGACAGGGACCACTCGGAGAGCTTTTTGATTATGTAGGGGAAGATGACAAATTTGGTGCGGACACCTGGGAAGGAGCAGAAAGTGCTTTGCAGAGGGAGGCACTTACACGGGCGATTGAAAAATCGGGAATGAGCCAGGAAGAAATAAATTTACTGCTTGCCGGAGATTTGCTGGGGCAATCCATTGCCAGTTCCTTTGGTATCAAGGATTTTCAGATTCCGTATATCGGGCTTTATGGTGCATGCTCCACAAGTGGGCTTTCGATTGCCGTTGCAGCAATGATGATTGCCGGTGGAATGACAGAAAATGTGGCATGTGTGACATCCAGTCACTTTGCGAGTGCAGAAAAGGAATTTCGTTTTCCTTTGGATTATGGAAATCAAAAACCAGTTTCTGCAACGATAACCGTAACGGGAAGCGGTGCATTTGTTCTGAGCAGCCAGAAAAGTGAACAGGACTATGCACGGGTATGTGCAATTACGATTGGAAAGATCGTGGATAAGGGAATTAAGGATTCGATGAATATGGGGGCGTGTATGGCACCTGCAGCAGCTGATACTATATACCGCCATATGCGAGACTTTCAGCGCAAGCCCGAGGATTATGACCAGATTATTACCGGCGATTTGGGACACGTTGGACAGACGGCGCTTTTTGAACTGTTACAGGAAAAAAATATTGATATTGCCAGCAGACATATGGACTGCGGAATTGAAATATACGATGAAACGCAAGATGCACATTCCGGAGGAAGCGGTTGTGGATGTGCAGCCGTAACGTTGGCAGCAATGATTTTGAAAAAACTGCAGGACGGAACTTATAAAAGGGTATTGTTTGTACCCACCGGTGCATTGCTGAGTAAGGTCAGCTTTAACGAAGGAAATTCCATTCCGGGAGTGGCACATGCCATTGAACTGGCAGGGGGAAAGTAGAAGTTGATTTTCCGTTTCCGGTTGGTGTATGATGAACATATGACAAGTGATGTAGTACCCCTTAGGGAGAATAGGAGAAGCATTGAAAAAAATACTCAGGAGAATAGGAATTGTATTGGCAGTGGTACTGCTGTTCTGCATTGGATATGTGATTTATGTATTCTGTGCTTATTACCGGTTGCCGGATAATCAGACATTAACGACAGCCCAGTCCGGTCAGTACGCACAATTTGAAAATAAAGAAAAGCTCACGACCCGGGAGCCATATTGGATTATGACCTACAATATCGGTTTTGGAGCATATCAGAAGGATTACAGCTTTTTTATGGATGGCGGTAAATCTTCATGGGCAAAGGATGAGGAAAGTCTGATTGCCAATATCTGCAGTATTGCAGATGTAATCAATTATGCATCGGCAGATTTTATCATGCTTCAGGAAGTGGATATTGATGGAACCAGATCCTATCATGTAAATGAACTGGAGCTGTTAAACAATTTTGTTACCGGCTATTATTATGATTATGCACAGAATTATGATTCGCCGTTTCTGATGGTTCCACCCTGGCAGCCGCATGGTGCAAATAAGGCAGGAATCGTAACTTATTCAAGGGAAGAAATCAGTGAAGCAATTCGAAGGAGCCTTCCGATTTCGGAATCCTTCAGTAAATTTACAGACCTTGACCGCTGTTATTCCATTTCAAGAATTCCGGTAGATAATGGAAAGATGCTGTGTCTTTATAACGTGCATTTGTCTGCCTATGGAAGCAATGATGAAATCCGTACCGCACAGATTACGAAATTGTTTGAGGATATGGCAGCAGATTATGCAAAGGGAAATTATGTGATTTGTGGTGGAGACTATAATCACAATCTGCGTCTGGAAGCAAGCGACCGTGCACCTGGATGGGCTCAGCCATTTCCGAGGGAAATGCTTCCAAAAGGATTCCGCATGGGGATTGATTCGGCAGGCAGAGAGGAAAATGTTGCTCATGATACCTGTCGGAATGCAAATGAACCTTATGATGCAGAAACAGCTTATACGGTAGCCGTAGATGGATTTATTGTTTCCGATAACGTGGACATTAATTATTACCGGCACGTGGATTGGGAGTATGAGTATTCCGACCACGATCCGGTTACGATGCAGTTTTTCTTAAATTAAATCAGGTTATTTTTTCAGGTTTTGCACATACTAGCTTTTAGGGAAAATGTAAAGAGCAAGGATTCTTACATGGAAAGGAAGCGTATGGCAAACGAAATCATTTATATTAAGGCGGAACAGAACACAGAAGTAAAGGAACCAAAAGTTACGATTGGGGACATTGCTTCTGTTTTTTGTGTAGAGGAACATATGGCAGCAAAGGTAAAATCACTGACGGTATTTCAGTTTCATAAAGAGAATCCCAAGAGGCAGGTAGTCAGTATTATGAAGGTCATTGAACTGATTTTGAAGGAATATCCGAAAGCAGAAGTTCAAAACCTCGGAGAAGATGCTGTCTTGCTGGAATGGATTAATGTGGACAAGCACAAGGGACCTGCGCAGTGGCTAAAGCTGGTATTTGTATCGTTGATTACGTTTTTCGGAACCTCATTTACGATTATGGCATTTCACAATGATATTGGAATCTATGACTTGTTTGATAAAATTCACACCGTAGTAATCGGAAAACCGGCGCAGGGAATCAATCCGCTGGAAATCTCTTATTCGATAGGACTGGCCATTGGAATTATTGTGTTTTTTAACCATATCGGAGGACGGAGAATTACAAAGGACCCGACACCGATTGAGGTGGAAATGCGTATTTATGAAAAGGATGTGAATACGTCACTGATTGAAACTTCTGACCGGGAGGGGGATACTCTGGATGTATGAGGGGCTAAAAATCACACTTCTTGTTATTTGCGGACTCAGCTTCGGGGCGCTGGCATCTGCAGGGGTTTTTACGGTACTGGCAACAGTTGGACTCGCTCCCCGATTTGCCGGAAAATCCCATGTCGCAAGACATATGATGGCTTTGGAAGAAGCAGTTATCTGGGGAACTGCGCTGGGAGGTGCGGCGAGTGTTTTCTATAAAAAATTTGGAGAGGCACTTCTTCCTTATTTGTTGGGGCAGATATTACTGATTGTTTTCGGGGTTTTTGCAGGAATGTTTGTGGGGTGTCTGGCACTTGCCATTGCAGAAATGCTGAATTCGATTCCAATTTTTTCACGAAGAATTGGTTTTCGTCATGGTCTTGGCGTGGCAATTTTGTGTGTGGCATTGGGAAAAATAGCAGGAAGTCTATTTTATTTTTTGTATGTTCAATAGAGCTGGACGGTTGCGGAGAGGTTAAAAAGATGGTATGGTAATAGCAGTATAAATGGTAGCTTTCTGCAAGGCAGGGAGTATCATGAAGAAAGAGGCGTATGTTGATGCGGCAGATGGAATTTAAGATGGAACGTCCCGGACTTCTGAAAGAAGGGGATGAAATTACGGTAACGGAGGGGGTACTGCCAAGTAATTATTATTATACGATCGACCCTTCTCTTGCAATGTCACCAAATATTCCATTCCGGGAGCGGCTGAAGGCACGGAACGGTCGTGTTACAAAGATTACAGAGAATGAACGCGGATTTTATGTTACGGCAGAATTCGATGAGTCATAATAGAAACAAAGACAGAAACGGAGGAGAAAAATTATGATCAAAAAAGTAGCAACAGAAAAAGCACCTGCAGCAATCGGACCTTATTCCCAGGGCATCATTGCAAACGGAACATTGTATGCGTCCGGACAGATTCCGATTATTCCGGAAACAGGAGCTATTGCAGAGGGCGATATTAACGTACAGGCAAAGCAGGTAATGCTGAATATTGGTGAAATCCTTAAGGCAGCGGGAACTACTTATGAAAATGTGGTTAAAACGACATGCTTTCTGGCAAATATGGAAGATTTTGCTGCATTTAATGCAGTGTATGAAGAATATTTCACGGGGAAACCGGCACGGAGCTGTGTAGCCGTAAAGCAGCTGCCCAAAAATGTTTTATGCGAAGTTGAGGTAATTGCAGTTGTTTAATCGAAAAGCCATAAGAAGCGGATTTTTATTACTGCTGGCTGCATTCATCTGGGGGATTGCGTTTGTAGCGCAAAGTGTAGGGATGGAGCATCTGGGACCGTTTTCTTTTGGCATGGCACGATTTTTTCTGGGAAGTATTGTATTGCTGCCACTTGTAGCTTTCCGGAGAAAACAGAACCGGAAAAAAGGAATCACACCTGCCGGTAAGAAAATTACATGGATAGCAGGAATCTGCTGCGGACTGGCACTTGGAGTGGCAACTTCCTTTCAGCAGATGGGGCTGAAGTATACGACGGTAGGAAAAGCCGGATTTATTACCACCCTTTATATTATTATTGTTCCAATCCTTGGCGTGTTCCTGAAGAAAAAAGTACGTGGAAGAGTATGGATATGTGCAGGAATTGCGGCAGTGGGAATGTACCTGCTGTGCATGAGTGAGAGCCTTCATATTGACAAGGGAGATTTGCTTGTATTTGTCTGTGCAATTTTATTTTCCATACATATTCTAGTGATTGATTATTTCTCACCATTGGCAGACGGTGTAGAGATTTCCTGTATCCAGTTTTTGATAGCAGGTGTTTTTTCTCTGATTATGATGATGCTGTTTGAGCATCCGCAGATTACAGATTTTACGGCATCCTGGCTTCCAATTGCTTATGCAGGTATCATGTCAAGCGGTGTTGCTTACACGTTACAGATTATCGGACAGAAAGATATGGACCCTACCGCGGCATCATTGCTGCTGTCCATGGAATCCACATTTTCTGTTTTGGCTGGATGGGTAATATTAAATCAAAAATTAACTTTAAGAGAACTCGCGGGTTGTGTGCTGATGTTTATTGCAGTAATTTTAGTACAATTACCCGAAAAGAAGCATTCGAATGCATGAAAGAACGCTTTTGGTACATAATAATCCCATACGATAGTTAGACTTACGCTGGTGAGTGGAATGGAGGATTATGATGGACTATTTAAATGCATTCTGGGTTGGTGGATTAATCTGTGCGCTGGTACAGATTTTAATGGAAAAAACAAAATTGATGCCGGGAAGAATCATGGTGCTTCTGGTATGTTCCGGAGCAGTATTGAGCTTTCTTGGCATCTATGAACCCTTTAAAAAATTTGCGGGAGCGGGAGCATCCGTTCCGTTGCTGGGATTCGGGCATGTCCTGATGAAGGGTGTTAAAGAGGCAGTTGATGCCAGTGGGTTTATGGGAGTTTTTGAAGGCGGATTTAAAGCAGGAGCTGTCGGTTGCAGTGCAGCATTGATTTTTGGACTGCTTGCGGCATTTGTTTTCAAGAATAAAATGAAGAAATAATGGAAAAGAAAGAAGGATTCCTTTTTATGTTGATTCAGGAACGACTTTCCAGACTGAGAGAAAAAATGAAAGAGACTGACATAGATTGCTATGTGATTCCTACTTCGGATGCACATCATAGCGAATATGTCAGTGCTTTTTTTATGGTAAGACAATATTTCAGCGGGTTTACCGGTTCTGCCGGAACACTGGTGGTAACGGAGAAAGAAGCCGCACTTTTTACGGATGGCAGATATTTTATTCAGGCACAGCAGGAGCTTGAAGGTTCGGGAATCCGGTTGATGAAAATGGGAGAACCACAGGTGCCTTCGCTTTCGGAATATGTCGATGGTATTCTGGCAGGAATATCAGGTAAAAAGGCGGTTCTTGGCTTTGACGGGCGTGTGATTACGGCATCGATGGGAGAACGGCTTGAAAAAATCGTGCAGAAATATCAGGCGGCGATTTGCTGGAATCAGGACCTTGCAGCATCTATTTGGAAAGAACGTCCGGAACTTGTACATCATCCGGCACGGATTTTATCGGAAGAAGATACCGGGGAAAGTGTGAAACATAAGCTTGAACGCGTCCGGGAAGCCATGGACAGGGCAGGAGCGGAAATACATATTTTAACATCTTTGGATGACATCGCATGGCTTTTTAATATCCGCGGAAATGATGTGGAGTGCTGCCCGGTGGTGCTGGCATATGCCATTATTACCAAAAAGCGGGCACTGTTGTTTGCAAAAGAAGGTTTTACGAGTGACGGAGTGCCGGACGGAGTAGAGCTATATCCTTACGAAGAATTTTATACACATCTATCCTTTCAGGGAAAGAAAGTGCTGCTTGATAAATCGCAGGTAAATTACCGTGTACTCCGGGAACTGGAATCACAGGCACCGGAGCATGCAGTAGAAATTGTGGATGAAACAAATCCGACAACCTGTATGAAGGCAATAAAAAATGAGGTGGAACTTGCGCATATCCGTAACGCACACTTGAAGGATGCCGTTGCAATGACGAAGTTCATGTACTGGCTAAAGCATGGAATTGGGAAGTTTCCGATGGATGAAGTTTCGGCAGCAGAGTATCTGAACGACTTGCGTGCCCATCAGGAGGGCTTTTTGGAATTAAGCTTTTCGACCATCAGTGCTTACGGTGCAAATGGAGCCATTATTCATTATGAAGCAAAGAAGGAAACGTGTGCGGAACTGAAACCTGAAGGAATGCTGATGGTCGACAGCGGTGGACACTACACTGATGGCACCACGGATATTACAAGGACATTTATCCTTGGTCCTGTTACCAGACAGATGAAGGCTCATTATACTTTGGTATTACGTGCAATGCTGAATCTGCGTGCAACAAAATTTTTGTATGGATGTACCGGGGCGAATCTTGATATTCGTGCACGTGAAGTGTTATGGGAACAGGGACTTGATTATAAGCATGGCACCGGACACGGAATTGGAAATATTCTAAATGTACATGAAGGACCGCAAAGCTTCCGCTGGAAACTTACGCCGGATGCCGGAAAACAATTTCCGTTCGAAGAGGGCATGATTACGAGTGACGAACCCGGAATCTATTTGGAAAATCAATATGGAATCCGAATTGAGAATGAACTGCTCTGCCGGAAGGGAGAACGGAATGAATACGGACAGTTCATGTATTTTGAAGATTTGACTTTTGTGCCGATTGACCTGGATGGCGTAGACCTTTCGGCAATGGGTGCATTAGACAAACAACGGTTAAATGATTATCATCAGATGGTTTATGAAAAACTGGAACCGCATTTCGAGGGCGAAGAACGTGACTGGTTACGAAACGTCACAAGAAAGATTTAGAAAGGGAATAAAATGACACCTGTAATCAATGAAGATAAAAACAATAAGCTGAAAAACATTACATGCTTTGCCTTGGATATGGATGGAACGATTTATCTTGGGGAACAGTGGATTGATGGAGCAAAAGACTTTTTGCATGCCGTAGAGCAGGCTGGAAAAAAGTATGTATTTCTTACCAACAACTCCTCCAAAAATCCCAGGGTATACATCGAAAAGCTAAAGCGGATGGGGCTTCAGATTTCGGAGAATCAGATTGTAACCTCCGGACAGGCAACGATTCATTATCTGAAAGAGCATTTTCCGGGGAAACGGGTATTTCTGCTGGGAAATGAAATGCTTACGGAAGAATTTGCAGAAGAAGGAATTTGTCTGGCGGAAGACAACCCGGAAGTAGTTGTGGTAGGATTTGATACTTCCCTGACGTATCAGAAGATGTGCAAGGTATGTGATTATGTCCGGGCAGGTCTGCCATATCTTTCCACCCATCCGGATTTTAACTGTCCGACGGAAACCGGATTTATACCGGATGCAGGAGCAATTCATGCATTTATTCAGGCTTCTGCAGGAAGAATGCCCGACCATATTATCGGCAAGCCAAACGGAGATATTATGGATTATCTGGCAGAACGGGAGAACGTCAGTAAATCACAGACGGCAATGGTCGGAGACCGGTTGTATACGGATGTGGCAGCCGGTGTAAACAATGGATATACCGGAATTCTGGTACTGAGTGGGGAAGCAACGATGGAGGATGTAAAAACATCGGATGTGGAACCGGATTTGATTTTTGAATCGGTAAAAGAAATGATTCCTTACTTATAGGAGAAATGGAACGTACATGGCACTTCAATTTTATTTTGGACCTTCGGGGGCAGGAAAAAGTAAAAAACTTCATGAGGATGTTCTGAAAATGGCAGCGAAGGAACCCGACTGCAATTTTCTGTTTCTGGTTCCGGACCAGTTTACCATGCAGACACAGGTCGATTTGGTGAAGGCAAGTCCGAGTGGTGGAATTATGAATATTGACGTGCTGAGTTTCGGACGTCTGACTCACCGGATTTTTGAAGAGACGGGATATGGAAAAAAGACGGTGCTCGATGATACCGGTAAGAGTCTGGTGCTTCGAACCGTAGCGGGTGCTATTGAAAAAGAGCTTCCAATATTAGGGAAAAATATCAATAAAATCGGTTATATTCATGAAGTAAAATCTGCAATTTCCGAGTTTAAACAATATGGACTTTCTCCGGATAAGGTGGGTGAGCTTGCTGAGTTTGCACGCAACCGCGGAGCATTGTACTATAAATTGCAAGATTTAAAAACGATATACCATGAATTTAATCAATATATTGAGGAACAGTTTGTCACAACGGAAGATACACTGGAACTCCTGGCACAGGCTGTACATCACTCAAAAATTATGAAAAACAGTGTAGTTGTGTTTGATGGGTTTACGGGCTTTACGCCAATACAGTATCGATTAATTGGGGAATTAATGAAGTTGACTAAAATGGTCATCGCTTCTATAACACTTGGTCTTGACGAAAATCCGTATAAAATATCGGGTGAGCAGGAATTGTTCTATCTAAGCAAAAAAACGGTAAAAGATTTGCAAAAATACGCACAGCAGCTTGGAGTATCCCAAGCAGATGATATTTTTCTGGGCAAAGAGGGGTTACCGAGATTCGCAGAAAGTAAAGAGCTGGCTTATTTAGAAAAGCATCTGTTTCGTTATCCGATGGTTCCTTATGATTATGAAGAACAGAATGGAAAGAACAAAGAAAGAAAAATTACAATACACCAATATCTGAATCCTTCGGAGGAGGTACGTGCCACCTGTATTGCAATCAGGAAAATGGTGCTTGAAGAGGGATATTGTTATCGTGATATTGCCGTAATTGCCGGAAATTTGGACAGCTATGGTGATTTTTGGGAGCGTGAGGCTGCCAATTATGAGATACCGGTATTTGTCGACCGGACCAGAGGGATTCTGCTGAATCCGTTTTTGGAATATATCCGCAGTGCACTGAAAATCATCTGGAAAAACTTTTCTTATGAATCGGTTTTTCACTATTTACGCTGCGGACTTGCTGATTTTGACAGGGATGAAATTGATGAACTGGAAAATTATGTGCTGGCAACCGGCATCCGGGGGAAAAAGAACTGGCAACAGCTTTTTGCACGAAATGCAACGGAACAGATTAATGCTTCGAGGGGAAAGCTGATGGAACAGCTTGCACCACTGATGGAACGCCTGGAAACAGCCGGTGAATGGGTACGTGCACTATATACCTTTATTGTAAATGGAAAGATACAGGAAATGCTTGCCGGATATGAGGAGCTGTTTCACCAGAAGGGCGAAGAGGAACGTGCCAAAGAATATGCACAGATTTACCGTCTGGTCATGGAACTGCTGAATCAGGTGGATGGTCTTCTCGGTCATGAGAAAATGACGCTACAGGAATTTGCAGAGATTCTGGACGCCGGTTTTGCAGAGATTGAAGTAGGAACGATACCGGGCGGCGTGGACCGTGTCATTATTGGAGATATGGAACGTACCCGTCTGAATCAGGTAAAGGTATTGTTTTTCCTTGGAGTAAATGATGGTGCCATTCCTCAGAATGCTTCAAAAGGAGGAATTATATCCGATATTGACCGGGAATTTCTGCAGGAGACAGATATTGAGCTGGCACCGACGCCAAGACAACAAATGTATACGCAGCGATTATATCTTTATATGAATATGACAAAGCCTTCACAGGCACTTCATGTATCTTATGCAGGAATGAACAGTGAAGGAAAATCCCTACGTCCTTCCTATCTGATTTCTCTTCTGACACAGCTTTTTCCGGAAGCATCCTTTGAGGAAAACGGATTGTTGGAAAAGATTCAGGGAAAAAAGGATGGATTTCCATATCTTGCAGAAGAATTAAGGAAGTTTGCACAGAACATCCCCGGAAATATTTCCGAACAGGAGTTGAAGAGCCTTTGCAGAATTTACAGGGAAGACCCGGTATATAAAAAGAAGCTGGAGCGGATTCTTGATGCAGCGTTTTATCAGTATGCACACCATCCATTAAGCAATCTTGTGGCGGGAATGCTCTATGGCACGATGCTGGAAAACAGTGTCAGCCGTCTGGAACGGTTTGCAGCATGCTCTTACGCACATTTTTTGCAATATGGACTTTCGTTGAAGGAGCGTCAGGAGTTTCAGTTTGAAGCAAAGGACCTCGGAAATATTTATCACGAGGTTTTGGAAATGTTTTCGAACCTTCTGACACAGAATCACTTTACATGGTTTGACTTTCCAAAAGAAGAAGGAGAGAAGCTGTTACGGGAGGCACTGGAAAAATGCTCGTTACAGTATGGGGAAACCATCCTGTACAGTTCATCCAGAAATACTTATATGCTGGAGCGAATTTACCGCATTTTGAAGCGTACGATATGGGCACTGAAAGAACAGCTTCGCGGTGGAAAGTTTGTTCCCGAAGCATTTGAGATGGCATTTTCCCGTGTGGAAAATCTGGAGTCGGTAAATATAGCGTTGTCACAAAAGGAAAAGATGAAGCTGCGTGGAAAAATCGACCGACTGGATACTTATGAGGATGAGCAGCATGTTTATGTAAAGGTAATTGATTATAAATCCGGTAATAAGAAATTTAATCTGGCAGCCGTTTATTATGGACTACAGCTTCAGTTAGTAGTTTATATGAACGTTGCAACAGAACTGATGGCAAAAAAGCACCCGCAGAAAGAAATCGTACCTGCGGCACTGCTTTACTACCATGTAAATGATCCCTTAATAAAGACACAGGAAAATCTGAGTCCGGAAGAGATTAATGAGCGTCTGTTAAAGGAATTACGGATGAACGGTCTGGTAAATGCGAGTGAAGAGGTCATTCCGTTGCTGGATAGTGGTTTTTCTTCAAAGTCATCCATTATCCCGGTGGAGAGAAAGGCAGATGGTTCTCTTTCCGCCAGGTCCAGTGTGATTACAAAAGAGGACTATCAGGTCGTTTCGCAGTATGTTACACATAAGATGCACCAATTTGGAAAAGAAATTTTAAACGGAAACATTGCATTGAATCCATGTGAACAGGATGGAAAAGATGCCTGTACTTATTGTGCTTTTCAGTCGGTTTGCGCATTTGACAGAAAAATTCCGGGCTTTCATAAACGTGTACCCGGAGATGGCATGGAATATATCAGTTCGGAAGAAGAAGTATTACAGAAAATGAAAATAGAACTGGGAAAGGAGTAACGTCGGATGGCGGTTCGGTTTACAGAAGAACAGCAGAAAGTAATTGATACACGGAATCGAAATCTGCTCGTGTCAGCAGCAGCAGGTTCCGGAAAAACAGCGGTTCTGGTAGAACGTATCATTCAGATGATTACAGACCCGAAGCATCCGATGGACATTGACCGGCTTCTGGTAGTAACGTTTACGAATGCAGCAGCAGCAGAAATGCGTGAGAGAATCCAGATAGCGATTGAACAGCGTCTGGCGATGGAACCGGAAAATCTTCATTTACAGAAGCAGTCTGCTTTAATACATAAAGCACAGATTACAACGATTGACAGTTTCTGCCTTTTTGTAGTACGGAACAACTTTAATGATTTAGGACTGGACCCGGGGTTCCGTGTGGCAGACGAAGGGGAATTACGCCTTTTGCAAAAAGATACGCTGTCAGAAATGCTGGAACAGGAATATGCATCACAACGTCCGGAATTTCTGGATTGTGTAGAATATTTTACTGGAGGAAGTAATGACCGCCTGCTGGAGGAATACATTGAAGGATTGTATACATTTTCTGTAAGCTATCCGTGGCCGGAAGAATGGCTTCTGCAAAGCTTGGAGGACTATAAAATAACAAGCGTTTCACAAATGGAGAACAGTGACTGGTGCCGCTTTATGATGTCCCATGTGAAAACTCTCTGGACAGAGCTTATCCAGAAACTGCAAAAGGCATATACTCTGACGGAACGACCGGCAGGACCTTATATGTATGGAGAACTTCTGGAGCGGGAAGTGGAGATGCTTGGTCGTGTTGCACAAAAACAGAGTTTTTCAGAATGGTATGAAGCAATGGAAACGGTTTCCTTCGGAAGGCTTCCGTCCAAAAAGGATGATTCGGTAGACGTCAATCTGCGTACGATGGCACAACAGATTCGAAACGATGTAAAGAAGCAGATTGATGGAATTTGTAAAGATTTCTTTTTGTTTTCCCCGGAACAGGTTGTAACACAGATGCAAACCGCTGCACCGATGGTAGAGGAATTAGTTCGTCTGGTGCGCTTATATTCAGAGATGCTTGCGTCCAAAAAACGGGAAGCCAATATCATCGATTTTAGTGATATGGAGCATCTTGCGTTACAGATTCTGCTGAAAAAAGAGGGAAAAGAAGTTGTTCCTACGAATGCAGCGTTAGAGTACAGGCAGTGCTTTGATGAAATCCTGATTGACGAGTATCAGGACAGCAATCTGGTGCAGGAGTATTTACTGACAAGTATTTCCGGGGAACGGGACGGAAAATTCAACCGATTTATGGTGGGAGATGTAAAGCAGAGCATTTACAAGTTCCGACTGGCAAGACCGGAGCTGTTTATGGAAAAATATGATTCCTATGGAAAAGAAGAGGGAGAGTGTCAGCGGATAGATTTGCATAAAAACTTCCGAAGCCGGAGAGAAGTCATTGAAAGTGTCAATGAAGTTTTTCAAAAACTGATGTACCGGCAGTTTGGCGGGATTACCTATAATGAGGATGAAGCACTTTATTATGGCGCATCTTATCCCGAAAATACAGGAAATGAAACGGAATATCTATTGATTGAAAAGCAGGAAAACGGAAAAGAATCTGCGAGAGCCCAGGAGGCTTTGGCGATTGCACAGAGAATCCGGTCACTCTGTTCGGATTTTCAGGTGACGGATAAAGAAACCGGAACGCTTCGCCCGGTAAGATACGGAGACATTGTAATTCTGCTTCGAACTACTTCGGGGTGGGCGGAGGAATTTAAGGAAACACTGCAAAAGGAAGGAATTCCGGCGTATGTAAGTTTACGAACCGGCTATTTTCAGGCATCGGAAGTCCGTGAAGTGATACAGTTCCTTCATGTTATCGATAATCCATTACAGGATATCCCTTTGTTTGGAACATTAAAATCGTATTTTGGAGGATTTTCAGAAGAAGAGATTGCAAAAATCCGTGCATATAGTTTACAGGAGAAAAAATCCGGAAATTTATATCAGCAAATGAAAGAGTATGAAGGGGAGCTGCAGGATAAAATTAATGATTTCCTGCAAATGCTGGAATCCTGCCGGGAAGAGTCGGTGTATACGCCAATTCATAAACTTTTGGAAAAGCTGATTTATGATACCGGATATTTGGAATACGTGACGGCAAAGGCAGGCGGGGAGCAGAGAAAAGCAAATGTGGAAATGCTTTTGATGAAAGCAGTTGCATTTGAACAGACGAGTTTTTACGGAGTCTTTCATTTCCTCAGATATATGGAGCAGCTGGAAAAATATGAGGTGGATTATGGTGAAGCCGATATTTTATCCGAGCATGCAGATGTAGTCCGGATTATGAGTATTCATAAAAGTAAAGGACTGGAATTCCCGATATGTTTCGTTGCAGGAATGACAAAACGCTTTAATTTGCAGGATACGACAGGACGACTGGTTACGGATATGGATATGGGAATCGGTACGGATGACATTGACCGGGAACTGCGTATTCAAAGAAGTATGATAAAGAAAAATGTTGTTTCCCGGAAGCTTCGGCTGGATACCCTGGCAGAGGAAATGCGCGTGCTGTATGTTGCAATGACAAGAGCGAGGGAAAAACTGATTCTGACCGGAACGATTCCGGAGGCGGAGAAATTTCAGGAAAGAATTGCCCAATATCAGGAGATACATCAAGGGGAAGAAGTAATCGGTTTTGCGGAGCTGATTACCGCAGGGTGTGCACTTGATTTTGTAATGCCGGTTCTGGACCGAGCCATATTTATAACACCGGAAACACAGATGGAGCAGGAAGTCCGGGAAGCGTATGATTTACAGGAGCGAAAGCAACAGTTACTTTCTGAAATTCAGGATGCAGATGTTCGGACAGAAACGGAACAACTGTTATTAAAACAAATGAGGCGGACTTATGAACATCAGAACCTATGTGGATTGATGTTAAAGACGAGCGTTTCAGAGTTGAAAAAAGAGCAGATGGAAATGGATTTTGCAGCAGAGCTGTTTCCGGAAAAAGAGGTAGTACCCTATATTCCTGCTTTTATGAAAGAAGAACAGGAGGTGTCCGGCACAGAGCGAGGAAGCGCATACCATAAAGTAATGGAACTGCTGGATTTTTGGGAAGTAATTCAAAACGAAGCCACAAAAGACATTTTAAAGAAACAACTGGAGGACATGGTAGCGGAAGAACGACTGACGACCGGCTGGAGAGATGCAGTGTCCGTTTCAAAGCTGCAATGCTTTTTCTCTTCAAAGCTGTCACAACGGATGGCACAGGCACAACGCAATGGGAAGCTGTATCGTGAGCAACCCTTTGTGCTTGGAATTTCTGCAAACCGGGTGAAACCGGGATTCCCGGAGGATGAAACCGTGCTGATTCAGGGAATTATCGATGCTTTTTTTGAAGAGGATGGCGAGCTTGTTTTAATGGATTATAAAACGGATGCAGTAAAAGAGGGAGAAGAACTTGTAAAACGCTATCACTCACAATTGGAGTATTATACAGAAGCATTGGAGCGGATTACCGGAAAACGGGTAAAACAGAGAATTATTTATTCGTTTGCGCTGGGAAAGGAAATTCTGATGTAGGGATTGACACTCTGTGAAAACCGTTGTATTTTAGATGGGTGGAAACACAAAATAAATAACTTCGCTAGGGGAGCATTTGCTGAGATTATCTGTTCGATTAAGCCATACTGCGGATGACTTATGAAAAACAGGTTAACCCTCACTACTTGAACCGGGTAATACCGGCGTAAGGAAGCACAGGATTAATGAAATCAGGATTTAATTTAATCCTCCTTTGGCGATGTAAAAAGTCTAAGGAGGATTTTTTATGTCACTATTTTTAAATCAGGAAGATGGATACTTTTCACTGACCACAGCCGGTGAAGTAGCCGTAATTGTATTAATTGCTGTTCTTGTTATTTTAACAGCAGTAATCCGTACAAAAGTAAAAGACACCGGGGAGCAGAAAAAGAGTACCTTTTCCACAAAGCAGCTGGTATTTTCCGCAGTAGCACTTGCTTTGGGTTTTGCTGCTTCTTATATTAAAATTGTTCATATGCCGTGGGGAGGTTCTATTACACTCTGTTCCATGTTATTTGTAACGATGATTGGCTATTGGTATGGACCAAAGATTGGTCTTACGGCTGCATTTGCATATGGTCTTTTACAGTTTGTACAGGGAGGCGGCAGCTATATTTTATCCCCGTTACAGGCATGTCTGGATTACATATTTGCATTTGCTGCATTAGGACTTTCCGGATTCTTTTACAAGCAGAAGAATGGATTGTTAAAAGGATATCTGGTAGCAATTCTTGTAAGAGGATTGTTCCATTCCATCGGAGGATATTTGTACTGGATGGATTATATGCCGGACAATTTCCCGAAATCCCTAACGGCAATTTATCCATTTGCCTATAATTATGCTTATATTTTAGGAGAAGGTATTCTCACCGTAATTGTGATGATGCTTCCGCCAGTGAAAAAAGCAATTGAAAAAGTAAAGGAAATGGCATTACAGGCATAGAGAATTGACAGAATACCACTTGAAAATGAACGGTTCTTGTGGTATTCTTTTTATATATAATTGGTAACGTTACCAATAGCAGAAAGGACTGGAGCGTATGAAGAGAGCAAGCGGAATTTTACTACCGGTTTCAAGTCTTCCGTCCCCATACGGAATTGGAACTTTTTCAAAGGAAGCATATGAGTTTGTGGATTTTCTGGCACAGGCCGGGCAGACCTATTGGCAGATTCTTCCGTTAGGTCCTACCGGATATGGAGATTCGCCATATCAGTCTTTTTCTACATTTGCCGGGAATCCGTATTTTATTGACCCAGAAGAATTAATTGAGAAAAACTGGATTACCAGAGAAGATTGCGAGAGCTATGATTGGGGGACGAATGCGTCTTATGTAGATTATGAGAAAATCTACTTATCGCGATTTCGTCTTTTGAAGAAGGCTTTTTTAAATAGTAAAATTGAAAACGATTCCAATTTTCAGGAATTTGTCAAAGAAAATGAAGACTGGCTGAAAGATTATGCGATGTATATGGCAATAAAAGATTCTTTTCAGGGAATAAGCTGGTTAAGCTGGGAGGAAGAGATCCGTATTCGTACAGAGAAGGCAATGAAAGCGTACGGAGAAAAATTAAAACAGGAAATTCTGTTTTATGAATTCCAGCAGTATTTGTTTGCAACGCAATGGAAGCGGTTGAAGAAGTATGCAAATGATAAAGGAATTTTAATCATTGGAGATATCCCGATTTACGTGGCATTTGACAGTGCTGATACATGGGCAAACCCGGAACTTTTCCAGCTGAATGAAAAAGGCGAGCCTGTTGCCGTGGCAGGATGTCCGCCGGATGCATTTTCGGCAACCGGACAGCTTTGGGGAAATCCGCTTTACCGCTGGGAGTATCATGCTGAAACCGGATATGCATGGTGGATCAAACGTATTGGCTATTGCTATAAATTGTATGATGTAGTCCGCATTGACCATTTCCGGGGATTTGATGAATATTACAGTATTCCATACGGTGATGCGACTGCAGAACACGGAACATGGCGCAAAGGACCGGGATATGCACTTTTTGAAGCATTAAAAAATAAGCTCGGAAATATGGACATCATTGCAGAAGATTTAGGATTTTTGACGCCATCGGTGCTTGAATTAGTCCGGAAGACCGGCTACCCGGGAATGAAAATCCTACAGTTTGCATTTGATTCGCGGGAGGAAAGTGATTATCTTCCGCACAATTATTCGGCAAACAGTGTTGTCTATACCGGAACACATGATAACGATACGGTATTGGGCTGGTATGACTCCATTTGCGCAGCAGACCGGAAATTTGCAAAAGAATATCTGAACATGCATGGAACGAAAGAAGTGGCATGGGACTTTATCCGTGCGGCAATTTCGAGCGTTTCGGATACTGCAATCATACCGTTGCAGGATTACCTGGAGCTTGGAAGCGAGGCACGAATTAATATACCGTCGACATTGGGAAATAACTGGAAGTGGCGTATGAGCAAAGGACAGTGTTCCGATGAACTGGCAGAAAAAATATATAGACTGTGTAAGCTATATGGAAGAATAAGGGGATGACAGCATCAATGGAAGAAATGACGATTAAGGATATTGCCAAGCGGTGCGGAGTAGGGGTAAGTACCGTGTCCAGAGCAATCAACAATCATCCGGACATCAATCAGAAAACAAAAGATAAAGTAATGCAGGTAATCAAGGAAACCGGCTTTGTTCCCAATAACAGTGCGAGAAACTTGAAGCGAACAGAGGTAAATTCCATTGCGGTTCTGGTAAAGGGAATTGCCAATCCGTTCTTTAATACGATTGTGCAGATTATTGAGGCGCATATTCAGAAACGTCATTTTGCCATGGTCATGCAGCACGTGGAATCGTATGAGGACGAATTGGATGTTGCGTTTGAACTGGTAAAGGAAAAACGTTTGCGGGGAATTATCTTTCTTGGCGGAGCCTATAAGCATGACGGAAAAAAACTGGCAAGGTTAAATGTGCCGTTTATTTTCAGTACCATCCGTACGGTTTATGAAGACCGGCAGATTAAAAAGTATTCCAGCATTGCGGTAGATGATCAGGCAGAGGGGAAAAAGATGGTGGAATATCTGATTTCCCTGGGACATCGTAAAATTGCAATTTTGACGGAAAATGCCAAGGGTGAGTCTGTTGGTATGCTTCGTCTGCGGGGATATCTGGAAGCATTGGAAGAGCATGGAATTGAAGTAAATCCGAAACTGATTATGGAAGTTAAGGATGTTACAGAACCATATTCGATTAAAAGCGGGTATGAATTTATGAAAAAACTTCTGGAAACCGGAGAAGAGTTTACAGCCGTATTTGCCATTGCAGATACGATGGCAGTAGGAGCCTGCCGTGCACTTTATGAAGCAGGAAAAAGAGTGCCTCAGGATGTTTCGGTGGCAGGGTTTGACGGAATTCCACTTGGCGAGTATTATACACCACAGATTACCACCATGAAGCAGCCGGTAGAAGATATGGCTTTAAAAACCGTAAGTCTTCTGTTTGATGTGATTGATCATAAATGCGGTCATCAGCATATTGTTTTCCCGGCAGAAATCATGGAACGTGAATCCACAGGAAAATGCATAGATAGTATTCCTGTTTCATAAATTTTCACAGTTTATGGCGATTTATTTCTAGCTATTTTGCTTTTATTTATTTCAGAGGTCTTGTGGAAAGATTGGAGTTGTGGTAATTCGGATTGGAGGTTACATCATCTGCAAACCAGGACAGTGGTTCAAAGGCGTTGGCACTTTCGATATCCGGGAATTCAACCTCCGCAATAATCAGGGCAGAAAATGGTGCATCAAAAATATCTAACTCGACTTTTAAAGTCGAGTTTTTTATTGGAATCAGGTAACGTTTTTTGGAAATGATATTTCCATCGACTTTTTTGCGAAGATGCTCATAGCTTTCTTTTGTAAGAGGCAGATTGTATTCCTCATGCGCAAGAAGTCCGGAGCCTTTGTACGTAAGATAGTATTCATCATTCTGCTTCCGGATTCGTATGACAGGCGAAGTGCAAAGATAAGCCTGTTCAATGTGCAGACATTCGTATTGTTCCAGATCAGCAGGAAGTTTTTTGATAAGAAATTTTCTTTCGATTTCCATAAATCTATTACCTTTCACACAAAATTATAGTATGATAAGAATTATATCAGATATATGGAAAGGATGGAATAAGGTTCATGAGTAAAGTTTATATTTTTTTTGCTACCGGATTTGAAGAAATAGAAGCATTGGCGACAGTTGATTTGCTGCGTCGTGCACAGATAGATGTTGCTACGGTATCCGTGACCGGAGATAAAACAGTGGTTGGTTCTCATAACATTCCGGTAGTTATGGATGATTTGTTTGAAAATGTTGATTTTGGCACAGCAGATATGATTGTGCTTCCGGGCGGTGGTCCGGGAACAAAAAATCTGGAAGCCTTTGAGCCGTTGATGCTGGAAGTAGATGAATTCGCAAAAAAGAAAGCCGTTGCTGCGATTTGTGCGGCACCATCCATTCTGGGACACCGCGGTCATTTAAAAGGAAAGAAGGCTACCTGTTTTCCGGGCTTTGAAAAAGAACTGGAAGGTGCAGAATTTGTAGCACAGCCGGCAGTACGCGATGGAAATATCATTACGGCAAGAGGCATGGGAGCTTCTGTTGATTTCGGTCTGGAAATCGTTTCCTTCTTTAAAGGAAAGGAAGCAGCAAAGGAACTGGCAGACAGAATTGTGTTTGCGGGAGGTTCGTTTTAAGAAAGCAGGGGAATAAGATGTTTAATCAACTGACACAAAAAGACATTGCAGCAATGGAGAAAGAAATAGAAGAGCGGAAGCTGGTAATTCGTCCAAAGCTTCTGGAAGATGTAAAGGAAGCGCGTGCTCATGGCGATTTGAGTGAAAATTTCGAATACTATGCTGCAAAAAAAGAAAAAAATAAAAATGAGAGCCGGATTCGTTTTCTGGAAAGAATGATTAAAACCGCAGAAATCATTCCGGATGACTCCAAAGAAGATGAAGTTGGAATGAACACTTCCGTTACCGTGCGGTTTGAAGAAGATGGAGCTATCGAAACATATACGATTGTAACAACCATGAGGGGAAATTCATTGGAAAATCTGGTAAGCGTAGAATCTCCAATCGGAAAAGCGCTTATGGGACATAAGGTCAATGACCGCGTAGAAGTGGAAGTCAGCAAAGATTATCATTACTATCTTGTCATTGAAAAAATCGAAAAGAATGTTAACGAAGAAGACTTTAAATTAAGAGATTTTTAGTAAGAGACTTTTAGGAAAAAACTACCATAAATAATTTTATTATCTCCGTAAATAATAAGAACAAGATAAGTGATACGGATACGCTTTGATTGAAGATTTCTTCAGGATAGGCGCAGCCGGACGCCTATCTGAAAGAATTCGGAAACGGAGGTGAAAAGAATGGCAAGCAACAAAACGAATAGAGTAGAAGTTCCTGAAGCTAAGGCTGCTATGGATCGTTTCAAAACAGAAGTTGCTTCTGAGCTTGGTGTGAACCTTAAGGAAGGTTACAATGGTGACTTGACTTCTAAGGAAGCTGGTTCCATCGGTGGTGAAATGGTTCGTAGAATGATTAAGAAGCAAGAAGAGCAGATGAAATAACATGCTTTGTGCTTAACACAAATGGCGCCCACTATGCATCGCATAGTCGGGCGCTGTTTTTTTGACTTTATAAGAAATTCCGCTGGAATTTCCTATAAAGCAAAAAACTCCGCACGGATGCGCAGCTCGCAGAGAAGAAATTAGTTGCTTTGCAACACCGCTTGCGCAAGCTTGTCGGTACTTGATTGTATCTGGCGGCATTTGTGGCATTTGCTTGTGGTTGCTGGTATTTGTATGTGTACGGTCGGATAGGCAGGGCGGAAATTTTCTATATGCGAAAAAAGTAAGATAAGATATCCTAAATGTTTTACAAATGAAGTTTTGATTTTCTATATACAAAGAAAGTTTCCATAAAATATCCACATTTTGAAGCGGTTGTTTCTATATATAAAACAAGTAAGCTGAAATGTCCAAAAAGAAGCTATTTTTTGGACATTTCAAGCTTGTGGTGTTCTGGTATAGAAAACTTTGGAACATTTGGAGGATGTAATTTTTTATATAGAAAAAATTTTCCTGATTTTGGGATGTAATATTCAAAAAATACTGGATATAGAAAATGGCGGTTGGTGAATAGTTAATTTAGTAGTATCCCTATTGTTTCTCACCATAAAGAGCAAACTTTTCAGTGGCTTGTTCATGGGTAAGATGACATTGCTCTATTAATTCAGAAATCGTTTGCTCCCTGTTCCTTCCAAACTTCCGACACAAAACAACAATGGATTTGATGTTGTTTTCTTTTTCTTCCTGAAGTATCTTTTCTACGTTCTGTCGCTCTTTTTCACGTCCTATCTTCTCACCAATTTCTTTTCCCTGTTCAATCCCGATTTCCCGCTCATCTCTCCGAATCAGTGCCAGTTCCCGTTCCTCATCGTATTCATAGATACTCATCTTCATTACCTCCGCTCTCTGCCTCAGTAAAAAATCCCTCAGAATCCCATTCCCGATACAGTACCCAATTGCTTCATCCACTGCTTCCTCCAAGGGCATTCTCTTTCTGTTTTCTCTGATTTTCTCGACATACTGCATATATTCCTTTAATACCGGACAACCTTCCTTCAGTTTCTCATTCTTGCCTGAATTGATGTTCAGTATCGTTACCTTCAGCTCCAGCTCCGGTGTTTCCGTCATCTTCTCAAATGCCTCTGACAG
>CAKRVA010000019.1 GCA_934408585.1 uncultured Lachnospiraceae bacterium
GCAGGAAGTCGTGCGGAGAATTATGCAAAAGAGAATAACGTACCTGTCGAATCATTAAGTGAGGAAGAATTCTGGTCCCGCTATCCGGAAAGTGCAAAAGCAGAAGAATAAGAAAAAGGAACGTGTAATGAACGAAATATATTTTAAGGATAAATATTTAAAGGATACCAAGACACGGGTAAAGGAAGTTCTACGAGTGGTATTAGTTATTATAGCTATATTGGCGGCAGTGTATTGCATTCCGGTATTTCACCCTGTTTATTTGGAAAGTAACTGGTTTTGTAAATATGATGTTCTGCTGGAAGGGTTTCATGCAGAGGTAGGAGAATATCATTCATCGGCATCGGAAAGCACAATAAAAATCCCCCCATTATTGTATGGACGTGTGGTGACTGAAGTGAGGGAAGATTCATGGGAGAATTATACGGGGAATATTAAAGTGGTTTATTTACCTGATACTGTAACACTAATAGGGAATGGGGCTTTTTTTGAAAATGAAAGTATTGAAGAAGTTTATGCAGAAAAGGTAAAAATAGTCGGCGGGCATGCATTTGATTATGCGGAAAAGTTACATACAGTGGAACTGGGAGACCATCTAGAAATGATTGCTGGTGGTGGATTTGAGGAATGTAAGAATTTGAAACATTTTAATTACCCGGATAGTATAACAAATATAAAATTTGATGCTTTTCGAGGTAGTGGAATTGAAAATATTCCGGAGAATAAAGAGGTTCGGATATGGAAAGATGCTTTTTGTAATACTCCATGGGAGAAAAATAATAGAGAAGTATTTGTAACTTTCGATTATTACTATTATGAGTATGACAAAACGATGAATACGCTTTTAAAGTATAATGGAGATGAAAAGACGGTTATCGTACCAAAAGGCGTAGAGATTTTGGGGTGTGAGTGTAAATATACAGAGGACGAGAAGAAACATACGCTTGTGAACGAGGTCTTTCTGCCGGATACGGTAACTGAATTGCGGAGAAATATATTTATTGGGCAGGAACATTTGACTATGTATATACCGGACAGTGTAGAGAACATATGGAATAGTAATGCCAGCATAGAGCGAATCGTAACAATAAAAGGAAGCTATGCGGAAAGTTTTGCAAAAGAAAATGATATTCCTGTCGAATCATTAAGCGAGGAAGAATTCTGGTCACGCTATCCGGAAAGTGCGAAAGAAGAAGAATAAGAAAAAGGAACGTGCAATGAACAAAATATATTTTAAGGATAAATATTTGAAGGATACCAAGACACGAATAAAAGAAGTTCTACGAGTGGTATTAGTTATTATAGCTATATTGGCGGTAGTGTATTGCATTCCGGTATTTCATACTATACGTTTGGCAAACAACCGAATCTGTAAATATGATGTGGTGTTGAAAGGATCTCATGCAATAGTAGGAAGATGTTATCCCTTAGAGAATGGAGCTGAAACAGTAAAAATCCCTTCATTATTGTATGGGCGCCCGGTAACGGAAGTAATGGAGTACTCATGGAAAGATTATCAAGGAAATGCTAAAATAATCTATTTGCCTGAGACATTAACGCGGATAGGACATGGAGCTTTTTATGGAAATATGAGTATTGAAGAAATTTATGCTCCAAATGTGAAAAGTATTGTATACTCAGCATTTGGTAGTGCAGAAAAATTACATACAGTAAATTTTGGAAATCGCTTGGAAACGATTGGAGCTGGGGCATTTAAAGGATGTAAAAATTTAAGGCATTTTGAATATCCAAAGAGTTTAAGGCTGATTGAAAGGGAAGCTTTTCGGGACAGCGGAATTGAAAACATTCCGGAGAATAACGATGTGCGGATATGTGAAGGAGCTTTTTGCAATACTCCATGGGAGAAAAATAATAGAGAAGTATTTGTAACTTTTGATTATTACTATTATGAGTATGACAAAACAATGAATACATTTCTAAGGTATAACGGGAAAGAAAATACAGTCATAATACCAGCGGGCGTAGAAATTTTGGGGTGTGAGTGTAAATATACAGAAGGAGAGAAGGAATGTACCATAGTGAACGAGGTCTTTCTGCCGGATACGGTAACTGAATTGCGGAGAAATATATTTATTGGGCAGGAACATTTGACTATGTATATACCGGACAGTGTAGAGAACATATGGAATAGTAATGCCAGCATAGAGCGAATCGTAACAATAAAAGGAAGCTATGCGGAAAGTTTTGCAAAAGAAAATGATATTCCTGTCGAATCATTAAGCGAGGAAGAATTCTGGTCACGCTATCCGGAAAGTGCGAAAGAGGAAACAAAGCAATAGAAAACAAATGATATGAGGAAGATATGATGAATGAAAACCGCCAGAAAAAAACAATAATAAATTCGAGATGGTTTCCCATAATGATAAGTGTAGTGGTACTAATTTTTATATACTGTATTCCAATATTCCACCCAATATATTTGCAACATAACCGATTCTGTCCTTATGATGTTCTATTAGAGGGATTTCATGCTGAAGTAGGGAATTATTATCCCTCAAAGGATGGGATAGAGACAGTAAAAATCCCCTCGGTGTTGTATGGACGACCGGTAACTGAAGTGATGTACTTAACGTGGCAGTATTATTCAGTGGGTACAAAGGTTTACTTGCCGGATACAGTAAGGGTAATTGGGGGAGGCGCATTTTATAATAATAAAAATGTTGAAGAGGTTTATGCTAAAAATGTAGAAATCGTTGATAATTGGGCATTTGCAGAAATGGAGAACCTGCATACGATAGAACTTGGGAATCATCTGAAAAGTATTAATCATAAGGTTTTTCATGGATGCAAAAGTTTAATCCGTTTTGAATATCCGGATAGCTTACAACAGATTAAGCGTGGAGCTTTTCAAGGTAGTGGAATCGAGGAAATTCCGGAGAAAAAGGACGTTCTGCTATGGAAAGGAGCATTTTATGATACTTCGTGGGAGAAAAATAATGAAGAAGCATTTGTAATTCTGGATTATTATTATGAGGAAGATGACCAAACGAAGACAACCCTGATACGGTACAACGGTAAGGAAAAGACTGTTGTTATACCGGAAGGAGTGGAATTGGTTGGCTGTTCATATACAAAAGAAGGAAAATGTCGTTATCAGATAGATGAGATGTTTCTGCCGGATACCGTAACCGAAGTATATGGGGATATAGTTAGCGACCAAAATCATCTGACCATGTATATGCCGGATAGTGTAGAAAAGATATGGGAAGATTATAGTGGCATAAAACGAATTGTAACAATAGAAGGAAGCTATGCAGAAAAATTTGCAAAGAAATGTAATATTCCTGTCGAATCATTAAGTGAGGAAGAATTCTGGTCACGCTATCCGGAAAGTGCGAAAGAAGAAACAAAGCAATAGAAAACAAATGATATGAGGAAGATATGATGAACAAAAACCACCAGAAAAAAACAATAATAAATTCGAGATGGTTTCCTATAATGATAAGTGCAGTGATACTGATTTTTATATACTGCATTCCGGTATTCCGCCCAATATATCTGGAGCATAATCGATTCTGTCCCTATGATGTTCTGCTAGAGGGATTTCATGCCGAAGTAGGGAATTATTATCCTTCGGAGGAGGGAATAGAGATAGTAAAAATCTCCTCGATACTGTATGGACGACCGGTAACTGAGATAATGGAGGAATCGTGGAAGTATTTTTCAGTTCCTAAGATAGTTTATCTGCCAGATACGGTAAAGGTAATTGGTTATAATGCATTTTATAAAAATAACACGGTGGAAGAGGTTTATGCTAAAAATGTAGAAATCGTTGACAATTGGGCATTTGTAGATATGGAGAATCTGCATACGGTAGAACTTGGAAATCATTTGGAATTTATTAATTATGCAGCTTTTAATGGGTGTAAAAGTTTAACCCATATCGATTATCCGGATAGCTTAAAGCAGATAGAGTGTGATGCTTTTGGTAAAAGTGGAATTGAGAACATTCCAGAGAATAAAGATGTTCTGATATGGAAGGATGCTTTTTATGATACTCCATGGGAAGAAAACAACGACGAAACATTTGTAATATTGGATTATTATTATGAGAGAGATGATGAAACGAAGACAACTTTGTTAGGGTACAACGGGAAAGAAAAGATTGTTGTTATACCGGAAGGAGTGGAGGTTATTGGTGGTGCAAAAAAAATGGAAGACAATTGCCGTTATCAGGTGGATGAAGTCTTTTTGCCGGATACGGTAACTATATTGTGGGGAAATATATTTGAAGGACAGGAACATTTAACGATATATATGCCAGACAGCATAACAGGTATACGGAGTAGTTATGCAAGTATAAAGCAAATTGTAACGATAGAAGGAAGCTATGCAGAAAAATTTGCAAAGAAATGTGATATCCCTGTCGAATCATTAAGTGAGGAAGAATTCTGGTCCCGATATCCGGAAAGTGCGAAAGCAGAAGAATAAGAAAAAGGAACATGCAATGAACGAAATATATTTTAAGGATAAATATTTGAAAGATAAACGTTTGAAAGATAAGCATTTAAAAGATACTAAGACACGGGTAAAGGAAGTTTTACGAGTGGTATTAGTCATTATAGCTGTGCTGGCGATAGCGTATTGCATTCCAATATTTCATCCGGTTTATTTAAAAAGCAACTGGTTTTGTAAATATGATGTTCTGTTAAATGGATTTCATGCAGAGGTGGGAGAATATCATTCATCGGCATCGGAAAGCACAATAAAAATTCCAACCATATTGTATGGGCGTGTAGTGACGGATGTGAAGGCATATGCATGGAGAAATTACGAAGGTAATATTAAGGTCATTTATCTACCGGATACTATAACACGAATAAGATACGGAGCTTTTTTGGAAAATGAGAGTATTGAAGAAATTTATGCAGAAAAAATAAAAGTAGTTGAAGGACATGCATTTAATCATGCGGAGAAACTACACACAGTTGAATTGGGAGACTATCTGGAAATCGTTGGAGGTGGAGGATTTAAAGAGTGTAAAAATTTGAAACATTTTAACTACCCGGATAGTTTAACGAATATAAAATTTGATGCTTTTCGTGGTAGTGGAGTTGAAAACATTCCGGAGAATAAAGAGGTTCGGATATGGAAAGATGCTTTTTGTGATACCCCATGGGAGAATAATAATAGAGAAGTATTCGTAACATTTGATTATTACTATTATCAGTATGACAAAACAATGAATACACTTCTAAAGTATAACGGGAAAGAAAAGACAGTCGTCATACCAGAAGGTGTAGAAATCGTGGGTTGTGGATGGGGGCATACGGAGGAAGCAAAGCTTCATACCCTAGTGGATGAAGTCTTTCTGCCGGATACAGTAACTGAATTACGGGAAAATATATTTATTGGACAGGAACATTTGACCATGTATATACCCAATAGTGTAGAAAAAATATGGAGCAGTAATGCATGCATAGAACAAATCGTAACAATAAAAGGAAGCTATGCGGAAAGCTTTGCAAAAGAAAATGATATTCCTGTCGAATCATTAAGTGAGGAAGAATTCTGGTCACGCTATCCGGAAAGTACGAAAGCAGAAGAATAAGAAAAAGGAACGTGTAATGAACGAAATATATTTTAAGGATAAATATTTAAAAGATAAGCATTTAAAGGATACTAAGACACGGGTAAAGGAAGTTTTACGAGTGGTATTAGTCATTATAGCTGTGCTGGCGATAGCGTATTGCATTCCAATATTTCATCCGGTTTATTTAAAAAGCAACTGGTTTTGTAAATATGATGTTCTGCTGGAAGGGTTTCATGCAGAGGTAGGAGAATATCATTCATCCACACAGGAAAGTGTGGTAAAAATCCCCACCATATTGTATGGACGTGTGGTGACGGAAGTAAAGAAAGATTCTTGGGAACATTATATAGGTAATATTAAGGTGATCTATTTGCCTGATACAGTAACACTAATAGGAAATGGAGCTTTTTATAGAAATGAAAGTATTGAAGAAGTATATGCAGAAAAAGTAAGAGTAGTTGGTGGACATGCATTTAATCATGCGGAGAAACTACATACAGTGGAACTAGGAGATCATCTGGAAATAATTGGAGATGGTGGATTTAAAGAGTGTAAAAATTTGAAACATTTTAACTATCCGGATAGTTTAACGAATATAAAATTTGATGCTTTCCGTAGTAGTGGAGTTGAAAACATTCCCGAGAATAAAGAGGTTCGGATATGGAAAGATGCTTTTTGTGATACCCCATGGGAGAATAATAATAGCGAAGTATTCGTAACATTTGATTATTATTATTATTATTATTATGAGTATGACAAAACAATGAATACACTTCTAAAGTATAACGGGAAAGAAAAGACAGTCGTCATACCAGAAGGCATAGAAATAGTGGGTTGTGGATGGGGACATACGGAGAAAGCAAAGCTTTGTGCTCCGGTGGATGAAGTCTTTCTGCCGGATACGGTAACTGAATTACGGGGAAATATATTTATTGGGCAGGAACACTTGACTATGTATATACCGGACAGTGTAGAGAACATATGGAATAGTAATGCCAGCATAGAACAAATCGTAACAATAAAAGGAAGCTATGCGGAAAGCTTTGCAAAAGAAAATGATATTCCTGTCGAATCATTAAGTGAGGAAGAATTCTGGTCACGCTATCCGGAAAGTGCGAAAGAAGAAACAAAGCAATAGAAAACAAATGATATGAGGAAGATATGATGAACAAAAACCACCAGAAAAAAACAATAATAAATTCGAGATGGTTTCCTATAATGATAAGTGCAGTGATACTGATTTTTATATACTGCATTCCGGTATTCCGCCCAATATATCTGGAGCATAATCGATTCTGTCCCTATGATGTTCTGCTAGAGGGATTTCATGTCGAAGTAGGGAATTATTATCCCTCGGAGGAGGAAATAGAGATAGTAAAAATCCCCTCGATACTGTATGGACGACCGGTAACTGAGATAATGGATCAAACGTGGCAGTATTACTCGGTCGGAGCGACAGTTTGTCTGCCAGATACGGTAAAGGTAATTGGCTATAGGGCATTTAATAAAAATAAAATTGTGGAAGAGGTTTATGCTAAAAATGTAGAAATTGTTGATAAGTGGGCATTTGCAGAAATGGAGAATCTACATATAGCTGAGCTTGGAAATCATTTGGAAAGTATTAATCATAAAGCCTTTTATGAGTGTAAAAATTTACTTCATTTTGATTATCCGGATAGTTTAAAGAAGATAGGATATGAAGCCTTTCGGGATAGTGGTGTTGAGAATATTCCAGAGAATGGGGATATTTTACTATGGGAGGATGCATTTTATAATACCTCATGGGAAAAAAGTAATGACGAAACATTTGTAACGTTGGATTATTACAATGAAGATGATAATAGAGTAATGCCAACCCTGTTACGGTACAATGGGAAAGAAAAGACTGTTGTTATACCGGAAGGAGTGGAGGTTATTGGAGGTGCAAAAATACTAGAAGAAAAATGTCGTTATCAGGTGGATGAAGTTTTTTTGCCGAATACGGTAACTAAGTTACGGGGAAACATATTTAAGGGTCAGAGCCATTTAACAATTTATATGCCGGATAGCGTAGAGAAGATACGTGGGAATTATAGTGGTATAGGGAAAATTGTAACGATAGCAGGAAGTCGTGCGGAGAATTATGCAAAAGAGAATAACGTACCTGTCGAATCATTAAGTGAGGAAGAATTCTGGTTCTGCTATCCGGAAAGTGCGAAAGAAGAAACAAAGCAATAGAAAACAAACGATATGAGGAAGATATAATGAACAAAAACCACCGGGAAAAACTAGAAAAGAGAAAGATAAATAAGAAATGGTATGCCCTAATCATAAGTGTAATGATACTGATTATTTTATACTGCATTCCGATATTCCGTCCCGTATATTTGAGACATAATCGATTCTGTCCTTATGATGTTCTATTAGAGGGATTTCATGCCGAAGTAGGAAATTATTATCCTTCGGAGGGGAGAGAGATAGTAAAAATTCCTTCGGTGTTGTATGGACGACCGGTAACGGAAGTAATGGACCAAACATGGCAGTATTATGTAGGGGGGAAAATTATTTATCTACCGGATACAGTAAAGGTGATTGGTTATAGAGCATTTCATAAAAATAAAAACGTGGAAGAAATCTATGCTAAAAACGTGGAAATTGTTGATAATTGGGCATTTTCGTATACAGAGAAGTTGCATAAGGTGGAGCTTGGAAACCATCTGAGAAGTATTAATCATAAGGCTTTTCGGGGGTGTAAAAGTTTAACCCATTTTGAATATCCGGATAGTTTAAAGCAGATTGAGCGTGGAGCTTTTCAAGGTAGCGGAATCGAGAAAATTCCGAAGAAAAAGGACGTTCTGCTATGGAAAGGAGCATTTTATGATACTTCGTGGGAGAAAAATAATGAAGAAGCATTTGTAATTCTGGATTATTATTATGAGGAAGATGACCAAACGAAGACAACCCTGATACGGTACAACGGTAAGGAAAAGACTGTTGTTATACCGGAAGGAGTGGAATTGGTTGGCTGTTCATATACAAAAGAAGGAAAATGTCGTTATCAGATAGATGAGATGTTTCTGCCGGATACCGTAACCGAAGTATATGGGGATATAGTTAGCGACCAAAATCATCTGACCATGTATATGCCGGATAGTGTAGAAAAGATATGGGAAGATTATAGTGGCATAAAACGAATTGTAACAATAGAAGGAAGCTATGCGGAAAACTTCGCGAAAAAGAATAACGTACCTGTCGAATCATTAAGTGAGGAAGAATTCTGGTCACGCTATCCGGAAAGTGCAAAAGCAGAAGAATAAGAAAAAGGAACGTGCAATGAACAAAATATATTTTAAGGATAAATATTTGAAGGATACCAAGACACGAATAAAAGAAGTTCTACGAGTGGTATTAGTTATTATAGTTGTGCTGGCGGTAGTGTATTGCATTCCGGTATTTCACCCTGTTTATTTGGAAAGTAACTGGTTTTGTAAATATGATGTTCTGCTGGAAGGGTTTCATGCAGAGGTAGGAGAATATCATTCATCGGCATCGGAAAGCACAATAAAAATCCCCCCATTATTGTATGGACGTGTGGTGACTGAAGTGAAGGCGTATGCATGGAGAAATTACGAAGGTAGTATCAAAGTGGTTTACTTGCCCAATACTGTAACATTAATAGGACACGGAGCTTTTTTTGAAAATGGAAGTATTGAAGAAATTTATGCGAAAAGGGTAAAGTGGATTGATGGACATGCATTTAATTATGCGGAGAAACTACATACGGTGGAATTGGGCGACCATTTAGAAATAATTGGTTGCAGTGGATTTAAAGGGTGTAAAAATTTGAAACATTTTAATTACCCGGATAGTATAACAAATATAAATTTTGATGCTTTTCGAGGTAGTGGAATTAAAAACATTCCGGAGAATAAAGAGGTACAGATATCTGAAGGAGCTTTTTGCAATACTCCATGGGAAAAAAATAATAGAGAAGTATTTGTAACTTTCGATTATTACTATTATGAGTATGACAAAGCGATGAAAACACTTCTAAAGTATAACGGAGATGAAAAGACGGTTATCGTACCAAAAGGCGTAGAGATTTTGGGGTGTGAGAGTAAATATACAGAGGATGAGAAGAAACATACGCTTGTGAATGAGGTCTTTCTGCCGGATACAGTAACTGAATTACGGGGAAATATATTTATTGGGCAGGAACATTTGACCATGTACATACCGGACAGTGTAGAGAACATATGGAATAGTAATGCCAGCATAGAGCGAATCGTAACAATAAAAGGAAGCTATGCGGAAAGTTTTGCAAAAGAAAAAGATATTCCTGTCGAATCATTAAGAGAGGAAGAATTCTGGTCCCGATATCCGAAAAGTGCAACAGCAGAAACAAATCAATAGAAAACAAACCATATGAGGAAGATATGATGAACGAAAACCGCCAGGAAAAAACAAAAAAATTGATAATAAATTCGAAATGGTTTCCCATAATGATAAGTGTAGTGGTACTGATTTTTATATACTGCATTCCGGTATTCCGCCCAATATATCTGGAGCATAACCGATTCTGTCCCTATAATGTTCTATTAGAGGGATTTCATGCTGAAGTAGGGAATTATTATTCTTCAGAGGAGGGGATAGAAACGGTAAAAATTCCCTCGATGCTGTATGGACGCCCGGTAACGGAAGTGATGAGGGAATCATGGAAGTACTTTTCGGTGCCTAAGATAGTTTATCTGCCGGATACAGTAAAGGTAATTGGTAGTTATGCATTTCGTGAAAATAAGGATGTGGAGGAGGTTTATGCTAAAAATGTAGAAATTATTGATAATTATGCATTTGCAGAAATGGAGAAGCTGCATACGGTAGAGCTTGGAAGCCATTTGGAAAGTATAAATCCTGCATCTTTTTATGGGTGTAAAGAATTGACCTATTTTGAATATCCGGATAGCTTAAAACAAATAGGAATTGATGCTTTTTGTGAAAGTGGGATTGGAAACATTCCGAAGAATAGGGATATTCTGATATGGAAGGATGCTTTTTATGATACTCCCTGGGAGAAAAACAATGACGAAACATTTGTAATATTGGATTATTACTATGAGAGAGATGATAAAACGAAGACAACTTTGTTGCGGTATAACGGAAAAGAAAAGGTTGTTGTCATACCAGAGGGAGTGGAGGTTATTGGTTTTTTGTTTACAAATGGTGACAGGTGTAGTTATCAGGTAGATGAGATGTTTTTGCCGGATACCGTAACTGAAGTATGTGGGGATATGTTTAGAGACCAGAGACATCTGACTATGTATATGCCAGACAGTGTAGAAACGATATGGGAAGATTATAGTGGCATAAAACGAATTGTAACAATAGAAGGAAGCTATGCAGAAAAATTTGCAAAGAAATGTAATATTCCTGTCGAATCGCTAAGTGAAGAAGAATTCTGGTCCCGCTATCCGGAAAGTGCAACAGCAGAAGAAGCAAATCAATAAAAAATAAGTGATATGAGGAAGATATGATGAACGAAAATAACCAGGAAAAAACAAAAAAGCTAATAATAAATTCGAAATGGTTTCCCATAATGATAAGTGTAGTAGTACTGATTTTTATATACTGCATTCCGGTATTCCGCCCAATATATCTGGAGCATAACCGATTCTGTCCCTATAATGTTCTATTAGAGGGATTTCATGCTGAAGTAGGGAATTATTATTCTTCAGAGGAGGGGATAGAAACGGTAAAAATTCCCTCGATGCTGTATGGACGCCCGGTAACGGAAGTGATGAGGGAATCATGGAAGTACTTTTCAGTTCCTAAGATAGTTTATCTGCCAGATACGGTAAAGGTAATTGGTTATAATGCATTTTATAAAAATAACACGGTGGAAGAGGTTTATGCTAAAAATGTAGAAATTATTGATAATTATGCATTTGCAGAAATGGAGAACCTACATACAGTAGCATTGGGAAATCATTTGGAAAATATAAATCATAAAGCATTTTATGAGTGTGAAAACTTATCCCATTTTGAATTTTCCGATAGCCTAAAGCAGATACAACGTGATGTCTTTTGTAAAAGCAGACTTGAGGATTTTCCGGAGAATAAAGATGTTTTTCTGTGGGAAGGTGCTTTTTATGATACTTCATGGGAGAAAAACAATGACAAAACATTTGTAATATTGGATTATTACTATGAGATGGAGGACGAAACAAAGACGACTTTGTTACGGTATAACGGGCAGGAAAAGACTGTTGTTATACCGGATGGAGTGAAGGTTATAGGTTGTCGGCCCACAGACGGTGATAGATGCAGTTATCAGGTAGATGAGATGTTTCTGCCGGATACCGTAACTGAAGTAAATGTAGATATGTTTAGAGACCAGAGGCATCTGACCATGTATACGCCGGATAGCGTAGAAAAGATACGTGGAAAGTATAGCGGTATAGGGAAAATCGTAACAATAGAAGGAAGCTATGCAGAAGGCTTCGCAAAAGAATATAATATTCCTGTCGAATCGCTAAGTGAGGAAGAATTCTGGTCCCGTTATCCGAAAGGCGATATTTAAATTTCCTCATAAGTTTTTTTGAATATAGAAGCAGCAATGACATAAATATCATGTGCGTCATCACTACGCACAGCAATATAATCTCCAATGTTTCCAAGCAGATATTTTTCCTCGTCCCATTGGGTAAAAATTTTGACTGCTTTGGTAAGCGGGCGTGCTTTAATATAGATTTCTCCGGTTGGAATGCAGGAGTGCATGAACTTTTCCAGTGGAATCATTTTTCCGGTCAGGCGGTTCTTGACCGTAGGAGAGTAGACCGTGTCCGGATGATAAGGTTCCTCGGTAATCCGGTAGCTATAAGCAAATTTTTCTTTGGAATTCACATAAACCTCTCCCTGAATACCGACCATGATATAGGAATCATCTGAGATAACGGTATCAATATCACCTTCCAGGGTACGAATCGTAATCGGAGTACCTAATGGAAGGATATCAGTGGGAATCGCATATCCGACAGGAAGTTTCTTCTTCCGGTAGGAGAGCATATCACTGGTATCAATATCATAAGTTTTGGCTTCAATAATGTCGAAGCTGTTACAATATTCCTGAATGCGCTCGGAGAAAAATGCTTCGGTATGAAAATCCGGGCAAAGCTCCTTATACTTTTTCCAACTGATAAAGCCACCGGCTTTTTCAATATGTCCACCACCGGAACCGATTCCTTTGGCAAGATACATGGCAAGGTCGGAAGCTTTCGTTTCCTTGATGCAGCTTCGGACCGAAAATTTAATGCCGTCCGGCAGCTCTGTGTAAACAACGCACAGGTCCGTCGTATTTACCTGAATACACATATCACTGATCAGACCGAGAATATTGGGGTCACATGGTTGTGACTTGATAATGGAATACCGGTTCGTTTCATTATGAATAGCACGAATAATTGCAATACCTGCAATTTCGAATTCATTTGCAGAAATATTGGAATTTCGCAACAGAGATATGGTACTGTTGCTGAATTTCAGGGTATCACGCATATCTTTATCGGCAGGGTTATGAACCTCTGCAAATTGCAGAGAATCGGTATATAAGCCATAGTAAAGAGCAGTAGACAGATGGAGGTTTTCATTTGGGTCCATGCCGGCATCCAGAAGAAGCTTCCATACGACAGTAGCACAACTTGCATAATTACTGAGAATCAGAGAGTCCGGAATATTGTCAATTTCAATCTGATGATGGTCAATAATAGCAATATGGTCAGCGGGAATTTTTGTTACATTTCCGGCACCATACTGACAGTCTACGGTAATGAGCAGTTCATCCGTAAGAGTAAGAGAGCCGCTTTCAACATAGGAAATCGGAATTTCCAGTTTTTCCATCATCAAAAGCAGGTTACTTTTTTGAATATGGAAAGGACCGCTATAGATAAGATGGGTGTCAATACCCTTACTGTTAAAGTATACATATAATCCAAAACCTGCAGCCAGCGCGTCCGCGTCCGGATTGTCGTGGCATTGGATATAAATCGTTTTATAAGTTAAAAAATCATTCAGATGCATAATAAATCCCTTCTACAGATAGTCTCTTATTTAGAATATCAATATCAAACTCAAAAAACAATAAATAAATCACCACTTTCACAGAAAACATGATATAATGGGTTGAAAAAGAAAAATAACGGACTAAAGGTGAAATATGGCAGGCATATTATGTACAAAAGAGTTTCGTGAGTTCTATCAGAGCATAAACAGGAATGGAATCCATTTCCATGAATATGCACTGGAACTGAAAAAGCAGATGAAAACCATAGCACCGGAGTTGCATATCGGGAAGGGAACTGTGCACTATGAGGCACCGTGTACCTTGCATGAACCGGATGGAACAACCAGAGATGAAAGCTTTTATGAAGCTGCAGAGGGATATGATACCGGTTCTGTTTTTTTGCAAAAATTTACAGTAGATGGAAAAGGTGTAGCTGAATTTGCTGTTTATCCATTAAAAGGATATATATGGAGTGATGATGAAAAGCAGGAAATCAGTTTTTTACTTTCTGTTATATTCTATGCAGGAAGCAGAATTCGTATCGCAGAACTTCTTCAAAAAACAACAATGATGGATGCCACAACAGGAGCAGTAAATGCAGAAGGACTGCATATTCTGGGCGATGAGCTGTTTGATAAAAATCTCTTGAAAAATTATATTGGTATCTATGCAAATATTAAAAATTTCCGTTATATTAACCAGAGAATGGGTTCCAAGCTGGGAGATATGGTTTTGCGGAAGTATACGCAGTATGTTCTTGCAGGATTGAAGGAGGGAGAAATCATTGCCCGCATGGGTGCTGATAACTTCCTGATTTTGTTGCGTAAAGAAAATGAGAACCAGGATTTATCCTATTTTGAAAAATGTCGTGTTGCAGTTCCGATGCACGGTGTGACACAGCAGCTTGATGTGATTGTACGCATGGGAGTGTGTGCCATTGAAGAAAAGGAAGATGTCAGTGATGTGATTCATAAAGCATCCGTGGCATATTCGATGGCGAAAAACCCATCCAGCCAGAGTATCGTATGGTTTCAGGAAAGTATGCTGGAAAAGAATGTTCATGATAAAGAGATTTCAAACCGGTTTTCACAGGCAATCAGAGACCGGGAATTTGTCGTGTATTATCAGCCGAAGGTAACGTTGGAGAATAAGCATCTTTGCAGCGGCGAAGCATTGACACGCTGGGTTCAGAATGGAAAAATTGTTCCACCGATGGACTTTATTCCCGTGTTAGAGCGGGAAGGCAGCATCTGTGAGCTTGATTTTTATGTACTTGATACCGTATGCCATAATTTGCGTGACTGGCTGGACCGTGGTATTGAACCGGTTCCGGTTTCGGTTAATTTTTCCAAGGTACATCTTCACAATCGGGATTTGGCAGAACGGATTCTGGAAGTGATGCATAAATATAACATCGATAGCAAATACATAGAAATAGAACTTACCGAAATGTCGGAATACGAAGATTTTGCGGCATTAAATGAGTTTGTAAGTGTAATGAAGCAGGCAGGTGTCAATACTTCCATTGATGACTTTGGAACAGGTTACTCTTCTTTGAACTTGCTGAAAGATTTGAATGTTGATATTATCAAACTGGATAAGTCGTTCCTGAAAAATCTGGAAAAAGAAGGAACAAATGATAAGAAGGTTATTCGAAGCATTGTAAATATGGTAAACGAGCTCGATATGCAGGTTGTTGCAGAGGGTGTGGAAACACTGGAGCAGATGGAATTTCTCAAGACCGTAAACTGTAGTATGGCACAGGGATTCCTGTTTGACCGTCCGTTGCCACGCGAAGAATTTGAATGGCGTCTTTTGGGCGAAAGAATGTATTAAAATGTAATCAGGAAGGAAAGTAAATATATGAGAATTGGAATGGGATATGACGTACACCGGCTTGCCGAAGACCGCAAACTGATTATTGGTGGCGTCGAAATTCCTTATGAAAAGGGGCTGCTTGGCCATTCGGATGCAGATGTCCTTTTGCATGCGATTATGGATGCGTTACTTGGAGCAGCATCACTTGGTGATATCGGGAAGCATTTCCCGGATACCGATGAAGCCTATAAAGGAATTTCATCGCTGAAGTTATTGGAGCAGGTAGGAAAACTGCTGGAAGAAAATTGCTTTTTTATTGAAAATATTGATGCAACAATTATTGCACAGGCACCGAAGATGCGTCCATATATTGACCGGATGCGTGAAAACATTGCCGAGGTACTTCATATTGATTTGTCACAGATTAATGTGAAAGCAACAACAGAAGAGGGACTTGGTTTTACCGGAAGCGGAGAGGGAATTTCTTCTCAGGCGATTTGCCTTCTTACCACCCCCATGCAATTAGGCAGTGAGGATGTTATGGCAAGAGGATGCGCCGGCTGCCAGGGGTGTCCGGGAGCACAAAACGGCATATCATAGTACAAAAGCAGTTCAGACCATATCAAATCGAGGAAGTAGTTATGGGGATTTTTAAGAAAATAAAGGAAGAAATTCGGATTATACGGGAACGTGACCCGGCAATCCATTCAAATATGGAAGTTTTGCTGTATCCCAGTTTCAAGGTAATGCTTCATTACCGGCTGGCACACAAGCTTTACCAAAAGGGTCATTATTTCTGGGCAAGATGGGTATCGCAGCGTGCTGTACGAAAAACAGGAATTGAGATTCACCCGGGAGCACAGATTGGAAAAGGATTTTTTATCGACCATGGAAATGGTGTAATCATCGGCGAAACAACTATTATTGGTGACAATGTTACGCTGTATCAGGGAGTGACACTTGGCGGAACCGGTAAGGAACAGGGAAAGCGTCATCCAACGATCGGCAACAATGTAATGATTAGTGCAGGAGCAAAGGTACTTGGTTCCTTTACCATAGGAGATAATTCAAAAATCGGAGCAGGTTCGGTGGTGCTGGAAGAAGTTCCACCCAATTCCACCGTAGTGGGTGTTCCGGGAAGAGTGGTAAAGCGGAACAATGTAAGCCTTCCGCAGGAAGAGCTGGATCAGGTACATCTTCCGGACCCGGTCAAGGAAGAGCTGGCATTCTTACGGAGCAAGATGCAGGAATTGGAAGAAGAACTGGATACGTTAAAGAAGGAGAACAGTCATGGAGAATAGGTTTTCATTTTACAATACTTTGAGCAAAAAAATAGAAACGGTAATTCCAAATGAGGATGGAAAGATTGGAATGTATACGTGTGGACCTACCGTATATCATTTTGCCCATATTGGAAATCTTCGTTCCTATATTATGGAAGATGTTTTGGAAAAAACACTTCGTTATCTTGGCTATGATGTAAAGCGTGTTATGAATATTACCGATGTCGGACATCTTGCTTCGGATGCAGATACCGGAGAGGATAAGATGTTAAGCGGTGCAAAGCGTGAGCATAAGACGGTTATGGAAATTGCAAAATTCTATACCGATGCATTTTTTGAAGATTGTAAAAAGCTGAACATCAAGCGCCCGGATGTGGTAGAACCTGCAACCAATTGTATTTCAGAATTTATTCATATGATTGAGGTACTTTTGGAAAAAGGATATGCATATGTGGCAGGAGGAAACGTTTATTTTGATACCTCCAAACTGAAAGAATATTATGTTTTTAATACCCAGAGTGAAAATGAACTTCTTGTAGGTGTCCGTGATGATGTTACGGAAGATGAAAACAAGAAGAATAAAAATGACTTTGTGCTTTGGTTTACAAAGTCGAAATTTGAAGATCAGGCATTAAAATGGGATAGTCCATGGGGTGTCGGATATCCGGGATGGCACATTGAATGTTCCTGCATCAGTATGAAGCATTTGGGAGAGTATATGGATATCCATTGCGGTGGCGTGGATAATATTTTCCCGCATCATACAAACGAGATTGCACAGAGTGAATCATATCTGGGACATAAGTGGTGTAACTATTGGTTCCATGTACATCACCTGAATGATAAGTCCGGAAAAATGAGTAAATCCAAGGGAGATTTCCTTACAGTTTCCCTGCTGGAGAGTAAGGGATATAATCCACTCGTATATCGTATGTTCTGTCTGCAATCTCATTATCGCAAACCGTTGGAATTCTCTTATGAGGTTATGGATAATGTGAAATCTGCTTATGAAAAACTGTTAAAGAAAATTGCAGGATTAAGCAAAGAGGGAGAAGTTGACGAGGCTGCTTATGCCTTATACCGTAGAAAATTTGAGGATGCACTTTGCAATGACCTGAATACTTCCATGGCAATTACGGTTCTTTATGATTTGTTAAAGGCAGACTGCAATGATGCTACAAAGCGGAAGCTGGTAGAAAGCTTTGATGAGGTATTGTCCCTGGATCTGCTTTCCGGTCAGACACAGGAAACATCGGATGTGGATGATGAACTCGTGGCTTATGTGGAGCAGAAGATTGCAGAACGTAAGGAAGCAAAGAAAGCAAAGGATTTTGCAAAGGCAGATGCCATCCGGAATGAACTTTTGGAAAAAGGTATTGTATTAGAGGATACGCGTGAGGGAGTAAAATGGAAGAAAGCCTGACATTTGCTTCAAAAATTAAAGAGCTTTTTCAGTTGAAAGAGGTGGATATCCGAACATATTCACCTCTTACGCTTGCATATATTGGTGATTCCATATATGATTTGGTCGTTCGTACCGTAATTGTTTCCGGAGGAAACACATCGGTAAATAAGCTTCACCATTATACGATTGCATATGTGAAGGCACCTGCCCAGGCAATGATGGCAAAGATGTTGCTGCCATATCTTACGGAAGAGGAACAGGATATTTTACGCCGGGGAAAAAATGCAAAGCCATATACAAAGGCAAAAAATGCAACTATGGACGAGTATAAGAAAGCAACATCCATGGAAGCACTTGTGGGCTATCTGTATCTGACAGGACGGGAGGAACGGCTGCTGGAGCTCATGAAACTTGGAATGGAACTAATTGATGCACAGGAGAAATCAAATGGAAGAAAATAAGGCATATGTGAATGAATCCATCATAGAAGGAAGAAATGTGGTAATTGAGGCATTTCGTTCCGGTAAAACCATCGATAAACTTTATATTCTGGATGGCTGCCAGGATGGTCCGGTAACTACTATCAAGCGGGAAGCAAGAAAACATGATGTGTTGATAAAATATGTTTCCAAAGAACGTCTTGACCAGATGTCCGAAACCGGAAAACATCAGGGTGTTATCGCAACGATGGCAGCATATGAATATGCAGAGGTTGAGGACATGCTGGAGCTTGCACAGAAGAAAGGGGAACCACCCTTTTTATTTCTGTTGGATAATATCGAAGACCCACATAATCTCGGTGCAATTATCCGTACTGCAAATCTGGCAGGTGCACATGGAGTCATCATTCCCAAAAACCGTGCGGTGGGACTGACATCAACCGTTGCCAGAACTTCTGCTGGTGCTTTAAATTATACACCGGTTGCCAGAGTTACAAACATGGCAAAAACCATCGAGGAACTAAAGAAAAAGGGACTCTGGTTTGTTTGCGCGGATATGGATGGAACAAGAATGTATGATTTGGACTTAAAAGGTCCGATTGGTCTTGTGATTGGAAATGAAGGAGAAGGTGTAGGACGCCTTGTAAAAGAAAAATGTGATATGGTTGCGTCCATTCCGATGAAGGGAGATATTGACTCTCTGAATGCCTCTGTGGCAGCAGGTGTTCTGGCATATGAAATTGTGCGGCAGAGGTTATAGAAGGTATATGTACGGGGGTACATAGGAGTTTATAATGAAAAAGTTGACCCGGGTTCTTGGAATGCTGATTGCCATGGCTGCGATTGCACTGTTAGCAGTTGGGATTGATAAGGGCTCCAGATATTTTGAAAAAAAGAATTACGAGAAGGAACGGATTGAAAAATACGGTCAGAATTATGCAGATGCAGCAGACTGGCGCACTAAAATTTCAGAAGTTTCCCAAAGCCAGGAGGATATTGAAAGCTTTATCCAAAAAAATGCATTATGGGAAGAAGAGATTTCAGATGCAGATTCCAACCCCGTAGACGCCGGAAATGAAATGGGAGAAGTGGACGTTTCGGGGAATGTTGTATCGGAGAATAGCGTGTCAGGGAATGATGTATCGGAGAATAGCGTTTCTTCAAATGGAATTTCTTCAAATGATATTTCGGGCGATAGCATTTCCGAAAACAGTGTCTGGGAAAACAGTGTTTCAGCCAGTAGTTTATCAGGTAATAGCTTATCAGATAATAGCTTATCAGGTAATAGCGTATCCGATAATCGTATCTGGGAAGATCAGGTATTATGGGAAACGGTATCAGGAAATGGATTGGTTGATATCACCCTGAAGGACCGTCAGAAAATCAGTAGTTCTTATCAGGATACGATACAGATGAATGAGATGGACCAGAAAACCATTGCAGAAAGTAGTATTGATTTTTCGGATAAAAAAATCTGCTGTCTGGGCGATAGCATTACAGAGGCAGCAAATCTCGTGGGTATGGAAAATTATCAGCAATATTCCTATCCGACGAAACTCGGAGAACTTCTGGGTGCAAAGGAAGTTGTAAATTTGGGAATTGGAGGCTCCTCCATCGGAAGATATTGGGAGAATGCGTTTGTGGAACGCTATAAGGATATTCCCAAGGATACGGATATTATAATTGTAATGGGCGGAACCAATGACGGATTTTGCCTTCAGGAGGATATGGTTGGAAGCTTTGTGGAGCGCGCACCACGGACGCTGGTAGGAGATTTGGATGAATTAATGCGTGGCCTGAAACAGGATTATCCGGATGCTCAGATTATTTTTGTTACGCCACTTCCGAATGTACTACATGATATTTTGCGTAAGGACCGTCCAAATCTGCTTCCACAGAGAATTATTGTCAATGCAATTCTGGAACTTTCCAGAGAGTATGGCTTTGATACGATAAATTTATATGATTCAAATTTGTTAGACAGCCATGACGCGGCGGTAATTTATAATTTTCAACCGGATGGCGTTCACTGTAATCCGGCAGGATATCAGATTCTGGCAGAACATATCGGTGCGGAAATCATACGTATGATGCAGACGGAGGGAGAGAGCACGGATGTATAGCGGATATGAAAAATATAGCGACGAGGAATTAATTGTTCAGCTCAGAGATGGGGAACGTGGTGTTACGGATTACATCATGGAAAAATATAAGAATCTTGTAAAAAGTAAGGCACAGTCCATGTATATTCTTGGAGCGGACCGCGAGGATCTGATACAGGAAGGAATGATCGGACTTTTCAAAGCAATCCGGGATTACGATACCGGAAGAGATGCAAGCTTTTTTACCTTTGCAGATTTATGTGTTTCAAGACAGATGTATACGGCAATCCAGGCAGCAGGCAGATTGAAGAATGCCCCGTTAAACTCCTATGTTTCATTATATGTAGATTATACGCAGAAAATGGATGGAGAGTCGGGGGAAGAGATGAAACTGATTAACAGTCTGATTTCTCCATCGGAACAGAATCCGGAGGCGCTGCTGATTGACCGCGAAAATGTCGAGCATATTGAAGAGGTTATTCAGACGGAATTGAGTGCCTTTGAAAAGCAGGTTCTGGATTTATATCTGACCGGCATGAAATATGGACAGATTGCAAAGGTTCTTGGCAGGGATGACAAGTCTACGGATAACGCATTGCAGAGGATTAAAAGCAAGATTCGAAAAGCAATCCACGCAACTTGTTAAATTTTCATAAAATTTTAGAGAGGTATATTGACGAGGAAAAAAATTGTCAATATACTTTTTTTTATTACGAAAAGAAACCTATTTATTGGATAAAACAGTTAAAAAATAGAAGGAGTTTTGCAGATGTTTGGAAAGTTTAGTGTTCGGAAGCCATATACGGTATTGGTAGCAGTAGTTCTTGTTATTGTACTTGGAGTTGTGTCATTTACGAAGATGACGACGGACCTTTTGCCAAACATCAGTCTTCCTTATGTAATTGTTATGACAACATACACCGGTGCAAGCCCGGAAACGGTAGAAATGGTAGTAACAAAGCCTGTGGAATCTTCGATGGCTACGGTTAGTAATATCGAAAGCATCAGTTCTATTTCCAATGAAAATTATTCTATGGTAATTCTGGAGTTTGCACAGTCTGCAGATATGAATGCCGCTTCACTGGAAATTCGTGAAAATCTGGATCAGTTGAAAAGCTATTGGGATGATTCTGTGGGGAATCCTATTATTATGAAGCTGAATCCGGATATGCTTCCGGTTATGGTGGCAGCAGTCGGTGGCAAAAATATGACGAGTGCTGAAATCAGCAATCTCACAAATAATACCATCATTCCGGAGCTGGAAAGTATCGAAGGCGTAGCATCCGCCAGTGCTGTGGGTATTTTGGAAGAGAGCGTTCATGTAATTATCCGACAGGAGAAGATTGATAAAATCAATGAGCAGATTTTTGGCTCAATTGACAAAGAGATTGATGAAAATCTGGCAGATTTGGAAGAAAACAAACAGGAAATTTATGACGGGCAGGCAGAGCTGGAAGAGGCACGTAAGGAACTTGTAGATTCGCAGGAGGAACTTGCACAGAAACAGCAGGAGTTAGAGGATTCTAAGAAAGAACTGCAGGACTCCAGGCAGAAGCTGGCAGACGGACGTGCAGAGTTAAATGATAAGAAAATCCAACTGGAAAATGGAAAAAATGAATTAAACAGCAAAAAAGAAGCAACACAGCAACAGCTGGCGGAGGCAGAAACAAAGCTTCTTACAGCCAAAACACAGGCAGAAGCAGCGAAAACACATTTGCAATTGGAAATTCAGACGGCGCAGGCAGTTGTAGATGGGTATGAACAGGTACAAAGTGCGGCAGCCGGCGCAGGAAATATCGTGACTATGCTTCAGGGAAGTGCAGCACAGGTTCCCGGAATGACATGGGGAGATTTGCCATCCGATACACAGGCTGGGATTATGGCACTTTTGCAGGGAGCAGGGATATCGACCGCTTTTGAAGATGATACCCTGATTGATGATACAGTTATTTATAATGTGCAATCTGCACAGACCGTTTATCAGGCAAAAGCAGATGCAATGAAGGATACGGCTGAGGCACAAAAAGCAGCAATTCAGGGATACCAGTCAGCACTTTCTCAAATCGAAGGAAATATCAGTCAGCTGGACAGTGCGCTGACCGAATTGTATAAAGGAAATTTACAGGCAGCAATTGAATTTGCCAATGCACAGACAACCATCAGCCTTGGAGAAATGCAGATTAATTCTGCAGAATCTCAATTAGATAGTGCCCAGAAGCAGATTGATACCGGAGAGGAGCAGCTGAAATCCGGAGAGGAGCAGCTTGATTCCGGAGCAAAACAAATTGAAGATGGCTATGAACAGATTAATGAAAATGCAGAGAAGCTGGCGGATGCATTACAGCAGATTCTGGATGGCGAGGAACAGCTCGAAGAGGCGCGCGAGGATGCCTATGATCAGGCGGATATGCATGGCATTCTTACCGTAGAAACAGTAGAGCAGCTTTTGGCAGCACAGAATTTTTCCATGCCGGCAGGCTATGTTACGGAGGAGGGCATTTCCTATCTGATTCGTGTGGGAGATAAGCCGGAAACCGTAGAAGAATTAAAGGCAATGCCATTGCTGAATCCGGATATGGAGGGTGTCGATGTCATAACGCTGGGGGATGTGGCAGATGTCTTTCTGACGGATAACTCTGAGGATATTTATACCAATGTGAATGGGGAGCCGGGAATTCTTCTGACGATGCAAAAGCAGACCGGATACTCTACCGGAGACGTTTCAGACAAAATTCTTGAAAAGTTTGATGAGCTTTTGGCGGAAAATGAAGACCTGATGTTAATTACTCTGATGGATCAGGGTGTTTATATTGATATTGTTATGGATTCAATCTTCAGCAATATTTTCTTTGGCGCAGGATTGGCAATTTTGATTCTGATTCTGTTTTTGCGGGATATCCGTCCGACAGCTGTAATCGCATGCTCGATTCCGATTAGTATTGTTACGGCAATCGTCTGTATGTATTTCAGCGGAGTTACATTAAATGTGATTTCACTGTCAGGTCTGGCACTTGGAATTGGAATGCTGGTAGATAATTCGATTGTTGTAATCGAAAACATCTATCGTTTGCGGAGCGAGGGAGCTTCGGTAAAAGATGCTGCAATCGAGGGAACCAGAGAGGTGGCAGGAGCCATTGCTGCTTCGACACTGACAACGGTATGTGTATTCCTTCCAATTGTTTTTACAGAAGGAATCACGAGACAGCTTTTTGTAGATATGGGATTGACGATTGCATATTCGTTGGGTGCCAGTCTGCTGGTAGCGCTTACTGTGGTGCCTGCAATGGCTTCCAAAATTCTTGTAAAAACAAAGGAACAGAAGGAAAGTCGTTTTTATTTGGGAATGTTAAAAGGCTATGAAAAGATTCTTTCGTTCTGTCTAAGATATAAAGCAGTGGTCTTTATCGCCGTTCTGGCATTGCTTGGACTGAGTGCATGGGCATCCTTTTCCAAGGGAACTGCATTCATGCCGGAAATGGGAAGTCCGCAGATGACTATTTCTGTGGAATTGCCAAAAGATACACCACTGAAAGACACGGCACAGGTTACAGATGAGATTGTGGAATTATTGCAGCAGATGGAGGAAATCGAGGATGTGGGAGCGATGGCAAGCACTTCGTCCATCGGAATGCTTACGGGAGGAAGTGATTCCTCTACCCACGCGACGGAAATCTATCTGACACTTGCAGATGATTGTAAGAAAGATAACCAGCAGATTTCCGATGAGATTACAGAAGCAACGCAGGACATTTGCCAAAAGAGCGGAGCAGAGCTTAGCATAGAAACTTCTATGATGGATATGAGCGCATTGGGCGGAAGTGGAATTACCATTCAGGTGCGTGGACGTGATATTGATACGCTGCAGGAGCTTGCAAAAGAAGTGGCATCTATCGTAGAGGATACAGAGGGAACGACAGAGGTATCGGACGGATTGGAAGAATCCGCAGAAGAAATGAGAATTATCATTGACCGTGACAAGGCAATGGAACACGGAATGACGGTTGCAGAGGCTTTTCAACAGATTGCAGAAAAACTCGCAGATGCTTCCAGTGCTACAACGCTGGAAACCGACATTAAAGAATATAATGTCTATGTCATGAGTGCGGAAGACATGAGCCTTACCCGTGAGCTGGTACAGAACCTTGTTCTGGAAAAGAAAAATACAGATGGCAAAAAGGAAGAGATTCCGTTGAGCGAAATAGCATCCTTTGAAAATACCATTTCTCCGAAATCCGTAAAACGTGCGGATCAGACCAGGTATATTGAAGTTTCTGCACAGATAGCCGATGGCTATAACATAGGACTTGTTTCCAGAGATTTGGAGAAAAAGCTGGATACTTATGAAAGCAGTATGCCGGAAGGATACTCTCTTGTTTTTGCCGGAGAAAATGAAACGATTAATGACGCAATGCAGCAGCTCGTTCTTATGCTTGTGCTTGCACTGATATTTATGTATTTGATTATGGTGGCACAGTTCCAGTCATTGTTATCACCTTTTATCATCATGTTTACCATTCCACTGGCATTTACCGGCGGTTTCCTCGGACTGTTCCTGAGCAACAGCGAAGTCAGCGTCATTGCGGTAATCGGATTTGTAATGTTGTCCGGTGTAATCGTAAACAATGGTATTGTCATTGTAGACTATATGAATCAATTGCGTAGTCAGGGAATAGAAACCCGTGAGGCAATTCTTACCGCAGGTAAGACAAGACTTCGTCCGGTTCTGATGACCGCATTAACAACGATTCTTGGTTTGCTTCCAATGGTCTTTGGCACGGATATGGGTGCTGCAATGGGACGCCCGATGGCGGTGGTAACAGTAGGTGGACTTCTATACGGAACGCTTCTTACTTTAGTGGTAATTCCCTGTGTGTACGAGTTGTTTACACGCCGGAGGTTCGGAAAGCAGGGGAAGTAGAGGAGTTCAGGATTGTTGATAGTCGCGGCACAGCTTGTAAGAGCGGTTTAGCGTGTAAGAACGGTTTGGCGTAGGCAGAATAGCCTGTGAGCGCGGCATAGTGCAGGAGGAATAGCTTGTGAGCGCGGTGTGCCGCAGGACATACCATGTCAGTATTTGGGCTTCACATCGAAGAATTGGGAAATGGTTGATTCTATCTGCTTTTGCGTGAGAGGATGATTCTTGCTTTCATAAGTACAAATCAGATGGATTCCGGGCAGGATACCATTGGAAGTATAGCTTTGGATCTTGGAAATATAATTACGACAGTAAACAGGGTCGTCCATCATACCAAAATGTTCCCAATAATATTGCATGCCGGTAGAGGGATGCTTAATTGTAAAATCAGGGTAAGCAGGAAGGTTTCCAAGAAGGAGAAGGCTTTCATAGCGAAAGGGAATTCGACAGTGATACAGGCAATTACAAATCATGACTTCCGATTTTGAGCGCACCAGATGTCCTGATAAGGTTTTATGGGTAAGATGCTCGCTATGCTTGGTATTTTTCTCATAAGGTCCGTCCATCCATTTTTTGAATTCAGAAACTTCAGGAGCAAATAACGGAGCAAGCAGGTTGTAATAGGTGGAAGATTCTTCGAGTAGCTTTTCATGTGGTGGTACGCCACAGGAATGATGTTTGAGATAGGCATTCAAAGCAGTTGTTTCATGAAGCAGATGCTTCCTGAGAGCAAGATAATATTTCTTTTGAGCAAGTTGCTGAGCAAGCACTTGCTCTTTTTTTGACAGATAGATGTTGGAGTGTCCATCGCTGCGATACCATTTGACGTATTTGCCATTATGGACGCTGATAAGCTTCCCGTCCGGCAGTTTTGCGATTTTCTTTTCCAGGGAAGTGATTTGCTGGACCAGTCGCTGCTGCTCCTCAACAATTTGATGATAGATATTCATATTTTACCTCCATATGAAATTGAAATGAATTGATAGATAACAAGAAATCTTAAAGAATTATAGGAAATCTTAGAGATTTTAAGCCAATCATACAGGAAATGAAAAGAGATTGCAAGAGATTTTAGGACAAAGTAAGCAACTTTGTAATATTTGTGGGTGTTCTATGGTTCGATTTTCTATATAGAAAAATTGACGTCGGAAATATCCCAATAGCCTGATGCATACATAGCGCAGGTGTTTTCTATATGCGGAAATTCATGTCGAAAACATCCCAATAAGCTGACGCATAGTGCAGGCGTTTTCTATATGCGAAAATTCATGTCAGAAATATCCCAACAAGCTGATGCATAGCGTGTACGTTTTCTATATGCGAAAATCGATGTCGAAAATATCCCAACAAGTCAGAATCAGCGGTGCAAATTTTCTATATGGAAAAATACATATGCTTATATATCCAAAAATTCGGAGCTAGTTTATATATGGAGAAATTCGAATTGAAAATGTCCAAAGTAGCGCTGAAAATTTTCTATATAAGAAAAAAGTCAGTTTTAACATCCCAAACGTTTCTATATAGGAAAAAAGATACGCTCAAATGTCCAAAAAAGTCCTGAAAATGGGATATAAAGGAGGCATATTTCTACATATAGAAAATGCCAATGAATTGCAATATGATTCCTATGAATTACAGTGTGAGCTACATGAATTGCAGGGTGTGCGTCATGATTGACAGGGGAAATAACATGAATGACAGTGCGAACTCCATGAATGATAGCACTAGTTCCATGAATCACATCATGAGTCCCACCAACAATCAAAACAAGCTATTGAGGAAGAATGTGGATTTTCTATATGTGTAAATATGTGTTAGAAATATCCCAACAAGCTGATGTATAGCATGTACGTTTTCTATATACAAAAATTCATGCCAAAAATATCCCAACAAGCCAGAATCAGCGGTGCAAATTTTCTATATGGAAAAATTCATATGCTTATATATCCAAAAATTCGGAGCTGGTTTCTATATGGAGAAATTCGAATTGAAAATGTCCAAAGTAGCACTGAAAATTTTCTATATAAGAAAAAAGTCAGTTCCAATATCCCAAACGTTTCTATATGGGGAAAAGATATGCTCAAATGTCCAAAAAAGTCCTAAAAATGGGATGTAAAGAAGGTGAATTTTTGCATATAGAAAATGGCAATGAAATGCAGTATGATCCCTATGAATGACAGTGCGAGCACCATGAATCACAATGCGGTTCCCATCAGTTATAGTACAAGCTCCCATTAACAACAGTGGTTACCCTATGAAAGACAGTATAAACCCATGAATGACAGTACAAGCCCCATCAATCACAACACAAGTTTCCATTAAGCAAAATATAAGTCACCATCAAAGCTTCATGGCTCAAGGAAGATGCCAATATTTGGTGGATAATAAGTAAATAGAAAAAAGCAAATCATAGTGCCAAAAACAAGTAGTTTCAACCAAAATGTATAGGGAGTCCATGTACAGGAGATGGTCACTCGATGAATTGCAAGAAAACCAAGCAGCACACAGAGAATAAAGGTAGCAATGTCCAGAAAAGTATAGTTTTTTCCAAGGACTCCGGAATAGCTGTAGAAGATTATCGGAATCAGGTAAGTGGATAAAAGAATACCAACGAGCAGGGCAGAAGTAATACATGGATATTCTTCCTTCAGCTTATAATTCATAAAAATTGCGAAAAGAAGCATTGGGAAAAAGCTTAATTTCATATGCTCCCAGACAGATTCATTGACGGGAGAAAAATACCCCACAATCTTATTGTTGCCGGACCATTCGTAAACAAAATGCAGAAGACTTCCAGCAAGCGCCACAAGGAAAAATCCAATTAAAGTATAACGGTTTAATCTATTCATACTAATAAATTATGAAATAATAAGAAAAATATGCAAAAGAATAAAAAAATTGCCCCGACATAAGTCGGGGCAGAATAATTAGCAACCGAAGTTAAAATAATTGCAAAGAGTATTAAATAACTCGGAACAGCTATTGAAAATATAACACATAGTTTCGTCCTCCTTATTTTTTATTTGTCTTAGCTAAGCACAAATAAATTGTAACAATTTCGTAACATTTAATCAATAGGAGAAAAATGGAAATTAATTTAAAATTCCATTTTGCATTTTGTTTTGCATTCGTGTTGCAAACATATCGATTTTAATGAATTTTATTATAAAATTACGCACTTTAGTTTATAAAATAACAACTATGAAAACAAAGAAAAACCAGTAAATACACGGTTTTCGCATGTTTACTGGTTAAAATTAAAAAAGCTGATGACGGGAATCGAACCCGTGACCTCCGCCTTACCAAGGCGACGCTCTACCGACTGAGCCACATCAGCAATGATTGAATCACCGTTGATTATTCTATCACAGTATAAATTATTTTGTCAATTCAAATATTACGTTATATGAAAATATTATGTTATGCGACAAATATTATATGATAAGCAAGTATGATATAATACAATCAAGATAGTGCTATGCAATAAATAATATATGCAACAAATGATATATGAAACAAATAATAGATTAACAAGCAAAGATGATTTAATCCAATAGGATGATATGAACGAAATCTCGGAATTTTAGAAGCAAAGAAGCGCAGGGAAAGGAAATGATATGCAGGAAATAGTAGGAATAAAGGAAGACTATATTGCAGTCATAGAAGAAAATGGTATTACGTATGGTGGAAATCAAGGATTTTTTGGTGAGCTTTCGGATGCGTTAAGCAGGAGAAAAGAGCAGAATGGGTGTGGAATGGTTGCCCTCACAGACATTTTCCTGTATCTTATGAGCAACCCAAATTCCGCGGCAGTCATGCATGCCGCCACTAGCCAGAACCCTGCACCAGCTATGCCCGCCATCCGCCTAAACCCTGCACCGGTCGTGCCTGCCGCAAATAACAACAAAGTCGCAAAAATCATGTCCGCTGCCCATACATCCGCCAGATATAGCACGAAAACATTTGCAAATCGGGCATCGTATCGGGAATGTTTTGACCAAATGTGTAAGGAAACCGGATGGCATCCCGGAAAATACGGGATGAGTAGTTGGATGCTGGTGAGGAGATTTAATCATATGTGTAGGAAGAGCGGAATGCACCTGCATGCGAGATGGGGATGGAAGTGTACAAAAATTGTAGAGCGTACAAGGAGGATGTTGGAGCAGGATATGCCGGTAATTCTATGTATTCCGATGATGGTTTTGCCGTGGCAGAGGAAGCACCAGATGAACTTGTATCAATACGAGAACGGACAAATGCGTGTCAGAACAGCAACACAGGGACATTATGTGATGATTACCGGAATTGTGGAAGAGAAGGGAGAATACTATTTTCGCATTTCCTCATGGGGCAAGATGTTTTATCTGCCAATTGGGGAATACTTGAAATTTGTCGAAGAACACTTCCTTGGAAATATTCTGGGAAATGTCATGGATATTAGACGAAGGTAAAAAATTCTTCTGGGAAATGTCATGAATATTAGAATAAAGGAAAAACACTATTGTATATAAAGAAACTAAATCAGAAAAGGAACATATCTCTTAATATAAAAATAAGGTGAAGAATGACGCCAATCATTCTTCACCTTATTTTTGCTATAAGACGGTTATAGTTAATCCAAGCTTGGCGGCAACTCCATAGAAGCCATACATGGTGTCGGTATCTGTCAGAACCGGAGTGTAATCGGT
>CAKRVA010000020.1 GCA_934408585.1 uncultured Lachnospiraceae bacterium
GGAATGAAAAATGATTTGTCATTTCTGATTATGAATGAAATGCATCTGTATGAGCATCAGTCCACGTATACGCCGAACATGCCGTTGAGGGATTTGTTTTATGTGGCAGATTTGTTGCAGGTCCATGTGAAGGAGGAGTCTTTGTACAGCTCCAAGCAGATTAAACTGCCGACCCCACATTTTGTGGTGTTTTACAATGGAAGTGAGGAACGACCGGAGAAGACGGAACTGAAACTGTCAGAGGCATTTGAGAAGATGACAGAGACACCGGAGCTGGAGCTGAAGGTAACGATACTGAACATCAATTCTGGGAAGAATGAAAAACTGAAGGAAGGTTGTCCGGTATTAAAGGAATATATGCAGTATGTCGAGAAAATCAGAGAAAACAGAAAGAGAATGCCCTTGGAGGAAGCAGTGGAAGAAGCAATCGGATACTGTATCGGGAATGGAATTCTGAGGGAGTTTTTACTGAGGCAGAGAGCGGAGGTAATGAAGATGAGTATCTATGAATACGATGAGGAACGGGAACTGGCATTGATTCGGAGAGATGAGCGGGAAATGGGAATAGAGCAGGGAATCGAACTTGAAAAAGAAAACAACATCAAATCCATTGTTGTTTTGTGTCGGAAGTTTGGAAGGAACAGGGAGCAAACGATTTCTGAATTAATGGAGCAATGCCATCTCCCAAAAGAACAGGCACAGGACAAGGTAGAACTTTATTGGAAAAAAGATTGAAAAAACACTTGACTCCTACGTTACGTAATAGTTTAGAGTATGCATATCGAGAGGAGAAAATGAAGATGATGACAGTGAAAGAGGTAAGTAAAATTACGGGAGTGAGTATACGCACTTTGCAATATTACGATACCATTGGACTCTTAAAGCCAAATACATATACAGAGTCCGGATACAGGCTGTATGACGATACGGCACTGGAAAGGCTGCAGCAAATCTTACTGTTTAAAGAATTGGAATTTTCTCTCAAAGAAATTAAGATGATTATAGATGCACCCGGTTTTGACAGGAATAAGGCGTTAGAGCAGCAGATAGAGCTTTTGACGATGAAGAAGGAGCATCTTGAAAATCTGATTAATTTTGCTCGTGGAATCAAAAAGTTAGGAGTGAAAAAGATGGATTTTACAGTATTTGATACAAAAAAACTCGATGAATATTCAAAACGTGCAAAAGAGCAGTGGGGAAAAACGAAAGAATATGAGGCGTTTGAAGAAAAAGAAAAGAAACGGACAAAAGAAGAGGAACAGACTTTGGCAAGTGACTTTATGCTGATTTTTGTGGAGTTTGGCAAGATGAAAGCAAAAAATCCTGCTGACGAGGAAGTCCAGTTACAGGTAAAAAAATTACAGGATTATATTTCAAAGCATTATTATGACTGTTCCAGGGAAATATTGAGTGGACTTGGAAAGATGTACTCAGATGGCGGTGAGTTTACGGAGAACATTGATAAAGCAGGCGGACCGGGAACCGCAGAGTTTTCATCAAAGGCAATTGAAATATATTGCAAATCGTGAGAAAGTAGAAGAAACATTTAAGAGGGAAGTGTAAAAATGGCAATATCTTATCGAAGATTAACGGAAAAAGAACTGGATTGTTTTATCAACATGCGAATTAACCAATTAAGAGAAGAAGGGGCAAAAGAAGAGATTGACCTGACTCCGGCATTAAAAGATTATTATACCCGGCATATGCAGGATGAAACATTTGTATCGTGGCTTGCGTTTGATGGGGATAAAATAATTGGAACGAGTGGGATGTCATTCGTGGAAAAACCACCATATTTTGGATGTCCAAGTGGCAAAATGGGTTTGCTTTCCAGCATGTTTACAAATCCGGAATATCGAAGACGGGGAATTGCCAGGGAATTACTCTCCCGTGTGGTAAATGATGCACGCGAATACGGATGTGGAACAGTACAAATTACTGCCTCGGATATGGGAGTTAAGTTATATACGGACTTTGGATTTGTACATAACAACAACTTTATGCAATACCGGCTTTAAAAGGAAAATATAGCTATGAAAGAATACCGATATATTACATTACGGGAAGAACCGGTCTGGAAGGAAAAAGCAGCATCCTGGTTTCATGAGAAATGGAAAGTGCCGCGGGAAGCATACTTAGAATGCATGGATGCATACCTGAAAAAGGAAACTGAGTATGGGTGGTATTTATGCCTTGACGGGGAAAAGATTATTGCCGGGATGGGAGTAATTGAAAATGATTTTCATGACAGAAAGGATTTGAGTCCTAATGTTTGTGCAGTCTATACCGAGCAGCCATACCGCAGTCAGGGAATTGCTGGAAAACTGCTGCACCTGGTGGTGGAGGATATGAAAGCAAAGGGAATATCACCGGTATATTTAATTACAGACCATATTGGATTTTATGAGCGATATGGATGGGAGTTTTTGTGCATGGTTCAGGGAGATGGAGAACCAGAGATGACAAGAATGTATATTCATAGATAGCTGACCGGAGAATGTCGGTGACGGACCATTGGACGAAACATTACCGTGGTGTTACGATGCCGCATGATTTGTATGTTGTAAAAAACAGATAATTTTGGTATACTTTTCCTGAAAATGCTGCCCGTGAGGTGGCATTTTCAAAACCAAGTAGTTAGTCTGAACTAACGCAGAACGACAAAATGAGAAAATGGGAAGGAATCGTAAAAGATGAAATATCACATTGAAAAAAATACGGTGCAGGAAACACTTGTAATTCCGATGTATGGGCGAAAAATGTGCTCCGAGTTATTTGGAGGATTGTATCGGGATGAAACGGCAATCCGGCTGATTTCTGAAATTGATTATGATTTTTCATTATTGGAAAAGAAGGCAGAAAGCACCGTGCAACAATTTGGCTTTCTGGAAGTGGCAATGCGTCAGAACGATCTGGCATGGGAGGTACGGGATTACTTGAAGCAGCACCCGAAAGCAGCAGTGGTTAATCTGGGATGCGGATTGGATGCTACCGGAAGAAACTGTGATAACGGTTCCTGCAAAATTTATAATCTGGATTTTCCGGATGTTATAGAAGTGAGAAACCAGCTTCTTCCAGCCGGAGAACGGGAGGAAAACATTGGATGTAATCTGAATGATACTTCCTGGTTTGAAAAAATAGATGCAAAGGATGGAGCGGTATTTTATGCGGCAGGTGTGTTCTACTATTTTTTGAAGGAACAGGTAAAAGCACTGATAGGAGCAATGGCAAAAGCATTCCCAGGTGGCAGGCTTGTTTTTGACGCGGCTGGAAAATCTGCGGTAAAAATGATGTTGAAAACATGGATTAAGGATGCAGAAATACAGAATGTGGGAGCCTATTTCTCTGTGGAAAATGCAAAGCAGGAGATTTCCACATGGGGAGAGAATCTTCAGGTGTCAAGCCGTGGATATATGCTGGGGTATCAGAGTCTTAATGACCCGTCTGTTAAAAAGCTGTACCGTGTTTTGGCAAAAATTGGAGACAACTGGATGAAGATGCAGATTGTTCGAGTGGATTTTCCTTTTTAATTTAATAAAGATGTGATAAAATAACATCAAATGAGAAACGATGACATTTGATGTTATTTTTATTTATAAGGGAGATTCGGAATGAATGGAATACTAAAAGTATTGACCTGTATTCTTGGAGCACTGGCAGTAATTGCCTGCCTGGCTACCGTGGGAATATTGGGATATTCGATGATAAATCCGGGGAAGCAGCCAGCCATCGGAACGACAAAAACAGAGCAGTCGTCCGCTTCTGATAATGCCGGTGATGGAACAGGAGCCAATCAGGTGGTGCCAACTGAAATACCGTCCGTAACACCGGGACAGACCGCAGCTCCGACCGATTTGAACCATGTGCATGACTATAAGGAGCAGACCGTAAAGAAGGCAACTTGTTATGAGGCAGGGCAAATCCGGTATTACTGCTCTTGTGGAGATGAGTATTATGTGGATGTGGTTTCTACCGGACATGTTGCAGATGACTGGGAAATTGTCCGTACGCCAACGGAAAGTCAGGACGGTTTGCGGGTAAAGAAATGTATCTATTGTGATGAAATCGTGGCAAGCGAAAGCATTCCATATACGGGAAGCAACGGAAATGGAGCATCACCAACGGCTACGCCGGCACATGTGCATCAGTATACTGCGATTACCGAACGGGAACCATCCTGTACACTGGCAGGTTTACGAAGATACAGTTGTAGCTGTGGAAGCTTTTATACACAAAGCATTCCGGCGGCAGGACATGTTGCATCCGACTGGACAGAAGCCGAAAAAGCAACTTCGACACATATGGGAACCGAGCAGAGGACGTGTGTGGTATGTGGTGTGGTTCTGGATTCCAGACCAACGGATATGGTTTCGGCAAGTCCATCAGCATCAAGTGCAGCTTCGGCAAGTCCGCAGGCGACCGGAACGGCAAATCCAACATCGCAAAAAGGAGCTTCGCCGGTTCCGACTGCAACGCCACACTCTCACAACTATGTGTCCTATGTGTTAAAGGAAGCAAATTGTACGGAAAAAGGAATTCGTTCTTTTGTGTGTAGCTGCGGAAGCTCTTATGCAGAGAGTATTGAACTTGACTTAAATAATCACACTTATCGGGCAGTGGTTATTCCACCGACCAATACAACACAGGGGTATACGATTTATACCTGTATCCGTTGTAATGCAAGCTACAGCGACAATTATACAATGCCATTAGACCCACAGCAGGCGTATCAGGTAAGTAACAGTTCGCCGTCGCCAACAAAATAAATGTAAAGTAATAATCCCTCCTGGACATGCATATAAAAAGTATGAGCAGGAGGGATTACTATGTTTAGGAACGAAACCGTGGAACAGGAAGCACAACAGCAGGAGATGAACGATTGGGCAAAGGGATTGTCGGCAAAAGAGGCTGCAGAACGATTGGACAGGTATGGAGCAAATAAGCTGAAGGAACGAAAGAAGAAAAGTGTAGTCACATTATTTCTGGAACAGTTAAATGATCCGCTGATTTATATTCTGATGGCGGCAATTGCGGTTTCGCTTTTTCTTGGAGAGGTTGGGGAATCTCTGATTATTGCAGTAGTTATTATTTTGAATGCGGCAGTAGGTGTGGCACAGGAAGGAAAAGCATTAAAGGCAATCGAGGCACTGCAGAATCTATCGAGTCCCAAAGCAATTGTCCGGCGTGACGGTAAGGAAATAGAAATATCAAGTCTGGAGGTTGTGCCGGGCGACGTGATTCTTTTGGAAGCCGGGAGGCAGGTACCTGCGGATGCCAGACTCCTTTATACGATGAATTTGAAGGTGGATGAATCTGCACTTACCGGGGAGTCGGTTCCGGTTGAAAAAGATGCCGGAGCAGAGGAGCATCGTGAAGAACCATTGCAAAAAGGCGGTATCGGGGACCGTTTGCAAGATGTATTTATGTCGACGATGGTAACAGCCGGAAGAGGAGAAGCAGTCGTTGTGGTTACCGGAATGAATACCGAAATCGGTAAAATTGCGGGAATGCTGGAAAGCGGACCGGAAGAAATGACTCCGCTTCAAAAACGGCTTGCTGATTTGGGAAAAATGCTGAGCGCACTTGCCATTGGGATTTGTATCTTCTTATTCCTAGTGGCGGTAATTCAGAAGCGGGATATTGGAGAGATGTTGTTGACTGCCATTTCCCTTGCGGTCGCAGCCGTCCCGGAAGGACTCGCAGCTATCGTGACGATTGTGCTGGCATTGAGCGTGTCACGAATGGTAAAAGTCGGAGCAATTGTGCGAAAACTGCCATCGGTAGAAACCCTGGGGGCAGTAAATGTGGTCTGCTCGGACAAAACCGGTACACTCACACAAAATAAAATGACGGTTCAGGAATGCTATGTGAATGGAAAAATCATCGACAGTAATTCCTTAGATGTGGAAAATCATCAGAAATTTCTCCGGGCATGCGTGCTTTGCAATGATGCCAAACTGGGAGAGCAGAACATCGGGGACCCCACGGAGCTGGCGCTTTTGTTCCTGGCAAAAAAATATAGTATTGAAAAACAAATCTGTGAAAAAGAATATCCACGTATTGGAGAATGTGCGTTTGACTCTATGCGGAAAAGAATGACGACAATTCACAGTACACCGGATGGCGAAATTGCATTTACAAAAGGAGCGGTAGACCGCATTTTGCCAAGGTGTAAAAGTGTTTGGAAAAATGGAAAAGAAGCGGCTTTTTCAGAACGGGCAAAAAGAGAGGTATTGGAAGCAGCCGGCATAATGGCATCAAAGGCACTTCGTGTACTGGCAATTTCCATGAAGACAAAAGGAAACCTGGAGGCAGAGGAAGAACTTGTATTTCTTGGACTGGTAGGAATGATTGACCCGCCGAGGGAGGACGTTGCCAATGCTGTTGCAAGCTTTCAGAATGCACATGTGGATACGGTAATGATTACCGGGGACCATGTGGATACAGCACTTGCTATTGCAAAAGACCTTGGAATTGCGAATAGCAGCAGCCAGTGTATGCGCGGGGAAGAACTCGAAACAATGACCGAAGAAGAGCTGGGAGAGCGAATCGGGCAGATAAAAGTATTTGCCAGGGTATCACCGGAACATAAGGTAAGAATTGTAAATGCATTGAAGAAAAAAGACAAGATTGTTGCAATGACCGGTGACGGAATTAATGATGCACCTTCTTTGCGTGCTGCAGATGTAGGGATTGCAATGGGAAAAGGTGGAACAGATGTTGCAAGAAACGCTGCCGATCTGGTTCTGACGGATGACAATTTCGCAACGATTGAAAAGGCAATTAAAGAAGGACGCGGAATATACGAAAATATCCGCAAAACAATTTTGTTTCTGCTTTCTTCCAATTTTGGAGAAATCATTACCATGCTGGCGGCAATTCTGGCAGGATTTCCTGCGACTTTAAAGGCGAGCCATATTTTATGGGTAAACCTGATTACCGACTCCCTTCCGGCATTGGCACTTGGAATGGATGTGAATGACGGTGATGAATTGATGAAAGTACCTCCGAGAAAAAGCACGGATACGATGTTTTCCCATGGAGGGCTTTCCTGTACGATATGCTATGGCGTGGTCATCGGAGTCATCAGCCTTGTGGCATTTTTGACGGTTCCTTATGGGGAACTTGTGCAAAAAGGGCTGCCGGTCAACTTTCAGAATCTGAAGAAAATACTGGAACTGGAATGGGTATTGAATAAAGCGCAGACTCATGCCTTTACGGTGCTTGGCATGAGTCAGCTGGTACATGCAGTCGGAATGAGGGATGTAAACCGTTCTGTTTTTCGTATGAAGCATTTCGATAATCTGTATATGCTGGCAGCTCTCGGAATTGGCTTTCTGCTGCAGTTTCTGGTGACGGAAATACCGTACTTTGTAATGTTGTTCGGAACAAGCCGGTTATCCTTAAAGGAATGGTGTATGCTGGAGGTACTTGCTTTGGTGCCGTTGTTTGTGCATGAGCTGCTTTGTTTTTTTAATGTAATTGAAGGAAAGCCAAAAGAAATAAAAGAATAGCACCTGCCAGTGACAGATTACGGGAACATCGGCTGGAGAAAAACTGACCTGCGGTCCATCCGGCATAAATCGTGATGAAATGGATTACCACAGAGTATATAAAGATAAAGAGAATCGGAATATGCAGGGAACCGATGCTGAGCCCGGCAGAAATGTTGTCTACGGAAAGCGTGACAGCCAGCAGGGAAGCTTCCTGCGGAGATAAAACCTGTGTTTCTTTCTGGTTGATTTTGTGGGAAAGTGTTTCGGTTGTCATTTCGTTTTTTTGCCGGTGAAAAAAAGGAAGGGCATCATACAACTTGTAAAAAGCAAGAAACAGGAGCACCAGAAAAGGGAGCCATCTGGCAACTGTGGGTGGGATGTATCTGGAAAGAACATCGCCGAAGAAAAAAGAAATTGTTAAGACTCCGCCTGAAATGAAGGAAATGAGAAACAGGCACAGCGGAGAAATATATACATGTTCCATGCCATAGGAGAGACCGAAAATCAGGGCATCCATGGAAAGGAGCGTAATTAAAAAGAGGGAAAAAAAGAGTGAAAAATCCATAGAGACGTTTCCTTAAGCGTTTGCTATATCATATGTAAATATGGTATACTCGGTGTAATAACAACTTGGTTTTTTACAGAGAGGGAAGGTAAGAAAAATATATGAAATTAATTTTTATTGGGGCAGACCATGAGGTTACAGGAAGCTGCCATTATCTGCAGGTGGGGGAGAAACATATACTGGTAGATTATGGTATGCAGCAGGGAGTGGATGCATTTGAAAATGCGGACCTTCCCGTATGCGAAGCGCGGATTGACTATGTTCTTCTGACACACGCACACGTTGACCATTCCGGAATGATTCCGCAGCTTGTTGCGAGAGGTTTTCGCGGAAAAATTATAACCACAGACGCAACAGCGGATTTGTGCAGTATTATGCTTCGTGACTGTGCACATATCCAGATGCAGGAAGCGGAGTGGAAAAACCGTAAGGCAAAGCGTAGTGCAGAAAATGCACTGGTGGAGCCTTTATATACAATGGAAGATGCAGATGCGGCAATTAAGAGAATTGTGCCGTATAGCTATAATGAAATCATAGATTTATGCGAAGGCGTAAAAATCCGTTTTACCGATGTAGGACACCTGCTTGGTTCTTCCAGTATTGAGGTGTGGGCAACCGAGGAAGGTGTTACCAAGAAAATTGTTTTTTCCGGGGATATTGGGAATAAAAACCAGCCACTGATTAAGGACCCAAGCTATACCAAAGAGGCAGATTATGTGGTTATGGAATCCACCTATGGAGACCGGTTCCATCCGACGGACAAACCGGATTATGTTGCCGAACTGACACAGATTCTGCAGGAAACGTTCGACCGGGGCGGAAATGTGGTCATTCCTTCTTTTGCAGTAGGAAGAACACAGGAAATGCTGTACTTTTTACGAAAAATCAAAGAAGACCGGCTGGTAAAAGGACATGAGGATTTTCCGGTGTATGTGGATAGTCCGCTGGCAGTGGAAGCAACCGGTATTTTCCATAAAAATGAAATCGAATGCTTTGACGAAGAAGCAATGGAGCTTGTCCGGAAAGGAATTAATCCGATTGCATTTCCGGGGTTGCGTTTATCAATTACGAGCGATGAATCCAAGGCAATCAACTTTGAAAATACACCCAAGGTTATCATTTCAGCATCCGGTATGTGCGAAGCAGGACGAATCCGCCATCATCTGAAACATAACTTATGGCGAAAAGAATGTACGATTCTGTTTGTGGGATATCAGGCGGTCGGAACGCTTGGCAGGGTCCTTGTGGAAGGTGTGGATGAAGTGAAGCTTTTCGGAGAGCCGATAGAAGTGCGTGCAGAAATTAAGACATTGACCGGATTGTCAGGACACGCTGATAAGAATGGTTTGATTGAATGGGTAGAAGCGTTTGAGGAAAAACCAAGAAAGATTTTCATTGTACATGGCGAAGATTCCGTATGCAAATCCTTTGTCGAATGTCTACAGGTGGAACACGGTTTAAAAGCATATGCGCCGTACAGTGGAACGGAGTTTAATCTTCTTACCAATAAGCTGGAATACGAAGCACAGCCGATTCCGGTAGTAAAGAAGAAGGCAAAGGCTGCTTCGGATGTATTCAGCAGACTGCTTGCAGCAGGACAGCGGCTGATTGCGGTAATTCATAAGAACGAGGGAGGCGCTAATAAGGATCTGGCAAAATTTGCGGATCAGATTAACTCTCTTTGTGATAAATGGGAACTTTAATGAAGGAGACAAAGGAAGCATGAGTAAGGCAGACGAGATTTTTATCAATATGTGTAAGGATATTCTGGAAAATGGGACGAGTACCGAGGGAGAAAAGGTACGTCCACACTGGGAGGATGGAACTCCGGCATATACCATTAAAAAGTTTGGAGTCGTAAACCGTTATAATCTTGCAGAAGAATTTCCTATTCTGACACTTCGGAAAACGGCATTGAAGAGTGCAACGGATGAAATGTTGTGGATCTGGCAGCAGAAGTCGAACAACATCCATGACCTGCACAGCCACATCTGGGATGAGTGGGCAGACGAGGACGGCTCTATCGGAAAGGCATATGGCTATCAGCTGGGTGTGAAGCATCAATACAAAGAGGGCATGATGGACCAGGTAGACCGTGTGATTTATGATTTGAAAAACAATCCGTTCAGCCGCAGAATCATGACAAATATTTATGTTCATCAGGATTTGCATGAAATGAATCTTTATCCCTGTGCCTATAGCATGACATTTAATGTGACGCAGAAAAAAGGTGAGGATAAATTAACACTGAATGCGATTCTGAATCAGAGGTCTCAGGACGTGCTGGCAGCAAATAACTGGAATGTGGTACAGTATGCCGTGCTTGTACATATGCTGGCGCAGACCTGTGATATGAATGTGGGAGAACTGGTACATGTGATTGCAGATGCCCATATTTATGACCGTCATGTTCCGATTATCAAAGAGCTTATCAGCAGGACACCATATGAAGCACCTGCCTTCTGGCTGAATCCGGATGTAAAAGACTTTTATCAGTTCACAAGAAACGATGTGCGTGTGGACAATTATGTGACCGGTGAGCAGGTTAAGGATATTCCGATTGCAATCTAAACAGACAGAAGAAAAATGTACCGCCAAAGGAGATAAATAACATGAATATGATTGTAGCAGTGGACAATAACTGGGCCATTGGAAATAAAAATGAATTGCTGGTCAGCATTCCGGCAGATATGAAATTTTTCCGTCAGGAAACAACAGGGAATGTTGTTGTTATGGGACGAAAAACGCTGGACAGCTTCCCGGGTGGAATGCCGTTAAAGAACCGTACAAACATCGTACTTACCGGAAACCGGAATTATTCGGTGAAGGATGCGATTGTGGTGCATGATCTGGAGGAACTGCTGGAGGAGTTAAAGAAGTATCCGTCAGAGTCTGTTTATGTGATTGGCGGCGGCAGTATTTACCGTCAGCTTCTGCCGTACTGTGATGTCTGCCATGTGACCAAAATTGACCATACCTATGAGGCGGATACCTACTTCCCGAATCTGGACGAGGATGAGGAATGGGAGATAACGGCAGACAGCGAAGAACAGACGTATTTTGATATTGCGTACCAGTTTTTAAAGTATGAGAGAAAGGCTTGACTTTTAAAAACAAAAGGATAATAATATTTTCTAATATAAGTTTCGGGCGTCAAAAGATGCGTAGAAAGAAAAGACTTAGGAGGGAAGAAACATCATGGAAAAGAAAGACATTGACTGGGGTAATCTTGGTTTCGGCTATGTTCAGACAGATTATCGTTTCGTTTCAAATTTTAAAAACGGAGCATGGGATGAAGGCATTATTACCAAAGATGCAAACGTTGTATTGAATGAATGTGCAGGTGTTCTTCAGTATGCACAGACGGTATTTGAAGGCTTAAAGGCATATACTACCAGCGATGGACGTACCGTGGTTTTCCGTCCTGATTTGAACGGAGAGCGTTTGGAACAGAGTGCAGCACGTCTGGAAATGCCGGTTTTCCCTAAGGAACGTTTTGTGGAAGCAGTAAAGCAGGTCGTAAAGGCGAATGAAGCTTTTGTGCCTCCTTATGGAAGCGGTGCAACACTTTATCTCCGTCCGTATATGTTTGGAACAAACCCGGTAATTGGTGTAAAGCCGGCAAGTGAATATCAGTTCCGTATTTTTGCAACACCGGTTGGCCCTTACTTCAAGGGTGGTGCAAAACCGATTACGATTCGTGTTTGTGATTTTGACCGTGCAGCACCAAACGGAACAGGTCATATCAAAGCAGGTCTGAACTACGCAATGAGCTTACATGCAATTGTGGATGCACATAATCAGGGTTATGATGAAAATATGTATCTGGATGCAAAGACAAGAACAAAGGTAGAAGAAACAGGTGGAGCAAACTTCATCTTCGTAACAAAAGACGGCAAGGTAGTCACTCCGAAGTCCAACAGTATTTTACCTTCTATTACAAGACGTTCCCTGATTCAGGTGGCAAGAGAATATCTTGGTCTTGAAGCAGAGGAAAGAGAAATCTATTTTGATGAAGTAAAGGATTTTGCAGAAGCAGGACTTTGCGGAACAGCAGCTGTCATCTCTCCGGTTGGAAAAATTGTAGACCATGGCAAGGAAATCTGTTTCCCAAGTGGTATGGAGGAAATGGGACCTGTAACAAGAAAACTTTACGAAACATTAACCGGAATCCAGATGGGAACCATCAAGGCTCCTGAAGGATGGGTTGTAGAAATTTAATTTGGATTAAAAGAATGTTGATTTGCGGGAATGCGAAAAATAGCGTTCCCGCAAATTTTTTCGTTTTCATGTAACCGAAAATATGTTATGATTATTTCTAGTGCATTATTTTTGATGAAAGAAACAAAAGAACATGGAGAGGTGGTTTTATTTTGAGTAAAGAAGTAGCAGGAACAACAGTAGTGATGCTGGGTAATGCAGCGATTGCCAGAGGCGCATATGAAGCAGGTGTAAAAGTATCTGCCGCATATCCCGGAACACCAAGTACTGAGATTAGTGAGAATATCGTAAAATATAAGGATGACGTATACAGTGAGTGGTCTCCGAATGAAAAAGTAGCAACAGAAGTTGCCATTGGAGCTTCTTTGAGCGGAGTACGTGCATTAGTATCCATGAAGCATGTTGGAGTAAATGTTGCTTCAGACCCGCTTTATACCATATCTTACAGTGGTGTCAACGGTGGACTTGTTCTGGTGGCAGCAGACGACCCCGGAATTTACAGCTCACAGAATGAGCAGGATTCCAGAATGGTTGCGCGTGCGGCAATGGTTCCTGTAATTGAACCATCCGACAGTGAGGAAGCAAGAGTATTTATTAAGAGAGCATTTGAACTTTCCGAACAGTATGATACTCCGATTATTTTCCGTACTACAACAAGACTTGCACATTCCCAGGGACTTGTTCATCTGGAAGAAAGAACAGAGCTTCCGGATAAGCCATATGAGAAGAACATTGCCAAAAATGTTATGATGCCGGGAAATGCCATCAAACGTCATCTCGTTGTAGAAGACCGTTTAAAACGTATGGCTGAGGACGCATGTACTCTTGATATTAATAAAGTAGAATATAAGGATACCAAAATCGGTGTAATTACGAGTGGTATTCCTTATCAGTATGTAAAAGAGGTATTACCGGATGCTTCCGTATTGAAGCTGGGACTTGTTCATCCGTTACCAAAGAAACTGATTCAGGAATTTGCATCAAAGGTAGATACACTTTACATTGTGGAAGAACTGGAGCCTGTTATTGAAGAACAGGTAAAATCATGGGGTATTTCCTGTATTGGAAAGGAAATCTTTACCGTACAGGGTGAGTACAGTGCCAATATGCTTCGCAAAGCCATTCTGAAGCAGGATTTACAGATTGAAGAAGCAGCACAGGTGCCGGCACGTCCACCAATCCTCTGTCCCGGATGTCCACACAGAAGCGTTTATTCTGTATTAAAGAAATTGAAAATTCATGCAGCAGGCGATATTGGATGTTATACACTCGGAGCAGTGGCACCACTTAGTGTCGTTGATACAACCGTCTGCATGGGAGCCAGCATCAGTAATCTGCATGGTATGGAGAAAGCAAAAGGAAAAGACTTCATCAAAAACTGGGTAGCAGTGATTGGAGATTCCACCTTTTTACATACCGGAGTAAATTCTCTGATGAATATGGTATACAACAAGGCAACCGGTACGGTAATCATTCTGGATAACTCTACTACCGGTATGACGGGTCATCAGGACCATGCAGCAACCGGTAAAACGCTGATGGGTGACACCACTTATATGATTAATATTTATAAGCTCTGCAAGGCAATGGGCATTGAACATGTTTATGAAGTAGATGCTTTTGATATTGAAGGAATTGAGAAGCTCGTAAAAGAAGAAACACAGAGAGATGCAGTTTCTGTCATTATTACAAAATCCCAGTGTGCACTTTTGAAAACATTTGTACCAAAGGGAAAATGTGTGGTAGACGTTGAAAAATGTAAGAAGTGCGGTATGTGTATGGTAGCAGGATGTCCTGCAATGCACAAAGGACCAAACGGCGAAGCAGTAATCGACGAAACCATGTGTAATGGCTGTGGACTTTGTATGAAGAATTGTAAGTTTGGAGCAATTTCCTTAATTCCAAATGAGAAGAAATAATACATTGCTTTTGAAAAGAATGGAGATAGAAGAATGGAAACAAAAAATATTATGATTGTCGGTGTCGGTGGACAGGGAACGCTGCTTACCAGCCGAATTTTAGGTGGAATTACCCGCAAGGCAGGTTTTGATGTAAAAATTTCAGAGGTACACGGAATGGCACAGCGTGGAGGAAGCGTTGTTACATTTGTACGTTATGGGGATAAGGTAGCAGAACCGATTGTAGAGGAAGGACAGGCAGATGTTTTAATTGCATTTGAACGTCTGGAAGCACTTCGTTATGCACACTTCCTCAAAAAGGATGGCGTTCTGATTGTCAATGATTTGCGTATGGACCCTATGCCGGTTGCCATCGGAGCAGCACAGTATCCGGAAAACATTATTGAGGACCTGAAGAAAAAATATAACGTTATTTCACTGGATGCACAGGCTTTGGCAAAAGAAATCGGAAATGCCAGAGTATTTAATACGATTATTATCGGTGTGGCAGCCAAGAGAATGGATTTTGAAAAAGAAGACTGGTTAAAGGTCATTGAGGAAACCGTTCCTCAGAAGACCATTGAAATCAATACCAAAGCTTTTGAAGCAGGATATGCTTTGGCATAATAACAGGAAATGATAGCAATCGGAGGATGAATGCCGTGATTTGGAATGAAGCAAAAGAATGTATCAGCAGAGATGAGCTTGCAGATTTGCAGAGCAAGCGCTTGGTAAAAGTGGTAAACCGTGTGTATCACAATGTGGAATATTATCGGAAAAAGATGCAGGCGGTAGGTGTAGAACCGGGGGATATTCAGGGGATTGAAGACATACACAAGCTTCCTTACACAACAAAAAATGATTTGAGAGATACATATCCGTTTGGACTTTTTGCAGCACCACAATCGGAAATTGTCCGTGTACATGCATCGAGCGGTACAACCGGAAAAGCAACCGTAGTCGGATATACACGAAGAGATATTGATATCTGGTCCGAATGTGTTTCCAGAGCGTTTACGATGGCAGGTGTTACAAGAGGCGATATCATACAGATTGCCTATGGATATGGACTTTTTACCGGTGGTCTGGGGGCACATTATGGAGCAGAATATTTAGGAGCTACCGTAGTACCGATGTCTACCGGAAATACCAAAAAGCTGACAACGATGATGAAGGACTTCGGCGTAACTGCAATTGCCTGTACACCATCGTATCTGTTACATATTGCAGAAACCTTAGAGGCAAATGGAGATATCGAAAACATTAAGCTGAAGACCGCAATCTGTGGTGCAGAACCCTGGACAGAGCAGATGCGCCATCAGATAGAAGAGAAGCTTCACATTCATGCTCATGATATTTATGGTCTGTCGGAAATTATGGGACCAGGTGTGGCATGTGACTGTGAATTCCATAAGGGACTTCATATTCAGGAAGACCACTTCCTTCCGGAAATCATCAGTGCAGATACCCTGCAGCCGATTGGACCGGGCGAAACGGGTGAACTTGTATTTACAACATTGACCAAGGAAGGATTACCGTTAATTCGTTATCGTACCAAGGATTTGACCAGCATTACATACGATAAGTGTGAATGTGGAAGAACAACGGCGAGAATCAGCCGTTTTGTAGGACGTTCCGACGATATGCTGATTATCCGTGGCGTTAATGTATTCCCATCACAGATTGAAGCAGCATTGCTTGAAATGAACGGAACAACACCTCACTATCTGATGATTGTTGACCGTGTAAATAATCTGGATACCTTAGAGGTACAGGTGGAAGTGGAAGAAACCTTCTTCTCAGACCAGATTCGTGAATTGGAAAATCTCAGTAAAAAGATTGCACATACAATTCAGCAGGCAATCGGTCTTGCAGTCAAGGTAAAGCTGGTTGAGCCGAAGACCATTGAAAGAAGTATGGGGAAAGCGGTTCATGTAATCGATAACCGTAAGCTGGTATAGTAGGAGGGATGAGGATGAAACAGTTATCTGTATTTATAGAAAACAGACAGGGACGTCTTGAAGATGTATTAAACTTGTTGAAAGAAAACGATATTAATATTATTTCATTAAGTCTTGCTGATACCAGTGATTATGGAATGCTTCGCCTGATTGTAAATCATCCGGAAAAAGGCAGAGTAGCATTAAAAGAAAATGGTTTTTCAGCAACCATCAATGAAATCGTAGCAGTAATTCTTCCGCATAAAGTCGGTGCTCTGCAGGAGACACTTCATACCCTGTGTGCAGCCGGATTGAATGTGGAATATATGTATGCCTTATGCACAAAGACGGATGAAGCAGCCATTGCCATCAAGCCGTCTGATCTGGAAAAGGCAAAGGAAGTATTAGCAGCAGCAAATGCGAAATTTTTTGAAGAATCCGATGTCTTTTAAGGAAAAAGCTTCAAAAATTCGCGTGGTGCAGGTGTAAGAGAATTTTCTTCCGGATGGATGATATAAAAGTTTCGGCTTGGAAGAGGCGGCGTGAAGGAGAGCTCAAACAGTTCTTCATTTGCCAGAGCTTCCAGGGCAAAATCTTTCATGACACATCCAATTCCCAAATTTCGCAGAGCAAACTGGACAATCATGTCACTTGTTGCAAGTTCGAATTCCGGGGAAAGGAAGATGTTATTCTTTTCAAGAAAAGTATCGACATATTTTCGGGTACTTGTATTTTTTTCAAGACAGATTACAGGCAGTTGTTCCAATTCTTTGTAGGACAACTGCTTGTTTTTTAATTCCAGAAAACGGCTTCCGGCTACAAAAATATCCTGGATTTCCCGGACCTTTTTTGTTTCAAAAGAAATCTGTTCGGGAAGCGGGGAGCTCACAATACCAAGATCGATTTTCCCCGAGGAGAGTGCAGCAAGCGTTTCCGGAGTTGTGGAGTTGTAAACAACAACCTTGACCTTGGGATATTCCTGATGGAATTTTTCAAGGTAGGGCAACAGATAATATTTTAAAGTCATATCACTTGCACCGATACGGATTTCACCGTAGTCAAGATTGAGCAGTTCTTTTACTTTCTGTTCCCCCTGCCGGATACTTTCACAACATTTTTCCGCATAGGGAAAGAGAATCTCCCCTTCTGTCGTGAGGCGGATTCCTTTGGCGGTCCTTGTGAAAAGCCGTACACCAAGCTGTTTTTCAAGCTGCTTCATGGACTGGCTGACAGCAGGCTGTGTCAGAGAAAGATTTTCTGCGGCAGCTGTGATACTGCCCGCTTTTGCAACATAATAAAAAGTTTTATATAATTCAAGGTTATTCATAGGATTCTCCGTTTCATAGAAGGTTATTTTTATTATAAAATGCTTCGAAGGATATCTCAATAGAAATATAAGAAATAATTATAATAAATATAACAAACATTGATTTTACTTATAGAAACGCATCGTGTATAATAAAATGCGTGGTGTTAAGAGAACAAAGACACACACAGGAATATTATACGAAAGGAAGTATAAACACATGGTAAAAGCAGTTGTTGGAGCAAACTGGGGAGACGAAGGAAAAGGTAAAATTACGGATATGCTGGCACAGGAGGCGGACATTATTGTACGTTTTCAGGGTGGTGCCAATGCAGGACATACGATTGTAAACAATTATGGCAAATTTGCACTTCATACATTGCCGTCAGGAGCATTTTACAACCACACAACAAGTATTATCGGAAACGGTGTGGCATTGAATATTCCGGTTTTGTTTCATGAAATTCAGTCTATTACGGAAAAAGGAGTACCAACTCCGAAGCTTCTTGTATCAGACCGTGCACAGATTGTAATGCCTTACCATGTTTTATTTGATCAATATGAAGAGGAACGTCTGGGAGGAAAATCCTTTGGCTCAACAAAATCCGGAATTGCACCGTTCTATTCCGATAAATATGCCAAAATCGGATTCCAGGTAAGTGAACTTTTTGATGAGGATACCCTGAAAGAAAAGGTACAGAGAGTTTGCGAACTCAAAAATGTTATTTTGGAGCATTTATATCACAAGCCGGCAATTGTTCCGGAAGAGCTTCTTGCAACATTGCGTGAATATCGTGATATGGTAGCACCTTATGTATGTGATGTATCTTCTTATCTTGCAAAGGCAATGAAGGATGGAAAGACCATTTTGCTAGAGGGACAGCTCGGAACCTTAAAAGACCCGGATCATGGAATTTATCCAATGGTAACTTCTTCCTCTACTTTGGCAGCTTATGGTGCAATTGGAGCAGGTATTCCACCTTATGAAATCAAGCAGATTATTACCGTTTGCAAAGCATATTCTTCCGCAGTAGGAGCAGGTGCATTCGTATCTGAAATTTTTGGAGATGAAGCAGATGAACTGCGCCGTCGTGGTGGTGATGGCGGTGAATACGGTGCAACCACAGGACGTCCAAGACGTATGGGATGGTTTGACTGTGTAGCTTCCAAATATGGATGCCGTTTGCAGGGCACAACGGATGTGGCATTTACGGTATTGGATGTTCTCGGATATCTTGATGAAATTCCGGTTTGCGTCGGATATGATATCGATGGAGAAGTTACGACAGAATTCCCGGTAACCTGGAAACTTGAAAAGGCAAAACCGGTATTGAAGAAGCTTCCCGGATGGAAATGCGATATCCGTGGTATTAAATCCTATGAAGAACTGCCTGAAAACTGCAGAAAGTATATAGAGTTCGTCGAAGAGCAGATTGGATTCCCGATTACCATGGTATCCAATGGACCAAGCAGAGAGGATATTATTTACCGCAAGAGTCCACTTAGCAAATAGTAAAGGATTCATGATGAATAACAGAAATTTTGCAAAAGAATTAGACAAAATTTTAGAGCAGAACGAAACAAAAGGAAAGCATTTATTTTTACATAGCTGCTGTGCACCGTGCAGCAGCTATGTTTTGGAATATCTGCGTTCCTTTTTTCAGATTACGGTATTTTATTTTAATCCGAATATTACAATGGAGCCGGAATACCGGAAACGTGTTGAGGAACAGAAACGGCTGATTCAGGCATTTAACGCGCAGGGACAGGGATATCCGATAGAGGTAATCGAAGGTGATTATGTGCCGGAACGCTTTTTTGAAATGGCACGTGGATATGAACAGTGTGAGGAAGGCGGCGAGCGCTGCTTCCGATGTTATGAGATGAGATTGTGGGAAACTGCAATCCAGGCAAAAAAACATGGAGCAGATTACTTTACTACGACACTTACCATCAGCCCACTGAAAAATGCAGCAAAGATTAATGAAATCGGAGAACAACTGGGGAAGGAAATGGAGATTGCCTTTTTGCCCTCGGATTTCAAAAAGAAAAATGGGTATAAGCGGTCGGTGGAATTGTCAAAAGAATATGATTTATACCGCCAGAATTATTGCGGATGTGTTTATTCAATGATAAAATAGTAAGGTATTACCTTATTAAAACAGAGAGGTTAAGGAAATTATGAAAAAGTTCTTGGATTTGATTTCGGAAGAAATGAAAAATGCATTTGAAGCAGCAGGATACGACAGGGAATTGGGAAAGGTTACGGTATCGAACCGTCCGGACCTTTGTGAATATCAGTGCAATGGTGCAATGGCAGGTGCAAAGCTTTATAAGAAAGCACCTATTATGATTGCAAATGATGTGGCATCAGAATGTGAGGGCAGTAATGTTTTCGAAGAGGTGCAGGCTGTTGCTCCCGGCTTTTTGAATTTAAAAATAAAAGGAAAATTTCTCGCAGATTATCTGACGGGGATGGAAAAAGAAAAGAAATTCGGTCTGGAGGAACCCGCAAAGTGTAAAACAATTATTGTGGATTACGGCGGACCGAACGTAGCAAAGCCACTCCATGTAGGACATTTGCGTTCTGCGGTAATTGGTGAAAGTATTAAGCGGATTGCCCGGTATGCAGGACACCATGTAATCGGTGATATTCATCTTGGCGACTGGGGCTTACAGATGGGACTCGTTATCACGGAGTTAAAGGAAAGAAGACCCGAGCTTATTTATTTTGATGAAAGCTATGAAGGAGAATACCCGGAGGAATCTCCGGTTACGGTAGCAGAGCTGGAAGAAATCTATCCGACCGCAAGCAAAAAATCCAAGGAAGATCCGGCATATAAAGAAAAAGCAATGGATGCAACTTTCAAGCTGCAAAGTGGTGTGCGGGGATACCGTGCTTTATGGCATCATATTCTGAATGTGTCGGTCGCAGATTTAAAGCGTAATTATGACAATCTGAATGTAACCTTTGATTTGTGGAAGGGTGAGTCAGATGTTCATGATGTGATTCCGGGAATGGTGGAATACATGAAGAAGGAAGGCTATGCCCATATGAGTGAGGGGGCGTTGGTCGTTGACGTAAAAGAGGAAACAGATACGAAGGAAATCCCGCCCTGTATGATTTTAAAATCTGATGGAGCATCTTTATATAATACGACGGATTTGGCTACAATAATGGAGAGAATGCGCGAATATCATCCGGATCAGATGATTTATCTGACGGACAAGCGTCAGGAGCTTTATTTTGAACAGGTATTCCGTTGTGCACGTAAAACAAAGCTTGTAACAGATGAAACAGAGCTTCTTCATATTGGCTTTGGTACAGTAAACGGTGCAGATGGAAAAGCCTTTAAAACGCGTGATGGCGGTGTAATGCGTCTGGAATATCTGATTCAGGAAATCAATGATAAAATGTATCAGAAGATTGTGGAAAGCCGTGAGGTCGATGAGCAGGAAGCAAGAGAAACGGCAAAAATCATTGCACTTTCTGCAATTAAATACGGAGATTTATCCAATCAGGCATCCAAGGATTATATTTTTGACATTGATAAATTTACTTCCTTTGAGGGAGATACCGGCCCATATATTCTTTATACGATTGTAAGAATCAAATCCATCCTTACGAAGGCAAAAGAGCAGGGAATATCCATGGACAACCTTACCCTGTGTGAGGCAGATACGGATTCCCAGAAAGCTTTAATGATGGAAATTGCCAAGTTTAATGCAATGATGGAGAATGCTTATGAAGAAGCGGCTCCCCATAAGGTATGTGCATACATTTATGATCTGGCAAATGCGCTCAATCGTTTTTATCATGAAAACAGAATTCTGGCAGAAGAGGATGAAACCAGGAAAAAGAGCTGGATTGCACTTCTGATTCTGACCAAGGATATTCTGGAAACATGTATTGATGTTTTGGGCTTCAGTGCACCTGAGAGGATGTAGTTCATGGCAGAAAAGTTTTATGCAGTACGAAAGGGAACCGTGACCGGAATTTTTTCCACATGGGAAGAATGTAAGGCAAGCGTCCACGGATATTCCGGAGCAGAATACAAGAGCTTTAAGACAAAGGCGGAGGCAGAAGATTATCTTGCCGGAAAACAGGAAGCCACGGAAAAAGGCGTACGTATTTATGTGGATGGAAGCTATCATAGCGGAACCGGTGAGTTTTCCTATGGCATGGTAGTTCTGAACGGAGATTCGGAAGAAACTTTTTCAAAAAAATATCAGGACGAAGAACTTGCAGCGATGCATAACGTGGCAGGTGAAATTATGGGAGCAAGAGCGGCAATGGAATATGCACTTTCCCACAACATACCTGAAATTACCATTTACCATGATTATGAAGGAATTGCCAAATGGTGTCTTGGTGACTGGAAAACAAACAAAGAAGGAACAAAAGCGTACAAGGCATTTTATGATGAAATCTCAGCAAAGGTGTCCATTCATTTTCAAAAAGTAGCAGGACATTCCGGAGATAAATATAATGACATGGCAGATAAGCTTGCCAAAGAAGCATTAGGAATCGCATAGGAAAGAGGATGAGAACATGATACATTATTTGATGCAGCAGACGAGCCCGCTGGTAGCAGCGATAGGGTTACTTGTAGCATTTGCAGGAACGATTTTTCTGATTGCAAAATTTGCAGACCGGCTGCCCAAAGACGGTGGACGTGAATTTGCACATGACGGAAAATTGTCCGCAGGGAAACCCAGAGGAGCCGGCATTATTTTTATACTGGTTTTTGTCATTGCAGTATTGCTTTTTGCACCGCTTCATCTGGAAATGTTGATTTACCTTATTCTGGTAGTTGCTGAAATGATGACCGGATATATGGATGATGCATCGGAACATCCGTGGGGCGAACTGAAAAAGGGAATTCTGGATTTGGTAATTGCAATTATCGTTGCCATCACATATTTAAACTTCAATTCGAATGTAATCCGTCTGGCTACATTGGGAATCCAGGTAGAATTTCCGCCGGTACTGCTGGGCATTCTGATTGTGGTTCTGGTATGGGCATCCATTAATGTAACGAATTGTGCGGATGGAGTAGATGGACTTTCCGGCACATTGACACTGATTACGCTCGGTACGTTTTATTTGCTGGACAAATCATTAAATACCCAGGGGGAAAATGCATTTATCATTTTGATGTTTATGAGCTGTATCCTGGGATATCTCTGGTATAATGCAACACCGAGCAAACTGATGATGGGCGATGCCGGTTCCCGGGCAATGGGTATCTTTATCAGTATCGTGGCATTAAAAAGTGATGCACCGTTTCTCTTTATTCCGGCAGCAATCGTGCTGATTCTGGATGGAGGACTCGGACTTTTGAAAGTGTCACTTATCCGGGCATTCAAGATTCATATCATGAAAAATATCCGGACGCCGCTTCATGACCATGTGCGAAAAGTAAAGGGATGGTCCAATACACAGACCGTTTTCCGTTTTGCAATTATACAGATTGTAATTTCCGTTGCATTGATTTATCTTGTTCAGGCAGTACATTAAGAGGAGAATGCAGTCCATGAGTAAAAAATATGCTTTGTTCGCGGTGCTGAATACATTTTTGAATCAGTTACAGACACAGGGAGACCAATATTTTGGAGATATCAGCTGGAAACAGTGCTTCGTTATGGTCTGCCTTGCGCAGTGCGAACAGCCGCCTTCATTAAAGGAGCTATCTGCACAGATGGGGTGTTCCCATCAGAACGCCAAACAGATGTTGTTAAAGATGCAGAAACTTGGACTTGTGGAGGTAAAACCGGATCATAAGGATAGACGGGTACAGCGTATTTTTATGACACAAAAAGGAACAGAACTCTTAGAAGGGATTGGAAGAAAAGAAGATGACTTCTTCGGAAATCTGTACGAAGGCGTAGATGCCTCCGATATGCTAATGACGATTCGCACCATTCGGACGATGGAGGATAACCTGAACCGTATGTGTGCAGAAAAAAAGCAGGGAAAGTAAACACTAGCGTTTCCTGAGCTTTGAAGGAGAACATCCATAGGTGGCTTTGAAATCCCGTAAAAAGACTTTGTAATTACAGATTCCGTGGCGTTCCATTAATTCTGTTATACTATAATCGGTATGCAGTAAATCCTGATAGAAATACATCATACGGATGGCATTCAGATACTGAAGAAAGGTCTGTCCGGTATGCTTTTTAAACAGGCGGCAGAAATACTCCGTACTCATATGAAAGTGACCTGCCACTTCTTTTAACAGAAGCTGGTCACGGTAATGCGTTTTAATAAACTGCAGAATTTCTTCCATACGGGAGAAGCTGCGGTTTTCTTTTTCCAGAGCCTCCGGACTCAGAACCTGTGAATAATTACGGTATAATTCATAAAGGAATTCATAGAGAACACTGGAAAAATGCAACAGATAACCATTTTCCCCTGCCTGATAGGTGCGGCATAGTTCGAGAAGCTCTCCACGCATCTTCTGCAAAGAGGTATTTCCAACGATTGCAGGAAAATATTCCTGAAAATGCAGGGAGGAAGCATGGGGCAGTAAGCGTGAATAATAGTCCTGTGGAATTTGCAGCAACAGATAATCGGCATGTCCATAGGTGCTCGTAGAATGCAATTCATTTGGATTAACAATCAAAATATCATTTTCCTGAAGGGTATATTTCTGCTCGTTGATGTAGGCAGTCATATATCCTTTTTGAATGAAAAGAATTTCCAGATGACCATGCCAGTGTGGGGGCGAATAAAACAAACTGTCTTTGATAAGGGCAATATGAAGCTGCAGGCGTGTGTCATCGCTGACAATTTCGTGAGAGTAAATGCTCATCTAACACCTCGTTAAAATAAACATGATTTGTTAATTAAATTATATAATAAAAACGTTTCTAATGTCAATATCGACCTAATATTTGATTAATATTGGAGTAGAAACAGCAGGATAAAATCGATAAAATGAAAGTAACAACCGTTAAGGAGGAAAACAGATAATGGGAAAGATGACATTGGATTTTCAATCTTACACACAGAAGGCACGACAGGCAGTGGCAGAAGGACAGGTCCTTCTTGAAAATAGAAATCAGATCCTTCCTTTCAAAAAGGGGACTACCGTAGCTGTTTTTGGAAGAATGCAGCTTCATTATTATAAAAGCGGTACAGGTTCAGGCGGAATGGTAAATGTGAATCAGGTGACAGGTATCCTGGAGGCGTTACAGCAATCGGAGGATGTACAGGTGTATGAGCCGCTTGTGGCACAATATCGTAAGTGGGAGGAATCACATCCGTTTGATGAAGGAGTAGGCTGGGGAAGTGAACCCTGGTCCCAGGAAGAAATGGCGCTTTCGGAGTCACTTTTGCAGGATGCGGCAGAGCATACGCAGGATGCTATTGTGATTATTGGAAGAACTGCAGGAGAAGATAAAGACAATCAGAATCTGCCGGGGTCTTACCGGCTTGCGGAATTAGAAGAAAACATGCTGGAGCAGGTGCGCAGATATTTTGCAAGAATGGTAGTTGTTCTGAATGTCGGAAACATTATGGATATGTCATTTGTAGACCAATATCAGCCGGATGCAGTACTCTATGCATGGCAGGGCGGAATGATTGGAGGACTTGGAACGGCAGATGTTTTAACCGGAAAGACTTCACCATCCGGAAAGCTTACGGATACAATCGCCTATCAGATTGCCGATTACCCATCCGATCATCATTTTGGCGGTCTGGAGCAGAACATTTATGCAGAAGACATCTATGTGGGATATCGTTATTTTGAGACGGTTGCACCCGAAAAGGTACGTTATCCGTTTGGCTATGGACAAAGCTATACCACTTTTTCGATGAAAGGAAGCTCGTGTTGTTATAAAGACCGGATGCTTCATGTAAATGTATTGGTAGAAAATACAGGGGCATATGCAGGAAAAGAAGTAGTACAGATTTACGTTGGAGCACCGCAGGGACGTCTGGGAAAACCGGTACGTGTGCTTGCAGACTTTGAAAAGACCGGCGAACTTCTTCCGGGCAAAGTGCAGGAAATGGAATTTGTGATTCCGGCAAGAAATTTTGCATCCTACGAGGAAAAGGAAGAAACGTCAGGTTTCATACTGGAAGCAGGAGAATATCAGGTTTTTGTGGGAAGTGACAGCCATTGCACAGAGCCATCAGGCAGCTTTTTCCTGGAAAAAGAGGAATGCTTGGAAGCTTGTGACAGTGCTTTGAAACCGGTCACATCCTTCAAACGGATGAAGCCGGTAGAAAAAGGCAATCAATATGTAATGACGATGGAGGAAGTGCCACTACGGAAAAAACTTCCCAGTGAGAAACGGGTGGAGTCACTTCCAACGGAGTATGAAATCAAGGGAGATTGCGGAATCCGGCTCCATGATGTAAAGGAAAACAAGGCGACCATGGAAAGCTTTATCGCACAGCTTTCGAAGGAAGCACTGGCAACAATAATAAGAGGAGAAGGAATGGGAAGTCCTAAGGTAACACCCGGAACGGCAGCAGCCTTTGGAGGTGTTTCAAAAGAACTTCAGAAGTTTGGAATTCCCTGTGGATGCTGTAGTGACGGACCTTCCGGAATGCGTCTTGACAGTGGTATGAAAGCATTCAGTCTGCCAAATGGCACAATGCTTGCCTGTACATTTAATAAGGAACTTGTGGAAGAATTGTATTATCATACCGGTTTGGAAATGGTAAAAAATCATGTTGATGTTCTTTTGGGACCCGGAATGAATATCCACCGGCATCCATTGAATGGACGGAACTTTGAATATTTTTCTGAGGACCCGCTTGTTACCGGAAAAATGGCAGCAGCACAGATCCGGGGAATGCATCGGGCAGGAGTGACGGGAGCCGTAAAGCACTTTTGCGCCAATAATCAGGAAATTGGACGTTTTACTACAAACAGTATTGTTTCGGAAAGAGCTCTGCGTGAAATTTATCTGCGGGGATATGAGATTGTTGTAAAAGAAGCACAGGCAGATGCCATAATGACAACTTATGGAGCGGTAAACGGGGTATGGACGGCAGGCAATTATGACCTCGTTACCGAGGTGCTTCATAAACAATGGGGCTTTAAAGGAATCGTAATGACAGACTGGTGGGCACAGATGAATGAAGAAGGGGAGGCACCCAGCCGTACGGACTATGCGTCCATGATTCGTGCGCAAAATGACCTTTATATGGTCTGTCTGGATGCAGAAGCCAAGAACCAGGATGACAATACACTGGCGTCACTTGCACAGGGGAAATTAACGCTGGGAGAACTGCAGAGAAGTGCGGCAAATATCTGCCGTTTCCTGTTAAACACCCAGGCGTATGCAAGACTGGAGGGAACAGAGACGGAACTGGAAGTGACAGGAGCAGAAGACGGCTTTGAGGAAGAGGTCATGGAGCTTACTTATTATAAGGTAGAAAAAGAAATATCCATTGACCTATCCGATAAAATAGTAAAAAAAGGAACTTCGATTGATTTTGCATTGGACCTTTTAAACATTGGAGAATACCGGGTGGAGATTACTGCAAAATCAGAGCTCTCTGAGTTGGCACAGCTACCGGTCACGGTTTCCATTCAGGGAACACCAAGAGGGGTGTATACCTTTAACGGAACCGGAAACCAGTGGGTAACACAGTCGAAATCCATTGTACTTGATATGAAATATCCCGTTACAAAGATTTATATTGGACAGAATGGGCTGCAATTAAAAAATATTAAATTTATTTTAGAGAACACTTTATAATGACCTGCATATCATAACATAACAAAAAGTCTGGCAGGAAATTCAGTGAAAAAGATTTTAATTGCGGGCGAGAAGCATCAGACAGGAAACTATGAGCATGCACTTGCAGCATTGCAGGTGCATGCCGTTACTTCATTAAATGTTCCTGATGTCGCAGAATATGATGCTCTTCTTCTTCCGGGAGGAGGGGATATTGACCCGAAGCTGTTTGGACAGCTTCCTTGTGGAACAAAAAGTTTTCATCCGGAGCTGGACCGGATTCAATTACAAATATTAAAGGCGTTTGCGAGGTATCGGAAGCCGATTCTTGGAATATGCAAGGGAATGCAGTTGATTAATATTGCATTTGGAGGTGATATGATACAACATCTTCCGACGGCTTCACAGCATGAATATAAAGAGAAGGATCAGCTTCATTTGGTTAAAAATGAAAAGGATTCTTTTTTTTATCAATTATACGGCGAACAGATGCTTGTAAACAGTGCGCATCATCAGGGGGTGGGAATACCGGGAAAAGAAATCCGCTATATTCAACAGGCACAGGATGGTGTGATAGAAGGACTTTGCCATACCTTTCTTCCGATTCTGGGAACACAGTGGCATCCGGAACGACTCTCGACAGAAGTCTGCCGGGGGGATTCTTCAGAGGGAAAAGTAGTCCTTGAGAAAATGATACAGGAATTTTTGAAAAGTGCTTGACATTTAAATATAGAAATAGTATATTAGTAAAGCAGTCGTCAAACGGCTGCGACCCATGGGATCTTAGCTCAGCTGGGAGAGCATCTGCCTTACAAGCAGAGGGTCACAGGTTCGAGCCCTGTAGGTCCCATTACAGTATTGAAATACTGAACAATATCATATGGCGAGATGGCTCAACTGGCTAGAGCGTCCGGTTCATACCCGGGAGGTTGAGAGTTCAAGTCTCTCTCTCGCTACGAACGAAAGGCTTTCATAAATATGAAAGCCTTTTTTACTGTGCAAATTCATTGACACATCTTATTCTCTATGCTATGCTTTCTTCAAAGCATATATTTCAATTATCTTATCTGACAGGATTCGTTTCTGATACGAACCTGATTCTGAATTTTCACGAATATCGTAAGGAATGATATTTGATCTGAAAAGAAAACAGAAGTTTTCTGAAATCCATGCTTTACCCATCAAAATACAATTACAGAGCAGGAGGAAGGAAAACAAAGAGCAGAAAAAGCAAGGGTCTTTGTGTGCCTGTTGTACTCCTGCGGAAGGAGGAACCATGAACACACAACGAAACTATAAGGATACGGTAAGCCGGATGATTTTCCGGGACCCGGGGAATGCACTGTCCCTGTACAACAGCCTGAACGGAACACATTATACGGATACCGGCATGCTGGAGTTTAATACGCTGGAAAATGCCATCTACATGGGAATGAAAAATGATTTGTCATTTCTGATTATGAATGAAATGCATCTGTATGAGCATCAGTCCACGTATACGCCGAACATGCCGTTGAGGGATTTGTTTTATGTGGCAGATTTGTTGCAGGTCCATGTGAAGGAGGAGTCTTTGTACAGCTCCAAGCAGATTAAACTGCCGACCCCACATTTTGTGGTGTTTTACAATGGAAGTGAGGAACGACCGGAGAAGACGGAACTGAAACTGTCAGAGGCATTTGAGAAGATGACAGAGACACCGGAGCTGGAGCTGAAGGTAACGATACTGAACATCAATTCTGGGAAGAATGAAAAACTGAAGGAAGGTTGTCCGGTATTAAAGGAATATATGCAGTATGTCGAGAAAATCAGAGAAAACAGAAAGAGAATGCCCTTGGAGGAAGCAGTGGATGAAGCAATTGGGTACTGTATCGGGAATGGGATTCTGAGGGATTTTTTACTGAGGCAGAGAGCGGAGGTAATGAAGATGAGTATCTATGAATACGATGAAGAACGGGAACTGGCGCTGATTCGGAGAGATGAGCGGGAAATGGGAATAGAGCAGGGAATCGAACGCGGAAAAGAAATTGGCGAAAAGATTGGACGTGAAAAAGAGCGACAGAACGTAAAAAAGATACTTCAGGAAGAAAAAGAAAACAACATTAAATCAATTATCACATTATGTCAGGAGTTCGGAAGTTCGAAGGAAATGACCATTGAAAAACTAATCGAGCAATGTCATCTTACCCGGGAACAAGCCACTGAAAAATTTGCTCTTTATGGCGACAAAAAATAATCGATTTATAGTAAGTGATAATTGATATAATATGGAAGAATATGAAACAGAAAAGTGTGCGGTCACGCACACTTCAGACTGTAGACAAAGTCCTCGGCAAAAAGCCGAGGATTTTGCCGTATTAGAGAGGCAAAAAGTCAGTATTTTC
>CAKRVA010000021.1 GCA_934408585.1 uncultured Lachnospiraceae bacterium
CTTTGAGTCTTACGACTCGTTTTCTGGAATTTTTCAGGGTTGCATTGCTGTTTATTTGTCAAGGTTCTGTTGCTTTCGACAATCTTTTGTGTCGTCCGCAACGAGTTATATCTTAGCACCCTAAAATGTTATTGTCAACAATATTTTTCAATTTTTTTTATTTTTTTTGAATTCCTTTTTGGAGGTCGATGTAAACCCGCATAAAACCTGGGTTTTTACAAAAAAGGTTGAAAACCAATTTTGATTTTCAACCTTAAAAATTACATTTATCATTCTGCATCCATGTTGTTGCATGATTATTTACAATTCAGAATCGTCTCTGCCGAATCTGACTTTAATTTTAATTCCAGGGAATCTATATTTTGCAATTCCTCCGCCTTATACTCTCCAACGACAACAAGTTCTGTGCTTTCCTGCGGTGCCAGTGTTCCCTGATACGTTGCCAGATCATTTAACAGCATTGTCGTCAGTGCATTCTTTTCGCTTCCGTTCAGGACAATTTTCATCCGCACAGTTCCAGGTATAACCGAAACTTCCTGTTCCTGCTCTGACAAATTTTTTAATTCAAATTTCAAAACAAGAAGCTGGCAGCCATCCGTTGCATTCATTACAAAATAAATATCATTTCCATTGTTCGGATAGAAATCATCTACTTCATACTCTTTATATGTTACTTCAACATCCTGTAACCCAAGAATACTCTCAACAGATACCTCCGGCTCCTGCGTCGGTTGTTCCGTAGCTACATTTGCTGTTTCCGGACTCTGTGTCATATCCCCTTCTGCCATTGGCAGCACTTCTTCCGCCGGCTCTTCGACGGGAATCTCTGTCAGTTTCTCTGCATACTTTGTATCATACTTCAGCAATGTGGATGCTGCATATTCTACCACAAGTGCTTCCTCTTCCTCGGAAAGTTCCGGAATTTTGTTTGCACCGACACAGCCCGTAAGCATTACCAAAGATGCCAATAAGCATGCTATTGTAATTTTTCTTCTAATTTTCATATGCAATACCTCATGGCTATCTTATCATTTCTGCTCTCCATTATCAAGTTCAAACCAAAACTCCACACCATTGTCATAATTCAGAACACCATAGGATTGATTCATGGAATCCATAATTGCCTTAACAATGGAAAGTCCTACTCCATTTCCACCATATTCCCGTGTTCTTGCCTTGTCCACCTTATAAAATTTCTCCCATAAATGAGGCAGGCTTTCTTCCGGAATCGGTTTTCCGGTATTGAATACCGATACTCTTACCTTATCCTGAAGATTCTGAATCTTAACTTCAATGATTCTTTCTCCGTCTACATGATTTACCGCATTGCTGAAATAATTGTTAAACGCTTCTTCCACACCATATTCATCTGCCCAGACATGAATCGGCGGATATTTTTCCATCCGCAGCTGGATTCCCTTCTGTTCACACAAAATCATAGATGATTGAAGATAATTATCAATCAGTGCCGTTACATCAAACCGTTCCAAAGATACTTTGTTATTTCCAAACTCAAGCTGATTTAATGTCAACAGCTTCTGTACCATCTGATTCATCTTAGAAGCTTCATCTGCAATTACCTCACAATAGAAGTTTCTGCTTTCTTCATCATTATTCACGCACTCCTGCAAACCTTCTGCATATCCCTGGATTAATGCAATCGGCGTCTTTAATTCATGAGAAACATTCGATAAGAACTCCGTCCTCATCTGTTCCATTTCATTTTTCTTCTCAATGTCACGCTTCAATTCGTTATTTGCACTCTTTAATTCTGAAATTGTTGTTTCCAGCGTTTCTGACAATTTATTAATATTCTGTCCCAGTAATGCAATTTCCGTTTTACTTTTACCGGTATATTTTGCATCAAAATCCAATTCAATCATTCGTTCCGATATTCTGGTCATCTCTTTAATTGGTTCTGTGATTTTTCTCGAAATCACCATAATCAGAACAGAAGCAAACAAAGCAGCTCCAATACCGATATATGCCAGAAACCGGTTGGCAATCGCAACGCTTTCCCTTATGCTTTCCAACGGACTGCGGAACAGAAAAAGATTTCCGTTATCCAGGACACCCCACATATCAATATATTCCTGTTTCGTACGCTCATCCAGAAGCATCCGCATCTCATATTGTTCTCCTTTTTCGAGGAGGCGGTTTGCCGGCAGATTATTTCCTTCAAAAAGATAATCCAGAAGCTGCCTGGATAATATCTCATAATTATTTGACGAAGTCTTTAATGTCTTTGCTTCTGCATCAATAATGATGATATCAATATTGTTTTTTGCACACAGATTCTGGAATTCGATATCAAAATTTTCCGAATCAAAGCCTCCTTCGTTCGACACATTATTAATAAACTGATAGGATTCCTGCATTGTCTTCTGTTTGTCATTCAGATAATACTTTTCCAAAAAGGTATTATTAATAAACCAGCACAATAAAATTGTGCCGGCCATTAAGCATCCAAAAATCAGTGTGAATTGTTTTTGAATTGAATATTTATACTTCAAATTTATACCCCATTCCCCAAATGGTTTTTATCAGGTCACCCTTGGCACCCATTTTGCTCCGTAATTTTTTCACATGTGTATCAATTGTTCTTGCATCACCAAAATAATCATAATTCCAGACATTGTTTAAAATCTTTTCTCTTGATAATGCAATCCCTTTATTTTCCATAAAATAAGTAAGCAGTTCAAACTCCTTAAAGCTTAAATCCACCGGTTTTCCATCAATCATAACGCTATGTGCTTTTTTGTCTACCACAATACCTGCTTCTTCAATGCTTTCCTGCTCTTCGGTTTTATTTGTTCTGCGAAGAACTGCTTCTACTCTGGCGACAAGAATTTTCGGGCTGAACGGCTTTGTGATGTATTCATCTACGCCCAGCTGGAATCCCTGTAACTCGTCACGTTCATCTCCCTTGGCAGTCAGCATGATAATCGGTACTTTTGAAGTCTGGCGGATTTCGCGGCATACTTCCCAGCCATCCACTTTGGGCATCATAACATCCAGAATAATCAGTGCGATGTCCTTTCTTTCATAAAAGAGATCAAGTGCCTGGCTTCCATCCTCTGCTTCCAATACTTCATAATTGCTTTTCACAAGGAAATCCTTTACCAGTTTCCGCATACGGCTTTCATCATCTACTACAAGAATTTTTAATCGTTCCATACTCCTGTCCCGCCTTTCGGACTTATTATCTCATAGAATTATGTTCATTCTGTGAATTTCTCTGTATCCGTTTCTTCCTCAGATGTCATTCCGAGTTCCTGTTCTTTTTCACGCACCGCAGCTTCTCTTTCCGACAATTCTTTTTCCCAGGATGCATATTCATTAATAATTGCGCTGCGATAATTAATTGCATTCACATTTTCACCGTTCATGGTAATGACAAACATTGCTATGACCGCAAAAGCAAGAATCACATTTGCAATGATAGAAATTCTTCTTCGAGATTCCTGTGATTTTTTCTGTTTTACAGATGGGCGAACATATTCTCTGGCAACACCACGATTCGCCTTTTCATCCGGAGAATCAAATGCAAATGTCGTATAAAGCGGCACAGGTCGAATTCTATCTTCTTCAATTCCACCTTCCCGCAAACGTCCCTGCAAATATTTCAGATACTCCCAGCCCACCGGAGTAACAAACATTTTTTCATCCAGAACACGGTCATAAATGGATAACATGTTTTCTATACTTCTTCCCGATAAACGCTCTTCAAAGTATATTGCTCTCTTCTGTTCTTCTTCTGCTTTTCTCGCGTCCTGTAGAGAACCAAACCGATATCCTGCAACAACGAAATTATTCTGCTCGCTCATCTTTTCATCCTTACTCTTTTGAAATAAATAATACTCCAAGTGTTCCATATCCACAGTGGCTGGAGATTACGCCTCCGGCACGGGTAATGTGTATTTCTTTAAAATAATGCAGATCTTCCAGATATTTTCTCACTTCTTCAATCACTTCCGCATCACTGCCGGAATGTGTAATAAATACTCTGTCATTACATGCATTTAAAAGTTCCGGTTCCAGATCTTTCGCATAAGAAAGTGTTGCTTTCAAAATATTTCCACGATATTTTTTATCCGGCTGCATTTTGCCGTTCTTCACAATGATTTTGGGATGAAGCTTCAGTGCTCCGCCTGCCAGTGCTGCAAGTCCGCTGCATCTGCCGCCACGATATAAATAAGTCAGAGTATCTACAACAAAGCTTGCACGTACCCTCGGTTTTATCTGTTCTATTTTTTCAACGATTTCTGATGCACAGATTCCGTTTTGTGCCATAATGGCTGCCTCAATAACCTGCAGCCCGATACCGGTAGAAAGATTACCTGAATTGATTACAAACATCTGCTGCGTGGCATTCATCTCTTCTGCCGCCATCCGCATCACATTTCCGGAAGTAGACATATCATCGGAAATTGAAAAACAAATAACCTCCATGCCCTCTTCAATATATGGTTTTACCTTTTCTATTACATCCATCATTGCAACTGCAGATGTTTTTGGTGTTGTTTTGTATTCATCGGACCAAGCATATATTTCATCGGGAGATATATTTACTCCATCGAGGTATTCCTCTTCTCCCAGCAAAATATGAAGTGGGAGAATTGTAATGTCATATCTCTCCAATAAATCTTGTGACAAATCGCAGGTACTGTCTGAAATAATCTTAACCATTCTTTTTCCTCGCTTCTTCTTTTTGTGAAATGGCACGGTAAAACTACCGTGCCATTTGTTTCCGTGAGTGGACCAGGCGGGAGTCGAACCCGCGTCCAAAAGCCCATTCCCTGTCCTTCTACTATCATAGTCAGCCAATCTGTGATTGCTCACCATTCCCTCTACCTGACGGGGGCAGACGCTCTTCAGGTTTCAGTAGCTTCATATTACGCCCATGGGGGCAAAGCTTAACCCATGTCGTTTCCTACATCGTTGATGCCTGGGTCTTAATGTGTAGGTGCACTAAGTCAGACAGCTGCCCTTAGGCAGCAAATGCTAATTTTTCGTCAGCGTTTATATTTATTTTCGCGATTTGACGCATCGCCTGCGGATAGCTTCTCCAGCTGCAAGACCCCTGTCGAAACCTTGACTAGCCCTTATTTCAAATATATCTTTCTTACCTCGTTATTATAAATGAGATTTTCCCAAAAATCAACTTATCCTGTTAAACGCGAAGACGTATCTTTAATTCCTTTTCTGCCTCACGTTTCTGGTCTTTCTTTGCAATATCCTGTCGTTTATCGTACAATTTCTTACCACGTGCAAGACCGATTTCTATCTTGGCTCTTCCATTGCTGAAATACACCTGCAACGGCACAATGGTATATCCTTTTTCTGCGCTGTTGCCAATCAGTTTCCGAATCTGCTCTTTATGAAGAAGCAGTTTCCGCACACGCAATGGGTCCTTATTAAAAATATTACCCTTTTCATATGGACTGATATGCATTCCATATATAAACACTTCTGCATTTTCAATGCGGATAAATGCTTCCTTAATGCTGCATTTTCCCATTCGAAGAGATTTTACTTCCGTTCCGTGCAAAACCAGACCTGCTTCATATTTTTCTTCGATAAAATAATCATGATATGCTTTTTTATTGTTGGCAACCAGTTTCATTTCTTCTTTTGCCATAGGAACCAGCCTTTCCAAAATTCACTATTTTATGCAAGTATAAACTCTACCGTTTTCATTTGCAAGTCTACATCATCGACAATAACCGATACTCTTTGTCCTAATTTGTATGTTTTCCCGGTATCTCTGCCTACCATCTCATAAGATTCTTCTACATAATAGTAAAAATCTCCTGCCATCCGGGATACATGGACCATTCCTTCTACCGTATTGGGAAGTTCCACATAAATTCCCCATGCCGTCACTCCGGAAATAACGCCTTCGTATTCTTCCCCTATTTTATTCAGCATATATTGGGCTTTTTTGAGTTTTTCCGTTTCACGCTCTGCTTCATCTGCCCTGCGTTCCATCTCTGATGAATGCTTTGCTACCTCGGGAAGAATGCTCTCGTAATGCTCCAATCGTTTCGGACTCATTTTTCCACGAAGCTGTTCTTTAATAATCCGGTGTATCTGTAAATCCGGATATCTGCGGATAGGCGAAGTAAAATGACAATAAAACGAACATGCCAGACCAAAATGTCCGGTACACTCCGTCTGATACTGTGCTCTTTTCATGCTCCGGAGCGTCAGTCTGCTAATCAATGCTTCTTCCGGCGTTCCTTCGATTTTCGTCAGAAGTTTTTGGATTTCTTTTGGATGAATTTCATTTTCTCCACTTTTTACTTTTATATTGTAGCCAAAATTATGAAGGAATGTGCTGAGCTTCATAATCTTTTCCGGATCCGGATTCTCATGGGTACGATATACAAACGGCAGCTCCATCCAGTAAAAATGCTGTGCAACAGTTTCGTTGGCAAGGAGCATAAATTCTTCTATGATTTTGTTTGCCACACGACGTTCATACGGTTTAATAAAAAGTGGTGTTCCATCTTTTGCAAGAATAATTTTACTCTCGGGAAAATCAAAGTCAATGGACCCCCGTTTCTTTCTATTCTTCCGCAGTATCTCCGAAAGCTTCTGCATCAGGCGAAACATGGGAACCTGCAATTTGTAACGTTCGCAAAGTGCTTCATCTTCGTTTTCAAGGATATTGCTCACGTCCGTATAATTCATACGTTCGTTTACGCAGATTACGCTTTCCACGATTTCGTGGTCAACCACTTCTCCCTTTTCATTCACCGTCATAAGGCAACTGAGAGCCAGACGGTCCTCTCCCATATTCAATGAACACATTCCGTTCGATAACACATGCGGCAGCATCGGAATCACCCGGTCTACAAGATAAACACTCGTCCCACGGTCCAATGCTTCTCTGTCAAGTGCAGAATTTTCCTGTACATAATTCGTCACGTCTGCAATATGGACTCCTAAATGGTAACATCCATCCTCATAAGACAGACTAATCGCATCATCGAGGTCCTTTGCATCCTCTCCATCAATCGTAACCGTCATCCAGTCTCTGAAATCACGTCTGCCCTGCCGGTCTGCATCACTTACTTCATTCGCAACACGAATTGCCTGATTGTATACCCGTTCCGGAAATTCCTCCGGCAAATCAAAGCCTTTGACAATCGACAGAATATCTACGCCAGGATCATTGATATGTCCCAGAATTTCTATCACTTTTCCTTCCGGCTTATGCTTGCTGTCCCCATAGTCTGTCAGCTCTACCACAACTTTATGACCGTTTACGGCTCCTTTGGAGCGTTCTACCGGTACAAAAATATCGGTGGCAATCTTTTCATTGTCAGGAATCACAAATCCAAAATTCTTGCATTTGTCATAGGTTCCCACAACCTGGCTGATTCCTCTTTTTATAATGGAAGTAACGGCTGCCTCACGTCGTTTTCCTTTCTGGACATCCGACACTTCAACTTCAACCGTATCCAGATGAAATGCTCCCCCCGTACATTCCGGCGGAATAAACAAATCATCCTGTTCTCCCTCTACTTCCACAAATCCGAATCCTTTGCTGTTACTTATAAAGGTTCCAATAAATTTTTCTTTCTTTTCCTTCCGTTTCATTTTTCTCCCATACGATAAAAAAGGCATTCTTTTTCAAGAATGCCTTAATCTTTAAAATACGCTTAAATTTAAAACTATCGAAATCAGCATAAAGCCGATTGCCAGATACTTGGTGATTTTCACAAGGTTTCCTTCCATCGAACGTCCCTTGTTCTTACCCCAATAAGTTTCTGCCATTCCACTAATAGCTCCTAAACCTGCGGACTTGCCTTCTTGCATCAGTACCAGCACTGTTAATGCGATACACAATATAATAAAAATAATCTGAATTATAATCTTTAATACTGCCATTTTTATACCTCCTAATGCCAAGCAAGGTTTAGTTTATCATAAGTATTTTTGATTTGCAAGTAATTTCTTTGACAATCTTTTAATTTGCCGCCGGTGTCGGTGTTGCTGCTGCAGGAACCACTTCTTCTATCGGGTCCGGTATCAGAATTCCATCTGCCGTCGTATGATATGCAACATCTTCCAAAACCACTGCCTGATTTCTTACAAGTGCTCCGGTCTCATCAAAATAATACATATTTTTATTGATTTCAACAGCTCCTGTTACTACGTTTCCATCTGCCTGTGCATAATACGTCTTATTATCGGCATCAAAGAATCCAATCACTTTTGCACCGGTTTCCGGAGCATAGTAACATTTACCTGTTTCGGTTGTTACAAATCCATGCTGTCTGACACCCTCTGCATTAAATAGGAATTCTGCACCGTCAATTACCTGTGCTCCGATATACATATGGCCATCGGTACGGTCAAAGAAGTAGAAATTCCCTTTTTCATCACTCAGCCATTCCCGTTTCATAATGCCATTATTGGCAGGCTCATAAAAATACTTCTGATTGTCCAGTGTCACCCATCCGGTTGTTTTAACACCTTCTGCGGTAAAATAATAATCTGCACCATCCACATTGCACTGACCTCTTGCAATGCTTCCATCCTGTGGTGTCAGATAATAGGTTTTATCTCCTTCGGTGTACCAGCCACGGACCAGATTACCTGCTCCATCCAGATAATAGCGGGTATCATTAAAATCCACCCAGCCTTTCTGCATTCTCCAGTTACGATAAAATCTCACATTTCCGTTATGCTCAATAAATCCTTCCGGAATAATCAGATTGCTGTAATCCTTATACTGATAATTGACGTCTACTCTTCCGCCAAAGCCATTTACCTTTCCTGAGCTGCTGTACTGCCAGAAGCATACATTATTATTGTGTTCACAGGAACTGTTGTATTGGGCAACCCAGCGGTCCCATCCACAAATTCCTAATTTTCCATCAAAAAAGTTCTTATAAGAATAAACCATTGGATAATATCCAGCCTCATCGATTGTGGTACAAAAAGCATTTACCAGATCAATCAGCTGCTGATTGGATAATCCCTTATGGCATCTGTCTTCAATATCAAAAACTACCGGATAGTTGACCGTATAGCCATCAATCCACTGCAATACCAGATTTGCTTCTTCTCTTGCCTGTTCCGGTGTTGTTGCATAGGAATATAAATATACTCCCGTCTTAAGTCCTGCCGCCTGTGCTCCTGTAATGTTTGCTGCAAACTGCGGGTCCACACCACTCTTGGTACTTCCTACTTTAATAAATGTGAATTTCATACCGGCTGCGGCAACCTGATTCCAGTTTACTGCTCCATTGTGCTTTGATACATCCACGCCCTGTGCGATAGCTCCATTTGCAGTAACAGCTGCACTTACGGATGCATTTGGTAACATTGCCAATATTGCTGCTGTCATAAGCAATGCCATTCCTTTTTTGCAAATCTGATAAAGTCTGTTCTTCATTCGTAAATACCCCTTTGTAATTTTATCCGTCTTTTTTATTCTATCGGGTTTACATAAGGGCGTCAACAAATATTTCAAATTTGTTACATGGAAATTTCTTACAGTTTACAATTTACTTTTCGGTGTCACCATAACCGGTCAGATATACGGCTGTTTCTGCCAGATCTTCTTCGATTCGAAGCAGCTGGTTATACTTTGCCACACGTTCGGAACGCGATGGTGCTCCGGTCTTAATCTGTCCGGTATTCAATGCTACACATAAATCTGCAATCGTCGTGTCCTCCGTTTCACCGGAACGATGAGATACAATTGCCGTATAACCCGCTTTGTGGGCAAGGTCAATCGTTTCCATTGTTTCCGATAAGGTTCCTATCTGATTTAACTTAATCAAAATAGAATTTCCGCATCCAAGCTTAATTCCCGCAGAAAGACGTTTTGCATTTGTTACAAACAGATCATCTCCTACCAGCTGGATTTTATTTCCGAGCTCTGCAGTAAGCAGTTTCCAGCCATCCCAATCTTCCTCATCCAAAGCATCTTCAATAGAAAAAATAGGATAACGTTCCACGAGCTGCTTCCAATGCTCAATCAATTCCTGAGACGTAAAGTGCTGTCCGGTCTTTGGCTGGATATATTCTCCCTTTTTGTTTCCCTTCCATTCGGATGCTGCCGCATCCATTGCAATTTTAAAATCCTTTCCCGGTTGAAAGCCTGCTCTTTTTACAGCTTCCAAAATACATTGGATTGCTTCTTCGTCACTGTCAAGATTAGGTGCAAAACCGCCTTCATCCCCTACGGACGTTGCCAGTCCTCTGCTTTTTAATATCGAAGAAAGTGTATGAAAAACCTCCGCACACCAACGTAACGCCTCACGGAAGGAAGAGGCACCTACCGGCATAATCATAAACTCCTGCACATCAATATTATTAGCCGCATGCGCGCCACCGTTTAAAATATTCATCATCGGAATCGGCAATACCTTTGATGATACTCCTCCCAGATACTGATACAGCGGCAGCTCCTGTGCGTTTGCTGCTGCATGTGCATTAGCAAGTGAAACTGCAAGCATTGCGTTTGCACCAAGGCTTTCTTTGTTTTCCGTACCATCCGTATCAATCAGGATGCGGTCTACCAATGCCTGTTTCAATCCGTTTTTTCCAGCCAGTGCTTCTTTGATTCTTGTATTGATATTCGTAACTGCCTTTGTTACTCCAAGTCCATAGTAGCGCTTTTCTCCGTCACGCAGCTCCACCGCCTCAAATTGTCCGGTGCTTGCTCCAGATGGAACCGCCGCCCTTCCTGTGTATCGTTTTCCTGTTTCCGTGTCCGTCAGCACCACCTCAGCCTCTACGGTCGGATTCCCTCTGGAATCCAGAATTTCTCTTCCATGTATGTTCGTAATCTGCAAATATTTTTTCATAAAATCCCCTTTCATTTTCTTCTTTTTTAACATTGTTTCCCATAGCAATAATTGCTATACTAGATTTAATTATTATTCTATAGAAGGTAACCATTGATTATGAAATTAAATTTTATGAACAAAAAAGACTATATCTGTATGGGAATTCTTACCCTGTTTTTTACGATTCTTGTTTTTTTCCGCATTGGAAATACATATGCACCACAAACGAGTTATACTGCGACATCGGATAATTGTGATATTGTCCTTGATTTGGGAGAATACAAAGACCTCGGTGCCATCCATATATTCCTCGGCAATCTGAACACCAGAAAGTTTTCCATTTCTGCATTTGATGAATCTACCGGTTCCTGGATGCTGGTAAACGGAGAAGCCACCGCTGAATCCGTCTTTGCCTGGAATACGATTGAGGTCAATATGAATCTGCGTTATCTCGGTCTTGTTGCCTTGGATGATACCTGTGTTTTGAATGAAATGGTTCTGACTGCTCCGGATGGAACCGTGATTACTCCGGTTGCAGACAGCCGGTACGATGCTCTGTTTGACGAGCAGGAAATGTACCCGGAAGTCAAAACGTATCTGACCGGCACGATGTTTGATGAAGTATATCACGGTCGTACTGCCTATGAATTTATTCACGGTCTTGTGACTTACGAAACCACACACCCTCAGCTTGGAAAAGTCCTTATTGCCCTGGGTGTCCGTATATTCGGCATGACCCCGTTTGGCTGGCGCTTTATGTCTGCACTCTTTGGAATTCTTCTCGTTCCACTAATGTACCTTTTTGCCAAACGCATGTTTAAAGATACGTTTGTTGCTACTGCGACGACCTTGCTTGTTACCTTTGACTGTATGCACTTTACGTTATCCAGAATTGCAACGATAGATATTTTTGTTGCTTTTTTCATCATATTGGCTTACTACTATCTGTACCGGTATTTTCTTGTCGATATGGAATACCGTCAGAGTCCACAATCATTGACCGATAAATTTCCCCCTCGCAATGTTTATCTTCTTTTAGCGTTGTGCGGTGTCGGAATGTCCTGTGCCATTGCAACCAAGCTTACCGGTGTTTACGCTGCAGCCGGTCTTGCTGTTTTATTTTTCTGGTATACGATTACCCATTTTCCAAAGAAGCAGACTCTTCGCCTGTTTCTCTTCTGCTGCGTATTTTTTGTGATATTACCACTTGTTCTGTATACACTTGCTTACATTCCTGTCGTCGGTGCAAATGGTTACGACGGTCTGATTGATAAAACCATTAAAAACACCCAGTATATGTTCTGGTATCACTCTACCTTAAAGGCGGAACATTATTACAGTTCTCCTTATTATGAGTGGCCCATTATCTGGATGCCGTTGCTTTATGCAAATGATGCCGTAAATGCCACGGATGTAAGTGCCGTAAGCTGTATGGGAAATCCTGCTATCTGGTGGGTTGGAATTCCCTGTGTATTGTTTGTATTCTATCGTTTCATTGGAAAACGTGATAAAATTGCAGGCTTTTTAAGTATTTCCTATCTTGCACAATATCTCCCCTGGATTATCATGGGACTTGGTGGTGGACGAATCACTTTTATTTATCATTATTTTCCTTCTATTCTATTTACTATGCTGATGATGGGATATACGATGAAATATCTGATAACCAAGCTGCCTAAAAGCAAAAAAGCAATTACCATATATCTGGTAATTGCCTGTTTGTGTTTCTTTGTATTTTATCCTCTGGTTTCCGGATTTCCGGCAAACCGGGAATATGGCATGAAACTTCGTCTGCTTAAAGACTGGATTCTTGTTCTTTAATCTGACGATATAAATCTTTACCAACAATAACAATTAATGCAAGGAGTCCAATCGCAATATAGGTAATCGGTACAATATGCTGTGCAATCAGATATGGCATAAACGTCAATATGGAAACCAGCATAAATCCACATGTTATAATGATTTTTTTGCCATTCATCACCCCATAAACAATCGCGAGCAAATCAACAAGGAATCCGTAACGGTCGTGCATGTGTGGCAAAATATACACCGTAAGTGCAACGGTAAACAATGCAAGTGTAACCATCAGTTCATTTGTAAGCACAATCTTTTTCGTATAAAAATAATATGCCAGAACACCTAATACAACTACCAGCATAAACACACCAGCACCACTAACCTCCTGCGCATGATACATATCCGGCATTGCCTCTCCCAATAATGCATAAATATTGGGATATTCCAATGTTCCCCACGGATAATAAGAGGACTGTTCAAAATAAATTCCCATTAATTCTTTAAAATCTCTACCCAAAAGCCACGCCGGCAGTGCACTGATGACATAAATCACCGGTATGTACAGAAAATGCCGCAGCTTAATCGTTTTTCCTTTCAGCCACATAATAATTAAAAACGGAACAATAAATAATGTCTGCAGTTTAAAAGAAAAGGCTATTCCGATAAAAATCAGACATTTTCTACTGTCATCCTTAAAAAAGAACAGTAATGCCAGCAAAATAAATGTGGTATAAATGATATCACACTGACACCAGTAAGCACTGTCCAGAATTACCGTCGGGCAAAGAAGCAATATCGACATTCCGAGAATTGCCTTATGTTTCTCACGGGTAATCTGAAATATAAGAAAGAACATGGTAATTGCTGCCACGTAATCAAAGACTATGGATATCATTTTTAATCCATACAGGTCATTGGTCGTCAGGTAAGAAACCAGACACATCAGATACATGTAGGGGGATGTATAATTTGAAATCTGATGGTCCAGCGAAAGGAATCCACCGGTTTCGCGGATTTCTTCCATCCAAAGCTTTAAAAAACCAAAATAGTCGGCAGACTCAATCGGCATCAATTTCCATCGTACCAGAAATGCAAGTACAAACAGGCATAAGATGTATGCCAGATCAACTACCTTCCATTTTATTTTTCCTGTCGAAATCGTCTTATTTAAAAACAAATCTAATTTTCTTGTATTCCCCATGATGTGTTCCTTTTCTTTATTTCATTAAATGATACAGGTTCATCAGAACATCCTTTTTCGGGATGTCTAAATCCTGTGAAATTTCTTCCAGGCTTTTTCCCTTTCGGTACAACGTTTGTACCAGTTCTTTTTTCATTTCTTTGCGCCCGTTAGATTCTCCCAGCTTTACTCCACGCATTTCACCGCGTTTTTCCGCTTCCGCAAGTAAGTCTTTCATTGCCTGGCACATATCATAGCTCCCCTCCTTCTCATAATGTTTCTTTCGAATAAGGAGCATGGATTCTCCCAGAATCATTCCTGCTGTTATGTAAGTATCTTCATCCAAATGGCTCAGTCTTTTGGAATTTGCCCTGCAATACTGTCTCAGTGACTCTTTCCGGTCACATCTTCGTAAAAATCCAATGACCTCACGTAATCCGGTCTGATACAGTTTTTCATCCGGTCCGTCAAAAATGGGTGGATGTTGTTCCTGGGAATGCACATAGCATTGATACAACTTACTTTCTCTACTAAAGTCTAGCATATCACCATCAGAATAACAAGCAAGCTCCTGCACTCTTCTGAAATCATCCAGAATTTCCGGCTTCGACAAATAGTCCAGAATCTGTTTCCCCTTCTGGTTCATAAACACCTCCTTATGAAATTGTATGGTTTCTGTTCTTTGTGTTCGTTGGAATATCGGGCGAAACGCCCGTGGATTTCAGATGCTTACAATTTACCATAATCACGGACTATTTTCAATGAAATATTTGCCATGATAATAAAATAATGCTTGATGTTACAATGACTTCGTGAAAATGCCTTTTTGCACGATGGAAATGAGACTCTAAAATCGTGGAAGCCTTTGCTGAACACGATTTTTGTTTTTGAGGCTCATTGGAATGTTCCGTGCAACGGAATTTGAACGAAGTCATTGCTACTATCAATCTTTAATTTTATTCATGCAAATACCCCAGCATCAACCGCTTTACATCATATCCGACGGCTTCTGCTTCGCGGATATAAATTTCCTCCAGATGAAGCGGTACGGACTCGAGGAAAATCGTATTAACCGTTGCAAATACATCCAGAATTTCTGCACGGTTACCACGGACGGTAAAGATGTTCAGGGAGCCGCGTTTCTCATTCTTTACAATATCAAGTACCGATACAATTTTTGCTTCATCCTCCGAAGATTTGAATACACATTGTACCTTTTGAATATTGTTTTTTATTTCTTCCAGATTTTTGGATAAAATCACTTTTCCCTCATGGAAAAAGCATACGGTATCGCAGATTTCTTCCATTTTCCGCAGATTCTGAGACACGATAACGGTTGTCATATTCCGTGCTTTCATTTCTTTTTTGAGGACACGGCGAATCCACTGTCTTGTAACCGCATCCAGTCCATCTAAGGTTTCATCCAGAAACAGATACTCTGCTCCCGAACAGATTCCACAGATAAACGAAAGCTGCTTTTTCATTCCATCGGAGTATGTTCCCAGCTTCTGCTTTTTGTCGAGTTTAAAGTTAATCAGGTAATCGTAAAATTCATCCTTCTTGAATAATGGGTACTGACTGCTGCAATACCGTTGCACATCTACTGCATTTTCTGATTTATCGCCAAACGGCAGGGATGAAACATAGAATATTTTCTTCTTCCATTCGTGATTCTGATAAACCGGTTCTCCCTCCAGTAAAACTTCTCCGGAATCCGGTTTCAGTACTCCTGCCATCATTTTCAAGATTAAACTTTTTCCGGAGCCATTGCTTCCTACAATTCCAAACATGCTTCCTTTTTCTATTGTCAGATTGACATTGCAAAGAACCTCTTTATGCTCATATGTTTTTTTCACATTTTTAATTTCAATCATGTGCTTCCTCCCATTCATACCTGTCCCCATTATATCAAAAAAGGAACCCTGGTTAAAGGTTCCTTTCTCTAAAAAACAATTATTTTACAAGTAAAGATTTTCCGGTCATTTCTACCGGCTGTTCCATTCCCATCATTTCAATCAATGTCGGAACAATGTCTGCAAGGCATCCGCCTTCACGTAATTTGTAAGATGGATCTGCATTTACAAGAATAAACGGTACCGGGTTTGTGGTATGAGCGGTATAAGGTTCACCTGTTTCGTAATCCACAAGCTGTTCTGCATTTCCGTGATCTGCACAGATAAACATCTGTCCGTTTACTTCCTTGATTGCTTCCACTGCTTTACCAACGCATTCATCAACAACTTCAACTGCCTTGATTGCTGCGCTTTCCACTCCGGTATGTCCAACCATATCCGGGTTTGCAAAGTTAATTACGATTACATCATATTTTTGTGACTTGATTGCTTCCAGCAGACGGTCACATACTTCATAAGCACTCATCTGAGGCTTTAAATCATAAGTTGCAACATCCTTCGGGGAATTTACCAGAATACGGTCTTCTCCTTCGTTTGGCTTTTCTACACCACCATTAAAGAAGAACGTTACATGCGCATACTTTTCTGTTTCTGCAATTCTTGCCTGTTTCATATGATTTGCTGCCAGCCATTCGCCAAACGTATTGGTAACAGAAATCTTATGGAATGCAACTAATTTATTCGGAATTGTCGGATCATAATCAGAGAAACAAACGTAAGTTACGTCAATTCTCTTTGGTCTGTCAAATCCCTTAAAATCATCATCACAGAAACATCTTGTAATTTCTCTTGCACGGTCAGGACGGAAGTTGAAGAAAATTACGGAATCCTTATCCTGAATCGTTGCTACCGGCTTACCATCCTTCATTACAACGGTAGGCTTTACAAATTCGTCGGTTTCGTCACGGTCATAGGATTCCTGGATTCCTTCCGGACCACTTGCTGCCTTTAAGCCTTCTCCCTTAGTCAATGCATCATAAGCCAGTTTTACTCTGTCATAATTGTTATCACGGTCCATTGCATAATAACGTCCCATAACAGAAGCGATTTCACCAACACCAATCTTCTTCATTTCTGCTTCCAATGCTTCTGCATATTCCTTACCGCTTGCAGGAGGAGTATCACGTCCATCTAAGAAACAATGTACATATACTTTTTCAAGTCCGTTTCTTTTTGCAAGCTCTAACAATCCATAAAGGTGCGTATTGTGGCTGTGAACGCCACCATCGGATAACAATCCAAACAGGTGAAGTGCACTGTTGTTCTTCTTACAATTGTTGATTGCTTCCAATAATGCAGGATTTTCAAAGAACGTACCATCCTGAATTTCCTTTGTAATTCTGGTAAGCTCCTGGTAAACAATACGTCCTGCTCCCATATTCATATGACCAACTTCCGAGTTTCCCATCTGTCCTTCCGGAAGTCCGACTGCCATTCCACTTGCATTTCCCTTAACAAATGGACACTCTGCCATCAGTTTATCCATGACCGGGGTATTTGCTTCAGCAACCGCATTGTGGTCTTTTCTTTCATTTAATCCATATCCATCAAGAATCATTAAAACGGTAGGTTTCTTCATATTCTCACTCTCCTCATGATATCATTTTTTCCATTTCGCATTATACACGTTTTCCTTGCATTTAGCAAGAAATTGCTTACTTTTTCCAAAACATCAGCAGATTTTTTACCCGTTCTACTACTTCCGGCTGCAAATCGGCAACCGAATAATCATATTTCACGAAAAACAGCAAAAAGCAGATGATACAGGTGTATACACTAAGCAATGTGATAAAGAACGCTGCTTTTGTTTTATTTTGGATTCGTTGCAACATTCCACAGGTCCCAAACATTACAAGGAATCCCATCAAAAAATAAAAGTCCATCGAATACCGCCGGAACATAATCGGTGCCCAGGTCACATGATAACAGGAAATCACTACAATCGAAAGTGCAATCATCGGTGCAAGTCCCTTTACCATTCCACGGTCAGCTTCACTTCGCCTGCATAAGCCAAAACTCCGCAATCCAAGAAACAAAATAGGAAACAACAGGAAGCATCCATCATGATGAATGAACGGAAATTCCCCACTGACGTCTTCATATTGAACAAAGTGAAACAACAATCCATTCAGGCATTGATACCAATGAAATTTATTTTCACTGTAGTTATGCTGGTCGACCGTTGTAAGCTGATAGCTTTGACCAAACTCAAACGGATTGTCAAACCTTGCCTGATTATAAAGCATCAATAGCACTGCAACAATCAGAAACGGAATACAGAACAACACAAATGTTTTCCAGAATTCCTTTTTCTGTTCACAGGCTTTCAAGTAAGCAAAAAGCAATGGCAAAAGGCAAAGGCAAAACAATCCCACCGTAGGCCGGCATCCAAATGTCAATGCAGAAAACAGTGCACCCAGCACAACGTATCCCCGTGACCTTTTTGTAAACGGTGCTGCCACCAGTCCCCGATAGCAGAAATAAAAGCCCCATACTGCCATACAGACGCCTCCGGAAATTGCCGTGCAGTACATTGCCGGATATTTTACCGCATACCAGACAGAAATCCAGGATGTTGCCACTGCAATTCCAAGATAAGCCGATAATGGTATTTTCGGGCACATTCTTTTGCAGATTTCATAAAATACAAAAAACATTCCAAGAATAATCCCACAGACAAAAATTCTCGTTGCCTGATAAGAAAGCAGTGTAATTCCAAGAAGTTTTAGCGGAACAAACAACAAAAACACCGGAACCACCCCGAAATACATATAATAATGCCCCTTATAAAATGCATGATCCCAGTAAAAAGAGGCTCCTGCCTCATCCCGCTGGAATGGGTCATACGGGTTCTCCAATGATGCCAGTTCCGGTGATATTTCCAGGTCCAGATAAAGATGTCCATCCAATACTGCTTCGGTCATTTCTTCATACTGAAACTGATAATCCGGTCCGTTTTTGCTCCACCAGTCACTGATTCCGCATCCATATACTGCCACCAGACAGGTTACAACAGCCGTAAAGATACAGACTCCCCACTCTCTTTTTCCCCAGTCACTCAGACTTACCCTGTGAAGAAAAGAGTCCGGTCGAATCAGATATAAAAAAACCGCAATCAATCCCAATAAAATTATTCTCTGTACTGCCAGTTCCATTTATTCACTCCGTACGCTTTGAAACGTTTCCCAAAGATTAATATTAAAACAGAAAGCAATGATATTACTTCACAAATCCGGTAAATCACCGGTTCACGATAAAAAACTTCAATTACACCATCAAAATCATCGGGCAGTTCTACCCGAATCCGGTTGTTATGCTCGCTTCTCGTTACCGGATAATACGTTCCGGTTAAATCTTTTGCAACATATCCTGGATAATAAAACTGTGGCGTTTCAAGATATGCTCCTTCTCCCACTGCCTTGCACAGAATCTGCATACGAAGTCCGTCCCGCTCCATACTTTCCACATTTACTTCATTTGTAATAATGCTTTGTTCTGTTTTCGTAAGTTCAACGTCTGTGCCCTGATACAGGTACTCTCCGGTAATTACTGCTGTAGAATCCAGAGAAGCCTCTGCATATTTATTCTGGGTAAAGGTTCCCCCATATAAAAGCTGATACTGATAGTCCATTCCCTGATATCCCGCCAGCACACCAAGCACTATGCTGAATAACAGCATATACTTTTTCATTTTTTTATTCTTGCGCAGATTACATTCTGCAAAGAAAATTGCCAACACAAAAAACAACGTTGCCATTCCCAGAAACCGATAAGAAAACTGCAGTTTACCAAATATGGTACTGACTACCGGTACATGTTGTTTCATCCATGCATATGGAAACAGATTTGTTGTCATAATGGCTGCCAAAATTCCGAATCCTGCACAGACAGCCGCAGGCTTTGCATTTTTAAGCTTCTTATTCCAGATCAGGAGAATTGTTGCAAATAAAGCTCCCCATAAGGCTGTTCCTATGGTCAGTGTACACTTATTTGCCAGGGAAGTGTTCTCACCAAATGTAAAATAATAGGCTCTTGCAGGACTTGTTGCAAACAATTCTGTAACACTCAATCCCCATATCTGGAAGTCATTTCTCATTTCTTCCATCTGCATAATTACGAGGTCTTCCCCGAACATCTGTAAAAATGGAACAAGGAACCACAAATTTACGAGAATCGTATATAATGCCACTTTTCCAAAATACAAAAGTGTCTTCTTTCGAAACAATTTACGCCACTGAAGCACACACAAAATGACCATAAACAGTGCTGCCATTTCGCAGGTAAGGATATGTGTCTGTATCATTCCGGTAAAACCAATCACCGGTGCAATCAGCTTTGTCCCGTACTCTTTTTCCTGCTCTTCTTCTCCAAATGCATACCAGAAAAACAATACAACAAGTGGCAAAAACATCATGACCGCCGCTTCTCCCAACGCACTTCTGATATATAAGCAGGCAAGCCGGTAGCTTGCAGTACTGTATAGAAGTGTCATCAACAGCGACAGATTTCTTTTCCTGCTGATTTTGTAAAAGGCATAATACGAAAGGACTGCTGTTCCAAAATTAATCAGCACATGAAATGCCTTCCATGATGTCGTTATCGTAAATCCGCAAATACGCATCAATGCCGGGAAAAGCAATGTCAAATCACCATACATCAAAGAAACGCCATATCCCCAGCCATGATTCCATGTCGGCTGAATACGTACCGGAAAGTTTCCGGTCAGTAATCCATCCTTCAGACCTTCGATCCGGTCCATATGAAACATTGCATCATGTCCCATTACCAGATATCGTGTAAAAAGTAAAAGAGATGTCATCAGTGTGATTCCAAGAATTCCGGCAATCACTACCGAATGCTTTCTTAAAGCCTCCCGATACCAGAATCCAAACAATAATAAATCCAGTACCATACATTTCAGTATCAGACAGATTGTACGATACAGCATGGAATTCCATGCTGTTTCAATTGTGATTTTGCGAACATGGATGTTTCCACCGTAATCATCATATAAAAACGAAATATCATCTGCATCCGGACGGTTCACCCAGATTGGAAAATGAATGCTCTCTGCCATCGGTTGAAAAGCAACTTCGTCACACCAGAGTTCACGCTCATCATTCATTCCCGCATATGCGCGAATCCATCCACCTTCGCTTTGCTCCGTTTCATCATAGGAAACCGTAACTTCATAAATCCCCTGTGGCAGAGCAATCCTATTCTGTATTACCTCCCAGATTTTTTCGTTTTCATACACCAGATGTACCGACGCTTCCCTCATGGAAACGCATAACCAGCCTAATACAAAAAATGCTTCCAGCACAAGCACCAGTAAAATCTTATGCTCGAAAATCCATTGCTTTATCCTGTGCCATTTTCTCTGTTGTTCCATACGGATATCCTTTCTGTTTCCAAACACTTCTATAATCCGTTATAAACAATTATGGTTCCGACCACATTAAACATCAGTCCCCAGATTGCAAATGGGAGCTGATATTTTACAAGCCTCGGATGTTTTGCAAGCACCATCACAAGCGGTAAATAGAGCCATGGTAAAATATCATTGGAATACCGGTTTCCAAAATGCCACCCTCCCATGGTTGCATGCATCATTGTCACAATAAGATAACAGGCTGACAATACTATGGTCATTACTCCCACGATAACTGCTCTCTTTTCTCTCCGGATACAGGCAAATAAAATTCCAATCAGTGCAATAAGAATCGGCGGATTCACCCACAGGAAATTCAAATTTCCAAAGTGGTCAATCATCATTTTCCCATTCTCATCAAATTGTGGTAAATGCATCAGCATTTTGAAATTTCCAGCCAGATAACCGGTTGAAAACTGCTGATGCTCATATAAAAATTCCGGCAGATAATTATGTCCAAACTCTGCCACATTTCCAAATCGCAGCTGATTCAGTACCATATAAGAAATGGCGATTCCAAGTGCCGGCAACGCCCAGTACGCCTTTGCCAATATAAGTTCATACCATTTTTTATCCGGCATCTTTTCCCTTTCATTTTTATATAAAAGGAACAACAATACCGGAAGAAATAATGCCTGCATCGGACGACATCCTACGCCGCAGCTCCAGAAAAAGAGCGAAAAACCTCCTTTTCCCTTTAACGCCATATAAATCGAACATGCCGCCAGTGCAAAGCTCATGGACTGTGCCAGAAACCACACGGCCGGATTGTACATTACAAACGTCATATTCGTACAGATTGTAAAAAACAACGCCTCAAAACAGGCTGTCTGCGGTGAATGGTCAAAATGCAGTGCAATTTTGTATAAGCACAAAACAGCAAGTACATCAAAGAAAAACAGCACCAGACCATCCGGCGTATTGCTTCCAAACAGAAACGTAAGCGGAAACAGCACATAAGACGGGAATGGTGGAAAGCTGCAATAATATTTCCCCTGATACTGCGCAATCTCAAGCCAGCTGTAATTCTCCAGCAGGTCAAGTCTTCCCTGTCTCCAGCTGTCTGCCTGCAAAGCATATGTATTAAATGAATTCGCGTCAAAAATACTAAGTCCTGTAAGCATTCCAAGTACTGCAAGAAAAACGCCCAGTCCCAGAATCGTAAGAATCGCATATTCTCTTTCCATTATCGCCTGTTGTTTTTCCATCATTTTTCTACCCTAAAGATACTCTCTGTCCACATCAATAACTGCAAAATATTCCATTTCTGGTGTACTCAGCTTCCGGATTTCCTTTTGCAGTTCTTTTACAATTTCTGCGTCCTCTTCTTTCACATCATAAGGAACCTCAATATCAAAAATCACATTGGTATGCGTCGGTCCCTGCACAATCCGAAAGTCGTGAAAATGAAGCTTTTCTGATTTCTTCCGGATGATTTCTGCCACACTGGCTTTCAGTTCATTCGTCAGTTCATCATCCACACAGATGGGGTCCATATGAATCACCGCACTACAATTCAGTTCCCTGGCAAGCCGATGCTCAATGTTATCAATCATATCATGAAGTTCCAGAATATCTCCTTTTGCCGGAACCTCCACATGAACCGAAAGCATCACTCTTCCCGGTCCGTAATTATGTACTACCAAATCATGAATTCCAAGAACCCCACGGTCCTTATACGACATCACAATATCTTCCACCTGTTTTACGAACTCAGGTTCCGGTGGCTGGCCCAATAATGGATTGATGGTTTCCTTTGCTGCCTGAAATCCGGTCCAGAAGACAAATAAGGCCACCAGCACACCACAATATCCATCAATCTGTATTCCAAAGAAATACGCAAGCAACGTCGTAAGCAGAACAACCGTCGTTGACACACTGTCACTCAGACTGTCCATCGCCGTTGCATCCATCGTGGCACTGTCAATTTTCTTAGCAATCCGTTTATTGTAAATGCACATATAAACCTTTACAAGAATTGACGCAAGCAGAATAACAATCACCAGAAAACTCGCTTCGACCGGCTCCGGATGAATAATCTTCGTCACAGAGGATTTCAATAATTCAAATGCCATAATCAAAATCACAACAGAAACCAGAAAGCCCGATAAATACTCAATTCTGCCATGTCCAAACGGATGTGCCGAATCCGGCTTTTGTCCTGCCATTTTAAATCCTACCAACGTAATAATGGAAGAACCGGCATCGGAAAGGTTGTTAAACGCATCTGCCGTAACTGCGATAGAGCCGCTTACCATTCCGGCAAGGAACTTTCCCACAAACAGACAAATATTCAGGAAAATTCCCACACCGCCACAAAGTACGCCATATGCCTGACGCACCTCCGGTTTTCTGGTATCTTCATAATTTTCAATCCACAATTTTGCTAAAAGCTGAATCATTACTTTTCCTGTGTCCCTCTTTTATATATTTTCTGACCCTTCTGCCGTCCATTTTCATTCCGGCGGTTTCCACGCGTCTTTTCTTCATGGAAATTCTTTTTCCCATTTCTGTCGCGATAGCGGTCTCTTCCTTTTTCATCCCGGAACCTGCTTTCCCTGCCACGGTAATTGCTATTGGAACGACCACCCTCTCTTCTTTCCACACGGCGGTTATCCTGACGACGGTTACGGTCATAATAGGTGCGTTCTTCCTGAATTTCTTCAGGTTCCTCACCCATATTCTGATATAGAAATGCTGCCGCAAGCTCCAGTTCTGAAACGCCTTGCTCATCACAGGTACGCTCCAGACGATTCATTAAATCACTGAGGTCTTTTCCATTTGCATTCTCCAGAGCCTCAGAAATATATTTTTGATATTTTACTTTGACAATATCTTTGCTTCCGGGAAGCTTTCTTTCCTTGATTTTGGTATGGCAGATTCGTTCAATATCCCTGATTTTTAATACTTCTCTCCCTGATACCAATGTAAAGGAACTTCCCTCACGTCCGGCTCTTCCGGTTCTGCCGATACGATGAACATAATATTCAATATCCTCAGGTACATCATAATTAAATACCGCATCTACTCCACTGACATCAATTCCTCTTGCAGCAACGTCTGTTGCAATCAGAATCGACGTTCTTCCATTTCGGAACAAATTCATTACGGTATCTCTCTGATATTGGGACAAATCGCCGTGAAGCCCTTCTGCCTCATATCCGCGATTCTTTAATTCCTGTGTCATTTCATCTACCATACGTTTTGTATTACAAAAGATAAGACTTCTGGATGGCTGATGATAATCCATCAACCGGCACAATGCTTCCATCTTGTCTTTTTTCGCCACACGATAGTATGACTGGTCGATTGCTGCAACCGTAACTTCTTTCGGAGTTACTTTTACATATACGGCATCCTTTTGAAATTTATGAGTAATATCAAGAATTTCTTTTGGCATTGTTGCTGAAAATAATGCCATCTGATGTTCTTCCGGCATCTGCTCCAGAATGGTTTCCATATCTTCCCGGAATCCCATATTCAGCATTTCATCAGCCTCATCCAAAACAATCATTTTTATAAAAGTCGTTTTGATGGTATGACGTCTCAAATGATCCATCACACGTCCCGGTGTTCCGACAATAATCTGCACGCCCTGGCTCAATGCCCGAATCTGCCGGCTGATATCCTGTCCGCCATAAACCGGAAGTACTTTGAGTCCATGCATAAATTTTGTCAGCTTACGGATTTCTTCTGCCGCCTGCATTGCCAGTTCTCTTGTCGGACAAAGAATTATCCCCTGTGGTTTCTTACAGGAGATATCTATTTTCTGAATCATCGGAATCGAAAATGCTGCTGTTTTTCCGGTTCCGGTCTGCGCCTGTCCAATCACATCCCTTCCCTCTAATAATACAGGAATTGCCTGCTCCTGAATCGGCGTCATGTATTCGAAGCCCATTTCTTTCACGGCCTTTAAAACCGGCGCATGAATGCCCGAGTCACAATATCTCAAATTTTGTTCCATAATCTCCTCTTTCTTCTGTCTAACGTTCCTGTCCGTCGTCATTCAAAATTTTTTCAATAATAAATCTTGGTCTTGCTTTTGCTTCCAGATAAATCTTTCCAACATATTCCCCGACAACACCAAGTGATAACAATATCAGTCCGCCAATCGCCCATACCGAAACCATCAAAGTGGTCCATCCGACAATCGTAGCTCCCATAAAATGGCGCACCAGACTGTAAATCAAAATTCCAATACTTACAAGAAAAATAAAAAAGCCAAGCCCCGTAATCAGCCGAATTGGTTTCGTGCTCAAAGATGTAATTCCCTCGATTGCAAATGCAATCATTTTTCCAAGCGGATATTTGCTTTTTCCTGCAAAACGTTCCCCGCGCTCATAATATACCACATCACACTTATAGCCAATCATCGGTACTATTCCACGTAAAAACAGATTTACCTCTTCAAACTGTGCAAGTCCTTCCAATGCCCGTTTGCTCATCAGACGGTAATCGGCATGATTAAATACGGTATTTGCCCCCATACCGTTCATAATCTTGTAAAAGAATTCTGCCGTTGCCTTTTTAAAAAACGTATCCTTGGCACGGCTGCTGCGAACTCCATAGACAATGTCTGTTCCATCCAGATACTTGTCAATCATTTCATCCATGGCATTGATATCGTCCTGTAAATCGGCATCCATGGAAATTGCCATATCGGCAAACTCCTTTACCGTCATTAAGCCCGCCAGAAGCGCATTCTGGTGTCCGCGGTTTCTGCTGAGGTTAATGCCACTAAATATCGGATTGCTCTGATGAAGCTGCTCTATCAGTTCCCATGTTTTATCTTTAGAACCATCGTTTACAAATACCACACGGCTCTGTCTGCTGATTTTTCCCTTTTCCATCAATTCTTTTACTTTCAGTTCAAGCCGTCTTGATGTTTCCGGTAAAACCTCTTCTTCATTATAACAAGGAATCACAATATATAATGTGTTATCCATTTTATTTCTCCTTTATCGATATGCTATGGATACTGCAAGAAAGCTCATTGCCAGATAATATGTTACCAGATTCAGACCATGAAAAGCCCACACTCTTCTCTTCCAGAATGAAATCAGGAAAATCACACCATCAGAAAGTAAAAACATCATTCCGCCAACTGCCATAAGGATATTTGCATTGACCGGGTTCTCAATTGCAATGGAAAGGCTCTTTAGTCCAAATGTACCGACCAATATCGCATAAAGCATTGCCATATACTTGTAGTGCCCAAAATGAAAGCTTTGATTCTTACTGAGCAATGCAATCACTGTCGGAAACAGAATCACAGATATTCCCTCGCACCACCCGAATGGCTGCTGTGCATACAGCATGATTAAAAAACACACATGTCCCACTCCAAATGCAAGCGTTCCTGCAAGAAAGTATGGCTTTTTCCGGGTTCGATTGTGAAATCCCAAAAGCAAATCTCCCAGATAACAGAACAGTAATGCGGGCAGCATCCGGAAAAAGAATTCCATTTTTCCATAGGAAATTCCCATCAAAAATGCCATCACAAGAAACATCGTGCTGCACAACATTTTGCAAAGCACAAAATACTTCCTGTATTTGCGGTTACAAAGCGTATATAGTACACATGCCAAGAAAAAAAGCATCCCCAGAAAGCATCCCAACTGCAAAGCCATTACTGCTCTCCCCCTTTGTAAGACTTAAATTCTATTATAAAGCATAAAAAATATGAGTACAAGCCAATCTTCATTAAAAAAGGAGAATCGCCTATACGCACTGCATAGAATCGACTCTCCTTCTTCTTTTTTATTTGATTAATTGTTAAAAATCACAACTGCTTCTGCTATTATGCATTAACAATCTTTCCAAAATCAGGCTTAAGAGCTGCTCCACCGATAAGACCTCCATCGATGTCATCCTTGGAAAGGAGTTCTGCTGCATTGCCTGCATTCATGGAACCGCCATACTGAATACGAACAGCTTCTGCTGTAGGTGCATCATACATTTCAGCGATAACCTCACGAATCATCTTACATACTTCCTGTGCCTGATCAGCAGTAGCTGTTTCACCTGTTCCGATAGCCCAGATAGGTTCGTAAGC
>CAKRVA010000022.1 GCA_934408585.1 uncultured Lachnospiraceae bacterium
GCACAAATTTCATAGGCACTAAGAAAAAGACTCCGAGAAACGTAAGTTTCTCGGAGCACCTTGTCTACAGTCTGAAGCCGGATTTATTCCGGCTTAATTTTTTTCGTTCAAAATATTTTTTTCAATTACATCAAGGACTTTCTCATTCTCATTCTGACAATAAGAAATCATGGTGTCTTCTCCTTTATCCTTTAAGGCAGTAATATCTGCACCTAATTGGACAAAGCAGACATAGTGGTCAATGGTTTCGATTCTGGAGGCAGCAACTTTGGCGTGATTTTGGGGTTGCTGTTCGTAAATACGCAGGAGCACCTCCCGATAGTCATTAATTAATTGCTCAACGGCTTCAACAGAATCTTCTTTTGCATCAATAATAATCATTAAATCGGTTCCGGCTTCGGTATGTTCGTATTCGGCAAGAAAACTATCATACATGTCTTCCGATATTCCGGTTCTTTCGGCAAATTCTTCTGAGGAATACAGGGTATTTGGCCAGTAATTTTCACCGAGAAAATTCCTTACCGTACCGCGCATTTCTCTCATAAATGGAGATAAGGTAAAAGAACTGTCCACATTTGTTGTGTTCACCGATTCAAAATCCGTTTCTGCAAATTCCTCCGGTTCCGAAGAATTAAAATATTGTACAGACGAACAACCACATAAACAAACTAAAAGTGGTAATAGTAGGAATAACTTTTTCATAAAACCCTCCTTGAAATGTTAAAATCTATTACAAGGGTTTCCTTACATTAGACAAATTATTCCTATAATGGTAAAATAACCGTGCAAATGAAGTTACAATCAATAGAAAGGATGAAGAAATGCTCTTTAATTCCTACATCTTTATTTTTCTTTTTCTGCCACTCGCACTGATTGGCTGGTATGGATTAAATAAAGTAAAAGCATATGAACTTGCAAAATTATATATTGCATTGATGTCCTTATGGTTTTATGGCTATTTTAATATATATTATCTGGCAATTATTATCATAAGTATTTTGTTTAATTATCTTCTGAGCTTTGGAATAAAGTTTTGTCATTCCAGGGGGATGATGAAGGCAGCTCTCTGGGTTGGTGTTTTATTTAATCTGGGGATTCTGTTTTATTTCAAGTACTATGATTTCTTTTTTGAGAATATCAATGCGGTATTTGGAACAAATATAGCAATGAAAAATATTGTACTGCCGCTTGGAATCAGCTTTTTTACATTTCAGCAATTATCGTTTGTGATAGATCGGGCAAAGGGAAGGGCGGAGCACTATTCTTTTATTAATTATCTGACGTTTGTTACGTTTTTCCCGCAGTTGATTGCAGGACCGATTGTTTTATATAAAGAAATGATGCCGCAATTTGAAGACAACCGGAATCGTTCTTTTTGCGCAGACAACTTTGCAAAGGGAATTTCTATTTTTACAATCGGATTGGGAAAGAAAGTTTTGCTTGCAGATGTATTGGCACTTCCTGTTAATTTTGGATTTGAACAGAATCTTTATCTGGACACGCCTTCCACACTGCTTGTTGTTCTGGCGTATACGTTTCAGATTTATTTTGATTTCAGTGGATATAGTGATATGGCAATCGGGCTTGGAAAAATGTTTAACATTGAGCTTCCGGTGAACTTTAATTCCCCGTATAAGGCATGTTCCGTAAAGGAATTATGGCAGCGTTGGCATATGACGTTATCCCGCTTCTTTATTCAATATGTATATATTCCGCTTGGAGGAAGCAGGAAAGGAAAGCTGCATACGATTTGGAACACGTTTCTGGTCTTCTTTTTAAGCGGATTATGGCATGGGGCAAACTGGACATATATTGCATGGGGCTCTATGCAGGGACTTCTTGTTATCTGGGATAATCTGGGGATTGTCGGAGTTAAGGGCTCCAAAGAAAAACATCCTGCGAAATTTCATATTCCAAGATGGCTTGGATGGTTTTTCACATTTGGATTTTTCAATTTGTCCCTGATTTTCTTTGGAAGTAAAGATATGACCTCTGCTATTCAAATGTTTAAAAATATTGGAATGTTCAAAAATACGGGTTATCTTTTGAAGCTTTCCGCAAAATTGGATATTCCGGAATTTTATCTGGTAAAACAGGCACTGAATATGGTTCGACCGGAGCTTTTGCCTAAAGCATATGTTGTATTGTTTTTTGTTTTATTACTGGTTAGTGCGTTTATTATCAGCCGGAAAAATACCTTACAGATGGTTGCAGAAAATCCATACCGCAAAAAACTTTGTGCATGGGTGGTTTTCATTTTTGTATGGTCTGTAATTTCATTTTCCCAGGTAAGTACTTTTATTTATTTTAATTTTTAAAGAGTTTATAAATGGAGAATGTGCATGAATGCAAAAAAGTTTATAAAGCATTTTTTCATAGGAAGTGGAGTACTGTTATTTTTATGTATTCTTGCAGTTGTTATCATTGATCCGCTTTTTCAGTATCATAAACCATTACCGGGATTAAAGGCGGTTTTGACAGATAAAGAGTATCAATGTGTAGGTTCCTTAAAGAATTTTGACTATGACAGTGTGATTGCAGGCTCATCCGTGGCAGAAAACTATTATAATGACTGGTTTAATAAAGGGTTCGACTGTCATGTGATAAAGGCAATCCGTTCCTATGGGGCAACGGCTGATTTATGCTATTTGCTGGATGAGGCGTTCGCACATCAGGAGCTGAAATATGTTTTTTATAATCTGGACCCGTCGGCTCTTGTTTCAGACCCTGAGCCAACATTTGAATTAACCGGATGCCCGATGTATTTGTATGATGATAATTATATCAATGATGTGCAATATGTATGGAATAAGGGAATTCTTTTTGAAAAAATACCTTATATGCTCGCCCAATCTTTGATTGGGGATTATGATGAAAATGACTCTTATAATTGGGCACAGTGGAAAAATTTCAATTCCGATATGGCATTAGGATTGTATATCCGAAAGCCTACTGTGGCAGAAATGAAACCGGAAAACACATATGAGGACCTTTTGCAGAGCAATTTGTCCCTTTTAACAGCAGAAATTGAGGCACATCCCGAAACGGAATTTTATATTTTTATGCCGCCATATTCCATGTTATGGTGGGACAGTACGTATCGTGATGGTGATACCGATGCTTATCTGTATAATATGGAGCAGGCATTTCGCGTGCTGCTTTCTTATGAAAACGTACGTTGTTTTTATTTTATGAACGACCGGGAAACGATTACCAATTTGGAAAACTATATGGATAATCTCCATTTTTCTGCGGAGATTAATCACAAAATCTGTAATGATTTAATCGATGGAAAGTTTGAAGTTACTATGGAGAATTGTCATGAGGTCATAGAAGATATGAGAACGCTCTCTGATGAAATTGTAACAAAATTAATCGTTCCATATGAGGAAAGGATAAAATTTGATGTCTACGATGAATAAAAAGGCAATGATTATTACATTTTCTTCGCTTATTGCATTACTGATAATCATCGGATGCTGTATCTTTTTTTCAAAAACGCGAAAGCAGGAGAATATCAATGATGTATTATCGACGGTTGAGGAAGAGCCGACACAGGAAATAACACAAGTGCCCGATGAACAGATTGAGGATTTGGAATCTGAGCAGGAGCCCGAAGAGCCGGAGGAACCTGTCGATGAAGAATGGGTAAAATCATTGCTCACGTATCAAGCGGATTGCGAGTATGTATTGCAGGATGGAAGCGAATACCGTATGGTAGGAACAGACCGTGCGTGCGGAAGTACGTATTATACCTTTATTCATGTTTCGGCAGATGGGCAGGAGTGTGAGCTTGTAAACCGTGATCCGTATCTTGGAAGCGGTGGAAATGCAAATTGGATTTCATTTCTTTCGGATGAAAAAACCGGATTTTCCTGTCTGGCATATAGTGGGGGCTCTCTTGGGCAGCTGTATCGCACCGACGATGGCGGAAAAAGCTTTTCTTATATTGAATATCCTTCCGGAAATGTTGAGTTGTCGGATGGAACTTACTATAACCCGTTTGTTATGCCGATGAACGTCTGGGAAGAGGATGGCATGCTTTATATGGATGTCGGTCAGGGGCCGGAAGGAGATTATTATAATGACGAAGGCTTTTGCCATGGTCTTTATTCCTCAACAGACAAGGGAATTACCTGGAAATATGAAAAGGAATTTGCTGTGACAAGGGGTGAGGACGAGGAATGGTAAAGGAACTGATACTGAATCTGGCAGAAGGAATTGATGATGGTACGTTTTTGGAACGAACTGCTGCCAGAGGAATTATTTGTCATAAAGGAAAGTATCTCGTGATTCTTGGGAAATACGGCGACTGCAAATTCCCGGGTGGTGGTATGGAACAGGGAGAATCGTTACAGGATACGTTGCTGCGGGAAGTACGTGAGGAAACGGGATTTCATGTGATTCCCGAAACTATCCGGGAAGGTTATCTGGTTCATGAAAAACGAAAGGGAGAACCGGAGGACATCCTGATTATGGATTCTTACTACTATTTTTGTGATGTTGAGAGAACATCCGGTGAGCAGGAACTCGATGATTATGAGGCAGAATATGGATATGAAGTACATTGGCTGTCCTTAGAGGAAATGATTGCACGCAATGAACATATACAGGATTATTCCAAGGTTCCCTGGGCAGTACGGGAGAACCTTGTGATGAAGGAACTTTTTACCCGGAAATAAGTGGAAAACGGGTTATAACGTAATCGTAAATACAGTACCTTGTGGAAAATTATCCTGAACTGCAATCGTTCCGCCATGTGCAGAAATAATTTCATAAGCAATCGATAAACCTAACCCGAAGTGCCCTTTGGTGCTTCGGGATTTTTCTGCCCGGTAAAAGCGGTCAAAAATAAGTGCCCGTTCCTCGGTGGGAATTCCAATACCGGTGTCAGAAACAAATAACTCCTGTATTTTTCCATTCCTTTTTAAGCCAAGCGTAATACATCCTTCCGATGGAGTATAATTCATTGCATTACTTAACAAAATGCCGAGGACCTGACTGATTTTTTCTTCATCACATGTAATCGGCGGCACTGCTTCAGAAGGCAGCTGAAGGGAAAGACTTAAACCTTCTTTCTTGGCTAATGGTTCAAAAGATTCAAAAACTTTCATACAAAGGGTATCCAGTTCCACCTGTTGAAGGCGGATATAATTTTTCTTCTGATTGGATTGAGAAAGGTAAAGCATTTCTTCAATGAGATGTGCCATTCGGCTTCCCTCGGTCTGGATGGTATCCAAAAAGGAGCGCTGATTTTCGTTTGCATCCAGTGCACAACATTCGGCACTGGATAAAATAACTGCCAGTGGTGTGCGTAATTCATGAGAGGCAGAAGCAACAAAATGAAGCTGTTTTTCCTGATTTTCCTGAATGGGTTTTAAGAGCTTTGCGGTAAAAAACCACGAAAAGCTGAATAATAATAAAACCATGAACAGGGTGATAAAAAGAAATAAAATTCTCTGTTGCATAACCTGTAAGTGAAAATGTGCAAGAGAAGAAAAAACAAAAAGCTGAAAAGAAGAATTTTTTTCATCCCTATATATTACGCCGGTAAGATAATCTTCCTTTTGGGAAGAAGACAGTACCAGCGATTGTATTTCTGCATCGGTAAGGGTAGCATGTGTCAGATCTTCCATGGCACTTTCCAGAAGATGATTGCTTTCGGTGCTGCTATGGAGCTGGTTATAAAGAAAAGGGGTTCCCTGATCGATTAAATACAGCTGATAGTTTCCATAGGCTTCCATTTTGGAAATCCAAGCCATGGAAATAATAGATTGCTGTTCCATATTGGTTTCCATCGTATGTAAATCATTCTGAAAAGAATACAGTTGGTTTTGAAAAAGCTGCTTTTCCGATACATGGAGATATATGAAAGACATAATCAACATTATCACCGTAGTAATCAGAGTACATAACAGAGTGAGTTTTAAATGAATTTTGTGTAGCATCATCAGGAAATCCTCGTAAAGTTTTTAATTTTAAGAATTGGTCAGACAGTAACCAATTCCACGTAAGGTCTTTATTTTCAGGGAGCTTTTCACATTTTCCAGTCTTCTGCGGAGAAAATGGATGTAATTATCTAAGTTTCCGTCCTCCACATCATTATCCGGTCCCCATACCTTTAATAAAAGGGAAGTTCTTGTCATAGAAGTGTCGGTTCCCATACGCATCATGGTTTCTAGGAGTAAAGCTTCTTTTGGAGACAGAGAACATTGTCCGTCCGGTCCCTTCAGAGTCCCCTCATCTAATTTAAGGCAGATATCGCAAAGAGAGAGTTCTTTGTGGGAAGTGGAGGTAAATGTCAGCGAACGTCGTGTAACACAACGAATTCTTGCCATTAATTCTTCAAATGCAAATGGTTTTACAAGATAGTCATCCGCACCCACATCAAGACCCTTTACCTTATCGGAAAGCGTACCGAGTGCTGTAATCAGGATAATCGGAGTTGTAATTCCTTTTTTGCGGAGAAGATAGATAATATCTGTTCCCTCGATATGAGGAAGCATCCAGTCCAGAAGAATGACATCATAAATATTCTGTTCTGCATAAAATAAGGCATCATCACCATCAAAACAGCAATCTACCTGATAACCCAGGTTTTTAAGCTGATAGGAAAGAGCTTTATTTAATTGTTTATCATCTTCGGCAAGTAGAATTCGCATGATATGGTCCTCTTAAAAAATTCGTTTGTTACATTATAGTATAGTATAACTCGAAAATCTTTAAGAATTCTCTAAAATATCTTTAAAAAATCATAAGAAATTTTAGAGAATCCTTAGAGAAAGGATTGTTATGATGATTTGTAGATAATGTTACAAAAATAAAAAGGAGAATTGCAGAATGAAAAAGAAATGTATGGCAGTGATTCTTGCAGCTGCACTTTTACTGGCAGGTTGCGGAAACACTGATTCTACGCCAAAGGAAGACAATTCTGCCAAAACTACGGCAGAAGTGCAGACAGCGAATGAAGAGGAGGTATCTTCGGAAAGCGGGTCGGAAGATGTCAAGGCAATGGGCAGATATGTGGAGACAGAGCAGGACATTTCGGAATTAAGCAGTAATGCCGTGCGTTTTTCCCAGATGGAAGATGGGACTCTTTATATTTGCGATGGAACAGGGAGTATTTATGTATCTACGGATGAAGGACAGAACTGGAGTCCGTATATCATAGAATCTTTTGAAAAATTCATGGAAGAGAAAGATAACTGCTGGTTTTCTGATATGGAAATGGCAGCGGATGGTTCTCTGCTTGGAATAACAAATGCATCAGATAATCCGGAGGAATGGATACCTGAGCTGATACATTTTCCCAAGGATGGTTCCATGGAGGTCTTTTCGATTCCGCTTACCGAAGAAGATATGTATGTAAATAAGGTATGGGCAACGAAGGATAACAAGATTTTCGTATCGACATTTGGAAATTCTCTATATGAAATAAATATGGACGGAACAGTAGAACAGAAAATTACTTTAGAAATCATGAGTCCGGATATCATACAATTTCAGGACAATTTAATGGTTATGGATGGCTATGGGAAAGATGAACTGTTAATTTATGACCTCTCTACCAATAGCTATGTGGAAGATGATGTTTTAAATAATTTCATGAAAGAAAATTATCCGGGACGTAGTTCCAATGGTAATCAATATCAGGTATATGAATTCTTTGGAAATGACGGTGCTTTATATATCGCAGGAAAAAAAGGACTGCATCGTCATGTAATCGGTGGTTCAACGATGGAAGAGGTCATTGATGGAACGCTATCCGTACTCAGCAACCCGAATAAATGGGTGGTTGGAATGGTAGCACTTTCCGATAATCAGTTTCTTTTATTACATGCAGGTGGAACTTTAGTTCATTTTACATATGACCCAAGTATATCTGCAGTACCGGAAAATCAGATTACGATTTACAGCCTGAGACAGCAGGATCAGTTGCTTAGTGCAATTTCCGCTTATCAGTCCAGGCATTCTGATACCTATGTCAAATATGAAATCGGAATGGAAGAGGGAAGTTCCATGACACGGGAAGATGCATTAAAAAATCTGAATACAAAAATTTTGGCAGGAGAAGGTCCTGATGTGCTGATTCTGGATGAGCTTCCCATGGATTCCTTCATGGAAAAGGGATTGTTGGTAGAGATAAGTGACCTGGTTTCTGAAATCAATAAACAGGAACCGCTTTATATGAATCTGGTGGATGGACTGCGTATGAATGGAAACTTGTATACGATACCTGCGCTGGTGGAATTCCCGATTATTGCAGGGGAGAATCTCTATGTAAATAACATGACAAATCTTGCAACCATGGCAGAAGAAATTGAAGAGCTTCGTGCAACACAGCCTTCCGGAGATATTTTCCAGACATATACTCCAAAAGGAGTTATGAGGATTTTTACGGCAGCAAATGCACCTGCCTGGAAAACGGAAAAGGGTGATTTGAACAAAGATGCCATTAAGAATTTCTGGGAACAGACAAAGAAGATTTATGATGCACAGATGGCAGGTGCCAGTGAAGATAAAATTGCACAGTATGAGCAGACTCAGGTTATGTATGAACAGGAATATGGACTTTCTTATGAAGACAGCACATGGTTTGATTACCTTTATTGCATGAATTACATCGGAGGTAATGTAAAATTGCTTGTCGGCAAGGATAGCATTCCTTATCAGCAGGCAGAATTATACTCTTTACCAAAGAATGATAGAGGTGAAAATGTAGCGGTACGGTCTATGGATGGGGAGGCAGGAAAAGTTTATGTTCCAAAGCTTATGATGGGAATTAACGCCTCCAGCAATCATGAAGAAGCGGCAAAAGGATTTATTTCAGAAATGTTATCCAGTGAAATACAGAAGTCTATGGAAGGATTTTCTGTTAATAAAACAGCATTGGAAAACAGCTTTATACCAGACCCACAGACTTATGTAGAAGGTCAGCCGATGTATTCTGCAGGTTCAACCAATGTTGAAACAGGTCAGGAAATTTATGAGGAAGTCTGGTGGCCGGTAGGGGAGGATATGACCCCGTTCTATGATATGGTGGAAAATGCTGCCGTACCTTATTTGAAAGATAATGTATTGGAAGCAGCCGTATTTGATGCAGGTACCTCTTATTTTGAAGGAGAGTCTACATTGGAGGAAGCAATGAATGAGTTGGAGTCACAGGTTGCTCTCTATATGGCAGAATAAACATATTCCGCGAAAACTGTATTTTTACCTGTTTTTACTGCCCAGTTTTATTGGTACGGTGATATTTGTGTTATTACCATATGGGGATGTGGTCCGCCGTTCCTTCTTAACCGTAATAAGTAAAAAATGGAATGGCATTGCTAATTACCTCATGGTATTTGAAAATCAGGCGTTTCAGCTGGCAGTAAAAAATACAATACGATTTATCGTGATTTGCATTCCGCTTTTACTTTTGATTGGTTTTTGTCTGGCATGGTTTCTGTGCCAGACAAAAGGAATGCAATGGATAAAATCCATTTACCTGCTTCCGATGGCAATGCCTACAGCAACTATCGTACTTGTCTGGAAGCTGGTTTTTTATCCGCAGGGGTTTTTAAATAAGCTGGTGGAAGGGCATGTCGATTATCTTGGAACATCTGCGGCTTTCTGGGTATTAGTGGCAAGCTATATCTGGAAGAATCTGGGTTATACCGTAGTATTGTGGATGGCAGGAATATTTTCCATACCAAAGGAGCTTCATGAGGCAGCAGCAGTGGACGGGACAAACATTTTACAGGAACTTTGGTATGTCATACTGCCACAGCTGAAAGGCAGCTTCTTTACGATAATTGTGATATCCTTTTTAAATTCATTTAAAATTTATCGTGAAGCTTATCTGGTTGCCGGTTCCTATCCGGATAAAAGTATGTATCTTTTGCAGCATTTGTTTAATAACTGGTTTATAAATCTGGAGTTTGACAAAATGGCAGCGGCAAGTGTATGCGTTGGGGCAGTATTATTGATTTTTATATTTCTTTTGCTGCGGCTTTGGAGGAAAGAGTAGAGATGATAAAGAAAGGTCTGAAGGTACTTCTGCTTTTATTACCGGCAGTCATTATGGTTCTTCCCATAGGAATCCTTCTTTCCGGCTCCATGATGGATTCCTATGAGATTCTGGAGGAACTTAAGCCCCTGTTATCAAAAACGGAGACATATATTTTCTGGAGATGGATTCCGCAATATCCCACGTTTGAAAATTATGGGAAATTGCTCTTTTTGTCGCCGGAATTTTATGTTTTATTCTGGAATTCCATCTTTATGACAGGAAGCATATTGTTGGGTCAGCTATTGATTGGAGTTCCTGCAGCATGGGCATTTGCTGTATATCAGAATAAAAAGAGCAGAGGGTTGTTTGCTGTGTATATTGTTTTAATGCTGATACCATTTCAGGTAACGATGCTGTCCAGCTATCTGGTACTGAACAGGCTCCATCTTCTGAATACTTATGGTGCAGTTATTTTGCCGGCAGTTTTTTCTACTTTTCCCATTTTCTTATCCTATGGCGGCTTTTGTGAAATACCGGAAGAACTTCTGGATGCGGCAAGGTTGGATGGGGCAGGGGAATTGGAATTGTTTTTCCGGCTGGGACTGCCACTTGGAAAAGCCGGGATTTTATCTGCTATGGTTCTGGGATTTTTGGAATACTGGAATTTGATGGAGCAGCCTATGGCATTTCTGGAAAATGCAGCTTTGTGGCCACTTTCCCTGTATTTGCCACAAATTACACTTTCCAGGGCAGGATTTGCATTTAGTGCATCGGTAATTACACTGATACCGTCTGTTTTTGTATTTGCGTTTGGACAGGATTATCTCGAGCAGGGAATTATTTATTCCGGATTAAAGTGTTAGGAGAAAACCATATGGAACAGAACTTTTGGAGTAGAAAAAGAAAATGGCTTATCGGATTTGGAATTTTTCTGGTAATCATGTTCACTCTAACGATTATCTCAAAGAGTATCTATGCGTATCAGCTTCCGCTTGTTGAAACACAGACGGCAGAAGAGAGATACATTGAGCATACCCTGGAAGAAGAGGGAATTGTGATTGCCGGAGGGGAAACACCGGTAAATACACAAAGCGGTCTCCGTATTCAGGAAATTTTTGTTCAGACGGGTGATAAGGTAGCTGCCGGAGATGTGCTTTTCCAAATTGACATGGAGGATTTAAAGCAGATTATTGAAAAGAAGCAGAGTGAAGTTACCAAGCTCGACACACAAATTCAAACGCTATTGGAAAATGAGCAGCTTGCACAGCAGAAAAAAGAAATCGAACTGGCAAGGGCAAAAGAGGATTACGAGCTTCAGGCAAGAATTGGAGATACAAAGCTTGGAAGAGCAAAGGAAAGCTATGTGCAGGCAGAAGAGGCATTGGAAGATGCAAGAGAAGACGGACAGATATCGGAAGAGGAGGAAAAAGCTTTAAATCAATCTTTGCAACAGGCTGCGTATGCAGAAGCAGATTCCATGGAAGCCCGCGATAAGGAAAATCGTGACCTGGAACGCAGAATGGAAGATCTGGAGTTTCCGGAAGAAGAAACGTCTACTTTGGAGTTATATCAGATTGACCGGGAACAGCTGGAACAGGATTTAAATGATTACAAGAGCATCCAGGAAGCGGGTGGACAGATTTGTGCTTCACAGGATGGTATTGTTACAAGAATTATGACAGAAGTAGGTGGAAGAACCTCGGATACGGCGGTGCTGCTGCTTTCAGATGGGGAGAAACCTTGCCAGCTAAAGGTAAATCTTAGCAAGGAACAGAAAAAGGTGGTTTCACTTGGAGATACCATATCGGTAAAACTTGATAGCAGCCGGGAGAGGGACTGTCAGATTGATTATCTGACGGAAGAAGGAACCGGAGTATATGCCTTATATATTTCGCTTCCGGATGGTCTTGGAATTCCCGGAGAATCGGGAATGATTCGGGCATCCAAGCTGGGAGAAAAGTATATGAAATGCGTTTCCACACTGGCAGTCCATGAGTCAAATAATAATAGTTTTGTTTACATGGTTGGAGAACGGGAAGGAATTCTTGGAAGTGAATATTACATTCGGGAGCAGCCGGTAAAAGTGCTTGACCGGAATGACAACTATGTAGCCATTGAGGCGGAGGCAATCACAAAGGACAGTAAGATCGTAGTATCTTCCAACAAGGAATTTGAAAAAGGAAATACGATTCGTTGTACAAATGAATAGATTTTCACAAATAAGTACGGTATGATGGTAATAGTCAAAATATCATAAGGGAGACTACAAAATGATTATTAAAGTAGAAGAACCAAAGAGTGTGGAAAAGCTTTTTATGCCACCATCCGATACCGTAATGATTTCTTGTCTGCAGCAGGTTATGGGAGAATTATATGCCACGCAGGACCTCCAATCTGCAATGGCCATTTTGGGAGATTTCAGTTTTTATGTAGGAAAACCGGACGAAGAGCTTGTAAAGTTCAAGCCGTCAAGTAAAAAGAGCAACTTTATTATTATGGTTCCACAAAATGAAGAATGGTCAGAGATTATTGAGAAGTGCTATGGCGAACATGCAGTAAGAAAGGTTCGATATGCAATTAAAAAAGAGGATAACCGTGTATTTAACCAAAAGCAGTTGGAAGAGGCAGTTTCCTCTCTGCCACAGGGATATGAATTAAAAATGATAGATGAGGATTTATATACCCATTGCAAGACTCTGGACTGGTGCCCTGACTGGGTAGGTAACTATCCAACGTATGAATTATACAAGAATTTTGGGATGGGCGCCGTTGTATTAAAGGATGGCGAACCAATTGCCGGAGCTTCCTCCTATTCCGGTTACCGGGAAGGAATTGAGGTAGAAATTGATACAAAGGAAGAATACCGGGAACGGGGATTTGCTTATATTTGTGCCTCGAAACTTATTTTAGAATGTATCAAAAAAGGAAAATATCCAAGCTGGGATGCAGCAAACCGTAAATCTCTTGGATTGTGCAAAAAACTTGGATATCATTTCGATAAAGAATATATTGCATATGAAATTGATGCATATTGTTAAGAAAATGAAATGCAGAGCTTACTTTCGGAATTGCAGATGGTAGAGCTCTGCATAAATTCCGTTTTGAGAAAGAAGTTCTTCATGTGTTCCACTTTCTGCAATGCCTTGTTCTGTTAATACCAGAATTCTTTTTGCATTTCGAATCGTAGACAGTCTGTGGGCAATCACCAGTGTCGTCCGGTTCCGGGCAAGTGTTTCCAGAGATTCCTGTACGACTTTTTCACTTTCATTATCTAAGGCAGATGTTGCCTCATCAAAAATCAGGATAGGCGGATTTTTCAGAAAAACTCTTGCAATGGAAAGCCGTTGTTTCTGACCTCCCGATAATTTAATTCCCCGTTGACCGATATAAGTATCATAGCCATCCGGAAGATTCACAATAAAGTCATGAGCATTGGCATTTTTGGCGGCGAGAATCACTTCTTCATCGGAAGCATCCGGCCTTCCGTAGCGGATGTTATCCATAACCGTTCCGGCAAACAGATAAATATCCTGCTGAACTATGCCGATATTATTTCGAAGACTTCGCATGGTATAGTCACGGATGTCCTTTCCATCAATGAAAATCTGACCTTCGGACACTTCATAAAAGCGGGGAATTAAACTGCATAAGGTGGACTTTCCAACACCGGAGGTTCCAACAAGAGCAATATATTCTCCCTCCGTAATATGCAGATTGATATGAGAAAGAACGGTTTCGGAAGTCTCTTCATAATGAAAAGAAACATCCTGAAAAACAATGTCTCCTTTTGCATGCTTTAGTTCGATGGCCTTTGGGCGGTCGACGATATCAGGACATACATTTAAAATCTCAAGGAAACGGGTATATCCGGAGGCTCCGTTCTGAAATTGTTCTGTGAAGTTAATTAACTTTTTGATAGGCTCTGTAAAGTTATTGATGTATAATAAAAAAGTAATTAAATCCGTGATGGAAATGATAGATTTTGTGATAAAAAACGCACCGGAGGCAATCACAATTACATTGATGAATGTAGTGAATGCACCAAGACCGGAATGATAGAGTCCCATGTATTTGTAGCTTTCCCGTTTGCTTTCTACAAAGCGTTCATTTCCTTTTTTAAATTTGCCAAGTTCAATCTCTTCATTGGCAAATGATTTTACAACGCGGATACCGGAAAGATTATCTTCGATTTGTGCATTAATATCTGCAATCCTTGCACGGTTTTTAACAAATGCCTGCTTCATTTTTATATTGAAATATAAAGCGTATAGAAGCATAATAGGTACGATGGCAAATGCAATGATAGCAAGTTTCCAGTTAATGGATAACAGAATGGAAAAGGAACCGACTAATTTAATAATAGATATTACAATATCTTCGGGACCATGGTGATAAAGCTCACTGATTTCGAACAGGTCATTCGTTACACGGCTCATGAGCTGCCCAACCTTCTGATTATCAAAAAAACTGAAAGAAAGCTTTTGATAATGAGAGAAGATTTCATTACGCATATCATATTCCATTTTGGCTCCCATGATATGACCATAGTATGCAATAAAGTAGTTACAGTAAAATTCCAATGCAATCAGGAATATCATAAAGAGAGACAACTTTAAAATGAGTTGAAGAGATTCTCCGGAATCCCGATAAATTACATCATTCGTAATATAGCGGATAATAAGAGGCAACACTAAGGTAACACCTGCGCCAATACAGGCGAATAACATATCCGACAAAAATAATTTTTTATATGGTTTGTAATAAGAAAAGAATTTTTTCCAGAAGTATTTTTTACTAATGGAAGAGTTTGAGTTCGTTGTATTTTTCATAACAGATAGTCTATCACAGAAGAACAGGAGAAGCAATTGACAATGAACTATGTGGTATTAGATTTGGAATGGAACCAGAGCAATACCGGAGAGGAAGAAGCAGTAAAGCAGATTCCGTTTGAAATAATTGATTTTGGTGCCATTAAACTGAATAAAGATGACAAAATGATTGATGAATTTAATCAGCTTGTAAAACCACAGGTATATCAGCATATGCATCATATTACCAGCAAAATCATTCATCTTCATATGAAAGATTTGCAAAAAGGAAGACCGTTTCCGGAGGTAATGCAGGAATTCCTGGAATGGTGTGGAACCGATTTTGTTTTTTGCACCTGGGGACCACTCGACCTGTTTGAATTGCAGCGCAATATGAAATATTATGAAATGGAGCCGTTAAGTGACGTCCCGATAAGATTTCTTGATGTCCAGAAATTATTTAGTATTGCATTTGAGGATAAAAAGGTTCGCCGTAATTTGGAATATGCGATTGACTTTTTGCAGATTGAAAAGGACATACCATTTCATCGGGCATTTAGCGATGCTTATTATACGGCAAAGGTTCTCGCAAAGATTAATCATGAAGTGAGAAAGAATTATTCTTTTGACACGTATGTGCTTCCCCAAAGAAGAGAAGATGAAATACATGTGATATTTCATGACTATATGAAATACATTTCACGCGAGTTTCCAGATAAGAGGCAGGCGCTGGAGGATTGGGAGGTAATCAGTACAAAGTGTTATCTTTGTCATAAGAATCTTCGTAAAAAGGTGCGTTGGTTCACTCCAAACGGAAAGCATTATTACAGCATTTCCGAATGTCCGGTTCATGGACTAATGAAATCAAAGATTCGTATCCGAAAATCAGAAAATGATAAAATTTATGTTGTCAAAACATCGAAGTTTATTACCGAAGAAGAGAGTCGTAAGATTATCGAAAAGAAAGAAATAGCAAAAGAACATCATCAAAAGAACAAAAAGAAAAGGACCTAAAAATGAGGTCCTTTTTTCATTTTACGTCTTGTCTTTCTGGAATTGCGGTATCGCCGCACATTATCAAAAAAGCTGTAATTAATAACAAAAGAATGAACAAAGCTGATTAGAATAATCAATAGTCCTAAGGCTAATAGAATCATCAGGACATATTTTACATTAATGACAAGAGGCTCTTGCTGTGAAGCTTCCGTAGTTTTATCTGGGGAGTCCTTGTACGTAAAACCATTGGAAGAAGAATCCGGAGAAAGTAAATTCACAGTTGCAGCTCCTACAAAAGCGCCGTGATAGTAATAGTTGATGATGGCAATTTCAGAATCGCTTTTGGTGTCATAGGAAACTTTTGAGTCCAGGTCTTCAAAAGTCACGGTTTTTGGCATAATGAGATAGCTGTCTTTATTTAGGGTCAGTACCTGCTGGGAATTTCCAAAAATATTCGTTGATGTATGGAAAAAGCTGGAGCTTTCAATCGAATATTTTGTTTCATGCTCCGCAACATTTACAACAGAAAAATTGGTAAATCCATAATCAAATAATTTTACCGTATCATAAAACTGATTTGGCGATTCCTCCTTGAGAATCACGCAGATTAATTTCATGTCATTACGCTCGGCACATGTTACAAGTGTCTGCCTTGCCTCATCGGTATAACCGGTTTTGCCACCTTTAATTCCCTCATATGCAATTTCACCGGAAATCAGCTGATGTTTATTCCGAACAATAAAATCATCCGGCTGGGTAGCAGTTGCCTGAAAGTGATAGGTGCCGGTGTTACCTATTTTAGATAACTGCTCGTTTTGAAAAAATGCTTTTGCAATCAGAGCAAGGTCATGGGCTGTTGTATAATGATTCTCGTCGTATAGTCCGTGAGGATTTACAAAATGTGTATTCGTACATCCTAATTCTTTTGCCCTTTCATTCATCATTTCGGCAAAAGCCTCTGTAGAGCCTGCAATATGTTCTGCAATCGCATTGGCAACTTCGTTAGCAGAGCCTACCATAAGACCATAAAGACATTCCCGCATCGGCATGGACTGACCGGGGTCAATTCCAATGGTGGAACTACCGGATTCCAGACTAAATACAGCGTCATAAGAAAAATTTACAATTTCATCCATCTGAGAGTTTTCGGCAGCCAACAGGCAGGTCATCATTTTAGTCGTACTTGCAGGATATAGCTTTTCATCGATATTTTTGGCATAAAGAATGGTACCCGTATTTGCTTCCAGGAGATAAGCGGCCTGGGCGCCAATTTCAGGGCCCGCAGGCCAGTTTGCAATCTCATTGGTCTGCACAGGAAGGGACTTTCGGTCTTCTGCTTCCTGCATGAATTCATCCGATACAGCCGGAGCCGCCAGAACGGTAGGAGTATATGAAATTAATAATCCAATGGATAATAGGGTAATTAATGATTTTTTCATGTTATTATCATACACTATTTTGAGACAAATCCATACATTTTTCTTTCTTAAATTTTTATAATGTAAATATTATGTAAAAGTTGTTATATTGTTAAAATATTAACTTGACAAAAAATATAAGGTATGTTAATAAAGATAAATGAAAAATAAAATATATATAAATAATTTTTCACCACTTACCATGCAAAGGCAAATGGAGTGGTATTTTTTTTGTAAAGGAGAGAGAAAATGGCACAGATTTTAGCAATTATAATTTTTGTTTCCATGTTTGCATTAATTATCAGTGAAAAAGTGGAACGCCATATCGTTACATTATGTGCGGGACTTTTAATGCTGGTACTCGTTTTTGGGATTACAATGCATAGTTCCAGTGCAATCTGGAATACCTTAAATTTACGAGAAATTTTTACCGTAGGATTCTGGTACCATGTTGGAGAAAGTGCAGAGTCTACCGCAGGAATTAATTGGGAAACCATTATTTTCATTGCGGGCATGATGATTATGGTAGAAGGTATGGGACATGCAGGATTTTTCCGCTGGTTATGTTTACGGATTGCAAAAGCCGTTAAATATAAGACGATTCCTATTTTTATTACCTTTATGCTTATGTCCAGCATTTTGGCAATGTTTATCGACAGTATTACCGTTATTTTATTCTTGGCAGCAGTAACCGTAGAATTGGCACAGCTTTTGAAGTTTAACCCTGTTCCAGTGATTTTGGCAGAAATTTTCTGTGCTAATCTGGGTGGCTCGGCTACGATGTGTGGAGATCCACCAAATATCATTATCGGTACTTCATTAGGTTTGTCCTTTAGTGACTTTATTACGAATACAGGTGCAATAGCAGGAATATCTCTGATATTATCTGTAATTTATTTTTACATAGTATTCCATAAACAGCTTGTTCAGAATACAGTCATTGACGCTTCTTCTTATCCAGAACCGAAAGAAGCAATTACAAACAAATCGAAATTTGTTATCAGTAGTATTATTTTTCTGTGTGCTATTGTAATGTTGATTACACATGCACAGACAGGATTAAGTGTTGCATTTATCGGTTTGTCTGTTGCAATTGTTACATTAATTACATCCGGTAAAGATATGATTCTGCTTTTGAAAAAGGTAGATTATAAGACATTATTATTCTTTATTGGACTGTTTGTTGTTGTTGGTGGATTGGAACAGACAGGAATTTTGGAAATAATTGCAAATTTTATTGGAAAAGTATGCGGTGGAAATGTTAAACTAATGGTAGCAATTATTATTTGGGTTTCTGCAATTGCCAGTGCATTTATTGATAATATTCCTTTTGCTGCAACCATGATTCCGGTTATTAAGAGTCTTTCCGCTATGGAAGGCGTTGACTTATCCATTCTGGCATGGACTTTATCTATGGGAACAGATATTGGTGGAAGTGCAACTCCGATAGGAGCTTCCGCAAATGTTGTAGGAACAGCAGTTGCTGCAAAAGAAGGTTATCCGATTGGCTGGGGTAAATATTGCAAATCCATGTTGCCGGCTACTTTAATGGTAGTTCTGGTATCTATGATATTTATTTTCATAAAATATTTGTAGGTAGAAGGAGGGACCGCAAATGGAGGAACAGAATAAAAAGCAGCAGATTATCATTTCCGTTGGACGAGAGTTTGGAAGTGGTGGACATGAAATCTCAGAGAAACTTTCCGAAATATTTGGTATTGAATTATATGATAAGAATATTTTGGAGCATATTGCAGAGCTGAAAAATGTCAACGTTGCAGACTATGAGAAATACGATGAAGTTCCACGCAACCTGGTTTTTTCCAGAAAAGTAAAGGGATTTTCCAATTCCATGGAAGAGAATATTGCAAACATCCAGTTTAATTATTTGAAAAAGAAAGCAGAAGAAGGAGAATCCTTCGTTGTTGTTGGAAGATGTGCGGAAACTGTGTTAAAACAATATCCGGCATTAGTTTCTATCTTTGTTCTGAGTGACTGGGATGCAAAAGTAAAGAGAATTATGCGTATTTATGGTCTTTCTGAAAAGGATGCGGAGAGTTATATTACCCGTAAAGACCGTAAGAGAAGAGAGTACCACAATTATTACTGTGATATAAAATGGGGTGACTCCAGAAATTACGATATCAGCATCAACAGTAGTAAGCTTGGAGAAGAAGAAACTGCAAAAATGCTTGCAGAGTATGTTAAGAAGAGAAGAGGACTATAATTTTTCATGAGATTAAGAAATATTTCAGGTTCCAGAGATGTGATTGCACAAAGCAGCCTAGTGGTTCATGAACCATTTTTACAAAAAGGAAAATGGAAGGCGTTATTCGGAAATGACCATCCGATTCATATAGAAATTGGAATGGGAAAAGGAAAATTCCTTCATGAAATGGCTTTAAGGAATCCGGATATTAATTATATCGGAATTGAGAAATATTCCAGCGTTCTTCTCCGGGCAATTCAGAAGATGGAGCTGGAGCCTTTAGACAATCTGTTGTTTATTCGTATGGATGCAGAAGAGATTGACGAAGTCTTTGAAAAGGATGAAGTAGATAAGATTTACCTGAACTTTTCAGATCCATGGCCTAAGGACCGTCATGCAAAACGAAGACTTCCTTCCAGGGAATTCTTAAGCAGATATGACAAATTCCTGAAAAAAACCGGCACATTGGAATTTAAAACAGATAACCGGGCACTTTTTGATTTTGCGGTAGAGGAACTTCCTTTTGCAGGATGGGAAGCAATTCATATTACCTATGACCTTCATCAGGATGAGGAATTATCAGAGGGAAATGTGATGACGGAATATGAGGAAAAGTTCTCTGCAATGGGAAATCCAATTTGTAAATACATTATAAAGAGATAAATTTTTTGAACAGCATTGACAATCATACCTAAAAAAGGTATGATTGTCAATGACTTGTGATAACGGCGTGTGGCTCAGCTTGGTAGAGCGCTACGTTCGGGACGTAGAGGTCGCAGGTTCGAATCCTGTCACGCCGACGCTAGAAATATAAGAAAAAACAGCTTTTAACGATTTGTTAATAAGCTGTTTTTTTAGTTGCATACCACTTTTGAACTTATTATAATATCCGTAGATATAAAGTAGTTTATTGGAGCTTAATATATGGAAGAACAAAGAGAAGATAATAAAATAGAAAAAACTTCTGATTTTATGAAGGAAACCATTAAACAGCGGCCACTGAACCGAAAAAAACTGGTTCGCAGAACAATTATTACGGCTGCAATGGCTGTGATTTTCGGACTTGTTGCGTGTGTTACCTTTTTGCTCCTGGAGCCGGTAATCAGTAATAAACTTTATCCGGAAGAAGAACCTAAGCAGGTCGTTTTTGTAGAAGAGAAAGAAAATGAAATGCTGCCTGCAGATATGCTGGTAGATGATTCCGAAATGCATCCGGAGGAAACAGAGCCACCGGCACTTCAGGATGCACAGATTGAACAGGTTTTATCGGAAATGAAGCTGGGAGTAGAAGATTATCTTTCTTTATCCGGGGCAATTTCAGAAGTGGCAAGAAGTGTTCAGAATTCCGTCGTAAAGGTAGTTGGAATTACTTCTGACAGGGACTGGTTTGATAATGAATATAAAAATGAAGATACGATTTCCGGTGTTGTTATTGCGGACAATGGTAAGGAACTCCTGATTCTGGCAGGAATTAAAAGCATTCTGGATGCAGAATCGTTGGAGATTGTATTTGCAAATGGCGATAGTTATGATGCAGTTATCAAGGAAGAGGACTATAATACCGGTCTTGCGGTGCTATCGATTACAAAAAGCACAATTCAGAAAGAGACGCTGGAGCTTGCAGTTCCAATTAGCATGGGGACGTCGTCAAGTGTGAATCTTCCCGGGAATCCGGTAATTGCAATCGGAAGTCCTATGGGTACGGAAAATTCTATCAGCATGGGAATGATTACGACTTCGAGTGGGTTAATCAATCTGCCCGATAGTGCGTATAAACAGATAGGGACAGATATTTATGGAAGTCCCACTGCAAGTGGAATATTAGTCAATCTCCGTGGACAATTGATTGGTGTGATTGATATGTCCTATAACAGCAGCGACATGAAAAATCTGATAAGCGGAATTGGAATCTCAGAGCTGAAAAGATTGATTGAATGTTTATCAAATAACAAAGAGATTGCCTATCTGGGGATTTATGGAACAGATGTAACAAAAGAAGCAAATGAGGATATGCAGGTTCCTTTTGGTGCATATATTAAAGAGATTAACATGGATTCTCCTGCGATGGATGCCGGAATCCAGAGCGGTGATGTAGTTGTGCAGATAGGGGAAACAGAAATTACAACTTATCAGGAGCTCGTAAATCAACTTTTAAAGCTGCGGCCGGATGCAGAGATACAGATGCTGGTTATGCGACAGGGACCGGATGGATATACACCGATGGAAATTACGGTGACACTGGGCTCACAAGGTCAGACAAAATAATTTATAGAAAGAAAAGGTGCAAACAATGAAGTATTTAAAGGATTACAAAGACGGAGACCGTTTTTTTGATATTTATCTTTGTAAACACAAGTTATCTGCAGTAACAAAAAATGGAAAACCTTATGAAAGTCTCATTTTGCAGGACAAAACAGGAACCATGGACGCAAAAATCTGGGACCCGAACAGTGCCGGAATAGCAGATTTTGATGTTCTGGACTACATAGAAGTATATGGTGAGGTAAACAGCTTCCAGGGAGCATTGCAGGTAAATGTAAAAAGAATCCGTAAATGCACAGAGGATGAAGTGAATCCGGGAGATTATTTACCGGTCAGCAAATATGATATTGAAGAAATGTATCAGGAACTTCTGAGATTCATTGACAGTATTCAGAATTCTTATTTGAAAACACTTTTGAATGAATTTTTTGTGGAAGATGCGGATTTTATTTCTTCTTTTAAGAAATCATCTGCAGCAAAATCAGTACATCATGGATTTGTGGGAGGATTACTTCAGCATACGCTGAGTGTTACAAAGATGTGCGATTATTACTGCAAGTGCTATGAACGTCTGAACAGAGATTTACTGCTTAGTGCAGCAATCTGCCATGATATCGGAAAAACAAAAGAACTTTCGGTATTTCCACAAAATGATTATACCGATGAAGGTCAGTTTCTTGGACACATTGTGATTGGAACGGAAATGGTGGGAGAAAAGATTCGGAATATCAGCGGTTTTCCAGCCATTCTTGCGAACGAGTTAAAACACTGTATTCTTTCTCATCATGGGGAATATGAATTCGGTTCACCCAAAAAGCCTGCCATTATGGAGGCAGTTGCATTAAACTTTGCAGATAATACTGATGCAAAGCTCCAAATTTTTACCGAAATGATGGAAAATACAACCGAAACCGGATGGCTTGGTTTTAACCGGCTATTTGATTCAAATGTTATTGGAACGAGAGTGGAATAATACAGAAGGAGCATAAGATGGAGTTTCAAAAAAACCAGTTACTGACAGTAAATATCTCAGATATGAGTTCTGAGGGAGAAGGCGTTGGAAAAGTCGACGGCTATACTTTTTTTATAAAAGATACAGTAATTGGTGACGAGGCACAGATTCGTGTTACGAAATTAAAGAAAAACTATGGCTACGGAAGATTAGAGAAGGTGCTGACGCCTTCTCCTTTTCGTGTAGAGCCTTCGTGCAGATTTCATAAACAGTGTGGGGGATGTCAGATACAGGCGATTTCTTACCAGAAACAGCTTTCTTTCAAACAGGACAAAGTACGCAATAATATTGTCCGGATAGGCGGTTTTGAGGAAGAACAGGTAAATCAAATCATGGAGCCGATTGTTGGAATGGAGCTGCCATTTCATTATCGAAATAAGGCACAATACCCCGTTGGAACGGATAAAGAAGGAAATCCGGTTGCTGGTTTCTATGCAGGAAGAACGCATACGATAATTGCCAATACCGATTGCCTTCTCGGGGTTGAAGAGAACAGGGAGATTCTGGAAGCAATTCTGGATTATATGCGGAAGTTCCAGATAGCAGCGTATGATGAGACTACAGGAAAGGGATTACTTCGTCATGTATTACTGCGTAAGGGTTTTACCAGTGGAGAGATTATGGTTTGCCTGGTTATTAATGGCAAGGCAGCAGGTTTTTCCAGACAGCAGAGCGGATGGTATCTTCCACATCAGGAAACATTGGTGCAGCAGCTATCAGCAATTCCGGGAATGACGAGTATTTCTGTAAGCATCAATTCTGCAAATACAAATGTAATTATGGGGAATGAAATCCATACGATTTGGGGAAAAGAGAGTATTACCGATACAATTTATGTGCGTGATGTAGATAATGGCTTTGCAAAAACAGAACGTGGAATCACTTTTTCTATTTCGCCACTTTCCTTCTATCAGGTAAATCCGGTACAGACAGAAAAATTGTATAGTATTGCACTTTCTTATGCAGATTTAAAGGGAAAGGAAAGTGTATGGGATTTATATTGTGGCATTGGAACCATATCACTTTTTCTTTCGGAAAAGGCAGGAAAGGTTTATGGAGTGGAAATTGTTCCACAGGCAATTGAGGATGCCAGAGAGAATGCAAAAAACAATGGAATTTCAAATGCCGAGTTTTTTGTGGGAAAAGCCGAGGAGGTTCTTCCGGAGTTCTATGACAAGCGAAAAGAAGCAAGAGATGAAATGCTTCATCCGGATGTAATCGTTGTTGACCCTCCACGGAAAGGGTGTGATGAAAAATGTCTGGAAACCATGCTTCAGATGGCACCTGAGCGTATCGTTTATGTTAGTTGTGACAGTGCAACACTGGCACGGGATTTGAAACTATTGTGTGCAGGTGGTTATGATCTGAAACGTATCCGTGCAGTGGATATGTTTCCACATACGGTGCATGTGGAGACGGTTGTCTTGCTTTCCAAGGGAATGGTCGATAGCAGAAAAGTGAAGGTGGACTTCTCTCTGGAGGATATGGATTTATCTGAATTTAAAGGAAAAGCAACTTATGAGCAGATAAAGGCATATGTACTTGAACAGACAGGACTTAAGGTTTCATCACTGTATATCGCACAGATTAAGAAGAAGTGTGGATTGGATGTCGGTGAGAATTTTAATTTGCCTAAATCTGAGAATGCAAGACAGCC
>CAKRVA010000023.1 GCA_934408585.1 uncultured Lachnospiraceae bacterium
GCACAAATTTCATAGGCACTAAGAAAAAGACTCCGAGAAACGTAAGTTTCTCGGAGCACCTTGTCTACAGTCTGAAGTGTGCGGTCACGCACACTTTTTTTATGCAAAAAAACATCGAAAACTGTATTTTTGAGTTGAAAATGGGTGCGAGGATGCAAAAAGATGACATTTTTATGCAAAAAGATGACATTTCTCTTTTTTGCTTTGAAATATACGTTACAATAAAAATAAGTGCGTTTTTTGAGTTAGTTTTGGCAGGTGAAGGAGAGAAAAAAATGAAGTACAAAACGAGTATTTTAAGTGTGGTATTGGCAATGGTATTGCTTATTACTCAAATCAAGGTGGTTTATGCCGAGGAGAACAATAATTACCAGGAATCACCATCTAATCCGGTAGAAAATATTGTCAAACTGGAAGAAGGACAGGAAGAGGAAGAAGCCGGAGAAGACGAAGAAGAGCAGGAAGAGGAAGAAGTCGAAGAAGGCGAAGAAGAGCAGGAAGAGGAAGAAGCCGAAGAAGGCGAAGAAGAACAGGGCGAAGAAGAACAGGAAGAGGAAGAAAACAGCGAAGACGAGGAAAACCAGGACAAGAATCCTCCACTGATTTCAAGTGTTGAGTATAGTCTGGATGGAAGTAATTTCCACACCTTCCCGGAGGGAGCGGTAGAGACAAAAGAAAACATTTATATTCGTGCATATATTGTGGATGAACAAACGCAGTTACCTGCATCCGGAATAAAGGAAGCAACGGTAACGTTTGGAGGTGTGGAATATGTCATGTCCGATAAGGGAAATGATGTTTATGAAGCAGTTATCGCACCGGGAAATCATCAGACCATAGAGGGAGATATAACGGTTGTTGCAATGGACAATGCAGAAAACGAGACACAGGTTTTGGCGGGCAAAGTAAGATATGATGCCTGTGAACCTGTTATAAGTGTTGCATTGATGTCGGGAAATGCAGGTGTTTCCGGATGGTTTTCCGAAGCGGTAAATGAAAACCCTCTTTATCTTGCAATTCAATACAATGATGATACAGCGGTACAAAAGATTCAGGTATCCGAAGACGACTCCTTTGGCAACATTTTATGGGAACAGCAAGTGGAGGATGTATCCGGAAGCGTAACAACCACAGAAGGACTCATTTCGGGTGAGCAGGATAAAGCATATTATGTACGCGCGATAGACAAAATGGGAAATATCAGCAACAGCAAGATGGTTCAAGTGAAAATTGATAATACAAAACCATCCGAAGAAGTGTCAGTTGCTTTCAGCGGAAGTGATTCCATGCAGACCACATTGGAACCATCAGAGGGCGAAGGCTATTGCTATAAAATAGCAAGCATAGAAGGCAATGTTTCTGATACACAGACCATCACCATGAAAATATATATCGCAGATGCACAGCAGAACAATGCATCTGGAATTAATACAGCAAAACTTACATTATCTTATGAAAATGAAACAAGAACATATCAATGTGCACGTGAGGGTGGAGATTTGATAATAGCAACCGATGAGGAAGGAAATGATTTCATCTCATTTACAACGGATGTATTCAGTTCAAACGGAAAGGTTGAGGCAGATTTTCAGATAATGGACCTGGTAATCGTAGACCGGGCAGGAAATATTCGTACTTCATCAGATGACATTTCATATGCAGACAAAGTGACATACAGCATCGATAATAAAGAACCTGATATTTTGTTTTTATATGACAATGCTGAGGCAGAACCGATAGCTGATACGTGGGAAGAGGAAGATGCCTATTATTATAGTAATAAATATGAAGGAATCGTGCAGGTAACAGATAAAAATCTGGACAAAGACCGTGTGGAAATTACTAATTTGTCCAAAGACTCACAGGCAAAGATTATGCAGGAAGAGCAGGAAAACAGTGCGTTAGACCTGTATAAATTCTATCTGGAAGAGGATGGATGCTATCAGCTTGGGGCAAAAGCAGCGGACGTATTAAACAATGAAGCCTCAGATATAAAATCAAAACCAATGATTGTTGATACCATTGCACCACAGATTGAAATACAGGTAAACGGGAAAACGATTGATTCCATACAGCAGGAATCATATTTCAATAAAGATATGGATGTAGCAGTTACGGTAGCGGAGAAAAACCTGAAAGCAATTACCCTGGAAATTGTAAGCAGTGGGACAAATGCCATAACGAGTAGCTATACCGAAAATGATTTTCAGAGCAACGAGGAAGGACAGCATGCTTTCCATGTGCAGCTTGCGGAAGATGGCGAATACAGCATAAACATCGTTTGTACGGATAAAGCAGGACATACAACAGAAAAGACAGTCGAGAGCCTTATTCTGGACAAGACCGCTCCGAAGGTAACAATTACATACGACAACATGGAAGCAAGAAACGAATACTATTACAAGGCACAGCGAATTGCAACCATAACGGTTGAGGATCTGACCTTTTCTGAAAAAGATTGTGAATGGAGTGTATCAACAGCAAAGGGAAATAAACCGATGCTCGGCGAATGGGTAAGAAAAGAGCAAAACACCTATATTTCGCAGGTCGTATTTGATAAGGATGATATTTATGATGTTTCTTTTCAATGTACAGACAAAGCCGGTAATACGTCAGAGGTATGTGATGGCGGACATTTCGTGATTGACCGTCAGGCTCCCGTAATTACTTTTGAGTTCAATAATTATGACTGCCAGAATGAATTTTATTATAAAGAGGGACGAACTGCATATATTGTGGTAGATGATCTGTCATTTGACTCTGACCTGGTAAGTGTCACACCGGTGGAAGGGGAAAACAGAATCAGCAATTTGACAATTTCATCATGGAATGGAACCGAAGTATTACATATTGCCAGTGTGGAATGTCAGGAAGAAGGCGGATATGAATTTATTATTCACGCCGAAGACCTTGCGGGAAATACAGCAGATTCGGTCAGCAGTGGATATTTTGTAATTGATAAAACTGCGCCGGAATTAAAGATAGAAGGAATTGAGCATCTTTCTGCCAATAATGGAGAATTGGCACCACGGATATCTTACAGTGACTTGTATCTGGATGACCAGAATTCAAAAATTGAATTCTATGGTTCCAGAAAAGGATTTGTAAATCTGGAAGGAGAAATGCAAAAACAGGAAACTGCGATTTCCATACAGTATCAGAACATTCCGGTTCAGCGGGAAATGGACGACTTATATACACTTTCTGTTTCCATAAAAGACCTGGCAGGAAATGAAACAGAAGAAATCATGAATTTTTCAGTAAACCGGTTTGGTTCCATATACTCTCTGAGCGAACAGACAAGACAGCTTGTGGAGCAATATTATACCAACGAAGAACAGGACATTGTAATTTCTGAAATTAATGTAGATAACCTGGCAGAGCAGAAGATTACAGTCAGCTGGGATGGAGAACCCAGAACATTACGTAAGGGACGTGATTATCGTGTAGACAAGCAGGGGGATGATGCATCCTGGAAGTCCTACACCTATACCATTTACAAGAGTAATTTCAAAAAAGAAGGACAGTATATGGTTACATTATTATCGCGCGATGTTGCAAATAACCAGACCGATAGTAATGTGCAAAATGCCGAAATCTCTTTTGCCATTGACAAAACAGCACCAAGCATCGTTGTGGCAGGATTGGAAGACGGGGAAAGCTACTATCAAAAGGAACGCGAGGTAAAAGCAGATATTCAGGATAACATGGGACTTGCCAATGCGAGAGTTCTGATAAATGGAGTAGAAAAATTCACTTATACACAGGAAGATTTAGAAAATGCCAAAGGCGAAATCAGCTTTGCAATACCCGAATCCGATCAGAAAATTCAGGTTGTAATCGAGGCAGTTGATATGGTTGGAAATATAAGCCAGAAACAGTATTCCGACATCCTTATAACGACTAAAATAGAAAAAATCGAGGACGAAGAGACCGCAATGGCATCCGGACCGGCAGTTGTTATTTCTGAGCAAAAGAATCCGGCATGGATAGTAATACTAATTGCCGGTATTGCAATAGGAGCAACAGCAATTCTGATTGTGCTGTTTAACCAACTGAAAGAGGAGAGAAAACGAAATGAGGAAGAATAAGGTTACCTGGGGAATTGCAGTGATATTTTCCATCATAATCTGGTGTTGCCTGGCGTTTGATATACAGGCAGCACAGCTTTCGGAAAGTACAGGAAATGAGGCGGCAGGTACTGCACGTAATGGGGTTCTTCAGATTAATCTGGTCTATATTGATGACAAAAAAGAGGAACATATAATATCCGGAGGAAGCGGTTTCCTGATTGGAGATGAAGAAGGGGCAAACTATGTGATTACCAGCAATTCCAATGTGACACCGTCCGAAGAATTGCGTAAGTCAGTAGCAAAAGCATATAAAGTTCCAAAAGACCGCCGTGGCGATATGACATTTGCCGTGCAGGCGGTTGTAAAGCGTGATGTGGTTGTCACAGCCCAGGTTGTGACCGGGAGTGAAGAACTGGACTTTGCTATTTTGAAGCTTGCACAGACGATATATGACCGGACTCCGCTCATTCTTGATACGGAAGAAGAAAGAATCAAAGAGACAGCTTTGGTTTATACGCTTGGTTTTCCGGAAGACATACAGACAGCGCAGGACGTATCTTACTATACAAGTGAGGACGTCAGCGTTATGAACGGAATTATATCCAAAAAGGTAATGATTAACGGTGCATTATACATTCAGCATAGCGCATCCGTTACCGTTGGAAATGCCGGTGGTCCGCTATTGAACGAATGGGGACAGGTTATCGGTATGAATCAGCAGATTATGGAAGACGGATATTTTTATTCCGTACATATTTCAGAAATCACATCGGTTCTTGACGCACTTGGAATATCCTATACCCGTTATGAGGAAGAGCAACTGCCCGAGACCGTAGATACCACATCCTTAAGTATGGCGATTGAAAATGCAAAGACAAGAGAGCTTACCGGATATACCGCAGAAAGTATTGTTTCTTATCAAGACGCAATTCAACAGGCAGAAGCTCTCCTTGCCAGGGAAGATATATCCGAGGAAGACGTTACACAGGGATTACAGCTTCTTAGCAATGCAAACAATGTGTTAAAAGTGAAAAGTAATAGCAAAATTTACATCATTGCCATAAGCATTATTGCGGTGCTCATAGCAGCGGTCATTATACTGGTAGTCTTTTTGCTTCGAAAAGGGGAGAAAAAGGAAAAACCGGAGAAACCTGAAAAATCTAAGAAAAGCATGCCGGTGGTAGAGCTCCCGTTTGAGCCGGTTCAAAAATCATCGGAAACATCAGTGCTGAATAGTGCAATGGGTTTTAATGATGGTGAAACTTCGGTACTCAATGAGGATAGTATGACAAGTCCGACCATTGCTGTGATACGGCGGCTTCGAAACAATGAGACAGCAAAAATACAAAAGACCATATTTTATATAGGGAAAGACGGTTTGAAAACAGATTACTGCATTCAGGGAAATCCATCTATTAGCAGAACACATGCTGCGATTAAGCAGGTCGGTGGAGAGTTTTATCTGGAAGATTTGCAGGCAACAAACGGAACCTATCACAATGATGTTAAATTGCAGCCATCGCAGTCCGTAAAATTGACAAGCGGCGATAGAATTCGCCTGGCGAATGAAGAATTTGTATTCACCATATAACAGGAGAGCAGAAATGTATTGGACATCATGTGCAACAGATATAGGAACGAAAAAGCAGATAAATCAGGATTCCCTGCTTTTACAGAAAGCGGTAACCGGGGAAGGTGAAGTTCTTCTTGCAGTTGTAGCAGACGGAGTTGGCGGATGGAAAAAAGGAGAATTGGCAAGCAATACGGCAGTACATCATCTGAAAGAATGGTTTGAAGGAAAACTGCCGCAGATGCTGCAGGAAAAAGGCAACACACAAGCCATTCTCGAATCTGCAAAAGAATGTGTATTGGAAGTAGACCGGAAGCTAAAGGAATATGCCAACGAAAACGGAGAACCGATTGGAACAACAATTGCACTACTCTTTCTGTATCAACATCACTTTTTTGTAATTCATGTAGGAGATTCGCGCGTTTACGGTTGTGATTCGATGGAAACAGTACAGCTTACCCGAGACCATACCTGGGTACAGCAGCAGGTCGAACAGGGAAAAATGACCAACGAACAGGCAGCGTGCTCCGAACAAAAAAATATTCTGACGCAATGCCTGGGAGGAAGGTTACCGGTGCTTCCGGAATGTAAGGAAGGTGTCATAGCAGAAACAACTACTTTTCTAATATGTTCCGATGGATTTTATAACATTTATACAGAAAACGAAATGCAGACATACCTGCAAAAAATGAATCAGTGCAGCCGGGAAGAATTTCAGGAATTACCGGTCAGAATGATTCAGGAGATTAAGGAAAGAGGAGAAAAAGACAACATCTCGGTAGTTGTTGTCCGGGCAATTCATAAATAACATATGTTGAAAACAGGAACCGTAATTGACGGAAAATATAAAATTTTAAATCAGATTGGACATGGCGGAATGAGTACCGTTTATCTTGCAATGAATGAAAAAGCAAATAAACCGTGGGCAATCAAAGAAGTGCGAAAAGAAGGCGTTTTTCAGTATGAAGTTGTCCGGAACAGCCTGGCAACAGAAATTGAAATGTTAAAAAAGCTCAAGCATCCTTATCTTCCCAGCATTATCGATGTGATAGATAAAGAGGACAGCTACCTTATCGTTATGGACTATATTGAAGGAAATACGCTGTTACGTGTAATGGAGGAATATGGAGTCCAGCCGCCGGAATATGTAATTGAGTGGGGGAAACAGCTCTGTGAGGTGCTCGGTTACTTACATACAAGAAAGCCACCCATTATATATCGGGACTTAAAACCATCCAACATTATGTTAAAGCCCAATGGCACAATAGCCTTAATCGATTTCGGAACAGCCAGAGAATATAAAGAAAATCATGCAGAAGATACAACATGTCTTGGAACACATGGGTATGCAGCGCCCGAACAATTCGGCGGTCTGGGACAAACAGATGCAAGGACAGATATCTATTGCCTTGGAATGACACTTTATCATCTGCTGACAGGATGCAATCCGTGTGAGCCACCTTATGAGATACAGCCGATTCGGGAGCTTAAACCGGAAATCTCAGAAGGAATCGAAAAAATAATTTTAAAATGCACCAGAAGAAACCCTGAGGAGCGGTATCAAAACTGTGATGAATTACTATATGCATTGGAGCATTATGAGGAATTCGACATTCGATATCGGAAAAAACAGTGGAAAAAGCTCGCTTTATTTTTAACAAGCGCTGTTGCTGCAATTGGTCTGACGATAACAGCCGGAGCAATGAAATATCTTGAAAAACACACTGCAAAGAACCACTACCAGGAATTTATTGATGAAGCCGGAAATCAGCTTACACCGGTCACAATGGAAGAAACATACCGTATGGCAATTTCATTGCAGCCGGAGGATGAAACTGCATATATTGATTTATTACAAAATGTTTATCTTGCGGATGATATTTTTAGCGAAGAGGAAGACATTCATATGCGGGAAATCCTTCTTAGCGATGCGGAAGGAATTACTTATGAGAAAAAGTTGAAAAGAAATAAAAAAGGATATGCACGATTTGCATATCAGATGGGAATTACCTATTTCTATTTTTATGAAGATGCGGGTAACCGCACCTTGTCACTGAAATGGTTTGAAGCTGCTTTGAATAGTGGAGAACTTAATGAACAACAGGAAACACGCAGCAGATGCCTGACCAAGATTGCAGAGTACTACTCTAAACTGGGGAAAGTCAATAAGTCCGGAGACTCTGCAATCAGTTATAGAGATTATTGGAATGATTTAGCATCAACCATAGAAGGAAATATTGTTGCAAGTGACAATATGACAACGGCGTTTATTGTTTATCGGGAAGTAGGGACTCAAATATATAATCATGCCGCTGCATTTAAAAAATCAGGTGTTACTGAGACAGAAATGAAAAATGTATTATCAGAAATTCAAAATCACATAAACAAAGATGTTACTGAGGTTCCCACAGAGGGAAGAAATCAGGAACTTTATATACAGGTAAATGAAAATATAGAACATGCCTATCAGGCAATTGAAAATGCATTTCATGCAGAAAAGTAGGAGAAAACGTAAAAATGATTAAGTATAAAAAACTAATTTTAGTGTTCAGCAGTCTGCTGTTTCTACTGTCCTTAACCGGATGTGCAACGGAACTTGACCATATGGTGAAGTATGTATTGCGTCCTTCACCACGGAAAGTCATGAAGAGATACTTGGAAGAGAAATATGACGACAAGGTAAAGATCGTTGATTATGATGCGGATGATAACCTTTACGTTGTTTGGGATAAATATGGATTTAGTATTAAGGCGGAGAGTAGTAAATATCCAGGGAAAGTAGTATCGGTAGGATATCTTTTAGATTCTGATATGTGGCACTATGAGTTACATGATGATTATTTACAGGAAGTATATTTGGACGAAATGCAGGAACTAGCCAGGAAAGAAGCCCAGGGATATTTCACAGAAGAATGCCTTATTTATGCGTACCGTTTTGGAAACGGTGGAGATGATGAAAATGATCCGGTAAGACCGTTTGATGAATTTGTTCGTGAGAAAAATTGTTACGGAATTTGCATCTTCATAGAAGGAATGAGTGATGAGGAAGCATTGGAGACATTGGAGAAATACCGAGCGCATATCGAAGAACTGGGAATTACGTGTGACTATTCCTTGGGGAAGAATGTGGGATATCCAGAAGAAACGTTTGAGGAGATTCTGTTTGCGCAAGGAAGTTTTAATCCTTGGTTCAAGGAGAAGATAGAATGGTTGTACCGAAATTAAAAAATGAAATAGTAAAGGAGAATGTACATGGCAATCTATAAAATATCACTGGACCGACTGGAAGATACCATTCAATGTTATAAGACACAGCGGGAAAAGCTTTCGGAGACCATCGAGTATGCAGATACAACGGTAGGCAACATAAGTCTTGATGTTTATGAGGGAACAGATGCCATTCGGATGAAAACCGGCATAAAGGAGCAAAAAGAAAAAAAGCTGCAGCCCCTGGAAGAACTTATGGATGGAACAGAACAGAGGCTGCAGGATGCCTTGTACTGGAACCGTACCTGTAAGGATTACTGTCAGCAGTTTGAGGATATTCTGGATGGAAATATGGTGCTGTTTGCAGGAAGCGGGGAAGGGGTAAGCGGATACGCCTATTGCCATCAGGAAAAGATTACAAACATTCGTCAGGAATGCGCAGAAGTAAAAAGCAGCCGGGAAGAAATAGAGAAAGGGATGGAAGAAATCAGGGAACTGTTGGCGGGACTGAAAAAGGTTTCTTATGATTATGAAACACCAATCGGAAAAATAAAAGAGGGGTGTCAGAAGCTGGAGCGGATAGAAGACTATTCGAGAGGACTATGGACGTATTCCTTCCATATGGAGCAGGCAGACAGCAACCTGTCACAGGGGTTGGCACTGCTTGCAGCCCAATATCAGGAAATCAGTGGAAACTATACAGGCGAAAACTTTGACTTAAGTACTACGGAAGCCTGGGACAGAGCCGTTGCCGCTTACAGTAAATATCAGGATAATTTTCCGCTTTCCGTAAGGGAGGCACTTTATGCAGAAATTCGCCGCATAGAATCCATACCGGAAGAAGAACGGAGTGATGAGGAGAAGTACCGCCTTTATACAATGGAACTAGCAAAAAACGGATTTACCATAGAAGAAAACACTGCCTGTCTTGCTTCTACCATGATGTACCTGGATCTGTTTGATGATGATAAACAGTATAACTATACCTATGCAGATTATAAAATCCAAATAAAGGATGGAATGACATTGGGAGAACTGTTGGAGTTAATGGATCAGATGGAAGAGGATGGAGTGACCTGCTTTACAGACGCGAAGAGTGGTAATAACAGCCGCTACTATTATGCCCAGATTCTGCGGGATGCGGTAGAGAAGAATCCTTACTTTAAAGATATGAGAATCGGAAACTTTTCCCGAACCATGGAAGATGAGAATGGAGATCTTGCCTATAATGAAGGAACGAATGCCATGACGTTTACGGATGCCCGGACCGGAACTGTTTATGTAGCCTTTCGTGGAACATCAGGGGGAGAATGGATAGACAATGGAAGACGATTCAATGTAAAGAATGAGAATGATTTAACAGTACAGATGGAGCAGGTAGCCGACTACATGAATCGTGTGGCGAAAAAAAATCAGTGGAACAGCAACAGTCATGTTATTTTGACGGGACATTCCCAGGGAGGAAACGATGCCCAGCTCGCCATGTTATTGACGGAAGTGGGAGCCTATGCCGAGGCATGTTATTCCTTTGATGGAGAGGGACACTCCCCATGGCTTCTTGACAGCCTTAAGAAAAAGTATGGGGAAGAGGAATACAACCGGCGAGTATCCAATATGTATTCCATTTGTGGAGATAATGACTTTGCCAATTGTCTTGGAGAAAGTGTTTTTAAGGAAGAAAACATCAAATACGTGGCGTGCCACAACCGGAAAGACGCAACAGATAAGCAGAAGATTGTAGACTATCATGATATTCGTTCCATGTTCTGTGATGAAGAAGGAAACTATGGAGCAATAACCAACACCTGTCGTAATGTGGAGCGCGGGGAAATATCTTATCTGGCAGAAAATATCTGGAAACAGGTAGAGCAGATGCCACCTGACATGCGTGAACATGCTCAAAATGGAATTATGCAGGCAGCCCAAATCGGATTGGGCAAAAACATAGTGGGTGTAAATGGAGAAGTAATGAATTTCATAGATGGCGCAGTGACACTATCCTATGGATTAGGTGCTATTGCAGAAGCTGCAGTTGTTACCAAAATTGAACAATCATCGCTTCCGGGATTTATAAAAAAAATAATGAGTATAGAAACACAGGCGATATGGGATTATCATCAGGTGCTAGGTTATGCAATATATGAACAAATAAGTATGCCGGAAAAAATGGGAAAACTTTTGGAAATAGGAGTAAAGAAAGGTGGAGAAGTTATTAGCGGAGGTGTAAATGCAAAGACTCAGTTAAAGATAAAATTCTGGGAAGAGATTTATAAAGGAGCAGTGGGATTGTTGGATGGAAGTAGAAAACCAGGCGAGATGGGGCAAATCTTAAAAGAGGCAGCAGAAAATATAACAGATGCTGCAGTATCAGGATATGAAGAAGGAGCTGGTGAATATGAACAGTTTATAGACGACGTCGAACAGTTCAAGGCAGATATAACGATTAAAGTCGGCAATTTTTTTGAAAATATTATTTGGGGAGAAGATAAGTAAACAGAGGTAAGAATTATGAAGAAAACATTTCCATATAAAAAAGTTATTTTGGTACTTGTTAGTCTGCTGTTTTTACTATCCTTAACCGGATGTGCAACGGAACTTGACCATATGGTGAAGTATGTATTGCGTCCTTCACCACGGAAAGTGATGCAGAGATACTTGGAAGAGAAATATGATGACAAGGTAAAAGTAGTCAAATATGAAACGGGCAATAGTTTCAACCTGATTTGGGATGAACCCGGGTTTGGTATAGAGGCGGAGAGTAGTAAATATCCAGGAAAGATTGTATCGGCAGGGTACGCACTTGAAAGTGATATGTGGCACTATGAATTGAAGGATCACTATCTGTGTGTAGTATATCTGGATGAAATGCAGGAACTTGCAAGAAAAGAAGCTAAGGGATATTTTACCGAGGAATGTCTCATTTATGCATATCCTTCCGGAAATGGAGGAGATAATGAAAATGATCCAGTAAGATCTTTTGACGAATTTGTCCGTGAGAAAAAATGTTACGGAATCTGCATTTTCATAGAAGGAATGAGTGATGAAGAAGCATTTGAAGCGTTGGAGAAATACCGTGCCCATATCGAAGAACTGGGAATCACGTGTGACTACACACTTGGAAAAAATGTGGGATATACACGCGAGGAGTTTGAAAGAATCTTGTTTGCAACGGGAGATTTTGACCCTTGGTTCAAGGAGAAGATAGAATGGCTGTACCGCCATGGCAAAAAATGGAGTAGTTAATGAGAGCATGCATGCCAATCTATAAAATATCACCGGACCGGCTGGAAGATATCATTCAATGTCATAAAGCACAGAGGTAGAAAGTAAGGAAACAGAGAGATGAAGAAAACAGAGAGATGAAGAAAACATTTCCATATAAAAAAGTTATTTTGGTACTTGTTAGTCTGCTGCTTTTACTGTCCCTAACCGGATGCGCAACAGAACTTGACCACATGGTGAAGTATGTATTACGTCCTTCACCACGGAAAGTGATGCGGAGATACCTGGAAGAGAAATATGATGACAAGGTAAAAGTAGTCAAGTATGGAACAAGTGATAGTTTTAACCTTCTGTGGGATGAACCAGGATTTAATATGAAAGCAGAAAGTAGTAAATATCCAGGGAAAATCGTATCGGTAGGATATCATTTGAAGTCTGATATGTGGCATTACGAGTTAAGTGACAATTATTTGAGAGTAGTATATTTGGATGAAATGCAGGAATTAGCCAGAAAAGAAGCCAAAGGATATTTTACCGAGGAATGTCTCATTTATGTGTACCAATCAGGTGGACCAATGGATGATGAAGAGGATAAAGCACGCAGCTTTGATGAGTTTGTCAGGGAGACACAGTATTACGGAATCTGCATCTTCATAGAAGGAATGAGTGATGAAGAAGCATTGGAGGCATTGGAGAAATACCGTGCCCATATCGAAAAGTTGGGAATCACATGTGACTACACACTGGGAAAAAATGTGGGATATACACGAGAGGAGTTTGAAAGAATTCTGTTTGCACAGGGGGATTTTAATCCCTGGTTCAAAAAGAAGATTGAATGGCTGTATCGAAATTAAAAAAATGAAATAGCACAAAGGGAGAAACAAATCATGGGAAATGCGGCGATGCAATTACAACAATTGGAGGAAACAATCCAAACATATCATGTGATGTTTGGAATCTGCTGTTTTGGGGCAATCGTATTTGGAATTCTGGCAGTAATAATTTACAAAGTGTTTCATATAAACCTGATTTTTGCACAGTTAAGTGGAAGATATCGGTATAAGGAAATTCAAAAGATACATAAGTCGAACATGCAGGCGGAAGGAAAAATTCATGCTTCCCGGGAACAGAATCTTTTCCATTATGAAGAAAATGAGCAGAAAGAAGAATGGACCGTAAAGCTGGAGGAAGAAACAGTACCATTGGAGGATGCGCAGGATTTTGTAATTCAACAGGAAGTGTTATTAAGTCAGGAAGATACATGGATTCCATAACAGGAGAAAGAAATGAAAGATACATTAGTCGTAATTTTTGAAAACAGAAAAAACGGATTTCGACAGGATATAGAAATTCCGCTTTATATTACTGCCAATGAATTAATTGGTTCGTTAAATGAGGCATTTGGACTCGGAATAGATGGGAAAGACATGGAACATTGTTTTCTACGCACTGAAAATCCAATCACATTAATCCGGGGAGATAAGCTGATGCGGGAATATGGACTGCATACAGCAACAACCATTTACTATATGTAATTTAAAAGAAAAAGCTACGGGGAGATAAGAGGGAAGCCATGAATTTCTCAATCATAATATATGGAACGGGATTATATAAAGAAATTCCATTAATAGATGAAAAGAAATTGATTATAGGGACGAGTCGCAGTGCCCAGGTCCGCTTTTTGAAGAAAAAAGGGGATGAAGATTTTGAACTGTGTCTGGAGCAGATACCATCAGGATGGAAGGTGAGCTGTTCTTCGTCGGTTCAGATAAAATCAGAAGAAACTTGTAAAAAAGAAGATATGCTACAGCTTGGAAGTGAGATTCAAATTGTAGATACAAACTCAGAAAAAATACTTTTTTCAATATACTTCAGTATTTATTTCGAGAAAAAAGCAAATGATTTCCATAAGCGGATTGATTGTAGACAGATAAATTCTTTTCGCATCGGAGGAAGAAAAACAAGCACCATACAAATATTGGATGCTGACATAGAAGGCAGGGAACTCCTTTTTACCTATACAGGAAAAGGGTACATGGTAAGTGTAAAAGAATGTCCGGGAGAAGTAAGGATAAATGGTGCACCGGTTAAAATACCGGAAATTATGATGGAAAACCGTGACTTTCTCTCATTTGCCGGATACGACTTTTATTACTGTGATGGATGGATATATGTATCGGATAACATGCCGGTTAGTACAAGTATGTTAGTGGAACTTGTGCAGATATCAAAGAACCATATGATTTATCCTAAACTGAATAGAAGCGTAAGGCAGTTGTATGTAATACCTTCAGAAAGGATAGAGGTATTGCAGCCGCAGAATATAGGAACAAAGCCGGAAAAAACGCTGATTATGACAATCTTGCCGATATTGCTTTCCATGTTCATGATGGTATCTATGCGTTTTATGATGGGCGGTAATCTTCGCTTTGCATTATGCAGTATAGGAATGATGGGCAGTGGAATCATTATGGCGGTCTGGAACTATAAAAACCAGGGAAAAAGCTATGATAAGCGAGCCGCAGCGAGAATTGAAAAATATAACTTATACATTCAGGAATCAGAAAATCAAATTCGGGAGCTTCGCAAAAAAGAAGAGCGGATTGCAAGACAACAAAATCCTACGTTGGAAGAACAACTTCAGATTGTGGAGGATTTTGATTCCCGATTGTTTGAAAAGAGACCTGAGGATGCTGACTTCCTGTGCTGCTATATAGGAAGTGGAAAATTAAAAAGTGAAAATCAGGTGGAGTATAAAAAACAGGAATACAAGGAGTTGGAGGATGTACTCATGGAATATCCTGCCATGCTTCATGATAAATATCAGTATTCGGAGAATCGGCCGATTATGATTCCGTTTAAGGAGTGTAATGCAGTCGGATTTATTGGTGACAGAAACAGATTATATCAAATCATAAAGAATATTATGCTCAGTCTGGCAATTCAGCATTATTATCGGGATGTCCGGTTTTGCCTGCTGATAGATCCGATGGATATTCCGTATTTTTCATGGTGCAGATGGTTACAGAATATGGACAATGAAAAAACAAACCGGAGAAACATCAGTTGTGACGAGCAAAGCCGCAGTCTGTTGCTGGAGTTTTTATACACGGAACTGTCATTAAGAGAATCGCATGGCAATGGGAATGCAGTCGGACGGCCGCATTATGTGGTTTTTCTGTATCGTTGTGGTGCAATTAATGAACATCCAATCAGTAATTATTTTTCACGTGCAAGAGAGCTGGGCTTTACGTTCCTGTTTTTTGAAGAATACCCGGAACTTTTACATAAAGACTGTGATAAAAGGGTTTTTCTGAACAAGAGTAATAATGAAGGATATATTCAGGACGTAAGAGATGGAGAAAATATACAACGATTCAGATATCCCCATATTGAAAAAGAGCGTGCTTACGAAACAGCAAAGAAATTGAGTTGTGTTTATGTAGAGGAAGTAAGTCTGGAGGGAAGTCTGACCAGAAACATTACATTATATGAACTGCTGCATATTTCTACGGCTGAACAGCTTCCGTTGAAGCAGCGATGGAACAGCTCCAAAATTTATGAATCAATGGCAGCACCATTGGGAGTAAAAACAGGAAATGAAATCGTCTACCTTGACCTGCATGAAAAATTTCATGGTCCGCATGGTCTTGTGGCAGGAACGACAGGCTCCGGTAAAAGTGAGATTTTGCAGAGTTATGTATTGTCGATGGCGACACTTTTTCACCCATATGAGGTTGGATTTATCATCATTGACTTTAAGGGCGGAGGAATGGCAAATCAGTTCCGGAACCTTCCGCATTTGAACGGTGCAATTACAAACATTGACGGAAAACAAATCAATCGCTCACTGATGTCAATTCGTGCGGAATTATTAAAAAGACAGAGATTGTTTGCAGAGTACGACGTAAATCATATTGATGACTATATTCGTCTGTATAAAAACGGAAAGACACCGGTTCCCCTTCCGCATCTGATTCTGATAGTAGATGAATTCGCAGAATTAAAGAGCGAACAGCCGGAATTTATGAAAGAGCTTATCAGTGCGGCAAGAATCGGACGAAGCCTTGGAGTTCATTTGATTCTGGCAACACAAAAACCGGCAGGAGTGGTAAATGACCAGATATGGAGTAATTCCAATTTTAAACTATGTCTGCGTGTTCAAACGAAGAATGATAGTAACGAAGTTTTGAAATCACCGTTAGCAGCGGAAATCCGAGAGCCCGGACGTGCATATTTACAAGTGGGAAATAATGAAATTTTCCTATTGTTTCAATCTGCATATAGTGGGGCTGCAATCCCGTGTGAAGATATGGGAGAAGTAAGAAGCTTTACCATCAACCAGGTAGATATTTGCGGTCGGAGAACACCTGTCTTTCAGCAAAAACCGGAAAAGAAAGAAATCAACCGGAATCAGTTGGATGCATTGGTAGATTACATTTCGAAGTATTGTGAGAAAGAAAACATTGCAAAACTTCCGGATATTTGCCTGCCACCATTGGGAACAGTGATTCCTTATGAAAATGAAGAATTTTCGGTTGAATCAAAAGATATTTGCGTACCACTTGGATATTATGACGATCCTTCCCGTCAGGTACAGGAGAGAACAGAGATAAATCTTACCAAAAATAACATTGTAATTCTGGGTGCCTCCGGTTCCGGAAAGACGAACCTTATCCAGGGAATGGTGCGTCACATAGCAGAACACTATGAGCCTGAAGAAGTATGTCTGTATATTTTGGACTATGCAAGTATGGTGTTGAAGCGATTTGAAAGTCTGGTATTTGTTGGAGGTGTTACAACCTTACAGGATGAAAATCGTCTAAAAAGCTTTATGAAAATGATTATGGAGGAACTTACACGTCGAAAGGAAATTTTATCGGACAAAGGATACAGTTCGTTTTCAGTCTATCGGGAATGTGGAGAAAAAGAACTTTCGCAGATAATTATATTTATCGATAATGTCGGGGCATTCCGCAGTGAGTATGAAAAATATGAGGAGGCGCTGATGACACTTTGCCGGGAAGGACTGGCGGTCGGAATAACCGTTGTAGTTACAGCAACGCAGGCAAATGGAATTGGATACCGGTATATGGCTAATTTCTCAAAAAGAATTGCTTTGTACTGTAATGAAAGCTCGGAATACAGTCACTTGTTTGACCGTTGCAGAATCCAACCGGACAATAATCCGGGACGCTTCCTGGTAGAGTTGAATAAAGAAATTTTTGAAGGACAGAGTTTTCTTGCATTTTCCGCAGAAAAAGAAAGTGAAAAAATAGTCCAGATAGACCGCTTTATAGAAGACATCAATCAGAAGTTTAAAGGCAGGGGAGTAAAGAAGGTGCCGGTATTACCTAAAGTTCTGACACAAGAGGTGCTTGAGCAGATTCCTGCAGACATGTCGAAGCCATACACGATAAGGACCGGACTCGATTATGTGACACTGGAACCAAGAACCATAAATCTTATGAGGAATAATTCCATAGGAATATTGGCAAAGGAACATGCGGGAGGAACAAACTTCCTGAATTATATGATTGCAAAACTGCTGTCCGAAGCAGAGAAAGCTCCGGTTCAGATTCGCATTTTAGACAATGTAGATAAGAAGCTGGCACATTGGAGCAGGTTTGATAAAAACGTAAAATACTCATTTAATCCGGTCATGGCAGAAGAATTTATAAATGAGATAGACGGTGTTCTGAGTGAACGATATGACAGAAAGATGAATGGAGAAGCGGTAGAAGAAACATATGAGTTGTATGTATTAATTATTAATGCAACGGAGTTGTATACATCTTTGAGCAGTCAGAACAAATTATGCGAGAAGTTTGCAAAAATATTTGGAATATACAAAGGATTTGGAGCAGCCTCCATTTTGGCAAAATTACCAAACAGCAGCATGAGCTTTTCGATACCGCCATTTTTGCGTTGTGCAAGGGGCAATATGAATCTGTTTGTTTTTTATCAGCTGGCAGAACAAAAAGCATTTGAATTTCCACAGTCAATTCTTCGTGAAAATGCAAAAGCATTGGAAGTCGGAGATGCATATGAGATGGAAGGCACGCAGCTGGCAAAATTAAAAACCCCACTTTATGAGGGGCTTCACTAAGCTATGTATTTACTTTAGATACATAAATGAAAAAGAAAGGAGGATACGGAAATGAGTTTTGGACAAGGCGTAGGGGTATCTGTACCGGAAATGATGAATGCATGCGATAACTTGCAGAAAAATGCAGGTGCCATTCAGGGATACATTGATGAATTGGCAACTTTAAAAAGCAATCTGAACAATTACTGGGAAGGTACTGACAGCGAGGAGTTTCAGGTACAGTACAATTCATTTAATGAAAAATTACAGGAGTTACCTGAGGTAATCAACTCCATTGCAAACTGGGGAATTCAGACCACAGAGGCATACCAGAGTCAGGAAAGCAAAGCAACAGAGGCTTTCGGACAGATTTTTAATTAATGAAGGAGATAGTGAAAATGAGTGTAATTCATTCCGAAACAGCCAAAGTCAAGGAAGTTGGTGCTTCCTTTGATGAGTATGGCGGAAGTCTTTTAACGACACTGGAAGAAATCAATAACGAAGTTGAAATAATTACTTCCAGAGGTATGGAAGGCGAATCCATTGCAAGCCTGCTGACAACTTATGAAGATATTCATGCGACAATCAAAGGTTTTGCACAGAAAATACAGGCATTAGGACTTGCTTTGCAGGAAAATGCAAGTGCAAAGGAAAGTATCGATGCCGAAGCTGCTGCGGCAGCAAGTGGCTCCGGAGTCTAATAACAAGGTTCTGGAAGAAATAGTAAGAGTATGCTTTGCAGGTAATTTATCTGCGAAGCATACATATTACAAAATACAGGAACATTCGAGGAAGAAAAATGGGAGAAAATACAATTCATTTGCAAAGTGAAGAGATGCAGATAGCAGCTCAGGACTGTTGCAATATATCAAGTGAAATGGAAATGATACGCAGTGAAGTAGAAAGCAAATCGTTGGAATTGATGAATGGATGGCTGGGAACTGCCAAAGAAAATTATGTGTTGACCGAAGAAATTATTTTGAACTGCAGTTCCGATATGTCAGAGCGATTTCTGGACTTGTTTTTAACCATCAGCCAAATCATTGAAGGACGGGAAAACGTTGATGAGGAGGCTGCAAACGCAGTGAAGGGGGAATAAAGATATGGCATGCAGATGCAGTGATATAAATGATTATGAAAATGACTTGAAATTACTGGAGGAAGCACAGACAACACTTGAGGCAAAGGAAACAGACCTCACTAACATACAGACCTATCTGGTGAACATTGCAACAACTTCATCAGAAGCATATATAGCCAGTAACATGGTAGAAATATGTGAGAAGATAAAAGAATTGGATGATGATGTGGATACAGCCATGTCAGAATTCGCAGAGTCACTTAGTTCGATAATTGAAGAGACAAATGAGCTAAAGAAAGAAGCAGAGGAAGAGGACGAGGCATTTCATCTCGCAGAAGAACAGGCAGAAGAAGCAGACGAAGCAACAGGTGAAACAGCTACGGAGTCATAGGAGAAATCATAACAATGAGTATGTTGAATGGTAACGGAGTAATTCATACAGAAGAAGCAGAATTAAAGAAAACAAGTCAGTCATTTTCCACAGAAAAGGATAAATTGGCAACAATACGACAAAACCTATACGATAAATCAAACGATGCATTGGAGAATTGGATAGGAACAGCAGGTGTTTCCTTTGCAAAAGCCGCCGAGGCGGTAGATATAGAAATGAAATCTACGCACAGTAAACTATATGGGGTAGAGGTAGCATTACAGAATGTAGCAAAAAACAGGCAGCAAATTGATGATGAAGCATCAGCAGGTGCATTGGGAAAATCGCTTGTTACCAATGAGGGAGGAACAAATGGAGAATATATACCAGATTGATTTGGATAAACTTAAGTATGCCAAAAAGGAATTCAAGGATTCTGCAGTTGATTTAGAAGATATGAAAGAAATTATGACAGAAAAAGTGGATGAATTGTGTGGAAACGGCTACCAAGGTATGGACGCATTTGCTTTGCAGATAGCGTTTAGTAATTTCATGGAAAATAAATATACAACCATGATGGAACGCATAGAAAAGATAGGAGGAATTCTTTCGGATGGACTAGATGAAGGAAGAACCTGCAAGGACTACTGTCAGCATTTTATATCCATTCTGAGTGGAGAATTTCCCGGAATAATTATGGGTGGAGAAAATATCCGAGGTAAGCTTTTCTGTGACATGGAAAAAATAGAAACGACAAGAACCAGTTGTCAGGATGTGGCGGACAGTAAAACACTCATAGAGAAGGGAATGGATGATATTGATACTACTCTTTCGGGTTTGCGAAAAGTCTCGTTTGATTATCAGACAAAAACAAATAATGTTCGTGAGGCATGTAAGCAGTTAGAGCGTTTGGAATCATACTCGACGGCACTTTCAACATATTCGGGAAATGTAGAAAACCTGGATTCAACATTAAAAACGAAATTTGATGAATGTTATGACGAGAATACCATATCTGATGATGCCTACCAAAAGAGAAAGTATGCGGATGTGGAAGAAAATCTGGATTTATTCATTTCATTGATAGAAAAACCAAACGAAACATTGACTGTGTATGAGCGTGAGGAGCTTCAAAGACTGACAGAACGCCTTGTAGAAAGTGGCAATGTAGAGGCAATGAAGACCGTAGTACAAAAAATAAATGAGAAGAACGTAGAAGACTGGGGAAATGAAGATGCACAGATAAGTGCAGCAGTTTGGAAGTATGCATTTGAACAGGAAAAGACGGAAGTGCTGGAAGTTATGCTGAGTGAAATGACAGAGGTATCATATGGAGACGTTTATATATCGTATGAATCAGAAAGAGAGGTTGAGAAAGTGCCATGTACGGCATACATCAGTGTCGAAAAGGTTGAAGCAATCCTAAGTTGTCTGGACAGTATCGAAAATGGGGAGGCATATTTCTCATTATCTAGATGGGAAAAATTTGCCGCACAGAAAGTGTGTGTAAAGAGAGGCGAAACTGTGTGTGATGATAATGAGATGCCACAGTTTCATGTGGAAAAGGGAACGGATGGAATGCAGGTAACCATAACATACGGAGAAACAGAGAAAACACTTGGGGCAGTGGATATGAACAAGGTGTTTGGGGAGTCTGGCGAAAGAACACTTCGGAAGCTTGGTTTTTCCGAAGAGGATATCTTAAATTTAAAATGCAGTGTATATGAAGACGAAGATATTGTTTTTATGGAGAAGCTGGCAAAAGCAAACAGCGTAGAAGCATATGCCGATGTCTTTCAGGAAAATCCATATTGTCTGAGTGACTATGCAAGGGCAGGATTATATTTGTATGCGCAATCTCTCTGGAGTGGGGCAATTCCTTATGATGAGGAGACAGCTATGGTACAGGTAGCAGACATCGATTTAACCAATTATACAGCGTTTATGAACGGAATGCTGTATTATACAGGAAAAGACATACTACTTCCTAATGGTGGAAGAGACATCGACAAAAATGACTATAGTATGACATATCTGGCTATTTTGGTAACAATGGGGGAAAATTCTTTGGAATATCAACAAAGTATTATTGAAGTATGTTATCAGGAAAATGAGGATTCAAGAAATCTGTTAGCAAAATATAAATTAAACGCAGATATGACTGTACAACATGAAAGCTTGATTTACTATATGGAAAATGGTGGAATTTTGTATGATACCTCTGAGCATCTGTTCAGAGTACAGAACTGGATTGATGTGGATGAAAAGGAAGAATCCGTACTTTTGTATGACATTCCGCCTTATATTTCATTTTCAGATAATGGAGAGGATTATATGGAGGACTTATTTCCAATAACTTATCTAAAGGGAAATGATCAGTTAAACTGTAAAAAAGTAGGGGAATTAAATTTTGCCAGAAAAGAAGCAGATCGGTTTAATGAAGCACAATTTGAGAAAGTAGTTGCTGACTTGACAAAGAAAATCATGTCTTCAAAAGTAAAACTGAGTCCGCTAGAAGATGCGGGGAAATATATAGTAGAAAAAGGAATTGAATATGCACAAGAAAAAAAGGAACTTGATGAGGAAATTGACCGCTGCTATAACGATTTAGAAAATGTTTATTTTAGAGATACTGTAGTATCCCAGGGAGTTGAAATAGTAGGGGAAGGAATGTATGACCCCAGAACACTGATGCGGACCATACAGTTTGAAACAGACGGATATTCGTTCCTGGCAGAAGACAGAGAGGCAGTAGTTCAGCATATGGATGCGCTTATGTCGGGAGATACATTGGATTCTGATAACAAAAAATTGAAAGATGCTTTTGAAACTTGGTTTGGGGGAGAAAAATGGGAGACAGAAATCAGTAAAGAAAAGGCACGGGAAGAACTGTATCTGTTCTGGACCGGCAAGAACCCAGATGGAACAAAAGGAAATATTCACGATATTGATATTGTACGATATGGAAATTATATCAGATATGCAGAAAAATTTGATAATGGGATTAATATAGAGGGGTATGAGGATTATGATGCACTTACGGAAATATATGAAGCACCTTGAGATTGGTATTAATCAGATTAGAGGAGAGTGAGGAAAATTATAATGAATGAAAATCACCGGGAAAAACTAGAAAAGAGAAAAATAAATAAGAAATGGTATGTTCTAATTATAAGTGTAGTGGTACTGATTTTTGTATATTGTATTCCAGTATTCCGCCCAATATATCTGCAACATAACCGATTCTGTCCTTATGATGTTCTGTTAGAGGGATTTCATGCAGAAGTAGGGAATTATTATCCTTCGGAGGATGGGGTAGAAACAGTAAAAATTCCCTCGATACTGTATGGGCGACCGGTAACTGAGATAATGGAGGAATCGTGGAAGTACTTTTCGGAGCCTAAGATAGTTTATCTGCCGGATACAGTAAAGGTAATTGGCTATAATGCATTTTATAAAAATAATACGGTGGAAGAAGTTTATGCTAAAAATGTAGAAATCGTTGATAATTGGGCATTGGCAGATATGGAGAACCTGCATACGGTGGAGCTTGGAAAGTGTTTAGAATTTATTAATTATGCAGCTTTTTATAAGTGCAAAGATTTGCTCCACTTTGATTATCCCGATAGCTTAAGGCAGATAGGAAGTGATACTTTCAGCAAAAGTGGAATTGAGAACATTCCAGAGAATAAAGATGTTCTGATATGGAGGGATGCTTTTTATGATACTCCATGGGAAGAAAACAGCGACGAAACATTCGTAATATTGGATTATTACTATGAGAGAGATGATGAAACAAAGACAACTTTATTGCGCTATAACGGACAAGAAAAGGTTGTTGTCATACCAGAGGGAGTGGAGGTTATTGGTTTTTTGTTTACAAATGGTGACAGGTGCAGTTATCAGGTAGATGAGATGTTTTTGCCGGATACCGTAACTGAAGTATGTGGGGATATGTTTAGAGACCAGAGACATCTGACTATGTATATGCCAGACAGTGTAGAAACGATATGGGAAGATTATAGTGGCATAAAACAAATTGTAACAATAGAGGGAAGCTATGCAGAAAAATTCGCAAAGAAATTTGATATCCCTGTCGAATCATTAAGTGAGGAAGAATTCTGGTCACGCTATCCGGAAAGTGTAAAGGAAGAAGAAGCAAAGCAATAGAAAACAAACCATATGAGGAAGATATGATGAATGAAAACTGCCAGAAAAAAACAATAATAAATTCGAGATGGTTTCCTATAATGATATGTTCAGTGATACTGATTTTTATATACTGCATTCCGGTATTCCGCCCAATATATCTGGAGCATAATCGATTCTGTCCCTAT
>CAKRVA010000024.1 GCA_934408585.1 uncultured Lachnospiraceae bacterium
TGGCGTAAATTGACAGAGGAAGAAATTATTCGTGTTCGTCCGGTTTTGGAAGAGGAAGTGAAAAGCAGACGACGTATAGATATTCATGTCAATATAGTGTCTGGGGTAACGGCATGGCTCTGTGTCAGAGGATTTTTCTGGCTCCTGAAAGACTTATGGATTGAACTGACGGAGGAAAAAATGCAGACATCAGATGACATTATATTACTTCTCTTATCGATTGTCGGCTGTCTTGGTTGCGGCTTTTTGGGAGTGTTTTTGATAAGAGGATTAATCTATTCCTGGTTTCATAGACAAAATGGAAAAGAAGCACTGAAGAATCAGAATTGGATTGCGATGGATGTTACATTTGAGCTTGTCAATGATGTTGACTCGATACATCCCTATGGATATATCCGTGATAGAAATGGACAATTGCTGGAAGGAGTCATTGGATGGGGAAAAAGGATACCTTCCAGTATTCCGTCAGAAGCATACTTTTCGGGTCCTGGGTTGCTTGTACGTGTTCCGGCTGATTTGTATAAACCCCGCATTATAAATTATGTTTTTAAGGCAGATACTTCTTCGAAAGAAAATGCTTCAGTAAAAGCAGATACTTTTTTTGAAGCAGATTACTCGGACAAAGAGCAAATAAAAAAGGAGCATCCCGATGGAAATAAAGAAAATAAAACATGATTTTTCAGTATGTAAGGTGGCAGATTATTCCCAGGTTAATTGGAATGCTGAATATGTGTTCATCGGAAAGACAGATGAAGAAAAATCATTGGTATGTGTTACGGGAGAAGTGCCTGAAAATGTCATAGAAAGAGAAGATGGCTGGAAAGCATTTCGGATTCAGGGTGTGCTTGAGTTCTCTTTAATTGGCATTCTGGCAGAAATTTCGGAGCTAATGGCTCAAAATAAAATTGGAATATTTGCTGTTTCTACCTATAATACAGATTACATCTTAATAAAGAAGGAAAATTATCAGAAAGCACTGCGGGTATTGGAGAACGCAGGATATCAGATTATAGAGTGAGTGGGAATGACAGAAGCGTGGCGAGGGTACAAACTTTCAAAATTACTTCCTGTCCCCACAGCTTGCCCGAGCCGAGGGTATAGGACTTCCAAGTCTGCTTTCTACACCCACCAAGAAAGTGAGTCGAGGGTATAGGAGCATGAAAATGAAAATTTCACCCAAGGAAATGAAAATCTTTGGGTATAGCAAGTAAAAAAACAAGCCATATACCCAAAGAAAAAGTTTGCAGAAGGTATAAATTTCAAAAATTGTTTCCTATACCCACAAGGGAAGTCCAGCGAGGGTAGAACTACGAAAATTTACTTCCTATACCCACACCAAAATGTATGCAAGGGTATAGCAGGCATAAATAATACCATATACCCAATCACCTTAAAAAGTTAGCTATCGGTATCCTGGATGAGATTGCTATAATATTTTGTTTTCCCTGATAATACATCCTCATAAAAGTTTTGCTTCCAATCAATGTAATCAATGGATTTTTGGAGTTCCTGAATGGATTGGAGCAGGGCTTCTTTTTTTCGGGAAAGAATTTCCTTACGGGCAGGAATGGAAGATTCTCCCTCCAGACATAGTGCAAGGTATTCCTTCATCTCGGCAATTGCCATGCCACATCCCTTCAGACAGTTCAGGCTTTGAATCCACTTGATATCATGTTCACTGAAAATACGATAGTTCCGGCTATCCCGCTTTACATTGGGGACAAGTCCCTCATTACAGTAGAATTTCAAATTTTCATAGCTCATACCGGTTAAAGTACATGCTTCCTTCATAGAATAGCTCATGCAGACACTCCTTATCTCATTTTAGTAAAATGGTGTAAAAAAGTTCTTGACCGGTAGTTACTACCGACTGATATAACAGTAAAATAGCAGGACAAAATTGTCAAGGAACATCTGGAAAGGAGAGAATCACATGGAATATATCACATTGAGTAATGGCGTGAAAATGCCACAGCTGGGGTACGGAGTATATCAGGTAACCAAAGAGGAATGTGAGCGTTGCGTTATGGATGCATTTTCTGTTGGATACCGCAGTATTGATACGGCGCAAAGCTATTTTAATGAAGAAGAAGTCGGAAGTGCTATCGAAAAATCCGGAATTTCACGGAAAGAGCTTTTTTTGACATCCAAAGTCTGGATAGAACATTTTGGTTATGACGAGTGTAAAAAATCTGTGCTGGAATCGATGGAAAAACTTCGGACAGATTACCTGGATTTAATGCTTTTGCACCAGCCGTTTGGTGACACATATGGTGCTTGGCGTGCTTTGGAAGAATTGTATGATGCAGGAAAACTTCGTGCCATTGGAATATCCAATCATTATGCCGACCGTATGGTAGAGTTTGCAAACTTTACAAGAATAAAACCTATGGTGAATCAGATGGAGGTTCATCCGTTTCAGCAGCAAAAAGAGTTAAAAAAATGGATGGATAAATATGATATCCGCTTGGAAGCATGGGCACCTTTTGGCGAAGGCAGAAATGGTTTGTTTGAAAATGAAACACTGAAAGAAATCGGTAAAAAATATGGAAAGACAACCGCACAGGTAATGCTTCGCTGGCATATCCAAAGAGGAGTAATTGTCATACCGAAATCTGTGCATAAAGAACGTATGATAGAAAATTTTGATGTGTTTGATTTTTCACTTTCGGAAGATGATATGCAGAAGATTGCTCAGATGGATACTGCAACAAGTGCATTCTTTTCACATCAGGATCCGGCAATGGTGGAATGGTTTGTTAAAATGGTAGAAGAGCGGAAGCACCAGAAAGACAGTGCAAAAGAGAAAAAGAACTGGTAAGAGAAAAAGAGCATGTGCAACAGATTAGTGCACATGCTTTTTTACTGCTTCAAAACTTTCTTTACTTATAACATGTTCGATACGGCAGGCATCTTCCGCAGCAATGGCTGGGTCAACACCTAAGGCAGTAAGCCATTTTGTCAGACACTGATGACGATCATAAACCATTTCGGCAATTTCGCGACCGGCGGGTGTAAGTGTGATGTAACCTTCTTTAGACATTTCAATATGGTTTCGTTCCCGCAGGTTTTTCATGGCAACACTGACGCTGGATTTCTTGAAGCCAAGCTCTTCAACAATGTCGATAGAGCGGACAACAGGTTTTTTCTTACTTAATATTAATATAGTTTCTAAATAATCTTCTGATGATTCGTTTGAACGCATGAAATTCCTCCAATTCATTAAATAGCCTCGCAATCGTGTGCTGCGCACTTGCTTTTGCAGCCAAAGACTCGCAATCGCGTGCTGGCGCACTCGTCTTTTCCTGTTGCACAGGAAAGGATTGCTCGTTAAGAGTCGCAGAAAAACAAATGTCTGCTTCGCATCCGCTTGTTTTTCTGTTGCGACTCTTACAGTATACACCATTGTGGAAAAATTTTCATCTATAAAAATGGAAAGAAAAATGATAATTTTTTTTATTAGGTTATTGACAACTAATATAAGTTAGCATATACTAACCTTGAAAGAAGATAAATGAAAGTGATTCTCAAATACTAATGAGGAGCAATAGAATTTAATGAGGAAAGAAGGTATGTATATGCCACTATCTATGGTCCAAGAAGGAGAAAAGAATACGATTTGTAAAATTGGCGGCAAGGAAGAGACTAGAAAATTCCTCGAGAATCTGGGATTTGTTTCAGGCGGAGAAGTTACCGTCGTTTCTCAGACAGAGGGAAATATGATTGTGAATGTAAAAGGTTCCAGAGTTGCAATAGGCAGGGACATGGCAAATAAGGTTATGGTGATGTGAGAATCCACAGGAAAAAACTGTGGATATATTCACGTAGCAATATAAAGTGTTAGAAAGAAGGAAAACGATGAAAACATTAAAAGAAATTGCCTGTGGGCAGACAGTCAAAGTGACAAAGTTGAATGGTGAAGGCCCTGTAAAGAGAAGAATTATGGATATGGGTATTACCAAAGGTGTGGAAATCTATGTGCGTAAGGTTGCTCCTTTAGGAGATCCGATTGAAGTAACTGTTCGTGGTTATGAGCTTTCTTTGAGAAAAGCAGACGCAGAAATGATTGAAGTAGAATAAAAATGGAAGGGATAGAAAGGAAGTAGAATTATGAAAATTGCATTAGCAGGTAATCCGAACTGTGGAAAGACCACATTATTTAATGCATTGACAGGTTCCAATCAGTTTGTAGGAAACTGGCCTGGTGTAACCGTAGAGAAAAAGGAAGGAAAGTTAAAAGGACATAAAGATGTTGTAATCATGGACCTTCCTGGTATTTATTCACTTTCTCCTTACACATTGGAGGAAGTAGTAGCAAGAAATTATCTGATTGCAGAACGTCCGGATGCAATTTTAAATATTGTAGATGGAACAAATATTGAACGTAACTTATACTTATCTACACAGTTGATGGAGCTTGGTATTCCGGTAGTTATGGCTGTAAACATGGCTGACCTGGTAGAAAAGAGCGGTGACAAAATTGACTTGGATAAGTTAAAAGAAAAAATGGGATGCTACGCAGTAGTAGAGATTTCCGCTTTAAAGGGAACCGGAATTCAGAAAGCTGCTGAAATTGCTGTTGAAGCTGCAAAGACAAAAGCTACAAGCCATGTACATAAATTTGCTGTTAAGGTAGAAAACGTATTGGATTCTATCGAAGCAAAGCTTGGAAGCGATGTCCCGGAAGAACAGAAGAGATTCTTCGCAATCAAACTGTTAGAGCGTGATGATAAGATTGCTCAGCAGATGAAGAGCGTTCCTGATGTATCCGAAGAAATTGCAATGATTGAAAAAGAAATGGATGATGATACCGAAAGTATTATCACTAATGAAAGATACATTTACATTTCTTCCATTATTAAGGAATGTTATACAAAGAAGAGCAAAAAGCAGTTGTCTACTTCTGATAAGATTGACCGTATTGTTACAAACCGAATTTTTGCATTGCCAATTTTCGCAGTGGTAATGTTCCTTGTATATTATGTATCCGTAACTACCGTTGGTGCATTCCTGACCGACTGGACAAATGACACGTTGTTTGGCGAATGGATTATCCCTGGAGCACAGACCCTCTTTGAGAATATCGGTTGTGCAGACTGGCTGACAGGATTAATCGTTGATGGTATTATTTCCGGTGTTGGTGCAGTACTTGGATTCGTACCTCAGATGCTTGTTTTGTTCCTGTTCCTAGCATTCTTGGAATCTTGTGGATACATGGCTCGTGTCGCATTTATCATGGACCGTATTTTCCGTAAATTTGGTCTTTCCGGAAAGAGCTTCATTCCAATGCTGATTGGTTCTGGATGTGGTGTTCCGGGTGTTATGGCTTCTCGTACGATTGAAAACGACAGAGACCGTAAGATGACCATTATGACAACAACATTTGTACCTTGTGGAGCAAAGCTTCCGATTATCGCATTGATTGCAGGTGCTTTCTTTGATAACGCAGGATGGATTTCCTGGAGTGCATATTTTGTTGGTGTTGCAGCAATTGTCTGCTCCGGTATTATTTTAAAGAAAACAAAAATGTTTGCTGGTGATCCGGCTCCATTCGTTATGGAACTTCCTGCATATCACTGGCCAACCGTTGGAAATGTATTAAGAAGTGTATGGGAAAGAGGCTGGTCCTTCATTAAAAAGGCTGGTACCATTATTCTCTTATCAACTATTATCCTTTGGTTCCTGATGAGCTTTGGATGGGTTGATGGCGGCTTCGGTATGTTAGAGGCAGAACAGTTAAATGACAGTATTCTTGCTAAGATTGGTAGTGCAATTGCATGGATGTTTGCTCCTCTTGGATGGACACAGGCCGGTGAAGGCTGGAAGATGGCAGTTGCAGCAGTAAGTGGTTTGATTGCAAAGGAAAACGTTGTAGCAACCTTTGGTTTGCTCTTTGGTTTTGCAGAAGTTGCAGAAGATGGTGCAGAAATTTGGGGAAGCCTGGCACAGGTTATGACTCCGGTTGCAGCATATGGATTCCTGGTATTCAACCTTCTGTGTGCACCATGTTTCGCAGCAATGGGTGCTATCAAGCGTGAAATGAACAACGCAAAATGGTTCTGGTTCGCAATCGGTTATCAGTGTGGTCTTGCCTATGTTGTTTCCCTTTGCATTTACCAGATTGGAACCTTGTTTACAACAGGTGCTTTTGGTGTAGGAACTGTAGTAGCATTCCTGCTTGTAGCAGCATTTATCTACTTACTGGTTCGTCCTTATAAGCAGAGCACAACATTAAGCAATTCCGAATTAAAAACTTTAAAAATGAAATAATCGTTTTCTTGAAAAAAGAATATAAATAGTTATAATCAGAAATAAGAAAGGGAGGATGACTATGGGAACCGCAATTGTACTTTTGGTATTGTGTTGCATTGTTGCAGTAATCATTCGTAAAATGATTATGGATAAACAAAATGGGAAATCCTCATGTGGCGGCAATTGCGCTGGATGCGGTATGGCGTGCCACCAGAATCAAAAAGAAATAAAGCAGTGATGCCTGAAGAGACTGTTCCATAAAAATGGAGCAGTCTTTTCATTTACTTTTCCAAAAAACTAAGGTATAATAGCAACGTGCAGACATGCATAGAACAAAATTTGTTGTCCGTCTGATTGGACAACCAGGAGGAAGAAATAATGGCATTACTTAAGACTTGGCGTGATATGGCATATTCAGCCACAGCAAATAAAGGAGATTTACAGAGACTCTGGGCAGATTACTTTCAGAAGGAAAAAGATATCTATGCAGAACTTTTGAAAAACCCGGATGAAGTTGTTAAGGGAACCGTTAAGGAACTTGCAGAAAAGTATGGTGTAGACATTATGACCATGACCGGTTTTCTTGATGGAATTAACGATAGCTTAAAGGAACAGAATCCGATTGAAGAAATGGAAGAAGATACCGAGGTAAATCTTGGATTTGATAAAGAGCTCCTTTACAAGAACATGGTTGGAGCACAGGCTGACTGGCTTTATGAATTGCCGGAATGGGAAGCAATTTTTGATGAAGAAACACGTAAGGAGCTTTATCGTGTTCAGAAGCTTTCTACTACAGTAGTAAAGCCCGACAGAGTATATCCCAATGATCCATGTCCATGTGGAAGTGGCAAGAAGTATAAGAAGTGCTGCGGAAAGAAGGGCTAAATGGTCAGTCGCGTAGAACAGGCAGTGGCTACCTTTGAAGAAGGATACAATTGTGCACAGGCAATCTTTGTAACATATGCAGATATTTTTGGAATTGACAGAGATACGGCATTACGGATGACAAGCACAATGGGAGGCGGAATTGGAAGAATGCGGGAAGTTTGTGGTACCGTTACTTCCATGGAACTTCTTGCCGGACTTCAGGAAGGATGTGCTTCTGCGACAGATTCGAAGGAAAAAGAACGTGTATATACATTGGCACGTGAACTGGCAGATAAATTTAAAGAAGAGAATGGCTCTATCATCTGCCGCGAGCTACTTGGCATTGTGGGAAGAGAACAGAGTGCCAGACCTTCCGAAAGAACAAAGGAATATTATGCGACAAGACCATGCAGTAAGTTTGTAGCATCTGCCGCTAAGATTATTGAAGAAATTTTGATTGAGGACATTATCTAAGTCTTTACAAATTTTAATTTTTGTCATAGAATATAGAGGCAGAAGAGATAATAAGGATAACACGTTGACGAGACGAGTAAATTGTGGAAAGCAACAGAGAGAGACATCGGCGGAAGCTGTGCTGGAAATGTCTTTGTGGGAAACAGTTGAAAACTAACTCTGAGTGACCCCAATCCGGTCCGTAATCCTACGTTACAGGAAATGAGAGGTCTCCGTAAGTCATGATGGTGCAGGAGGCAAGCAGGGTGGAACCGCGTATGATACGTCCCATGCATTACAGTTGTGATGCGTGGGATTTTTTAGTTTATAGAAAACGATAGGAGGGTATCAAAATGAAAGAGAAAATGGAAAAAGTAAAAGAATTTTTAGCAGAAAGCACTACGATTTCGAACCGCGAACTTGTTTTGGCATTAACCGTTGGAATTCTGGGAGGAATCGTATTTGGATTGTTGGCTTCCCCAAGAAAGACAACGACCATTGGAAGCAATAATGGCAGTAACAATCATGATTTTGGAGAGATAAAACCAAAGAAAAAGAATGATTGGCAGGAAATTGACGAAAAAGAAGCAAATTAGTTGACATAACAAAAAGAAAAGAGGAGAAAAACATGAAGATTACATTAAAAGATGGTTCTGTAAAAGAATATGACAAAGCAATGAGTGTCTATGAAATTGCAGCAGATTTGAGTGAAGGACTTGCCAGAGTGGCTTGTGCCGGTGAGGTAAATGGAAAGGTAGTTGATTTGCGTACTGAGGTTAGTGAGGACAGTACCGTTAACATCCTTACTGCAAATGACCCTGCAGGACTTGCAACACTTCGTCATACAACGTCCCATATTCTTGCAGAAGCAGTAAAGAGATTATTCCCGAACGCAAAGGTAACAATCGGACCTTCCATTGAAGATGGATTTTATTATGACTTTGATGCAGAACCTTTTTCAAGAGAAGACCTGGATAAACTAGAAGCAGAGATGAAGAAAATCATCAAAGAAGGACACGAAATTACCCGCTTTACGCTTCCAAGAAATGAAGCAATTGAACTGATGGAAAAGAGAGAAGAGCCATACAAGGTAGAATTGATTAAAGATTTACCGGAAGATGCTGAAATTTCTTTCTATGACCAGGGTGGTTTTGTAGACTTATGTGCCGGACCTCATTTGATGAGTACAAAGGGAATCAAGGCATTTAAGCTGATTTCTTCCTCCATGGCATATTGGAGAGGTGATTCCAACAAGGCAAAATTGCAGAGAATTTACGGAACTGCTTTTGCAAAAAAAGAAGAGCTTGCTGCTCATCTGGAAAAACTGGAAGAAGCAAAACGGCGTGACCATAATAAACTTGGCCGTGAAATGGAACTCTTTACTACCGTAGATGTAATTGGTCAGGGACTTCCATTACTGATGCCAAGAGGTGCAAAAATCATTCAGATTCTGCAGCGTTGGATTGAAGACCTCGAAGATAATGAATGGGGTTATATCCGTACGAAAACACCTTTGATGGCAAAGAGTGATTTATATAAGATTTCCGGACACTGGGATCATTACAAAGATGGTATGTTCGTTATGGGAGATGAGGAAAAGGACAAAGAAGTTTTTGCACTTCGTCCGATGACCTGTCCGTTCCAGTATTATGTTTATAAAGCAACACAGCATTCTTACCGTGATTTGCCATTGCGTTACAGCGAAACATCTACGTTGTTCCGTAATGAGGATTCCGGAGAAATGCATGGACTGACCAGAGTCCGTCAGTTTACGATTACCGAAGGACATTTGATTGTCAGACCGGATCAGATGGTAGAAGAATTTAAGAAATGTCTTGCACTTGCAAAATATTGTCTGGAAACATTGGGATTGGAAGAAGATGTTACTTATCATCTTTCCAAATGGGACCCGGACAACCGCGAGAAATACATTGGCGAGCCTGAAGTCTGGGAACAGACACAGCAGCACATCCGTGACGTATTGAACGAGCTTCATATCAACTTTACAGAGGATGTCGGAGAGGCAGCATTCTACGGCCCGAAGGTAGATATCAATGCAAAGAATGTATATGGAAAAGAAGATACCATGATTACGGTTCAGTGGGATGCATTGCTTGCCGAGCAGTTTGATATGTATTATATTGACCAGAATGGGGATAAGGTTCGTCCATACATCATTCATAGAACATCTATGGGTTGTTATGAAAGAACACTGGCATGGCTGATTGAAAAGTATGCAGGAAAATTCCCGACATGGCTTTGCCCGGAACAGGTCAGAGTCCTTCCTATTTCTGAAAAATACGAAGAGTATGCAAATAAGGTATGTAAGGAATTGCGTGATGCCAATGTACTTGCAGAGGTAGACAACCGTTCTGAGAAGATTGGATTTAAGATTCGTGAAGCAAGACTTAATAAGGTTCCATACATGCTTGTAGTCGGACAGCAGGAAGAGGCTGACGGTACGGTATCTGTAAGAAGCCGTTATGCAGGAGATGAGGGCGTAAAATCTCTGAAAGAATTCAAAGAACAGATTTGTGAAGAGATTCGTACAAAAGAAATTCGTAAGGAGATTGTTCAGGAAGAGAACAAATAAAAAGAGGTAATCTATGAAGCAGAGAGAATCGTGGAAGGATATAACAGGATATGTTTTGTTTGGCATCAGCCTGTTCCTTCTGGGAGTCTCTCTGTTTTTATGTGGAAGCAGTGATATTTGGTATGATGAGCTGTTTACAATGGGAATGGCAAATCAATCGCTGCATGAATTGGTTTACATAACGTCGCAAGATGTACATCCACCACTCTATTATATGCTTGTGAAGCTGGCACTTGATATCGTTGGAAGTCCGGACAGAGCCATACAGGTTATTGTAGCAAAGGTGGTTTCCGTCATTCCGTTTGGCTTGTGTTTTGTATATGCAATTACAGTAATTCGGAAATATTGGGGAATGCTGACTGCAGGACTGTTTACATTTCTGCTGATGGGAATGCCGAATATTGCAGGATATACCGTTGAAGTCAGAATGTATGGATGGAGTCTGTTCTTTGTGACCGCAATGCTGTTACATGGCTTTTTATTAATAGAGCATATCAAAATAGTTAACGATAATAATATTTATGTAAACATAAATATTATTGCAATGACCTTGTATGCATTAGCAGCATGTTATACGCATTATTTTGCATGCGTTGCTGCAGTGTGTATTTATGGTTATGTATTTATTCTTGCAATTGTTAAAAAGTATCCCTGTATTTTCAGACTATTAGTGGGTGGTTTGTGCTGTGCAGGCGGATATCTGCCCTGGCTTATCCGGGTAGTCACGCAACAGGTCCGGGAAGTAAAAGAAAATTATTGGATTCCTCCTGTTTCCTGGAAAACGTTGGGAGGATGTGTGAAGTTTTTATGTAAACCATCTGTAACAAATGAAAAGCTCGCAGTTCTGTGTGCGGTATTGTTGTTTTTGGTTTACATAATAATTGTGTTTGCTTTTGGAATATGCTGGAGACGAAGAAAAGAAGAATATACGAAAGATGCATTTTTGATTGGTGGTGCATTACTGTCATTGGGAGGAATCGTTGTTTTTGGAATTGTGGCATCGATTATCCTTCGTCCTATTTTTGTTTATCGCTATATGCTACCTGCCATTGGTGTTTTCTGGCTGGCATTTGCGGTTGCATTTACAAAAATTCCAATGAAAAAGGTATTTCGTGTTATTTTGCTGGCGTTGCTGCTTATAACCGGATTGTGGAGTTACCGGAGTTTTTATGGCGAGGAAATGTGGAAACGGGTCAACATGGCGTCTGCACAGGAAGCAATAGATCAGATATCACAGGGGGATGCGGTGGTTTGCAATTTTGACCAGGCGCAGGCAGTGACTTCTTTTTATCTGGAGCAGGGTGTAGAAAGCTATTTATGGTATGGAACACCCGAAACATTAATTCAGAGAATGTATCCGCAGAATCATCCGCTGGTTGAAGGAGAGTTTTCTGATGAACAAGGTTATGTAAACCTTAAGAAGCTGATTTCCGAAACAAACGGAACCGTGTGGTTTTTAGGAAGCGGAAATGCCCGTGACGAAATTATAGAAAAATGGGAAGCACAGGGAATTCATGTGGAGGAACAAAATTCGGTACTGATAGAATGTTACTGGTTTAATTTATATACATTGACGTTATGAGTAAAAAAATGTAAAATGGTTGTAAGTGATTTCACCACACGAAAGAAACTATGGGGGAAGAAATGAGTAATCAGATTTTACAGAACGAAGAAAAGACGAAGAGAACGTTGGGCAGGAATAATCATGGCTTTACCTTGGTAGAAATGATTGTGGTTATGGTTATTCTTACGATTCTGGCGGCAATTTTGATTCCGAGTCTGCTGGGCTGGATTGATGAGGCAAAGGGGAAACAGTACATCCTGAATGCACGGAGTGTATATATGTCAGCGCAGGCGATTGAATCTGAAAAGTATGCGGCATGGGATGGTACGGTTGCAGGAGCAAATCACAATCTCAGTGATCAGGATAAAGCGCGGATTCTTCGTATGGCAGATGCTGAGAATGCCATAATTGACAGTGTGCAGTTTGAAAGTGATACGCTGGGAGGAGATGGAGCATCTTCCAACCACGGTTATTATACAATTGTAGGTATTACGATTCGGTTTGAAGGAGTTACGGTAATTCTGGAGGATGGAATCTGGACTGTTCTGCAATAAATAATGAGCAATGAATGATTAGCGGTGTACCATGTTTGATACACCGCTAATATGATATTTTTAGTGAGGAATGTAAGAATGGCGAAGTATCAGTATGAAGCGCTGGACCGGAACGGAAAGACCGTTACGGGAATCATGAATGCCTTTGATGAGGATGAATTATACAGACGTCTGAAGGAAGAAGAAAAATATCTTGTTAATGTAGATAATAATTTGGAACAACAGAGTATGCGTCAGCTTTCTCCGCTGATGCTTTCGGAATTTAACCGGGAATTGGGAGATATGCTGAAAGCAGGAGTAACTCTGGTGCGTGCACTTACGATTTTATCCCAGGAGGAAACGCGGAAGGCAAAGGAACGTAAGGTATTAGCCAAGGTACTAAAACTTGTTCGTCAGGGAGAATCGGTTGCAGATGCCATGGAGCAGCAACGGGGTGCTTTCCCGATTCTTATGGTAAATATGTACCGTGCGGCAGAAACGAGTGGAAATCTTGCGGACACCGCTGCCAGACTGGCGATTCATTATGAGAAAGAGCATCAGTTAAATACAAAAATTCGGGGAGCAACCATATACCCGAAAATTCTGAGTACCTTAATTGTTTTGGTTGTGATTTTTATTCTGAGTTTTATTCTTCCGCAATTATCAGGATTGTTTGATTCTCTGGAACAGCTGCCGCTTCCTACCAGAATATTGCTGGCAATAGGAAATTTTGTTTCAGGCTATTGGAAGTTTCTTCTGGTTCTTGCGTTTGTTCTGGTAATTGTCGGAATGACCTTAAGCAGAATGAAATCTGTGCGGATGGCAAGAGCAAAGTGGAAAATCAGAATGCCGATTACCGGTAAATTGATGATGGTTGTTTATACCGCAAGATTTTCCAGAAGCCTGAGTTCTTTGTACAGTGCAGGAATTCCCATTATTACGGCAATGCAGATTGCAAAGAAGACAGTTGGAAATGAGTATATCGAAAAACAGTTTGATCAGGCAATTGCAGATTTGCGGACCGGAAAACCACTTAGTGAAGCAGTAGAGGGAATTTATGGATTCCGGAAAAAGCTTTCCTCGGTCATCCGGGTAGGAGAAGAAAGCGGTGATCTTGTTAAAATGCTGGATTCGCTGGCAGATTCCTTTGACTACGAGTCAGAAATGGCAGTGGGAAGAATGTTAAGCTATCTGGAACCTGCATTAATTGTTTTTATGGCGTTTATTATTGGTTTTATTATGATTGCGGTGATGCTGCCTATTTATGAATCATATTCGGCAATCGGCGGTTCTGCATCATATTTCTAAAAGGAGAGAAGAGCGTGTCAACTATTGTATATTTATCAAATCAATTAGTACAGGCAGTGGAGTTCCGGGGAAGTACACCGGTTTCCGTCTGCCAGGGAATGGCGCCGGAAGGAAGTATTATTAACGGTGTTGTTACAGATGTAGATGTTTTTATTGACTTTATCAAACGCTTTTTTATAAAAAACAAGCTTCCACGCAAGGAGTGTACACTTGTAGTCAGCAGCAGCCAGATTACAACAAGAATGCTGGAGCTTCCCAAAGCAAACTACGTGGATTTGAACAAGATGATTGCGAGGGAGTTTTCAGACAACAGCACGGACCATATGCTGTATGTGTACCATGTGATGGGAAGTGAGACGCCGGGAAGGATGCAGAAGCTTCTGGCTGCGGCAGTGGATAAAAGCTTCGTGCAATCTTATATCCAGCTGTTTAATCAGGCAGGAATTGAAATCATAGCGATAGAGCCGGCAATTATTAATTTCGCAAAAAGAATTATGGATGAAAACATCATCAAAGGACAGAACTGTATTGTGCAGATTCATGATGGTCTGGAAGTGGTCAGTATTCTGTTTGCAGATGGCTGTTATTTGTTTTCACAGAGAAACCGGGTGTTTGCCGGTGACAGTGAAGAAGCACTTGCCAAAGAGTCTGAATCTCTCGTACGAGGACTATTACAGTTTGCAGTTTCCCAAAAACTGGAAAAGCCGGTTGATAAGCTGTTTGTATGCGGTAAAAATCAGCAGAATCTGATTTCTGCAATGATGGCTTCAGAAGATTTTTCAGGACAGATTCAGATAGCCCCTTATCGTGACCGTACAGAAAAAATAAAAGTAAAACCTACTTCCGATAATGATGTGGAATATGTATATGCATTGGAAAATGAAAAGCCGGATAAGTATCTGAACTTTATCTGGAAAATGCATGAAGACAGTGAGGAAAATCAGAAAAGAAAAGAAACATTTGCGATGGCATTGCCGGCAATTGTTGTTTCGGCAGTCTGCCTCGTAATTACGGCATTCCTGGCATTTTCTTATTTTTCAAAAAGAACAGAACTTACTTCCATGCAGAACCGGATTCAGGAGTCGGATTCCATGAATACTTCTTATGATTTAATGGAAGCAAATGTGGTACGTATGCAAAAACAGGTTAAGGATACGGAGCTTCTTTGGAAACAGCTGCTGAGCTATCCAACCGTAAATACAACGCTCGATAATATGTTTAAAGAATGTGCCGGTAGAGATGTAACTGTGGAGATGAAGGACTTTGACAGGGATACAGGCGTCATAACCTTAAATGCAACTGCTAAGGATGCACGGAAAATCAGTGAGTTTGTCGGACGCTTGCAGGAGCTTCCGGAGTTAGAAACCATAGAATACAGCGGATATACTTATACAAAATCACAGAACAGTTACAGTATTCATGTAGTTTGTGCATTATCGGAACAGGCAGGAAGATAGTGTAGGAGAGGAATTGAGACAATGAAAATGACCGTTTCAGAAAATGATAAAAAGATACTGAGCTATTTGGTAGCATTTTTAATTGCAATTTTGTTCAGCCTGATTGTTTTCCGCCCGCTTCTGGTAAAAAACAGTCAGCTGCGCAAAGAACTTTCAACGACAAAAGTGGAGTTAAAAAATGCAGAACGTAAGCGTACCAACACCGAGGATATGGAAAAACAGGAAGCGCAGATGACCGAGAAAGCAAAGGAAACGCTGGCAAGGTTTTATCCGATGCTGCAAAGCCAGAGTGCAGAGCAGATGGTTACAACACTTCTCTTAAACCATAATTTACAGATACAGAGTGTGAATATAACGATGCCGGAAACTTCCAATGAATTAACATGGTATCAGTATTCCGAAAATGCCCAGCCGCAGGAAGAAGAAAGTGAAGAAGAAAATATGCGGTTGTATGCGGCAAGAATTATCTGTGTGGCAGATGGAGACAGTGAGGACTTATGGAAGCTGATTGATGATATTTCCATCAATTATCCGGCAATCAGTATTGCAGGTGCAGAATGGTCTGCCACAGAAAAAATCGTAGAGGAAACACAGGAAGATTCCGAAAATGTGGTTTCGAAAACGGTAAGAACAGACCGACTGACACTTAACTTGGAAATTTTTATGTGTAATCAATAGGAGAGGTTGCCCAATGGAAACAACAATAGGAAAAAATCTGAAAATTGGTGATGTTTTAAAAGAGCAGGGATATATTTCAGAGGAACAGCTTCAAAAAGCTTTGGAGGCTCAGCGCAGAGATAAAGGAAAGCGTTTGGGAGAGGTTCTGATTGAACAGGGATATATTACGGAAAATCAGATGCTGCAGGCAATGGCGGCAAAAACAAACTGTCAGCTTGTAAATATCGGTACGGTACAGGTAAATATTGATGCGGTTGGTAAAATTCCACGGCAGGTAGCTGAGAAGTACTGTGTACTTGCAACGGAAATAACAGGTGGAAAGCTACAGGTAGTAGTAAATGATCCGTTAAATTTTTATGCATTGGAAGATGTGCGTCAGATTACCGGAATGGAGCTTGATATCCTGCTTTCGGAAAAAGCTTCGCTGTTAAAGGCAATCCATTTATACTATGCAGAAATTACCGCAAAGGACGCTGCAAAAAAGGCAAATGCCGAGTCCACGAATGACGTGGAGGAGATGGAAATTGAAGAAGGAGATGGAGATACTCCGATTATCAATCTCTTAAACAGTCTGATTCAGCGTGCATACAGTGCTTATGCAAGTGATATTCATATTGAACCGTTTGAAGATAAAACAAGTGTGCGTATGCGTATTGACGGAACAATCGTCGATTATGTCACATTAAAAACAAACGTACACAATTCTTTGATTGCACGTATCAAAATTCTTGCAGAATTGGATATTGCAGAACGAAGAGTGCCACAGGATGGTCATTTTAAAGTGCGCCAGCCGGATGGATATCTGAACATTCGTGTATCTGTAATTCCGACGGTATTTGGAGAAAAAGCCGTACTTCGTCTTTTGAGCAATAATGCGAGAATTGATCATTCGAATACATTCGGTATGCTGGAAGAGGATTATCAGAAATTACAGAAGATGCTTCTTTCACCCAATGGAATTATTTATTTGACAGGACCTACGGGTTCCGGAAAAACAACAACGTTATATATGATTTTGGAGGAACTCTCCAATAAGAGTGTAAATATATCCACGATTGAGGACCCGGTGGAAAAGAATCTTCCAAAGATTAACCAGATGCAGGTAAATCCATTGGCTGGACTTACGTTTGAAACCGGTTTGCGTGCATTGCTTCGTCAGGACCCGGATATTATTATGGTTGGTGAAACCCGAGATTCAGAAACTGCATCTATTTCGGTGCGTTCTGCATTGACAGGACACCTTGTTTTTTCAACATTGCATACAAATGATGCGGCATCCTCCGCAATTCGTCTGAAGGATATGGGACTCGAACCTTATCTGATTGCAAACTCTATGGTCGGTGTGGTGGCACAACGACTGATGAGAAAGGTCTGTGTGGACTGTGCGAAAGAACAACCGATTTCGGATGAAGAAAAGCAGTTGCTTGGTATTCCTGAAAATGAGAACTTTATGGTGAAAAAAGCATGTGGATGTCCGGTCTGCAATAATACCGGATATCGTGGACGTGTGGCAATTCATGAAATACTGACCGTTGACAAGGAAATGCGAAAGCTGATAACGGAATGTGCTTCCGTAGAGGACATGAAACAGTATGCCATAAAGAATCAGGGAATGAAAACTTTAAAGCAAAGTGCATTGCAATATTTGAAAGATGGAATCACATCAGTAGAAGAGGTTGTAAAAGTTGCATACTACGAAGATTAGGGAAACAAAACAATCTAATGCGGGTTTTACGCTGGTAGAATTGCTTGTGGTATTTATATTAATGCTGATGCTGGCTTCTTTAAGTGTAATCGGTGTTATGGCATATCAGGATTATGCAGACTATAATCGTCAGAACAGCTATGCGCAGACCTTGTTTACTGCAGCACAGACAAAACTGACTGCTTATAGTGTAAGGGGACAGCTGGAGGACTTACAGGAAGTATCCGTGAATATGCTGGAGCTTGGCGATGTCAAAACACCGGATGGTTTAACTGCGCAGGAAAGCAAAAAAGGGTTAGCAGCAAAGGCACATACCATTTATTATCTTACCGGAAGCAGGGAGAATTACGAGGCGTACTGCCGGGGAGAATATAAAAACAAGTCAGATATGCAGAGCCGGGAATATCAGGCATTATATGATATATTTGACGAATTTGTTTTTGATAAATCGCTTTTGAATGGGAGTATTGCGTTGGAATATAATCCAACGGACGGACTTGTGTACAGTGTTCTGTATTCTGATAAATGTGGTGGATTTACTTACACCGGAAATACCGTAAACGGAATTATCAATGTCCTTGACCGGAGAGATGATGTGCGAAGTGAACGGTTGTTGGGATATTACGGAGTAGACTAGGGAAAGGAGAATGTCATGAAAAAAAACAGTGGCGCTACGACAATTATTGTAATTTGCGTAATGGCAGTTGTCATGACATTATCTCTGGGTTTATTTTTGACGGCTTCCGTTATGACCAGAACCGCAGGACGTACACTGGCTTCTGAGCAGTGCAGAATTCTGGCGGTTTCTTTAAGTGATGAAATACAGCAGGAAATTTGTAGCAGGGGAGCTTCTTATAAAAGCGAGGAGCAGGAGCTTGCAGGAAAGATACAGGCCAAAGGAGAAACTTCTCTGTGGCATTATATCCGGCAGAACATCAGTGATGGTTCCTGGGCATATTATAAGGAAGATGAGGGAGCAGTACATAATAAAGAAAATGCTACCCGCAGTTTTACCTTGCAGAAAACCGGTACAACAGGTGAGATTTCAGATATTACGATTTCGATTTACTGGACCCCGTTAAAGGGACAGTCCGGTGGAGTTACAAGTACACCGGATAAGTTGTATGTAAAAACAACCGTAGAGGTGAAACAGCAGGTATGTACCGTGACGGACATCTATCAGTTAGATGAAAGCACAAGAGCAAATTATAGTCAGTGGAGTTTTAATCATGTGGCGAGAAAGTAAGATGGATAACGATACCGGGAAAAAACTTCATAAAGACAATCGTGGAACAAGTATGGTAACGGTGATTATTTCATTTGCCTTGTTGTTACTGTGTGTAGTCAGCTACTTTCGGGTACAGAAGGTAGTAGAGAATATGATGATGAGTTCCAAGGACACCATTTTAAACAATAGTAATCTGATAAAGGCTTACTATATGGATGAGACGAGCAATGTAAAGGTTGGAGACGGAGAAACGCTTCAATTCGTTGGTACAGATGGTGATTTTTCGATGAATGTTACTTTGATGAGAGCGCAGAAGGAAGGATTAAATGGAAGCATTTACTACTTTGAGGAGAAATAATAAGGGTACGACTCTTGCAGAAATGATCGTAACCTTTGCGTTGGTAGGAATTTTCCTTGTATCGGCATCCGGTATTATTTCTTCCGCAGTGCTGGTACATGGAGAACTGACTGCAACGATGTATGCACAAAGTGTCGGAGAAATGCTGCTGGATAAAATTACCGGGGAGCTTTGTGCAGCAAGTGATACCGGCAGTGATGCCATGATAATCACAGAACGCACAGAGCAGGAGAATTACAGTGGAAATGAAGTGGCATATTATGACCGCGATGGAAGAGCTGCAAGAATCCTTGTCGAGGATGGACTTCTTGTGATACACTATGATGAGCTGGTCCGAGTTCAGGATGACGGCGAGGTACTGACGCTTGCAGAACAGGATTGGAAACTGGATAGCAAAGCATATATGGGATACCGGATTTCAGAGCTGCAGATGGACCGCCTGAATGATTCCAATGTAATGGAAGTAAAATTAAAAATAAAAAGTTTAAAAACAGGATTTGAATATTCGGCTTCCAAATGTACAAAATGCTATAATTTTGAAACCGAAGAAAATACTTTATCAGAAGATACATTATCCGAATAAAACGGAATGTTTTTTTAAAAATGGGAAATACTATTGCTGAATATAGAAAATAGGAGGTAATAGTATGTCTGAATTAAAATGTGTAGTAGATAGTTGCTGTTATAATGATAATTGCCGTTGTTCCAAGGGAGATATCATGGTAGGCGGTAAGCATGCAGCATGTTCGGAAGATACCTGTTGTGAAAGCTTCGCAGAACAGAAAAGAGATAGTTTTCGAAATGCAACAGAGCATCCAAGCCTTCACATCGGTATTGATTGTGAGGCAACAAAATGCATGTATAATGAAAATTACAAATGCTCTGCAAGCCATGTAGATATCAAGGGTTCCGGAGCATGTGACTGTCATGAAACAGCGTGTGGAACTTTTAAAGAACAGTAAGAGGTAAAACATGGAAAGAATGCTCTTGCGGGCATTCTTTCCGTATGTGAAAAGGAGTTTTTATGTTGAGAAAAAAGTGGAGATATCTGGCGGCATGTATCGGTGTGCTTTTGCTTGGTTTGTGCGGTTGTCAGAAGGAAGTCATTACCGTGGCAGGAATACAGGACCCGGAGCTTGCGGAGAACAGTTACATACAAATTGAAAATTTCGAATTGAAGGAAATTGAACATAACGGGAAGAATGAAGTTGCTTCATGTGTGATTCTGATTCCAGCAGGATATGTGGAGTCCGAAACGATTCCCGGAATGTATGTTCATGAGAGATATCCGCTGGATTCTTCAAACATTTATTATACGGTATCTCCGGGAACCGGTGACGGAACGGTTTCGGATACACTGACGCAGAAGGATTATGAGGACCTTTTGGAAAACGCATATAAGGATAATGGACAAAAAGTAGATGTAGTCATTACGGAATTTGAGCAGAATGATATGCAGGGAATTCCGGGATATAAAATCCGGAGCTATTATGAACTGGATAATAAGCGGGTCGAGCAGCTTACTTATATTATCCAGGCAAGGGATACACATGTAATTACCTACAGCCAGCTGTCGGATGATGAACTGCTTGCAGATTTCGAAGTTTCTGAGGGAGAAATCCGTCTTGTAACAAAATAAAAATAAGTATTGACAGTTAAAAATATAGATGTTATTATATATGAGCATGTGAAAAGAAAGCAGAGTATCCACTCTCACCCTGTGGCAATTGGGCTGGCAGGTGTTCATACTTTTTCAACATCATCAACAGGATGATATTGTGAGAATGAGTTTTTGTGGATAGTTATGCTATCCACTTTTTTATTTTTTCTTATAGGAGGGTACGGTTATTAGCGAATTATTTATTAACGACCAGATTAGAGACAAGGAAGTACGTGTCATTGGGGAAGATGGAGAACAGCTTGGTATCATGTCTGCAAAAGAGGCATTACAGCTTGCAGAAGAAGCTGGCGTGGATCTTGTAAAAATTGCTCCGACTGCAAAACCACCGGTTTGCAAAATTGTGGATTACGGTAAGTACAAATATGAACTTGCACGTAAGGAGAAGGAAGCAAAGAAGAAACAGAAGGTAATCGAAATCAAAGAAATTCGTTTATCTCCCAATATTGATACAAACGACTTGAATACAAAAGTGAATGCCGCAAAGAAATTTTTGTCAAAGGGCGACCGCGTAAAGGTTACATTGCGTTTCCGTGGACGTGAAATGGCACATATGGCAAGCAGCAAGCATATTTTGGATGATTTTGCGGAAGCACTTTCCGATGTCAGCGTCGTTGAAAAAGCACCCAAGGTTGAAGGAAGAAGCATGACCATGTTTTTAACTGAGAAACGTTAGTTTCAGTTAAAATAGATGATTGGATACGTTTCAATCGAAGAATTCATTATTGTATATAGGAGGAAATCAGTTATGCCAAAAATGAAAACCAGCAAATCTGCTGCAAAGCGTTTTAAAGTTACAGGAACAGGCAA
>CAKRVA010000025.1 GCA_934408585.1 uncultured Lachnospiraceae bacterium
AAATATATCTAAAATACATTTCTGTACTTTATTCAAAAAATATCATTTTAGGTCTTGACTTTTAATAGTTAGTCTTTCTCTATTGTTTCCACGCCAGCTGTTTTGCATACGATTCACAAGCTTTAAAGGAGATAATACCTTCTTGCGTCGTCTGCGCATAGGCATCCGAAATCTGTGCTTCGCTCATACTCAGATAGTTCTGTAAAAATTCGTCCGCATATATCCCATATTCCTTCAACAAGTCAATGTTATCTGTCAGCTCAATGCCACATTTCTTTGAAATCTCTTCCAAATAAATCAGATTAAGTGCATCATAAAGTGCACTTGACTTTTCACTATCCCACATTTTTTCTTCGCCATCGATTCGCTCTGCTGTCTCCTGTAGATAAACATACCTCTCATAATTCCGTATAAACTGAATATGTTTCCATCGATAGAGCGAGATGTTTTTTGTTTCCTCATTGGTATACAATTCCACCTGAAAATCCAGGATTTTGTCAAATTCCTGGTTGTCATACCATTCATCTAACTGCGGAAAATACTGCTGTTCCCATAACAGCTGCGATTTCATTTCCTGGGTTTCCAGCACATTTACACGATAGTGATGGATAAAAGCAAAGCTGCCTATTATCAGAGTCAGTACAACGATAACGATGGCCGCTGCAATTCCTGTCCTGCGTCCTGTGCTTCTTATCTCCTGTGCATAGGCATTTGGTGCTACCTGTCGCATATTTCCCAAGTTCTGCTTCAAATCCTGCAGTTTGTTCATATATTGCTTTTCCGCACCAATTTCATTCACTGTACCACAGTAGGGGCAACAGGGCTCTTTATATTCATATTCTGCCCCACAGTTTTCGCATATCTTTCGTGTATCATCTGCCTTTTGCATGGTTTTCTCCTTTGTTAACGGTCATGGGCTGATCTTGCAAACAGTAAAAACATCGGGAATATCTCAAGTCGGCCTGTCAGCATTGCAATGGACAGCAACACCTTTGCCCAATCCGAATATACACTAAAGTTTGCCATTGGACCTACCTTGTTAAGTCCCGGTCCAATATTATTAAAACAGGAAATTACCGCTGTAACATTCGTTGTCAGGTCAAGTCCATCCAAAGACAATAGTAACGTAAACGTACAAATCAAAATAAAATATGCTGCCAGATAAATTCTTGTAGAATTCAAGGTTTTCTTATCTACCGGTTTCCCGTTCAAACGGATACATACAATTTCCTTCGGATTGATAATCTGCCGGATTTCTGCTACAAACGATTTTACCAGAATAATGACTCTTGATATTTTTAATCCGCCTCCGGTAGAACCTGCACACGCGCCGACAATCATCAGAAGTACCAGCATATGCTTGGAATACTCCGGCCATAATTCAAAGTCAACCGTTGCAAAACCGGTCGTTGTAATAATACTTGACACCTGAAAGAACGCTGCACGGATTGCATCTCCAACTTTTGCAAAGCCGGAACAGATGTTGACTGCAATAGTCACTGTTGAAAAGGCTATAATTCCCAAGTAAACTTTTGTTTCTTCCGTAGATAAAGCCTCTTTTACTTTTCCAAGAAGAAGCAAAAAGTAAATATTAAAATTAACTCCAAACAAAATCATAAAAATGGCAAGCACAATCTCAATGGCAGGACTGCCATACCCTGCAATTCCGGCACTGTTTAACGCAAATCCACCGGTTCCTGCTGTTCCAAAACCGATACAAAAGCTGTCAAACCATTTCATTCCCAGACATTTCAATATCACAATCAATACCAACGTCATAGCACCATACATTCCATACAAAATCATGGACGTAGTACGCATTCTCGGAACAAGCTTTCCCGCTGTCGGTCCCGGCACCTCGGCACGTACAAGGTGCATGGAGGTATCATTTTCCATCGGAATTACCATCAATACAAACACCAATACGCCCATTCCGCCAATCCAATGGGTAAAGCATCGCCAGAACGCAACGCCATGAGCCAGAACTCCCGGCTCCGGTAAGACAGACGCACCGGTCGTTGTAAATCCGGATACAATTTCAAACAACGCTCCCCAATAAGATGAAAAACCTCCGGCAAGATAAAGGGGAACTGCTCCAATCAGGGAGATAATCAACCAGGCAGACGCCACAATAAAGTATCCGTCCCGGCTGCTCATCCGCTTCTGGTTCTGTTTTACCAGCATCAGAAGAATTCCAATCAATGCGGTGGGAAGCATTGTGAAAACAAATGCCTTTGTATCACCATCTCCATAAATCATTGATACAATTAATGCCGGAACCATCAGCATGACCTCTACCAGCATAATTTTACCAATAATATTCATTATCTTTCTTGTATTCATACCGATTCCCTCTTATTCAAATATATCTTCCAATCCGGTAATGTGTCTTCCGATTGCACCCACAAGCACGGTATCATTATCCATAATCACATCATCACCTCTTGGGATAATCGTTACAGAGTCACGAATAATACATGCAATTAAGACATTTCTCTTTATTTTTAAATTTTTAAGAGGAATATCCAGATTTTTATCATCTGCTCCAATGTTGAACTCAATAAATTCCAATTTGCCATCCATCAGCCGATACAATGATTCCACACGATCAATTCCGGATGCATTCATCAAACTACGGCTATATGCAAAAATACGGTCTGCCGCTACATCCTCTCTGGAAACCGTGCAGATTTTGCTTCCGGCAGGCAATACCTTCAAACGTGACTTGGCACTGATTCTCGTTACCACTTTGGAAATTCCCTGTGATTCCGCATACATCGAAGAAACCAGATTATATTCATCATCGGAAGTAATGGCAACAAATGCATCCGTATGTGCAAAATCCGATTCTGACATCATATCAAAATACTGGAGCGCATCCTCCTGAATCACTACGGTATCCGAATACTCCTGTGCAAGCTTCTCTGCTACCTCAGCTCTGGAATCTACTACCGTAACCTTAAATCCCTGTTTCGTCAGAATTCCGGTTAAATAGGTTGAGATTCTTCCCGCACCTGCAACTAGAACGGATTGCAATGGCTGCTTCAATATTTTTAATTTACGGAAAGAAGAACGGAACTTCTGTGCCGCTCCGGTAAGGTAAAGGACATCACCTGCTTTGATAGTGGTATCACCTTTTGGTACAAAGGCTTCTCCATTTCGTACAATCGCACAAAATAGCAAATCAATTCCCAATTCCTTATTGATTTCTATCAAGGTGCGGTCTACCAACGGCCAGTCTTCTTTGACTGTCATTTCAACTAATTCTGCTCTGCCGTTTGCAAACGTTTCTACTCTCGTAGCAAGCGGAAAACGAAGTGTTCTGGAAATCTCCATTGCCGTTGCAAGCTCCGGATTTATTGCCATTGCAATTCCCAGTTTATCCTTATAAAAGTGTTTTTGACTATCATAGTCACTTTCTCGAATTCTCGCAATTGTATGCTTTGCTCCCAGCATATGTGCCGTAAAACAGCTCAATATATTCAATTCATCGAATTCCGTTACCGCAATAAACATATCTGCTGTTCCGGCATTTACATCCTTCAATGTTCCGTAGGCTGCACCGTTTCCCTGAAAGCAAATCGCATCAATGTTATTACCAAGATTATTTACTACTTCCTCGGACTGGTCAATAATCGTAACCTCATAGCCGGCATGCGCAAGCTGCTTGGCAAGATTCTGTCCAATTTCACCGGCACCTACGATAAATATTTTCTTTCCATTTTTCTGTTTCATTTTCCTACAACCTCCACGGCAGAAAAAAATGCCAAAAGAGGAATTCGTCGTAGCGAATTCCCCTCTCATTATTATTTATTATTGTCAATCTGTTTGCTTTTTACTGACGTACTTTAATATGAACTTCACGAAGCTGCTGCTCGGTTACTTCGTTTGGTGCTCCACACATTAAATCCTGTGCGGTTCCACTCATCGGGAATGGAATAATCTCACGAATGCTTTCTTCGTTTTTCAAAAGCATAATCATACGATCTACTCCCGGAGCCATACCGGCATGTGGTGGTGCTCCAAACTGGAATGCATTATATAATGCCCCAAATTTCTCTTTTAATACTTCCTCATCATATCCTGCAATTTCAAATGCCTTTACCATAATGTCAAGATTGTGGTTACGCACGGCACCGGAGGAAAGTTCAACACCATTACATACAATATCGTACTGGTATGCCAGAATGTCCAGTGGATTCATATTGTTCAATGCATCGAGTCCACCCTGAGGCATTGAGAATGGGTTATGGGTAAATCCAATCTTCTTTGTTTCCTCATCCTTTTCAAACATCGGGAAATCATTTACATAGCAGAAACGATATGCGTTTTTCTCAATTAAATCAAGTCTTACACCAAGTTCATTTCGAATCTGTCCGGCAAAAGATGCAGCTCTCTGTTCCTTATCTGCGATAAAGAAAATGGTGTCTTCTGCTTCCAGACCTGCAAGCTGTCTCATTTCTGCTTTCAAATCATCCGGAATAAACTTATCAATCGGTCCCTTATAAGACAAATCTTCCTGAACCTCTAAATAACCAAGTCCTCCCATACCGATTTCGGTTGCAAACTTCAGCATCTTTTCATGGAAGCCCTTGGACTGGTGTCCATGAATCTTGATGGCACGAACCGTCTTGTTCTGGAACGGCTTAAATGTACATTTGTTAAAGAACTCGGATAAATCAATAATTCTAAGCGGGTTTCTCAAATCCGGCTTATCGCTTCCGAACTCAAGCATTGCCTGTTTGTAGCTGATAATCGGATAAGGTGCGTTTGTTACTTCAAAGCCTTCCGGTGCAAACTTTTCAAATGTTGCCGTAAGAACTTCTTCACCCACTTTAAATACATCTTCCTGTGTAGCAAAGCTCATTTCAAAATCGAGCTGGTAGAATTCTCCGGGAGAACGGTCTGCTCTTGCATCCTCATCACGGAAGCAGGGTGCAATCTGGAAGTATTTATCCACACCGGATACCATCAGAAGCTGTTTGTACTGCTGCGGTGCCTGTGGAAGTGCATAGAATTTTCCTTTATAATGTCTGGATGGAACAATGTAATCTCTGGCACCTTCCGGTGAAGAAGCACAAAGAATCGGTGTCTGAACCTCCATGAATCCCATCTCGGTCATTTTCTGACGAAGAAATGCAATGACATTGGAACGGAAAATCATATTATCCATAACCTTACGGTTTCTCAAATCCAGGAAACGATACTTCAGACGAAGGTCTTCTCTGATTTCCTTTGAGGTTGCAATTTCAAAAGGAAGCGGACGATATACTTTTCCAAGCATTTCTACGCTGTGTGCTTCCAATTCAATCGTTCCGGTAGGAATCTTCGGGTTGTAAGTTTCCTCATCTCTCTTTTCGATTTCACCTTTTACACTGATACAGTCTTCTTTGGAAATTCCTTTTAATAATGAAGTATCACGCATAACAATCTGCAATACGCCATACATATCTCTCAAATCTACGAAAGATACACCACCGTGGTCACGAATGTTTTCTACCCATCCAGCCACCTTGCATTCTTTTCCGATATCGCTTTCTGAAATCTGATTCAAAGTACAGTCACGATACATTTTTGATAATTCCATCTTTTAACCTCCTATGATTTTCATAAACGTTTCGCTAAACAGAGAAACTTGCAAATAAAAAGTCCTGAATTGATAAAATATCAATTCAGGACGAATATACTATCCGCGGTGCCACCTGATTTACTGCTGTGCAGTCACTCTCACCTCATGAAACTACAGCTCGGAAGTTGTTATTCCTCTGAATTCATTCTGCCGGCTTCTCACCATCCCGGCTCTCTTTAAGCGATAATTCAAAGTACTCGTCTTCTTCAACGCTAAATACATTGTAATCATATGATAGAATCCCCATTTTGTCAATGAAAATTCCCTATTTTTCTTCCAAATGAATTTCTAAGTCCTTCACATATTTTCTGGACATCTGATGACGTTTTTTACGTGTTTCCACGCTATCAAACAGAATGGAAAAATCATAGTCCTCGGGGTAGAGCTGTTGTGCTGCCACATGCAGTTTTATCCGCTTATGATTTAATGTGATTTTTCCGGAAGGTGTCTGAACAACAATATTTCCTTTTTCATCCGATGGTATGCATACAATTCCAATCTTCTTTTCCGGGTAAATCATTACACTATCGCCCCGTTGAAAAGTTTCTGCCTCCTTTTGCTGTTTTGTTGCATGCTTTTCCTTTTGAATGCGGGGCAGTGGTTCCTTTTTCACATGTTGGCTTTGTGTCTGCTGTTCTTCCTTTTCCGGATGGTCTAAAAATTTTTCGCAGTAAAGACTTGGAATATGATCGCCATATGCCATCTGCAAGGCGGTTTTTAGCATTTCCTGCGGCATTCCCAGACGCTGTGCAATCGAAAACGCACAACTTTCCCCAGCTTCCCCAATTACCATCTGATATAGGGGCTGTAATGTTTCCTTATCAAAGGTCATACGCGCATTCTGAATTTCTGCCTGTCTATCTGCATACTGTTTAATTTCCGGATAATGTGTCGTCACTAAGAACAAGGCTCCGCTTTTTCTTAATTCCTCCAAAACAGCAACGGCGATTCCCATTCCTTCTGCCGGGTCTGTTCCGGAACCCAGCTCATCCATAATTACAAGACTTTCTCTTCCCACTCTTTTTAGTATAGAAAGCACATTTTCAATATGTGCCGAAAATGTAGATAAATTCTCCGACAGATTCTGTCCATCTCCAATGTCACACAAAATATTGCTGTTCATACAAATCAATGCCTTTTGGGCACACACATGGAGTCCGCATTGTGCCATATAGCAGTTCAGTGCCACGGTTTTAATCGCCACCGTTTTTCCTCCGGTATTCGGACCCGTAATAATAATTCCTCTCGTATTTCCGCCTATTTCAAACGAAAGAGGAACACAAAGTTCTTTTTTTATCAATGGATGTCTTCCATCCTGCAAAACAATCTTTCGTTCCAATGTAATTTTCGGACAGATACCCTCTAAATCTACGCTAAGTTTTCCCTTGGAAAAAATATAATCCAGCTTCTGTAACATCTGAATATTTTGCTCCATAACATTATGTTTTTCATCGACCATGGCAGTCAGTGTATATAAAATCCGATAGACCTCATTTTGCTCATCCACTTGTAAAAGTTGAAGCTCTTCTTCGAGTGCTTCCACCGCTTTTGGTACGATAAATAGTGTATTTCCGGTTGCCGACTTATCAATGACACTACCGTCAATTTTGTTTCGATATTCCTTTTTTACCGGAATACATACGTGTCCATTTCGAAGCGTTGTGAAACTATCTGACAAATATGATTTATTACTTCGTAATACGGAATCCGCTTTTTCATGAATGCGATTTGCGGTTCTCTCCATCTGCGCACGTAGATTTTTCAATGTCGCCGATGCATAATCATCGACTTCTCCATTCCGCAACTGTTGTTGCAGCTGCTCCCGCAATTCATCCAGTGGCTCCAGATTTTCTTCATAATATGCCAATGACACCTGCTGACTCTTTCCGGCATTTAGGTAATCTTTTAAACGTCTTACTGCCACAAGTGCTTTTTCTACTTCTTCCAACATTGATACGGTAAGGCAATCTCCCTTTTCTGCAATCTTCAGCCACTCATCCATTCCTTCCAAAGAGACAAGTGGTGGCGTTCCACACTTTTCGAGTAATATTTTTGCCTCCGTAGTATTTCTCAGTGCAGCTTTCAACTCTCCTTCCGAAAGAATCAGACCAGACTGGTCAATCCTCTTTTTTGCGCCTTCCGTAAGTGCTAATGCTCTCCATGTTTCTCTGATTTTATCAAATTCTAATGCTTTTTCTATTTCTATCATTTCTTTTCTCCTAAAAAAAGAGCATGACCCTATTGCCATGCTCTTCCTAAACATCTATTTTATCTTTCTAATAAGCTATGGTAATGGAAATTTGGACGCACTCCAAGACGGAAATTCAACGTCCCTTATTCATTTTACTGAATATCCATTACAATGCTTGTCAAAAACTACCTCTTATTTTCTCAACAGTTCTATCTGCTTCATTACCGGCTTATTAGATTCGCCATCGTTATTATAGCAGACACCCCTTTATTTTACAATGGTATTATAATACTCTCGGGCTTTTTCCAACCGTTCTGCAAATTGCTGATAAAAATCCGTTTCCTGTGCATCTGTCCGATATTGGTTTACATAAAACAAATTCAAAAAGAATAAATTGACTGATTTTCGCAATTCATCACGTTCCAGTTTTTCAAGAATATCCTGAAAAGCCTTTAGCAAATCATGATACTCATTAATGTATGCCTCATATTTTGCAAGTTGCGGAATTCCAAGCCACTTTTTAATCTTTACTTTGGATTTGTTTGGATAGTCACACTCTTTTACCTGATAAAAATACCGGAAGCCACCGTCCTCATAAATTCTTCCCAATGGAAAAAGTCTGCAAAAGCCCGGGCGAAAGGTATGAATGCTGCACCGTTCTTCCTTATTTAAAAACGGACATTGCTCCTTTTCTCCCTGCAGACGAATGTTTGGTAAAATCATACCATCAACTACGTGCAGCTCCAGATATTGATTCAACAGTTGTGAAAAGTCCGCCTGCAATCCTTTTTCCAGTTCATAAATATCATATGGATCAAGTACAATGGACTCTCCCATGCCATGACAGCACTCGGAACATCCCCTGCATTCCTGACATTCTATCCGAACCATATCGTTCGCTGTATATAATTTTCCATCTGAGATTTCATTGATATCAATTTCTCTTTTCATTGTCTAACCATTCTCAGCTATTATTCTTAAAAAACACGTATTTATTCAACCACGATTTCGTATGATGCGCTCCAGACATTTCCGGGAGCTAATGTATTTTCCCATTCTCTGTCCTTGAGTTCTCCCTGATATCCGTCACAGTCGCATCTGCCATACCATGGCTCAATGCAGACAAACGGCGCATCCATCTTTGGCGGAGACCAGATACCAAATAACGGTGCCTCCATTCTTACCGTCAAATACGGTTTGCCGGAAGCATCACACAAAGAAACTGTTTTTGCCTGTTCATGCTCCACAACGAGTGCATCTTTATCAAAAAGAGTTTTTGTAATCGGCAGCATACCATCTTCTAATGCATAAGTGGTTTTCTGTTCGATTGCCATTCCTCTCTCATTGATTTCAGTACAGACAAGCTTTTCTCCTGCGTCAAACCGGATGCTGCAATCCGTCGGCTTTTCCTTCTCATTCAGCGGACAGCGAAAACCGGGATGTCCTCCGATTGCAAAGTACATTTCTTCTGCTGCCGGATTTTCTACTTTCCAGATTACCTTTACGTTATTTCCAACAAGCTGGTATCCAATTTTTAAAACAAACTCATACGGATATTTTTCCAATGTTTCCGGTGTGCTTTTCAGCTGAAATTCTATAAATTTGGGCTCTTTCGTAAGCAGTTCAAACTCCATATCCCGTGCAAATCCATGCTGACTCATGGAAAAGGTCTTTCCCTTGGTACGGTACTCTTTTTGGAACAATCCTCCCACAAACGGAAAAAGAATCGGAGACACTCTTCCCCAGTAAGCAGCGTCACCACTCCACATATATTCTGCGTCTGTATTACAATTCTTCAGCGATTTTAATTCTGCTCCCAGTGTATCTATCTGAATTGCAATTTTTTCATTTTTCAACTCATAGATTGCCATAATTTCTTTCCTGCCTTCCATCTCAAAATGATTCTTTCATATGCTCCTTATTATACAACGATTTTTCCTTATAACACAAGAAGACGGAGAAAATCTTTCTCCGTCCCCTATGATAAAATTCTTTACTTAAAAATTTTATCCTGCAATTCAAATCACATAACAAGACAATTCATAACCATTCCAACCAACAGACAGGTACGTGTAATCCCCCCTACATTTCCCCAAAGAATGTAATTTCAATTTTTAAGCAATAAAATTTTTAAGTCTGCTCAAGACTTATGTATTTCCATTATAAATGCATTTTCATCGTCAATCAGTCCGCCTCTTGGAAGTTCAAATACCTGTTCAAATGCACACAATTCATAATCGCAGACGCTTCTTTTTCTGCTTTCAATAAGCGATAGCGCACTCCTTGATATCTCAATTCCTAATAAATCCAGCTTTCGTTGCAGGTCAAGCTGCGACCATCCCCGCTTTTTTCGTTCGCGCCTCACATTTTCACCTATTAAATTATATCCATTTGTAATTTGAACAAAATAGTCTAATCTATTTGCCATAACCTTCCTCATTAGATGCGTTGACTATCCCATTTTATTACATAAAAAATAAAATTCTGTTCGAAAATCGAACAGAATTTTAATTCTACTTACAAATGTCAATTTTTTCGGCATTTTTGTCATCTTTTTGCATTAAATCTGCCAAAGATATTTTATCCAGATATCCATTAATCAGGCTATCCAGCTTCGTCCACATCGGTAAAGTCCTGCATTGTGCGGCACGCTCACACTTGACTGCGCCATTTTCCAGGCAGGAAACCGGTGCCAGACTTCCTTCGGTCAGTCGAAGTACATCACCAATTTTATATTCTTCCGGGAGACGGCTCAGGCGATAACCACCACCTTTTCCATGTGCTCCCTCAACAAAGCCGGCCTTTGAAAGCATGGTCATAATGCTTTCAATGTACTTTTGGGAAATTTCCTGTCTTGCCGCAATCTCTTTCAGCGGAGTATATTCCTCTTTGTTCTGCTCGGCAAGGTCCACCAATACACGAAGCGCATACCGTCCTCTTGTTGAAATCAACATGAGTATTCACCTTATCCTTTCTTATTCATCCTGGAACATTGGTGTTGATAAGTAACGGTCACCGGTATCAGGCAGTAAAACAACTATGGTCTTTCCTTCATTTTCAGGTCTCTTTGCAAGTTCTACGGCTGCCCATACCGCTGCTCCTGAAGAGATACCAACAAGAACGCCTTCGGTTCTTCCAATCTTTTTGCCATATGCAAATGCATCTTCATTTGCAACAGGAATAATTTCATCATATATTTTTGTATCAAGAATTTCCGGAACAAAGCCTGCACCAATTCCCTGGATGGAGTGCTTTCCTGCTACTCCTGTGGAAAGTACTGCAGATGTTGCAGGTTCTACTGCTACTACCTTAACTGCCGGATTCTTTTCCTTTAAATATTTTCCGGTTCCGGTTACAGTACCGCCAGTACCTACACCGGCTACAAAATAATCTACCTTTCCATCGGTATCTTCCCAGATTTCCGGTCCTGTGGATTCATAATGTGCCTTTGGATTGGAAGGATTTACAAACTGTCCAGGAATAAAGCTGTTCGGAATTTCTTTTGCCAGTTCCTCTGCTTTTGCGATTGCTCCCTTCATTCCTTTTGCACCTTCGGATAAAACAAGCTCAGCGCCATATGCCTTCATCAGCTGTCTACGTTCTACAGACATTGTATCCGGCATTACAATAATAATGCGGTATCCTCTAGCAGCTGCAACAGAAGCAAGTCCGATTCCGGTGTTTCCGGAAGTAGGCTCAATAATGACGGAATCCTTTTTTAATACTCCTGCCTTTTCTGCATCGTCTAACATCATCTTTGCTACACGGTCCTTTACAGAACCTGCCGGATTAAAGTATTCCAATTTTGCAAGTACTCTTGCCTTTAATCCCAATTCTTTTTCCAAATTACTCAATTCCAAAAGTGGTGTGCCACCGATTAACTGATCAGCAGCAGTAAAAATCTTTGCCATGATAATTCCTCCTCTACGTTGCGTTTTCATTGCTTATTGTTTTGTTTTTTATTTATTTCTTGCAGTATAGCTCTTTTAACCTACCATGTCAATAGGTAATTATTATTTTACTCCAATAAATAATGGCGATTCCAAAATATCCCGATACATCCCTCTGATATTTTCACACACAACTTCCCTTTTTGTATCCGGCAAAAAACATTCATTGATTACACCACCCAGACCATTACACATGAAGGCCGCCGTCTGTCTGGAAGAATACTTTGTTTTAATCTGCTGATTATGCCTGTTTAGATAGTCCTCCACATTTTCAAATACATGTTGGAAAAAAGCGGAATACAGATAAGGATTTTTTGCCGGTGTAGTCTGGGAAAAAAACGGGGCATTATGATAATACAGATTCAAAATACACTCAAGTAGGTTGTCATACCCTTTTCTTGCATTGTTTTCCGGATTGTTTTTTGCCTGCAAACTATGATAATCATCTGTAGCTTCCTTTATATAATCCCAAAACATTTCATCCACCAGAGAATACTTATCATCATAATGTGTATAGAACGTAATCCGGCTTGTCTCACCTACACGGCAGATTTCGGAAACAGTTATTTTTTCAAAAGACATTTTCTGTAACAATTCAATTAACGTAAGCTTGATATTTTTCTTGGTCTTGATGATTCTCTTATCTTCCATAACCATACACTTTCCCCTATTTGTATAAATATGTGCTCATTTTTTTCAAACTGTCATTGTAAAAATAATTTTATTTATTATAACATCTGTATAAATAACTCACAATATGTACTATTTCAGTTTGCAGAAAGGAATTCGTATGAATCATTTATATAAAACAATAAGAATCCTGACATTGGCACCAATCCTTGCTTCCATTTCTCTCCTTTTGCTTTTTCAGCTACGCCCGGATATTTTTCCCAATGGAGTTATGGATCTTGGCTGGTCACTGTTTTTTCTTGGTGTCCTGCCGCTGACTGCTTATCCACTGCAGCCGTTTCTCCCTCCTTTTAAAAATCAGGGCAGAGAAGGTCAGCGTCATCTGGCAATCCTTATGGCTGTGATCGGATATCTGGGAGGATTTATATATACCCGGATTATGCACACCCCCTGGAATCTATTGTTAATCTTTTTGGAATATCTGATTTCCGGTGCGCTTATTTTACTTTTCAATAAAGTTCTTAAAATAAAAGCCAGCGGACACGCCTGTGGAGTGGCTGGTCCGCTGTTCTATCTTTGTTATTTTATTGGCTACAAAGCTTTATGGGCAATTCCTGTTGTTTTTCTTGTTTATTGGTCCTCACTCAGGATGAAACGTCATACCTGGTCAGAGTTAATCTGGGGGACGTTCATTCCGCTTCTGTCATTAACGATTCTGTTAGTTGCCGGAACCACTTAATTCATCCACATAATCTTTATATACATATCCGTCACTACCATCATTCAGGCGGATATGATACCAGTTGTCATTTACCAGTTCATAATACTCATAAACTTCACCGGTTCTTGCAACACCAAGTATGGAAGAGTTCTCTGTATCCGGTTGATTACGGATATTTACATTTTTAAGCACCTGAATTTTTCCTGCCACTTTATTTTCCTGTTGCTCTACAACTTCATCCTGGTTACGGTCCCATCGCATAGAGAGTTTGTTCTTTACAAGAACAATTCCGACAATTACAAACAAAACCAGAATAACTGCACCTAAAATCATTGTAAGATTTGAAATGCTGATACCCTTGCTGGAAAACTTAGGATTATCTTCATAATCTTCATCGGAATCATCATCCTCTGCGTAGTCTTCTTCGGCGTAGTCTTCTTCGGCGTAATTTTCTTCATATGCATCTTCAAAATCATCTTTGCGGCTTTTCGCTTTCAAAGGTTCTTCTTTGGCATATTCTTCATCTACAGGTTCCTCATCTGAGTATCCTTCTTCCGGATAATTTTCTGTGCCTTCTTCTTTTGCGTCATCTTCTTTTACAGAATCATCCTCCTGTAATTTCTTCTCAATATCCTTGAAGTCACGCTTTACAACAGCCTGCTCCGCTTCCATGATAATGCTTTTTTCTATTAAATCAAAAGGAATGTCTACCGTCTTCGTTCCGGTAACCGGAATTTCATCGTCCTCCGGTTCCTGCTTTGCATCACTGTTTTCCACAACAGATGCTCCACATTTATGGCAGAATCTTGTTCCTTCGCGAAGAATTTCTCCGCACTTCGGACATCTAGGAAGTTCATCAACCTTTTGACCACACTTTACACAAAATGTATCCGTATCCAATAATTCGGCTCCACATCTTTTACATTTCATCATTCTATCCTCCGTACCACACTTGCATTTGCTCCTGTGGGGGTATATTGTTTCTTTTTCACTTATTTCACCCAGTAATTCTTGCTTCATTGGGTATATGGTTTCTTTTTTGCTCTTTATACCCAGTGCTTTGCTTGTCTGTGGGTATTTTTAGGCTTCTTTTGCTCTCTATACCCAAACAACAACTCGCTGGAGGGTATTTTAGGCTTCTTCTTGCTTCCTATACCCAGGCGACGACTTGCTGGGGGGTATTTTAGGCTTCTTCTTGCTTCCTATACCCATACGACAGCCTGCTGGGGGGTATTTTAAGCTTCTTTTTGCTCCTATACCCAATCAATCGCTTGCTCAAGGGTATTTTAGGTTTCTTCTTGCTCCTATACCCAATTGTCGGCTTGCTAGAGGGTATTTTTGCCTCTTATTTCCCTCTATACCCAGGCGA
>CAKRVA010000026.1 GCA_934408585.1 uncultured Lachnospiraceae bacterium
GTTCTCCTGGTTGTCATAGTCTTCCCATACCTTGCTTCCGCTGAAATCTACAGTCGCCGGTGTGTGGGTATTTGTAATGGTTATCTTAGAAGTTCCCTTTCCGGTTATTGCTACTTCATAACCGTCTATACTTCCAACTTCTTCTACGATATAGCTGCCAAGCTTCTTCTCCGGCAGGTTCTTCCAGGTATAGGACCAGTTGTTTCCTGCATTCAGTTCTACCGGTTCACCTACTGCCTTCTTGGAAAGGAAGAAGGTATCATAAAGCTGTACCTGGATGCTGCCTGGACGAAGTCCATCCTGGTTATTCGCATCAATCCACTGCTTATCTACAGTAATGCTTGTGTAGTTCGGTGTGTAATCATTAATTACGTTATATCCGTCATAAGATGGGGAATAATCCTCTACCTTTTCCTCTCTTACGGTATAAGTAATTTCTTCACCGTCTGCATATTTCGGGAGGTTCTCCCACTTATAGTTCCATCCATCGGCTGCAGTTACCGTCTTGGTCTCTTTGTCTTTTCCGTTTGCAACCAGTGTAATCTTGATTTTATCCGGGCGGAATCCCTCTGCATCATTGTTATCGTTCCACGTCTTTGTTCCTTCAACGGTCACATACTCAGGAGTATGCGTGTTGGTAATATCATATCCTTTAACAGTTGTTTCATAATGTGCAACTGCTTCTTCTGTTATGGTGTAAACAACTTCCTTACCATCTGCATACTTTGGAAGATTCTTCCATTCATAGCTCCAGTTTTCCTTTGCGGACACTGTCTTGGTATCTTTCAATGTTCCGTTTGCAAAAAGATTTACCTTAATGCTGTCCGGACGGAATCCTTCAGAATCATCGTTATCATCCCATGTTTTTGTACCGGAAACATTAACATATTCCGGAACATGCGTATTGGTAAGGTTATATCCGTTTACGGATGTGGTATAACCCGGAACCTTTACTTCCTTAATGGTGTATACTACTTCTTTACCGTTTTCATATTTCGGAAGATCTGTAAAGCTGTAGTTCCAATTATTTGTTGCACTAATTTCCTGACTTGCAAATTCTTTTCCATCTTTAAGAAGTTTTACTGTAATTGTTTCCGGACGGAATCCTTCAGAATCGTTATTATCGTTCCATGTCTTTACTCCGGCAACAGAAACAACTTCCGGTGTACGGCTATTTGTTACCGTAAATCCATTTGTTGCATCTCCGGTAACGCTGACTGTATAGCGCTCAGATGGATTTACCTCACTAACTTTATAATTGATTTCCTTCTTATGGTTCGTCTTTGGCAGATTCTTCCAGGAACCACTCCAATTATTTGAAGCATCCAAAGTAAGCAAATCGCCTACCTGTTCGCCATCTGCACTCAACCGTACCTGAATGGAATCCGGGCGGAATCCTTCCTTATTATCACTGTCTGACCATACCTTGGTTACAGAAATATCAATTCTTTCAACGTTATCATAAATATTTTCAAAGATATAAGTGTTATCTTTATCCGTAGTAACCGCATTACTGTCTTTATTGGTTGTATAAATTACAGAGTCTACAACTGCAGTACTCTTTGTGCTACCCTCAACGTATCTTACTCTTACGGTAACATCATAAACTGTATCGTCATAAGTAATCTTGTCAAGACTTTCTCTCTTCTCACTAATCTGGTACTTATATTCTGTAATCGTATCTGCTGTTGCATCATCCGGATATGGATATTCAATTTCGCCAAAACCAATTGCTGCTCCTGATGTTGCAGAAATTTCTTTGGTATCTCCGGTTGTTCCGGCTGGCATAGGAGCGCCGTCAATTGCCTTTAATGTAAAGGTAAAGTTCGTTCCTTCTGGCCAATCAACACTGTCGCCGTCTACGTCAACAAGATTTTTCTGTACTTTAAAACCGGATACTGCCGGAAGGAAGATATGTCCGGTATATGACCACATATGTCCTTCACCCTTGGAAGTAAGGTTCTTGGCAATTACGCATCCGTTGTATGTTCCACCTGCAATATCTACATCAGAATCAGGTGCGATAATGTGTCCCACATGAGTGTCTGCTGGCAAGGAAACCTTGGATGCTGATGGGAACAACCATGTAATACTTGTTCCAGGACCATTTTCTTTTCCATCGACAGCTTTTCCATTTACAAGTGTTGTCGGGAATGTAACATCCCCACCATCTGTTATTTTAACAACGGTATCATTTCCATCGGATACGTTATCCATAATAACATCAATCTGAATCAAATCATTGACACCATCAAGTTCAAAAGTGTTTCCGCCATGAACTCTCAGAATCTTCTTTCCGCTCCAGCCTTCTACCACTTCATAGGTATCCGTCTTCTTCATTTCACTGATATCCTGTGCAGTAATCTTTACAGCACATTTAATGCTTCCAGCTTCGCTCTTAATGGAGTTGTATGCTGCTTCAAAATCTACATAATCATCCGTAAAGATAATGTTGCTGAGTGTTCCGCCATAGTTTGGTCCTACCTGCGCATTTTTAAATGCGTCATAGTTGACAGTACCCAGGTACAATACCAAATCAGTAACGTTTGTTGCACTGTTGTTTGCGAAAGCTCCTGATGCAGTACCTTTAATATAGGAAGGTGCTCCCTGTGGTGCATCGCCACCGGTAGAAGCTCCACCGAACGCGTTAATCGTAGCATTTCCTTCAACAATAACTGCTCCAACCGTATGAATCGTATCGGTATTTCCAAATACAAAGTAGTTGTAGTTATTCAAAATATTATTCAAAGAATAATCCGTCATTTTAGGATTTTCGTTGATTTCTCCACCAACCACTGCAATTACGGAGAAATTGCTCAGGCAGAAATCTGCCTGGTCAGTGCTTCCACTCAGGGAAACAGAATCTGCAACCACTTCTACATTAACATCACTTGCTGCAATGTTTGTTGCTTCTGCTGTTGAAGAAACTTCTTCCTTTGCAGATTCCTGAAGAGGAAGGTGTACAACGGTTACTTCCTCAGCCTTTTCAACCTGCAGGTCTTCAGACAGCTGGCTCTTCTTGAACACGAAGGAAATGCTTACCATACCTTCGGTCGGCTGATATTCTACAAGATTTCCCTCATCGACATTTCCTTCTTCATCCATAGCAGGTGCCATGAACGCGATGTCATAAAGAAGGGTGTTCTTTTCGGTAAAAGCTTTGCCCTCTTCCGGAAGGTTTTCTTTTTCATCTACAATCTTATCTGCATTCTTATTCAATGCATCCATATATGCATTGTAATTGTAATCACCGCTTTGAGGTGTTACAGGTGTTACCACAAATTCGGAATCATCCGGAACTGCTCCTGCATGCTGCAGGGTTGCCATAACAAGAACCTGGTCATCCTCATAAGTAAATACAGATTTCTTTCCATCGGTATACTCAAGAAGAATTGTAGTATCTTCTTTAATTTTTACCCATGTAGTACCATCTGTGGTATAAGAATAAATATATTCTTTTTCATCAGCGTCTTTTGTTGCTTTTGTAGCTTCTCTCTTTAATGCGGTAATAATTTCTTTGTCAACGGTCGCCTTAACGTAGCTATACTTTGTTACTTTAAAGACGCCCTTGCGAACCTGAACCTTATCAACCGGTGGATTCTCTACATCATCCAACGTAAGTTCTTCGTTCTCGCCAAAGATATCATTCATATCCATATTGGTGTATTTATCATCAATCGGATCACCAAATGTATCAATAATAGATGCATCTACTTTAACTGCTACTGCATCTTCTTCATAGCAGAATGTAATTACTGCATCTTCTTCGATTGCAACGCTTTCGCCTTCTTCTGTTTCGTAGGCATAAGTAAATACATCTTCGTTTTCTTCATCAGCAGTCTTGGTAAGTTTTGTAATAACAACATCATCCATTTTTGCTTCTGTATAAACGTAGCCTTCTACTTCAAGTGGTGCATTTTCGATATCATTTAATACAAGCTCGCTCTCAAATTCAGGGAGCTGTGCATCTTCATATCCTTCAATTGCAAGACCTTCTTCATCTACAACTGCAAGTGTAATTTCAACACTCTTCTGGTCTGCTTCATAAGTAAATGTAACTACGGTGTCTTCTGTTAATTCGACCTTTTCACCGTCGCCATTGATGTAAGAGTAAACGGTTGTATCCGTTGCTTCTTCATCTGTTTCATCTGCTGCTACAACTTCCTTTTCGATGGATTTTGCAACATTTTCATCTATTTTTGCTCCCGCAAATGTATAATTATCGATAATATAGGGTGCTTCTGTTAAATCAAGGGATTCATCAAAGGTCAATGTTTCTTTGTCATAACCTTCAATTTCGTTGCCTTCTTCATCTACATAAACAGCTTCAATTTTGATTTCAGTTGTTTCGTCTTCGTTTGCCGCATCTTCTGCAGTGTATTCAAACACAACTGTATCAACTTCTTCCAGAAGTTCTTCTGTCATCTCTTCGCCATCTTCTGTTGTGACTTTTTTGTCAAATACATAGCCTTCGATTTCAGGAGCTTCTTTCAAAAGCGCTTCCAGACTGTCTACGGTCAGTTCTAAACTTTCTGTACCTTCAATTACCTTTCCGTCTGCCTGGCAGATTGCTGTGAGTTCAAACTCTGTTTTCTCCTCCGGAGTCGGGGTTGGAGTAGCAGTAGGTTCTTCGCTCTTTTTGCCCTTGCAGTTTGCTTCTAAATAGGAAGTAATTCCTTCTTCTGAACTTTCGTTTAACGCTTCAACGCAAACAAGACATTCCTCATTGCAGCTATCAGCAGTACATGCTGTTTCGCAAATGCAGGATGCCTCTCCCTGTTCTTCCTCTTGAATTTCTTCCGGTGTATTTGCTGTAGGTTCCGCATTTGCATCTGCTTCTTCTACAACCGGTTCCTCTGTCGGGGTTTCCTCAACAACTTCCTGCTGCGGTTCCTCTGCAGCGTTTTCTTCATATGATTGTTCCTGTGTTTCCTCAACCACGTCCTCTACAACCGGTGTCTGCTCATTATCTGCCGCCATGCTGTCGGCTTCTTCGGCTGTCATTTCTGCCAACACCTTAGGTTCATCGCTGCTGAGTTCGTCTGCATAGGAAACAAACACATTTGTCGCCACGATAACTTCGACCAAGATGATAGCAAACATTCTCTTCATCCGTCTTGAAATTTTACCCATAATATCCTCCCTTTTATAACACTTGTTAGCACCTAATATTATCGTAATAATTCGTTACAGAACCATAGAGACCTTATAAAAGCATAAAGTCTCACGTACATACATTATATCGGATTGTGACTCTGTTGTCATTATCTTTTTAGGCATTTTTTGAATATTTTTGCCGCATTTTATTTCCAGAATTGCTTGAAAATTCAGTCTTTTTTGACAATCTAGGCATAATTTCCTATATAATAATATGCTACTCTTATATATAATACTATCATATACACCCTTTTTTCGCAATTAAGGGTGTTTTTTTAAAACGTTTTTCATATGATTGCACAAAGCAACCCCCGTGATTAATATATTTTTTCAAAAAAATAACAAAGCCGCCACTTGCTGTATGTACAGTAAGTAACGGCTTTTGTATTTTTCATAAATTCAGACTCAAAATTAGTCCTGAACGTAAGGCATCAATGCAACGTGACGTGCTCTCTTAATTGCAACGGTAAGAGCTCTCTGATGCTTTGCACAGTTTCCTGTAATACGTCTGGGAAGGATTTTTCCTCTCTCAGATACATATCTTTTTAATTTATTTACATCTTTGTAATCAATTACATTGTCCTTGCCACAGAATACGCAAACTTTTTTTCTTCTACGGATTCCGCCTTTTTTTCTCATCGGAGAATCGGACTTCTCTGCTTTATTATATGCCATAGTGGTTAACCTCCTATCTTAGTAAAAAACTTAGTTGAAAGGTAATTCCTCATCAATTCCATCCGGAATATTCATGAAGCCATCACCTGCATCCTGCACTGCAGGAGCACTGTTTCCGCCTGTAAAGCCCCCGTCACCTGCGGAAGAATTGTTCTTGCTTTCAGCAAATTCCTGTTCTTCAACGACAACATCTGTTGTATAAACGCGAACACCGTCTTTATTGGTATAGCTTCCGGTCTGAATACGTCCGGTAGCCAGAATCTTGGTTCCCTTGCGAAGATACTTCTCTGCAAACTCACCATTACGTCCAAAAGCGACACAGTTAATAAAATCTGCGCTTTGGTCATCATTGTTACGGTTAAATCTACGGTCTACAGCCAATGTATATCTGGCAATTGCTGTTGCATTCTCACCCTGGGAATATCTTACTTCAGGGTCTCTTGTTAAACGTCCCATAAGTATTACTTTATTCATACCTGCCTCTGCTTTCCGGCATTAAGCGTTTGTTTCTCTTATGCCTCGTCCTGTCTTACGCATAAAAATCTGATAACATTGTCCATAATGCGAACACGGTTTTCGATTTCGATAGGAGCTGTGCTTTCAGCGTCAAACTGAATGAAGTAGTAGTAAGCTTCTTTCATCTTCTGAACTTCATAAGCCAGTCTCTTCTTGCCCCAGTCGTCAACATTTGTAATCGTACCACCAAATCTTTCGATTAAGGCTTTGCACTTGTCAACTACTGCTGCTCTTTCGTCATCTTCGATTTTCGCACTAACAACAACGGCTAATTCATACTTGTTCATGCTAGTTACCTCCTTTTGGTCTCTGGCCCCCGTCCTAATAACAGGAGCAAGGAATTTTGTATGCGGTTTGCATACCACGGAAATCTATAATACCACGGATTTCCATTCATTTCAAGAGTTTTTTGCTTTTTAATTTTTATTGCTCCCCGTAACTTAATTATGGTATAAATAAATTGTATAAAAAAAGAGCTCACAATGAGCTCTTTTTCTTTGCCTATTATTAGTTCTGAGGTCCTACGTATTGTGCATCTCCAAAACCGAGAATCATATAAAAAACTGGAGCTATAAGGAGTAATCCAATCCCAAATCCGGTTCCTTTACCGAAAGCCTTCGCCATCTTAAGTGCAAGGATGATTCCAACAGCGATATTCACAAAAGGAATACACATTAACAAAAAGAACCAACCTTTTCCCCATGCAATATCAAACATACAATATGCATTGTAAATAGGGATTATGCATTTCCATCCTGCCTTTCCTGCCTTTTCAAAAACCTTCCACATTGCAACTAACGTTATAACCGCTACGATAAGGGAAATAAGCGTTGATGCTGCTGAAGCTCCTGCTGCCGCTGCATAATAATTATCCATGATATTCTCCTCCTTCATAAGTATTAATACATATGAGTTTATCATAAATAGAATACATTATCTTGTCAAATATTATTTGGCAGAACTTCCTTCACATTCTTTTCCAGCTGTGTGCGTGCAATCATAATCTGATGCCCGCATCCGAGACACTTTAACCGAAAATCCGCACCTACACGTAACACCTGCCACTCTGAACTTCCACAGGGATGTGCCTTTTTCATTTTTACAACATTACCAACCTGAATATCCATCTTCTCTTTTCCTTTATGAATTCTATTTATAATGAAGAAAAAATTTCTCCGATTGCCCCCTGTACGACTAAATCTGCCTGCTGGTCTCTCGCCGTAGGTGTTTTATTGATTAAAATAAGCTTATTTCCCCGATAATAGTCAATCAGTCCTGCCGCAGGATACACAACAAGTGAAGTTCCACCGATAATCAGCACATCTGCTTCACGAATATATCGAACTGATTTTTCCAGAATATCATTATCCAGTCCTTCTTCATAAAGAACTACATCTGGTTTTACTCTTCCTCCACATTCGTCACACACCGGCACTCCATCTGCGTGCAGCATGTATCGGGCATCAAAAAACTTTCCACATGTTTCACAGTAATTTCGAAGGACACTGCCATGTAGCTCCAAAACCTCTTTGGAACCCGCCTTCTGGTGCAAACCATCAATATTCTGTGTTATGACTGCTTTCAGCTTTCCCTGTGCCTCCCATTCTGCCAGCTTACGATGTGCTGCATTGGGTTCTGCATCAAGACAAAGCATCTTATCTTTATAAAACCGGAAAAACTCCTCCGGATGGCGCCGATAAAATGTATGACTCAAAATAGTTTCCGGCGGATAATCATACTTCTGGTGATATAAACCGTCCACACTTCGAAAGTCCGGAATACCACTCTCTGTTGATACACCGGCACCACCGAAGAAAACAATATTGTTACTTTCATCAATGATTTGCTTTAACTGTTCTACTTCTTTCATACCATAACCTCCTGACCCCTACAGTTATAGTATAAACATTTTGTCATTGCAAATCAACGAATTCACACTACTGCTTTACAATTTTATAATAGCTTTTTGCTGTAAAAAGATAACATCCAATATATACTACTGCAAAAAGGATTCCTACTTCCGCTGCAGATTTCCAGATAACGCTCTCCTCAAACAGATTTGTAACGCTCATCAGTAATTTGACCATAAACATACCGGCAAATGTATGAAGCATTGCCACAAGCAACGGCAGCCCAAACACAAGCAATATCTGTTGCCGGATGGTCTTTTTGGTCTCCTCATCACTCAGACCAACCTTGCGCATAATGGAAAAGCTGTTCTGATCCTCATATCCTTCTGAAATCTGTTTATAATACATAATCAGTATCAGGCACATCATAAAAATAATACCGAATATTACTCCGATAAAAATCAGGGAACCGTTCATTACTGCTAATTCTCCTCTTCCTTCAACGCCATCCTTATACGCCTCGTATCCTTTTTGCTGTCGCATCCAGTTAAGGTATTCCGTTATTAATGCTTGCTTTTCTTCCTCTGTACCGGTAACTGATAAATTATACTTTGTACTCATTTTACTGTATAAATAGTCATCGATATCCGTGACACCACACATTTTCGCAACCTCAATACCGATTTTCTCTATCGTTTGCATGTCAGGGACTACAAGAACCTTTTCATAAGAAAGATTATTTCCGATATGTTTGGAAAAAGGACGGAACTCCTGAAGTTCCATTGCAACCTCAAACGTTAATTCTCCAATATTGATTTTTTCTTTGTTCCAATTCGGTCCGGAGCTGAAAACCGCTATCTCATTTTTCCCAAGCTTATAATTTGTATGATGCATCTGATTATAATCTGCAAGTGGAACCATATAAATGGTTCTCCAACCCGAATCAGAAAGTTTGATATTTTCGCCATCCACTGTAAGAGCATCATTATATGTTCGGTATACATCAAAATGAGTCACTCCCTTTTCGTATTTTTCGCAAAGTACCTTTATTTCATTTTCAACTTCATCCTTGCTTACCCCATCTATCTGAGTACTGACCACCATATCATATGGAAAATTAAAGTTTTCAATTTTACCAAGACTTCTTCCGAGGGACAGCGTACATGTCATGGTAATAAGAATCATTGTGGCAAAAATACAGATATTAGACAGACTTGCCGCATTCTTTTTCATCCGATATAACATTCCGGAAATTGTAATAAAGCTATTTGGTCTGTAATAAATATTTTTATTATGCTTTGCAAGTCTCAAAAACATGATTGTTCCTGATGTAAAAAGTAAATACGTCCCAACACAGACTAATAAAACTGCCAGGAAAAACTCTACAAAAATTTCAGATGTTAATTGGGACAAAATAGAAATCCGATATCCTATCACAAGCAATACAATCCCAAGAATTCCCCAAAGAACTACACATTTTGGCTCTTTTTCCCCCTTTTTGCTTCCCGACATCAACTCAATCGGTTTCACTTTTGACACCTCTGTCAAAGAAGAAAGCAAAATGCATCCAAACAACAGTCCAAATGTAAACATAGTATTTCCAAGTGTTTTCCACTGGAATGTCAGTTCCACATTAAGCGGCAACCCGGAAAGCTTCAGGAATAACAGCAAAACCAGTTTTGCCAGCACCAATCCGCTGATTACACCTCCCAGCAATACAATTACATACATAATCAGTGAATCAATAACCATCATCATTCCGATATGTTTCTTCTCTAATCCCAAAAGACTGTATAGCCCCAGTTCTCTTTTTCTTCTTTTCAGCAAAAAGCTGTTTGCATAGTACAGAAAGGGGAGAAGAATGATTACAAGAAGCATCAGTCCCATTTGCAGCAATGCATATGCATATACACTTTTAGGCAGTTTCTCGACAATTTCGCTATCCAGAATCATTTGAAAAACAAAATAGGTAAAACAGGAAAAAATACCTGCCAGAAGGTAAGGAATATATATCGTTTTATTTTGCCAGATACTGCGTGCCGCAATCCCCGGAATTAATTTCCACTGCTTCATTCTTATGCCTCCTCGCCTGTCACTTCATTACTCTGCAATACCGTTAATGCATCGGAAATCATTTTGTACATTTCCCCATTACTCTGATTTCCACGGTAAATCTGATGGAAAACACAGCCATCTTTAATAAATAACACACGGTTTGCATGGCTTGCCGCTTTGGTACTGTGTGTAACCATCAGAATCGTCTGACCTTCATGATTAATTTCTTCCAATAAACTAAGCAATTTCTTAGCTGCTTTGGAATCCAATGCTCCGGTCGGTTCATCTGCAAGAATAATATCCGGTTTTGTTATCAATGCTCTGCATGCAGCCACACGCTGCTTTTGTCCACCGGATACTTCATATGGATACTTTTCAAGAATGTTTTGAATATCCAGCTTCTTTGCTAATGGCACTAATCTGCTTTCCATCTCTTCTGTTTTTTCTCCGCCTAATACCATTGGTAAAAATATATTATCCTTCAGGGACAGGGAATCCAAAAGATTAAAATCCTGAAAAATAAATCCCAGGTGTTCCCTTCGGAAAGCGCACAAATCCTTTTGCCTGATGCTCTGAACATTTTTTCCATTCAGGATAACCTGTCCGCTTGTCGGTTTATCCAGTGAAGCAAGAATATTTAATAATGTGGTTTTTCCCGAACCGGATTCACCCATGATTGCCACATATTCTCCCTCTTCCACGGAAAAGCTGACATTCTCCAATGCCTGCACCTTCACAGAACCAAACCTGGTTGTATATACTTTTTTCAAATTTTTTACTTCTAATAATGACATTTTTGATTTTCTCCTCTGCTTCTTCATCTGTAACCCAAGTATAACGGAAAAGGGAAATGCAACACCATTCATTTGTCTTACATTTCCCTTTTCTAACCTTACATTTTTGTCACACCAGATGAAAAATCAATCAAAAAACGGCTTCCCTTCATAGGTTCCGATTCTGCCTCAATGGAATACGACAGTTTTTTCAATATCGTTTTACATAGATACAATCCAATTCCCGTTGACTTTTTGTCCATCCTGCCATTGAATCCGGTAAATCCACGTTCAAAAATACGCGGCAAATCCTCCTTTGGAATTCCAATTCCGGTATCCTCAATGACAAGATAATTTATATGCCCCGTTGTTTTAACTCTGTTCTCATCTAATCCGTAAATACTGATTTTTCCCTTATGCGTATATTTTAAAGCATTGGAAAGCAACTGCTCTACAACAAAGCAAAGCCACTTTTCGTCCGAAACCACTTCACATTCAAATTCGTCCAGCGAGAACTCCAGTCCACTCCGGCAAAAGAGCAGCGAATACTTTTTCAATGACTGCTTCACCACATCCCGGATATCTACCGGAACAAGGCGCATATCTGAAGACATATGATTGATACGTGCATACTGGAGTGCCATTTCAACATACTGTTCGATTTGAAAAAGTTCCTCTTCTTCCAGCTGTACATCCTCTTTATCCTGCAAAACAAGTTTTAACGCCGCAATCGGAGTCTTAATCTGATGTGTCCACATGGTATAATAGTCGGACATATCCGAAACCATATCATCATATTTTGAACGGAGTTCTCTCTTTTCATTTTCTTCGGCACTGATTATCTCCTGATACAGCGTTTCTGCGTAGGAATGGCTTTCCGGCAGTTTCTTATCCCTTTCTTCCGGAATTTTCAGGCATCGTTCCAATTCTTTGCAACGTTTCCAATAACGGCAAAAATCAATGACATACCATAGAATTGCCACAAAAATGAAAACCACAAACCCATAAAGCATATTTTGGAATGCTTCCTGATAATCATACAATCCCGACAAAGCCAATAAAATTACCATTCCAAATAATGCAAGAAACAGCACATAGCTTCGTTCCTTTAAATAATGGGTAACCATTCCCTTCCTACTCATGATGTACTTCTCCCAATTGATATCCAAGTCCCTTTTTCGTCACAATAAAATCAACCAGACCAATTTCTTCCAAAGCTTTTCGTAAACGATTTACATTTACCGTCAATGTATTTTCATCTACAAACCATTCATTATCCCAAAGACGTCGCATAATCTTTTCCCGGCTGACCGGATTTCCTGCATTTTCAAAGAGAATCTGCAAAATACGAAACTCGTTCTTAGATAATTCCTTTCGCTTTCCTGCATAAAGCAGGCTGAAATCCGATAAATTCAATATCACATCGTGGTACTCCAATACATTCATCTGATTCTGAAAAGAATACGTCCGCCGCAAAACCGCCTGTATTTTTGCCGCCAGAATCTCCAAATCAAACGGTTTACAGACAAAATCATCGCCACCCATATTCACTGCCATAACAACATTCATATTATCACTTGCGGATGATATAAAAATAATCGGAACCTGTGAAATCTTGCGAATCTCACCACACCAATAATAGCCATTATAAAAAGGAAGTCCTATATCCATCAGAACAAGATGTGGCTCCTCTTTTGCAAATTCTCCAAATACATTCTGAAAATCCTGTATCATGACAACCTCATATCCCCATTTCCGCAGATATTGGCTCATTTTATCCACAATCGTATTATCATCTTCAACCACCAAGATTTTGTACATGATACGAAGCTCCTCTTCCCGTGTTTCTCATACAACAAAAAATGCTTGAATACTAATATATTCAGTAATTCAAGCATTTTCTAAGAGGCGTGAGCCGGATTTGAACCGGCGATGACGGTGTTGCAGACCGGGGCCTTACCACTTGGCTATCACGCCATATTCTATAAATTGAAAATAACAGAACACAGTATATTATATGCTCTGTAAAGAAATAAATGACTCCGACGGGAATCGAACCCGTGTTACCGCCGTGAAAGGGCGATGTCTTAACCGCTTGACCACGGAGCCCTGTTAACTCCCCGAGTAGGGCTCGAACCTACAACAACTCGGTTAACAGCCGAGTGCTCTACCATTGAGCTATCGAGGATTATTTAAAGGTTTATACCTTCAAAACCGATACCGAATCCAAGACTTCCTGCTTCTTAGTTAAGCTTCCGGTCGATTAGT
>CAKRVA010000027.1 GCA_934408585.1 uncultured Lachnospiraceae bacterium
GAAAATACTGACTTTTTGCCTCTCTAATACGGCAAAATCCTCGGCTTTTTGCCGAGGACTTTGTCTACAGTCTGAGAAGGGCAACAGCTTTTGCTATTGCCCTTCTTTCTTTTACTTTTCTAAACCTTACCGGTCTTTAATCTCGCTGTGAAGCTCCTGCAGGGATTTTAATTCTCCTACCTCATGACTCTTCACATAGTGGATACCTTCTGCCGTTGCCTTTGCTGCAGCTACGGTTGTAATATAAGGAACCTTTGCCTTAATTGCAGCCTTTCTCAGGTAGCTGTCATCCTGTACCCCGCTCTTTCCGATTGGAGAGTTGACAATCAGCTGGATTTCTCCATTGGTAATCATATCAGAGATATCAGGACGTCCTTCGTACAGCTTATTTACCTTAACAGCCGGAACTCCTGCTGCGGTAAGATAATCAAATGTACCGCTGGTTGCTACAATCTTAAATCCGTCTTCTACAAGACTCTTTGCTACTGCAACCACTTCATCCTTGTCTTTGTTATTTACGGAAATCAGAACGGTTCCTTCTAACGGAAGCTTGGACTGAATTGCCTCCTGTGCTTTAAAGAATGCTTCTCCACAGGACACGGATAATCCAAGTACCTCACCGGTAGAACGCATTTCCGGTCCAAGTACCGGGTCAACTTCCTGGAACATGTTGAACGGGAAGGCTGCTTCCTTTACACCATGATATGGAATGTTCTGTTCTTTCAAAGACGGCACCGGTGAAGGACGTCCTGTAATTTCAGATGTAATAATATCGGTTGCAAGTGGCACCATGCGAATGTTACATACCTTGGAAACAAGCGGTACGGTACGTGACGCACGAGGATTTGCCTCCAACACAAACACCTTACCGTTTTCAATCGCATACTGCATGTTCATCAAACCTTTTACATGCATTTCTTCTGCAATCTTGCGGGTATATTCTTTAATGGTCTTTACATTCTCTTCACTAATATGAACCGAAGGAATAATGCATGCGGAGTCTCCGGAATGAACTCCGGCAAGCTCAATGTGTTCCATCACGGCAGGAACAAACGCATGGGTTCCATCACTGATGGCATCTGCTTCACACTCCAATGCATGATTTAAGAAACGGTCAATCAGAATCGGACGGTCCGGGGTTACACCAACTGCTGCCTTCATATATTCTGCCATACTGTCGTCATCATAAACTACTTCCATGCCGCGTCCGCCAAGTACATAGGATGGACGAACCATAACCGGGTAACCAATCTTATTTGCAATCTGAATCGCATCTTCTACGGTAACTGCCATTCCGGATTCTGGCATTGGAATTTCAAGTTTTTCCATCATCGCACGGAACAAATCGCGGTCTTCTGCCAGATCAATTACAGATGGTGCTGTTCCAAGAATCTTCACACCGTTCTTTTCAAGCTCTGCTGCCAGATTCAGCGGTGTCTGTCCGCCAAACTGTGCAATAACGCCAAGTGGCTTTTCCTTCTTATAGATACTGAGTACATCCTCAAGGGTCAGCGGTTCGAAATAAAGCTTATCGGAAGTATCGTAGTCTGTGGAAACAGTTTCCGGATTACAGTTTACAATGATGGTTTCAAAACCAAGCTTTTTCAGTGCCATTGCTGCATGTACACAACAATAGTCAAACTCAATACCCTGACCGATACGGTTCGGACCACCACCAAGAATCATAATCTTCTGCTTATCCGATACCGGATCTTTATCTGTTGCATTGTACGTAGAATAATAATAAGCACTGTTTTCTGTACCACTTACATGGACACCTTCCCATGCTTCTTCAACACCAATCGCAATACGTCTGTTACGAATTTCCTCTTCCGGAATTTCCAGTAACTGACTCAGATACTTATCTGAAAAGCCATCCTTCTTTGCTGTTGTGAGCTGTTCATCACTGAGCATATGACCTTTCTGCTTTAAGATTGCTTCCTCTTCCTCTACCAATTCCTTCATCTGCTCGATAAAGTATGTTTTTACCTTGGTTAATTCAAAAATCTCATCGACGGTTGCACCTTTGCGGAGTGCTTCATACATGATAAAATGGCGTTCACTGGATGGAGTTGCCAGCTTCTTCAACAGCTCATCCTTGGACAACTGGTCAAAATTCTTCGCATGTCCCAAACCATAACGTCCTGTTTCCAAAGAACGGATTGCTTTCTGGAATGCTTCCTTATAGTTCTTACCAATGCTCATAACTTCGCCTACGGCTCTCATCTGAGTACCCAGCTTATCTTCCACACCCTTGAACTTTTCAAATGCCCAGCGTGCAAATTTGATTACGACATAATCTCCATCGGGAACATATTTATCCAATGTACCATATTTACCACATGGGATATCTTTCAGCGTAAGTCCGGTTGCCAGCATTGCGGATACAAGTGCAATCGGGAATCCGGTTGCCTTGGATGCCAATGCAGAAGAACGGGAAGTACGTGGATTGATTTCAATTACAATAATTCTGTCTGAAACCGGGTCATGTGCAAACTGGACATTTGTTCCACCAATGACCTGTACGGATTCTACAATCTTATATGCCTGCTCCTGCAATCTCTTCTGACATTCTTCCGAAATCGTCAGCATTGGTGCTGCACAGAAAGAATCTCCGGTATGAACACCAAGCGGGTCAATGTTCTCGATAAAGCAGACGGTAATGATATTTCCTTCGGCATCACGTACTACTTCCAGCTCTAATTCTTCCCATCCCAGAATGGATTCTTCTACCAGTACCTGTCCGACAAGACTTGCCTGAAGTCCTCTTGCACATATGGTCTTTAACTCTTCTTTATTATAAACAAGACCGCCACCGGCACCACCCATGGTATATGCCGGACGTAAAACAACTGGGTAACCAAGCTTCTCTGCAATAGCAAGTGCTTCTTCAACGGAATAAGCAACTTCACTGCGAGCCATCTCGATCCCCAGTTTATTCATTGTCTTCTTAAATTCAATTCTATCTTCGCCACGTTCAATTGCATCAACCTGAACGCCAATTACTTTTACATGATATTTATCAAGGATTCCTGCCTGATTTAATTCAGAACAAAGATTCAAACCTGACTGACCACCTAAATTAGGAAGTAATGCATCGGGACGTTCCTTTGCAATAATCTGTTCCAAACGTTCTACATTTAACGGTTCAATGTATGTCACGTCTGCGGTTTCAGGGTCCGTCATAATTGTTGCGGGATTGGAATTCACTAAAACAATTTCATATCCCAGTTTCCGTAACGCCTTACATGCCTGCGTTCCGGAGTAATCAAACTCACATGCCTGTCCGATAATAATTGGGCCTGAGCCAATAATAAGTACCTTATGAATGTCTGTTCTTTTTGGCATTGATTCTCCTCCTGTTTCTTTTATATATTATTATACACTGTTTGAAATTCTATCATTATGTACCTATCTGTGTCAATTCAAATTTTCCCTTTTTCCGTTTTCCTTTTTGACCGCATCTATTGACAATTATTTTCCCGGATGATATCATTTTGATATCAATTAAATTCACAGAAAGGTGATGTGTATTTTATGGAAGAAAAAATTTTAAATTCAAAGAAAAATGGCATGTCCATGATGCTGCTTTTTATCGTATTGTATGCACTGGCGATTCTGCTCCTTGTGTTCAGCATTAATGCAGAACCCACTCATTACGCGGCTGAACAGATGTTGTATCCTGTTCTGACTGCTATCGCCTGCATTTATCTTGCCTTAGGCTGGATTCCTTTTGCCGGATTAAAAGTATTAAAACCTCAGGAGGCTCTCGTACTTACTCTTTTTGGAAAATATATCGGAACACTTAAGGAAGCCGGTTTTTATTTTGTAAACCCATTTTGTACCGCTGTAAATCCGGCTGCCGCAACGAAGTTAAACCAGAGTGGTATTGATGCACCTACCGGTGGTGGACTTTCTGCAATAAAAATTTCTACAGGTGCCCCCGGCGAACTTAATGCAACACAGGCTGCAAGCAAAAAGGTTTCCCTTAAAATTATGACTCTGAACAACAACCGTCAGAAAATCAATGACTGTCTGGGTAATCCGATTGAAATCGGAATTGCCGTTATGTGGCGTGTTGTAGATACTGCAAAAGCAGTTTTTAATGTGGATAATTACAAAGAATATCTTTCCCTGCAGTGTGACAGTGCTTTGCGTAATATCGTAAGAATTTATCCTTATGATGTGGCTCCCGGTGTTGATACCACCGGTGACGGTCAGGCAGACGAGGGAAGTCTTCGTGGCTCCAGTGAAGTGGTTGCCGAAAGAATCCGTCAGGAAATTCAGGAAAAAGTAGCCGATGCCGGTCTGGAAATCATTGAAGCCCGCATTACCTACCTTGCTTATGCTCCGGAAATTGCTGCAGTAATGCTCCAGCGTCAACAGGCTTCCGCTATCATTGACGCACGTAAAATGATTGTTGATGGTGCGGTTGGTATGGTTGAAATGGCTTTGGAGCGTCTTAATGAAAAACAGGTGGTAGAATTAGACGAAGAACGTAAGGCTGCCATGGTATCCAATTTACTTGTTGTTTTATGTGGTAACCATGATGCACAGCCTGTCGTAAATTCAGGAAGTCTTTACTAATGGCTGAAAAGAAACAGGTTCCCCTCCGACTATCTGCAAAGCTTTACGATGCCATTGCCGCCTGGGCTGAGGACGATTTTCGTTCCGTAAACGGGCAGATTGAATATCTTTTGACGGAATGTGTAAAACAACGAAAAAAGAATGGCAAATATGTATCCGATGAAATCGATGCTCCCATCGAGCTGGATATCAAATAGCCATTCCTGTTCCTACTAAATATATGATACGATCTTTTCAAGTTCCCACAGATTCTGAATCTCATAATCAATTTTGAGAGCAGAATCTTGTGGGAGCTTTTTTTCTTTCTGCGGATGATACCAGCAGCATTGGATTCCCGCATTGTTTCCGCCCTGCATATCACTCGTCAGGGAATCCCCGACAATCAGAATCTCTTCTTTTGCAAAAGTACCGATTGCTCCCAGTACAATATCAAAAAATAACTTATTGGGCTTCTCAACACCAAGCTCATCCGAAATAAAGGCACCATCCAGAACCTTATCCAGTCCGGAATTTTTGAGCTTGCGGTGCTGTGCAATCGCCGTTCCGTTCGTCACGGCATACTGCTTTACTTTTCCCTTGTATTTGCACACAAGCTCATATCCATTGTCACAAAAGCAGACCGTATCTCCCAATCTTACCTGATATTCTGCATTAAACGCTTCTGCCTTCTGCTCGTCGAGCCCTTCCTGATGAAAAAATTCCCGAAATCTTCCCACCAGGATTTCCTCTTTGGACATTTCGCCACGTTCCAGTGCCTCCCAATACCTACGGTTAATCGCACTGTAACGTTGCAGCATCTCTTCTGTGCAATCTCCCATCTGAAAAATTTCAAAGCATCGATGAATTGCACATTTTTCTGCTTCTTCAAAATTTAAAAGCGTACCGTCAATATCCCACAAAATTACTTTTATCTGACTCAATGTTTCTATCTCCATAGTCCCTATTGTTTTTATGTTTCGTCCGGTTCTGCCGGAAGATACCACTGAAGGTCCTTTGCCGGAATTACTTCATAATTATCCGGACCTTCGCCTTTTCGCAAAATCACATTACGTATTCCTGCCTGAATAATCTGCCTTGCACACAGCGGACAGGGCTTTGCCGGATGAATCGAATTATCCTCCGGATTGATTCCGGTCAGATAAATATCTGCACCTAACGTCTGTTCCCTGGAACAGTTTAATAATGCGTTTGCCTCTGCATGAATGGCACGGCACATTCCGTACCCTTCACCCTGATGCATGTTCCGTTTCATTCTCGGGCAGCTTCCAATATCACTACAATTTTCAAATCCTCTTGGAGAACCATTATATCCCGTAGAGATTACGGCATCATCCTTTACAATTACCGCACCGTATTTTCTTTTCAGACAGGTGCTTCGATATGCAAAGTTTTCTGCACTGTTAAGATACATATCTTCTTTGGAAATCCGTTTACTACCCTGGGGTTTAATCATAATGGAGTTTCTCCTTATCCATAATCATCTTCTTCTATCTTATCTTCCGAATGAAAATAATGCAACCCCCTTCGTTTTCATATCGTCTTTCAGAAAATATTTATCGTTTATCAATAAATTTTTATTGACTTTCATTTTTCGAAGTGCTATATATAGGATATCAGATAAAAATACATTGGTACGAAGAAAGGATTTCTTATGAAAAATAAACTTATTGTTTTCACAAAGCTTTTACTGGACTTCATGTTTTTTGCCGGAATATTCGTTACGCTCTTTGTTCCGCTGATTATCCGCTTTTACGGAAAATACAACCACTATTTTGGCGACCATGTACCTTCGCTGAGTGTTATCTTCGTTTTGTCCGGAATTTTTGCAGTCCTGATTATCTATGAACTGCGGAAAATTTTTCAAAGTGTTCTGCTGGATGACTGTTTTATCCGTGAAAATGTCACCAGCCTGAACCATATGGGTACATACAGCTTTTGTATTGCACTGCTTACCTGCTGCCGGTTATTTCTTTATTTAACCCCTGCCGTTCTTATTATTATTCTGACCTTTGTCATTGCAGGTCTGTTCAGCAAGGTTCTCTCCCTGGTCTTTGACCGGGCAGTCACCTACAAGCTTGAAAATGATTTAACCATTTAGGAGGAAAACATCATGGCAATCATTATCAATCTGGATGTCGTTATGGCAAAAAATAAAATCGGATTGACGGAACTGGCTAATGAGGTGGATATTACCCTTGCCAATCTGTCCATTCTAAAAAACAACAAAGCCAAAGCCATCCGCTTTTCTACTTTAAACTCCATCTGCAAGGCACTTCACTGCCAGCCGGGTGATATTTTGGAATATGTGGAAGATGATGATACCTCTTCCATTGAAATTATAGATGATTCGAAATTTTAAGATTGGAGGATTTTCTCATGGAATCAGAACAGAACACCAAAAATAAAATATTTCCATTTATGGCACTGGGAAGCCTGATTTATGCCTTTTGGTATACCTTTTGCCTCTATCGAAATAACTCCGGGATTACTTACCCTTTTTTCATCGGCGGAACCTGCTTCTTTTTCTTCTTCTTTTTGAAAAAGTCAGGACGTACCGCCAGACCACTTGCAATCTTCGATACCGTTAGCCTGATGCTGCTTGGCATCTCGACCTGCTGCACAAGTGCTGTTTACCTGATTGTATTAAACAAATGGCTGATTTTGTTTTTATTTTTACATTTATTTCTTCATTCCTTTTATGAGGATGAAGAATGGGATATTTTTTACTATATCGGTGCTGCCATCAAAACATTGTTTTCCAGCCTTGCATTTCTTTTTCAGCCCATCATTGATTTCAGTGATTTTCTGAAAGAGAAAAAGAATACCCAGAACTCCCGCAGTCACATTCTGCTGCCTATATTGATTGGAATCGGCATTGCTGTAATTATGCTTCCGCTGATTCTTTCCCTGCTCTGTAGTGCCGATGCTGTTTTTTATAATTTGTTCAGCGGCGTTCTTCAGGATATAATGAACTTTTACTTTTTGCAGAATATCTTTGTCCTCCTTGCCATGTTTCTGTTTGCCTTTCTGGCTTCTTACTGTATCATGACAAGACTGGAGCATCCGAACCTTTCCGGCTCCAAAAAGCAGAGAACTTACGAACCGGTTATTGCAATTACTTTTACCTCTGTTTTTTCGGTTATTTATGTTGTCTTTTGCCTGATACAGATTGTATATCTGTTTGCAGGACTTGGAACGCTTCCGGAAAACTATACCTATGCACAATATGCAAGAGAAGGCTTTTTTCAGCTTGTGTTTATCTGTCTGTTAAACCTTGCAATTGTTCTTCTCTGTATCCGGTTGTTTCAAAGACATCCGGCATTACAGATACTGCTTTCGGTTATTTCTATCTGTACTTTTGTGATGATTGCCTCTAGTGCCTACCGGATGGTTCTTTATATCAGTGTTTACCATCTTACGATATTAAGGGTGTTTGTCCTTTGGGCGCTTCTTGTCATCAGCATTCTGATGGCCGGAACGATTGTCTATATTTATAATGACACTTTTCCATTTGTAAAATTCTGTCTTGTAGTCATTACGGTATTGTACCTGATTTTTTCCTTTGCACACCCGGACTACTGGATTGCAAAGTATAATATGGCTCATGGTGATTCTTCCTATACGTATGCCCTTTCCCTTGATGCGATTCCTGCATTTACAAGCAAAACCGAGGCTGCGTACGAATACCAGGCAATGCTGTTTCGAACCGATTATTCTACTTCACCACTGCATTGGAATTTATCCCGGTGGTATGCACGTAAGCTTACGTCATAACCCCTTTTCAAGATAGGGAATCACGTCCTTTAAAGAAGCAACCACTCCTACGGTCAAAGCTGCAAGTTTTTCTGCCGGCTTTTTCATATCCGGGACACAAATGACCGGAATATGGGCATTATCAGCTGCCTGTATTCCGGCTTCACTATCTTCTAACACAAGGCAGTTCTCCACAGGTTCCCGTGCCTTTTCACATGCTTTCAAAAAGATATCCGGTGCCGGTTTTCCATGCTCTACCTCATACCCAAAAACCATTTCATCAAAATCATTTTCAATCTGCTGGTATTGAAGTGCAATTCTTGCCCGCTCCTCGGTGCTGGAAGTTGCAAGAATTATCTTATATCCATGCGTTTTCAAATATTGGAGCAGTTCCCTTGCTCCCGGTTTCAATGCTACCCCACGATGAAAACATTCCATTTCAATCTCCATGGTAATCCGCATTCCTTCTTCAAATGTTACCGGCAGATGGAACTGTTTGATTAATTCCTCCATATTATTTACGGCTGTCCTGCCACTATATATTTTTCCATATTCTTCGATGGAAAGTCTCTGTCCGTATCGGCTTAATAAATCCTGATACATTTGATACGATATCATTTCACTGTCAATCAGAAGACCGTCCATATCAAAAATAACTGTATTCATCTTATCGATTCTCCTATGTATAGTTTTTCCTTTTTTTCAAATCCTATTTACAACAATAAAAAGAGAGGAGTTATAAAATGACAGATAAAAACAGCGAACGCATGAGTTCCGCACTTGCAAAGAATACCATGGATGAAATTCCAACACCCAAAAGCAATGCCAAAGACATTGTCGGACTCGTAAAATCCAGCGGAAAAATCACCGGCTATCAGTTATCGGATGGAACCACCATTTCTAAAGAGGAAGGTGTTTCCATGGCAAAAAACGGAGAGTTAAACGGCGTTGGTGTTGCCCATCGTAAAGATACCGAATATTTAAAATCGATTCCCGATGGAACCGATGACAATAACCTTGGCAACCTGCCATCGGTCAGCGAGTCGTCACTTTAAGAAAATCCAATGTTTGATATAGAGTAAATTTGCCGGCACCATTTGTGCCGGCAATTATAATTCCTGATAGTCCTCCGGCAGGAAACGATGATAAATCAAATGGCATCCTTCGTCCTTAAAGCAATAGTAATATCTATCCTTTGCATTTATAAAGTGGATGGCTATATCAAATTCCCCGTCCACAATTTTCTCTGTTTCATAAGGCTGTTGCTGCTTTTCAAACAATTCCAGTACTTCCTGCATTGTGGTGCCATGTTTGGAAAGAAGTTTTACAAGTTCATAAATAAAAGCATTTTTATCTGCCTGCAAATGAACATATTCAGATGCTGTCGGAGGGCACAGAAAACAAAAACGCTCTCCCTCATGCGACACTGTAACATCACCTAATGTATCCTTTACATATTTCGAAAATGTCTGCAATTCCTGCTCCATTTGTTCTGCTGCCACGTCAATTCCTGTCAGATGTTTTAAAGAGCTTAACGGATAATACAATCTGACCGGCTCCTTTAAATACCCAAGCTTTGCCTGTTGCTCTGCAATAATATCAATAATGTTTTCTTTTAGTTTTTCAAATGAACTGTTTTCTTTCATATGCTGCTTCTTTCTATCCTATCGTTTCATTCCATATTGTTCCAGATTCACTTTGCCATCTACTACCTTAACGCCATCCTGTTCGAGAAGCTTCGCCTGTTTTCCTTTTCCGCCAAATGCAAATTCTCCGGCAAGTTCACCCTTCGCATTAACCACCCGGAAGCATGGAATGTGCTCCGGGTCTGGATTTTTGTGCAATGCATTTCCTACAGCCCTTGCCATCTTCTTATCTCCTGCCATTTCTGCAATCTGGCCATACGTGGCAACATGCCCTTTCGGTATTTTCTTCACTGCTTCATAAATCCTCTTTGTAGGACTGTCTGTTATCAAATCATAGCTTTCGGCAATCATACGCTTTACATCATCTTCCGGAATACTTCCGTCCATGATAATCGTATTCCAATGTTCCTTATTTTGATGATATCCCGGTACCACCGAAGCAAATGTCCCCCTCCAGAAATCGCGCCACTCTGGAGAAGTCTTTACATTCAAATGTAAAATACCATTCCATTCATAAGTCCACAAAAATGCCTTTTTGCTTCCTTTCACGCGGACAAGCTGCCAATTGTTGTCACGAAAAGGAGCTTCCTGGTATGTATTTGGAAAGGATAGTCCATATTCCAACACTTCTGCTCTTGTTTTCATCTGTTATATACTCTTTTCTTGCTTTAATAGCTTTGTCTGATTTATATGTTGGGTATGCAAGCTTCTTTTTGTTCTTTATACCCTCGCTGGCTCTTCGTTTTGGGTATAGTAGGTATTTTTCGTCCTATATACCCTCGCAAACTTCCTCCTGTGGGTATAGCAGGCTCTTTTTGTCACTTATACCCTCCGCTGGCTTTATGCTGTGGGTATAGCAGGCATTTTTTCTCCTAATATACCCCTGCTGGCTTCATGTTGTGGGTATAACAGACATTTTTCTCCTAATATACCCAATGCAAGCCTACTCCATGGGTATAGCAGGCATTTTTCGTCCTATATACCCAATGCCAACCCACTCATTGGGTATAATAGAATTTTTTCTTTCCTATATACCAAAAAACCACCTGCGATGTTCTTTCTTATACTTGAAAGTATATCACAGATGGTTTCTTCTCTTCTACTAGCAAATTTTTGTTTGGGTATGCCTTATAAAGTTTGTTGAAACGCGTGGTTCCTTTTCGGGGAGTCCGAATTTTTCTTTTCCAAGGGCGATGCTCTTCATCAAAAAACTCATATTTCTGGCAAGGGCACGCATAGTCTGTCTTCCTTCTTCATCCTGGATTGCCTCGCCTTTGTCCCTGCCATGAATAGAATTCCAATACTGGCTTGGTGCTACCGGCATATTGGAAATCGTAAAATATTTGTTCAATTCGTCGAAGGTTGCGGAGCATCCACCTCTTCTCGCACATACCACACTTGCTCCAACTTTCATGGATTTGTCAAAATGTGTGCTATAAAACAGCCTGTCCAAAAAGGCTACTAATGTTGCATTGGCAGAAGCATAATATACCGGACTTGCCACTACAAGTCCATCTGCTTCCTCAAATTCAGATGCCAGTTCATTTACTGCATCATCAAAGACACATTTGCCTGTTTTGGCACACTGGTTACAGGCAATGCATCCCCGGATATCCCGGTTTCCTATCTGCACAAGAGATACTTCAATTCCTTCTTTTTCAAATACCTCTTTCATTTCATTCAATGCCACGGTTGTGTTTCCATCCACTCTCGGACTACCATTAATCATTAATACTTTCATAAGAAACTCCTTTCCCTGAATCCTTTTAACTATCTTTTCCCAATTCACAAAAAACTGCAGAACCTAATATCAGAATTGCACCTAAAATCCCAATTACGGACATTTTTTCATGAAGAATACATACTGATAAAAGCAGTGCCACTACCGGGTCCACATAGCTGAACAACGCTACGGTCTGTGTTTTTAAATGATCCATGGAACCAAAATATAATGTATAGCTGATTCCTGTATGCACTACTCCGACAACCAGAAGAAGTGCAACTACCGATAAATTCCAGCTATTCTTTTCCGGCACACCGGATAACAAAAGATATGGAATCATAATTAATGACGCAGATCCCAATTGAATCATCGTTTTTTCATATGCATCTATTCCCGGTAGACTTTTGTTCAGTATCACCACCACTGCATAAATAATTGCAGCTCCGATACCAAGCAGGATTCCTTTCACATCACCACTCTGTAAACCTCCTGATTCGGTAATCCCTGAAATCAATACCATTCCAGCCAATGCAAGCAGTGTGCAAATTGTCTTTTTTACCGTCATCCTTTCCCGGAAAACAATACACGATAATATCACAACAAATGTCGGCTCCATATAATAGCAAAGCGTTGCCACTGATACGGACGTATAATTGTATGCCTCAAACAGCATCATCCAGTCTATGCCTATCAGTGCCCCTGTAATTACAAGTAACACCAACGTTTTTCCCTGCAGATGATGTGCAAATTTCTTCCCTTTTATTTTAACAAACAAATATAAAAATATAGCTCCGACCACGCCACGGAAAAATGCAATCCATGCAGAAGGCAGCGGAATCATTCTTCGAAATATCCCAATGGTTCCAAAAATAAACATGGCGGAAATAAGCATTACTATATCTTCAGTGCTTACATTATACGTCGTTGCAAAAGAGTACGTCAAACGAAAAAAACAGACAGGGAAATTTCCCCTGTCTCAGACTGTAGACAAGGTGCTCCGAGAAACTTACGTTTCTCGGAGTCTTTTTCTTAGTGCCTATGAAATTTGTGC
>CAKRVA010000028.1 GCA_934408585.1 uncultured Lachnospiraceae bacterium
AAATACTGACTTTTTGCCTCTCTAATACGGCAAAATCCTCGGCTTTTTGCCGAGGACTTTGTCTACAGTCTGAGGAGAGCACTCTTTGTGCTCTCCTATGAAAAGGTATATATTCTTTTTTCTTCTGACAAAATATCTAATGCAATCCTGCAGGCACCATATGCAGCATCTTTTTCTGCAATACTTACCTCTGCATTTTTATATTTCTGTTCCAGCATCTCTTTAAAAAACTTATAATGATAATTATTTTTTACTATTGCGCTTCCCCACGCCCCGACACAAAACTTTTCTTCACTCATCCGTAATTTTTCAATTACCGGAACTACAAGTGATATCGTCTTTTCCGCTTCTTCATGAATGATCGCAAGTGCATGCTCATCATTTTCTCTTGCTGCCCGCATAACAATTGGTCCAAGTTTTAAAAATCCGGCATTCTCCTTTTCTATCCTCTGACAAATTTTAATCAAATCCTTTGGCCCTTGAATTGCAAGTTCCTGATTCAGCAAATCAAAAAGCAACGTTTTTTTCTTTCTTCCGTCTAATACATGGCTTACATACTCCAAAGCCTTTAGATTTAGCCAGACACCAGATCCTTCATCTCCAAATATACAGGGAGGCCATCCTCCACATCTATGAGTTTCACCGGAATTATTTCTTCCAAACGCAATCGATCCGGTGCCTGCAATTAAAATCACACCAATGCCACCTGTTGCCGCATACAATGCAGCCTCGGCATCATTAATACACAACACAGGACATTGATATCCTTCCAGTGTCTGATAAATTGCTTCAACCTCCATCCGATCTTCTTCGCTATCAATCCCTGTCGTTCCACACACAATAGCTCTGCATTGTTCCTTTCTCAAGTTGGCCTGATTAATGCATATTTCCAAATTATCTTGAATAATACGTATGGCATCCTGTTTTGCAAAGCGATATAATCCTGCCGGATTTCCCTCATATTCTGCCAGTTCTGTTCCATCCATTCCAACTGCTTTTACTAAAAATTTTGTGCCGCCGGAATCAATTCCAAGTACATAATCCATAGTTTCCTCCGCAAAAATCATTATTTTCCGTTGTTATATTTTGTCGGACAAATTGCTGTATATTCATCATATAGTGGTGATCCATCTTCAATTCCAAGAATTCCCTGTATGGTAGCTGCAATATATTGCGGAATTACAATATTTTCAAAGACTTCTGTATATGCCTTTCCGGTCCTTTGAATGTGAATTATCTTCTCCGTCATTTTTTCTTCTTTATCTGTAACATCATATGTATATGGTGTATATTTTTCCTGACACATTGCAAGCTTCTTAAATCTTTCCTGTTCCTCCTTTTCTCCTGTCGGGAACAGAAAAACGCCTGTTTCATTATCTGCCGCTAAAATTGGACCATGTAAATATTCTTCAAATTCATAACTGAATGCCGGATACTTAATCGTTTCCAATATCTTTAAGCATCCTTCTTTTAAGGCAAGTGCTCCGGTTCCATGTGCAATAAATATATATTTCTTTATATCTTTTATCTCTTTTCCATACTGATTCATCCATGAAACAACAGATTCCATATTATATCTCATGCAGGAAAGTCCCTTTACCAGATTTTCTTTCGTTTCAATATATTTGTTTTCCGTAATCTGCTCTGTTGCAAGCGCAGCTTCTAATGCCATCAAATACAAAACCATAACAGATGACGTATATCCAACTGTTTTTGGTCCGACAGCTTCCTCTCCACAGCCAATTACCATATGACACTTGCTGCGAGATGCAATTTCACACATCTGTTCCCCCGTAACTGTAATATATGGATACTCTTTAAGCTGTTCCATCGCTTTCAATGTATTCGTAGATGAACCACCTTGTGAAAGAAAAACAATTAACGGTCTCTCTCCCTGAATCTTATGTAAGTAAGAGGAAGGCATAAAATTTATATTAATCCCCAGAATTTCTGTAAGAAAGGATGTTGCTGCTTCCTCTGCATTCAAGGATGTTCCGCTACCCACTAAGTAAAGATGTGTCGGTTTTATTTTGCAATACAATTCCACAAAACTTTTTGTAAGTTCTTTACTTTCACTAATCATCCTCAAAAGAACTGATGGCTGCGTTTCCCAATATTCTACAATATATGCATTACTCTTCATGTTTTTCTCCTCTCTTAAATCAAATTCAGTTCCTTTGCTCTTCGTAATGCTAAAATCTTATTATTCACATCCATTTTCTGATAGATATTTTTAATATGATATCTGACAGTCGCCACTGATATATATATTTCACTGGCAATTTCCTCATGTGTATAGCCTTCATCTAGTAATTTAAGGATATCCGTTTCCCTGTCAGTCAAAGAAATGCTTGAAGTATGTAATTTTTTCATTTGCATTTGATAACGGTTACAACACTCCAACACTTCTTCAATATAAACATTCTGTTCCTTCTTAAGTAATGATTCCAGCATCAAACGAATGTGACCGGCATTCTCAGCAAATGCCATAATCAGATGGTCTTTTTCTCCCAGCATTAAAGCCTCTCGTAAAATCTGCTCTCCCTTCGCCCTGCTTTCCAAATAACTCTTACTGACAGACTCATAAACCATAAAGTAGATTTTAATCAGATAATATTCATAAGGCTTTAACAACGTCTCAATTGACTCACACAGGGAATCAAGTTCAATATATTTTTTATCCAAAAGCAAGCACTTTCCGTATACCAGATAAAAGAAGCATAACCCCTGTATCAGAAAATTGCCCTTTTCAAATTCTCCACTTCGAATCCAGTCCGGGATTCCCTCTGTGCTTCCAATACAACTTTTCCTATAAGCATCACACAAATCAAATGTTGTGTTTAATACTTTATTGTCTGCTGCAATAACTTCTTCTTTTAATGTATTATTCAGTAATCTCTGATCCGTTTCATTTCCCTGCATAATTTCAAGCCGATTCAAAACAAACATGGCAGATATCATAATGCTAAGCTGTTCTGATGCTTTGGCTTTATAGTATGCTTTGTATGCATGTAACTCAGCCTGTTCAAACTGTCCGGTTTCCAAAGCGGTCTCGGCTTCCGCCAAAGAATCACAGCCAATTCCAAATCCATCTGTCATCTGGGTATAGAAGTGACCAAGATCCCCAATCAAATGCTTCATTGTTCCAAGTTCATCCGGTTTTTTCACATATCCCATCAACAGATTTGGTAATCCATATGTGAATTCTGTTTTTCTTGTAATAATATCAGAGCATCCACTGCCAAAAAATTCTGTGCTTTTATTTGCACATTCTTTCATTTTAACAATATCATTAAATGCCATGCGGCTTTTAATCAACCAGCTCTCTGCCAGAACCATTGTTTTCTGTTCTTCGCTGCCGGATGACTCCAGGTAAAATTCTTCCAGATTTTTCAATCGACTATTTACGTATCCGGAATAATTTTGCCCCTTATCCATAATATACATATACAAATACTTTAAATAGGCAAACGGGTATAAAAAGAGAATGTTCTCCTCTACGCTGTCAAACACATCATACACATTGATGTTATTCCAAATTCCCTTTTCGTTCCGGACATCTTCATTCAGTATAAAAAGTATTTTCTCCCAATCGCCAGCTTTACACAGATATTCAAATGCCTCTGAATACTGCTTCTGTTCCATCAGGAATCTTCCTGCTTTTTCATATACCTCTGTAAAATCAATCCGATCAATCAACGCCCTTTCGTATATAAAGTCTTTTAAAATATTGCGCATTTTAAAAGTATGATCACTTTCACGAAATACGAAAAAAATATTTTTATCTGCAAGTGCCTCAAACCGTTGATATTGTTCCGTATTATCAAGAATTTCTGCAACCATCAGGCGATTAAAGGAATCCAATGCCGAAAGCTTTGCCAATACCGTTTTTTCAATCTCGTTAAGATTGTGATAAAAATTCTGTTCAATAATGTCATCTGCAGTAGCGCTTTTACCAATGGGCAGTCCCTGTTTTATTCCCTTTGCCGTCACATACAGCATGGACTCCCAGCCATCTGTTATCTGATAAACCCGCTCCTTTTCTTCATCAGTCATAATGCAATCCATGAATTCCAAATACTGATACGTTTCTTCCCTTGTAAATTTCAATGATTTTTCGGTAATTGTACAGCAAATCTGCTTTTGATATAAGTCAGCGGCATCCAGCCTTGCCAATTCTCTTGTAATAATTACAATATGCAGGCGTTGAATTCTCTCCCGTACTATTTCCTTCAATATTTCAAAAACACTATGGTCTTCAATCACTTGAAAATCATCGAAAATCAGCAACAAATTTTTACGATAATCATGATCCATCAAAGCATCCATTACTGCTTTTCGTTTAAAATTATCATATGGATACCCTATGGATAATAATCGTTCTGAAAGATGCTGGTCGGTATTTTTCATAGCATCACAAAGCTTTTCCCATAAGTATTCTGTCTCTATGCCAAGCCCCGACAAAGACACCCATACGGAATCCACATCTGCCACTCTTACATATTCCTTGACAGCTACCGTTTTTCCATAACCCATAGGAGCATGCACGATAGTAAGTGGATACTTCTCAATATTTTCCATTTTTACCATTATGCGTTTTCGTTGCATATACTTTGACGTCATCATATCACCTATAAAAGTTTTAATCCGGTTGCAAACATATACCATGCAGCATGTGGCAGCCATTGCTCTGCCCATCTCCAATTATCCCTGCACTCCGGTGATGTTTCTATAACAAATTCGATTCCACAATCATCTATGGTCCTTGAGGTGATTCCATTACAAATTCCACCCGGACTATTCATAAAATCGTACTGGTCATTAAAGAAATATCGAATATTATTTTTTCCATATCCCTCTATCATACAACTGTCAAACGGATTACATCCCATAATCCAATTCAGCTGTCTTTGACCAAAAATCAGACATTCATCCACCATATCTTTTTCATCCGATATATTTGCATAATAAAATGCGATTGCAGCAAGTGAACAGATCCTTGCATTTTCTCCCTGCCACCACGGAGCCGCTTTCGTATCATGCGGAAAGAAAAATCTGTTTTCTTCTTTTTTCTCCTTTGCATCCTTCTTCCATGTAAACGAAGCGTATCCAAAGGCGGATTTACTTATGGATAGCAAATGTATCATGGCACTCTTTACAACGGAAAGTATATGTCTTTTCGTTTCCTCATCTGGCTCTATCTGGCTATATTTCAATAATGCAAGAAGAGGTACTCCTTCATCCGAAGGGTGAAAATATAAATGCTCTTCATCTGCCAGAAACCAACAACCCTCTTTCATTTCCACCACATAACTTTCCATCTTTAATTCAAAGTTTCGGCAGAAATTCAAATACACTTCTTTTTGCGTTGTTTCATATAATTCTATCGCCGCTATAAGTCCCCAATAATAATCCAAAAAATTCCATTTTCCATCATTTATATGAAGAACATTATTCTCTACAATATAATGAAATGCTCTTTCTGCAATTTGAAGGTATTCTTTTTCGGTGTATTCTCCAGAAGCTGCACCTAATCTGGCAGCCTGTGCAAGAACCGTAATTGCTACCCCGCATCCACTCCGCATTCCGGTTTCGTAATTTTTATCTTGAATATTTTCTTTTAAGTAACTTTTATCCTCCTCGTGTCCGCTATAATGAAAATACTCGTAGTCAATTTTTCTGTTCTGCTTCTCCGAGAAGGCTTCTCCTCTATCCACAGAGCGTAAAAAACTTCCATTCTCACAATATAGCCGCATTGCCAAATCGGCACCCCAGTATCCTTCATCCTGCAATTCTTTTTTTAGTATTCTGCCATCTTTCAATTTCTTCTGCTGAATTCTTTCAGCTATGGAAAAACACACATAGGCGGGCAGTAACGACTGCATTGGATTATAAATCCCAGTATGAGATAATTGGGTTAAGTGAATTCCAAGATCACCGGTTGCATCATACCAGCCACCATGAAGATCCCTTCTTCCTTTTCTCCCTCCATCAAAGGGAACCTGCTTATCTGCTTTCAGCCACTCTCCAGATGATCTTTCCCCTTTAAAATACGCTCTTACGGCATTTACCATTCGCAAATGAATATAATAATCTGTGATTTCAAAATAGTCTGAACAGACTTTTTCCTGTTCTGTTTCTACAACAACCTGATATTGACCGGGAATAACCACATCTGAAAAATTCAAAAGATAATAGTAGCTGTCTGACCAATCTTCTATTTTTTCCTTTTCTCCGACTTCTACCCGGAATATGGCACCATCTTTTCTCAACAAATAAGAATTTATGGATTTCATTTCTACATCTGCTTCAAAAACTGCCATTTTTTTATCTGATTGTTCAAATCCTATATGATTTACGAAAATTTTCATGTATTATCCCTTTACCGCTCCTGCTGTTAATCCCTTAATGACAAGCTCCTGCGAACAGATATATAAAATTAATACCGGTACGACTGTTATAAATATGGCTGCCATCATTGCTCCATAATCGGTTCCATGCATATTACTAACCATTGTCAGTATAACACAAACCGGCTTCAGTTTCTGATTTGATATATATACAAGGGAGGTTACCAAATCATTATAAGACCAAATAAATACCATAATTCCAACCGTTGCAAACATTGGTTTGGTCAGCGGAATGGTAATATTCCGGAGAACCTTAAATGGCCCTGCACCATCAATAATTGCTGCTTCGTCCAGCTCTTTTGGTAAGGAGCGCATATAAGAAGACAATAGCATGATTGCAAAGCAGAGGTTTCCTGCCACCTGTGGAACAATTACTGCAAGATATGTTTCTTTAATAGGTAATCGATTAATCGTTACAAAATTTGGAATCATGGTTGCGAATCCCGGAACAAGAAGACATGCCACCATAAATGCATCCACAACTTTTCCTATTCCAGAATCAAAACGTCCAAGTCCAAAAGCTGCAAGTCCGCCGATACAGATTACACCTGCTACCACTCCCCCGGAAATCAATAGACTGTTAAGGAAAGCACGAAACATATTGACATCAGGATAAGAGAATATGGAATGATAATTTGCAAAATTCAGGCCTGTTGGCAAAGCAATTCCATTCAAAAGAATTTCCTCTGAAGATTTAAAGGAATTCTCAAACACCCACAAAAGTGGAACCAATGTAATTAATAACCACAAAATCAAAACAATATAAACAATTATTCTGCCTATTTTTATTTTTTTCATCTTATACATCAAGCCTTTCAATCTTCTGCATCTGCCTTTAACAATTTTCTAAGTCCAATAGTTAAAAGCACTCCTATAATTATCATAACAATTGCTATTGCACTCGCATAGCCACCATTGTACTTTTCAAATGCCATTTGATACATATAGGTACTTAACAACTGACTGGAATTCATTGGTCCACCCTTTGTAATTACATATACGGTATCAAATACACGGAAACATCCGGATACTACTAGTACAATTGTAGAAATCAGAACATCCTTAAGCATTGGGATGGTAATATAATATATTTTCTTTATTGGTGTAATTCCATCCAGCATTGCTGATTCATAGATATCCTCTGGTATCTTTGAAATCCCGGTTAAGAAAATAACAAAATAAAAGCCGATATATTGCCATAGCACTGGTATAAGTGTAAGAAAAATTGCTGTTTTCGGAGTAATCCAAACCTGTTTATCATACCCGAACAGGGTAATAATATAATTTAAAAGTCCATATTCATACTTATATATCAAAGTAAACATCAATCCAATAGCCGTTCCAGATATTACAATCGGGAAAAAATATACCGTTCGGAAAATTTTAAAGCCGTGATGCACACTATCTACCATTATTGCAAGAAGCAAGGCAAATCCCACCTGAAAGATTAAAACTCCGACAATCAGAATCGCTGTATTTTTAAATGCGACCGGCATTACCATATCCGAAAATAATCTTTTGTAATTTTCAAACCCTATCCATTCACTTTTAGGAGAAAAATTATACCATGATGAAAAACTATATATTACTGTCTTAATTAATGGATAGACCAAAAATGCAGTAATTAAAATCATTGCCGGTATAATACAAATCCAAACATATTTTTTGCCTTTCAGTGCCACGCTGCTTCCTCCTTTGTGAAAGGAACCATGTATTACAATACACAGTTCCCTTCACTTTCATTTTACCTATTTTGCATCATCATTTAACTGCTTTGCCTGTGCAATTACTTCTTCACTTGTCATCTGTTCTTCACAAACGTACTGGATTCCACCATTCATTGTTTCATATGCTTCATGATTTACCTGAGAATCCAATGCTGCATCCTGATAGGTTGCCTTTTCTAACATTTCTACCGCACTCTTTAATAATTCACTTGAGTTTTCCGGTGCTTCACAATTAATTGCAGGGCTTCCACCATATGCAATAAATTTAGCCATAATTTCCGGAGAGGTAAGATATTTCAAGAATTTTAATGTTTCATCGCTTCTTTCATAGGCATCCTTTGTCATATGCCAGCCGGATGAAAAGCCTGCAATTGCACAACTTTCGCCACCTGTTCCACCAGGAAGTGTCGGCATGGAAATAATTCTCATATCCGGATTATCCTGTAAGCTATCCGTACACCATGATCCATTAATCATCATAGCAGCTTTTCCTTCTGAGAAGAGCAAACGTACATCATCTTCGGAAATTGTAAAGGTATCTTTTGGAAGTCCGCCATTTTTATATAACTCTGCAATACAGTCCAAAGCAATTGCCCAACTGTCATCAAAGTAGTTTCTATGGTTTTCCTTTCCTGCTGCACCCATGATAAAGTTTTCTGTTGTGATATAAGGCATGCTTAATGACATGGAAAGAGTTACAATATCATTCTGCGCAAATACTTCATTCGCTTTCAAAATGTTTTCCCAGGAAGTAGGTTCTTCCAGATTATATTCATCAAATAATGCCTTATTATAAAACAGACCTTCATAGTAACCAATAAACGGCAATGCATATTGTTTTCCCTGATACTGTACATTTTCAAGAGGTGACTCTTTGAAATTTCCTGCCCATTCCGGATCTTCTTTTAAAATATCACTGAATTCCACAAAAAGTCCTGTATCTTCAAATGTCTTGGTATATGCTTCACCTGTATAATACAGAATTAAATCTGCAGGATTTCCTGCTGACAAATCTGCCTGTACCTTAGTTTTAAACAAGTCATTACTTCCTGAGGTAGGTTGTGATTCATCCACAATCGTAATTCCCGGATGTTCTGTCATATAATCATTGCATACTTCTTTCCAAATAGGTGCATAAGCATCTGAACCTGCGAAATATGTCACTACTCTAATTTCCTCATTAACTGTTTCTTCTGAAGAATCAGTTGTTTCCGTTTTTGCTGTTTCTTCTGTCCCCGTCTCTGATGCATTACCATTTGTGCTATTTTGTCCACAACCAGCAAGTAATGTGCCTGTCATAGCGAGGGTCATTAAAAGTGCTACTAATTTTTTTGTTTTCATAAATTCTCTCCCATTCCTTTCAATCCTTCTCGTATTTTATAGTTCTTTTGCCGCATTTTCTGCGGCTATTTTCCCGTATACCAAAGCCATCGAATGACTTAATCCGGGAACGGTCAATGGATAATCCACAGCAATTCGGTTTCCCTGCACATTTCCTGCTACATATAATCCCGGAATTATCTCTCCAGACTCATCATAGCAATGTGCATCTTCATCGCTTTGGATTCCCCCAAGTGCAGCAATCATAATTGCCGGCGTAAACCTGGCTGCATAAAAGGGAGCTTCCTTGACAGGAAATAGCCTCTCCTGTTTTTTCCCGTAGTCGACATCATTTCCCAGCTCGCATATGCGGTTATATTCTTTAATAGAAGCAAGCGTAGTCTCCTTTGGCAGGCCCGTTTTTTCAATTAATTCCTCCAGAGTCTGTGCTTCTATCAGGCTATTATTTTCAACAGCCTCTTGAATATACTTTGGTGCAATATAGTTATCAATATAGCATAGCTTATTGTATATACTGCCATCTTCAAGTTTCTTATCCTCTACTATATAACATACATTTCCATGGCTTGGATATTCCTTCTCTATATAGTTTCTCCAATTTCCGTCTATGATTTGCCACGCCTGTTTATCCGGCAAGTTTTCAATCTGGCTTCCTATCTGTTGACCGGGAGCATCTTCATTTACAAAACGCTTACCTCTGCTATCCAGCATTAAGAAATCCGACACGCCAAATACGCTTCCCATATGGTGCGCCATTGCGGCATGAGGACTATCCTGAAGTTTCGCACCAATCCACATTGCCATTCTATGTCCATCACCTGTATTAGATGGTGTTCTGTCTAATTCATAACTTGTCCATTGCTTTGGCGTTTTTACCATTCCCGGAAGGAATCTTTTCAGCATAGCCTGATTACTCATATAATCTCCTGTTGCAAGGATAACACCTTTTTTGGCTATTGCTTTTAATATTCTTCCCTCTCTGTCTTCTGCAATCACTCCATTCACGCGTCCTTCCGGAACGCGAAGTAATTTTTTTACCCTAGTATTAAAATAACTTGTTACATTTCCTGTTTCTTCAGCCTTTTGAAAATTAGCTTTACAAACCGGTATATGTGACGGTCGAACCCATGCCGTGACCTGATAACATTTGAAGCTTTCCTTTTCATTATCAAAGCCATCTGGTAACGGATATCGTCTTGGCTGTACATAGCAACCGATTCCCGGCGTTGGAACCTGATCTGTCCGGTCCAGAATTTCTATCTTATCTATTCCATCCAAATACCAGTCAAATGCGTGTCCTGCTTCCTCAGCCCAACGTTTCAATATGTTTTGGTTTGCTTTATATGCCATATCACGCATAAGCTGATTTACAATCTCCGTTTTGTTCACATTCTGACGATTCCAATGCTTCGCCACCTGGCTGTCCATTACGGCAAAATCACCGCTTCTTGCCTGTATGCATCGGCATTTTTCAAAAAGAACCACCTTTTGTCCCAATTCAGCAGCTCGACGAACTGCAGCCACTCCTGCAAGTCCTCCTCCGACAACAATGATATCTGCGTTAACTGTTTCATCTATTTTACAATCTGTATAATCAGGTTCTTTTCCTAACCATTCTTCTTCGTCATATTGTCCCAACTTTTTTCTCTCCCTTCTTTTCCATTATTATATAATGCACAAAATTTAACCACAACTATCATATCTGATAGTATTATTTGTCCATATTTTTTATTTCAAAATATCATCTTTGTATACAAATTCATAAAAAATGGGCATAAAAAAAAGACTTCACACGAAATCTTATTCATAAATCATTTAATGTATTTTTTTTAATTCTAACTTACGCACGACAAAAAAATTGATTTGGGCTAAAATTGGGCTAAAACTGTTTTTCAAAGGTTGAACAAAGTAGTCCAACCCTTGAATAAACAACGCTTTTGGAATTAATCCTGAGCAATGATTTCTTTCTTGTTGTATGAGCCACACTTCTTGCATACTCTGTGAGGCATCATAAGAGCTCCACACTTGCTGCACTTAACTAATCCAGGTACGCTCATTTTCCAATTTGCTCTTCTCTTATCTCTTCTAGCTTTAGAAGATTTATTCTTAGGACAGATAGACATCTTTACACCTCCTTATTAAACGC
>CAKRVA010000029.1 GCA_934408585.1 uncultured Lachnospiraceae bacterium
TTGCTGGCAACCTCTGCACCACAATTTGGACATTTTCCAAGTTTTGAATTGAATTGCGTTCCGCAATACTCACAATTAATATACATATGGGGTACTCCTAAAAGTTTAAAAGGTTATAATTATGTAAGAGTTGTGTTCGTAACTTATGTAAAAATCAAAGTAAAAAGCGCAGCAAACAAGATAAACAAAATAACTGTAGCAACTGCAAGCCACTTTGCCCGTTCCTGACGCTTAGGACTTACACGTGGCACATAAGGATGTGTCCGGTCAAATTCTTCCCATTTTAACCGGGTAGCTTCATGATAGGCTTGCTCAATCTCTGCGGCAATCTTTTTATCCATGTCTTTCTGGTCGTTTAAGTCTGCATTGCTGGCAATTTCTGCACCACAATTTGGGCATTTTCCATGTTTTGAATTAAATTGCGTTCCGCAATACTCACAGCGAATATACATTCTTTATACTCCTTAAACATTCTAAATTAAGCATAATTATACAGTATATCAACTAAAATTACTATTAAAAATTCAAAAAATATTCAGTGTAACACAGCAAGATGATAATATGCTATACTCTTTTATGAAATCAGTTCGATACCTGCAAATAAGGAGAGATTATGCAAATTGCAGTTTTGTCAGATATACATGGAAATTATATAGCGTTGCAGGAATGCCTGCGACATGCAGAGGAACAAAAGGTGGATGCATATTTGTTTTTGGGAGATTATCTGGGAGAATTTCCGAATCCTCAAAAAACAATGAAAATGTTGTATGCTTTGCGGAAAAAACATGATTGCTATTTTATTAGGGGAAATAAAGAAGACTATTGGATTAACTGTAGAAAAGGGACAAGCTGTGATTGGACAAACGGGAATCATGGAATAGGTGCCATGAAGTATTGTTTTGAAAATTTAGTGCCGGAAGATATTGATTTTTTTGAATCTTTACCCATAAAACAAAAGGTTTGCTTTGAAAATCATGAGCCAATCCTGATATGTCATGGAACTCCGGCAGATAATAGAGGAACCATACCGTTAGAAGAAGAGAATATACAAAAGGTGTTGGGAGAATATTCAGAAAGGTATATTGTCTGTGGTCATACCCATGAAAAGCGTGCAATTTTAAGTACGGATAAAATTATTTTGAATGCGGGTTCTGTTGGAATTCCACTTCATGAGAAAAGAAAGACACAATATATGCTTCTTAGCTCGGAGGGGCGGGAATGGAAATATAGATTTATCTGTCTGGATTATGATGTTGATGCAGTTGTGCGGGAAATACATGAATCCGGACTTGTAGCCAGGGCACCATATTGGTGTAAAATTACGGAGCATCTGCTATATACTGGTGAAATATCGCACGGAGTAGCATTGTATGAAGTAATGAGGCTGAACGAATATAGAGATGCCTGGTATAATATTGAAGAAAAATATTGGGAAAAAGCATTAAAGACATTGGGAATGCAAAGCGAGAGTATTCCATCTATGAAATAAAGTTACAAAAAGGACAATGAGTCATGTCGCAAGGAAGAAATTCACAACAGGATATTACGATGCAGCTGGAGCAGGGAAAAATTCTTCCATTGGTTTTTCGGCTTACAATACCTGCTGTCATCGCGCAGTTAATTACATTTTTATATAACATTGTAGACCGGATGTATGTTGCCAGAATCGAGGATTCCGGAATGGATGCGCTGGCAGCACTCGGGATTGTTTTACCGATTACCCTGATTATTCAATCGTTTGCAAATCTGATTGGTCTTGGCGGATCGCCGAGAGCGGGAATTAAGCTTGGAGAGGATAATCGGGAGGAAGCTAACCGGATTTTTAATACATCATTTCTATTGCTTTTTATACTTGGAATATTGCTTGGAGCAATTACATTTCTTTTTTCCAGACCGATTGTGGTTTTGTTTGGCTGTCCGCCAAGTGCAATTGAATTTGCGGTGTCTTATCTGCGTATTTACTCCTGCGGAACCATTTTTGTTATGATGGCGCAGGGGATGAATCCGTTTATTCTGACACAGGGGTACTCTTTTATTGCGATGGGGTCAGTGTTGATTGGAGCGATTATAAACATTGTGCTGGACCCGTTGTTTATCTTTACGTTTGGGATGGGTGTACGTGGCTCCAGCTTCGCAACCGTTCTTTCCCAACTGTGTTCAGCTATCTGCATTCTTTGCTTTTTCTGTTCAAAAAAGAGCCTGTTCCGGCTTCGGGTAAAGGATATGCAGCTTGGCTGGGAACGAATCGCAAGTATTGTATCGCTTGGTGTTACGCCATTTGTAATGACATTGACGGAATGTGCAATTCAAATTGTATTTAATATAAATCTGAATCGAGCCACCGGAGGAAATAAAGATTATACTGCAGCACTGACAGTAATGCTTAGTGCTTTACAGTTGATTTCACTGCCGCTTAATGGACTGGGAAATGGGATGCAGCCGTTTGTCAGTTATAATTATGGAAAGGCAAATACAAAACGCTTAAAAAGCGGAATAAAGTATGTGACAATAATTGCCTTTCTGTTTGCCATATCTATCTGGTCGGTTTCCATGGCAGTACCGGAAGCATATGCATATCTCTTTTCGGCAAGTGAAACCGTTACGAAGATTGTGAAGAGTTATGCCCCATTTTTCCTAATGGGCTCTATTATGTTTTTTGTCCAAATGACGTTACAGAATGTCAATGTTGGATTGGGACAGGCAAAACTGGCATTGGCTCTGGCGGTTACGCGAAAGGTAATTATCCTGATTCCGCTATGCTTTGCATTAACGCATTTCCTTGGGTTTGAAGGAGTATATCTGTCAGAAGGAATTGCTGATTTTTTGGCAGGTATAATTACTGCAATTGTCATTTTTACAAGTCTTCCGAAAATTTTCCGGAAACGGGAAGAAGAGGTAAAAGCCATGCAGAAAGAAAGCCTATAAAAATCTGGAGCCATACGGAGGAAACGTAAATATATGGTAATATTGATAACCGGTGCATCACATACCGGAAAGACAAAGCTTGCACAGGAATTGTTGGAAATGTATAAGTATCCGTATTTGTCAATTGACCATTTGAAAATAACCAGAATCTTATTGTGGAAGGGTGCTATATCCCCGTCGATTGGAAAAAATATTTTACAGAAGAATATCAGGAGAAAGTAAGATTCTTTTGCCTGATAATGAGCGAAGCATACATTCGGAATCATTTTGATAAGATTAAACAATACGCCTGTGTTGTGGAACAGCGTCTGGATGATACCTGCTGCACAATGGAAAGCGTGCTGGAAGATAATGCTCATTACTTGGAACTGTGTAAACGGCATCAGACAGACTACGTACTTATTGAGGACGAATATAAGATAGAACTGCCAAATTAACGAAGCCGTTTCAGACGACGGTACTCCAAAGGAGCCACTCCGAATTTCTTCTTGAAAACAGAAGCAAATTTACTCTGGTTGGAGTAGCCGACCTGTTCTGCAATTTCGGCAACGGAGAGCTTTGTGGAAAGCAGAAGATTGGCAGCACGGTTCATGCGTACATCACGCAGATACAGGGAAATGTTTTGGCCGAATACGCCACGGAAATAATTTTTCAGGCTGGTTTCACTAATGGAAAAGGTATCGGCAAGTTCCCAGGCAGGATGATGCTGACGTAAATCCGCTGTCAGAATTTTTTCCACCTTTTTGGCAATTTCCACTTGCGATTCGGTATAAAAAGTACAGGAATGCGGAGCGGGAATGTTGTTTTCGTGAATAAGCAGTCCAAACAGTGATAACACAAACAGCTTCATTCGAAGAATGGAGTAGTTATCTTCTTTGGCAGACAAATCCCAAAGCTGTTTAAAAATGTGCTCCAGGGCATCATTTCCTTCGGAAAGATAAGTTTTTCCGTTGGGACAATAGATGTCGGGAAGGTCATTAAGACGGAGCGCAAAGTCTTTGGAAATGCAGGAATCGTTCCCTGTGGCACTTTCCAGGTCGATAAACAGCTCGAGTCCTTCATAAATACGCCGGGGATAAATATACTGATCCTGAGCAAAGTGTTCGGTTAGGGAAAATTGATTTTCGGTAAGATAGACATAGTTTTCATTATCCAGAATCAGCTCACAACGTCCGCTAATGCAATAATTGATAATTAGCGGACCTTTTAATGTTTCATCAGCCTCCGCCAGTTTTGGTGCCGGCCATGTATTGGAATTTACAAAAATGTAAGCCAGCGTAATTCCGGGAAAGAGGGGGAAAAACTTCATAGAGCCTTTTCCTTCTTTACTGTTCAAAATCATTTCGGAGCTAAATTCACCTTGCTTTAAAGAAATTCCTGGAATCTCCAGACACTTCCTGATTACTTCATCAATTTTCATCTCTTATTTTTCCCTGTTCTTGGCGATTTTCACGCACATCTTTAGAAACCTATTTTTTATTATAAAAATCTCCGGTTGGATGTCAACAGAAAAATTCGTTGCTATTTGGAGCTAAAAAGCTAAAAGGGTATAGAACGAAAAAAATGAATATGGTATTCTATCAAACGGTTAGAATATACTAACTAAAAAAGAAAAGTGATGGAGGTACCTATTATGGAAAACAAATTGCAGGCAAAGGACTTAATTAACATTGGTTTATTTACAGTCCTTTATTTTATTATTGGATGTTGTGTGGCAATTCCGATTGGATTTGTGCCAATCTTTCTCCCGATTCTCGGAGCTTTGTGGACGCTGATTACAGGAATTCCTTTTATGTTATTTGCAACAAGAGTTAAAAAATTCGGTATGGTAACGATTATGGCAGTGCTCAGCGGTTTGCTGATGGGATTGACTGGTATGGGATTCTGGGGTGTTCCGATGGGACTGATTTTTGGTATACTTGGTGACCTTGTTATGAAGTCCGGTAACTACGCAAGTGTAAAGAAAACAATCCTTGGCTATGGAGTATTCAGCTTATGGATGGTTGGTACATATATCCCAATGTATTTTATGGTAGAACAGTCTTATGCAGATTTTGCAAGCAGCTTTGGTGATGAATATGCAACAAAGGTAATGTCTGTAATGCCGACCTGGAGCATTGTTCTTGTAATTGCGGGAATCTTTGTATTTGCAGTTCTTGGTGGATTACTTGGTAAGGCAGTATTGAAAAAGCATTTTGCGAAAGCAGGAATTGTTTCATGAATGAAAATCGAAGCAGGGGAATTCTTTTGGACCCCCGGACGAAACTTTTACTATTAGTTACGATTACAACGTTAATGCTGAGTACAAGTAATGAGGGATGGATGAATGTGGTAAAACCAATTCTGAGTCTTGTTCCGTTTGTATTTCTCATTAGCGAACGACAATTTAAGACCGCGGGAAAATATCTGGTGTTGTATGCAGTGTGCTTTGTTTTGGAGCGTGCGGCACTGAACCTGCTGGGAGGGCTGCCATCATTTTTATTGTTGGCAGTCTGTTCCATTATGACGAGATTTGCACCTGGAATTATGATGGGAGCATTTCTGATTTCATCAACATCCGTGAGTGAGTTTATTGCAGCGATGGAACGAATGCATGTGACAGAAAAAATTGTTATTCCGATGTCCGTTATTTTCCGTTTTTTCCCGACCATTGCAGAAGAGTATCGTTCTATAAACGATGCCATGCGGATGCGTGGAATTCGATTCGGTGGTAAAAATCCGTTTCGGATGATTGAGTACCGCTTGGTTCCTTTGATGGTTTCGGTAGTGAAAATTGGAGATGAATTATCGGCAGCAGCATTGACAAGGGGGCTTGGCGCTCCAAATAAGCGTACCAACATTTGTAAAATTGGATTTCATGTTCAGGATATCATAGCAATTCTGCTATGTGTGGCTTGCTTTGGTTTGTTCTTTTTCCAAAGACAGATTCCGTTTTAGCAGGAGGGATAAAGATGATACAAATTGATCATGTGACATTTACATATAGTGGAGAATCCGCAGGAGGCGGCGGAATCCATGATATTCAACTGGAAATCCCGGATGGACAGTTTGTTGTTCTGTGTGGGGAAAGCGGATGTGGAAAAACCACAATCACCAGATTGATTAACGGTTTAATTCCTCATTATTATGAAGGAAAAATGACCGGGAATGTTCTGGTGAATGGAAAGATGGTTTCCGAGCAGCCTTTGTATGATACGGCGAAAATGGTAGGAAGTGTTTTCCAGAATCCACGTTCACAGTTTTTTAATGTGGATACTACCGGAGAAATTTCCTTTGGATGTGAAAATCTGGGCATTCCGCCTATGGAAATCGAAAAGAGAATGCAGAATGTGATTCCGACACATCATGTGGAAAAGCTCTTAAATCGAAGCATCTTCCAGCTTTCCGGTGGTGAAAAGCAAAAAATAGCCTGTGCCAGCGTGGCGGTTATGGAACCGGATATTTTTGTGTTGGATGAACCATCGTCCAATCTGGATGCTGCATCTATTCTGGAACTTCGTGCAATCCTGTCAGAATGGAAAAAGCAGGGAAAGACCATTGTCTTATCCGAACACAGACTTTATTATCTGCGAGGACTTGCAGACCGCTTTGTTTTTGTAAAGGATGGTCATATAGAACGGGATGATACGGCAGAACAGTTTGAAAAAATGACAGAGGAAGAGCGCAGACAGATGGGGCTTAGAACCTATGTGCTGGAGAATCTGGAATCAGCGGGCAGTGTAGTGAAAGCACAGGATGAAATACAATTGCGAAAGCTTCATTTTGCCTATAAGAATGAACCGGAAACGTTACATGTTCGTGACTGCCGGATACCGGCGGGACAGATTGTGGGAATTATTGGAAATAACGGTGCGGGAAAATCGACGTTTTCCAGATGCTTTTGCGGCTTGGAGAAACGGTGTGGAGAATTAATCTGGAAGGAAAAGACTTATCGCCCGAAAGATCGTCTGAATACCTGCTATATGGTAATGCAGGAAGTGAACCATCAGCTTTTTACAGAGAGCGTAATGGATGAAATCCTCATTAGCATGGAAGAGGAAAATACTAAGCAGGCAGAGCAGATTCTGGATAGTCTGGATTTGCTGCCGTATAAAGACCGGCATCCGATGTCACTTTCGGGTGGACAGAAACAACGGGTAGCTATTGCATCTGCGATTGCTTCCAAACGTTCCATTCTGTTTTTTGACGAACCGACAAGCGGACTTGATTATAAACATATGCTGGATGTGGCAGAGGTTTTGCGTAAGCTGCAGCGGGAGGGAAAAACATTATATGTGATTACCCATGATTTGGAATTGATTTTGTCCTGCTGTACCGATGTCATTCATCTGGCGGATGGAGATATCGTTGAACAATATCCGGTGAATGAAGCCGGGTTGAAGAAAATTAAAGAATATTTTTTGAAGGGAGTATCTTCCGATGAATGAAAAGAAAGAATCACCAATGAGTGCCCTGTGGAAATGGGGAAAGGATTATCATGGTAAATTCATTGCGAGTATTGTTCTGGCAGCATTGGGTGTTGCCTGTCAGATGATTCCATATTTTTGTGTGGCACGTCTTGTGGCAATGATGCTCAGAGGAGAAAAGGAAACCTCCGGATATGTCATTTTATGTCTGGTAGCATTGGCTGGATATTTGGGAAGGGCATTATTTTCCACGATATCCACAGCAGTTTCCCATACAGCTACATACGATACTTTGCGGGATTTGCGACAAAGCCTTGTCAGAAAACTGCAGAAAGTACCGATGGGAACAATATTAAATACGTCATCCGGTCAGTATAAAACGACTATTGTAGACCGGGTAGAGGGAATGGAGCCTACGTTTGCACATTTGATTCCGGAAATGACCGCCAATATTCTTGTACCTCTTGTTATTGCGGTTTACCTTTTTGTTCTCGACTGGCGTATGGCATTATTGTCATTTGTTACGCTGGTGGTAGGAATTGTGGTAATGTCACTTGGACTAATGACGTATCCGGAAAAATGGGCAGGTGCCGTAGAAGTCGGAAGAAAAATGACCAATGCAGTTATTGAGTACATTGGAGGCATTGAAGTCGTAAAGGCATTCAGCCAGTCCGCCGGTTCTTATAAAAAATATGCGAAAGCAGTAAATGATAACAGCCAGTATTATGTGGACTGGATGAAACAGAATCAAAAGACAATGAGTGCTTATAATGCAATTCTTCCTTCTTCACTGATTTGTGTATTACCTTGCGGATTTGCATTTTGGCTTGCGGGAAGTCTTTCCACAGAAACATTTCTTGCAGTTATCATTTTTGGACTTGGTCTTGTGGGACCGATTATGTCCGTATTTACCTTTACGGATGATATTGCAGTGCTTGGAACAAATGTAGAAGAAATCAATGCTATATTGAATGAGAGTGAACTGGAACATGCAACAACACCGGTAGAGCTTCCCAATATGGGAATTGCTTTTCATGATGTGACATTCCGTTATGAAGAAGAGCATGAGGTACTTCATGGCATCAATCTTGATATTACGCCCGGAACGATGACGGCATTGGTTGGACCCTCCGGTTCCGGTAAATCCACAATTGCAAAACTAATTGCAGGATATTGGGATGTGACATCAGGAGAAATTACAATTGGTGGAATTGATATGAAAAAAATTCCGCTTTCACAGATTGCATCCGATATTTCATACGTTTCGCAAGACAATTTCCTGTTTAACCGTTCCATTCGTGAAAACATTCGGATGGGAAATCCTAAGGCAACAGATGCGGAGGTTGAACTTGTTGCCAAGCAGAGTGGCTGTGATGAATTTATCCGGAATCTGGATAACGGATATGAAACAGTTGTCGGAAGTGGTGGTTCACAGCTTTCCGGCGGCGAACGTCAGCGAATTGCAATTGCCCGTGCCATGTTAAAGAATGCACCGGTTGTAATCCTGGATGAGGCAACTGCTTACATAGACCCTGAAAACGAAGCATTAGTACAAAAAGCCATATCTGCATTGACCGCCGGAAAAACATTGATTGTAATTGCACATCGTCTTTCGACCATTGTGGATGCGGATAATATAGTAGTTGTGAAGGATGGACAGATTGCAGCGCAGGGAACACAGGAACAATTGCTTTCTGAATGCACCCTTTATCGTGACATGTGGCAGGCACATATTGGTGCCAAGGACCAGATGTAAGGAGGAAGAAGCATGTACGGAACATTAAAGAAGATTTTGGCATTTGCAGGAAGTAAACAGAAAACTTTAAAAAATTCATTGATATTTGCATTTTTCTCCGGGCTGTTTGCAGCGTTACAATTTGGAGCCCTGTTTGTAGTTTTACAGGCATTGGTGGAAAATGACAGAAGTACAACCGTTATCTGGAAAGCGTTGCTTATTATGACAGTATCTGTGGCAGGTAGAATTCTGATGACTTATTTTTCGGTTATGGGTCAGACGGAAACCGGATATGGCATGGTAGCAGAAAAGAGAATTGGAATTGGTGACCGGTTACGTTATATTCCGATGGGATTTTTTAATAAAAGCAGTATCGGAACCATTACTGCCGTAGTTACCACAACGCTTGCGGATGTTGAAAATTCTGCAGCCAGAGCATTGGTAGCAGTAATTGGCGGACTTTTCAATTCGCTGGCAATTGTACTTGTTTTACTGATATTTAACTGGCGTATCGGACTCCTTGCGCTTGCAGGCGTGATATTGTATCTGCTGACGACAGAACTCGCAGTTCATAAATCAACCTCGTTGAGCAGTGTAAGACAGCATACACAGGAAACTTTAGTAGAATCCGTATTGGAATATATACAGGGACTTGGTATTATTAAGTCTTTCGGAATGGAAAAAGCCAGTGGTGTATCGGTAGAAGATGCAATTGGAGCAAGCTGCAGGGACAATTTGAAATTGACTTATACCTGTGTGCCATTTGATGCATTGAAGCAGGCAGTAGTCCGTGTGTTCAGCTTTATTCTGTTGCTGGTATCGGTATTGTTTTATGCACAGGGAACGATTTCACTGGTTCATGGACTTTTGATGGTTCTTGCGTCCTTTATGGTGTTTAATGACTTAGAGGGAGCAGGAAATATGGCTTCTTTGTTACAGATGCTGGCAGCTTCCATGGATACGGTAAATGAAATAGAAAAAACTCCGGTTATGGATGAATCCGGTAATGATGTAGTGCCCAAAACAGAAGAAATCGTATTTCAGAACGTTGATTTCTCGTATGCTAACCGTAAAATTCTTGATAACGTCAGCTTTACGATACCGGAAAAAACAACAACGGCAATTGTTGGTCCATCCGGTGCCGGAAAAACAACCATGTGCAATCTGATTGCAAGATTCTGGGATGTAAATGGTGGAAAAATTACGATTGGCGGGACAGATGTCCGTGACTTTAAATTAGACAGTTTGATGAAAAACATTAGTATGGTATTTCAAAATGTATATCTGTTTGCGGATACCATCGAAAACAATATTAAGTTTGGATGCCCGGATGCAACGCATGAACAAGTGGTAGAGGCAGCCAAAAAGGCATGTTGCCATGAGTTTATTTCCTCTTTGCCGGAAGGATATGAAACCGTTGTGGGAGAAGGAGGAGGAACTCTTTCCGGAGGCGAAAAACAGCGTATTTCTATTGCAAGAGCAATGCTGAAGAATGCACCTGTCATTATTCTGGATGAGGCAACTTCCAGCGTAGATCCGGAAAATGAAGAAGAATTGCAGAAGGCAATTGCAGCATTGACACATGATAAGACCATTATTATGATTGCACATCGTCTGAAAACAGTAAAAAATGCAGATCAGATTCTGGTATTAAATCATGCGCATATTGTTCAGCAGGGTACTCACGAGGAATTAATGAAGGAAGAAGGTCTGTATGCAGACTTTGTTCTTGCCAGACAAACGGCAAACAGCTGGAAGCTTTCCTAAAGAAAGCTTCCGGTTTTAAACCGGAATTGACACATCCTATTCTCTATGCTATGCTTTCCTCAAAGCATATATTTCAATTATCTTATCTGACAGGATTCGTTTCTGATACGGACCTGATTCTGAATTTTCACGAATATCGCAAGAAATGATATTTGATCTGAAAAGAAAACAGAAGTTTTCTGAAATCCATGCTTTACCCATCAAAATACAATTACAGAGCA
>CAKRVA010000030.1 GCA_934408585.1 uncultured Lachnospiraceae bacterium
GCACGCTGATTTTTTCTTTTCCGGTACATAGGAATAGCCCCTTTTTATTAGGGGCTATTTTTATTTTATGGAGGTGAAGCAAATGATTACAAAACAAGATGTTTATATTCAAGGCGATAAGATACAGCTTCGCAATACTTTCGACATTGGTACAGCAAAAAGGCTGGCACATGAAGATACACAGGCAGGCGGTGGCGGTGGTCATACAACAATGCGGTGTATGGGGTATATCCCGCCTGAAATGTGGATGTATGACCCTTGGCTGATACAGGCTGGCAAGGCACGTGCTAGAGGCGATAAACAAGAGTATGCTGACTTACTGCGGAGATTCTTTGATGTTCACCCAGCACTAAAGGTTTCTCACAGCAAGAAGTATTTCAACGGGGTGTCGTTATGATTGCTATTAAAGATATTTTCAAGCAGGTGCGGATTGACCTAAAGGATATGAATGAGGTGCAGTACTCTACATGGGATTTAGAAAATGCCATAAACAAAGCTATAAGGCTTATGGCAAATCACTTCTCCATGATACATACGGACTTCCTTACAAGAACTGTTCTGACGTGCGATACACCTGCTGCTTTTGATGTTGCTTTCCCTATTGACAGAGAACATAAGGGCGAGTTGTATGGTGCTTCTCTACCTGATGATTTTGTTACGGTTGTAAAGGTACTCCGTCCAGATGGCTATGAGCTGCATCCGTCTACAGGACATTTAGATAAGAGAAAGTATTTGATTTATCGTGGGTGTCTTTTTACTCTGGGGCCGGTGCTGCTGACCTATAGCTACACCCTGCCTAATTGCAGCATAGATGATGGCATTGACCTACCAATAACATTCTTTGATTTTATCGTTGAGGCTACAAAGGTAGCTTTGACAGAAACGACTGGAGGATTAACAACCTTTATTAATGACAATGCCGAAAAGATGATTCCATCTAGGCGACTGGCAAACGCTAGAGTACGTTTGCCATGGAGGGTTTGAGGTATGTTAGTAAGTGAAGCAATAAAGCGAATCCGTTACAGAATCAACGATGACTCCGAAACTGGTTATGTCGATGATGTATTGATAAATTACATTAACGACTCAATCAAATATTTGGCCCATGCCCTTATTGCTAGAAACGACCCTATTATAGTCAATGAGGTAAGAGTATTTGCTGACAAGGAAAACCTTGTGCCTGGTAACTTTGTAAGGTTTGCAGGTGGGTTCCCTATAATCAAAAAGGGTGATAGATTTTTACTGGCAGATGATGAAAGTGATTTTATAGACGCCAAGTATTTCTTTATCCCCCCTGAGGTTAGGTCTGGCGCTGATGATTTGCCGTTTGATGGCTATGATACCTATCATGCTATAATTATAAATTTGGCGTGTATATACGCATTAAATCAGCATGAGTTCAACGTTGAGAGAGATACAGCTATGAAGCAGGAGTTGGAGCAGATTGTTACACAGGCATTAGGGGCGGTGGGATAAATGAACCTTAGTTCAAAACACCAACAGAATATTGTAACCTATGGGGATTTTACAGGCGGTTTGAATACAACGACTGTGCCAGATATGATTGCTGACAATCAAATGGCAGAGTGTGTCAACATGGAATTTAACAGTACTACAGGAGCATTGCAGACCTGCTGCGGAACAGCACTTGTATTTCAAGCGCCTGAGAATATAACCATAGACAGACTTTTTTATGATGTGATTAACAATGTGTTTTTGTTTACAGACAAGAACACAAAAATTGTATATAAAAGCTGCTTGGTTGATGTGAACGGCACAAGTATCTATGACAGAGAAAAAGTAGGAGTATTAACTGGTGACAGAACTCCGACTGCCGTCATGTGGGACAATGGCTTGATTATTGCCAGCGGTGGCAGATTACAGTACTGGAATGGTACTACATTATCCACTGTTGTGAACACCTTTGAAAACGAAATGGATGTTTATAAATGGGAATTAATCGGGGCAACATTGCCAAGTAATAAAACAGCTAGTGATTTTTCATTTAAGACTAAATACACTAAAGACCAAAGCTATGTACGCTACAAAGGTAATTACTATTTATGTAAAGAAACACATGAGTCTATATCTGGAGAACCATATAAATGTCATGGTGTATTTGTAAAAAATGGTCGTATCTATGTATGGTGCGATTATAGGCTTTTTTGTTCCTGCATAGGAGATATGCATGGTTGGTACGATGTAAGCGGTGATGATTCCACCTCGAAATGGATTGACATAGGCTATAAAGAGGGCGAAAATGAACAGGCTTATATTGCAGGTATATGTGTACTTTCGTCTGATATTATCATCATCAAGAATGATGGCAAAATATATAGACTATCTGGTGATTATCCCAATTGGTCCCTCAAAGAAATAGCAAGAAACATTACCTGCTTAAACTCACGATGTTTTACTGCTGTACAGGATGGAGTATTTATTGTGAGTAGAGAGGGAATGTTTTTACTACAGACCACTATAGATTATGGTGATGTTAAACCAGTCAATGTTGCTAGTGGAATATTAAGTTTAATGAGTACGCTATCCTTTGAAACCAGCTGGGTTAAGTTCCTGCCAGCACTTAATCAAATATGGATTGCAGGATATGACAATAGATTTATTTGCTACGATTTGTCGTTCAAGGCTTTTTTTCAGCGGCAATTTAACTCTACTGTAAATGACATATGTGCATACAAGAGTTATTTCATGCTGGCAAAACCGAATAAGGTTGTTGAGCTTTTTGCAGGTGTTTATCAGGATGATAAATACTCCGCCGATGAGAGCAATATGGAGTGGCAAGTTGTAGCCAAGAGCCATTTGTCTTTTTATGATTTTCTTCTAAAAAGAATCAGAGTATCATATGTTCCGCTGACAGATGATTTTGACAAAGCGTATTTAATAACAGCAGATGATAAAATAAATGTCGACCTCAAAGAGAGTAAAGAAAAGTCCTCAAATGTATATACGGACAGTGCTTTTATTATAAAGGATACTCGAAGTATATTCCCTATGAATACGCAGGTTGCTACAAAATGGCTTGTCTATAGAAATAAGATGTTCGGAGTGGAGCTGCAAGGAGAAGGTTCTGCCATACAAATCAATCGTATAGATATGGCGGTAGCAGAGGTTTAAAGGAGGAAGCAATATGGCAGTAACAATATCAACAACAGCAAACAATGCGTTGAGTTGCGATGTACTCATTAGCGGTACAATGACTATATCCGGTGCTAAAAAGGATGATACGGAGTCCCTAACAGTATCTTTGTCCAATGAGAACACGGGGGGCACATTTACAGCCCCGTCTTGTGTTTACAATACTACTCAGACGGTAAGCTTTTCATATGCGAATGGCTCTATGGTGTCGGTTAATTTATCTTCGGGCGTATGGGTGTACCAGAGAATAAACAGTGAGATTGGCAATGAGAAGTACAAGTATATATTTACATTTACTTGGACGGATAGGGACGGCGTTCAAACAAGCGTTGTCACTGTAGAAACAACACCTTATATCACTATCAATAAGTTTGCAGTAGACCCTTTAGATGATTTAGATACAAACCTTACCGGTACCTGCGACCTTACTATCGCAAAGCCAGCGGGAGTAAATGTGTCTCTTTCGCTGACAGCTAATTCTGTTAGTATGACAGGTACAGCACAAACACTGACAACAGCAACAGATAAGCTGACATGGACTTTGCTTGACGATACAGAGTTTATGCTTGACTTAGGGAAAAAGAGTTTTTCTTATACAAGACCTGCCAGCAGTATCAACGACAAAAAGTCTGATATATACAATATTACTTTAAGGGTTGGAGCTGTTAATCTACAAGCTGACGCTATCTCAGTTGTAGGCTCACCGCCAGATATTCAGGATTTTACTGCTAATGCAACTTACGATACTGACAGTGTTATTCGGGGAAATATTACAGCGAATAATGCTATTGGCTCTACAGTAGCAGTAACAGTGTCATGCAACGGAGCGCTATTTGCTGCCGAAACACAAACCTATGCAGATAATCTACTGTTTGTTTATAGCAATGGAACATCTTTTTCTTGGGATACTAATGGTAAGAAGTGGAGCTTTGAGCGTTTAGGGGAAAACACAACAGACTTGCGGTCAGATATTTATACTTTTGAAGTTACTGTAACAAATAGATATGGCAGTAAAAGCCAGAGTGTATCTATAATGACCATCGTTCCAAAGGCAGAAATAGGTATATTTAAGGCAGAAAATATCTCTGATGATGAACCTTACATCACAGGAACATTGGAATACACTATGCCGGCTATAGCCCGTAACCCTAGAATCAAGGTAGATGTTGTTTCTAATGGCATATCCTATACGGCAGATGCACTTCCACTAGGCAACCAGACCATTTCATTTGATTATGTAGATGGCTCTAAATTCTCTATCAATCCATCGAAGAAAACTTTTACTTTTACTCGAAACAGTCAAGATGTTAGTGACAACAATTCTGACATATATAACTTTGACCTTAGCATTACCATCAATGGTGAGACTGTCAGTCAAAGTTGTATAGCCAAGAGTTTATCAGGACAAAGGGTTTACGACTATGAACCAGCTTATCCTGTTAATGTAGCGCCAGGCAGCCAAGAGAGGCAAAATACAGCATGGCCCAAGTATGTTATGGAAGTCCAGCGAATTTATCGCAAATTCAATGACAATTTGAATTACTATGAAACATTGGCTGCTGAATTAAAAAAACAAATGGCTGATTTAAAGACCTATACGGAGGGCAGATTTGAAGATTACTCCAAGAATGTAGCAGAGGTTGCTAAGACCTTGGCTAGTATGCACGCTAAGGTGGTTACAGGTGTAGCTTTTCATGGCGATAGTATCCCGCTCCCTAGTGGCTCTAGCAAAGAGAATTGTATCTGTATAGTGAGTCTAAACAGATGGACTAACACATATTCTGATAACAAGTATACTTACGACATGAATATTAGTGTTAATTACGATAATTGGACATTAGTTTGTTACACTACTACCACCGGTCGTAATGGTACAGGCGGTACTTATCCTGGCTATGCCAATTATATAGTCATAGATAAGACCACATTACTTTAATGGAGCAGCTATGAGCAAAACACTAGAAGAATACATACAGATGTATGGAAAACACACAGGTGAGAAGTTTCAGTTTAACACTGGCTTCTCATTTTTTTATGAGCCGGAACATGGCTTGTGTGAATACAAAATCGAGGACACAGGCCTTTACTTTTGGCAGATGTGCGGGGACTTAAAATATTGGGTTGACATTGGATACAAGGTGTGTCAGCAGTTTGAACTATCTTCCATGTCTGCCTATATCCTGCGGAAGCCTAAACCTTTCATCAGGGCATTGGGATTCAAAATAGAGAGCGAGGAGTGTAAGGATGGGTACAAGCGGTATCACTGCTTAAATAAGACAGGTGAGAAGCTGACTGCTACTCAATACGGAAAGAAATATATTTTTGTTTGGCAGATTCGAGGTGACAAAAACAATGAATGATTTTAAATTTGACCTCCAATTATTTGGCGGTGGCGGAGGCAAAGGTGGTGGTTCATCTTCCTCATCTTCTTATGAGCCTAGTGAGCAGGAAAAACAAATAATTAAGTACATGGCTGCTAATGCTACCAATGCCCAAGGCAGTATTACACCATTACTAAATCAATTCAGCGAGGGCATACAGAGCGATAACTTTAAAAATCTTTTGGGACAATCAAGTAATCTGATTCAATCAGGGCAAAGTATGTATGGTGATTTAGCACAAGGCAAGCTGCCATCAGCATACACTGACAATATGACTGAGGCTATCAAGACAGGGGTTAATAATACTGTTGGAGCCAATATTGCTAGTCTTGCTAATCGTGGAGTTTTGAACAGCTCCGTAACTAACAAGGCACTTAATGATGTAGAGGGCAATGTAGCTAACGCAATGGCTCAAAGCTACAATCAGAACATCAGTCAGCTTGGCAATTTGGCAGGTCAGCAGATTCAGGCTGCTACAGCAGGTTATCAGCCATACAGCACCTTGGCTCAATTGGCACAGGGACAGGCTAATACCTTTATTAACAGCCCTGTTAGTGCTCTGCGTGGCAGTGGCACAACTAAGAGTAAAGAAAGTAACGACCCAGGCTTAATGGGTACACTTGGTATGGCTATGCAGATTGGTTCTATGTTTGTTTAATAGGAGTGATATAAATATGAACGGTTGGGATATGTTCTATAATGGGGCAACTTCACTAGGCGGTAGAATTGCTGAAAATAAAAGAGAGGGTGAGCTTACCGCTGCGTTGCGTAAACTATTTGGTATGGATAAAAACAATGGTAACACCGCTGGCAACAATACGGCAACTGATGGCAATGGCAAGATAGATTATGACAATGCTATTGTTAATGGCTTCAATCAGTTTACTGCTAATTCCGATAGTCCTCTTACGCGAATGATGAGGGCAAATAGCGATGGTACGATTTATAATGTCGACCCAAATTCAGGGACAAAGCTACAGCCACAGCAGGCAACACAGGCTTCTCCATACAATGCTAGTGCAGATTATGGTGTAGACCTTAACAATCCGTATTCTATGGCTATCATGAACGCCAAGAATGACTATGCCAGAGCACAGAAGCTAGGCGATGAAGCTGCCATGCTCCGTGCTAATGCTGCGGCTGAACAGGCAAGACAGCAGGCACAGGCAGCAGGAGTACCAATCCAATCTTTCTTAGCGACCAATAATGCCGACTACAATCAGGCAATTGCTTTGCAAGACCAGCTGAGAGCAGCACAGGTGGCAGGTAATCAGGGGTTCAGCTATCAGGATTTGGCGAATGGCAAACTGCTGAATCCGCAAATGACCAATCCAACACAGGGAGTAGTTGAGCAGGCACCTACCAATGCAGGGACAGCACCGGCTACCGCTGCCAAGGGTGTTACGACTCCAACAGTGGGCAACCAGCAGACTGTGCAGACACCTACCGCAGCCAACACCTATGACATTCAGGCAGGGTGGAACTTAATGAAGAACAGACAGAATGGCGGTAGTGCAAATCCTTTTCAGCTGGGGGTCAGGGGGTTTTAAATCCTCTCGACCCCAACTATAAGGCAAAGCTGATTTTGTCATTAAAGGATAAGGGCTTCTCCTATGCTGCCATAGACAAGGCATTGCAGTTGTCTGGAGTAGATAGCCAGATTGCTTCTGCTCAAAAGGCTCAATATCAGAATACATTCCTCAATGCCATGAAACAGGGCGATTGGGGTAGCGCTGGCATGGCACTTGCTAACCTAGCAGGGATAGACAAGGCAGGTGCTTCAATGCTTGGAGCTTACTATCCGTCCTATAAGGATAACTGGGTAGAGGGCAATAAGCGTCAGGACGCTAAAACTAACTTCGGCTATCAGCAAAGATTAAGTAATCAGAAATTCCAGCAGAATTTACAAAGTGCCATGCTGAATTACTACATGAAACCTGCTATGGAAAGGGAACAGGCAGAGTACCGCATTGGAATGTTAGTGAAAGCTGGCATGAACCAACAAGAAGCCATTATAAATGTGCTAGGTGGTGGTAGGAGAAACACTACAAGTAATGGCAGTGGCAATAGCGGTAGTGGCTCCACAGCAGTAAATAAGGCTGATGTTAAATGGGGACAGAAAGTAAATAGCTGGTATAATGACGCTACTGAAATGCTGACAGCTCCAGAGGGGGCTTCTCCAGAACAGATTCAGCAAGCAGCACAAAATGCAGAGGGCACTATTGCCAATATGGAAACACAGATAAATGAAGCTATTGATAAGGGCGAACTTACGGACAATGAGGATAAGACCACGGCTCGAAACATGATTGCAGATTTGCGATATAGACAGGCTAAAGCCCTTGGCGATGAAGATACCGCTGCAAATTGGTTTGACCAAATGACAGCGGACTATAGGGAGAAAATGTTCCCTGACCAAAGAAAGTGGACAGAGGCAGACCAACAAGCAGCAGACCAGCAGGCAGCAGAACAGGAGCAAAGGGATAAATCTTCTCTTTATGCTGGATATGCCACTCATGGCTCATGGTATTAAACTAGGAGGTATAACATGTCAAAAGGATTTCAGGATGCAGTATGGAATGGCCTAGACACAAGGCGATACAATTTAGAAAATATGCCAGAATATACTCCACCAGAGGATGTTGGCTATATAAAATCCATAGGGCAGAATGTATTGTCTGGCATTGAAAGCACTCTTGGTGGCGCTGGTATGTTCGTTGGTGCTAATATGGTAAGCGGTTCCCCTGATTACTCTAAAGGCGGTATGATGGGAAAGACTAGCAATGTTGGGCGAGATTTCGGCGCAGGGCTGATGAATGAATCTCAGTACCTACTCAATGACGCTAGTGAAAGACAAGCAAACTATGGTGCCTCTGCTATGAATTGGGGAGGCCTTGGTGACGCTATAACAAATCCTGATTATTGGTTAAGCCCTAGAGGACTAACAGCTGATGTGGCGCAGGGAATTGGCTCTTCCCTGCCTACCCTCGTTGTAGGTGGCATAGGTGGTAAAGTTGCTTCTCCGTTGATTTCCGCTATAGCCTCCGGTATTGGTAGACAAGCATTGAAAGAGGGCGCCGCCAGTGCTGCTGGAAAAGCGTTATCCTACATGGGTGGTTTCGGTGTAGGCAGTGGTGCAAGTGAGGCAATATCTGATGCAGGCTCAAACTACAACGATATTCTGCAAAACCTCCAGGGCAAAGTTAATCCAGACGGAACACCTATGTACGATGAACAGGGTGCAATGACAGAAGCTACACGCAGAATGAATGACCTTGGCCTGAGCGAAATGCCTTACTTAATGGCAAGTAATGCATTGACAGGTGGTATGGTTGCTGGCAAAATGTCAAAGCTGTTAGGGCAGGATAGTAAGTCTATTGGCCGCAGAGCGTTAGCTAATGCCTTTGGCGCTGGTGCTGACATGACAGGTGAGGGCTTCACCGAGGTAGTACAGACAACACTTGCTAATGACGCTATGGATAAGCCTAGCGGTAATATGTGGAATCCTAGAGAATGGGACGAAGCACAATCAGATAGCTTTAGAGGTGGCTTTATGGGAGCACTGCTCCCTGCCGCTGGTGGCGGTGCTTACAATACTGTTTTTGGGGACATAGATACATCAGATGGTGTAGAACAGATTGCTCCGCAGGTTAACAACAACCTCTTTGGTGCTGGTACAGCTGAAATTTCCACACAGGGAGCTGATATTGACGAACAGGTAGCACACTTGAAAGACGGGTATCAGTCTGTTATTCCGCAGGTTGCAGGTGTACTGGTCAATGACTTTGGCATTGAGGGTGCTCAAATCTCTAGCGGTTTTAGAACCCGTGAGCACAACAAGGAAGTAGGCGGTGCAGAGAACTCCTACCATGTTGGCGACGGCGAGCATGGCGATGCCTTGGACATTGTTCTGCCTGATGGCACTTCTGCTGAAACAGCAGAGGCAATCAAACAGCGATTTAAGGACAGTGGTGTATTTGACGAGGTATTGTTCCATGACGCTGGCAGTGGCTACCACCTGCATTTAGGCGGACTGAAAACAGATAACATCGGCAACAGCTATGGCTCTTACTCCGGTAATGCTGATGTGGATTCTGCTATCAATGAAATGGCTGAGAAGTACAATCTTGACCCTGCACTTGTAGCAGCAATAGCAGAGCAGGAAAGCGGATTCAATCAGTCTGCACAGTCAGAGGCAGGCGCACTGGGCATTATGCAGTTAATGCCTCGCACTGCCGAGGGGCTAGGAGTGGACCCTAGCGACCTCCGAGGCAACTTAGAGGGTGGAGCAAAGTATCTCCGCCAAATGCTGGATAAGTACGATGGTGATGTAGAAAAGGCCCTTGCTGCTTACAATGCTGGCCCTGGTAGTCTTGATAGCGTAAATGGTGATATTTCCCAGTTGTCAGGTGAAACACAGAAGTATGTTCCCTCTGTCATGGAGCGGTATAATAAGTTCAAAAACAAATCAGGCGGTGGCATTAGCAGTAGTGGCAATATCCTTGATTGGGATTCTACCAATGAGGACTTTTCCAAGCTAGACTTCTTCCCTAAAGACGGGGAGCAATCACAGGGGACAGCTAATGAGTTCCTTGAAAACCTTGCCAAGCTGGAGGAAAGTGACGACAAGGCCACCAAGGAAAAGGGCAGACAGGCTCAGGATATTCTACAGCAATATGGTGATGATACCGAAAAGCTGACAGAAAAGGCTAAGGAATTAGGCTATCAGCAGACAGTGAACCCAGCAGAGGTACATGGCCGTATTCCTATGAGGCGTATTGTGTCTACAGCTCTGAACAATGGACAGGTAACATTTGCCACCAAAAAGGCTGCTGATATTTTCGCTTCTTCTCCTATCGGCCAGACTATGGAACGGCAGGGGAAAACATTCAAGGTTACTGACAATTTCAAGATGAATGAGCAGGTCAACGCTATCAGCCAGCAGGTTTATTCCAGCAATACAGCAAGGAATAAAACTGTCAAAAATGGTGTTATGGCGGATGCTGCGGCTGCAAATAGAGAGCTAAATGGGCAGGCAAGGCCTCCTATTCAGCAAAACGATTCTGTGCTGACTGATGAAGATAGAGGTAGGTTGAGTAGTGTTATGCCTAACCTGCCACCACAGGCACAACAGCAAATACAGGAAGCTCTTGCTGAGAACGACATAAAGTCTGTACGCCTGTTGCTTGATGAAGCGACTAAGAGCACACCTCTAAACGCAGAAACAGATATTGAAAAAGCAAAAGCTATAACGAGAGCCTTACTGCAAAATCCAGAAGCAACAACCAGCTGGGATGGCAACGGGGCTGTTAGAACTGCTGCTATAGAGGGATTTATCAACAGCAATAATTTAGATGGGCTGAAT
>CAKRVA010000031.1 GCA_934408585.1 uncultured Lachnospiraceae bacterium
ACATAGGGGGGGGGGACTGATATATGGCATGGTCAGAATGGAAAAAATTCGGTGGTGGACTTGACAATCCTACACTTTTATGGACTAATCAAACACCAAATGTTGCCTTTAACGCACAAACTTTGAATATAAGTAATTTGTCAGATTATGAGTATATCATGGTTGAATCTTATGGTGGTGCAGGTCAGCACGATATAGGTGTGACACCTAGCGTTCAAATTTATAAAAACAATACATCAAATGCATTGTCATCCTACTATACAGATAACTATATTACTATGCGTTTAATGAAATGTTCTGGTAATAGTATCACATTTGATAATGGTTATATTAAAGCAAATGCTTCAACGTCAGGTTCATATTGTATTCCATATAAAATTTATGGAATTTAAATTATCAATTTAATAATAGGGGTTATGTATATGAAAAAAATATTTAAAGCATTAGGATTTATGGTATTGTCACCGATACTTCTTTTACTACTTAGTATTAACTTTATATGTGAGGACAAACATATTTAAATAAAAGGAAAGGGTAAAATCATGGGATATATACTATTCAATAATAAGAAGAAACCTGTCAAAGCACAGGCAAAAAAACTGAATAGCCATCAAATTGAAATAACCGGATGTGCAATTAACACTTCCGGTTTTTCATATTACCAAGATGCAGAAATGAAAAGGAAATATGGTGAATATGATGATTTCATTACACTGTATCAGGAATTGGATGAATCTTTCATTTTATCAAATGATGGTTCTGTTCATCCGGAACCACCTGAACCGGAACCACAACCGGAACCTACATTGCGTGAAATCGTCAATGAAATGAATGAGGAATTAACAAATAGTCAGATTGCTATTTGCGAAAATTATGAAAAGAATATTGAAGTTGTGGAAGAACTGACAAATACACAACTTGCATTGTGTGAAGTCTATGAAATGATTGCAGAACTGGGGGTGTAAATCATGGGAAAAGTATATGCAGACCTTATCAGGAAGGGATTGAAAAGTATTGATGATGTTCCTGAAAAATTAAGGGATGAAGTGAAGAAAATTTTAGAAGGTGATGCAGATGTTTAAGATTCTGCTTTGCTTAATTTTAGGAAAGGGGGTCAATGATATGGCAGTTGTATATGCAACCCTGATTGTAAAGGGTAAAAAGAACTATGCAGATGTTCCTGCAAAGCTGAAAGAGCAGGTCAAAGAAATCTTGATTGATTTGGACTGTGCTGACCTTGTTACAGAGTAACATGGAAATTATGAACTAACACACTTGAAGCACCTATATGACCTTTATATGAGGTCTGATAGGTGCTTTTGTTGTGTGGGAAAGGACAAACATGACTGTTGAAGTTGCAATTCTTGTTTCAGCTGTGTCACTTGGGTTTGCTATCTATTCAGGTGTTACTAACATGAAACGGAACAAAGCCACGGATGATAAGAAAGAAGCCACTGAAATGACTACAGTGATTGTCAAGTTGGAAGGTATCAGCCGGGACACATCTGAAATCAAAAACGATTTAAAAGATGTAAAATCTGATGTAAAAAAGCATGATGAACAGATTATCAGGATGGATGAATCTTTGAAATCTGCATGGAAGGCAATTAACAAATTGCAGGATAAAGGCGGTGGTGATAACAGTGAACCGTAGACCAAAGCAATTTGGAATCACTTGGACTAAAAAAATCACCAAGTGGCTACTTATCATTGGGGTTGTCAATGGGACAGCCCCTTTTATATTATCCATGTTTGACAAAGAACCTTGTGTTGAAATGGGTATTGCATGGGTAACTGAAATTGTAGCAGTTGCCCTTGGTTATTTTGTGCGTGGCTTCAAAGATACCAAAGAAAGTGAAAAAATCAGGATTCAGGAAGCCAAGATTGAAAAAGAAAGTGAGGTACTTGGATAATGAAAAAAATTGATTGGAAAAGCAAATTGACAAGCAGGAAGTTTTGGGCTGCTTTGATTGGTTTTATTACTGCAATTATGGTTGCGTTCAATGTGTCTGATTTGACCATTGAACAGGTAACAGCGGTTGTAACAGCCGGGGCAACACTGATTGCTTATATCATTGGTGAAGGTTTGGTTGATGCAGCAAGAATCAGTAAGGAAGCAGGTGATGAGAATGGCAACAGCTAAACAGGTGCAGGAATTTATTGCTTTGATAGCACCATTGGCTGTTGACATTTGCAATAGCAAAGAAAAGAAGGTTCTTCCTTCTGTTTGCATTGCACAGGCTTGTTGTGAATCAGCTTATGGTACAAGTCCCAAAATGATTAAAGCTAATGCTGTGTTTGGTATCAAGGTGGGTAAATCCAAGGTTCATTTTGGCACAGCGTGGAAAGATAAGGCATATTCTACCAAAACCAAAGAATGTTATGATGGTAAAACTTACACCACTATTACCGATATGTTCCGGGCATATGATTCAATCAGGGATGCGGTAGAAGATTACTATGATATGCTTGGAAGCTGTTCACGTTATGCCGGGTGCATTGGTGTAACAGATTACACAGCTGCAATCACAGCAATCAAAAATGGTGGTTATGCCACAAGTCCCACCTATATCAGTACCATCACCAGTATTATCAAAGAATACAATCTTACACAGTATGATGCTTGTATGGTAGGCGGTACACCTGCAAAAGAAAGTAAATTCACGATTGGAAAAAATTACACCTTACAGGCAAATATGTATGTCAGGGATGCACCGGGGGGAAATAAAAAGCAGTACATTCAGCTGACAACCAATGCAAAAAGTCATGCTGTAAAACAGGTTGATGGAAGTGCTGTATTGTCAAAAGGTACGGTGGTAACCGTAAAAGAAACCCAAGCTGTGAACGGTGCTTTGTGGTTGCGTATTCCGTCAGGTTGGGTTTGCGGTTATTCAAAAGATGGTGTAGTATATGTGAAGTAATTGAAAAGTCAACTTCAAAGGTGCAAGCGGTGGCAATGTCACCGATTTGCCACCTTTGACAGTACAACATCAATGAAAGTTTACAGCATTGAACCATTGAAAACTTTGAAAAGTTCAGCTGTTCAGGTACTTGATTGATAGTGAACAGCATTGAACATTTTACTTTTCAAGATACCGTGCATGTGGAAACGGTAGCGTTGATGCAGTATTGTGGAAAAGAGAAGAAAAAGTAAGGCTTGACAAAAAGATGTTTCGATTTGAGGGCAAAAATTAGACCGAAAAATGGCTAGTTTTTGTCCGATTTTTTTGCCCATTTTAAAGATGCATAATACTTGTCAAGGGCGTGTATGGGTAAAAAAGTGGTTTTGGGAGTGACTTGGAGAAAAATACAGGAAAGGAAGAAGTGATAATTTCAAAATTTGATGTAGAAAACAAACTATTCTACATGGTAGATCATGGGGATGGTGAATACAGTTTATGTCTTCCTCTTCTGGATGGAAAAATAGTGGTTTATGAGGAACATAAAAATTCGTGGAACAGATTTTTAAAGATTACGACAGCGGAATCTAAGCCCTTCAGATAGCAAGGAATTTGAAGAAAATGGGAGTAAAATGTCCATGGCAGGTGGCTGATTTCACGCCTCCATAGGCAGAATACTGGAGAATTATAACTACCTTGGAATGGAAGATTATGAGCAGATTATAGATAAGGAACTGTTTGAGAGGGTGCAGAAAAGAAGGGAACAGGTACGGATTGAATGGAGCCGTGGAAAACACAGACCGAACAAAAGGGAAAGGCTCATATTCAGCGGAGTGCTGATATGCAGAATGCGGATGCTTCTATAGCCATATACAACCGCATGATAAGAAAGACCGAATGGAATACCTAAGTGGAAATGTAAAAATTATGTGTACCGGAATAAGGTATCCTGCGGTGGCGGTTTTATATATTGGACAGCCAAGTGGAAGAGGTATGCATTATAGCCATAAATAAGCTGATACAAAGTCCCGAACTTACAGAGAAGTTATGAAAAGAAGGAACAACAGGTCAGTCCCGAATACCGCAGAATTACACGGTCTATGCCCTACTGCAGAAGAACTATACGGTGGATTTCATGACCAAGAAAAAGGTCATCAACAAGGGAATCGTGCCACAGTATTATGTGGAAGATGACCATGAGTCAATTATACCAAAGAAATTTTTTTACCGAGTGCAGGAAGAACTGGCGAGACGTGCCACCATAAACAAGGATGCGGTAACGAGAAAGAAGAACTAGAAAAGCAAGGTTTCTTGAAAATATGCCCTCACTGGTTTACTGTTCTACGGAAACTGCGAGCAGGAATACAGAAGAGTCATATGGTCGAGAAATGGCAAAAAGAAAATTGTGTGGAGGTGTAGCAATCGACTGACGAACGGAACAAAGAACTGCAAGAAGTCCGAGACACTGGAAGAGGAAGCACTAAACAGGGCAGTTATGGAGTCTATAAACAGAATTATAAGAGGTGATGGAGATTTTGTAGGAGCCTTCCGACAGAATGTCATCCGGGTAATCGGAAGCTATGGTGGAGAGCAGGAGCCCGATGAATACGAAGAAAAAATCAAAGAAAAGGAAGAAGAAATGGTGGATTTGATTGCAGAGAATGCAAGGGGAGGCTCTTACACCGATGAATTCGATGAGCGGTATCGCAGGATTGCAGAAGAAATCACCACCCTAAAAGAGGAGCAGATAGAGACCAGACGGAAGAAAAAACTGGCTGACAGTTACGAACAGCGGTTGAAGGATATGGACAGTTTCCTAGAGAAACAGGGCTGCCAAATACCGGAATTTGATAATGACCTTGTAAGAAGGCTGATAGCAAGCATCAAGGTGGTTTCTGCCGAGAAGCTGATTATCCAGTTCCAGTCGGGAATCGTCATGGAGCAGGAAATCAGATATGACTAAGAAAAAGGCAGAGGTGACAACTGAAGAGGGAAAGCGTTATTCTTGGCATAAGAAGATTTGTAATAGAGGAATATTGTACAGATTAGATAACGGAAGTATAATTATTGTATGGAGGTTCTTGTGATGTGGAATGAAATTATTGCAAAGAAGAGATGGCTAATAATTGCGGCTATAGCGTTAGTGGTACTGTTATTAATATCATTGGGAATTTATATTGGTATAAAATCTCAAAAAATTGATGAAGAATATGGTGTGCATTATATGCCATATATGAACGATATTGATTCAATAGGTTCTGATATTTGTTTTGATGTAACTGTTATAGGTGCAGAACATGGTGAAATTAATTTTACATATAGTAATTTGATTTATATTTTTTTAGGAGAAATTAATGAATATGTTGATATTTTGCAAAAAATGCAAGAAATTGCCTGTGCAATGGATTATAACGAGAATCTAGAAAAGACAGACGAAGTTATTGTGCCAGCGGAGGCAAATGGTATATCGACTGAATTAACGGAATGGAAACAAATGCTACAAATGAATGGTATCTCATGGAATTTTGTTGAAAGCACCGGAATGTATATGTGGAGGAATAGATATCGCTATTATTTTGCTGAAGAAGAAAGTAGAGATATATTCTTTTTGTTAAGATGTGACAAATTTATTGTAGAAACTAGAATATATCAGAAAAGCAATAAAGTAATGGGATATGAGATGAAGTGGTTTCAGATTGTATAGGAGTGATTGCATGAATCTGCAGGAAGTAGAACCAAATAGACATGAAGAGGTTGCTAAAAATCAGCATTTTGTCCCGCAAACATACATGAAAGCATGGAGTTATAATGGAAATAAATCTGTATGGGTATTGGATAAAGAAAAAGTAAGTATGGGTTGGGTGTCAAGAAATATAGAGAAAATAAATTGTATAAATCATTTTCATGACATCATGGCCGGAGATATTTATACTACAGAAGATGCATTAAATGAAATATTTGGCGTGCTAAAAGATTCTGATATTGCTACGGAACATGGGAAGTTACACTCTTTTGAAGAAATGAATGTTTATTTTGATGAATTTGAACAGTGGGTTATTTCTGATAAGGATGGAAAAGTATTATCCAGAAAAGAAAAAAACATATTAAAAGAGTGTATATTGCAGTCAAGATATACTTTTGTTGAAACAGAATGGTGTAGGCAATATGAGAATGATTGGAAAGGTTTTATTGAAACAATAGAGCATCTTCGTTTATTGTATTATGTTAAAGAATTTTGCAATTATGATTTTATAGAATCTACAGGTAATAAATTAATACAAGTTGCAGATGCTGTAGTTGGTCTTTTGAGCAATTTGTTTCATTTTATAGATACAATTACAGAAGAAGAGTTTTTGAATCTGTTACAGAATGCAATACAAAAGCAAAAGAAAAATCTTAAATCTATTGCACAATTAATTGACCGTTCAGAAGAAAAGCATATTACTATGTTACAGAATTTAAACGATATATCAATAACGAGAAGAAGAGGAAGATTTTTGATGCTGATGCAGATTATCATATAGTGATGAAATGTGAAAAAGATGGCTTTAGATTTAAAACAGTATGGGGGATATCATGGATGAATTTGTAGTGTTGGGAATTTTATGTGAGAAAATTAATCAGTATGTGGAAGAGGGGTTAGATAAGTATTTTTGTTCGCACAACATGAACTATTATCTTTTTTATCCCTTGATTGCTGTTGAAATTGGAGTTTTGCAAAAAGCACCAGAAGATATTGATAATTTGTTTAGGCGTTGTATAGCAGGCTTTTTATATTCAAAAGCAGTAAAGAAGGGGATAAGGATAACTAAAGGTAAAATCAATATTCCAGGATTGAAAAAATATGTAAAAGCCTTGGATTGTGAACTTTATTCTATATTTCAGGATTATAGATTTGCTAGAGAGGTAAATGATATTAATCCATTTTCCAAAGCACAGCTTAGTTGTATAGAAGATAAAACATATAAGCTGACCACATCATGGGTTGTGAATGAGCTGGAAGAAGCAGAGGTTTATTTTTATGGGGCTGATGATCCGGCTGCATGCAAAGCAGAGCAGATGCAAACAATGGAGATAATAAAAGCTTTTTGGAGTAAAGTGGTTCTTAACCAAGTAAAAATTGAGGAACTAGAGGAGAATACGGATTTAGAGCTATATAAGCTTGGCAGAGAAATTGTAGAAAAGGATTTGAATAAATGGTTAGCAAATGTGAGAAGTAGGGTATTTAATCATCCTAAACAGCTATCAGGTGTATTAGGATATTTGTACTATCGGGCAATGTTGAAATCAATTGCTATTAATATCTACAAGGATTTTGCAGAAGATATATATGAAATTGGTAAAGAAATATTGCTTGTGCTTAACAAAAATAAATGTATTGAAGAGATTTGTAAGGTCAGCAGATTAAGAAGAGATAAAGTGCAGGCAATAATTGATTACTTGATAAATGTAGGGAATTCCAATGTTTTAGAGTTTCCTCTGTTTGAAGTGGAGGAGGATATTGTAACTGTACCGTCGCTGATAAGAGTAAATGATTGGCAATTTAATATTATTAATGGGCATTATTCTAAAAGTATAGAAATTTCAAATAGAGAGAACACAATATCAAAGGTAACAGAAGAACGTATAGATAAGTTGTTAAAAGGAGTAAAGAATATTGCTGTAGGAAAGACAAGAAAATATGTATTTAATAATGAGGCAGGGAATAAGGTTGAAAGTGATATTGACTGTGCTATTTATGATATGTCTCGAAATGTAGTTTTGATAATAGAGGCAAAATGGAGAACTAATCATTATTTTGATGAAATAGATAAAGCATATGGAAGAATATTCAGGACATTAATTAATGCCTATTCTGATCAAATTTCAAAGCATAAGGAATTTGTTGCCAGACCAGGTAGTTTGGATTTTATCTTTAAAGAGGATACAAGATATGTGAGTTCAAAAGAGATGCCTACAGTTTATTATATTGTAGTAGATAAACGAAATCAAATGCATATAGAAGATAAGCACATGATTTCAGAGTATATGTTGGTTTATTATTTGAATAAGCATATTAATCATGGAAAACTGGATTTAAAAGGATTGTGTGACGAAATTAATGAATTGAGGACAGAGGTTAAGTATATTTCATCGTCAGAAAAATGTAAAGAGATTGAAGTGGATGATTACAAAATATTAGTAGAAGATGGTGAACTTCATTTGGATTATCTGTAAAATGTATATTTACTAAATAGTAGTAAATACATGAGAAGTTTGATATACTTTTTAGCAGATACAAACAGCAAAATGAGAAGAAGAGAGATGTTTTGATGAGCTTAGAAGAAATTATTGCAGGAGAATCTAAGACAATAGAGTTTAAAGAAGAGGTGCCGGCAGATAGCAAAAAATACATGAAAACAGTAGTAGCCTTTTCGAATACTGCTGGTGGAAAAATAATTATTGGGATTTCTGACAAAACGAAGGAAATTGTTGGAGTCCCAAAAGAGAAGGTTTTCCAGATTATGGATGGAATTATGAATGCAATAACTGATATGTGTACACCTCAGATTATTCCCAATATAACATTGCAGAGCATGGAAGATAAAACATTAATTGTTATTGAGGTTTATCCCGGAAAACAAAGACCTTATTATATTGTGTCAGAAGGTAAGGAAAAC
>CAKRVA010000032.1 GCA_934408585.1 uncultured Lachnospiraceae bacterium
ATGGTGGGTATGGCGCAGTTGGTTAGCGCGCCAGATTGTGGCTCTGGAGGCCGAGGGTTCGAGTCCCTCTATCCACCCTTACCTGATATTATCAACAGGTCAAGCTTGGTAATAATGGGCTATCGCCAAGCGGTAAGGCACAGGACTTTGACTCCTGCATTCGCTGGTTCGAATCCAGCTAGCCCAGTTTTCATCTATTTAATATGGGCCACTAGCTCAGGTGGTAGAGCACTTGACTTTTAATCAAGTTGTCCGGGGTTCGAGTCCCCGGTGGCTCACGAAAAAAGAATCAGCAATCTGCTGATTCTTTTTTATTACTCATTTATGTATTCCAATGAAAAATCTGCATCACCATTTTCATCTATCTTCATCACAATATAAGATGGATTTCTCCCTTCCTGCCTCGGATAAGAAAGACTTCCCGGATTCAACGTGATTAAATCCGGTTCGATTTCAATTACCGGCCGGTGGGTATGACCATACATTACAATATCAACTCCCCGGGCTCTCGCCTCACGTTTAATATGTTCATTACTCATAGATACATAATAGGAATGACCATGTGTCAGCCAGACCTTGTATTTTCCAACCTGAAATTCCTTCTCTGCCGGTAAATCCGAGAAAAAATCATTATTTCCGGTTACCATCTGTACCGGACATTCTGCTGCCTGTGCAATCAGATATTCGCTCCCCTCGATATCACCACAATGAATCACCATATCAAGAGGTTTCAGCTTTTCCACCAGTTTTAGGAAACTGTCATTTTTACGATGCGTATCGCTAACAATCAAAATTTTCATTTTGTTTCACCTGCCTGATAGTTTTCCAATTGTTTCCGCATAGCGCGAAGTGCCTTTCCTCTGTGGCTAATCTGATTTTTCTCTTCTTCGGACAGTTCCGCGGTACTTTTCCCATATTCCGGCACATAAAAAATCGGATCATATCCAAATCCATGACTGCCTTTTTCCTCATACCCGATTCTTCCTTCAATTGTTTCCTGTGCAGTAAGGCAGGAACCGTCCGGCATCATACAGGCAATCGCACACACAAAACGGGCTGTACGCTTCTCCTCCGGCACTCCCTGAAGACGTTCTATTAAATTCAGATTTTTTACATGATATGAAGTATCTTCCCCCAAATACCGTGCCGAATAAATTCCGGGTTCCTTATTCAAATAATCAATTTCAAGTCCCGAATCGTCAGCCATAACCAATGCCTGTGGAACGCGTTCCCATACTGCTTTTGCTTTTATCTGCGCATTTTCCACAAAACTCTTCCCATTCTCTTCTATATCCATGGAAATTCCGGCTTCCTTCATAGATACAATTTCAACCGGTTCTCCATTTAATTGAAGTCCCTTTAAAATCATACGGATTTCATTCATTTTGTTTTTGTTTCCCGTCGCAAAAATAATTCTCTGCATTTTTTGTCCTCACTGTTCTATTTCCTTACTGCTATTTCGGATTGCATTTACAATTCCGCTTGCAATTTTATCCTGATAATCATCCCGCTGCAATAAAATGGCCTCCTGTTTGTTAGTAACACATCCTATATTGATTGCAGCGGCCGGAACGGTAATATTACGCAACGTATCATCCGTTTCTCCCGCTCTTTCCAGCCCAATTGCTTTTCCCTTGATGCTGGTAACAACTTCTCTTTCCAGCGAATCCGCAAGTTCCACATTTCCAAATCCCGGAATGAAATAGTTCTCATTAAAAATAGTCGCTACTCCATAAATGCTCTCATCCTCATATGCACCAACCTGGATTCGGATAAACATATCCGCTCCTATTTCATTCGCCAGTTCCACGCGGGCACTTTCTGACGGATTCACATCACTGATTCTGGTAAAATATGCCTTAATTCCTTCTTTTTCCAACTGTTCCTGCACCTTTTGGGCTACCTTAAGAACAACATCCTTTTCCACCACATTGTTCGATGCTTTTCCGGTATCCATGCCACCACACGCCGGGTCAATTACGATAATCTGACTGTATTCTTCTTTCGGTTTCAAAAAGGTAATATACAGATTGTTGTTTTCAAGAACTGTTTTGTACTCATAGATCCCGTCTACTTTAAAAGAAAGCCGTACTCCCTTACCACTTTCTTCACTTCTTCCCCAGATTACCTTTTTACTGCTTCCGGATATCGGATTTTCCTGAAAGAATGACTCCTTGGATTCTGCAATCTGTACACAGAGTTCACGGTCCATATAATGATTTTCCACAGTCACATTTTCCGCCTTACAGTTTTCCGGAACAGGAATGGTCAGATAATTTTCATTCGCTGTTTCCTGCATTGGCAGCTCGTGATTTTCAGATGTCTGCACGCTTTCCTTTTCATGACCCTGTAACTGCTCCTGTGCGCTATGCTCTGTATCAGAAATGGTGACTTTTTTATTGGCAGATAAAAAAACAATCGCAGACATTGCAATAAGCGAAAAAATCAAACTATAAATCATGGTATGCTTATTCAATTTCTGCATGCTTTTAACCTCCTGTTTTTCTTTTGCTTCCTAATTCTATATATTTCTTCTTGGGGGCACCGGTCCCGGGAACTGGTAAAAATAGGTTTTCATCATTCCATTATATATTTTGCGATTCTTTTTCGCTTTTAAACCCATGGATTCTTCTGCCTGCTCATAAGCAGTAATCAGATACATTGACCAGGAATCCAGCTGCTTAAACCGTTCCCCAATTGTCTGATATAGCATAGGCAGATTTTTCTTTTCTTCGATTCGCTCTCCATATGGTGGATTGGTAACAATAAAGCCGTATTTTTTGGCATGGCTTAACTGTGCAACATCCCGCTTCTGAAAATGAATCAGATGATCTACGCCTGCAAGCTTTGCATTTTCTCTTGCGATTGCAACCATATCTTCGGAAATATCATATCCCTGGATGTCTGTCTGTACCGATAAATCTATCATCTCTCTGGCTTCTTCCAGCACCTCATTCCATTCCTTCTGAGGAATCATGTGCGTCCATTGCTGTGCCGTGAAGGTACGGTTCATTCCGGGTGCAATATGTGCTGCCATCATTGCTGCTTCAATCGGAAATGTTCCACTTCCGCAAAACGGATCTACCAGAATTCTGTCACCTTTCCATGGTGTAAGCATCAGCAGTGCTGCCGCAAGATTTTCTGCAATCGGTGCTTTTGCTGTCAGCTTTCGATAACCTCTTTTATGTAAAGAATCCCCTGTCGTATCCAGTGTTACCGTAACTTCATCCTTCATCAGAAATACACGTAACGGAAACGGTTCCCCATCCTCTTGAAACCATTCTGTATGATAAACAGTTTTCAGTCTTTCCACCATGGCCTTTTTAACAATAGACTGAATATCGGATGGACTGAACAACTTACTTTTTACACTTGCCGCCTTGGCAACCCAGAACTTACCATTCTGCGGAATCACTTCTTCCCATGAAATTGCCTTAATTCCCTGAAATAATTCCTCAAAAGTCTCGGCATGAAAGCTCCCCATTTTCAACAGGATTCTTTCTGCCGTACGCAGATGGATATTTGCATAACAGATGGCCTGCTCATCTCCGGCAAACGTGATTCTTCCATCTTCTACTTTAATAACATCATATCCCAGATCAACGATTTCTCGCTTTAATACGGATTCCAGACCAAAGTGACATGGTGCGATAAGTTCCATTTTTTTCATAATCTATGTTCCATTCTTTTATACACATTATCTTTGAAATTGTACCATATTTACAAATGATTGTACACTCATGTTATCTCAACTTTGAATTCAAAAAGGACGTCCCGGAAAGGACGTCCTCTTCTTTATTTTTAGTAATCACACTTGTTTGTGTTTTTGTCCTTTGTGTTGTTTGAAGACTGATTCTTATCTGCATTCTTGGAGTTCTGAGAATCCTTAGTGGAGTTCATATCCTGAGTGCTGTTTGTCTGCTTGTTCTGGTTATAATCGTTCTTAGCCATAATTCCTCTTTTCCGCCGTTTTACTGCTACGGCATAAATATTTTTAGTTACACGAGTATTATGGACGTTTTCAAAAAAATTATTCATTCCATTTATTAATTTTTAAGTGAAGACAATACCTCTTCAAAGCAGACACCATTTTTAGGTTCAATGTTCATTTCCATAGTTTTTATCATACACTTTTTTATAAAATTGGATGCTTTGCGAACAGAATGCGTGAAATCCACGCCACGAACTGCATCAGCTGTAATAATGGCCGCAAAAATATCACCGGTTCCACATCGTTCCTCGCCGACACGATGTGTCCGCATCATCATCGGTTCTTTTCCCTTTTGATACATATAATTTGCGATAAACTCTCCCTGTGGAATTCCGGTAATCACAATTTTTTCAGGTCCATATTCCGAAAGTTTTTCCGCCAGTTCAAATAGTTCTGTTCTTTTCCATCCTGCATTCCGATAAGCGGTGTCGGTCAGCCGACAGGCTTCCGTCAGATTAGGCGTAATAATATCAGCTAAAGAAACGAGTTTTCTCATTAAAAGACACATTTCTTCGGTATAAGCACTGCTAATCGTTCCATGATCTCCCATTACCGGGTCCACCACTACCACCGTATCTTTCTTTCGAAAACACCGAATGAATTCTTCCACCATATCAATTTGTTGCGCAGAACCCAAGAATCCCGACATAATTCCATCAAAAGATAAATTCAGCTTCTTCCACATAGCAAGATAATCGGTAAGATGACCCGTATAATCATCAAAGTAATATTCCTCATATCCGGTGTGATTGGAAAGAATCGACGTCGGCACCGGGCAACATTGTAACTTCATATGCGATATAATTGGAATTGACACGGTCAGCGCACACCGCCCAAATCCTGTCAAATCGTTGATTGCGGCTATTTTCTTCTGTCTACTTGTTTTTTCCGTCATCACTGTTTATTTCTCCATTCCATATCTGTATTAGCTTTTCCAAAGAAAATGCGGCATTGGCAGGACTTGTCGAGGGAAGCACCTGCGCTTTAACTCCCAAAACCTTTTCCTGATATTTCTCGTAATACTTTCCAGACGTTTTTCCATTGCAAAAAACTCTTGTAATACAGCTTTCCTCGATTATCCTTTTCAAATCTGTCGGAACTACATTTTTAATGCTGCTGTCACTGGAGCCAATAATATCACAACTATAAATCGTATCCCACAATGCAATATGATGTTTTAAAAGCATTTGCTTCTTTTCCTCTATCGTAACTGGAACTTCCTCATTTAAAACAGCCGCAATTACTTTCCAAAAGCGATTCTGGGGATGTCCATAAAAAAACATCTGCTCTCTGGATTTCACAGAAGGAAGACTTCCTAATATTAATATTTGCGATGATGCATCATATAAAGGAGGAAATGGATGTATAATATGCGTGTATTCCTGTTCTCTCATGGGATTACCTTTCTTACAGTATTTTCTTCTCTTAAATATCAATTTTCATTGCCAATAGCAGGCAATCTTTTCCCGTGCCTGTTCTTTGGTAAGATGACATTGCTCCATTAATTTCTCAACAGTTACTTCTTTCGAGCTTCCAAATTCCTGACATAATGTAATAATTGATTTAATGTTGTTTTCCTTTTCTTCCTGAAGTATCTTTTCTACGTTTTGTCGCTCTTTTTCGCGCCCAATTTTCTCTCCGATTTCCCGCTCATCTCTCCGAATCAGCGCCAGTTCCCGTTCCTCATCGTATTCATAGATACTCATCTTCACTACCTCCGCTCTCTGCCTCAGTAAAAAATCCCTCAGAATCCCATTCCCGATACAGTACCCGATTGCTTCTTCCACCGCTTCCTCTAAGGGCATTCTCTTTCTGTTTTCTCTGATTTTCTCAACATACTGCATATATTCCTTTAATACCGGACAACCTTCCTTCAGTTTTTCATTCTTCCCTGAATTGATGTTCAGTATCGTTACCTTCAGCTCCAGCTCCGGTGTTTCCGTCATCTTCTCAAATGCCTCTGACAG
>CAKRVA010000033.1 GCA_934408585.1 uncultured Lachnospiraceae bacterium
TTCCGCCGCAGGGCGCATCCACATAATATCCCGCTCTTATCAGACGCATCAGCAGCGTCTCTGCCTTTCCGCCCGGTTCCGCCGGAAGTTCTATCACTTCTTTTGCATATTGAACGTTCATCCTGTCATTCCTCCCTGCGTTATGGCGTATAGTCCACGCCCGCCCGCTTCGCCTGCTCTTCCTGCTCCTCCTCCGCGATCCGGTATATCCGGTTCCCTTTCCGGAAAAAAGTGCCGGTCCGCAAAAAGCGGAATGTAACCCCGCAGTTCACGCACTGGTTCATCAGTTCCAGCACCCAGGCAAAATCGCATACACGCGCGTCTGCTCCCTGTTCGCCGCCACAGAGAACCTGCGCAATCTCCCCGGTCTTTAGATACGCATCCAGCACCAGTTTTTCAAGGAGCGGTTCGCAGAGAATTCCCTTATGGCGCACCGGCAGTTTTAAAAATGCAGGAATCCGGTCATCCGCGCGTCTCTGAATCTCCACCGAACAGAGAATCGTCACGTTTTCATAGCCGTCTCCCCAATCGCCGGGCAGTGCTTTAAAAAAGCGGTGCTCCCTCTTTGTCTCAATCACAAAGGAAAGATCCTGCCGCTCCCTCATCATCGCCCACGCCTCGCTCCGCCATTCATCCGCCTCCGGTAGGAAAAAATCCGACGTCATGCACACATAGACCGGTTCCTCCTGTGGCAGCAGCTTGTATTCTCCTCTCCGGTTCTTCTTTACCGGCAGATCAAAATTGGCTGTCCTTCGGATCACGGACGCATTTTTGCCGTACATCGCATCTTTTTCATATACATAACAGTTGTCGCACGCTGCACTGATTTTCTTGCAGCCATGCCAGGGATTCCAGACCGCCATACGAAACGCGCCTCCTTCTTCTTTCCTTTTTGTCCGCCGGATGGTATACTTATCACAAATCTGGAAAAAGTAAAACCGCTGCCACATCCGGGCAGCCACAGAAAGGAATTGTCTATGAAACTGATCTCATGGAATGTCAACGGTCTGCGCGCCTGCATGCAGAAAGGCTTCGCAGAATTTTTTACAGCAAGTGATGCTGATATTTTCTGTATCCAGGAATCCAAACTGCAGGAGGGGCAGATTGATTTTGCACCGGAGGGCTATTACGCTTACTGGAATTATGCGCAGAAAAAGGGCTACTCCGGCACCGCCATTTTTACCAGAAAGGAACCTCTGTCGGTGTATTATGGCATTGGCATTTCACAGCACGATACCGAGGGACGTGTGATTACGCTGGAATTCCCGGATTTTTATATGGTCACCTGCTACACGCCGAATTCCCAGAATGAACTGGCAAGGCTTTCCTACCGCATGGAGTGGGAAGATGCATTTCTCTCATATCTAAAAGGTCTTGACCGGAACAAGCCTCTGATTCTCTGCGGCGATCTCAATGTCGCCCACGAAGAGATCGACCTTAAGAATCCGAAAACCAACCGGAAAAACGCCGGTTTTACCGACGAGGAGCGCACAAAAATGACGACTCTTTTATCCGCCGGCTTCACCGATACGTTCCGCCATTTTTATCCGGATACCGAGGGCATCTACTCCTGGTGGTCCTACCGCTTTCACGCCAGAGAGAAGAACGCCGGATGGCGTATCGACTACTTCATCACCTCATCCGCACTCGATGACCGGCTTGTGGATGCAGGAATTCTCACCGATGTCACCGGCTCCGACCACTGTCCGGTAACACTTACCATCGATCTGCCATTCTGTCCGTAGCGCTATTTCTGCCGATAGACATGACAGTACAGCACATCCCGCATGGTCTCAAATTCATCTGCCAAAAGCCGCTTCGGATAAGACATGATCCGAAGCGGGATGGCATGTCTGTCCTCTCCCATCGCCGGCTGCATATACTCAAACGGATTCATCACGAATCCGTTTCTCTCATAAAATGCAATCCGTCTGGCTTCCAGTTCACCGGTCGGCAGTTCCACCTCCAGTATAACCGGCTTTCTGCTCTGCGCCGTCAGCTGTGTCAGAAGTACCGCTCCAAGTCCGCCGTTTCGGCATGATTTCCTCACGGCAAAGTGCTCCACAAACAGGAATGTATCAAACTCCCACACTGCCAGAAACGCCAACAGTTCCCCATGTGCACGGTACCCGTACAGGTGACACCAGGAGACATCCAGTATCTTTCTCTGCGCCTCCCTGGATCGTCTCTCGTCCCGCGGAAAACTCTCCTCCATAATCTCCCATACGCTGTCAAAATCCCGTTCTGTCAGTGTCTCTAAACTCTGCATGTTCTCTCTCCCGGCTGATTCTTTCTTACTTACTTTTATACCATAAAATAAGATTATAGCACAAATTTCCTATGGAATCAAACCGCGCTGTTCTTTGCCTGCGTCTCACCCTCTCCGATCCTGATGGTGCGGAAGCCCTCTCCGTGCACTTCATTGGACTCCAATATAATCATAAACGATGCCGGGTCTGCCTCCTTAACAGCATGCTGAAGCAGATACATCTCTTTGTTGTTGCACACGCACATCACGACCTGTTTGTCGTCACAGCGGTAACCGCCCTGTCCCTGTAATATCGTAGAGCCGCGGCCGCAGCAGGAATCGATCACATCGCAGATCTCCTTTCCATGCTCCGTCACAACAAGTGTCATTTTCCCGGAATTGATGCCGTACATCAGCTTGTCGACCACGATTGCCAGCAGAAAACTCACAATCATTCCGTAGATAATTCCATCCACATCCCGAAGCAGAAATCCGCCCAGAAGAATGATGATCACATCCGTCACGAACGAAATTTTCCCGACAGACCAGTACGGTTTCAGATTCTTGACTGCCATAATAATAAAGTCGGAACCACCGGTCGAGGAATTCTGCATGTAAATCACCGCATATCCCAGTCCGGCAAACACACCGGTACAGAGTGCCGCAAGCAGACGGTCTCCCGAGTAAACCGGGAGCAGCGGCGCAACATAGTCAATCATCAGAGAAGAAATCAGCATACAGCGCAGTGAGCTGAAGAAAAAATGTCTTCCCAGCAGACGATAGCATAATATTGCCACCGGTATATTCAGCAGTATCGTGGAAAATCCGATCGGCACACCGAACAGCTGATATAAAATGATCGAGATACCGGAAAATCCGGTCATCGGGAATCCCGCCTGCACCGCAAAATTGTAAATACCGCCAGCGATAAACGCACTTCCCACGACCTCCCAGAATATCTGTTTTAAAAATATCTCTCTATCTTCTTTTTTCATTATTCATCCTTACTTTGCATACAGGTGTCTCCACAACACAAAAAAAGAGCACCAGCAGATTATACGAATATAATATGCTAACGCTCTTTTCCGTATCCTATTGTAACACCGGAATCCGGAATTTGTCAAATATGTTTCTCTTTACAATCCGGATGTGTCGTGTTAATATACTTCATATATGAATCATTCACATTTGAAGTATATGTATGCAAGACATCTCAATCTGAATATTACATGCGTGAAGTATTATTTTGTCCCATTGAAAGGAGCATTTACCTATGAATACCGGTATTGAATTTACCATGAAGCTATCGTCTGCCTACAGTGCTGTATGCAGACCTCTGTGTCACGAACTGAATCTCCCGCAGACCGCATTCGATATTCTGATGTTTCTGGCGAACAACCCGGAATATACCACCGCACGCGATATTGTGGAAGTCCGCAAGATCAAAGCCAACCTCGTATCGATCAACGTAGACAAGCTTGTCGGTGAAGGTTATCTGCGACGTGAGGCGGACACAGACGACCGCAGGAAGACCCATCTGCTCTGCACAGACAAAGCCGGCGCTGTCATCGAACAGGGGCGCACCCTTCAGAACCGCTTTATGAACAGTCTTCTGGCGCACATCGACGACGCTGCCAGAAAGCAGCTCGCAGGAAGTATTCACCAGATGGAGCAGAATCTGGATCACATGTTAGAGGAGGAACACTGATATGACATTATTATTCACGATACTCGTCACCTTTTTCGCCGGCATGGGC
>CAKRVA010000034.1 GCA_934408585.1 uncultured Lachnospiraceae bacterium
AGGAGGAAATCAGTTATGCCAAAAATGAAAACCAGCAAATCTGCTGCAAAGCGTTTTAAAGTTACAGGAACAGGCAAATTAAAAAGAAGCAAAGCCTACAAGCAACATATCTTAACCAAGAAGAGCACTAAGAGAAAAAGAGCTCTTAGACAGCCAGCTATTACAGATGCAACAAATGTTAAGAATATGAAGAAGATTTTACCTTATCTGTAATAAATAACGATTGTCGTAAGGAGGATATGAGAAATGGCAAGAATTAAAGGTGGCGTTAATGCCAAGAAAAAACATAACAGAGTATTAAAGCTTGCAAAAGGCTACAGAGGAGCCAGAAGCAAACAGTATAGAGTAGCAAAGCAGTCCGTAATGAGAGCATTAGCTTCTTCTTATGCAGGACGTAAGGAAAAGAAGCGTCAGTTCAGACAGCTTTGGATTGCACGTATCAATGCAGCAGCAAGATTGAATGGATTATCCTACAGCAAGTTCATGTATGGATTGAAGCTTGCAGAAGTTGATATCAACAGAAAGATGCTTGCTGAAATGGCTGTTAATGATGCAGAAGGATTTAAGACTCTTGCAGAACTTGCAAAGAGCAAAATTGCATAATTAAAACGCAGACGAAAGAGCTTATGGAAAGATAAGCTCTTTTTTGATATAACAATAGTAGGTGTCAGAATAAAAAAGGTAAAAGGAAAAGGGAACATGCTTGAACAATTAGAACCACATTCCGTATTTCATTATTTTGAGGAGATTTGCAACATTCCTCATGGCTCCGGAAATACAAAGCAGATGAGTGACTATCTGAAATCATTTGCCAAAGAGAGAAATCTGTATTGCAGGCAGGACGAATGGAATAATATTGTAATAATCAAAGAGGCATCTAAGGGGTATGAAAGCCATGAGCCTGTCATTTTACAGGGACATATGGATATGGTGGCAGTACAGGATGCAGATTGCGCACTTGATATGAAAAAAGAAGGCCTGTGCCTGCAGATTTCCGGTGATAAGATATCTGCAAAAGGGACCAGCCTTGGTGGAGATGATGGTATTGCAGTGGCATTTGGTCTGGCACTTCTTGATGGGGAAGAATATTACCATCCCAGGATAGAATTGATGATTACCGTAGACGAAGAGGTTGGCATGGATGGTGCCCGCAATATCATACCGGGGGAGATTACGGCAAAGCGGATGATAAATCTTGACCAGGAAGAAGAGGGGATTTTTATTGCCGGTTGTGCAGGCGGAGCCAGAGTGGATATCAAAAAAGAAATGTCACATGGTTTGTCAAAAGGAGTGTTATGTAAACTTGAGGTAATGGGATTACAGGGAGGACATTCCGGAGCAGAGATTGACAAGGAACGTGGAAATGCAATCTGTTTATTGGCACGGTTGTTGGCACAGCTTCAGAACGACTATGAGATTTCTCTTTTAAAGATGCAGGGAGGAGTTGCAGACAATGCGATTCCAACACAGGCAATGGCAGAGTTCCTTCTTGGCATACCCGATACCAATTTGGAACAGATGCAGAAGGAAGTATCTGAAAAACTGGAAAAAGCATTTGTTCAGGTAAAAACGGAATATCTGCAAAAGGACGGACAGTTAAATTTTCGTTTTCAGATGGCAGGTGAGCAAAGCTGTGCAGATGCATGTTCCACAGAAGACAGTGCAAAGTGGATATTGCTTTTAAATGCATTACCGCATGGAGTGATTTCTTACAGCAGAAAAATGAAAGGTCTTGTTGAAACGTCATTGAACCCCGGAATTCTTGCTTTACAGAATGGAAAAGCACAAATTAGTATTTCAGTAAGAAGTTCTGTGGAAAGTGCCAAATATGCACTGATACAACAATTGAAGAGTATCGGAAGTCTTGCGGAGGCAGACGTTACGGTGCGTGGAGACTATCCCGGCTGGGATTATGCCACAGACTCGAAGCTGCGCAATAAAATGGTGGAAATATACCGTCAGATGTATGGAAAAGCACCTGAGATTGAAGCAATTCATGCAGGACTGGAATGTGGGATTTTTCAAAGTAAGCTTCCGGGACTGGATTGTGTGTCCATTGGACCGGATATGGAAAACATTCACACAACGAGGGAAAATTTGAGTATTTCCTCAGTTGCAAGAACATGGAATTATCTTTTGAAGGTATTGGAGAATTTGTGATGAAGCTAAATCAGGAAAACATGAAAAAAATACGGAAACTGATTCTTTTTGCCGGTATTGTAGTGCTGGTATTACTGAAATTTGATGTTTTGTGGGATACGCTTGTCTTTTTCTGGGAGATTATTCAGCCATTTCTGGTAGGTGGAATGATTGCGTTTGTAATCAATCTTCCTATGAATTTTTTTGAAAATAAAATTTTATTGGGAAGAAAGAAAAAGAAGGGAGCTAAGGAGCCGGCTGCGGTCGGAAGTGCTGTGAGAGCATTTAGCATTTTGCTGTCTTATCTGGTAGTAATCCTGCTTGTGACGATTGTTTCCATTACTGTGATTCCACAGCTTGCAGCGACCGTATCGATTATTGTAGAAAAGACGCCGCGGTTTTTCCAGGGATTGTCAGCACAGCTCCAGACCGTACTTGAAAACAATCCAAGACTTCTGGAATATTTCAATGAACTGGATCTTGGTAACATGGATTGGAATTCGATGATAAATTCTGCCATCCGGTTTTTGAAGAATGGAATGGGAAGTATGCTGTCATCTACGTTTTCCGTGGCAAGCGGAATCATCAGTGGAACGGTAAACGGATTGATTTCCATTGTATTTTCGATTTACATTCTTGCACAAAAGGAAAAATTGGGAGAGCAGTGCAAACGTCTTTTAAAGGTTTATACCAAGCCTCATTTTCATGACCGTGTGCTGCACATTGCAACCTTGTTATACAAGAATTTCAGTAATTTTATTATTGGACAGTGTACGGAGGCAGTAATTCTTGGTTTGATGTTTATCATCAGCATGACTATTTTCCGTTTTGACTATGCAGTGATGATTGGGGTATTGATTGCATTTACGGCATTGATTCCAATTGTCGGTGCGTTTGTCGGATGTTTTATTGGTGCGTTTGTAATGCTGGTGGATGACCCGGTAAAGGCCATCTGGTTTATTGTTTTATTTATTGTATTGCAACAGATTGAAGGAAATCTGATTTATCCGCATGTCGTTGGAAATTCTGTCGGCCTGCCGTCCATCTGGGTCCTTGCAGCAGTGACTATCGGTGGAAGCCTGATGGGAATTTTCGGAATGCTGGTATTTATTCCGCTATTGTCTACGGTATATATGCTGCTTCGTGAGGATGTGAATATGCGGGAAGAGAAAAAGAAACTGGAATCATAAGTTGATATTATAAAAAAGAAGAGAAAAAGTAAAGCCATGAAAAATACTGATAATCAGTGTTTTTCATGGCTTTTTTCATCGGAGTGACAAGACTTGAACTTGCGGCCTCTACTTCCCTAAAGTAGCGCTCTACCACCTGAGCCACACCCCGAAA
>CAKRVA010000035.1 GCA_934408585.1 uncultured Lachnospiraceae bacterium
TTTATACTCACTCCAAACCCAATCTAATGCTTTTATCATTTCTTCATGACGGGCATTGACTATAATAACTTCATAACCGAGTCCTCTAAACAAAGCTCTTAATTCGTCATCTGTTTTATTTGACAAAATGGACCTGCTTCCCATTTTATAACCATTTAAATTTATTATTGGCAAAACATATCCATCATTTTCCCGCATAAAATGAATAGAATTCCACGAAGCACAAAGTGTTCCTGTTTCCGCTTCGCCATCACCAATCACACATACTGTTATATTATCTTTATAGTCTAAAACAGATCCAAAAGCCACAGCCAATGAATAACCCAATTCTCCGCCATCATATATTGTTCCTGGATATAATGGATTAATTTCTGCTCGCATATTATCTAACTCTTCTTCTATGTTCAAAAATTTTAACAAACCTTCACGATCTGGCGTTAGAAAATCATATTGTTTTTGCAAACTGCCTTCCAAGAACAAATTAGATAAAAGAGCATTTCCACCATGACCAGAACCAACCACTAACTGGATTTTACATTGGTGTTTTTTACATAAATAGTTCAAATGAGAATATATAAAATTCAAACTCGGACAAACCCCCCAATGTCCCATATAACGTGTTTTCAAATCATTCTCACACAAATCTCTATTAAGCAATGGATTATCTTTCAAATAGAGCCTTGCTAATGATAAATAATTCGCTGCTCGCCAATATAAATCTACTTTCTCTACTATATTGTCCATCAAATCTCCTTTATGCTCAACAAATAGTCAACCAGCTTCTGTAATTCCAACTGTTCCAATATGTTTTTCTTAATCTCCTTAATTCGTTTTATATATACATCATCTGATAAAATTTCACAAATTTGCCTCTCTAGAATCTTACCATTAATCCCTGAAACATCTCTCTTAAATACTCTATCAATTAATCTCTTCTTTAATAAAGAATTGCTTTTCCCAATACCTTTATAAAGAACCCTTGCTGCATTTCCAGACTGATCATAACTACTTGGAGATACAATCATTGGTGTCTCATAATAAACACATTCTTTCACAGATCCATATCCTCCATGCAATATAGCTAAATCTGCTTTTTGAAGTATCTTTTTCTGTTCGACAAATTGGTAAATCTTTATATTGTCTACATCATCTTCTAATGTCAAAGAATTATTATTATCCCCCAAACTAATAATCAAATCCCACTCAGAATGACGTCTAAAAATTTCGATAAGTTCCTTAAAGTATCTATCGCGTTTTAAATACCTACTACTCATTGTTCCCAAAGAGCAATAAACTAACTTTCTTTCTTTGTCCATTACTGTAGTTTCCTGCTCTGATGTTATACAAAGACCTGCAAATAGTGTTGGAAAACCATCTTTAAATTCTAATTCAGATGGCCCAAGACATATAACAGGTAATTGTAAGCAAAATCCATCTATCGTGAATGTTCTCTTATAATTATGTTTTTCACTCAGGCACTTAAGCTGATTATAAGGATAGTAATTTTTTAATTTATACCACCTTAGCGAAAAATACTTCCTTAAATATCTTCTGCCCCAAAAGCTTAAAGTCTTTAAGGAATTAAAGGGCGTGGGAATAAGCATTGATGTGCTTGGTGGTATGCTGAAATTCGCATAAATCGAGCCATTACTCGGTGTATATGCCCAAATTCTTAACCCTGCATTTGCAGCTGGAATGTAGAATGAATCAAACCTAGAAATCGGAAATATAAAAAAGTCATTTGGAGAGAATTTAGACAAGATTTGAAATATTTCTTCATGTAGCCTTCTGTAATTGGATTCTATCTCTTGATATTTATGCGATATCTTAAGCTTTTTTAATTTTGAATCTTCACATGATGTTAGTGATACAAACTGGCATCCTTCATTCTCTATCCAAAACCTCGCTTTTTCTTCACCAATATAAATAACTTCTTGATTTCTATTTTTCAATTCGTGCGCCAATGGGAAGGTTGGCGAAACATGACTTAACATTGGATTCACTGCAATAATATACATATGTACAACCTCACATGAGATGTGTTTATTAACAAATATTTGATTAGGGTGTCAAAAGTAGCAATTTAAACTGCCGCATTTTCCACCAGAGTTGCTTTTATGAAATAACAAGTTCTTATTTGACTGATTTTACTGTATATACAGGGTTATCCTCCCCATATTTATCAGACCATTGCCAGATTTGGGGCAGACTTCCCCCTTGTCCGTCTGTTGTGTTTTAACAGCTTGTTAAAGTTGTATGCACCAACCTTGAATAGAAAAAACTGCCGGGAACGCAGATACCCGAATACCGGGATGTTATCGACATGATATCTTCTTCGGAGCACAGATGGAATTCCCTCTATCGCATTCCGTTTGCGGGTCAGCTGCCTGTATTCACCGGTTGAAAGTTTAGCCAGATACCTTGCACGTTCAGCCATGTTGGCTGATACGTGGACTGCATAGTTTTTCTTTTGCTCTCTGGCTTTGCACTCTTCTCTGTGAGAACATTTTTCGCAACACTCCCGGGCAAACAGTGCCCTGCACATGCCTGTTTTAGGATAAAATGTAGTCTTTACAGGAACATTGCCCATCGGACAGCCGCTTACCTGCCTGCCGTCTTCTGTAAAAGTAAACCCGGCAAAAATTTTGTTGGTCTCTTTTCCGGAAAGTGCTGTAGTAATGAGTTCTGTGTTTTTGGATGCTGCTAATTCCTGATTTTCAGTTCCACTATAAGCACCATCTGCAATCATGGTCTCAGGCTCGGCATTGTCCGGACGGCTGTTAAGATATTCCTTGCAGAATGCACTGTCACTGTGGGTATTGTTTTCATACCCAACACCGGTAATAAGGCTGTCACCCTTTTCCCCGACAGTCTCCACGATGTTGCCAACATAGCCTTTATGGTCTTTGCCCGCTTTGTGGCGAAAGGTTGCATCAGGATCCGAAGGATTCTGAAGACTTGAAGATGTGATCTCTTTCCTGTCCTTTGCAACAGGATTACCCGCTTCATCAATCCTGCTTTGTTCCGCAAGAACACGAATCAGCAGCTGGTACTCCTGAAATTCGTGCCATGCGTCGTTATCCATGATGGCTTTGACCTGTGTAGCTTCCCAAAGCGCTCTTTCCAGACGAGGCGTTACATCATCACCTCTACAGTAATAAATAACATTGTTGTAATCGTCAGGATCCAGATAGTGAAGAAGCTCTTTTAGTATAAGTTCTTCATTGCCAAGACGGTGTATCAGTCTGACTGCATTTGCAGTGGTGGAATAAATAATTTCCAGTCTCGACATGCGCCTGCACCTTGATGCAATCATGAGACTGTCCATACGCTTTACATTGGAGTTCAGATTCATGTAATCCGAATAAACTTTGGAAAGATGCAGCATTTCTTCCTGTAACAGATTTTGCCCTGTCTCTAATTCGTAATGATAGAGA
>CAKRVA010000036.1 GCA_934408585.1 uncultured Lachnospiraceae bacterium
TCTGGTGGGAGACCGTGCAGGTTCAAGTCCTGTTACCCGCAGTAAAGCAGCAGAAAACTGGAAGACAGGACTTGAACCTTTTCAAGCTCCTGTTACCCGCAGTAGAGCAGGAGACAGATGCAGAACACGGCGTGGAGCTTTGGGGTTTTACGGGCGTTTCTGTGAATAAGAATAGAATAAGAAAAGCCATATACGAAGAGGTATACTTCGTATATGGCTTTTTTTGATGCTGTGCTGCGGTGCAGTGATAATGAATCAGCGAGATGCTTATATAAAGGAAGAAACTGATTTACCGTCCGGACCATTCGTTGCGGTGCGCACTCCACTGCTCATTCAAACATCTGACGACCTGCTCTTTGCCTTCCGGCGTAAACGGAAAGGTGGCAGAACTTCTCAGATCGTCCGCGGTGCTGGCAAAATTATAAGGACCGGGCCAGATAGTGACGCGGAAGATGTCGCTTTCATCCTCGCTCTGGGCTTTCTGGATGAGGTAACGCATTCCCTGATAACTGCCGGTAAATTTTTCCTTTTTATAAAAGTTCATAAACAGAATATCATCATTTTGAATCATGACGGAGCTGCCTTCTTTCTGTAAGAAATGATGTGATTGAAGAAAGTATAACAAATTTCTAAAAAAAAGGACAGAGTATTTATGTAGGAAAAACACTTGTATTTACTGGGCGTACAGAAAAAAGGAGGTAATATCCATGTATTTTTGTATACAATTAGCGGTTGACAAATGATAGTGAGCGAGTATAATACACTTATATTATTTTATCGGGTTAAAGTGACATTGCATTAGAGATACAAACAGATAAAAGAGCGCAATGCTAGAGCGATAAAATAAGAAAGAATTTTCAAGAAGCAGGAGAGAAAAAAAGTGGGAAAGTATATCGTAAAACGAGTTATACTGGCGATTATATCCATCCTGATCGTCAGTGCCATTACATTCTTTGTGATGAACATTATCCCGGGCGGTCCTTTCAATAAGGAAAAGGCAACGAGTGCGGAGGCACAGAAAGTCCTGGAAGAGAGATATAATCTGGACAAACCAATCCCGGAGCAGTATGTGATTTATATGAACAATCTTCTTCATGGTGACTGGGGCGTATCTTTACATAGCGGCCGTGATATCTGGGGCGAGATTTCTTCCCGTTTTAAGGTATCGGCAAAGCTTGGCGGCATGGCTGCATTGGTGGCAATCGTGGCTGGACTTGTACTTGGAAGCATTGCGGCGCTGACGCGTAATCACTGGCCGGACCGGCTGATCGTGTTTTTTACAACACTTGGTACGGCGATGCCGTCCTTCGTGCTTGCAACACTGCTTCTTCTGGTGTTCTGCTTAAAACTCAGCTGGTTCCCGGTATGGTCGTCCACGAGTCCGAATTATGTACTGCCGATCATCGCGCTGAGTGTTTATCCGATGGCGTATATCACACGTCTGACAAAGACCAGTATGCTGGATTCCCTGAACCAGGATTACATCCGTACCGCGAGAGCGAAGGGTGTTCCGGGCTGGAAGGTCATTTTCAAACATGCACTGCGCAATGCGCTGATTCCGGTAATCACTTACGTGGGACCGATGGTTGCATACATTTTGACAGGTTCCATGGTTGTTGAGAATATTTTTACTATCGGAGGACTGGGATCGTCTTTCGTAACAAGTATTACCAACCGTGACTATACGATGATTATGGCAACGACAATTTTCCTTGCAATTCTGATGGTTGTGGCAAACCTGCTGACCGATATTGCATATAAGTTCGTCGATCCAAGAATCACATTTGAGTAAAGTACGAAAGGACGGATAGAAGTAATGGAGTTGAAACATAGACAGATTCTGTCGGCACAGGTAGATCTGAGCAAATTCAATAAAGCAAATTTCGAGAAGGCGACAGATGAGGAAAAGAAGCAGCAGGATGTCATGGGTGAGTCTACCACCTTTTTCAAGGATGGTATGAGACGCCTGCGCAAGAATCCGCTTGCCATGGGAAGTATCATCGTACTGGTATTGATTCTTCTGACCATCATCATCGCACCGCATATATGTCCTTACAAGTATTCCGAGATTATCTCGGTCAACGGTGTGCGTGACAAATCCGCAGCGAACCTAGGACCGTTTGAATATTCCAAGCTTGAGACAAAGTATATGAATGAGACCGGCGAGAAGCTGTTCCCACACATCTTCGGAACAGACAGCTTAAGCCGTGACTACTTTATCCGTGTAATCTACGGAACGAGAGTCAGCCTGTCGGTCGGCGTTGTGGCATCGATCATGGTATTGATCATCGGTCTGCTTTACGGTTCCATCGCAGGATATTTTGGTGGAAAAGTCGATCTCATCATGATGCGTATTGTGGATATCATTTATTCCCTGCCGGACATGCTGATTATCATTCTGCTGTCGGTAGTGTTTAATGAGACGTTAAAACCGCTCATTACCGGAACGGTGCTGGAAAAGTTGGGAACGAACATGATCTCCATGTTCATCGTATTCGGACTTCTGTACTGGGTAAGTATGGCGCGTCTGATCCGAGGCCAGATCCTTTCCATTAAGAACAACGAGTACGTTCTGGCAGCAAGATGTATCGGTACAAAGAATGCCAGAATCCTGCGCAGACATATTCTGCCGAACTGTCTGTCGGTTATCATTATTACGACAGCGCTTCAGGTACCGAGTGCAATTTTTACCGAAAGTTATCTGAGTTTCCTTGGTCTTGGTGTATCTGCACCGCTTACTTCCCTGGGAAGTCTGGCGAACGACGCCAGAGCCGGCATGCAGTCCTACCCACTTAGATTGGTCATTCCTGCAATCGCCATCTGCTTGATCGTGCTGGCATTGAACTTACTGGGTGATGGTCTTCGTGATGCTTTCGACTCGAAATTGAATTAAGGAGATAAGGATATGAGCGAAGAAAATAAATATATATTAGAAGTAAAAGACCTTCATACCAGTTTCTTTACAGATGCAGGTGAGGTAAAGGCTGTCAATGGTATTTCCTTTAACTTAGAGCCGGGAAAGACCCTCGGAATCGTAGG
>CAKRVA010000037.1 GCA_934408585.1 uncultured Lachnospiraceae bacterium
GCCTTTTTGTGCGCTGCTATTTTATGAGCTGCTTTTGCTTGTCAGAGTCCTGCCAGAGCCACGGATCTTGATATGCCTTAAGGATTTTACGAAAGGAAGATGCTCTCCGTCGTTAGACATCACGCAGCTTTACGTATTTGGCTGCACTGCGTCTTCGATCATCGTCGATGGCAGCGTAATGCTTCCGCGTCGTGTTGACGTCCTTATGGCCGAGTACATCCGCGACCAGATAGATATCCCCCGTCTCGCGATAGAGGGAGGTGCCATAGGTACTGCGCAGTTTGTGCGGTGTAATATGCTTTAAGCTGGTTACCAGTTTGGAATATTTTTTGACCAGATTTTCAACTGAACGCACGCTGATTCTCCGGTTCTGCAAGGAGAGAAAAAGAGCGTTGATACTGCCGTCTTCGGCGGTTATTTTCTGGCGCTCAACCATATAGGCAAGAAGTGCCTCACGTACTTCTTCACCAAAGTATACAACAACCTCTGCGCCGCCTTTTCGGTGAATCTTGATGCCGTTATTGCGCATATCCACGTCTTCCAGATCGAGTCCGACACATTCCGAGACACGGATTCCGGTTCCGAGGAGCAGTGTCATAAGGGCGAGATCTCTTGTCTTTGTGCGGTCGTGATATTTTTGCTGACGGGGAGTCAGACTTTCGCCGGATTCGACTTCGTCTAACAGTCTCGCAACCTCATCGATGTCCAGCCGGATAATATTTTTGTCGTGGATCTTGGGCATGTCCACTTTCACAGCCGGATCATTTTTTATCAGATCATTTTTAAAATAGTAGCGGTAAAAAGAGCGGAGAGAGGCCAGTTTTCGCTTGATACCGCGCTCGTCGTTCGTGTGCTCCACACCGTTTTTTTCGTAATACTTCAGATAGGAGAGATATTCCTCGATATCCATAGGCGTGAGTTCGTCTAAAAGCGAGAGTGGAATGTCCTTTACGGTATAGTTCTGGCAAATGGGATTCACATCGCAGAGATAGTCAAAAAAACAGCCGATATCGTAAGCATACGCGATTCTGGTACGCGAGGAAGTGGTTGGCTCAATGCCGATGAAAAACTGTTTGCAGAAATCCGGAAGCTGTTCCAGAAGTTTGCGCAGTTTTACTTCATTTTTTACATTTACATTCTCATAATATGCTTTTTCTTTCATAAACGGATTGTTTTCTCCTTTTAATCTTCGTTAGCAGTCTGCCATCCGGGGATATTTCCATGTAATACTGCATGAAAAAGCTGTTTTTTGGCGCCCGGATGATCCAGATTGATCTGTCGGATCAGATTTTTCACGTAGGCACGCTGTGTGTGCCCATCTGCAGGACATGGATTGGCGACGACCGGAAGGTTCATCTTATTCCGAAACCCTTTTACTTCCGCTTCCGAGACATATAGTAAGGGGCGTATGACCACAAGCTGTGTGCGGTCTAAATGTGTGCTCGGCGGAAATGCATAGAATCGTCCCTCAAAAATCATGGAAAGAAATGCGGTCTCAATCACATCATCCATGTGATGTGCGTAGGCAACTTTATTGCAGCCTAATTCCAGAGCCGCCTCATTGAGCGCTCCTTTGCGCATTTTGGCACACAGCGCACACCAGGAACCCTTGACTGCCTTGTCCGACACGCTGTCGCCTTGAAACAGAATGCGGGCAATCTCTGTTTTTACAATATGGTACGGTACTTCAAGTTCCTCGCAGAGCTGCTTTATGGGAGTAAGATCAAAAGAATCATATCCCAGATCGATGGTAATTGCCGTGAGTGTGAATTTCTTCGGATAGAAGCGTCTGAGACCGGCAAGCGCGTAGAGGAGAGTGAGAGAGTCCTTGCCGCCGGAAATGCCGACCGCAATGTGATCGCCCTCTTCGATGAGTTTATAATCGTCAACCGCCTGGCGCGTATAGCTTAAAAGTTTTTTTAATTCCATAGATTGCATATCACCTAGTAACTATTTTATAATGAAACTATCTGGCATGAAAACATTTATCATAAAAATATGTACCATGAAATTAGCTGTCATAAGATTAGCTGTCATGAAATTTATTATCAATGAACCACATAATTCATAAAGGAGACTGATAAAATGAAATTTGTAATACAGCGTGTAACCGAGGCATCCTGCACGGTAGACGGCAACGTCACCGGAGCAATCCAAAAGGGATTTCTGGTTCTGATTGGAATTGCCGACACCGATACGACCGCAATCGCCGATAAAATGATCAAAAAGCTGTTGGGGCTTCGCATTTTTGAGGATGCGGACGGTAAAACAAATCTGTCATTGGCGGATGTTGGCGGAAGTCTTTTGCTGATCTCGCAGTTTACCTTATACGCAGACTGCCGCAAAGGAAACCGTCCCTCCTTTGTCCGTGCCGGGAAGCCCGAAATGGCAAGCCGGATGTATGATTATATTGTCGCACGGTGCAAAGATCAGATTCCGGATACGGGCTGCGGTATTTTCGGTGCAGATATGAAGATCTCTCTGTTAAATGACGGCCCGTTTACCATTCTGCTGGATTCCGAAGAGATCTGTTAAAACAAACGACACAGTGAATGATATTGCACATAGGCTTGCATTGCGGTATATTCTACACCAAAAAAACATTCGGCACAGCGTAAAACAGCGTTATAGTTGATTTATGGCAGAAACTATTCGTTAAACTTGTGTTTTGCGAATAAATATCTGCATCTCTACTATAACATACAACCGCCCGTATTTCAAGGAAAAACAACGGACATAAAAAGGTGGCACTTACCTGATTTAAGTGCCACCTTTTTCCTTAAAATTATTCAAAGTCTTTGAAACCAATTTCGTTTACATCATATGATTATGAGCCGTTGCTATTATTTGGATGCATCGAGGATTTCACGGAACTTTAGGATCATATCAATACAACCGTCAATTCCCAGTTTACCGGAGTCCAGCGTCAGATGATAGCTCTGGGA
>CAKRVA010000038.1 GCA_934408585.1 uncultured Lachnospiraceae bacterium
TAATAAGCGTGTATACAAATGGCTCACTTATTAATAGCTCTCATATAGCATTGTTCAAGGAATATAAACCCTATTTAATTGAAATCAGTTTATATGGAATAGACCAACCATCTTACCATTCGTTTACCGAAGTGGCTGATTCGTACAACAAAGTTTCAGATGCTTTGACATCACTAAGTGAAAACAACATTTCTTTTAGGTTAAAAACTATGCTAATTAAGCATACATATCCTTTCCTAAGTGAAATGAAAAAAATATCACAAAAATATAATGTTCAGTTTAGGTGGGATAGTTATATCATTCCAACACTTGAAGGAAATACAAACATATTAAATGATCATCTTTTAGAAGAAGATATTATGTGCTCTGCTATTTTGGAAGATGATGACCGCCGAAATTTGATTGTATCGAAGATTGGCGTCAGCGTAAATAAAACAAAGGCGCAAAAACTATACATTTGCGATGCTGGAAAAACAAATGTATTCATTAGTGCAGAAGCAAAAATGTCAATGTGTGTTATTGCTCGAGATCCTTGGTTTGATTTAAATCAGGGTAGTATTAAGGATGGCTGGAGTAAACTTTATTCTTTTTCTGAAACACTAATGCCCACAGATCATCCGTGTTTCAATTGTGAAAAAATCCAAATTTGCAGATATTGTCCATCAAAATTCAAACTGGAAACTGGAATCATAAATCCGGTGAAACGTTATTGCCATATTGCTGACAAGATTATTCAAAAATTATAGGTGATATTATGATAATTCAAAATTTTAAATTGAAAGTTGGGGAAATAACCATACTATATGAATATAGTCATCCAGTGAATGCCCAGGGATGTGAACCTTTTTTTGAATTTTTGAGCAGAGAAAATGATGGCATTCAAAGTGCTGATATAATAAACAGAGTAGAGATTGTTGATTATGTTTCACCAAATGAGAATATATATCCTTTAATTGCATCAACAGTGTATTGGAAAATGTGGGATTGCAATCACACTTACAGAATTGCCTTTTATAATAATAAAGGGCTCCTTACAAGTAGGGTTACAACTAATAAACAATTTTCAATCAACAAAATTGAAATTTTGAGCAGCATTTTGAATAATACTGTTTTTATTCCATCCGATGTACATGCATTTCTAATGATTGGGTATTTATCGAGTCATGAATTCGGATTGTTTTTGCATGGTTCAATGGTTAAATTCAAGAATACTGGAATTATTTTTTCTGGAGTATCCGGATCAGGCAAAAGCACAATCAGTTCCTTGGTTTCTAGTGTGAACAATTCTTCGATAATAGCTGATGACAGGGTTTTGGTTCGTTTAAAAAAAGACATAGAGTGTTTTAGCACACCATATGATTGGAAGATTGAACGTTGTAAAAATATTAAACTCCATTTGGGGTGCATTGTATTTGTAAAACACGGTAATAGTAATATGATACGTACTCTTTCAACAGAAGAAAAAATTCAATACCTGTTTAAAACTAATTTATTGCCATTCTATGTTCCGGACGGAATTGTAAAAATCATTAGTGCTTTTAACAGAATTATTGACTGTGTGCCGATATTTGAATACAGTTTCTTGCCTAATAAAGATGCTGCAAACTATATATTATCATATATTGATGAGATATTTTATGGAGGCACAAATGAAGGTATTATTGATCATTCCACCGTTTGTTAATAATGATTATTACATGCCATCACTCGGCGTATATGTTTTAGCTCGAACATTGCTGGATTCGGGCTTTGAAGTGGAAGTGATAGATTTTTCTTTCGAAATAAAGATTGGAAACATTAATGCAGATGAGAGTATTTATTTAACTTGTGTAGACTATGTTCTCAAGCGACACCCGGATGTTATTTGCTTTTCATGTAATTGTATGACAATTTTACCTGCCATACAGATGGCATCAACAATCAAGAAAAAAAACAAATTGCCTATTATTGTCGGCGGTCCTATTGCTACAACCAATCCATACGATATTATCAAGTATAAAACAATAGATTATGTTGTAGCTGGCGAGGGTGAACACTCTCTTCCATATTTGATCACAAATATGGATAGTAATGAAAAACTAAAAGATGTTGATGTGTTATTTAGAAGCAATAATTCGATTATAAGAGGGAAAAATAATAAACTAATAGATTATGATTCATATAATATAATACCAGCGTATGAACTTATGCCCAAAGAGAATGATATATTATTCATAAATCACGGAAAGGTATTTATACCTTGCGAGGCTGGCCGTGGGTGCGCATTTCGTTGTGCTTTTTGTTGTTCAGATACTATATGGCAAAGAAAAGTCAATTTTTTTGATATTACACTCATAAAAAAGCAAATAGAAGCTATTCAAAGAAGATATAATAATGCCACAATATATTTTACATGCGACAATTTAATATACAACAACTCACTGGTTGGAAAGATATGCGATCTAATGACTTCTAAAGGTTTGAAGTGGCAATGTAGAGGACGCTTGGATATTGATTGTAATTACTCCCAAATGTTTAATGCGGGTTGTGAAATGATGATGGTGGGAATAGAATCAGCGCAACAAAAAACATGGACCAAAATCCATAAAGGTATATTCCCAAGGGATTTGTTGGAAAGAGTTTCTAATATTACTAATAGCGGAATAGGTGTAACTGCTACATACATTATCGGATTTCCTTTTGAAAATGATGATGATATGCTGAATACACTTTGCAATGCTTTCCAAATTGCAAAGTGTGCAAACAGCGATGTAACAATACATGCATTAACTCCATTGCCGTTCACTCAATTATATCAAGAAAACAGCGATGTATATTTTAATGATATTACAGACTTGGTGTCAGGAGTTAAGTTTTGCAATAAATTGTTTCCATC
>CAKRVA010000039.1 GCA_934408585.1 uncultured Lachnospiraceae bacterium
ATATACGAAGATCCGGTAAAAGATTTAGAAGAACCGAAGAAGCATTACCGTAATACGACGGCGAATCGAGAAAAAATATACAAGGCATTGCAGGAGGAAGAAGAATTAGCAGAAATGATAATGGAAGCTAATTTTGAAGAAATTGAAAACCTATACAAAGATATGTTTAGAAAAAATATAGACAAGCTTTCAAAAGAAGATAAGGAGAAACTCTGGAAAAATATAGATAAGACGGTTGAATTTGAATGGTATGATGATGGATTTGTTACTATATATCTGGATATGAATGAAACAGGAAGAAAAATTATAAGAGAATTTCTTTATAAGCAGGTCAATGATAAGACAGAAGAATACAACGATAATGTTGTCTGGGCATGTAATGCAGCGTTGGAGGGCACTCCTGAACAGATAGAAGAGGATATAACCATGGACAAACTATTAAAAAAAGCAAGCGGAAAACAGTCTTGCTTAAGTATTCCATATAGTGCGACATGTATATATGAAATGGATCAGGAGGGATGGAAACTATTAAAAGTTTATCATCAAATTATCCAGGTCAGGGGAGACGAAGAGGTGGATGATGTGCCAATGAAAGCAAAAGAAGTGATAAATCTTTTTTTGACCATGCTGGCATATTTAGATAGCTGTAAAACGGGAGAGAAACACATTCAGGGAGCTTTAGAGTGGCAGAAGTATAATGTCTGGTAGTGAGTAGAAAGCATTATCTACTGATGCCTTTATAGACGTTGGAGAGGTTACACAGCTGGCAGGTGCAGATACAAGTATATACAACCAGCAGGATATGAGACGAGAGAGTCAACAGTACCTATTTGGTATATTCCAGAACGTAGAGGAAGAAAAGATCGAAGAAGATAATTCATCTACAGATGGTGCATCAGATAGCGCTGTGGATAATACTTATTCTGGTGATAGTGTGTATGATAGTAGTGCAATATCCGGTACTGGAACAGGCGGTACACAAGTAGCAACCGTTGGTGTTTCTATACCTGTATACTCTGATAGCACACAGATAGGTGGCACTTTTATAGATGTAAAACCAGCTTTCGAAAGTAAAGGTGTCTGTAATTACAATAACTGGGCGAATTATGAGTATAACAGTGGATCTAGTGCGTGGGCTAGATCTTCGAATATAAAAGCTGTGTCAGGAGTTCATCAGGACGAATCTGGGAATGTTGTAGATGGAGATGGCAGATTAGTCATAGCTGTCGGACCTGGTGTCATGAATCCATCTAGAAATGCTATGGATTATATTACAGCAGCTGAGATGAGATATGGCACAAAATTAGATGTAGTACTAGAATCTAATGGATCGTACTATTATATACATTGCACAGTTGGAGACTGTAAAGCTCACACATATCCATCGGGAGTTATACAAACAGGATACACAGTATCTAGGGATGGGCGTGTAGGCTACGTCAAGCCCGGTAAAGCGGATAGCACGTGGACAGAATGTGAGTATGATAACACCAAGGCTCAAGCTTATACCAGTAACGGTATAGTAGAATTCTGTTTGATATCGGGAAATAATTTATCTGGGTGCAGTGACTATAACATTGTAGGATTTATAACATATTAAGGAGAGAACAATGAGAAAAGAGTTAACAATATTGATGTGTTGCTTAGCTATAGTAACTTGTGTTGGATTTTTCATAGGTATATACGGGGAGCTGGAGAGCTCTAAAGTAATAAAACCAACAGTTGAAGAAGATACAGAGATTGATATTTCTGAAGAAATCGTACCAGATTCTGTAAACGACACTCCAGAGTATGAAGTAAATACAGTAGAAAATTCTGAGTACCTGGAGGAGTATATTGCTGAAGGAGAGAGTGAATCTGCCGAAAGAGCAGAAGAGATATCTGAGGATTTTGGTAATAGTATATCTATCTACACAATTGCTGACATTCCAGTAGATTCTGAAGAAGACTATATGTACATGTCAGATGCTTTAGGATCAGACGTACAGGCTATCGCAGGAAGAGAGGATCCCCCATTATATATCCACGCCATAGCTTGTTATTTCAAAGAAGATATGATAAATGTCAGGTCAATTACTGAGAATGTACAGGGTGTTACTCTATTCAGTTCAGATATAATCCCCTCGAGTGCATTGTACTTCTCTGACGGTAATAGAGTACTAGCTGTGTGGTTAGATACTCTGTATGTGTATTCATACGATTGCACACAGGAAATAACAGGTCAGTTTGGTGATATCATGAATCTGATGCCACAGTAACGTATGAGATTCAGAACTAAACTTAAGATCTTTCTCAGTGTTTGTCTCACAGTAGGAGCCCTCGTGTGTTTTGTGTCATTCAACAGCTTTGGTATTGATGCTGATACAATATATTCTCTACAGGGTGACATGACAGCATTTCAATACGATAGAGCACGTGGATACAAGTATTCAGGTAATGAGATGTACGGAATATTCCAGAACGTTGAGGAAGAGAAACTACAGGAAGATACGGATAGTTCTGCTTTCGACGATACAACAGCAGATAACACTTATAGTGGAGATACTGTGTATGATACAACTAATGACAGCAACAGTAGTAATGCTACTAGTTGGTTAGATATTTGAGCTAGCGTTCACAGATGCTTCGGGAGTCAGGGG
>CAKRVA010000040.1 GCA_934408585.1 uncultured Lachnospiraceae bacterium
TGCTGCTTCTGCCGCAGCCGTCGCAGCTGCTACCTGCTCCTCCTCGATCGGGACAGCCTCACCGAGTGCAAGCTCCGTCGTCACATACTCTGCGCTCACATAACCGGTAGTTCCCTTGTAATCGATCGCAACCCATCCGTCTACAGTCTCTGCATCTGCATCCAGCGGGAATGTCATTCCCGTTGATACCGCTGCCAGCACGGACGCATCCGGGTCTGCGCTGCTTCTGATGCGAAGTCCGTTCGTCTGGATCTCTACCTCTGTATCAAATGTATCGTTCGCATAGGTATATGCTTCCGATCCCGTCACGCAGTAGGAATTTTTCACATATCCGTCTACGTTTCCGGATTCCACATGTGTCCAGGTATCGCCTGCCTCGGCGATCTCTGCCACATCTCCCTTGTATAATTTGCCGACAATCGCTGCATTCTCGTCTCCGGATTCCCTGATATACAGAAAATCATCGACGTCTGCCATCAGACGGTTCTGCCACTCCTGCTCTTCCGCAGACATCTGATCTGCGTCCGTGCTCTGTGCATCCTCCGACTGCGCATCAGCGTCTGTCTGCTCTGCATCTGCTGCCTGCTCACCATCTGCCTGGCTCTGCTCTGCATCTGTCTCGCTCTGTGCTGCATCTGCCTGCTGTGTCTCTGTTGCTTCGGCCTGCTGCAGCTGTGCATCTAATGTCTCTGCAGCCTCTGTATCCGAAACCGCTTCCTCCGCTGTAGCAACCAGAAGTCTTCCTGTCTGGTTCACACCGGCTGTCGCCGCTTCAATATCACCAAATGCCTCTGCTTCTAACTGATCTAACCGGGCAGCAACTCCTGCTGTTCCCCCTGTAGCGAAGTCCGTCTCTGCCTGTACCGCTGCGTTCCTTACCTGTACTCCGTCAAGATCAGCAGCCTGTGCGATTGTGCTCATCATCACCAGAGATCCGGCAACCACGATTCCCTCAATCGCTCTTTTCTTCAAACTCATAGAACCCTCCATCGGTGTAATCACATGTTTATTGAAATAGTATTACACCTTTGTGCTGTTTTATTCATATTTTGTTACAATTGTTACGGATTTGTTACAGCAGGAATTATAACAAAGGTACTGTTTTTTGTCAAGTTTTCGGGGCTTTCCACGGCTTCATGCCGTTGTTTTTCTATAGAAAGAGGCAGCCGGAAGCCCCGTTTTACAAGACTTCCGGCTGTTTTTTGTGCATTTTGCCAGTTTTTCGTTTTTATGAAGATTTTCTTAAGAAAATACCTCTTCAATAACCTCATCGATCAGCATGTCCGCCGGGTATTTTTTCACCCCACCGGCTGCTTCTTTACACTGTGAATCGCATTGCGTCGGAGAAAGTTCCCCGCACTCTATGCTCTCCTTTCTGTCCGTTCCGGTCTGTTTCTTTCGTATATATCTCTGGATTCTGTTTATCTTATGTAATGTGACAATCAGAAGCATCACGGTGAGCAGATTGCATACCGCAGCTCCCATCTGCAACTGTTCCGGTGAAATATGTTCCAGCCAGAGCATGTCCATTACCTCTCTTTCCGATCAGACTTTTCCCTGTCCGATTTCTTCTATATTATAAGAAACCTGTACGGATTTGAAAAGAGGATTTCCCCGTGATCTCACCGCAATTTGCGACATTCTTTTTACATACCGTGCCAGCATTATCCGCACCCTTTTTCCATTGCCGCCGCAAAGTCTGATCTCCAAGTCTTTTCTTGACTTTTATGCATAAGGGTATTATAAATAAGGGAAGCAGACCATTAGGAAAGGGATTCTTACTATGAAGAAAATTGTTATGACCGGAGGGGGAACTGCAGGGCATGTAACGCCGAATATTGCTTTATTTCCAGCTCTGCAGAAGGAAGGTTATGAAATATCCTACATCGGTTCCTATGAGGGAATCGAAAAACGGCTGATCGAGGAGCAGGGTGTACCGTATTACGGCATCTCATCCGGAAAGCTCAGACGTTATTTTGATCCGAAAAATTTTTCGGATCCGTTCAAAGTTTTAAAAGGCTACCATCAATCCATCCGTCTTTTGAAAAAGTTAAAGCCGGATGTCGTTTTCTCAAAGGGAGGCTTTGTCTCCGTGCCGGTTGTGCTTGCAGCAAGCCGCTGCCACATTCCTGCGATCATCCATGAATCGGATCTCACGCCGGGACTCGCCAACCGCATTGCGATTCCAAAAGCCACAAAAGTATGCTGCAATTTCCCGGAGACCATGGCACATGTTCCCGAGGATAAAGCCGTGCTTACCGGCACGCCCATCCGTGCGGAATTACTGTCCGGAGATGCCGGCCGCGCTTTTGCACTCTGCAATTTTACAGATTCCGCAAAACCGACGCTTCTGATCGTCGGCGGAAGCAGCGGCTCCCGCGCCATCAATACCGCCATCCGGGATCTGCTTCCGGAGCTGATTAAAAATTATAATGTCATTCACCTGTGCGGCAAGGGAAATGTGGACGCTTCCCTGAACGCCATCGCCGGTTATGCCCAGTTTGAGTATGCCAACGAGGAACTTGCCGATCTGTTCGCGCTCTCCTCTCTTGTCATCTCCCGCGCCGGAGCCAACGCAATCTGCGAGCTTCTCGCACTGCGCAAACCGAATATCCTGATTCCGCTTCCGGCAGCAGCC
>CAKRVA010000041.1 GCA_934408585.1 uncultured Lachnospiraceae bacterium
TATGATATACTTGATATAGCACGTCAATGACGTGACTACATATCAAGGAGGTCTATCATATGGTGGACTACAAAAAGATACTCAGGCTTACCAACATGGGATATAGCTTGAGGCAGACAGCTGCAAGCGTGGGGCATTCTCATCATACTGTAAAGAATGTTCTGGAGCTCGCTGAAAAACGCGGTATCGAATGGCCTGTTGATGACGATGTAACTAATGTCGAACTTGAGAAGCTGCTCTATCCGGAAAGGAAAACTGCAGGAAGTCATTATGCAGAACCTGACTTCGATCACATCCATCGTGAGCTCTCAAAGAAAGGCGTTACTCTCACACTGCTCTGGCAGGAGTACTGCGAGCGTGCTTACGCTAACGGTGAAACGCCATACATGAGTACACAGTTTGGTGATAAATACCGTCGCTGGGCTCGTATCACTAAGGCTACAATGCGCGTCACTCATAAACCGGGAGATGTTATGCAGGTAGATTGGGCCGGCGGTACTATTCCGTACTTTGACAGCATTACCGGAGAGGAGTACAAGGCTTACCTGTTTGTTGCGGCTTTGCCTTGCAGCAGTTATCTCTACGTCGAAGCCTGCACTGATATGAAGCAGGAGAATTGGCTGATGTGTCACGTTCACGCATATGAATATTTTGGTGGTGTGACCAGAGTGCTTGTCCCGGATAATCTCAAGACAGGCGTTACTGCTAATACGCGATATGAAACGCAGCTTAACGAAAGTTATCGTGAACTTGCCGAATATTACGGCACCGCTATTGTGCCTGCCCGTGTCCGTAAACCGTAGGATAAGGGGCTTGTAGAGCGCTCGGTAGGCTTTTCAACGACCTGGATAACCGCTGCTTTGCGTGAGCAAAAGTTCTTCTCATTTGCTGAGGTAAAAGACGCTGTTTCCAAAAGGCTCGAAATCATCAACGCCAAGCCTTTTCAAAAACGTCCCGGCAGCCGAAGAGAAGCATATCTTTCAGAAGAAAAAGAATTTATGCTGCCTCTTCCGAAACGTCCTTATGAGCCTTCTGTTTGGAAACAGCAAAAGGTAGGAAATGACTATTTGATCTCGGACGGACTTAACAAGTATTCCGTACCATTCGATCTGATCGGTGAACAGGTGCAGATAAGACTTACCAAAGATCTTGTCGAGGTATATTTCAAAGGCAGCCGAATGACATCACACAAAAGACTTGATAAGTACAGCGTTCAGCCAGTTACTAAGCCTGAGCATATGCCGTCCAATCACCGTGAATATCTTAACTGCAATGCCGATGAATTCAAGAAATGGGCAGCAACTGTCGGTAAATACACTGAAGAAGTCGTCAAGCTTTTTCTGACCGACGGAAGTATTCCTGAGCAGGGTTACAAGACTTGTGTGAGTCTCACAAAGCTTGGCAAGCGTTACGGCAAGAAGAAACTCGAAGCCGCTTGTGAGCGAATGCTGGCGTTTTCATCATTTCCGTCGATCCGCACGATAACAACGTTGTTGAAGAACAGCAAGGAGTCTGAAAAGACAGTTGAGGTCAGTGATAACAGTAATAAATACGGCATCACACGAGGCGCTGCCTACTGGAGAAAGGCAGGTGGCGACAGATGATCAGCAGTACTATTGAACGCTTAAGAGCCATGAAAATGAATGCTCTGGCAAGTGAGTTGGAACGTCAGCTTGAAGATTCCGACAGCTACAAGCAGCTTGGTTTTGAAGATCGTTTGACGTTATTGGTCGATGCCGAATGGGATCGCAGGCAGAACAACAAGCTCGACAGGTACATAAGAAACGCTCGTTTTTCAGATGCAAATGCAACGATCGAGGGTATCGAATATATTGAGGACAGACATCTTGACAAGGGTAAAATGCTTCGTTTTGCGACCTGCAACTACGTTGATAAGGGACGGCATATCATTCTTAAGGGTGCGTCCGGAAATGGCAAGACCTACATCGCCTGCGCACTCGGAAACGCTGCCTGCCGAAAGTTCAAGACTGTTCGTTACATAAGACTGCCGGATCTTCTCGATGAACTTACGATAGCAAGGACCAACAATGAATTTGGCAAGGTCATCAAAGCATACAAGAAGGTTGATCTGCTGATACTGGACGAGTGGCTTATACGCAAGCTGACAGTGAACGATGCTTTCAATCTTTTAGAGATCATTGAGGCTAGGATCGAACGTTCTATGATATTCTGCACGCAGTATCATTCGGAAGGCTGGTACGATCGTATCAACTCCGATCCCGAAAACGACAGCCCGATATCCGATGCGATAATTGACAGGATAGTCAACAATGCCTATGACATCATGATCGACGGTGAAGTCTCCATGAGAAAGCGGCATGGTCTGGCGGAAGGAGCTGAGCCGTGATGGATAACTATTGTGCCTTCAGCAAGGATCACAAGTGTCTTAAATGGGAGGATTATGAGCTTACCCTCCGTGAATTGGAAGAGGCAGATGCCTTGTGTCACGGCAACTGGATCGAGATACAGCGGCTGCGGGGATACATCGATAAACTCATAGAGATACTTGATGAGAATGGAATTGATTATCCGGAAAGCTGATCAAACTCATTAAATGTGTTTCACAAGAGCCTGTCTGATGTGATGTCAGGCAGGCTCGCT
>CAKRVA010000042.1 GCA_934408585.1 uncultured Lachnospiraceae bacterium
CTTCTGCTGATGGCGGCAGGGCTTCTGCTGATGGCGGTAGCCCTTTACGAACTGATCCCGGCGCTGCTTGCGTACAAGCGGGCGGACGATACCTACGAGGCGCTGCGCGATGCCTATGTGACCGGACAGCCGGGGGCGGCTTCGGATGATCAGGAGGAGGGAGAGGAACTGCCGGTATGGTATGAGGCGTTACAGGTGGATTTTGAGACGCTAAAGGAAGCAAATCCGGATGTGACCGGCTGGATTTATTTTGACAATATAGAGCAGATCGATTATCCCGTTCTGTATTCCGGGGATGACGAGACCTACCTGCACACCGATCTCTATGGAAATGCGTCGAAATCCGGCTGCATTTTTATGGAGGGGAACAATGTGCCCGATTTTAACGACTGCCACACGATTCTGTACGGGCACAATATGAAAAACGGAAGCATGTTCGGATCGCTGAAACAATATAAAAACGACGGCTTTTATGAAAAAAATGAATACTTTACCGTGTTTACGGAGGATGCAGCCTACCGCTACCAGATTTTTGCGTACAGTGATGTCCCGGAAGATTCTGACGTCTATACGACCGGGTATCTGCCGGATGAGACTTTTGACGGATTCCTCACAGAGCTGTTTAAGTCTTCCTACAAGGATACGGGCGTTACAGTGGGAAAGGATGACAAGGTTCTGACACTGTCCACCTGCTCGGGTGACGGGCTGCGGTTTGTGGTGCATGCGGTGCGGGTTGACGAACACGAAAGCGGGGGGTGACTGTTAAATTTTTGTCAGGCTGTTTTTCATTTTGTACAAAGAAACTGGCAATTACTGGCTTGTTTCGCGGGCGTGACAAGCGTATACTAAAACTATATGCGGTCTGTGAGAGACAGACCTTCGCAAAACAAGGAGGCAAATCCTCTCCTCACCAGAGGGCTCGGATTTTGCTTCGCAAAACAAGGAGGCAAATCCTCTCCTCGCCAGAGGGCTCGGATTTTGCTTCGCAAAACAAGGAGGATATTATGAACGTATTAGTTATCAACTGTGGAAGCTCTTCATTAAAATATCAGCTCATCGATTCTGAGAGCGAAGCTGTACTGGCAAAAGGTCTCTGTGAGAGAATCGGAATCGACGGAAGACTGGTATACCAGAAGACCGGACTGGACAAAGAGATTACAGAGGCTGCAATGCCGACACACAAGCAGGCAATCCAGATGGTTCTTGATGCACTGGTAAATCCGAAGACCGGTGCAATCGCAAGCCTTTCCGAGATCGACGCAGTCGGACACCGTGTCGTACACGGCGGAGAGAAGTTCGCAGCATCCACACTTCTGACACCGGAGGTATTAAAGGGAATCGAGGAGTGCAACGATCTTGCACCGCTTCATAACCCGGCAAACCTGATCGGTATCGATGCCTGCAAGGAACTGATGCCGAACGTACCGATGGTTGGCGTATTCGATACCGCTTTCCATCAGACAATGCCGAAGAAAGCATATCTCTATGGTCTGCCTCATGAGTATTATGAGAAATACAAGGTCAGAAGATACGGTTTCCACGGAACCAGCCACAGCTTTGTATCCAAGCGTACCGCAGAGTTCCTTGGTATGGATCTTAAAAATTCCAAGATCATCGTGGCACATCTCGGCAACGGCGCATCCATCAGTGCGGTATTAAACGGTGAGTGCGTAGATACCTCCATGGGTCTGACACCGCTTGAGGGACTTGTCATGGGAACTCGTTCCGGTGATATTGATCCGGCGATCATGGAATTCATTGCAAAGAAAGAGAATCTTGATATCGAAGGTATCATGAATGTATTAAATAAGAAGTCCGGTGTACAGGGAATGTCCGGTCTCTCCTCTGACTTCCGTGACCTGCAGGCAGGACACGAGGCAGGCAACGAGCTTGCAACCAATGCGATCGAGGTATTCAGCTATCGTGTGGCAAAATACATCGGTTCCTATGTCGCAGCAATGAACGGCGTAGATGCCATCGCATTTACCGCAGGTATCGGTGAGAACGTGAACCTGGTTCGCGAGAAGGTAATGTCTTATCTCGGTTATCTCGGCGTGACGGTAGATCAGGCAGTGAACGATGCAACCCACGGCGACGAGGCGGTCATCTCTACCGCGGATTCCAAGGTAAAGGTATGCGTGATCCCGACCAACGAGGAGCTTGCGATTGCAAGAGAGACCGTAGCGCTTGTAAAATAGTTTTTGCTGTCAAGGGAAATTCCTTGACAAAAAAGCAAAAAAGTGATTGACAAACCAGGGACGCCTATGTATAATTGGTTAGGTGTGAAAACCTCATATGTATGAGGCGAAGGAGTAAACCATGCAGATCGATATTTCAGAGATTGTATCTTGTGAGAACAGAGAAGTTACCGAGAAGGTTCATATCGAGCAGGATACGTTTGTATCGAGGCTTGGTGAGTTCCCGATCACGAAGAGCGCGCCGTTTGATCTTAGGATTGCGAACCGCGAGGGCAGTGAGCTGCTTTTGAGCGGGG
>CAKRVA010000043.1 GCA_934408585.1 uncultured Lachnospiraceae bacterium
CTTCTGGATACATTCACTGGCAACCGCAAGCGTGATGTGAATCTTCCCGTCTGCACTCCGCTCCGTCGTCAGCACGCCGAGTTCGATCGCCGTGAGTGCCGCGCGGGCATCCCCGTTCGCAACATCCGCCAGAAATTCCAGCGCATCATCATCAATCACAGCATCATAAGCGCCCAGTCCCTTTTCCCGGTCGGTTACCGCGCGGAGAATCAATGTCCGGATATCCTCCTTCGACAGACTCTTCAGTTCAAAAATGATAGATCTGGACAACAAAGCTCCGTTGACCTCAAAATACGGATTCTCTGTCGTTGCACCGATCAGAATGATCGTGCCGTCCTCCACGAACGGAAGCAGATAATCCTGCTGCCCCTTATTGAAGCGATGAATCTCATCGATAAAGAGGATCGTCTTCCTGCCGTACATTCCCTGGTTGTTCTTCGCCTGCGCGATCACTTCCTCCATGTCCTTCTTGCCGGCAGAAGTCGCATTGATCTGTAAAAACTCTGCGCTCGTCGTATGCGCGATCACTTTTGCAAGCGTCGTCTTACCGGTTCCTGGCGGGCCGTACAGTATGATAGAACTTAGCTTATCCGCTTTGATCGCACGGTACAGCAGCTTATCTTTTCCTATAATATGCTGCTGCCCCACCATCTCATCCAGCGTCGTGGGGCGAAGTCTGGATGCAAGCGGCGCCTCCGTTTCTTTTTGCTGTTCTCTCATATATTCAAATAAATCCATGTCAAAACCTGCTTTCTGATGTATAAAAATTCCCGGTCACTGCCTTCCGGCGCATGTCCGTGCACAGCGTACACTTGACCGTTTTGAATTTTCTTCATGTAAAACTTGCATTTTTTTAATAATTCGCGGTTTTAATCATGCTTTTTCCAAAAAATATGACAGATTGCAACATCAAAATTGCATCGCTTCTATTACAATACACGATATATGCCCTTTTTACAAGTAAAAATATGCATTTTCTCTGTTGTGCACGATTTTCCCCGGAAATCATTTTCTATACTGCAACAAATTGATCGGAGGGTTGCAAGTCCCACCGCATCTCACTCCAGCAGAATCTCCTCCACCGTCACAAATGTATACCCCTGCGCCTTCAATTCATCGATGATCTTAAATGCGGCCAGCACGGACGACTCCGACGCATCATGAAGCAGAATAATATCATTCTCCTCGACATCCCCCAGCACGCGCTGCGCAATGACCGATGAGTTGCTCGTCGCCCAGTCTTTCGGATCGACATCCCAGAGCACCTCAATCATTGTCGTCTCATAATCCAGATTCGGTTTCCAGCACCCGAACGGTGGTCGGATATATTCCGGGAACTCGCCGATAATTTCGTGAATCGCCGCATTCGTCTTATCCACCTGCTCGATCGCCGCCGCATCGGTCAGATTGCTCAGATTGACATGTTCATAGGAGTGTGTTCCGATCAGATGTCCTCCCTCATGGATTTTCTTCACAATCTCCGGATACTGCTCCACTTCTTTTCCCAACAGAAAAAACGTGGCGCTCACACCACGTTCCTTCAGCCCCGAAAGAAGCATCTCCGTATAGTCCGGATTAGGTCCGTCGTCGAATGTAATTGCCACTTTTTTTACCGATTCATCCATCGCCATCGCCTCCCTGACCTCTGTTGGCGCACGCAGGGATACCTGCATGTAAAAAGCCGCACAACACCCCGCCGCCATACATGCCATTCCCGCTGCCTCCCAGATCCGTCTGCCTCTTTTCTTTTTATTATAAAACCAGCTTCCTGCTATCCGCACTTCTACTCTGACCTTTATACTCTGTCACTTAGAGTATATTCCGAAAAGCGCGAAGCTATCACTTCATTGCCGAAAACGCTCACATAAACTGATTGCCGCCCGGCTCCTGAACGTCATAGTAATCTCTGAAATAATCGTAGGGATCATTATAGTAATCGTAGCCGCCACTGCCATCACCGTCATACCATCCGTCATTTCCGCCACCGTCATACCATCCGTCGTTTCCGCCGCCATCATAGCTGCCGTTTCCATCGCCGTCGTACCATGCATCACTTCCATCGCTGTCATAGCTGTCATCATACTGATCGTAAAGGAGATCTTCGTATGTAATCCCCGCATTTGTCATTCCGAACCACATGGCAAGATATAAAACGACAGAAAGCACCATTGAGATCGCCGCTGTGATAATTCCACCGATTGCAAGACCATGCTCCTTATTTTTCGTGATCTGAATGATTCCGAAAATAATCGCCAGAATTCCCGTCACCCAGTTGATGCAGGTACAAAACAGCAGCACAGACACGATTCCAAGTATGAGCGATGCAATGCCATATCCTCTGCCGTCCCCTTTCTGTTTCTGCTGCGACATTCCCGGATTCATTCCATTCTCATT
>CAKRVA010000044.1 GCA_934408585.1 uncultured Lachnospiraceae bacterium
TGCAACGACTCCTCTCATGTATGTAGATAAGCAGTTTTTTGTCATGCTTAGGATAAATTAGGGTAAAAAAAGAACCTCATATATAGAACTGTGGGGTTCATAACTAAAGATTGATTTCAAGAACCATTAACCAAGTGCCTCTCTGAATGTAGATAATTTTTTTACCTAGTAGTATTACCATAATATGAATTTGTTTTAAAAATTGGGAATAGACATACGGCGTATAAGTGTGATAATATATGCACATAATATTACCGTTAACTGAAAAAATATCAAAAAGTGGGAATAAGGTATGAAACATATTGAACGTATAAGCTATTTAGACAAGTTGAAGAAACTTAATAATACGCCTGATATTAAGGTTGTTACCGGTATTAGAAGAAGTGGAAAATCTGTATTAATGCAGGATTATATTGAATATATACTGACAAATGAGCCTGATGCAAATGTTATAATGATTAATCTTCAGGATTTGGAATATGATAATCTGTTGGATTATCATGCATTACATGAGTATGTGCTTTCAAAATATATTAAAAATGTTCATAATCTGGTTTTTATCGATGAAGTACAATTATGTAATAAATTTGAATTAGCGATTAATAGTCTTCATAGCAAAGCGATATTTGATATTTATATTACTGGTTCAAATGCATTCTTGTTAAGTTCTGATCTGGCAACATTATTTACTGGAAGAGTAATGCAGATAAAAGTATATCCGTTTTCTTTTTCTGAGTATATGGATTATAACGGAAATCTAGAAAATGTTGATGCAGCTTTTGAAGCATATTCGATTTATGGTGGCATGCCGGGTTCATATGTTTATGGAGAAAAGGAACAGAAACAGGATTATGTAAAAGAAGTATATAGAACTATTATTATAAGGGATTTAGTGAATAAATATAAAATCCGTAATGAAACAGAATTTAAAAATATGGCTGAATTTATGATGGATAATATTGGTAATTTGCTGTCACCTAATAATGTATGCAATTGTTTAAATAATAGTAAAAGCTCAGTCACAAGAAAAACGGTATCTAGATATATAGAGTATCTTTGCAATGCATTTTTATTTTACGAAGCAAAACGGTATGATTTGAAGGGGAAAAAATATCTTGAAAATAATTGTAAATATTATTTAAGTGATACATCTTTTCGTTTTGCAATTAATGGTACTAAAAATATGGACTATGGTCATGTATATGAAAATATAGTTTATTTAGAATTATTGCGTCGTGGATATGAGGTGTATGTAGGTAAGCTATACAAAAAAGAAATTGATTTTGTGGCAAAGAAAGGAGATGAAGTAATATATATTCAGGTAAGCGATTATATAGGAGAAGAAAAGACTTTTGAGAGAGAATACACACCACTATTAGCAATCAAAGATGCATATACAAAAATCATCATCGCACGAACTCATCATGAAATGTATAAGTATGAAGGTATTCTTATTTATGATATTGCAAGATGGCTTCTTGATGCATGATAGTTTATCATTCTATGCGAAAGCAATGAGTAGCTCTGGAAATGTGTAGGCAGTCCCCGGCATATAACACATATGCAACACTACCAATCACAAATACCTTATTTATGGGCTTTCCATGTTCTACAAATGTTATCAATAACTTTTGTTATATTTGGAGAAAAAAATTATGAAATTTAAACAATTTAGTGTTGCCGTGATGACAGGATGTATGGTATTGGCTTGTGCCGGATGTGGTACGTCTGGGGAAAATCAATCTACAAACATAACAAGCACACAGGTAGACATGCCGATAGAAACTTCTACTGAAGAAATATGCGTAGAACCGATCCAGAGCATGTATGATGTCAATGATCTGTCTAACAGTGAGTTTGCAGCGTCATTTGCCGCGGATGATGTAAAAACGCAGGAGAACCAGACGAGCATTCATCTGACAGCTTATGATTATGAGCAGTTTAACGCTTCAGAAATAGAAAATCTGAAAGTTGGTGATACTCTGGTGATTGACCAGAAAGAAATGAAAGTTGAATCGGTGGAGCCACAGAGTGATAGCTGGATTCAGATAAATGGCGGATTAGAGCAGGATGGATGCGATTTATACAAAGGCGAAGATGGATTGTATTATGAGATGCAGCTGGAATCTAAAAGCTACCAACCGATGACGGAGCTAGATTTACCCCTGACAAAGAATTTCGTCTTTATGGATTCATCAGACCCGGATAAACAAGGGCAGAAATATAATACAGAAGAATTTTTGGATTTGTTAAAAGATGATGTTTATGGTTTTTATCCCAATAATTCCACAGTAACAGTGGAGAATGGAGAAATTACTC
>CAKRVA010000045.1 GCA_934408585.1 uncultured Lachnospiraceae bacterium
TGAATACTGATTAGTATATAAGATCGGATATTTCACAGGACGGTTATATAAACATTTTTGACAGTATTCTGATAAGACGAACAATACTTGGAATATAAGAACTTGTTCTCATAGGCGTTTAAGCAATAAATGTAAGTGAGCAATATAGATCAAATTTTCTTCGGAGAGAGCGGAATACTCAAAATCCTTAGAAAGTCTGCGATAGCCGCCAAACCAGGAAAGGGTACGTTCAACACGCCAACGTTTAGGAAGAATTTCAAATGCTGGTTTGATTTGTCTGGAAATATCTATTCTGACGTTATGAAACATCTCAAATGTATTTTTGAATGTTCCTCTATATCCTTCATCAGCACATCCGGCTTCAATAGAAGGGTATAGAAACAAGGCCTTTTCAAATACGAAAACGCCGCCTTTTGTATCATGTTGATTTGCTTTATGGACATTGACTGCGAGTAGGTTTCCCATGATATCTGTTACGATATGCCGTTTTACTCCTTTCGTTTTTTTCCTCCGTCATAGCCTTTTTTATCGCTTCTATACTCTGTTTTTACACTCTGTGAATCAATAAGTGCATAGTGTGGTTCAGCGGTTCTGTCGGATTTGATACGAGTTTCCTTTACAAGAAACTGCATAATCTTTTCCCATGTTCCTTTTTGCTTTGCACGACTATAGAAATTGTATACTGTAGAGTATGGTGGATAATCGTGCGGCAATGCTCTCCACTGGCAGCCTGTCTTTACAACATATATGACTGCTTCCACCAGATTTCTTTTGTCATATTTACTTTTATTCCCTGCCGGGAAGAATTCTTTGATCTTTTCCCATTCTCTATCGCTTAAATCACTTGGATAATTGGTTCTTTTATATTCTGCTTTCATAATCTCTATTATACCACATTTTATCTATGAGAACAAGTTCTGATTTTTTCTCAGTTTCACAGCCGGAAAATTATGATGATTTTTATGATGTGAATTCCGATATAAATTTATGGCTTGAGAGTCTGAGAGAAAACTCTTTTATCTGGAGAAATATAGGAATTTCCGAGGATGATCAGTTTATTTCGCTGTCTACTTGCACCAATTCCGAGGGCAGTTCAAGGACTGTTCTTACCGGAAAGTTATGCAAAATATGAAAGGAGTTTTTGTATGAAAAAGAAAACATTAATAGCCTTAATTACCGCTGCTGTGACGAGCACTTTCGGTGGTCTGACAGCTTATGCAAGCGGAGATGTAGCAGGAGCTGTGGAAAGCACTTGGACTACGGCAAGAGCACAGGTCGTATCAGTCGTAAACAATGTGGTGTTTCCCGTGATAGACGTTATACTTGCAGTTTTGCTGTTTGTGAAGATAACACTCGCATACCTCGATTACCGCAAACACGGTCAGCTTGAATGGACGCCGATCGCTATCATTTTCGGCTGTCTGATCTTTTCTCTGACCTGTCCGCTGTACATCTGGAGCATAATCTGATAGGGGGTGGAAATGAATATGAAAACAAAAGTAATAGGTACAATTTTAGCAGCGATTATGCTTACAATGACAGCTTGCGGAACGATCAGTCCGCCGATTCAGAATGCCGTTACGGAAACTACTACTACAATCACAGAGACCATACACGACTCGGCTGACTCTTCGGAGGATGAAAAGATAAAAACAAATACATTTATTGCTGAATTTTTCGATTCAGGTATCAGCTTTGCAGATACGAGCAAATTGCTAACAGAAGTTATGAAAGGCTGTACCTTTGAATCGGAAACCGACAGTTCCAACGGTATTCAGAAAATATCTCTTAAAGGCAAGAACGGCGGTGGTGTTTTGAATGTGATGTGTATTGATCTGAGTAAAAGCAATCTTTCTTACGATATGGAATATATCCTTGAAAATTTCGGGGATTATTACTTCAGGCAGACTGCTTCTCAGATGAACGGTATCACTGAGAACGATTTTATGTCCAATTACAGAATGACAAGCAGCGTTGTATCAAAGGGGAAATATCAGCGTTATGCGTCAATCCAGAAAACCGACGGTATGGCGTCGCAGTTCGGATACACGGAGACCTATGCTGTGCTGAGTGAGAACAAGCTTACCGTTGTGTCTGGTGCTTTTCTCAGTACGGATATGATGGAAAGGCAGAGTTTTTCGCAGGTTATGGGGCAATTCAGAGAATGCGTTGGTGAATGAAAAAAAGTATGATTTTACTCAGTCATTTGGGTAAGGATATTAGATAAATTGGAAATTATTGATTTGCTTTTTAGAGTAGTTCATTC
>CAKRVA010000046.1 GCA_934408585.1 uncultured Lachnospiraceae bacterium
CTGCCAAAGCAGACAAAATCATGAACCTGATGAAAAACAGAAGGAGCGGCTCTTAAAACCGCTCCTTCTGTGCTGTTCTTCTATTTTTACCAGATCGACGCCACCGTCACTTCCAACACCTTGTCAATCGGCGAGCTGCTGTTGCCCTTGCCGTCGGTTCCCTCAAAATAACGCAGGCTTGCAGATTCAAATAACACATACACATTATCATCCGCGATTGCGATCTCCTCCGAGCATGGCGGCATCTCTACCTTTGCCGACGGCTCATTGGGATGCTTCGTCAGCGTCAGAAGCGATGCGTATACTTTCAGGTAGGAGGAACTGTTGCGTCCATAAGATGTGCTCAGATATACCTGACCGCCTTTGTCAAAGGCAATTCCCTGCACTTTGTTCGGAATATTGTAGCTGCTGAGTGAGGTAAGCGTATCATTTTCCTCATCGTAGCTGTAGGAAAGCATCTCGGAATCAAAGAATTTGGTGTGGGTTGCCACCCAGATTCGCCCGCCGTAGCAGGTGATGCAGGACGGAATATTGTCAAGCTTGTATTCGTCAGAAAGTGCAGATGCGTCCACACAGTATCCGGGTGCATCGGCTCCGATTCTCTCAATATATTCATATGGAATCCGCTCCAGCGTCTTTGAATTGGAATGACAGATCCATACATTTTCTCCGTCAAAGGCAATCCCGCCGAGGTGGCTCTTTTCCTTCATGCCAAGCGTTGCCAGATAGGTTCCGGTCTCACGCTCAAAGATCATCAGGGAGCCTTTCGTGTCGGATCCATCTGCGTACGCCGTCATAAGAATGTAATCCGGTGTAAAGCAGAGTCCCTGCAGACACTGTCCTTCGCTGCTGATCAGATTATCGAGATAGTCTTTCTCTCTGGTGGACGGCATTCCCGGAATGTCCAGCTCATCCAGAAACGCATAATTGCACTCTTTTAATTCTTTTTGATTGCGGCTTAACACGCTTGCGGTCTGATAGGAATACATCTCGACGTTGTAGCGGTTGTCGATCGGTCTGGTCCATTTTGCAAACAGAACCATATTCGCTGCATTTTCTTCCGTGATCTCCGTGATCTTGTGATCGTAGGAGCTGTCCGTATACCAGCCGGCAAAATTATACCCTTCCCGGACAGGAATCTCTAGCGCAAACGGAAGTTCTTCCGCTGCGATCACATCCGGATTGGCATTGTGATTCACCCCACCGTTTAACTCGTACACCAGATGTACAGCGTCATCGTTCACACCGAGGAATGGATCAATCCAAGCTGTCCCGCTCTGCTCCCATCCGGCGTCATCCGTCGGGACCATCATATAAGCCTGTGCCACCATCGGATCATTCAAAAGGAGGACAAACATCGATACCAGTGCAAGAAGTTCTTTTCTCATCTCTGCTCATCCTCCTTTCTTTTCTGCTTATTACTCTTTTCTGCTGCTTTTACATACTGCCGTTACTCTTCCGCACGGTCTACCTTGGATGCCCTTGCCTCGATCTCCTTCTCCTGTACATCGGAAGGTGCCTGCTCATACCGTGCAAATTCATAAGAAAATGTTCCGCTTCCGCCTGTCATGGAACGCAGGTCTGTGTTGTACCCGTAAAGTTCCATCACCGGAACGTCCGCGATAATCTCCTGATAACCATGCTCCGTCGGATTCATGCCGAGCACGCGGCCGCGTCTCTTGTTTAAATCTCCCATGATATCGCCGGTGTACTTATCCGGCACAACCACTTTGAGGGAGGCAATCGGCTCCAACAGGATCGGGGATGCATCCATAAATCCTTTTTTGAACGCCTGCATCGCCGCTACCTTGAATGCCATCTCGGAGGAATCTACCGGATGGAAGCTGCCGTCGTAGAGAACTGCCTTCACTCCGACAACCGGATACGCTGCCACAGGTCCTTTTAATACCGCTTCCTGCACGCCCTTCTCGACTGCCGGGAAGTAATTCTTCGGCACCGCGCCGCCTACGACGCACTGTTCAAATACATACGGCTGTTCCAGATCTCCGGAAGGTTCAAAGGTCATCTTTACATGACCATACTGTCCATGTCCGCCGGACTGCTTTTTGTATTTATACTCCACATCGACTTTCTTGCGGATGGTCTCGCGGAACGCCACTTTCGGACGTTTTAATTCGATCTCAACTTTGTAGCGCTCGAAGAGCTTGCTCGCCGCAACCTCCAGATGCTGATCGCCCATGC
>CAKRVA010000047.1 GCA_934408585.1 uncultured Lachnospiraceae bacterium
AATCCTTATGCTTATCACAAAGCTTTGGGATGCCATAAACGATCCTTTAATCGGTGCACTTGTTGACAGTCACCAAAATAAGGGCAAGGGCAAATTCATTCCGTGGATTAAATTCTTTGCTTTTCCAACCGCAGTCCTTTGTATCTTAGGCTTCGTCAACGTAAGTAATTTTGCTTACGGCGCCCGTATTGCTTACATGTTCATCACATATGTTGTATATGAAATTATGTACACATGTGTAAGCGTACCATTTGGAAGTCTTTCAAGTGTTATGACAGATGATGTAAACCACCGGACCGACCTTTCACGCTACAGAAGTCTTGGCGGCACAATCTTTATGACAGTCATCGTTATTGCCGGTCCATTATTCTTATACAAAGACAACCAGCCTGTACCAAGCCACTTCCTTATTATGTCAGCCATCTGTGCTGTTGTCGGTTTCATCTGCCTTATGTTTACATCACACTGGTGCAAGGAGCGTATTATCACCGAGCCAGTTGCTAAACAAAAAGAGAAGCTTAACTATTTAGAAGTGCTGAAAGCCATCACCAAAAACAAAGCTTTACTTGGTGTTATGTTATCCAGCTTTATCGGTATCGTTGGTGCCGGTATGGTAAACGGTTTAAATACCTACTTATTCCGTGACTATTTCGGAAATGTCGCCATTATGGCAGTTTCAGGCATGTTAAGCGTTATCTGGTCGCTCATCGCATTCATTGGGACAAAATTTGTTGCAAAGAAATTTGGAAAGAAAGAATGGATTATGTACAGTGCAACTTTCTCAGTTGTTGTTTATGCTATTTTATTCTTTTTCCCTCTTGAGAACCCAATGCTCTTTATTATTATCAACGGAATCTGTTATCTTGGTGTCAGCGGCTTCCAGGTATTAGTCTGGGCCCTTGTAAATGACGCAATTGACTATCAGGAACTTCAGACCGGAAAACGTAACGAAGGTATCGTGTACTCTGCATATACATTTTTCCGTAAGCTTGCTAATGCCGTATCAGGAAGTATGAGCAGCTTTGCGCTTGCAATCGCAGGCTTTAACGTAAAGGAGGCCGTTCAGAGCGAAGCATTCTCCGGACGTCTCTGGAAAACATATACCGGATTATATGTAGCCGGGTACTTATTAGCTGTACTTGTATTAAAGTTTGTATACCCTCTTACAAAAGAGAAAACAGCTGAAATGTTACAGAATTTATCAGACAAACGAAATGCTGCAAACGCAGAATAACTTCAGAAACCGAGGTATCTTGCATTGACAAAACAAGTTGAAATAACAAACCGCTCAGGTCATGTCTTACGCGGAATTGTAAATATTCCGGATGAAGGCTCACGCTTCCCCGCCATCATTAACGTACACGGATTTACCGGGAATAAAAGCGGATACAAAAATATCTATACCCACACAGCCAGATTTCTGGCTGAAAACGGATTTGCCAGCGTCCGCTTTGATTTATACGGAAATGGCGAAAGCGACGGTGAGTTCGAGGACATGACATTCACCGGTATCTTACATGATATCGAAGATATTATAAACTGGACAAAGCAGCAGGATTTCGCTGACCCTGATAAGATCATCTTATCAGGGCAGAGCATGGGCGGCTATGCAGCCGCTACCGCTGCACCTATTGTTGATCCATATGCTCTTATCCTCATGTGTCCAGGTGCTGGCATGTGGTTTGGATGTAAGGCTCGTGCCACGGCAATGGAAGCACAGGGGATCACCAAGGCGGATATCGAAGGTCTCTGCTTCCCTACTTCTTTTAACCATGATTTATATCAGTATGAACCATTTTCATCCGCAGAAGGATATACCGGTCCTGTTCTTCTCATCAGAGGAACAGCAGATGATCTGGTAGATGACGCTACCTGCCATCGATATGAAGCACTCTATCATGGCAAATGCAGTTACAAGACAATTGAAGGTGCAAATCACAACTTTGCAAGCGGTTTGGCAAGAGCTGAATTAGACAGATTAATGTTAGAGTTTTTAACTCCATTAAAATAAAATACTCACTTTGAAAGGACGTGTGATCTATGAAATTATTAGAACCTATTAAAGTCGGAAACATAACATTCAAAAACCGTATTATGTTCCCACCACTTACAACAGGATATGAGGAAAAAGACGGATCCATCGGCGAACAGAGTTTCCGTTTTTATGAACGCCTCGCCAAAGGCGGTGTCGGATATATTG
>CAKRVA010000048.1 GCA_934408585.1 uncultured Lachnospiraceae bacterium
GATACATGGAGTACACCATGGAGCGCAACAAAGATGCCGTTGCGACCAAGATCAATTCCATCAACATGTCCACGCAGTTTTTCCTGAGCGACGAGCCGCTTCTTGATATGTTAAAAAGAACGAAGAACGGGGAGACTTTTTCGGCGGAGGAATGGTACAGCTTTAAGAACAGCGATATTGTGTCCCTCGAGCGTCTGGTACACAACAACCCGCTTCTCTACGGTGTGCGTGTGTATGCGGCAAACGACCGGGTACAGGAGATGATGCCGATTCTCTATGCGGCCTCCCGCATGGAAAAGCAGCCCTGGCAGTCGGAGGAGCCCGTTACCGGCTGGCATTACGACTTTAACGATCAGATCTTTAATTCTTACACGATGAGCCAGAACCGCAAGATTTTATCGCTCGTGACGGAGATAAAGGACAGCGATTCCGGGACGCTCGGAATGATCGAGGCGGCTATGACGATGGAAAACATGTTCCCAAGTCTCTACGAGAACATAGAAGACGAGTGGAGCTGTTTCCTGACAGAGGACGGCGGGTGTTATTTTGGAGAGAGCGACGGGGAGGACGAAAACGCAGGACGGCAGGAACTGCTCGCCGAGATCATGGCACAGTATACGGCGGATGAGGAAATACAGACCTGCTATCTGAAGCTGCAGGGACAGCATCTGATCGTATCCTACCTTCCCTTGCAGGAATTAAACGGAACCCTGCTCTGCGTGAAGGATATTACATCCAACATTCATCACGTATACCGCATGCGCAACATGTTTGTGGCGGCCATGCTCGCATTTTTGATTGTCCTGGCATTTTTCATCAATGCGATTGTAAAACATCTGTTAAAGCAGCTGTACGAGATCCTGCGTGCCATCCGGCGCGTGCAGGGCGGAGATCTGGACGTGGTGATCGAGCACTGCGGACCGGATGAGATGGGAGAGCTGGGAATACAGATCAACAAGATGTTAACAAGGATCAAGCAGCTCATGGACGACAATCTAAAGCGCGAGATGCTGGTAAAAAATTCAGAGATCCGTGCGCTGCAGAATCAGATTAACGCGCATTTTATCTATAATGTCTTAGAGTCCATCAAGATGATGGCGGAGATCGACGAAGAGTACGATATTTCGGATGCGGTCACATCCCTCGGGAAACTCTTGCGCTACAGCATGAAGTGGGTATCGGGCAATGTCCTGGTGGAGCAGGAACTGGAATATATCAAGAATTATATGGCGTTAATCAATCTGCGGTTTGATTACGAGATCTATTTATCGCTTAATCTGCCGGAGATTATTTTACAGCAGGAGATTCCCAAAATGTCGCTGCAGCCGATCGTGGAAAACGCCATCTATCACGGAATCGAGCAGATGGCGGAAGATACCAACATCTACATAAAGGGGCGCGTGGAAGGAAACGACTGCGTGATTGAAATTACGGATGCCGGACGCGGCATGACGGAGGAAGAGGTAGCGCAGCTCCGCCAGAAAATTGCAGGGGAACTGGATTCGAGCGGGGGCTCCGGAAACGGAATCGGCTTAAAAAACGTGCAGGACCGGATCCAGATCGCATTTGGCGGGGCGTATGGCATTGAGGTGGCGTCGCAGATCGGATGTTAGACCAAGATTATCGTCCGCATTCCGATGACGCACAGGGGAGAAGCAGAATGAAGACAGTATTGATTGTTGAGGATGAAAAACTGATCCGGCAGGGACTCCGCAAGATGATTCAGCGGAGCGGTGTCCCGGTGGAAGTGATTATGGAATGTAACAACGGCGAGACGGCGCTTGAGATTTTAAAAGAGCAGCCCATCGACGTCATGTTTACGGATATCCGTATGCCAAAGATGGACGGAATCGCGCTGGTGGAGCACATGCAGGAATGCGAACACATACCGATGACCGTCGCAATCAGCGGCTACGATGACTTTAACTACGCGGTGGCGATGATGCACAACGGGGTGCGGGAATATCTGTTAAAACCGATCGAGCGTGAAAAAATCTGTGACATACTTGCCAGGCTGAATCAGGAGATTGAGGAGGGCAGGGAGCAGGAGAAAACGCGCCAGAAGCTCGGTCAGCAGCAGATCCGTCATCTGATGCTTCTGGCAGATATGCCGGAAGAGGAGCTTACCATGTTGGAGACCCAGTATGACCAGCATTTCATTTTAGATCTGAGCGGAAAGCCGTATGTGGTCTGCTGCAG
>CAKRVA010000049.1 GCA_934408585.1 uncultured Lachnospiraceae bacterium
TCCTATATGAGCATCAAACAGGGAGAACAGAAGTGGGAAGAGTCCAACCGTGTGCGGGCCAATACGATCCTTGCACTTTTTGCGGCAGGCGCGGTGATTACCGTATTTTTCCTTCTATTTTTAACACCGCTGTTAAAGCTGATGGGCGCCTCCGGCAATCTGCTCACCGCTGCGGAACAGTACGGCAGAATCATGATTGCAGGCGGCGTCATCCAGGTTTTATCCTGCGGGCTTGCGCCTATATTAAGGAATGAGAACCGGCAGGTCGGTGCGATGACCATCATGGTCTTGGGGTTCCTCTTTAATCTCACAATGGATTTCGTACTGCTGTACTTTTTCCATCTGGGCATCGGAGGCGCCGCTCTGGCATCTTTGGGTGCGCAGCTGCTGACCACCGTACTCTGTTTTCTCACACTTTTCGGTGTCACAGACCGCCTCCGCGCGAGACTCGGTCTTCCGGGTTCTGCCGGCACGCAGCTCTGCCCCCTGCGCAGGGAGCAGTTCGTCTTTGAGAAAGACTGCTGGAAGCGCATTTTTTCCATCGGAATCTCTCCTTTCGGAATATCGCTGACGCCGTCGCTTTTAATTCTCTATCACAACATCGCCTGCCTGAATTACGGGGATCTTGCCGTGAGCGCGTATGCGCTGATCTCCTCAACCATCGGCTCGTACCGGATTCTGCTGATCGGCGTTGCGGAGGGAATGCAGCCGCTTGCCAGCAAAGCCTACGGTGCATCGCAGAACGGAAATGCCACTCCCGCAGAGCGGATCGCCGCCTACGACGAGATCCGGCATATCCGGAACAAAGCCATCCGGACTGCCATTGCCGCCAGCGTTCTTCTATTTCTGTTCACCATCGCCACTGCCTCCTTCTATCCGGCTCTGTACGGCTATCAGGGAGATGCGGCGGCTGCCGGCTATCACGCGGTTATGCTTACCGCTGCACAGCTCATTTTTACCGGCATCGTGAGAGTGACCAACAGTTTTTTCTATGCCGTAGGAAAGAACCGCTATTCTTTATTTATGATTTATTTTGATCCGCTCTGTCTGACTCCGGCAGCATTGGCGGTGCTGTCGCATTTCTTCGGGACGGACGGAATCTGGCTGACTGCCGTGATTACACAGTTTCTTTTAAATCTTGTCGCCGCCGGCATGTTTGTGCGGCACAATGCGCAGATGAAACGCGAGCAGGCAGCTCTGACCAAAGGAGTATAACCATGACACTACAACAAATGAGATATGTGATTACAACTGCAGAATGTTATTCCATCACAAGCGCTGCCGAGAAGTTCCAGCTGTCACAGCCCAATCTGTCGAACGCCATCAAAGATCTGGAACAGGAGCTCGGCATCCGGATCTTCGAGCGAAAAAAAAGCGGCGTCTCTTTAACGCCCGACGGCGCCGAGCTGGTCCGCTCGATCCAGCCGATCTTAAACCAGGTGCAGCGCCTTGAGGATACCTACAAACAGCCGAGCAGCCACAAAATCTCTTTTAGTGTTGCCACACAGCACATTTCCATTGTGACAGAGGTCATGATTGCATTCATGAAGGAGCAGGACACGCACTTTAGCGAATACAATTTCCAGTATCTCCAGCTGCGCACCAAGGAGATCTTAGATTACGTCGCATCGGAATTCTGTGAGATCGGCGTTCTGTTGAAAAACCGTGAGAACCGCGTTCTCGACTGGGAGATGGAGCAGCAGGAACTTGATTTTCATCTGCTGGCAACCATGCGCCCCAAAGTCTATGTTCCCAAGCAGCATCCGCTCGCCGGCAGGACGAAGGTATCGATGGAAGACCTGGCTCCCTATGTCTACAGCCACTATTTTCAGGGAATCGACAGTTCCAGAGACCGCTTCTTCTCCGAGGAGCTTGTGGAGAATACCGTCGCAAAAAAAACAATCACCCTCACGGACGAGATGGCAGATGCCAGCATCGGCATGGAGATGAACACCTATACCATCGGTTCCGGCATGTCTGGTGAGAATCTGCTGGAAAAAGATTACGCCGTCATGAATCTGGACACGCATCAACGGATCGAACTTGGCTGGATCTCCCGCAGGGATCACGAACTAAGTAATTTCGGTAAACGCTTCCTGACTCTGCTGACAGAAAAGCTTGATTCCATGCAGTTGGATTAAAAACTGACACAGTCTTTGGACGCAAAAAGGGACAGGGGGCGC
>CAKRVA010000050.1 GCA_934408585.1 uncultured Lachnospiraceae bacterium
GCGCTGCTTTTCGCATCTGCATGCTTCCTGCATGATTCCTGCTTTCTGCACGCTTCCTGCTTTCTGCACGCTGCCGGTTCATTGCTGTGTTGCTTTGTTTTTGTGCTTCGTGTCGATGCTTCGGAACTTTGTGTCATCGTTTCGACGCCATTGCGTACACGTGTACATTTACTTCTAAAAATATTGTCCGCACGTTTGCGGACGCGTGTACTCAACACACTATTTATTATACTAACCAGATACTTTCTGTCAATTATACATTTTTCATGTATTTAATCGTTAAATTTTGTGAAACATTACCTATATGGAACGGTCATAATTGGAAATTTGCTGCTTTATACAATGTTTCATCCCCAAAAGCAGGGGATGAAACATCCATTTATTCTCTTGCACACCGTCAGACATTTCTATACACTTCCGGCATCCTCCCGCACCTCATAATACCCCTGTGGATAATGACAGGCAGGACAAACCTTGGGCGCATTGGTTCCGACTACAATATGCCCGCAGTTCCGGCACTCCCACACCTTTACGGTGCCTTTTTCAAACACCGCATGTGCCTGCACATCCCGCAATAACTCCCGGTACCGTTCTTCATGCATTTTCTCAATCGCACCAACCATGCGGAAACGCGCAGCGAGTGCTCCAAAGCCTTCCTGCTCTGCCATCTTTGCAAAATCCTCATACATGTCTGTCCACTCATAGTTCTCCCCGTGGGCTGCGGCATCCAGATTCTTTCCCGTATCGCCGATCAATCCCAGTTCTTCGCCCCACATCTGTGCATGCGCGCGCGCATTATCCGCCGTCTTCTCAAAAATCGCGGCAATCTGCTCATAGCCTTCCTTTTTTGCGACCTCCGCAAAAAAAGTATAGCTGTTTCTCGCCTGCGACTCACCCGCAAATGCTGCTTTCAAATTCTTTTCCGTCTGTGTTCCGGCATACTTGTTCATAGAACCCTCCATTTTTTCACACGATCTCTCGCTTCTGCTCTTTGTTCCAACTTCTGGCTTCAGCTTTTTGCTCCCGCTTTTTGCTCCAACTTCTGGCTTCAGCCTTTTGCTCCTGCTTTTTGTTTCAACCTTTCATTCCTGCTTTTGTTCCTGCCTGTTGTTCCTGCTCTTTGTTCCTGCCTACTGTTCTTGCTCTTTGCCTTATTGTGCTAGTATGCCCGATCCGTCGAAATTTATTTATTCTGCCTGCAATCTTTTTGACAGCTCTTTTCCTGTTCCAGCTTCTTTCTGTTTTTGCTGTTTCTGTCTGTTTTCTTTTTTTGCCTATTTCTTCCAGCCTGTTGTATCTTTATTGGGCTCTTTTCCTGCCTATTTCTTCCAGTCTGCTGTATGTTGCTTCGTTTCTTTTCCTTTCAATTTTTTTCATCCTGTTGTATGTTCCGACCTCTTTCTGTCCGCCTATTCCTGCCTGATTCTTTCTGGCTCTCCTTTCAGCCTCTTCCTGGCTGTTCCAGCCTGTTGTTTGTTCCGGTCTCTTGGGGCACCCACAGGTAAAATATTCCCACAAGCCTGTTCTTCAAATATTTCTACGTTTTTTCTTATCTTCATAGCAATGTCCGGGTCTGGCGCAGCTTTTTCTTCTTCTCAGACCCGCAATGGCATATTTCTATACGTTATGTAAACTTATTTTTCTCATGCTCGGGTCTAATTCGTGAAAATTAACTTTCCAGACCCATTTTTTCTGCATTTTCGGGTCTGGCGTGGCTTTTTCTTCCTCCCAGACCCGCAATGGCATATTTCTATGCGTTATGTAAACTTGTTTTCCTCATCCTCGGGTCTGGCGCGGCTTTTTCTTCCTCTCAGACCCGCAAGAGCATATTTCTATACGTTATGTAAACTTGTTTTCCTCCTGCTCGGGTCTAGTTCGTGAAAATCAATCTCCCAGACCCGCAATGGTACATTTCTCTGCGTTATGTAAACTTATTTTCCCCATGCTCGGGTCTAATTCGTGAAAATTAACTTTCCAGACCCATTTTTTCTGCATTTTCGGGTCTGGTTCGTGAAAATTAACTTTCCAGACCCATTTTTTCTGCATTCTCGGGTCTGGCGCGGCTTTTTCTTCCTCTCAGACCCGGAATGGCATATTTCTATACGTTATGTAAACTTATTTTTCTCATGCTCGGGTCTAATTCGTGAAAATTAACTTTCCAGA
>CAKRVA010000051.1 GCA_934408585.1 uncultured Lachnospiraceae bacterium
CGTTCACGATTGTAACTCTGGGTCGCGCATACCGCCGAGAGCACGTCGAGAAGCTGTTTTTTGAACTCCTCGCCCTTTGCCTCGATAACGTTGGTTGGCTTCGTGACAAAATCGACTGCCCCGCGCTCCATCGCCCGGATCGTGACATCCGCATCCTTGGTTGTCGTCGTACTTACCATAATGACCGTTGCACGGATTCTGTCCTTCTGTAACTGTTCCAAAAGCTGCAGTCCGTCCATGCGGGGCATATTGACATCGAGAACAACGCCGTCATAGCGCGTCGTCTTAAGCTTCTCATATGCCTCAAGACCGTCACGGCATGTATCTGTAACCTGAAATGTTCCGTCTGAGTTAATTATATCACACATGACCCTTCTCATGAGTGCAGAGTCATCAACAATTAAAATCTTTTTACTCATATCTTATGCTCTACCCCTTTGACGCGCTTTGCGTTCTTCTTCAAAGATGAACCGGATGATTTCCTCCCTTACGCTGCTGTCGGTAATCAGGAATTTGGCTCTGGCCTCGTAGGGCGTTTCCGGCGTTTTTTCTGTCTTGATACAGGAAATAATTGTTCCAATGATATAATATTGTTTGTCTAGATTTTCATTCTGCAGATGTATCTCAAAGAGAACGTACTGATTCTCCCGAAGCTTCTGGTCCGTCCTAAACCGGATACCGCCGCCGCTCAGATCCACGATCCTTCCGGCATATTCCCGGTCCCTGCTCTTTCCCTCCGCTTCCTGCAGTTCAATAAATAAAGCTTCTCCCGTCTTTAATGCGGCTTCCTGTTCCTCAATGGCATAATAATTTATGTCCATAATACATGGGAAACGGAAGAACTCTCTTCTCTGGTACTTGGAAATCTGGGATTTTAATTCGATCTCTAACATGTATACATTCTCGCTTTTGTAGCGCTCCCGCACCTGGCCGACGGCGCGGTAAAGCGCTCCCTTCGAGAAAAAAATAAATTCCATCCGGATCCCCAGCGGAAGCAGCACCAGTTTTCCTCCCTCCACCGGCATGGAAATCTCAAGATTGCCGTTCTCCTTTAAATCCAGCACCTGGCTTTTGTAGATTTTCGGCATGGACTGGTCTTTTTTTGCCCGCTCCACATTCTGCACGAAGCTGATGTCAACTTTATCTCCCGGTTGAATAATTTCAGTTATTGTCATCATTCCACTCCTTCATTCTTCTGTTTCCAAAATCCCGAAAACAATCTTGACAGTCCAAAAGAACGATATGCATCACTGCTCTCACCCTGCAGCAATTCCGCAGCCACTACTTCAAATGCTCTTGCAGATTTTGACAACGGTGCCTGAAGCGATACAGGTTTCTGCATCCGAATCGCCTTTTCAAGCGCGCTATCCTGGGGAATCATCCCCGCATATGTAATTTCCCCCTCTAAAAACTGACCTACCACAGTATTCAGTTTGTCATAAACTCCTCTGCCTTCTGCAGCAGACGTCACACGGTTGGAAAGAACCGATATCTTGGTGTACTCCCTGTTGAACTTCGGATTCCGGTACAGAGACTTTAACAGAGAATAAGAATCTGTCAGTGATGTCGGCTCCGGTGTTGTAACCACAAGAACCTCCGGGCTTGCAAGCACGAACTCCAGTACATGGTTGGCAATCCCCGCGCCGGTGTCCACCAGAATCACATCTGCCATCTGATCCAGTTCCCCGAAACAGTGAAGCAGATAAGAGATCTGCTCATCGGTCAGATTGCCCAGTCCGGTAACTCCGGTTCCCCCCGAGACAAACCCGATTCCCATCGGACCTTCCGATATGATCTCCGTGATCTGTTTTCCATGATATATTACATCTGCCAGATTATACTTGGGAATGGCGCCAAACATTACTTCGACATTGGAAAGACCAAAATCCGCGTCAAAGACAAGCACCTTTTTTCCCATCTTCTGCATCTGCACCGCAAGGTTCACAGCCACATTCGACTTTCCAACGCCACCTTTTCCACTTGTGATGGTAATGACTCTGGCATCCGGCTTATAATTTTGTTTTTTTAATTTCACAACACTTCTAAGCTTCTCTGCCTGATCCATGTATTATCTGCCTCCCAGCAGCTGTTTCACAATCTTTTGTGTATCAAATACTTCAATATC
>CAKRVA010000052.1 GCA_934408585.1 uncultured Lachnospiraceae bacterium
GTTCCACACGATCGAGGGCGGCGCTGTATGCTTTAACGGAGAGCAGAACGGGCTGAAGGAGGATCTGTATGGTCTTAAGAATTTCGGAATCCGCAATGAAGTCGTTGTGGATGCGGTCGGCGCCAACTCCAAGATGAATGAATTTCAGGCGGCGATGGGACTTTGTAACCTGCGTCATCTGGATGGCGAGATCGAGAAGCGCAGCCGCGTAGTGGCGCGCTACAGAGAGCATTTAAACGGTGTGCCGGGGATCAAGCTGGTACAGCCGCAGAAGGATGTAAAGCCGAACTATGCGTATTTCCCGGTGGTGTTCGATGAGACAGTGCTCGGATACGGCAGGGATGATATTTATGAGATGTTAAAGCAGCATGATATTTTCACCAGAAAATATTTCTATCCGCTGACAAGCGAATTTCAATGCTACAGCGACAGGTACGATGCGAAGGATACGCCGGTGGCGCTTGAGACGTCAAAGCGCGTGCTGACACTGCCGCTCTATGCGGATCTGGATCTTTCGGATGTGGATCGTATCTGTGAGCTGATTCTGGGGTATCGGGCATGATTATTGTAAAAATCGGTGACGGCATGGGCAACCAGCTGTTTAATTACGCGTGCGGATATGCGGCGGCGCGGCGGGAGAATGATACGTTAAAGCTGGATACTTCCGAGGCGGACAATTCCACCCTGCGCGATTTTGAACTGGACAAGTTCCATCTGAAGTATGACGCGCGGGAGAGTTTTCCAAACCGGACGGTCTTTCAGAAGATTTACAAACGTCTGCGCAGGAACCTCAAGTACCGCGTCATCAAGGAGCGGGATCTGCATGCGGTGGACCCGAGAGTCTTCCAGAAAAAGAGATTCCGCAACAAATACCTGCACGGTTACTGGCAGCATACGGGGTATTTTGAACCTTATTTAAAAGAGATTACGGATATGATGACGCCTGCGTACGGGCAGAGTGAACTTGTGAAAAAGCTTTGCGCGGAATTTCAGACGACGGACACCTGCGCTGTGCATGTGCGCGGCGGAGATATCGTAGGTCCGGGGAGAGCTTTCTTTGAGCGTGCCTTAGCGCGCATGGAAGAGGAGCATCCGGGGCTTCGCTACCTTGTGTTTACCAACGACAAAGAAGCGGCGAAGGAAGCGCTCGAGGGAGAACACACAGAGCGGAAGATGACCTATATCTCCGAACTGGGGGCGTTTTCGGATATCGATGAATTTTTCCTGATGGCGGCGTGCCGCCACCAGATCATATCAAATAGTTCGTATTCCACCTGGGCGGCTTACTTGAATCCGAATCCGGAAAAAGTAGTGATTATGCCGGAATATAAGGGCTGTGAACAGATACGTTTGAAGGAGTGGATTGTTTTATGAGTTTGGTAAAGAGCGTCTTTAAGGTGTTTGATGGAAAGCAGAAGAGAAAGCTGTTTGGTATGGCATTTCTCATTTTGATCAATTCGGGAGTCAGTCTGCTCGGCGTGTCCGTGCTGCTGCCTTTTATCCAGGCGGTGACAGCGCCGGAGGAACTGCTTGCGAACCGCTATGTGGCGGCGTTCTATGAGCGGATGGGGATGGACAATCCCAACGAGCTGATTACGGCGATCGCCATCGGTATTGTCATTGTCTATGTGGCGAAAAACGCTTTCATTATTTTTATGAACAACATGCAGTACCGTTTTTCCTACTACGGAAAACGGGAGATGCAGGACCGCCTGATGAAGTATTACATCAGCAAGGACTACACCTTTTTCTTAGATCATAACAGCGCGGAGCTAATGCGCGACATCAACAATGACCCGGAGATGTTCTACGCGGCGGTGTTAAACATGTTACAGCTTGCCGCTGAGGTCTGCACGAGCACGATCTTAATCATCTTTCTCGTGGTGACGGACCCGATCATTACGCTGGGCGTGGCGCTTGCAATGGTACTGATGGTACTGCTTTTTATGAAAAAATTAAAGCGCACACTGGCGCGCTTTGGTGATGAGCGCCGGAAATACAATGCGAATATTATTCAGTGTATGCAGCAGGCATTCGGTGGAATCAAGGAGATCAAGATCGCAAACCGCGAGAGCTATTTCGAGGAAGAGTTCCGCAAGCAGAACGGGCTTTAC
>CAKRVA010000053.1 GCA_934408585.1 uncultured Lachnospiraceae bacterium
AGCTCTTCACTTAGCTTAGGTGTTACTCTTTCGTTGTCTTTTAGTAATATATTGTTTTCTTCTAATATTTCTGATACCTTTGTTTTTGATGTTAAAACTGTCATTTTGTATCCATCTGATAATGTTATTTTAACACTATTTATTTGTGTTGTTACTGCCATAACTCCTACTCCTGAAAGTAATATCAATATTACTAACACACAGATGATTTTCACTGTGGAAGAAGCTTTTTTAGTTCTTTTCTTCATAAAAATCATTTACCTCCTCTTTGTTTTCACAACAATTGCATTATAACACAGTTTCTTTTTTTTGTCAAATTTGGTATTTTATGTTTATTGCTTCCGTAAGCGTTTAGCTTACTATATTATATGAATTTGTCCAATTTTTATGAATGATTTTTATGAATATTTTTTAAAATTTTATTTCATTTCCATAATAGCTATCAATTAAGATTTCTTTCATTTCTTCAACAAGAGGTACTCTTGGATTGGCTGTTGTACATTGGTCCTCAAATGCTCTATCTGAAAGTAAGTCTAATTTATCCATAAATTCTTTTTCTTCGATTCCTGCTTCTTTAAATGATTTTGGTATATTTAATTTTTTATTCAATTCTTGAATTGCCTCTATTAATGATTTTATTCCTTCTTCTTTAGTATCTGCTTTTAATCCTATTTTTTTAGCAAGTTTATAATATTTTTCATCTGCAATAAAATATTCATATTTAGGAAATGATACAAATTTACTTGGCATTGTACTATTATATTTTATTACATATGGAAGTAAAATTGCATTTATTCTTCCATGTGGTAAATGAAACTCTGCACCTATTTTATGTGCTAAGGAATGGTTTATTCCTAAAAATGCATTTGTAAATGACATTCCTGCAATAGTACTACTATTGTGCATTTTTTCTCTCGCTAATTTATTATCTCCATGTTCATATGCTTCATATAAATATTTAAACACCAATTCTACTGCTTTTTCTGATAATCCGTCTGTATAATCTGATGCCATATTTGATACATATGCTTCAATAGCATGTGTTAATACATCCATTCCTGTATCTGCTGTAACTGTTTTTGGCAAACTCATTACTAAGTCTGGGTCTACTATAGCTACATCTGGGGTTAACTCATAATCTGCTAATGGATACTTTTTATTTTTTTGTTTATCAGTTATTACTGCAAAGGATGTTACTTCTGAACCAGTTCCTGAAGTTGTAGGTATTGCTACCATTTTGGCTTTTTGACCAAGTTTAGGGAATTTATAGGTACGCTTACGTATATCCTTAAATTTTAGTTTCATTCCCTCTGGGTCTGCGTTAGGATGTTCATAAAATAGCCACATACCTTTTGCTGCATCTATTGCACTTCCACCACCTAAAGCAATTATTACATCTGGCTTAAAATTATTCATTAATTCTAATCCTTTATATACCGTATCAAATGATGGATCTGATTCTACCTCACTAAATATTTCACAATGCACATGTTTCTCTCTTTTTCTTAAGTGATATAATATTCTGTCTACATATCCAAATTTAATCATTCCTAGATCTGTCACTATAAATGCTCTTTCTATATCAGGCATTTTCTCTAAATAAGCTATTGAACCTGGTTCAAAATATATTTTTTCTGGTACTTTAAACCATTGCATATTTACTCTCCTCCTTGCAACTCTTTTTATATTTATAAGGTTTACTGAAGATACATTTGCTGTTGTTGAATTTCCACCAAATGAGCCACATCCTAATGTTAATGATGGCATATTTGTATTGTATATGTCTCCTATTGCACCATGAGTTGATGGGGAATTTACAATGATTCTTCCCGCTTTCATTTTTTTAGAAAACTCTTTTATTTTCTCCTTATCTTCTGAGTGTATTACTGCTGAATGTCCAAGTCCTCCATACTCTAATAAAGCCTCTGCCTTATCCAAAGCTTCATTAAAATCTTCTACAATATAATAAGTTAAAACAGGACTTAATTTTTCTTTTGAAAATGGATATTTATTTCCTATTCCAT
>CAKRVA010000054.1 GCA_934408585.1 uncultured Lachnospiraceae bacterium
TGATTCTTCTTTGAAGAACTACTGCCGGATGAATAAGTTTTGTTGCTGTTTGAAGTAGTGCTACTGCTCTTTTCGCCGGAAGATGAAGCGCTACTCTTAGTGGTTGAGGAACTACCGGAACCTTTAGAGCTTCCGCTGTATGAAGTGCTGCTCTTATACCTGTAAGTGCTATTATCATGTAAGTAGCAGGAACTGCTCCCATCCTTAGCATCATTGTCACACCCGCTCTTAATACACTTTGGTGTACCCAGATCTATGATCCAACCAATAAAAAGTAAAATTCCAAGGGTGCAAAGAAGTGCCATTCCTGTACTCATTCCATTTGAATTTCTATTCATAACCCTTTCCTCCTTCAAAAGTGCTATCCCATATTTTTATACTTTATCTGTAAGAAATCTTTATAGCTCTCCATCGTTTCTGCACTCTTGATAATAAGGGCACATCAAACAACACTGTCCACATTTTTTCTTCTCCATTCTCTTTTTTCTCTTAAGCCAAAAAATAAATCTGCCCATTTATTTACTCCCATGTTTTTGTTGTTCATCTTTCTATTGCCTTTTCTTAATTCTACTTTATCCAAAATGCTGTCCCTTAAAAACACCACCATTTTTCTGCCATTTGTCATTTGTTCATTTGACCTTCATTTGTACTTTTTGACGCAAAAAACGGGCAACCACCACAGTATTATCTGCAGCAATTGCCCAGTTCACATAACTACTATTTAATTCATATTTTCAAGAAAAGCCCTTGCACACTCTTTCATCTGCTCTACTACTTCGCTTGGCCCGACAACTCTGACATCCTTACCCAAACTAAAAATCCATCCAAAGAACTGTGGGCTGACATTAATGCTTACATTGATCTCACTATGCTCCGCATCTACTTTCCTGATACTGATATCTTTTCCAAATCTGTCAATAAAGACACCGCACATATAATTTGCAAATTCAATTTTTACAGTTGTCTTTGTTCCTTGATACATTCCAAAGGTCGCTTTGGAATACTCTGCCATATCGAAGTTTTTGAATTCTTCCCTTCCATCTCTTTTCTCCTCTTCGATGGAAATCCGCATCATCTTATCCACACGGTAATGCTTAATCCGGTGGTCCAGATCATCGAAAGCAACGAGATAATAATTCTCATCGTCCCAGGTAAGTGCCCACGGACTTACTACGAACCAGTCACCATTATGTCGCGGCACCAGTTTCTTATTAACATCCCATTTGTAGTATTTGAATCTGATCTTCTTGTTTTGATTGATGGCTGTATGAATATCATCAACATTGTAGTACACGGATTCATTCATCGCTTTTACCCGGTCATTGATATATACCTGGCGTTGAAGCTGCTTAGCCTGATGCTCACTCACATTACTTTTAATCTTGTTAATCAATTCTCTTGATTTGGTCTGCGTAATAAACTTGGATGACTGAATCGCATCAATAAGAAGCTTAACCTCTGCCAGTTCAAATTCTCTGGAACCAACATGATAATAAGTCTCCCTGCCAATCTGTTCCTTGATAATCTCAATGCCAAACTTATCTGTCATATCCTGAAAATCTGCATAGATACTTTTTCTTTCTGCAGTCACATCATATTTTTCTAACTCTTCCATAATCTGCGGCATGGTAAGTGCATGCTCATCATCTGTCTTGGCTAACATTATTTTCATCAAGTATGTGAATTTGAATTTCTGATTTGTACCCCTGGACATCACTCATCCTCCAACAATCTTATTATTTCATTATACTAATTCAATTATAACATGGGTGTTCATTTTAATGGACAAGTTTTTGATTTTTCTTTTCTTTTTTCAAGCGGCTCATTAAGGCCGCAATGTTTTTGCCACACAAGTTCGCAAGCAGTGCAATCTTATATAAGATTGCTTCAGTCGCTTGTTAGGGGGTGCGCCCTAATACCCCTGAACTGATGATTCTCATCGGAGCTACGCATTGCTGTGCAACGCCAG
>CAKRVA010000055.1 GCA_934408585.1 uncultured Lachnospiraceae bacterium
TGCGGGTGTAGTTCAATGGTAGAACACCAGCCTTCCAAGCTGGATACGTGGGTTCGATTCCCATCACCCGCTTTTCTTATTGGAGAGCGAAAAAGTACAGAGCAGATGGAGAGATTCTCTCACTGCTCTGTTTTTTTATAATTTTTTCATTCTTTTTTCCTTTTTAACCTTCCGTTTCTATGTTATTCTTGTACTAGTTCATTTAGAAACGGAGTACCATTATGGAGAAAAAGCCTGACTTTCATTCACTTTCCCGCAAGGCGAAAGTGCAGTATATCTGGGATTATTACAAGTGGCCGATCGCTGCTGCGATCGCTGCACTCTGCTTTGTCATTTACCTCATCTATCATTACGCTACCTACCGCGACCCGCTGTTAAACGTCATCATGATGAACTGCAACGATTCCATAACCGCCGACAACAAGGGCTTCGATGAATTTCTTGAAGCCTGCGGCTACGACCCGAAGACGGATTCCGTCTCCCTCACATCGTCCTTACAGTTCTCGGACGGCGAGTATTCCACGTCCTACAACGACGCGCAGGTGCTGACGCTGATGCTGGCAGCCGGCGGACAGGATCTCTTCTTCGGAACCGGCGGCGAATATCTCGATTACGCCGACCAGGGGGCTCTTATGGATCTGTCCACCGTATTGTCCGACGAACTGCTGGACCGCTACCGGGATCATCTCATCTACACGACCGAGGACGGCGCCGTCGCTTCCTATCCCTGTGCGATCGAGCTCACCGACAATGCCTGGCTTCACAAGTACAACTATTATGATTCCTGCTATTTCGGCATACTCTATCAGAATCAGAACTTAGACGCCGCCTTGCAGTTCGCGGACTTTCTGCTGAATTACAACAACTGATCGTTTTCTATTATAATGCTGACGGCATCCGGACAGCTGACCGTTTTTTCTCCGCTCTCTACTTCAGGATGGCAACGCCGTACGCCGGAAGCGTCAGCGTTCCATCCTGCCAGGAAGCCGCACGTCTTCCGGTCAGCAGTTCTCCTGCCAGTTTCAAATCCCCGCCTTCACTGTCTGCGGATATCTGTGACAGATCCACCGTGCGCTCGTCCTTCGTGCAGTTCAACACGACAAGCACCGAGGAATCCTGCCAGTTCTTGCGCAGCACGCACACAGCGTCATCCGACAGATTTTCAAGGAACTCTGCCGTTCCGTGCGAGATCTCCGGATAGGCATTCCGCAGGCGAAGCGCCTCCTTCACATACCAGTAGATCGAATTGCCATCGTCCTGCTGCTCCGCGAGACTGTCGTAAATCATCGTAATCTCGTCCATATCCTGCGGTCCGAGACACATCCCTTCTGCCCCGGCATCTTTGCTCCAGTACATCGGCGCGCGCTTGTTCTCATCTTTTCCGGCGCCTTTCATTCCCAGTTCTTCCCCATAATATAAGAAGCTGCTTCCGGACATCAGAAGATTCATCGCCTGCGCCAGTTTGGTCTGCGCCTCCATAGTATCGCCGGAGTAATACCCTGCGCCCCTTCCCATATCATGATTGGTGTAAAACGGCGCATCGATATAGCTGTCGCTGTAAGTTTTCAGCGCGTCCTGCAGCCGCTCGATTGCTTTTCCGTAAGAAGAGGCACCGCTCGTTCCCTTGACCGCCTTCGCAATCACACCGTCCTTGTCTGCAAACGCAAAGTCAAAGCTGCTGTCAATTCCGCTCGGGTAATACTGTGCATATGTCTCCAGATCCGACCACACCTCTGCCACAATATACGCATCACTCTTCTTTTCTTTCACCATATTATTAAACCAGGATAGAATTTCTATGTTCGAGTCGATGCTTCCGGTCTCATACTCTTTTGCCGCATCCAGACGGAAACCATCTACGCCCTTTTCCAGCCAGAAATCTGTAATCTCATCAAACTCCTGCCGCACCGCTTCACTCTCCAGATTCAGATCCGGC
>CAKRVA010000056.1 GCA_934408585.1 uncultured Lachnospiraceae bacterium
TCTGTCACATTCGTTTGCCAGGGAATGTCCGTCAAACGCCGTCTCATAAATATGTGCCGCAAGCGCCTGTGTGATCGGGCAGATCTTCGCCTCATACACCTCATCGCCCAGCACCTCGATGCCGCGATCCAAAAGCCACGCCGTCTCGATGTCGTGTCCGTAGGAATGCAGATCTAAGATCGTGTGATACCCGGCATCGAAAAACACTTCCTGTCTCCGTTTTGCCGGATTGTATACTTTCGTTGCAAACACATCCATGATCCAGCGGAGACGCTCCCCCACGGTCTCATCCTGCGACACACGGTACAATTCCGTGTACGCCTCAAAAACGTGAAGCAGGGTGTTCATCGTCTTATCCGCAAGCACGCCGTTCTCCGACAGCTTCTCGTTAGATTCCGGACGAAACTCTCTGGTAAAAGCCTCAAGATATCCGATCTCATCCGTGCACTTCTCCTCGATCAGGAAAAAGAGCTGCTTTGCAAGCGCAAGCGCCTCCTCGTCGTGCGACGCCTCATAGTAGGAGGATAGCGCATAGATGCAAAATGCCTGGTTGTAGGTGTGCTTTGTCGTATCAAGCGGTGTCCCGTCATAGTTTAATGACCAGTAGATACCGCCGTAATCCCGGTCGATGCAGTGCTCTTTCAAAAAGGCGTAACCGTGTTTTGCTTCCTCTAAAAGCGTCTCTCCGGTATAGCCTGCGCTTCTACAGTCTTCCTCCGTAAAAAGTCCCTTTCGATATGCCGTGTAGGCATTTGCAAAAAACCATGTAATGCGGCTGTTTAAAATGCATCCTTTTTCCGCCTTCTGATCCAGTGCAAGATCGTAGGACAGCCAGCCGTAATAGCCGCCGTAAGTGTCGTCACGCAGCGCGCGCCAGAAGGGAATGATATGTGTGAGAAGTTCTGTTTTGACTTCTCTTCGCATGCTTTCTAATGTTTCCATCGCTGTTCCTCTTTCCCGTAATCAGCCCTTGACTGCGCCTGCCGTAATGCCGCTGTAGATCTGCTTCTGGAATACGATAAATACGATGAGCGCCGGCAGCAGGGAAATGATAACGCCTGCACAGATCAGGTTGTACTGGCTTCCAAGCGGTCCGGTAAAGGTATAGAGGGAAATTGCCATCGTCTTTAAGTTTTCCTTGGTCAGATACAGGTTTGCCGAATAGTATTCGTTGTACACGCCCACGCCCTTTAAGATGCAGGCGGTCACGATTGCCGGCTTTAGCAGCGGAAGCATGATCTTCCAGTAGATCTTCCAGTAGGACGCCCCGTCGATGATTGCCGACTCATCCAGCGACACCGGGATATTTTCCATGTACTGGATAAAGATGTAGATGGAGATGACGTCCGTTCCCATCATCATGATGATGTAGCCGTACAGGTGGTTGATAAAGCCAAGGTCATGCATGATCTGGTAGACCGTTACCTGCATGGCAACACCCGGAAGCAGTGCCGCAAATAAAAACAGGTTGCGGATCAGCCCGTTGCCCGGGAACTGGAAACGGTTTAACACATACGCAAGCTGTGTACCGATGATGATGGCTCCGATCAGGACACAGACCATAACGATCACGGAATTCAAGAATGCCCTTCCCATGTTCGCACGCTGGAACGCTTCCATAAAGTTGTCAAAATTGAACCAGCTCTGCGGCAGTGTCATAACATTCGTCGTCTTATACTCTTCCTCCGTCTTGAATGCAGTGATGACACAGGAAATAATGGGAATCACGGCGACAAAGGAAAAGAACACAAGCGATACATATTTAAAAATGATCCAGATAATGGCTCCTGCCGAATACTGTTTTCTGCGCTTTTTCATTTACATCGCCCCCTTTGCTTCTTTTTTCGCCGCTCTTTGTTCTTTGTGAAGCTGTTTCAACCGCTTTCTCTCTTCCTTGGTCATGACTTCATCGTCC
>CAKRVA010000057.1 GCA_934408585.1 uncultured Lachnospiraceae bacterium
TATCGGTGGTTGCCCTGTAAAAAGCAGGAAGGCTGGTAGGCGATATGGCGGTGTGTTACTATTCACCGAAACTCAAGTTTTTTTGCCCGTTCCCTGCTCTGGAATGCCCGGCTTTTACAGCGTGTAGGTTTGTCAATGATGTGTTACACATTAGGGAAAGCGAACAGGACCTCTTTAGGTGACTTCCAGTTGAGCGGTCTCATGGGGAAATTGTTTTATTGGTGTTCACGGATTGCGAGCTGTTTCACATAGTCATCGAAGGAGTAGAAGGTGTGGCTGGCGTAGGACTCTTCATTATCTTTTCTGTAAATCAGGCACGCATCCTGGAAAATCTGGGAGCCTGGAACGTGAGCCTGACCGAAGACGAGTTTGCCGCGCTTGAAGCAGCCCTCGCCCAGATCCCTGTCCATGGCCATCGCGGCTTTGTAGAGCAGCAGGGCAGCAGCATGGCAAACTGGAACCGCAAATAACATCAAAAAGCTGCAAGCCCCGAAACCTGAGGCTTGCAGCTTTTTGGCATCCCAGAAGGGATTTGAACCCCCGACCTTCCGCTTAGGAGGCGGACGCTCTATCCAGCTGAGCTACTGGGACATGCTCTGCCGACCCTTATTCTACTGAAAAAAGGGGTGGCTGTCAAGTAAACTTTTTCCGTGCAATGTGATAGGCTGGGGAAAAATCTCATTGGATGCCGTCATGATGTAATTCATAAAGAGTAGCTCCCATCAGGAATTAAATCATGGCCGGTATCTCCTTGCGGATCGCTTGCCATTGAGGTCTGCGTGTGCTATACTGAATGTTACCGTTCCCCGCTCTAGTATGCGGCGGAGGGAACGGCAGACTGACCTTTGTTGCGCTGTATGATTTTTATGTCGCACGGCAAGGGTGGTACTCCGTTCTCCCTGGTGCCGGGGCAAAAAAGAGCAGGGAACCTGTCAAAAGATTTCCTGCCCGGTGTGCCGCTGCATGGGCGGCGGGTATTCAGAGGTTCCTTCGTTGTGAATGTTCGGTTTTCTTTATAAATTAGACACAATGACAAATGCGAGAAATAAGAATAACAATATGGCACAACATAAACTGATTATGTTGATAATTTTATCGCACTTGCTCTTGAAGATTTTGGAAAATATAAAATATATTCCAATACCAACTATTCCACCTAATGTATTCATAATGAGGTCTGTAATATCACTTGCTCCGACTGCAAGAATAAATTGAAGTATTTCAAAAATCAGGCTTACTCCCAAAACTGGTGCTATTTTCGTAAGAACAGTTTTTCCTTTCCAAAGAGAGCTGATTAAAATGCCAAACGGAACAAATGCTAATCCATTTTGAATTATTTCACTAAAATCAATTTTACCATTAACAATAACCGAACCTGCAAATGGAATGAGATTCACACCTCTAAAATGGTCTAACTGTCCCAACGAGGACTGAAATTTGAACAGAACGATCCAGGCCAATGCCATAATATAAAAAATCAATAATCCAAAGGTTACTTTCTTAGATTTCATATAGCTGTTTCTCCTCGATACATTCAAATAGTAAAAAACCTAATTTCTTATAAAGATATTTCTGCGCTTCAATAAACACCGCCAAAAGCTTGTCACTGGCCTTATTATAACATTACTGCGTCTTAAAAATATAGTTAGAATTTATTTGATTTTTTCTTAAAATTATCTGAGAACCTGTCGGCTGGGAATAGCTTGCATTGCAAGGTGTCCCCAGATGGCAAGTCCACAAAAGGGATATAGGAAAGCTCCAATCAAATCGGCAAGGGCTGACAGCGAGAGAGTTCCCACTTTTGATACTGCACAGCTGGAGAGCCGCAGACGATTTGTTCAGAGATTACCTAAGATGGAGGAATTACAATGCGCTTGGATGGGTATGGC
>CAKRVA010000058.1 GCA_934408585.1 uncultured Lachnospiraceae bacterium
AATTGAAATTGAATATATCTGGGTAACAGAAGATAAACTATTTCGAGAAGAAAAATGGCTAAATATTATTGGAAAAAAGAGAGGATATCAGATCAAATAGGAAAACTGTGTCTATCTAGGTGAATCCTGATTTGAATGTCACAGTGAGAGCACCAAGGCTCGCTTCGCAGAAAGATATTGAGTACATCATTAAGGAAAAAGAGGCTTGGATTAGTAAACATATTGAACAAATTAAGGTGAAGAAGGCACAATTAAATTATTTAACGAACGAGGAAATAAAGGAGCTTGCTGACAAGGCTCTTTTGTTAGGAACTATTAAAAGGTAGGTGTTTGCATGCGTTGGTCAGAATACTACGAAAAAATCAATGACTGGTCTGTAAGCACTGCCGTAAATAAGATATCATCCCTTGAGGATATGGGTGCGCCGGATGAAATTGCCGACGCACTTAACATCATCGCCTTTGAGGACGAGAAAGGAGCTACTAGGCTCTTAAATAGAGCCTTGCAGCGTGGCGTGAAGTTTTCCAGAGAGAATCTTGCGGATATCGCCGGACTGTGTGCAGAGGATAGTTTTAAGAAAGCATTGTATCAATCTGCGGATGCGCTTTCTGCGCAGGATTTAGAGAATCTGTACGGTTGCGTTGATGACGAACTTATCATTGATCTGGCGAAGCGATATAAGATATCCGCTCCGGCGGATCTTGCTGATGAGTACGAGGAAGAACTATGCCCTGATGCCGATATACCAATTTCATGGAGCAGATTTTACGATGCTTTTTATGATTGGAAACCGGAATATGCCAAGGCACGTTTGCAAGCAGTTACGGACTTTGAAAGTGATGATGAAATCTTGGAAGTTGTGCAGGAATTATTCTGGGATGACGAATATGAGGCAAGCCGATTTGTTACAAGGGCATTGGATGCAGGTGTGCGGTTTAGAGATGAGAATTTGGTGGAGTTGGCCGGACTTTGTGATGAAGATACAGTCAATCAGGCTGTGTATTTATCAAAATTATTGTTGACGGAGGAATCGCTGGAAGAACTGTATGGCAATGTCAGCGACGATATTATTATACAGGTTGCAAAAGAGCAGAATCTGAGACTTCCGGAAGATTTGCGGGAAGAACAGGATGAAGACGAAGAAGCGACAGAGCAACAAGATTTGGAATATGAAATACAAAGTGCGATAGATGCCGCAGACTACGCATTGGATTGCTTAGTGCAGGTACAAAGATCAATGAATGACAGCAGTACTGTCAGTTTTTTGGATATGATGACCAAGGGATTTTTCACATCCTTCATGAAGTATTCCGCACTTTCTGAATCGGATGCGGATATGCAGCAGGCGCAGAATGCATTGGATAGTTTGAATGCGGAGCTACGAGTATTGCTGAAGAAAAGAAGCGTGCAATTAAAATACGACCGTTTGGCGACTGCGATTGATATGTGGATAGATGACGGATTGTTTGATGCTTTGACGCATTTACAGATTGATAAAGCACAAAAAAGAATTGCAAGAGCAATTACGCAGGTGGAGAATATTCGGCGTGAACTGAGGAAGCTGTTATAAGGCATTGAGCATTGTATGAGATTTTTGCTAATAATCAAGGAAGAGAATTATAAGTAAGAAGGGCAACTTAAAGATGGGAAGGTGCGAAAATGGTTGATAAAAAATTGATACCAACTATTGAACAACATATGGATGTGAGGATTGAAAATGAGAAGTAGAGGGTATCCATTACCTTAAACACACAGCAAATAAGCCATCTTCCGATGGCTGCTTTAAAAATTGAATATTGAAACTAAAACTTCCCACACCAATAAGGTGTGCTAAACCTTGAAAATTCAATATTTCAGCCAATAAAAAAGGCATAAACCTGTTCCGTTTG
>CAKRVA010000059.1 GCA_934408585.1 uncultured Lachnospiraceae bacterium
TTCACAGCAATATTTTAACACAGGTGCACGCTTCTTCCAAATAATATTCTCTCTATTTTCTCTTAATTATTTCTGATGTCAGCCGATATATATAGTAGAGAAGGAACTCATTAACCCCTATCAGTTGTGATTTATTTGTCAAGGAGGATGATTGTCGCAATCTACTATGATAGTGTTTTCGTGTTACCCGTTCACCCCGTAAACCGGATCGACCGGCTTGCACCAGAGAGCAGAAAGCAGCAACGTTCCAAACAGCAGCCTTCTTCTTTGTTCGCCACACTGCTGCATCAGGCAATGACGGTGACAGAGGAGGATGATGTTCATTCGTTCGATGCCACTGCCTAGAGAAAGGTTCTATGAATCAGACAGAAGAATTCCATAAGAAGGCCCCCGGTTGACAATCCAAGGTTTCGTACCTTTCCATTGCGCCCGGGGGTTTTCTTATGCCTGCAGGCAGGCTTCTTTTTTATTTTTCATACAGGAATTCTTCCGGCAGGGTCACATGAAAATCCTCCGCCAGATGTCTGAAGTCGTCTGGCTGTATCGTCTGGAGCTTATCCGGACGCATGGAGAGCGTCTTCACCAGAATCTCCGCGGATTTTTCTGCGGTGTGCATCAGACCGAACGTTAAGTCAAAGTCCTCGCCGGCAGCAAACATGCCGTGATGCGCCCAGATCGCAAGATCATATTTTTTCATCAGCTCGCTGGTCGCAACCGCAATCTCCCTGCCGCCCGGAACCATCCACGGCACCACGCCGACACCCGCCGGGAATACCACCGGACATTCCGTTGCCATCTCCCAGAGTTCTCTCGTGAAGATGCGGTCCTCCAGCGGAAGCACGAACGTCAACGCAATGATATTGGTGGTATGCGCGTGATAAACCACGCGGTACTTCGGATTCTGCAGTTTCTTTACTTCCAGGTTCATCAGATGGCTCGGCAGCTCCGAGGTCGGTCTTCCGCCGTTTACCAGTCCCCACACGATCCGGTAGTTCTCGCCTTTTTCATCCAGCTCAATCATGCAGATCGAATCTTCCGGCTTTAAGATGACGTTGCGGAAATATTTTCCGCTTCCGGTCACAAGGAAATACTCTCCCGCCAGATTGGGCACCGTGGTACCGATCGGCTGCCACTCCTTTTCCAAAAAGTTCTCCCGCACCGCTTCCACTTCCTCCGGTTTCACGCGGTAAGATAAGTTTCCGCCGTTTCTCTCATGCCAGCCCTGCTCCCATCCGTCGTTTGCCATGCGGATAAATCCCTGTACAAATTCTGCATCCAAAAATTTCATGATTCTCTTCCTCTCTTCTCTCTGATTCAGCTTCTATCTGATTATCCTCTTTTACTCAGTACTTCACGCTCGTAACGCTCGATCTCATCGTAGAAATGAAGGTCGTCGCACACGCCTTCCCTGCGGCAGTATTCCTCCCAGATTTCGCCGATCGGAAGCATTTTTACCGCCTCGTGCATCACCATGAGTTTTCCCAGCTGATTTGTATCCTGCAGTTCCTTTAACATTTCATTCGGCGTGCACAGTGCCGTTAACAGGGCTTTCTGCCAGCTCCGAAAGCCGGTCGCAAGCGCCAGGACACGGTTGATGCTCGCGTCAAAGTAATCTAACGCCATGTATACACGGTCAAGCGCATCGTTTCTTACGATCTCTTTTGCCATCTCTTTCGTCTCGTCGTCTAAGATCAGCACATGATCCGAATCCCAACGCACGCCTCTGGTAATGTGAAGCGCAAACTCCGGGTAAAAACAGAGCATGGCAGGAATCTTGTCCGACACATACTCCGTCGGATGATAATGTCCGTTGTCCATGAGCGGCATGCAGCCTTCATGCTG
>CAKRVA010000060.1 GCA_934408585.1 uncultured Lachnospiraceae bacterium
TTCTAAGACCTCGGTCATCAGGATCCGGCGGATGATTCCCTCGCAGGTTTCCCGGGGCGGATTCTTGCGCAGGGAGGGTGATTTTGCTTCCATAGAGAACTCCTTTCTGCAAACGACAAAAAAATTGTCTTTTATGACATTATAAGACAAATCAAGAGCTGTGAACAGCCGGAAAAACGACAGAAACGATAAATTGACAAACAGCAGGGTATCCTTTATAGTAAAAATAAGCAATAAATACCACAAACATATACATTGAGCGGAGAAGTTATACAGAACTTTCCCCAAAATGCGTGGCAGGAGGGGAAGGCTCAAAAGGAAAGGTACGGGGAACGATATGTCAGAATCTTATGTGATTAACGAAAAGAGGGAACTTATTCTGGATCGTGTCAAAGAGTTCATCTATCAGAATGGCGGTGTGGTGAAAAAGAGCCAGCTGAATGAACTGGGGATCGATTACCGGCGGATTCTGGATTTTGTGGAAAAGGGAGATCTGATCCGGATCAAGAACGGGTACTATGCGGTGCGGCTGAGTGATTTCTCGGAGGAGGAGCTGATTGCGCGGCTGTTTCCTGACTGCGTCTTAAATCTGGAGACCGCGCTGTATGCCTACGGCTATCTGAACCGCAAGCCCTACGGATACAAATTGTCGGTGGACAAGAACACGTCCAAGTCGCGGTTTAAGCTGGATTTTCCGCCGGTGGTGCCGCTGTATGCGGAGCCGGAGACACTGATACTCGGTGTGACGGAAATTGACTACGGCGGCGCGAAGATGAAAATTTTTGACCGGGAGCGCCTGATGTGCGAGTGTCTCAAATATGAAGATAAGATGGAGCGCGAGCTTTTCAAAGAAGGGCTTTTAGCGTACATCCGTGATCCGAAGAAGGATGTTGCAAAGTTGATGAAATACGCAAGGGAACGCAGAGTGGTAAAGAAAGTACAGACGATGATAGGAGTATGGCTGTAGATGAAACATACGATCATAGAAAAAGCTGCACTGAAAGCAAAAAGTGAAGAGACCGGTATTCCGTTTTCCAATCTGCTGGCAGGCTATGTACTGGAAGAGCTGATGTATCTGATCGAGGATTCGCCGTTTTCCCTGTTTCTGTGGCTGAAAAACAGCAGTGCGCTCGGGGTGGAACAGTACCGGAAGAAAAATCTGTTGACGCTGGATTTTGTCTATGTGACAGATCCCCGCGCTATGAAGCGGGAGGGGATCGTTCCGGGGCAGGAACTGTCTCTTAAGATGGGATATGTCATGCTCGCGTACATCCTAAAAGTGGAAAAGGTGCCGGACATTTTCTGGAAAGGAAGAGCGAGCGCGGGAGATCACCGTGTGGATCTGGAGATTGCGGGGGAGTTCGAGGAGATGACGGTTCCGATCCATATTCGCGTCACGGAACTGACCGAGGAAGGTCTGGTTCCGGTCAAGCGGACTTTTATGCCGTTTATGGAAGGCGGAAAGCAGATTCCGTATCTGGAATATCCGGTGGAGAGTATTCTCGCGGAGAATCTTTTTTATCTGATCCGGGATATGGAGCTGCTTCCGGATATGAGCGTCTACGATAAGGTTTACGGGATATTAAAGACGGAGCCGGTGGACGGCAGGCATATTCAGGAACTGCTCGGCGAACATTGCAAAAAGCAGCAGTTACTTCCCGAGGAGTCGCGGATGAAAGAGATTCTTTCCTACCGCGATTACAGCTACATGAGAAAGCGTTGGGAGAAATATTTAAGACACAGGAAAAGAAAAGAACCCGCATGGACAGAGGTCATGCAGGTTCTGGAACAATTCCTTCCGCAGATGTGGGGCACCCTGTGC
>CAKRVA010000061.1 GCA_934408585.1 uncultured Lachnospiraceae bacterium
AAAGTCACGTATCTACATATCAATCCACTGTATAAACGCCGTCTTATCTGAGCTGTTATACCCAGCATTTCGATAAAAATTCAATGTACTTTCTTCCTTTGAACCGGTAAGCAACATCATCTTATAACAGTTATTCGCTTCTGCAATCTGCTTTGCAAAATTCAAGCAGGCTGTCGCATACCCCTTCTTCCGATATTCTCCATGAGTCACCACATTTTCCACAAACGCATACGGACGAACATTTCTTGTAAGATTTGGTATAATCACGCATACACAGGATGCCACAATCCTGCCATCAACTTCACAAACCACAAGATGATGATTTGCATCATTTATAATATTGTCCCATGTATTTTGCAAGTACTCTGAATCTTCTGGTAATCTTTCTTCGTGAAGATACAGATATAACTGCAATATTACATTTAAATCATTCATATTGGCTTCTCTAATTATCATGTATTCCGCTTCTCCCTGTTTTCAAGCCACTTAGCAACTCCGTCATCGTTATTTGATTCAATAATGCCTGTAGCGCACTTCTTTAAATCTTCATGAGCATTTTTAACGGCATAACTTTCGTCTGCCAATTCAAACATATCAACATCATTTTTTCCATCTCCAAAAACGACCACCTTGTCACATTTTAACAATATTTGTAACTGTTTAATTGCATTCGACTTAGATGCCTGCAACGGCATAATTTCAAGCCATTGCTCATTTGTATAAATATCCGTCTGGTAAACACAATGAAATTTTTCCTTATATTTATCATATAATGGTCTGAGTTTTCGAGGTTCATCAATACAGGTAATATAGAATATATCTCCTGCTTTCAATTCCTCAATTGTATTAACCGCATTAGTCCTTACATCACCATTTCTGCTGCTTATAAATTTATTCATTCCTGCGGTACATAAATTCGGTACAAATGAGAATTTTTCTTTTTCCTGTATATACGCATACACTATAGGATAAATATCATTTACAAACAAATCATCCAATATATTATACACCGAACTATCAAAATAATTTGCAATCAATATTTCTTCCGTTACATTGTCAATTACAAATGCCCCATTATAAACAATCAATGGAATCTTTGCATCAATACCTTTTGTTACTTTTTTTGCTGTAACTAATGAACGTGCCGTAGCATAAGAAAACAATACACCTTTTTCCGTTAAACTATTAATAACCTTATTCGTGTAATCTGATGTTTTTTCATCACTCCTTAACAAGGTTCCGTCCAAATCTGATACATAGAGTGTATTCATTTCCGCTGTCACCTCCGCCCTACTATTCTCTACACCATCCCAAAATGCTCCAAAGCATCTCTTATCGCCTTTTCCTTCTCCACCGGACACTGTGGCTGCCTACTATCCTCCGATTTAGGCAAATTATAATTCTCCCCAACCTCTATTCCACATTTCCTCTTTGCCTGTGAAATATACAAATTAGAAACCTTCAACCCATGTGTCTTAAACACATAATCCTTGATTTCCGCATAGGTCGCTTTACTTTCCGCTGAAGTCACATCGAGCTCATCCAACTCCAATTCTACCCCAACATAATCATCCGCTTTTTATTGGGACAATAGAACTACCGTCTCCACGTGTGTGGTCACCATAATCGAAACACATATCCTCTGCCTCGTGTCCCGAAAAAGAACACATCTCATTATCATTCAACAAGTCGTGATTATCGCTCATTTTAAGCTCCTCCTTGTTGTTTTATACTGCCTGCTTATGAAGCTTTTTGTACCTGCCTCTTGCATCCGGCACACTGCAATCATCCATACCCTTT
>CAKRVA010000062.1 GCA_934408585.1 uncultured Lachnospiraceae bacterium
CATCAAACAGAATAATGTCCGGGTCCATCGCCAGCGACCGCACGATGGCAATACGCTGCTTCTGTCCGCCGGAAAGCTGCGCGGGATACGCCCCTGCCTTATCCGCCAGACCGATGCGCTTTAACAGCTCCATCGCACGCGTATTCGCTTCCTCTTTTGTCATCTTGCCGAGTTTTACCGGGGCAAGCATGATATTTTCCAGAATCGTCATGTTCGGGAACAGATTAAACTGCTGAAACACCATGCCGATCTTCTCACGGACATGATTGATGTCCACCGACGGGTCCGTCAGATCGGTTCCCTCAAACAGCACATGCCCCGCCGTCGGAATCTCCAGCAGATTCAAGGAGCGCAAAAACGTGGATTTGCCGCAGCCGGACGGTCCGATCAGCGCTAGCACGTCGCCCTTTTTGATCGTCGTCGAGATTCCCTTTAGCACTTCATGACCGTCAAAAGACTTGTGAAGCTCTTTTACTTCCAGAATTACCGTATTATCGCTCATTGCTTCTCAATCTCCTTTCCAACAGTCCGACCGCCTTGCTGAGTCCCATGACAATCAGGAAATAAATGGCTGCGACTGCAATCAACGGCATGAACGCCTCGTATGTAACGCTTCGGATGATGTCTCCGCCCTTGGTCAGATCCATCAGTCCGATGTAACCGCTGATCGACGTCTCCTTCAACAGACTGATAAACTCGTTGCAGAGTGCCGGCAGAATGTTTTTGACTGCCTGCGGCAGGATGATACTTAGCATCGTCTGCTTATAATTTAGCCCGAGGCTTCTTCCCGCCTCAAACTGTCCGATGTCCACCGCCATAATGCCGGACCGGACGATTTCTGCCACATAGGCCGCCGAGTTCAGTCCGAACGCAATGACTGCCACGAACATTTTTCCGGTATTGATGCTCTGGAAAATGACATAATAAATAATCAGGAGCTGAATCATGACCGGCGTACCGCGCACAACGGCAAGGTATGCCTTGCAGAGCGCATTTAAGATCGTAAGCCCGCCGTTTCTATCGTGGTTGGTTCTTACAATCGCGATCAAAAATCCAAACACAATACCGATCATTACCGCAAACACGGTGATGATGAGCGTATTTAAAAGTCCCTTTAACAAATAGGTATATCGGCTGTCCTTGATAAAGTTATCATAAAACTTCTCGCCGATCCCGGTCTTCTCTGCTGTGACAGATGTATCTCTCACGATGATGACCTGCTTGGATTTTGCATAGGTATCCGTGAAGTTCACATTCTTTTTGCGCTCCTCCGTCACGGTAAAACCGGACGCACCAATGTCGACTTTTCCGGTGGACACCGCAGGGATCACGGAATCAAACGCCATGTCCTCAATCTTTAATTCCATGCCGAGTTTGTCGCAGACCGCCTGCATAATATCCATATCGATTCCGGTGATCTTTCCCTCTTCGTAGTATTCATACGGCGGGAACTCCGCGTTCGTGCCAACGGTAAGCGTACCGTTCGTGCGTTCCACATCCAAAATTTCATACGGATACTTTCCGATCTCCTCGTCCGTGCCGGTATAATTCTTCGCAATGTTGTCGAGAACACCCTCGTCCTTCAGTTCGCGCAACGCCTCATTGACCTGATCCACAAGCGCCTCGTTGCCCTTTGCGATTACGAACGCATAGTCCTCCTCGACAAAGTTCTCCTCGAGAATCTTAAGCCCTTCGTTCTGCTCCACAAATGCCAGCGCCGGCAATTCATCAATAATCACACAGTCTAACTTTCCCTGCTTTAATGCCTGCACGGCATCCGCGCCCTTATTG
>CAKRVA010000063.1 GCA_934408585.1 uncultured Lachnospiraceae bacterium
AAGATACCGCATACTATCATCTTCCGGGGCTGTTTGAGTTTTATGAACTGTACCGCGTGTTTCTGCCACTGTTCTATGAGCACAGGGAATATTTCTACGACTGGTGCGACATCGGATCGATCTATGGCGCACCGGCGGATTGTCTCTGGGGCGGAGGCCGCGTCGGGTTCGGAGATCATGACCCCGCGGAGGTGCTGGCGCTGCTGCGGGAGTACGGAATTTCTGCCCGGCTGACCTTCAGCAACTCTCTGCTTCGGGAGGAGCATCTTTCGGACCGGAAATGTAATGATCTGTGCGTCCTGTTTGAGGAAGGTGGAGATCAAGGAAACGGAGTGATTGTTCACTCGGATCTGTTGTTAGCGTATTTGAAGCAGCAGTATCCGGGGTTCTACTTTGTCTCCTCGACCACCAAGGTTCTGACGGATTTTGAGGATCTTCGCGGGGAGATCGACCGGGAGGATTTCCGCTATGTCGTGCCGGATTTCCGGCTGAATAAGGCGTTTGCGCAATGGGATACGCTGACCGGATGGCAGAGGGACAAAGTGGAATTTCTGTGCAATGAATGCTGCTGGTTTGGCTGCAGGGACAGGAAGCGCTGTTACGAAGCCGTCAGCCGCAAAAATCTCGGAGAAAGCGGCGCGGAGCATCACTGCGCGGCTCCGGATGCAGAGGGCGGCTATCTGTTTTCCAAAGCGATGGCCAATCCGGGATTTATCGGTACGGACGCCATAAAAAATGTCTACCTGCCCTTGGGATTTTCCCAGTTCAAGATCGAGGGGCGGGGACTTGGCAGTGCGCTGATTCTGGAGTTCCTTCTCTACTATATGACGAAACCCGGGTATCAGCTGCATGTCAGGGAAAAAATTTATCTGGACAATATGCTGGATCTGTTCTGAGCGGCAGCAATGGCGGCAGGCGGGAAATGGCACTGTTTTTCAAAAAAACAGTGCTTTTTTTGTGGGAAGATGTTAAGATGATCAGATAAACACACAAGAGATCTTATAGAAGGAAAAGAACGTATGAAGTTAGCAGAATTTAAGGAAAAATATATCGGAGACCGGGCATTTTATAAAAGATATTTATATCTGGCGCTGCCCATGATTGTACAGAATGCGATCACGAATCTCGTCAGCTTTCTGGATAACATCATGGTGGGACAGCTTGGCACGGAACAGATGTCCGGGGTTGCCATCGTGAACCAGCTCATTTTTGTATACAATCTGGCGATTTTCGGAGCGGTTTCGGCAGCCAGTATTTTCGGAGCGCAGTATTACGGCAAGAGGAATCACAGGGGACATATGTATTCCTTCCGCTTTAAGCTATATGCGGCGCTGCTTGTGACGGGGCTTACCATTCTGCTGTTTCTAACATGCGGGGACAATCTGATCTCGCTTTATCTGACGGATACCGCCGGAGACGGGGCGACGGATGTGGCGCTTGGGTATGGACTCCAGTATCTTGGGATCATGGTAGTGGGACTGGTTCCGTTTGCGGTCAACCAGGCGTATGCGACGAATATCAAGGAGACGGGACAGACGATGGTGCCGATGGTTGCGAGCTTTGTCGCTGTGGGAAGCAATGCGCTGTTAGATTATCTTCTGATCTTCGGAATCGGACTGTTCCCGGAGCTTGGTGTTGCCGGAGCCGCGCTTGCGACGGTGATTGCACGTTACATCGAGGCGTTCATCATTATTGTCTGGGCGCACAGCCATACCGGACAGAACTTGTATTTAAAGGGCGCCTATACCGGAT
>CAKRVA010000064.1 GCA_934408585.1 uncultured Lachnospiraceae bacterium
TATTCCATTTATCTTTGTAGAAATAGTAACTAATCTATCAAATACTGTTTCTGTAGATCCTGATGTTCCAATTACACCTTTTATAGTGTCAATATTTGTTTTTAATGTATCCACATTGTCTTTTAATGTATCTGTTGATGTATATCCACCCATTTTATTATTTAGGTTATCAATTTTATCACTTATACTAGCCATTTTTCCAAATACTGTTGCTGATGTAGCTGTATCTGCAGATGTTCCTAAAGATAAACGGTTTGAATCAACTACACTTTTTATTGATGTTAATCCAGAACCTATATTAGCTAATTTACCAAATATTGTATCTGTTCCACTTACACCCATTCTTGCTAATATAGTATCTATATTAGTATTAGCTGTATTAATTTCTGAAGATCCTGATTCATTACGTATTACATTTGCTAAATTTGCTTCTATATTACCCATTGCTCCTGATAAGTTACTTTCTATAGTTGACATTGCTCCTGATAAATTAGTTTCTGTATTTGTTAATGCTGTTGTTATTGCTGATTGTGCATTTGATATTGCTGTTTTGATTTCTCCATCATGTGTTGTTAATGCTGCCTTTATATCTGCGTCATGTGTACTTAAGGCATTTTTTACTTCTGTATCATGTAATCCTAATGTTGATTTTATGTTTGTATCATGAGCATCTATCTTGTTTGATAAATTATTTTGCACATTAACCATTGTGTTATATAGATTTGTTTGTACACTTGTCATTACTGTTGATAAATTACTTTCTGTATTTGTCAATGCTGTTGTTATTGTTGATTGTGCACTTGATATTGCTGTTTTAATTTCTCCATCATGTGTTGTTAATGCTGTCTTTATACCTGCGTCGTGTGTATTTAATGCATCTTTGATCTCTGTATCATGTGTAGCTAATTTTGCCTTCATATCTGCATCATGACCACTGATTAGATTTGCTAAATTATTTTGTACATTAACCATTGTATTATATAGGTTTGTTTGTACATTTGTCATTACTGTTGTTAAATTTGCTTCTGTATTTGCTAATGCTGTTAATAATACTGATTGTGCATTTGCAATTGCAGTTTTGATTTCTCCATCATGTGTTGTTAATGCAGTCTTCATGTCTGTATCATGAGTATTTATAGCTGATTTTACATCTGCATCATGATTTGTTAATGCTGTTTCTAATTCTGTTGATTTTTCTTTAATTAAATTTGCAATGTCTTCTTGTGATGCTGTTAATTGATCTGATAATTTTGTAGATAGTTCAACCATTTTTTCTTGTTTAGCCACATCATTGTTTACAACATCATTAATCTCGCTTGAAACTGATTTTATTTCTTCTACGTCAATTCCTGTTGCTTCTAAATCTTTTCCTATATTTATAGCTTTATCTGCTATATCTTTTATGCTTTCTTCCTTTGGCATACTTCCTGATATAACTTCATCTTTGTATTTAGTTATATCTGAATTTAAATCGGTTATGTTTTGATCAATTTTCTTTAACCCTGTCATTTCTGTGTTTATCCCATCAACTGTTGCTGATGTTTGCATTGTGTTATTATTTAATTTTGCTATTGCTACACCACCAATTATTAATAAAATAATAATTACTGCTGCAACTATATACATCCATATGTTTGTCATTATTTTTCCTCCTATTTTTCTCTAATTAGGTTATGCTCATTTTTTCTAATGTGTTCTCAAGTATTATGCCTGTTTTATTTATTTCTTCGGAAATATCT
>CAKRVA010000065.1 GCA_934408585.1 uncultured Lachnospiraceae bacterium
GGGCAGGCATCCGCCTGTCCCTGTTAGTTTGTTCCATTTCGGGAAATTTATTCACTTTTCCTGTTCCCGGATCATTTCCTTCACCGCCGTCGCCTGATTCATGACGTGCTTGTGCATCGCCGCCGTCAGCATGGTCTTATCCTTTGCGGTAAGCCCCTCCACGATCTGGCTGTGCTCCCGGATCAGAATCGGGAAATTCTTTTCATCCTTTAAATATTCCACGCGGTAGCGGTACATCTGCTCCCGCAGATTGTTAAGCATGTTCTCCAGCTTGACGTTGCGCGTCGCATGATAGATGATGTCATGAAACCGCACATCCGCCTCCGCAATCCGCTTGACGTCCCCCGTCTTTGTGGATTCCTCGAACTCATGCATGGTATGTCTGAGCTCCGCAAGCTCCTCCTCAGAAATCTGTTCGCAGGCGATCGATGCCGCCAGTTCGTCGAGCGCATCACGGATCTGCAAGACATCCTCCATGTCTTTTTCCGTCATCCGCGCAACTTCCGCACCCTTTCTGGGAATCGTAACTGCCAGTCCCTCCTGCTCGAGCATGCGGATTGCCTCACGGATCGGCGTGCGGCTTACCCCAAGCTTTGCTGCCAGCTGCAGCTCCATAAGACGCTCCCCCGGCTTAAGCTCTCCTTTTAAGATCGCTTCCCGCAGTGTGTTAAACACCACATCCCGAAGCGGAAGGTATGCATTCATGTTCAATGTCAGATCCTCTGTCATAAGTACCTCCTTCTGCTTTGTTATCTGTTTTCTGCCCGTCTTCTCCTCACCGCGCATTATTGTATATGCTTGTCAGGTAAACCTGTTTTGCAAGATTTGATTCACGCATTGCCTCATATGCAGCCACAGCTGTATCCCCGTCGGCAAACAGACCAAAAACAGTCGGTCCGCTACCGCTCATCATCGCCTGGACTGCGCCGTGCTCCATCATATGCTCCTTGATCTCTGCGATGACAGGATAGTTCGGAATCGTAACCGTCTCCAGCACATTTCCCATATGACCTGCGATCTGCTCCAGATTCTTCGCCCGGATCGCGCCGATCAGCCCGTCAATATCCGGATGCACTGTATCCGCATCCAGCTTCAGATTCTCATAGACAAATTTTGTGGAAACCCCGATCTGCGGCTTTGCAATCAGTACCGGACATTTGACCATCGGAGGAAGCGCCGATAATTTTTCACCGATCCCCTCCGCGAGCGCCGTTCCGCGCATGATACAGTAGGGAACATCTGCGCCGAGTTTCACACCGCGCGTCATCAGATCCTCTTTGGAAAGTCCCAGATCAAAAATACGGTTCATTCCATATAATACGGCCGCAGCGTCCGTGCTTCCGCCCGCCATGCCTGCTGCCACCGGAATGTGCTTGTGCAGCTTTACATCAATACCGTCCCTAATGTCAAATTCCTCTTTGAGCAGCGCCGCCGCCTTGTATACGAGATTGTTTTCATTTGTCGGCAGAAACGCAAGGTTGGTCGACATGGTAATCCTGCCCGATTGATTGCGCATAATCTCCAGCCGGTCAAACAGGTGGATCGTCTGCATGATCATCCGCACCTCATGGTAGCCGTCCTCTCTTTTCCGCACCACATCAAGTCCGAGATTTACTTTTGCCAGTGCTTTTACCGAAATCTCTTTCATAATGCCCCCATGTTTTTTTAATGTATTTTGTATACAGACTGAATCTTACCATGACTTGTCCAAAAGGTCAATTATCTC
>CAKRVA010000066.1 GCA_934408585.1 uncultured Lachnospiraceae bacterium
AAAGAAATATGCTGTGTCTGTAACATTTTATCATCCTCCTTTGAAATAAGCTTCAATGTAATATTCTTATCACATTACAAGGAACAATAAAATATTACTTACATAATCGACACATTTTCTGCACAAACAACACATTTTAACTATCGAATATCATTCTCCATTTTAAAAATTGTTTTTTAAATTCCTTACTATGCGCTCTACCAATTACTATCTTCTGCCCATTGCATAATAAAATCTCTCGACTATTTGTTTTTATTATAAATTTCATATTAACAATATACGATCTTTGTATTTGAAAAAAACCTACTTGAGATAATTCTTGTGCTGTTTCTGATATCTTCCCTTCACAAAGGAATTCTTTGCCCTCTAACATAAGGTATCTCAATTTTCTTCCATTTGTTTCTATAAGCAAAAGATTATTTAATTCTATCTTTCTACACCCCCCAGTGGTATCATAACGATAAATTACTTTCTCTTGTATTTTAGTTTTAAAGAAAAAATCAAGTGCCTCGTCTATTTCCTCCAAATGTCTTTTGTCAATATATCTGAATGCATTCACTCTATACCCCAACCTGGCTAATTCTATATGTGAAGTCAAAAAACATATCTTACTTTGACTCCCTGAACTCATCAATCTTTCAGCTATTCTAAATCCATCTCCTCCCTCAGCAAGTTCAATATCCAAAAATAATAAGTCTGCCTCTGCATTTTCCATAAACTCACTTTCATTGCCATATGAATTAATTTCGTATAATATATCTTTGTCCTTGCAATGTTTTTCAATTATCATTTTTATCTTATTTCGCCATATTTCTTCATCTTCTATGATGCATATTTTCATAGCTGGTCTCCCTTGGAATTGCAACGCTGATTCTAAAAAGGGCAATTCCATTTTTCATTATGATATCCATATAATGTTCACCATTATATTTTTCAACTGTAAATGCAATATTTTGCATTCCAAATCCATGGTTCATTTTATCCTCTTTTGTTGTTGAAAAACAATCTGTAGAAGTGTTCATTTTTTGAGCAATACTATTACTAACGACAAAAAAAATTTCTTTTCTATTGTCTAACAATTCAACACAGATTTGAGGGACATCTGCTTTTACAGTTGCTTCAATAGCATTCTGTAATATATTTCCCATCAAGGTCGTAATATCAAACATTTCAAGTTGCAATTTTTCAACTACCTTGCCAGTAACTTTAAACTCTACTCCCCTTTTTTCAGCCAAATATAGGTAGTAGTTAATTATAACATCAAGAAACGTATCTCCTGTATGAATTTTCAAGTCAAATTCATCCTGAATATTCCAAATTGTGTCTACATACTCTGCAGCTTCCTCTATTCTTTTCTGATTAATCAATTCCCTAAGTGCACCTATATGATTTACTAAATCATGCTTAAATCGCCTTACAGATATCGACTGCTGCAGTTGATACTCATACTGTTGCTTTTGCATATACATAAATTCTTGCAGTTCTCCGTTTTGTCTATTTGAGAGAATATTCTTAATTGCAAGGCTAAGCGTGAGAAAGATAGAATAAATACCACCTATTATACTGATAAAGAACACTACATAAGCATTCCATTCATACTTTGCATGATTTTCGTTAAAGAAAGTGAAAACAAAATTATAAAATATTTGAAAAATACTTCCTTGAACTAGCAAGGCAAATTTATACTTTAACCTAGATTATTCACGGCTCAGCCGTGAAAGT
>CAKRVA010000067.1 GCA_934408585.1 uncultured Lachnospiraceae bacterium
GCCATTGGATGTTTAAAATAATAGAATTTGTTTGCTTTAATTGGTCTAATTCCTTTTTCAAATATGATACACAAATCATTATCCATTCTACGAAGTTCATCAGGAGTCATAAGTGCTCTTGCCATTATTTGGTCTGAATTGCTAGTTCCTGTTCTATGGAACTGTTTATCTCTATTTGTAGATACACTATAATGGCTAATTGTTTTTTCTCCTAGTGCTTTTGAGAAATACTCAACTGTTTTTTGCGAGTTACTTCCTAAAAATACATGGGTATCGCAGTTACCTATAATTGTTTCATATGATTTTTCATATACTGCTTCTAATTGGTCTAAGTTTTGTAAAATTACACTAAATGATAACTTTCTACTTCTACTTGTAGATATTTTTTTATCAAAGTCTGGTATTTTTCCTATATTTGCAAACTCATCAAGTATGAAGTATGTAGGAACTTTTAAAGCCCCACCATTATTGTCTGCAAAATCGTATAATTGTTGTATCATTTGAGAGAAGAATATTGTAAGCAAGAAGTCATATGCTGTATGTGTATCAGATGATATTACATATACTGCTGTTTTTTGGCTTCCAATTTCTTCAAAGTCTATTGTATCTGTTGATGTAAGTTCTGCTATTTCTTTTGAATCAAACTTACCTAATTTTGATTGCAATGTACTTAATATGGAACTATATGTTTTTTCTGGGGCAATTTCTATAGATTTATAGTACATTCTTGCTGGATGATCATAAGGAAGTGAACTCATTAGTTCTGTAAGTAAGTTGCTTCCCCCATTTGTATTTGCCGCTCTTACAAGTTCTGCACAACTTGCCAAGTTTTGTTCTTCTTCCGGCCTAGTTGCTATTAAATAATATATTAAGGCTTTTAATAACATTTCTGCTGAATCATCCCAGAATGGGTCTGATCCACCACCATCTGTTTTTTGTCCTTTTACTATTGTATTTGCAATTATATCTACATCTATTTCAGATGATATATGCATTAATGGGTTATATCCATCACTATATTGTGGATGTACTAAATTTAAAACTTTTATTTTATATCCATTTTGTTTTAAATATCCTGCAGTTCTATCATATAATTCTCCTTTAGGATCTGTAAATACATATGAGCCTAACATTTGATATGCATTTGGTATTGAATATGATGCAGATTTACCAGAACCTGAACCACCGACTACTAATACATTTACGTTTCCTCTTTTATCTACTGGTAAATAATTGTTTTCTGCTAATATTATTCCTTTTTTGTTGCTTAGTATTTGATACTGCTCTCCATGTTCACTCCAATCACTTGAACCATGTTCTATATCATCATATTGGTGTTTTGGCATTGTTCTTATAAAACCTATTACAAAAAATATTGCATACACAATTGTTAAGCCAAACCAATTTGACATCATATTTCCTGTTATATTATTTTTAAATATATATGATAAATTTCCAAATGGTTTAAATACATTTGCTCCAAATGCATTAAAAAATTCCATTAAATCAAATGATCCACTATTTGTTGCTATATGTTTTGCATATGTAAAAGGCAAAACAAGTACTATGGTCAAAATTGCCCATAGTACTACTCAAATTATAAACACTTTTTTATTTCTTCTTAATCCACCTGATATTTTATAATTCATATAAGACACCTCTCTTTAGTTTATAACTATTATCTTCCTTCTTCTCTATTAGGATT
>CAKRVA010000068.1 GCA_934408585.1 uncultured Lachnospiraceae bacterium
GGGGAACTCAGGCGTATAACCCGGCAATAATTCTTCCTTGCTTCCTGTATGAAATTGAATGGTGGAAATATCTTTCACCGGGTCTGCTCCTTTCACTTCTCTTACTTCGACCGCTTGCCAAAGAAAGAATGGCGCTCCGGTTTCTTCTCCTCTTTGCCGCCGTCAGTGTCTTCTTTCCATTTGAAGTATTCCGCATCGAGATTTACTTTTATCTCCGCCCCGGTCTCACCGTTGTTCTTCTCCGGCTCTTCCTCCGGTTCCTCTGTCTCTAACGGAATTCCATTCTTCTCAAAATACTCTTCGTTTATCTTGATCTCCGGCTTTACGGATGCATAGACGGAAGCCGCCTCTTCTTTCTCCTGCCCGCGCTTTGCGCGTTCCTTCGCAATCTCCTTGTTGCGCTGCTCGATCAGATTCATGTATTTGTTGGTATCCCTTAAATCCTCAAGGTGGCTCTTTAGCTCGGACTGATCCCTGCGCACATTTGACTTTTCCTGCGCGAGCGCATCATTCATCTTATCGCAGATCTCCCGGACAGAGTCCATCGCATCCTGCATGATATCCTGTACGCGGTGAAGTGCCTCATCCGTATACATGACCGATCCGGCATACACATCCTCCGCCATGCGGTTCGCATCCTCGACAATACCGTCCGTTTTCCTGCGGAACTGCCGTTCCGCTGCATCGCGGCTCTGCTGGGTAAGCTCATGTTCCTCCATGAGTTCGTAGATGCAGACATTCAGACGCTGCAGAAGATTTAACGCCTTCTTTTTGTCTATGATAACCCGGTTTGTCGCTTTATCATACACCTCGCTGTTGGCATACATGATATGCATTTCCCGCAACACCTGCTCTGTCTTATCCTGCGCACTCATAATGGTCTCCCGTATTTCAATTATCTTTTATGTATTGTATCCGCTTTCCGTCTCCGTATGCGTTTTATCAATTTTACCACTAACACAATCAGTAATACAACCAGAATTATCACAATCAGAATCACGGCGACAATCATAGCCGCATATTTATTCGGGCTCTTTACAAGATCGCCGAGCGAGCGGCTCTCATCCACCACCTTGCGGTCGTGCATCTGGCTGTAGTAAGACGGCACATTGGCAATACCGTCGCCGTCCGTATCCTCAAAGGACTGCATATATCTGGCGATCGAATCCCACGCCTTTAACTCGCGGTTCCCCTCCATCACGATGACGTCCTCAAAATCCTCAATCGGCGTTCCATCCGCATACTTTGGCACAAGCGACAACAGTCCGTGCGACATATCCGTCACCGCGCTTAACATCTGTCCGCTGTAGAGATCTGCCACAACGCGGTACAGCTTATCATCCTCAAGCTCCACGCGGCTTCCGTTCTCATCGGTCAGATAAATATCCGTCACCCTGTTTAAAATCATGCGGTTCGGATTGTATGTAAAATGAAGTCCGCTCATATAAAGTCTGGCTGTCGTCATGTAATCGGAGACGGACGCGTCAATCTCCGCAGCTGTGCGAAGTTCCTTCCCTGTCAGATAGACACTGATCAGCGGGTATCCCGGCACGCCGTCCGGACCGATACCAAGGGAAAAAGAATTAAACACCTGCTCCACCGTAATGTCCCCGGCCGTGTAGGTATCGCGCACCGTACCGCTCGGAACCACGGCAACATCCACCGGCACACCGTCAAAATCATCGGAGTTCTCCACGGCAT
>CAKRVA010000069.1 GCA_934408585.1 uncultured Lachnospiraceae bacterium
CTGTTGGAGCAGCTGCAGGCAGGTGACGAGGGATCTGCAGATTATGAGGAAATGCTTAGTCAGCTGCAGGAGTTTTTGTGCGGGGATGAGATCAAGTATATCTATACGATGCGGATGAACGGGGATACGCTGGAGTTTATTGTAGATGCCGATACCGAGGAGGGCGCGGCGATCGGAGAAGCATACGAGATTTATGACGAAATCGCGGAAGCATTCGATGGAAATGTCACCGTAGACAGCGAGATGACTTCTGACGAGTGGGGCGACTTTTATAGCGCATTTGCTCCGGTGCACAACTGCGCTGGTGATATCGTTGGCATCGTAGGTGTAGACTGCTCCGCAACAGAGATACGGATTCAGCAGAGTGCCCTGATCAGGAAGTTTATGCTCATTGAACTTGCCGGACTGGCAATTGCGGTGGTGCTTTCGCTCGTCATAAGCGGGGTGTTGTCAAGAAGCGTGAGCGCAATCGCAGGTAAAATGAGTGAGCTTGCCCAGAAAGAGGGCGATCTTACCCAGAAGATAACGGTAAGATCTTCGGATGAGGTTGGAAATATAGCAGGAAGTCTGAATGTATTTCTGGAGAATCTGCGCGAGATCATTAAGAAGATCAGCGACTGTGAATATAAGCTGGCTGGCAATTCCGAGCATGTGAACAATATCGTTACCGCGTCCGCGGATGCGGTATCAAAGGTAAATGCCACTATGAGCGTGATGGAAGACAACGTCCTTGAAATGAGCGAGATGGTTCACAAGATCGCGGAGGACGCAAAGAACAACGACGAACGGATGACCTCAGTCATCGGGGAGACAAAAGCCCAGGCACAATATATTGACGAGATTGGTGTAAAGGCGAAAAATCTGGAGAAAGACGCAATACAGGCGAAGGAACGTATGCAGGAGACAATCGTGCGTATTGGCAGGACGCTGGAGGATAAGATTGAAGAGTCAAAGGAAGTTGAGAAAGTTCAAAAGCTGACCGGACAGATCCTGAGTGTTGCGGATCAGACCAATCTTCTTGCTTTAAATGCCAGCATAGAGGCCGCAAGGGCGGGAGAAAGTGGAAAGGGCTTTGCAGTAGTAGCAAACGAGATATCAAATCTTGCGGAAGAGTCCTCCAGGACAGCGGCGGAGATCCAGAAGATAAACACTTTTATTGTAAATATCGTGGACAGTCTTACGGAAGCTTCGTTTGAACTTCTCAATTTTGTAAAGACGAACGTCATTTCAGACTATGACGTTCTGGTACATACAGGAAAAGAGTATGCGAGTGATGCCGACAGCTTCCGGGAACAGATGCTTGCCTTTGAAGGATACATGAATGAACTGCAGCAGAGCATGGCGCGGATCAATTCTTATGTAACAGATATTATGAGAGGTTTTGACTCCCAAAAAGAAGATGTAGTAAAAAATTCTGAGTATATGTCAGAAATCCACGGCGAGTTTCAGAAAATCGTGGATGCTGTTATGGACAACAAGGAGATTGTCGATGAACTTGAGCAGATTATCGGGCAATTTAAGATCTGACTGGTTTTTGTTTTTAAATATTGCAGACTGGCTGCGAGCCGAGTAACACAAGTTACAAATCGTTGTAAATGGCATGGGTGATTCCATCATAGGACGGAACAATGACGGCACGCTAAACGAGGACTACTGCAGGTGGTGCTATACAAAAAGAGATAAATCCCGAAATAGTA
>CAKRVA010000070.1 GCA_934408585.1 uncultured Lachnospiraceae bacterium
CCACCGAACGGTTCAATCTCGGTCGGATGGTTATGTGTCTCATTCTTAAAGTTTACAAGCCACTCCTCGGTCACTCCGTCCACCTCGATCGGAACGACAATGGAGCAGGCGTTAATCTCATCGGACTCCTCCTGATCCATCAGCCTGCCCTCTTTTTTGAGGCGCTTCATCGCCATTAAGGCAATATCCATCAGGCATACGAATTTGTCTGAACGTCCTGCGTAGAGATTCTTATGGGTGGCAAGGTAATCCTGGTAGGTCTCCTCCATCGGTGCGCGGTAATAACCGTCGTCAAAGCTTACGTCCTTAAGCTCTGTGGAAAACGTCGTATGACGGCAGTGATCGGACCAGTAGGTATCCAGCACGCGGATCTCCGTCATGGACGGATCGCGCCTCTCCTCATTCTTAAAATAATTCTGGATATGTAAAAAGTCCTTGAATGTCATCGCCAGACCGAGGGAATCATAAAGCTCCTTCAGCTCTGCCTCCGGCATCGCAGAAAATCCGTCGAAAATCTTGACGTCTGCCGGCTCCGGGAACGTCTGCACCAGCGTCTGCGGCTTCTCAAGTCCGGTCTCTCTGGAGTCGACCGGATTGATGCAGTGCTTTTTGATCGCCTCAAACTCTGCATCGCTGATCTCTCCCTCGATCACATAGGTCACAGCCGTACGGATCAGCGGCTCCTCGTTCTCATTTAACAGCTTCACGCACTGTTCTGCAGAGTCCGCTCTCTGATCAAACTGTCCCGGCAGGAATTCTACGGAAAAAGTTCTCGCGCCATTTAACTCAAAATTCTCCTCGTACACATCGTCCACCGGCGGCTCGGAAAAAACGGTAACCAGAGCCTTGCGGTAGGTTTCCTCCGATACATGCTCCATATCGTAACGGATCAATTCACGCACTCCCTTTACGTCACTGATACCGAGATAATTTCTGATCTCTGCTTCCAGCTCTCTTGCTCTGACAGCAAATGCCGGTTTTTTCTCCACATATACGCGTCTTACGTTGCTCATATTTTCCCTCCATCTGCGCACGCCATCGGCGAAACTACTGATCGTTTGTATTTCTATTTTATCCTTCTTTACTATATGAAGTATAACACATGCTGACAGATAAGCATAATTAATATATTTAATCTCTTCTATTATCATGATTAATATATTGCATAAGATCTATTTGACAGTTTTATAAGCAGGTCTTATAATTATAGCTAACACACTACAGAACAGTCCGGAGCAGCGCTCCGGCAGAAACGAGGAACCATGGACATCAATTACGAATTATATAAAGTTTTCTATTATGTTGCGACCTCACTCAGCTTTTCCGAGGCAAGCAAGCAGCTCTATATCTCCCAGTCCGCCGTCAGCCAGTCGATCAAGACGTTGGAGAAAAAGCTGGAACAGCCGCTTTTTATCCGGAGCACCAAAAAAGTACAGCTGACTCCGGCAGGAAAGATTCTGCTCAAGCATATTGAACCTGCCATGAATTTAATCCGGCGCGGCGAGAGCCAGCTGCTGGATTCCGGCAGCCTCGGTCTGGGGCAGCTTCACATCGGCGCGAGCGACACCATCTGCCGCTATTTTCTCGTGCCGTATTTAAAGCAGTTTCACAAGAAGTTCCCGAATGTCCCGATCAAGGTGACAAACTCAACCTCTCTCAGCTGCGTAGAGCTGTTGGAGCAGGGAAAAG
>CAKRVA010000071.1 GCA_934408585.1 uncultured Lachnospiraceae bacterium
ACAATATACTCTGTGCCACTTTTGACGCTGCAAGTGATTCTGCCATCGACTCCGCCATCGGCTTCGCGAGTGTCTCTGCCATTGATTCCGCTATCGAAGGTGCCATCAGCTTTGCCCTCCGCTCCGCTTCCTCACGGATATACTCTTCCATCGTCATATAGCCTGCCTCCGATTTTCGATCACGTTTTAGATATTTGACTCTCTCATGAATATTACGGATTTTTTCATCCGGATGCATCTCTGCAACTTCCTCAGTGCTCTGCTTTAAATACGCAAACAGATGCAGCAGTTCAGGTGTTATGTTCTCCTGATCGGTTCCGTTGGTATTAAAGAAGATCTTCTGCGTCTCATCTCCCAACAGAATGCCTGCATCCCTGCAATACTCCTCAAACACATACTGATATCTGCCCTCGCCAAACGGGTCAAACGAGCAGATAAAAATAATGTAACTCGGCTTGAGCTGGTTGTAATCCTCACCCGGCTTTAAGGATGTGACATCCATCTCCCCCTGATAGTACCGGCTGCGCTTGGGCAGATTCCTTGCATCGTCATTCTGCATCTCCACATCATAACTGACTTCGTCCTCATCCGATGCATACACATCGAAACGGACGCTCTTAAAATCGCTGTCAAGAAACAGTGTATGCTCCGCATGCGCCTTCACGCGTGGAATCTCCTTATTCAGGACAATCTCCAGCAGATTTCTGCAGATCTCCTCGTCCTGCAAGGCTGCTGCAAACAAATATGCATTGGTCAGATTCAGTTTTTGAAAACTTTCTCCCATATACAAGTACCTCCTCTGTGGGAAGTGCCTGTCTACAAAAATTATTATAAATCATTCTTCCGTCAAATGTCTATTGGTCGAAATCACGAATTGTAATGTCTGCGTTTTCACACAGATGCATTTCTTTGTTATTTATGCTATAATTCGTTCCGTGAATTAACAGAAAGGATCTGATCCATTATGGGAAAAACAGGACTGATTGTTGAGGGCGGCGGCATGAAATGCGCTTACAGTGCCGGCATTCTCGACAGGTTTTTAGATGATAAAATCACATTCGACTATTGTATCGGCGTCTCTGCCGGAGCTGCCAACACCCTCTCCTACCTTGCCGACCAACGCGGCAGAAATCTGCGCTTCTATACCGTACACCTTGACGATCCGCGCTATCTTTCCGTCCGTAGCCTGCTTCGGACCGGGAATCTCTTCGGGCTCGAATATATCTACGGAACGCTGACCAACTCGGACGGTGCCGACCCGATTGACTACGATGCCATCATGAAAAATCCGGCTGAATTTTATATGCCGGCAACGGATGCCCTCACAGGAAAGGCAGCCTATTTTTCCAAGTTCGACATCGTGCGCGACGACTACCGCACCATCATGGCGACCTGCGCGCTTCCTGCGTTCTGCCGCCCGGTCAATGTGAACGGACATTTCTACTACGACGGCGGTGTTGCCGATTCTATCCCGGTACACCATGCCTTAGAACACGGCTGCGACAAGGTTGTCATCATCCTGTCAAATCCGCGCGATTTCGTGAAGCAGCCGGAGGCACACCGGCCGATCTACAGGTGCATGCTGCGCAGATATCCCAAGACCATCGAAGGGATCGACCACCGCCATATCAATTATCAGGCTTCGATTGATCTTTCCAACCGGCTGGAAAAAGAGGGACGTGCCT
>CAKRVA010000072.1 GCA_934408585.1 uncultured Lachnospiraceae bacterium
GTTATCGCTTGTTATGCTGCTCGCAGCTCTGCAGCTCCCTTCGTTTGCCGCGGGCACGAAATATGAGGTGGAGCCAAACAACACTACCTCCCAGGCCGATACCACCTATGACGACTATGATAACTACGGCACCATAAGCTCCACTTCCGATATTGATTTTTGGCGCTTTACACCGAGTGAAACCTGCTTTGCAAACATTTGGCTTGGCAATATCCCCTCCGGCTGCAGCTATACGCTGTCCCTGCTGGATTCCTCCTACAACGCAGTTGCCATGACAAAAGACCATCAATACGGCACACAGAAAATCATGAAATGCCGCCTGATTGGTGGCAACACCTACTATGTCAGCATTCATTCGGACAGCGGCTACTCTGCGGACACCTACTACCGCTTCCGCATTAAGACCTACGATTTGGGACAAGGGCGCATTTTTACAGGAAGCAGCGGCAGTTTTGATGCTTCCGCAACCGGGAATATAAAATCTACACTTTGGTCTATGGGATATGATGCAGAAACCTACCCCAACAATTCGGCAAATGCACTGTATTCCACATTGACAGCAAGCCGCGTCCTGTTGATTCACAGCTTAGCTGCTAACGGTTATATGACTTTGCCTTGCTCTATCGGAAACACATACTTCTATGGCTACAACTTCTCGGGAATTGAAAGTTATTCGCGTGCACTTGGTACACTTGCATCCGGTTCAATGGGCAATATGGCCATCGCCATCTTTCTCGGAGACTATACAGCTACTCAAAATGAAACCTACGGAAATTTAATCGATATGGCGCTTGTCAAGGGCGCTGCCTGCGCAATCGGCTGGTACAATGAGTTGGATCGCACCTTCTCCACCGGTTGGGCAAATGCCTTCTTCGATAAACTGAATCAAAACAGAAGCATTACAGCCGCGATCGGCGCTGCCGACACTTGGGCATCCAATACTCGCCCGAACGACTTTCTCAACATGGTAGATATTTATGTCGGAACCAGTGACACCGGAGCAATCGCTCCTTAAGTGAATACCAAAAAACAAAATTAACACAAAGGAGACATCACAATGAAAAACAAGGTTCTCATTCTTTTGGCATGCGTGCTCGCATTGTCAATTTGCGGCACCGTTTATGCAGCCGCATTTGCACCCGCAGCGCAGACCGAAAACGCCCCTGCCGCGCCGACAGAGGCGGAGACACAAGCGCAGACCGAGACCGAGGCTCAGGCAACGCTTGACAAATCGGAAAAGCTCGAAATGTACAGCATGCGCTCCGCCGCCGCGGAAACCAAAGTCTCTCCCATTGCAGAGGAAGCCTCCGCACCCCTTTTGTACAAGCAGACCCTGAAGATCTGTGTCGGCGATTATCTTGATATTTACAAGGACAGCACCGATACCGAGTATCTGTATGATACACACGGGAAGTTTGTCGGTATCAAGTACAGCGACAACAAACGCGACAATTATATCAGCACGCTGGATTCCCGTTTTCTTATCAGTGAAGACGAGGCCCTGGCTATCGCCGAAAACTTTGCGAAAGATTTGTTCGGCGATGCATTTGACGCATTTGTGCTGCAGCAGTCACGTCTGATCCGCGGCGAAACCTATTGGATTATTTTCGAAACGCAGTACGGTGAAAACGGATACCTCGGCGGCGCAGAATGCTATGTCAATGTTCTGCGCGACGGCAC
>CAKRVA010000073.1 GCA_934408585.1 uncultured Lachnospiraceae bacterium
TACTGTTGCGCAGTCCGAGATCCAGATCCGCCAGCTTTAACTGTTTGCGGCCGGTCAGTCTGCACTGGATATGCAGGTCAGAAAAATATGCGGTGAGAAAAGATAAAATCGGCTGTTCCATCATGAGCCTCCTGTCCGGGTCAGTGTCTGTTATTTTGATTTTGGCACAATATTTTCTGTTATGCAAGGAAAAACAAAAAAATGACAAGGATTATTCATCCCTTTAAAGCATCGGCTTGCAGACCGGAGCAATTTATGATAATTCTATAACAACGTGTTCACGGTGAACACATTGTAGAAAATAGCGCAGAATGCTTGAAAGAGAGGATACACATGAAAATCACAGCTTATGAGGTGAGACCGGACGAAAAAAATTACCTGCTTGCCGCAGCACAGCAGGAGCAGATAGAGATTACTCTGGTGCAGGGACCGATGACACAGGACAACATCAATCTTGCCGAGGGAGCGGACGGCATTACGATTCTGGGAGATACAAAGATGGACGCCGCGTTGATTGAGGAGACCGCAAAGCGGCGCATCCGCGTTGTTGCGACACGCACCATCGGGTATGACCATATTGATCTGAATGCGGCGAAGAGCAACGGCGTTCATGTCTGTAACGGCTGCTACGACCCGGACGGCGTTGCCGAGTACACGGTGATGCTGATTTTAATGTCGCTTCGCAATTATAAGCAGGCGTTGTTCCGTGGGAATGCCAACGATTATTCGCTTGGCGGGCTGATCGGAAGGGAGCTTCGCAATCTTACCGTCGGTATCATCGGAACGGGAAAGATCGGACAGAAGGTGGCACAGAACCTGCAGGGATTCGGCTGCAGGATTCTGGCATACAGCAGACGTCAGAATGCCGATCCGGCGCTCGGAATCGAATACTGTTCTCTGGAGGAACTGTACGCGAAGAGTGACATTATCTCACTGCATACGCCGCTGTCCAACCAGACACGCCATATGATTGATAAAAATGCGATTGACCGGATGAAGGACGGCGTCATTCTGATCAACTGTGCGAGAGGAGAGCTGATGTGCGTGGATGACATCATCGAGGGGATCGAGACGAGGAAGATCGGCGCGCTGGGACTGGATGTGATCGAGCATGAGGAGGGAATCTATCACATGGATCGCCGGTCGGATATTCTTGCAAACCGGAACATGGCATATTTAAGACAGTTCCCGAATGTGACGATGACGCAGCACATTGCGTTTTATACAGAGGAAGCGGTAAAAAGCATGGCGGAGAGCGGCATTGTCAATGTTGTGAAATGTCTGAAAAAACAGGATAATCCTAACCTGATCTGTTAAGTTCATATACAAAAAGAGTCTGCCACAAGAAAACTTGTGACAGACTCTTTTTAAATCCATTGTTTACAATATCTTAATCTAACAAATAAAACAAGTCTATTTTAAGAAAAAGGTACATGAAACTAGTGATTTAACGCGGTAAGCTTACCGCCTGCAGTAATTATTTTACTACAGTTACGTTGGTTGCCTGCGGTCCCTTGGATCCTTCTACAACGTCGAACTCTACGGAAGCGCCCTCTTCAAGAGATTTGAAACCTTCCATGTTAAGTCCTGAGTAATGTACGAATACATCGTTGCCTGACTCGTCAGAAATGAATCCGTAACCCTTCTGGTTGTTGAACCATTTTACTGTACCTTTC
>CAKRVA010000074.1 GCA_934408585.1 uncultured Lachnospiraceae bacterium
GGCGCGCCTGATCGAGCTGGCAGTTCCGGAGGGAACACCGACGGAAGTCTTTGAGCAGACGCTTGCAATTTTCCGGGAGTATTATGATGTTCACTGCAATGATAATACAAAAGCTTATGACGGAGTGGTTGATCTGCTCCGGGAACTGAAGGCGGACGGATATGCGCTTGCGATCGTGTCGAACAAGCCGGATTCTGCGGTGAAGGAACTGGCGGAGATTTATTTTGAGGGGATCGTGAAAGTGGCAATCGGGGAGAGCGCCGGAGTGGCGAAGAAGCCTGCACCGGATACAGTCTATGCTGCATTAAAGGAGCTTGGCATGCCAAAGGAGAGTGCCGTGTATGTCGGAGATTCCGAGGTGGATGTGATGACAGCAAAAAATTCCGGTCTGCCGTGCATTTCCGTCCTGTGGGGATTCCGCGAGGAAGCGTTCTTAAAAGAGCACGGGGCAGATCATTTTGTGCGCGAACCGGAGGAGATCAGGGATTTTCTGAATGCGTAGGTCAGTTGTGAAATATTTCACTTTTAGTAAAGAAGTACCATTGCATGATTTTTGTACATAAAGTACAATAATAGTAATTAGAACTACAAAAGAGTTGTGCGGAATCACAACAAGGAAGGCGGCATTGTATGAACAGAAGAAGTGTGAAACATACGTTAACGATGACCTGTCTGATGCTGGTATTACTGGCATCCCTGTTGCTTGGGGCAACTTCCATTTTCAGTATCCGGAATACGACCAATATGGCACTGACGGAATATGAAAGTGCGATGGATTCCGGTTACAACACAGAGATCAAGTCTGAGGTCCAGACGGTGATTGCTGTGCTGCAGGCAGAATATGACAAGAGCCAGGCAGGTGAACTGACAGAGGAAGAAGCGAAAGCAGAAGCGAAGGAGATCGTCCGCGCCATGCGTTACCGTGATGACGGAAGCGGATATTTCTGGATTGATGATACGGATTACAATCTGGTGATGCATCCGATTCTGACGGAGCAGGAAGGCAATAACCGTTACGATCTGGAGGATCAGAATGGTGTCATGATCATCCAGGAGATTATGAAGGTCTGTAACAGTGCCGACGGTGGCGGCTTCAATGAATTTTACTTTACGAAAGCGGACGGTGTGACGGTTGCGCCGAAGGTGGCATATTCCGAGCTGTTTGCGCCGTGGGGATGGGCAGTCTCCACAGGTAACTATGTCGATGACATGCAGGTGGAGATGGCGGATGTGGAAGGACGCATCAGCCAGAAGTTCGAGGTTCTCTGCATTGTGATAGTGATAATGATGGCTGTTATGCTTGTGATGGCGTTCGTGTGGGCGAGAATCTATGCGGCGAAGCTGTGCAAGCCGCTGGTGGAGATCCAGGGACTGGCATCCAGACTTTCCGACGGAGATCTCACAACGACCGTGAATGTGCGGGAGAAGAACGAGCTGGGAGACACGGCAGAGGCACTCAATGCCGCGCAGAAGCAGATCGTTTCCCTGATAGGAAGCATCAGCACAGCGTCAACGGATCTGCGGAATGCGCTGCAGTCGTTTACCGGTAATTTCTCCTCGATGCAGGAGTCCATCGGAAACGTTGCGGTTGCAGTCAATGAGATTGCAGAAAACAGTACGACGCAGGCAGGTTCCACGACCGAGGCG
>CAKRVA010000075.1 GCA_934408585.1 uncultured Lachnospiraceae bacterium
AAATCCGTCTGTCAGCGGCTCGCACACCTCGTTTTCCGAGAACTTTACATCGTGGGTGACGAACTCCGTAGGAATGGGGGATCCGTTTTTCTGTAAATACATTTGTCCACAGGGTGTTTTGGAGGGTGCCATACCTCTGTCCCTTGGAAATTCCGCCATACGATCTGCGCTTGGCAGGCTGTTTTCTTTTAAATGCCTTATTTTAATTACTGTTATTGTCTTAAGTATTTTGTTTTACAGACCTTTTTGCAAATGGCTTTGTCCCCTTGGTGCAATTTATTCACTTTTTAATAAAATATCCTTTCTCAACATCAAGGTCGAAAACAGTAAATGTGTCGGATGCGGTCTGTGTTCAGGTGCATGTAAAATGGATGTCGATGTCCGGAAGACTCCAAATCATCCGGAATGTATACGATGCGGCGCCTGTATGAAAGCCTGTCCAAAGGATGCAATCCACTACCAATTTATGGAAAAAACATGTAGCAGCAATCTCAATAACCAGCAATAGCCAGCCGGCAGCTATTTAATTCTTATCATTTAAAGGAGTATTTATCATGAAAACAAAAAGAAACATTATTGCACTTTTTACACTCTGTACCGCATTATCAATCACCGGATGTGCCGGGCAGGAGGCTTCAAAAACAGAGAACACGCAGAATACTGCTGCTGTATCCGCCAGTGAATCATCTGCCGATGACTCCAATGCAGCGCTTGATGATTTATATCAGCAGGAAAACCAGATCTTTGCAGATCACAAAGATGTATGGGACAAGGTTTTTGGCATGATGAATAAAAGTACTGCTGATCCAGATGGAAATTATGCTGATTATCTTGCTGATACTGTCGAGGCAAACAAGGCTTCGTTTACAGACAGCGAGTTAAAAACTCTTACCGATGATATTAAGACCATTCGTAAAGTTGAAGATCAGATCACTGAAATTGAAAGCCAAAATGTTGCATCCGATACTTCCGGCGCCAAAAATGATTCCGATGATACAGCCCCTTTCCAGAATTTCTCTGGAAAAGATTTTGATGGCAATGCCGTTGATCAGAATTTATTTTCCGGGAATGCCGTAACTGTCATAAATTTCTGGTTTACCGGCTGTAAGCCTTGTGTGGCTGAATTATCTAAGCTTAACGAATTAAATGATGCTATTAAATCAATGGGGGGCGAAGTTATTGGTATTAACACCGAAACTTTTGATGAAAATGAAGCTGCTATAAAAGAAGCAAAAAAAATCCTTGAAAGCCAGGGCGCCGCTTATCGCAATCTTTCCATTGACTCTGATTCAGCCGCCGGTAAATATGCTGCTGATATTATGGCATTTCCAACAACGATTTTAGTCGATAGAAATGGTAATATAATAGGCGAACCTATGCTCGGCGGAATCGATAACCAGGACAACTATGATGCTTTGATGAAGCAGATCCAGTCTGTAATTGATGCTGATAGTGCAAACAAGTAAATTCTGACATCCTGTAGCATCAATGACCATTCACAAATGCGAAAAAGGACATTTCTAAGTAATTAGAAATGTCCTCAATTTGTCTGAAAAAGTGTTGACAATCCACTATGAAAGAAACGCTCTTTCACATACGTGATACGCTTCGTATCATTCCCGCAAACCATACTAG
>CAKRVA010000076.1 GCA_934408585.1 uncultured Lachnospiraceae bacterium
TCCCTCTACAAAGTATCTCTGCAGACAGATAAATACGATGAGTACCGGAATCAGGGAAAGTACCGACCCTGCCATAATCAGTCCGTACTGGGAGGAATACTGACCGATGAACATTTTGAGACCTAACTGAATGGTCTTCTTCTCCTGGGATTTTAAGTAAATCAATGGTCCGAGGTAGTCATTCCACGTTGCCACGAAAGTGAAGATTGTCAGCGTGGACAGCGCCGGTTTTGACAGCGGAAGCATGATGTGCGAATAAATCTTGTATTCACTCATGCCGTCGACTCTCGCCGCCTCGCACAGTTCGTTCGGAATACCGTCATAGAACTGTCTCATCATGAACACACCGAATGCGGAAAATGCCTGCAGACAGATCATTGCGAGCAGCTTATCGTTCAATCCCATCTTACGCATCATGATAAACTGCGGAACCATGTATACCTGCCACGGCATAGCGATGGTCGCAATGTATGCCATGAACAGTGCATTCTTATGCTTGAACTCCAGTTTTGCAAAAGAGTATGCTGCAAAGCTGCTTGTCAAAAGCTGTAAGGCGGTCACCACGATTGTGAGGAACACGGTATTCTTCACGAACGTGCCAAACGGAATCTTCGTCCAGATATCCACGTAATTGCTCCAGCGCGGTGTCTCCGGAATCAGGACAAACGGCGTCATCTGGAATACTTCACGGTCTGTCTTAATGGAAGCGGACAGCATCCAGATAAACGGGATCAGCATTGCCGCCGTGATAATCAGTAAAATCAGATACAGGAAGAACTTCTTGATCAGATTGTTTCGTTTCATCGATGCTTCTTTTTTCTGCTTTGTCATTATCTCACTCATCTCTGTTCTCCCCCTTTCTAGTCTTCTAACTTCTTCTCATATGCAAACTGTATAATCGTTACAGCAAGTACCAGTACAAACAGTACCATTGCGACCGCACTCGCATAACCGAGTTTCCAGTAGTCGAATGCATTTTCGTAAATGTAGTAAACAAGTACGGATGCGGAGTTGCTTAACTTGCCCTGGCTTCCGCCTGCCAGCATGATGGCGATGTCGTACACCTTAAAGCAGTTGATCGTCAGCATCACGACAACGAAAAATGTGGTGGAGCGCAGCTGCGGCCAGGTAATATATTTGAATTTCTGCCAGGTCGTCGCTCCGTCGAGGCTTCCCGCCTCGTATAATTCCGACGAGATTCCCTGCAGTCCCGCGAGGTAGATTACCATGTAGTAACCCATATATTTCCAGACACTGAATAAAATAAGTGTCAGCATAATCAGATTTCCGCTAAACCAGTTCGGCAGATTCTTCTGCTCAATCCCGCAGATTGTCATCAAAAGATAATTCACCGGTCCCTTGGTCGGATGAAAAATCATGGACCACACCGTTGTGATGGCAACGAGGGATGCTACATACGGGAAGAACGATACCGTTCTAAAAAATCCTCTTCCCTTAACCTTCTGGTTTAAGACAATTGCCAGTGCCAGCGATACAACCATGGTAAGCGGTACCGTGCCGACACAGTAGATAATCGTGTTTTTTAAGGATGCCGTGAAAAAAGTATCCGACGGCAGCTTCAAAAAATTGGAAAGTCCGACAAACTGAATCGGGTTGTTTCCATCCCATTC
>CAKRVA010000077.1 GCA_934408585.1 uncultured Lachnospiraceae bacterium
GGCAGGTTGTAACACGCTTTCTTGGTGGAATCTCCTGTCCGGTAAAATATGGCTTCAACGGTGCCATACCTGCATTGATTAAGAGCAGACTGTTGTCATTGTGCGGCACCAGTGAAAAACTGTTCATTTTCAGATGTCCCTTGCTCTCGAAAAATTCCAGGTACATCCTGCGCAATTCGTTTTCTCCGTAAAACTTCTTCACGACTTCTTCCTCCAACATGTTTCTTTCTATTTTAAATCTATTTTGTCTCTTCGACGTTTCCGGTCTCACCGGCATTCTTAGCATCCTTGCGGTCGCTCAACTTCTTTCCCGCAAAAATTCCAAGTCCCGCCACCACGACCAAAACCACGAAAATCAGTACATAATGTACAAACCATCCCCAAAATGCCATAGTCAAGTCCTGCCTTTCCCCAATTCTTCACACCCCGTGTGAAATCTTCTATAACTAAATCAGTATAGCGCAACCGTTTTATGATCGTCAAGTACCGCTTTTTTGAAATCCCCTCTCATTCCTCAAGGATCTCAAAAATCTGGTTTTCATGCTTTATTTCCACAACCCGCTCCGCCATCGCAGCGTTCGAGATCCTCTTCCGGTAATCCGGAAGCGCACTGTAATCCTGCCACATATGCATCGGAAATACGTAATCCGCATCCGTGTGTTCCAGGAAATAATTCATGCCGTCAAACTGGTGCTCCATCAGCCTCGGATCTGCCGGCACAAACGCCAGATGAATCTTCCTGCCGGAAAGCCTGCGGATCTGGCTGCGGTAATTTGTACGCATGGAGCCGTTGATCAGATCGCCGGCTCCGTCCCAGTGCCAGTCGTTCAGATCGCCAGCATGGTAAAATGCCGCGCCGTTCGTCTCCACGTAAAATGCCACACCCGCATCTGTCGATCGCAGAGTCTCAATATTCAAGTCATCAATCCTGTATTTTTCATCGGCACCCACGTAATGAATCCGCTTCGCCACCTCCGGCGCAAATCCATGCTTTGCCAGAAAGTGCGGACTCATCTTGCAGTCTTTTGAAAAAATAAACCGGATCTTCGGATATTTTTCTGCGAGATGCAGCACATCCATATCAAAATGATCCCGGTGCTTGTGGCTTGCAAACACGTAGACGGGCGTATCCGGCTCATACTCCGGCAGCACACCGCCAAAGTGATACCCCTCCACCCGGTCTCCGTCAAACCAGTCAAAGATCAGCACCTTCTCATCCACCTCGACCAGAAAACAACTGTGATGAATAAAAATAACCTGCATAAGTGTCCTCGTTTCTCCGCAATGTCAGAAGTTCTGCCCTGCGAATGTAATGATTTCTATTTCATGCGGCCGATGATCGCATTCGCACGCTGATAGATCTCTTTCGGATCAAACCCGATCTCGAAATGATTGTCTTCATAGAGGACTTTTCCGTTGATCATCGTCATCTTGACGTTCTGCTTGCTGCCGCTGTATACCAGATTCTTCACGATATTGTTTTCCGGCTGCATGTTCGGCTGATTCAGATCAATCATGACGATATCCGCCTTTTTGCCCACCGCCAGACGGTCACAGTCCTCCAGCTGCATTGCATGCGCACCGCCGGCCGTCGCCATGT
>CAKRVA010000078.1 GCA_934408585.1 uncultured Lachnospiraceae bacterium
CTTGATGTGACAATTCAGGCACAGATTCTGGAACTGATGCAGGATCTGCAGAAAAAGCTTGGAATGGCGATTATCATGGTAACCCATGATCTCGGTGTCATTGCAAGTATGTGTGATGAGATTCTTGTCATGTACGGTGGACGTGTCTGCGAGCGCGGTACAGCGGATGATATTTTCTATCGTCCGGCACATGAGTATACTAAGGGACTGCTTCGTTCCATCCCGAAGGCAGACAATATGAACGAAAAGCTGGTGCCGATCGGCGGTACACCGATCAACCTGCTGCAGATGCCGGCTGGCTGTGCATTCTGCCCGCGGTGTGATGCGGCGATGAAGATCTGTCTTTCTGAGAAACCGGAAGAACTTCGCATCAGCGATACCCATCTGGCAAGCTGCTGGATGAACATCAAAGAGTTATATGAGGCACAGGAGGAGGCAGAGTAATGAGTGAGGAAAAGAACCTTCTTGAGGTAAGTCATTTAAAACAGTATTTTCCTGTGCATCAGGGATTTAAGACGATTCCGCTAAAAGCGGTGGACGATATTTCATTTGCAATCAAGCCGGGCGAGACACTTGGTCTGGTAGGAGAGTCCGGATGTGGCAAGACGACCGTCGGCAGAACGCTGCTTCGTCTGTATCAGCCGACTGCCGGACGCATTGTGTTTGACGGGAATGTGCTTTTTGACAGCGGCGAGCAGTATGATGAGAATGGCAAGCTGATTGTCGATGCAAACGGCAGACCGGTGCTTGGCAAGAAAGTGGATGTGGACATGCTTCCTTACCGCAGACAGATGCAGATGGTATTCCAGGATCCGTATTCATCCTTGAACCCGCGTATGACGGTCGAGGACATCATCGGAGAGCCTCTGGATGTTCATAAATTATATGCAAATAAAAAAGAGCGCCGTGAGAAAATCTTAAACCTCATGGAACTGGTTGGACTGAATGCTGAGCATGCCATGCGTTATGCACATGAGTTTTCCGGCGGACAGAGACAGCGTATCGGTATTGCAAGAGCACTCGCGGTAAACCCGAAGTTTATCGTCTGTGACGAGCCGGTATCCGCGCTGGATGTGTCCATTCAGGCGCAGGTGGTAAATATGTTCGAGGAACTGCAGGACAAGCTGGGCGTGGCGTATCTGTTTATCGCTCATGATCTGCTGGTCGTTCACCATATTTCCGACCGTATTGCAGTTATGTATCTTGGAAAAATGATGGAGATTGCCGATGCCGATGAGTTAAACGGCAATCCGATGCATCCGTATACATTGAGCTTACTGTCAGCGGTTCCGATTCCGGATCCGGAGACAGCCAGACACAGCAAGCGTATCGTGTTGGAGGGAGATGTACCGAGCCCGCTGAAGATGCCGACCGGATGTCCGTTCCGCACCAGATGCAAATACGCGACAGAGCAGTGCGCAAAAGAGATGCCGCCGCTTTCCGACAGGGGCAGCGGACACTTCGTTGCATGCTGGAATAAGTAAGGTTTCAACGTTACCGAAAAGGTACGTGGAACCTAGATCATTTTATAGGAGGAAAATCCTCTGCTCCTGTTGTGACAGTCGCATTTTCCTTCGGAAAACAAGGAGGATTCATTA
>CAKRVA010000079.1 GCA_934408585.1 uncultured Lachnospiraceae bacterium
CGATATTGAACATGATCGCCGCACTGAATGCCGGCAGCACAATCGCATACATCAGTTCCAGCACCGGCTGTGTCGTGAGCGGATGCTCCATCGGGAACCACACTTCCGCAAGGCTTAACCCCACAGACATCAGCACGCTCACATACACGGTGCGGATGCCAAAGCTTTTCCCGAGGAAAATAAATCCCACCACCAACAGCGCCATATTGATGATAAATGTGATATTTCCCGGAGTTGCCGGCATAACGGCACTTAGAACGACCGCGATACCCGTGACTCCGCCAAACGAAAAATTATTCGGGAACTTGAACACATAAACGCCCACCACCAGAATCAGCGTGGCAACTGTCAAAATCGCATATTCCTCCAGCGTGCGTTTTACTTTTCCCATATTCTTGTACATTTCTTCAAAATCCTCATCATCTGAACGTATTTCTCTGATATTCTACCGTATTTCCCGCAAAAATGAAACTGTATTATCAAAAAATAAGAAAATATTAGGAATCAATTTCCTTGCGGCATCATACAACGCGCTTTTCCAGCCACCTGCCACGCCGGTAGCGGATCACGAAAAGCAGCGTGCGGAACGCCCAGTCCACATACATGCCGATCCATACGCCGAGCACGCCAAGTCCCATCGTTCCGGCAAAAAAGTAACTGCTTGCCACGCGGAAGACCCACATGGAAAAAACGCTGACCTCCATCGTGTACTTTGCATCCCCTGCGGCGCGCAGCACATTCGGTAGTGTAAAGCTGAGCGGCCAGATCAGCGCCGCGCAGATCGCGAAACTTACCAGAAGCTGTGTGGCAATCCGTGCCGCTTCCACCGATAACGCGAAGCAGGCGATGATCGGTTTTACGAGTACAAACAGCGCCAGATCCGCCAGCACCATTCCCGCATAAGCCAGACCGAGCAGGCGCTTGCTGTAGTATTTCGCCTGTTCTTTTTCCCCTGCTCCGATGCATCTTCCAATAACCGTCACGATCGCAAGTCCGATCGCAATACCCGGAATATTGGCAAATCCCGCCACGCTGTTCGCAACCGCATTCGCCGCGATCGCCGCCGTGCCAAACGTCGCGGTCAGACTCGACACCAGAAGCTTTCCAATCTGGAACATTCCGTTTTCCACACCGCTCGGAATGCCGATCTTTAAAATTTTTCCGATCACATCCCGCTGCGGCTTCATACAGCCCGGCGTCGCAATACACAGCGGATTGTCCTTCCGCGAGAGCAGCACAACCATGACAATCGCCGATACGATCCGCGCCGTGAGCGTCGCAAGCGCCGCTCCCAGCACGCCCATCTTAAGTCCGAAGATCAGCGCCGCATTGCCGCCGATATTGATCACATTCATGACCAGGCTTGTATACATGCTGACCTTACTGTTTCCGATTGCCCGGAACAGCGCCGCTCCTGCGTTGTAAATGCCCAGAAACGGGTAGGATATGGCGGAGATGATAAAATAAATCTCCGCATTCTGCATGACGTCCGCGTCAATCTGCCCGAAAATTGCCCGCAGCAAAAAGCGGTAGGACAGCAGGATAACCACCATCACCGTCCCCGCGGACATCAGCATGATG
>CAKRVA010000080.1 GCA_934408585.1 uncultured Lachnospiraceae bacterium
CTTCACGCCAGCCGAGGAACTCCATTCCCTCCTTGCCGACAATGACCTCGAACATCTTCTTGGCACGGTTGCGCTTTAACTCGTCCTGCGGGAAAAAGAACATGCCGACACCGTAGTCTCTCTCCTCACCAAGCTCGATCCCAAGCTGCTTTGCCGCCTTGGAGAAAAACTTGTGGGATACCTGCAGCAGAATACCGACACCGTCACCGGTCTGTCCCTCCGCGTCCTTGCCTGCTCTGTGCTTTAGATTCTCAACGATCTTTAACGCATTCTCCACAGTCTCGTGTGTCTTGATTCCCTTGATGTTGACAACCGAACCGATACCACAGTTATCGTGCTCGTAACCCGGATCGTACATTCCGGCTGCCTGTCTTCCCGCATCCGATACCGAGAAACGGTTGAGGGCGTCCTTCTTATAAGTGGTCTGCTCTTTCATAATCAGCTTCCTTTCTGCATTCTGTATTCCGATCAGCTGTCTTTACTGTGCGGACAGTTGTCTTTACCGAATTTGTTATATCCTAATATACAACTTTCTCCTTTGTTTGTCTACCAGTTTATTCTTATAGTTGTCTGATTATTTGTATTCATTATTTATTTTACTTAATTATCAGATATTATTTATTATTTTTTGTGTAAATAATTCTTATGCAAACAATTCAACGTATAAAAGCCCGGAAAAAATTTTGCACGCAAAACTTTTTCCGGGCTCTTTTTCTGCCTTTTCTTAAATTGTATCTGAATTATAACACCGTTTTATGCGGTAACCGTATTCTCCAGATCTCCCACCAGATACTCCATGATGTCGCACAGCGTCACAATACCGGTGACTCCGCCGTAGGCGTCTGTCACGACCGCAAAATAATTCTGCTGCTGTTTCATCTGCTCAAAGAGCCTGTTTGCCTTCATGGAATCCGCTGCCAGCATCGGCTTTTGCACCGCATACTGCATCACCTTGTCACGCGTGTGGTCTTTCATGCGGAAGTACGCTTTTCCGTCGAGAATTCCCACAACATCCTCGCTTCTGCCCGCAAAGATCGGATAATAGGTATGTACGCTCTCCGCCAGAATCCGGTCCCAGACGGCTTCGTCCTCATCCGTAGACAGAGATACCATCTCTCTGCGGTGCGTACAGATCATTCCGACCGCAATATCGTCAAACCCGAACACATTCTGTATCATCTCCGTCTCCTCGGTCGGAATCGTCCCCTGTTCTCTTCCCTCGGCGAGCAGCAGCCGGATTTCCTCCTCCGACACTGTCTCCTCTTCCTCCTCCGGGTCAATACCAAACCGCCTTAACCAGAAATTGGTCGATGCGGTGAGAAGCCACACCAGCGGCGCAAAGATCTTCGCCACCAGGGAGAGCATTCCTGCCATTCTAAGCGCCAGTTCCTCCGCCTTTTTCATCGCTACCCGTTTCGGCACAAGTTCCCCGAAGACCAGATTAAAATACGCTAAAATCAATGTAATCACCACGATACACGTGGATTTTAACGCCTCCTCTGCAACCGGTATTCCGGCGTCCGTCAAAAGCGTCACGAGCGGCTGCGCAAAGTTTTCCGCGGCAAACGCACTCTGTAAAAA
>CAKRVA010000081.1 GCA_934408585.1 uncultured Lachnospiraceae bacterium
ATGGATGCCACCTCCCGGTTTGCCTCAAGTGCCAGAACGATCTCCTCGCGCTCCAGCCCGGCGGCTTCCGCCAGTTCCTCCATCGTCGGCTCTCTCCCCAGCTCCCTGGTAAGCATTTCTCCCGCCCTGTGGATTTTATAGCCGTTCTCCTTTAAAGTTCTGCTGACTTTTACCATACCGTCATCCCGCAGGAAACGCCTGATCTCCCCGGTAATCATCGGTACCGCGTAGGTGGAAAACGCAAGCTGCAGCGATACGTCAAATTTGTCAATGGCCTTCATCAGCCCGATGCAGCCGATCTGGAACAGTTCCTCCCTGTCGTGTCCTCTGTGTTCAAAACGCCTCGTCACCGCGTGCACCAGTCCTAAATTTTCTGCCACCAGCCGGTTCCTTGCCTCCTTGTCCCCCGCGTGAGCCTGTCTGATCTGTTCCATCCAAAGCTCCATAATGTTCAGCCTTCCTGCACGCCAATGTATTTTTTCATGCGCACGCTGGTTCCTTTTCCGGGCACGGACTGAACCTGAACTTCATCCATAAACGCTTCCATGAACGCAAATCCCATCCCGGAGCGCTCCAGTTCCGGCTTTGTGGTGTAGAACGGTTCCATTGCCCGCGCCACATCCTCGATTCCCCTGCCCGTATCACAGACGGTGATCTCCACTTCCCGTCCCATGATCCTGCATGTCATATGTACCTTCTCCTCCGGATTGTCATACCCGTGGATGATTGCATTGGTCACCGCCTCCGACACGGCCGTCTTGACATCCGAGAGTTCGTCCATCGTCGGATTCAGCTCTGTGATAAACGCAGCCACCGCCATTCTGGCAAATCCCTCATTGACGGAACGCGCATCAAAACTTAATTCCACTTCATTCTTACTATGCATTGTGCTTCTCCCCTTCCCGCTCTTTCTGCTGCTTAGGCACGCTTGTCCGTATCAGCGTGTGAAGTCCGGATACCTTAAAAATCTTAAGGATTCTGCCGCTTAAATGCTCCGCATACACCTCACCGCCAAAATAACCCATCTTCCGGCTCCGCCCGATAATCACCCCGATTCCGGAGCTGTCCATGAACTCCGTTCCCGCAAAATCAAACACAAGCGTCTTCACCTGCCCGGTCTCAATAAAGAAATCCGCCTCCTGCTTCAGGCGGTCTGCCTCATGATGATCGAGTTCCCTCGGGACATACACCCGCAGGCAGTTTTTTTCCTGTTCGCAATATTTTTCCATCCTTTTTCCTCCCTTTCTTTTCTTTGTGGCGTTTTTGTGTAATAGGAACGAAGCTTCCTATTATACAAAAAAAGACGCCGGTCCGGACTGCTCCGTTCGACGTCTTTTGTATCATAATTCATTTGTCTTATCACTGTTGTGTATTTGCGCAGCACCCTGCTTCTTCCTGTCCCCGCTTATTCTTCGGTGTTCAGATACCTCTGCGCGTTTGCTGCGCGCTCGGTTCCCGGATACAGATCCGCAAACTTCTGATAATAGATCTTGGCATTGTCCATATCGTCATTCCTGCGGTAGGACTGTGCAAGGTAGTACAGTGCATTGCCG
>CAKRVA010000082.1 GCA_934408585.1 uncultured Lachnospiraceae bacterium
TTCGTCAATCTGCTCATGCTGCCGATGATGGGGGTACTGCTCGGCTTCGGAGTGGCAGGCGGAGTGGCAGGACTTCTGTCGCTTACGCTGGCAAAAGGGGTGCTTCTTCCATGCAGAATTCTGCTCTTTATGGGGAACCATATATGTGCGCTCACCGGTATGCTTCCGGGCGCCATTTGGATTGTCGGAAGACCGCAGCGCTGGCAGATCGCGGTATATTATGCATTTCTGGGAGCAGGAACATGCTTATTGCATCGTCAGAGGGAACAAAGGGAAAGAGAAAAGGAATACGGCAGGAGCAAAATGCAAAAAAGAAAAAGACATCCGGGCGTTTTCCTTGCCGGGCTATTGCTGCTTGCCGTATTGGGAGTTCCGCGGAGCGGGGAGGCGGAACTGGATATGTTGGATGTCGGGCAGGGGGATGGCTGCTATCTGCAGACGAAGGAGGGATACCATCTGTTTGTGGACGGAGGAAGTTCCAATGTCGGAAAGGTGGGCACTTATCGGATTCTGCCGTTTCTAAAGTACAAAGGGGTCAAAAAGATTGACTGCTGGGTGGTGTCTCATACCGATGAAGACCACATCAGCGGTCTGCGGGAGATACTGTCGTCGGGATATCCCGTGGAGTATCTGGCAGTGGCAGAACAGATGCCATTGGATAAAAACTGGGAGGAACTGGAAGTGCTGGCAGAGGATGCGGGAACGAAAGTGGTGCGGCTTGGGCGAGGCGACGTCTGGCATTTCGGAAATGCAACGCTTACCGCGCTGCACCCGGGAGAAACGGAGAACGCGTTCGGGGGACAGTCCGTGGACAAAAACGAGGAGTCGCTGGTGCTTTTCTATCGGGAGGATGACTTTTCCGGCATCTTTACCGGAGATATTGGAGCGGCGCAGGAAGCGGAGATTCTGACCTGGCTGCAGAAAACAAAAACGGGAGACGACGTGCGGAAAATTGATTTTTATAAGGCGGCGCATCACGGATCACGCTATTCCAATTCCACCGAGTTTCTGGAGACGCTGGCACCGGAGGTCTCACTGGTGTCGTGCAGCAGAACAAACCGGTACGGACACCCCTCCAAGGAGGCCGTCGGGCATATGGAGCAGGCGGGGAGCAAAGTGTATTATACGATGGAAAGCGGCAGACTGTGTGTCAAAAAGCCGGACGGACAAGCCGTCTGCCACGGCTATCTGGAAGAAAAAGAACAGTGGTGGCAGTGAGGGGAGTTTGCGGCACTGGTGAAGGTATGCTATAATATAAACGAATGTGCCCGGACTTTTGCCGGAGCGTAAATAAGACAGGCAGAACAGGACAGAAACCTTTATGAAAACAATTGACGAAGATATCAGATCCGGAAATTTAAAACAAATCTATTTACTATATGGAACGGAAGACTACTTGAAACGCCAGTACCGGGACAAGTTAAAGAACGCGCTCACTGCAGCGGGAGAGGATTCCGGGATGGGCGGCATGCTGTCGGGCGGAGACGGCGATATGAACTTTAACCGCTTCGAGGGGAAGGACATCAACCCGAAGCAGGTTATTGA
>CAKRVA010000083.1 GCA_934408585.1 uncultured Lachnospiraceae bacterium
GGGTTAGCCACGATGAAGTCGAGAATCGTCTTCATGGACGCAACGAACCAAGAAAGCAGAGCCGTCGCACTTTCCAGAATGTTAGAGAGACTTCCGGCAGTGGAAGAGCTAGTAAGTAACATACGCATCCTATATACCTCCTTTCCAAAGATGATGTAGGACAGAAACGAGCTTACGAAGTAAGCCGTAGGTTATGATAAAAGCACCAATGATCCCCCAAGTACCTATGGAAGTCCACAGGGTCTTAAAGGACTGTATGCTCCAATCAACGAACAAAACGAGATCATCTATCATGTAAGAGCCACCTCCAGAATGTCAGAAAAATCTGGACAAAGAACTCCATTGCCATGACGGCAAAGACGAGGACAACCATATATCCGAAATAAGTACCGAACACATCCAGTACAGAGAACCCTAACAGGGTATTGATGAAATCAATCATTATTTTCTCCTCCTAAGCACAAGAACCAGACAAAGGACAGCCACGACGGCAGGAACAACAAGCCCCATCCAGTGCGATTCCGTGTATTCAGAAAGCGTGGGATAGCCCATAACCATGTTCGTGTAAACAAGCTGACCCGACTTGTAGGGGATGCGGTAGGACGACGCGGAAAGCGTTGTCACGTCATACTTGTATTCATAGTAGGTGCTATAGCCGTTCTGATATGCAATACGGTAATAATGCCCTATCTGACAGCCCTCATTGAAAAGAAGATAGTCACCGTCTACTTTCGCGTCAGAACCAAAAATCAGATACCCCTCCGACTGGTCAGAGCTATTCGCGCGATAGGCGGCATACTTATAATAAGAGGGCAGACCATCCACAACGCGGGAGAAGCATTCCACAATCGAGGAGGTAAGGTAGGCATCCGCGACAGAGACATTGACACTGTTCTGCAATGCCACGGCATCCGCCAGCATGGTCTGCGACTGGGAGAGCATCACCACATCAGCATCACCGCCCGAGACGGTTTCGAGAGTGTCTTCCGTATGGTCCTCCTCTGTACCGTCCTCCTCTGGACGAACCGCTTCACCAGTCAACAGTTCACCGTCAGAGCCTACCGCATAGTCAGGATAGACCGTATCAGTTACAGTAATATCTTCCGGCAAGCCATAGAGGGCAATATCATCCTCCGTGGGTTCAAAGAGCGAACCGCCAGAGGTAAGCAGAACGCCGGACAAAAGCAAAGCCGTAGATAAAGTAACAAGTGACATGATAATTCTCCTTTCTATTTATAGCGACCACCGAGGAATATCAGTAACAGGGCTACAATGTAGAGCGCAAGGAGCATATAGCCCCAGCTGACAGTTCCATAAAACGGCAGTTCAAAAAGCATCATTACAAACTTTCCAAAACAGGAAATGACCGTGTTCAGATAATCAAGCATAATCACCCTCCCCATTTATTTAATATGGCGATCAGCAGAGAGACACTGATAATTGCAAGGAGCGGAACCGTGAAGAACGGTGGCAGGAACGTAAAAGCCTCTCTCAATGCAATCAGTGACTTTGGGACGTAAGAAATCAGAGTAATG
>CAKRVA010000084.1 GCA_934408585.1 uncultured Lachnospiraceae bacterium
GATTACAATGCAATCAGGAGCGTGTTTGAAGCTGCGGTTCCACTGCTTGGAGAGAAGCTTTTTTTGTATACATTTCGTACCGCACATCAGGGCGGCATGGCGCAGGTGAACGCGGAACAGCTCAACGATCTGCATGATCTTGCAGCGGAATCCGGCTGTGTCGATCTGGTGGATCTGGAATTTTTTGAGGAGACCCGGCCGCTGCATAAGATAAAAAGGCTGCGCGAAATGGGAGTGTCGGTCATTGCATCCCATCACGATTTTGAGCAGACGCCGCCTCCGGAAGTCATGAAGATGCTGCTGGAAAAAATGTGCGCCGGCGGAGCGGATATTGTAAAGCTTGCGGTAATGCCGCAGAATTATAAAGACGTGCTTAATCTGCTGGATGTGACGGCACAGTTTAAGGAGGAGAATCCGGATACGCCGGTGATTACGATGTCCATGGGAGCGCTCGGTGGCATCAGCAGAGTCTGCGGAGAGACGTTCGGCTCCTGCGTTACATTCGGCGCGCACGAGAAGCCGAGTGCGCCGGGACAGTTCGCCATGAAAGAACTCAGACAGATGCTGGATACGATTCATGCCAGCAGCCAGACGCCACAGGATCAGCAGAACAGATAGGAGTGTGTCTGGATCACAACAGAATTATAAAAAAAAGATAAACACAGGGAGATTGCTTGACGCAGCAATCTCCCTGTGCTATTATAATGCCCTGTATTATGTAACAATGTTAATAATTAACAAGGTGGTGGAATATGGAAGAATTGTATGTGGGCTTATTTCGGGCGATGAACCGTTTCCGAAAACTGCGGATCGGAGATCTGTTTTCCGATATGACAAAAACCGACGGCATGATGCTCTGGGCGATTTCACAGCTGAACTTGGAGAAAGGCGGCGGAAGAGCCACGGTGTCCGGGCTGGCGGAGAAGCTTCATACCAAGAATTCTGCGGTGTCAAGAACATTAAAGAATCTGGAGGATCACGGCTGGATCTGCAGAATGACAGATCCGAAAGACCGGCGCAACACCTGCGTCGTGCTGACGGAGAGCGGGGAGACCATGCAGCAGAACATGGCTTGCATCATGCAGGAATTTGGCAGGGCAGTCATTTCACAGGTGGATGAGCAGGATCTTAAAAAGCTCATATTATGCCTGGATGAAATATATGACATTGCAGCAGAAGAAATCGAGAAGAGAAGTATGCGAAACAGAAAGGAAGGACAACATGGGAAAGATTTTTAAGAATATGATTCCATACTGGAAACCGCTGATCCTGGTGTTATTACTGTTGTTTGTGCAGGCGTGGTGCGATCTGTCACTGCCGGCATACACATCAGATATTATCGACGTCGGAATTCAGAACCAGGGAATTACACACATCCTGCCGGAGGCATTGACACAGGAGGAGTATGAGAAGGCAGAGCTTCTGATGACGGATGATGAGGCGGCAGTCTGGGAGGAAAGCTATACATTAAACGGCAGTGTGTACGAGCGGAATGTGACCGGGGAAGACCGGTTAGAGG
>CAKRVA010000085.1 GCA_934408585.1 uncultured Lachnospiraceae bacterium
TGCCTTACAGCCGGTTGTGGCAAACCGGGACGATGCCGTCATGCCGTATATCTATCTGAACAATGCGATGGTGCTTGCAAGGTATTTTGATAAGCGGGAGAATATGAGACAGCAGCCGGGAGCCTACTGGCATCCGGGGTATCCGCTTTTGTATTTCGGGTATAATCTGCTCGAGCGCCTGTTTCCCCGGTTCACCGGATTTTATACGGTGCACGGTCCGTCACCGCTTCTAAAGAGCACTTACGAGGCGCTCTGGCAGCGTGAGGGAGAACTTTTGTCAGCGGTGTGCAGCCACAGATTCCGCAGCAGGGAAGATGTGAATCAGTATCTGCTCAGGGAATGGCAGAAGCTGGAGGGGAATTTTTATCCAGCCAATGCCCGCCGGTTCTGCAGGTATTATGATCTCTCGGATCAGAACACATCGCTGCTTCAGGCGATTGAGAAGAAAAAAAGCCCTGCTGTCTGCATCAATGATTCCCAGAAGGTGGAGGCGTATGACAGGGTCAAGAGGGAATTAAACGAAGCGTTTTTAAAAGCTTTTCCACAAAAGAGTTCCTTTGAAACGGACGGAGCAGGGGAAAAGCATTAAGACAGAGAGGAGACGCCATGGAAACAAAGAGCAGAACAGAATATTCGGCAATGAATACAACCGTGGCGGTCATCTCCAGAATGACGGCGATTCTGATGGGATTTGTGACGCGTGTGATTTTTACGCATACGCTGAGTGAAAACTATGTCGGAATCAACGGTCTGTTCACCGATATTTTAAATGTACTTTCGCTGACAGAGCTTGGCGCGGGCACGGCAATCACTTACGCTTTGTACCGGCCGATCGCGGAGGGCAACATCAAAAAGCAGCAGCAGCTGATGAAGCTTTACCGGACGTTTTACCGGGGAACCGCGGTGTGTGTGGGCGTGCTGGGGCTCGCGCTGATTCCGTTTATGGACGTGCTCATGAAAAACAGACCCGAGGTGGAGCATCTGACGCTCATTTACCTTCTCTACCTCGCCAACTCCGTGCTGTCGTATCTGCTGGTCTACAAGAGGACGCTGATTGAGGCGCATCAGATGAATTACGTGGTGCTCATCTATCAGACCGGTTTTCTGGTGCTGCAGGATCTGCTGCAGATTGTCGTGCTGCTTACCACGGGAAACTTTATTCTGTTTTTGCTGATGTATCTGATGTGTACGGTTCTGTCTAATGTGTGTATCTCGCGAAAGGCGGAAAAGCTTTTCCCGTATCTAAAGGAAAAAGAGAAGGAGCGTCTTCCAGCAGAGGAGCGGGCGGGACTGTTCCGGAATATCCGCGCCATGATGATGCACAAGCTCGGGACGGTCGTGGTAAATAATACCGATAATCTGCTGATCTCCGCGTTTGTCGGCGTGGTCAGTGTCGGAGTATATTCCAACTATTATCTTCTGATCGGTTCCGTCCGCCAGGTGCTGGACCAGGTCTTTGCCGGAATTACAGCGAGTGTGGGCAATCTGGGCGCAACGGAGGAGCAGGGGAAAATC
>CAKRVA010000086.1 GCA_934408585.1 uncultured Lachnospiraceae bacterium
CCATCTCTCATATCGATCTGCGGTTTTGCCAGAAGCGCCTTCTTTCCGCGCTCTCTGTAATTGTACTCTACCATCAGGGCATTTGCCGTTTTTGAGCTTCCCATCGCTCCATACCGGAAATATAACTTTGCCATTGTTTCCTCCACACATGTCTGTTTTTGCAGTTCTCCCCGAACTACGCATAATATCTATTGTAGCATAAAAACAATGGAATTTACAGCCCCCGAATCTTCTGCTGGTTCTCTTCGACCCGTTCTCTGGTCAGCGGATATAAAAACAATAACAGCAGGCCTCCCGCCAAAAAGCTGACCGCCGGTATCCACATGGAGATCGCATAAATGCCTTCCCTTACCGCCTCCGTCTGCACCTTTGCCGTCTCTTCATAACCGATGAGCGCAAGGGCAAACCCTCCGATCCCGCCTGCTAATGCCTGCCCCAACTTTCTTGCAAACGAATAGACCGCATACACCGTCCCGTCTTTTCTCCTGCCGGTGCGCACCTGATAATCGTCAATAACATCCGATAGAAATGCCCAGGTCACGATCGTATAATAGCCCACCGCAGCATAGGCAAAAAACAGCCAGATCAGATAGATCCCAGGGTTCTTAATGTGCAGAAAATAAATGAGGAAATAGATGAATGTAGTGTAAAAGAAATAAGGAGGAAAGCTGATTATGAAATTGAAAGATTTATGCCTAGAGAAGTTATATTTGATTTTGATCGTGTTACTTTCATGGACAGTGCAGGAATAGGGATGGTAATAGGTAGATATAAAGAAACAAATATGCTTGGTGGAAAAATGAGTATAGCAAATTTAACAGATAGCGTGAAAAAAATATTTGCTATGAGTGGAGTATTAAAGATAATTCCAGAAATAGACTTAGAAGAAAAAATGAAAAAGATAATTTCAAATGAAAAGAAAAAGGAGGTAGTAAACTTATGAGCATAAAAAATAAAATTACAGAAAATGAAATGAAATTAGAATTTATAAGTAAGTCAAATAATGAAGCATTTGCAAGAATTAGTGTTGCAGCATTTGTATCACAATTAGACCCAACAATAGAGGAGTTATCAGATATAAAGACAGCTGTATCAGAAGCGGTTACAAATTCAATAGTACATGGGTATGAAGATGGCTTAGGATTAGTTACAGTAGTTTGTAAAATAACTGATAATGAAATAATGATAAAAGTATCTGATAATGGAAAAGGAATAGAAGACATAGATATGGCAAAACAACCATTGTATACGACTAAACCAAACTTAGAAAGATCAGGAATGGGATTTACAATAATGGAAAGTTTTATGGATGAACTGGAAGTAGAATCTATATTAGGATTAGGTACTAAAGTTACTATGAAGAAAAAAATAAAGAAAACTGAAGAAGAAGATAATATGCCTGTAACTTTAGAGGAAGCTCTAAGGGGGTAAAGGGATTTGCATGAAAACAGTATTGAAACTATAAAAAAGGCACAAAATGGTGACAAAGATGAGATGGCGAAATTAGTAG
>CAKRVA010000087.1 GCA_934408585.1 uncultured Lachnospiraceae bacterium
GGATGTGACGTCTCTTTTAGAATGGCTGATGCCCATGTTCCTTATTTTATTAGAGATGACAATTTTTCTGGCAGTCATGCTTCCGGTCAGCCTGAAATACGGTATGGAAAAAAGCAGGACGGCAACCATGATCCTGGGGTTTGCCGTGCTTGGGGCTGCAATCGCGGCAAGGAAGCTTCTGTCGGAGAATTTTGCGGGAGGGCTGCGGTGGTCTGCGCAGTTAAATCCTGTGGCGGTGACTGCGGTGGTGTTTCTGGTTTCCCTGATCACGTTGGCGGTATCTTTTGCAGGCAGTGTCCGCATTATGCAAAAAAAGGTATTCTAAGGATTGCCACTTTACAAATAGTGCAAAAAATAGGATAATGGTATCACTTAAAAACAACATTTTACAATAGATGGGATCGATCATTTATGGAAATAGAACATATCGGTGATAACAAAATCCGCTGCGCACTGACGGAGCAGGAGATCGAGAGTCTCGGATACGATATTGATGATATCATTGCGAACAGCGAGATCACGCAGGAATTCATGCATACCGTCTTAGAACTCGTCGAGGAACAGGAACATATTCAGATGGAGGGCATCTCTCCGATGGTGAAGGCGGAGCTTTTGCAGGATCACAGCATGGCGATCACTTTTGGCGCGGACAAAGAGGTGTCACTGAAGGATCTGGTGAATACGGTCAGCCATATGATCAGCCAGCTGGATCCGGACGCTGCACTAGGAAAACAGGGCAAGGCAGAGAAGGAGAATGCACCACAAGCCGCAGCGGATACAGCGGATACGGCAGCCGCTGCGGGGACGCATAAGCGCACCGACCCGATGATCTGTGCACTGCGCTTTGCTTCCTTTGAGAATATGCGCAGGATGAGCCTGCTTGCTTTTCGAGGGAAGATTCCCAAGAGCAGTCTCTACAAGTTGGACGGCGCGTACTATCTGATTCTGGATTTTACGGGATTTGCCAAGGAGGAGATGCGTCCGTTTGCGTTCGGAACGATCGAGTATGACGATGCGCATTACTCCGATCAGGGGCACATTGCACATATCAGAGAGCAGGGAATTTGTATCATGAAAAAGCAGGCTCTTGAAATGCTGATGCAGTTGTGAGAAATAGATAAAAGCCGTTTTGTAAATAGGCAAAGTCCTCAAATCCGGTCATAAAATTTGGTAAAAATGCCGAACAACTTCCTGATGTATTTTCCACTATATATGCTATGATGGTAGAGGTGTGTGTACAAGATATATACACGAAGAAGATCATAGCACAGAAGAAGGCGGGGGACGCCGGTGTGCGGAAAGTGGAGAAGTTATGAGCAGAGAGCAGATCTGGGAGCTTGAGGAGAACAAACGCAGCCTGTTAAGGCAGGCCTATCGGATGAAGCAGGAATGTCCGCATATGTCGCCGGTTGGACTTGAGTATGAAATGTATGCCGCGATTATGAAAGAAGTGCGGGAGATTACGGCGAGATTACAGCTGTCTGCAGAGGCTTAGGACGGTAT